>NZ_CP133465.1:430000-1630000 GCF_031191185.1 Prevotella nigrescens | reverse complement strand
TATGCACGATGTATTGAGCACTTACACGCAAAAGCTACGAAATCATTTGCATTCTCTCCAAGCAGATGTATCATACAAGGTAGATAATGAAGGCTCAAAAGTAAAGTTATCAAGTTCGTATGATGTCAGACGGTTGCGTGGTGATAATGTAAATCTGTTTGAAAACACGTGCGATTCGAGCAACACGGCATCTATATATAAGGTATTGGCAATAGATTTATCCGTGTTCAAACAGTTTACAAAGAACAGCAATCTATTGTTTGGAGTGAAACACAATGCCATATCGGCAGACAACAATACGCTGTATGGTGGTGTTTCATCAGACCAGAACGACAACAGCAATGCCGCTTTTGAGCAGAAAGAACGCATATTTGCAGGCTATGCACAGTTTGCAGCTGCTTACAAGAAACTGAATTACGAAGTGGGACTGCGATATGAATATGTAGCCACCAAAGAGTTTCCGACGAACATAAAGCGAAATTACAGCGACTTGTTCCCTTACGTTTCGATAGGCTATGATATAGACGAGTACGGCAAATGGAAAGTTATCGCATCGTATTCTCGAAAGATAGCCCGCCCATTGTTCAGTCAGCAGAACCCTACGAAAACGCAGACATCGTTGTTTACCTATGCGATAGGCAATGTTGCCTTGCGCCCTGAATACGTAAACAGCCTTCGTTCGACGCTCGTTTACAACAATGTGTATTCGCTGACGTTGGGGGTTGATATGCACAGCGACCTGATTAGAGAGTTTTCTTTTGAAACACCAGACAACCCTATGGGCAGTTACGTTACTTACATCAACCACCATCAGGAAAACCATTGGTACGCTTATCTTAGCTTGCCTTTCCAGCCTTGCTATTGGTTCAACATAAACTTCAATACGCTTCTGTGCTATCAAACCATTCAGATAACGAAGGGCGAAAGCATAAAAGGACATTTCCTATATATGAACAACACGAAGGCAACTTTCCGACTGCCGCACAATTTCAATGTGGAAGTATCGTTAAACGCCACTTCGCGCTTGCATTCGGGCAACTCTATGATTAGGTCTTATCAGCGTGTAGACCTACTGTTGTCGAAAGCTTTCAAGCCAAGAGTAAATTTGTCGTTGGCAGTGAAGAATGTATTCAACAAGCAATATGGATTCATTGAAGCGCACAGCCGCTATTCCAACTTCTACGATACGATGCAAGGAAGCAACAGTAGGAACATTCAACTTACGCTTACTTACAACTTCGGCAAAGGAAAAGGTGGCAGAAAGCTGAAGCGCGACGACAATGGCGAGGCGGAACGCTTGAACGATTTCAATAAAAACAACAATATAAAACTATGATTATGAAAGAAAAAGAATTAACAGCAGCAGAGAGTCTGAAACTCATTGAGAGAACGATAGAGCAGAGTAGGAGAGACGTTGCCAAGGCTTCGGCACAGCCGTTGCTTGTTTGGGGCGGATTGGTATTATCTACTTCTCTCATCATTTGGTTGCTCATAACGAACACACCAAAGGGCGAAGGCGGCGGCAGTTGGCATTTGCTTTGGATATTGATGACGCTGATAGGTGGCATATACCAGTACTATTTCAACCGTTCTTGGTCTGTTCCCGACACCATCGTCAGCCGTACCATTGGCTACATGTGGGGTGTATTCGGAATATCGGTGTTTGTTTTGTGGGCTATCAATATATGTGCGATAACCTTTGGCGGCATCTCCGTAAGGCAAATCATACCGATGACGCCAACCATCATTCTGTTTATGGGCTTGTCGGTTGCCGTTACTGGGCTGGTGATTAATCGTTTGTTTATCTCTGTCATCGGTGCGGTGGCATGTGCAGCATGTTCTTACTTCTCGCTTGTCAATCAGGGTGTGAACGAATTACTGTGCGTAGCTGTTACAGCCGTGTTCACACTATTGATTCCGGGTTTATATTTAAAGTTCAGCAATGGCAGATAACGATTTCCTCCCCCTCGACCCTTTGCTGAACAACGAATTGCGTTTGGCAATTATGTCGATACTGATGAGTGCCGACAGTGCCGACTTCACTTACATAAAGAACGCCACGAAGGCTACATCGGGCAACATAAGTGTGCAGATAGACAAGTTGGAAAAGGCGAAGTATATAAAGGTGAAGAAAGGCTACAAGGGCAAAGTTCCCCAAACCGTTTGCCGTATAACGCCACAAGGAATACAGGCATTGGCAGACCACGTGCAGGCGTTAAAGTCGTATTTGAATTTAAACATATAATAATAGTATTGAAATGAAGCGTTTTTTCTTAATTCTTACATTCGTGCAAACATTTATCGGCACAATGAATGCTGGTAGCACAGACAATGGAAAACTGAGCAGACAGCAAGCCATTGACGACTTAGATAGTTTAGTTTATATGTTGTGTGAGGTGCACCCCAATGTGTTCTCTGTGTGTACACCTACCGCATTCCTTTCACAAGCGAATGCCATCAAGCAAGCATTCCCAGATAGTCTGACCACGCTCGACTTCTATCGGAGTGTTGCGCCCTTAGTGGCTGCCGTTGGCGATGGACATACAGCACTTTACTTTCCTTACAAAGATGCTTTCGAAAAAGATATGCCGCGTTTTCCTTTAATGGTTTCAGTTGATGCCAACGATTCTACGATTACTACACGCGGAACCTTGTTCGGCGTTCCTGAAGGAGCGAAGATAGTTTCTATTAATGGGGTAAGCAGCAAGGAAATGATTGAAAAAATGCTACCTTATGCGTCAGGTGAACGGACTTTCTTTAAGCTAACAAATGTGAACAATGGGTTTCTTGCTTGGTTCTATATGTTGTATAATGCTGCTGAATATGACATACAATACATTGAGAATGGCAAAATTGTTAACCGAAAGATGTATAGCGTTTCGTTAGAAGAGAAGCAAAAGGAGATGAAACGTGGTATGAAAGAAGTACCACAGAATGATTTTGCGAGTTACCGCATTATCAATAAAAAAGCTGCTTTAATGACTGTTCCTCACTTTATGAATGCGCAAGAACTTGCAGATGTATGCCGTAAGATGGTGGCAGACTTGAATACACGCCATATTGAGAACCTGATAATCGATATTCGCGATAATGGCGGAGGAACTTCAATGGCAGGTGATACTTTACTTTCATACATTGCAAAAACGCCATTTATGCAGTACGAAAAGGTTTGGACGAAGGTAACACCAATTACGCAAAGGTTAGCACGCCGAAAATACGAACAAGGAGTAAACTTCTATATAATTGATAAGATGACCCAACCGCAAGCCGATGCTGCGCAACGCTTCAGCGGGAAAGTATGGGTACTTGTCAATCATCATTCTTTTTCAGCAGCAGCAAGTTTTGCTTGGACTTTCAAGGCTTTTAAAATCGGTACACTTGTAGGCGAAGAAGCAGGTGGAATGAATATTTCCTATGGCGATGTGGTGGGTTATGTATTGCCCCATTCCAAATTACAACTCAGCATTTCTTTCAAACGTTTTTGGCTTTTCGGTGCTGATGAAAACAATATACACGGTGCATTGCCTGATATAGAAGTTGAAAGCAATAAGGCTTTAGAAGTCGTATTAGATAGGATTTCGCACTAATAGTTGTCAATAATGTGAGTTCGACGAATTGCAATTGTTTGTAAATAGGGCTTATTTGTTCCCTACTTATGGAGTGCAAAAGCGATCTCAGACAAGATGAAACAGCCAATAAATTCGTCGAACATCAGTGTTGTTATTATCAGTGTACTTTACTTTTCTACACCATCGGTTGTCAGAAGTATTTTTTTGCCATCGTATTCGGCTTCAAAGTAGGGAGGTTCTTCTCTGAGCGAAATGCGGTCGTACTTGAAAGGAGTAACCAATGTTTCTTTCCCGTCAGGCAGCACAAGCCCCATTTTGCCGTCTAACTGTGCTATGACGGGCATGGTGCGCAAGTCATCAACATACACGTAGCAAGTGCGGACAAATTCATACTTCGGACTTAGTATGGTGTTTCCGCGATAATCAACGATGCCAAATTTGCCATCTTTCTCAACTACTTGGTGGTACTGAATGTAGGTATCTTTCAGCAAGTTCAGATAGTTTGCCATCTTGCGCTTGTCATTTACCAACGTAAGAAGATATTCGAAAGTGTCGGAATAGTTGGCAACCGAACGCACCAGCACCATTTTCATGTCGAGACCTTTCAGCGCCTTGCGGTTTAAATCCAAATAAAGTGCTATCGCTTTCTCTCTTTCTTCCAACGTGAGGTTCTCCAATGATTCTTCAAAACGTAGCATTTGTGCCTTCGAACCGCGCATTCCTTTGATGTAACGGTGTATTTGTCTGCCCATTTCCTTGCAGGCGAAATGTCTAATCTGCCGTTCTTCAACGGGGTCGGCAAAGTTGTGTATAGTGTTGTTTTGTTCTTTCATATCTATCTCTCCTTGTCATTATGTAAGTCAGGCATTGCGTTTGTCTCTCTTTGTTCCTTGTTATATGTAACCGCAGTTACTTTATTTCGGAATGAACATAGTGCAAATATACGGGATTTTAAGGAAGATACCAAAAGTTTTTTGTATTTTTGTGCGGCAAAAAAGATAGACTTGCCAAAGCAGATGAATAAAAAGAACAAACAAGAAGATGGCTATATAGAAGTAAAAGGTGCCAGAGTGAATAACTTAGCGAACGTAAACGTGAAAATTCCACGTGGGAAGTTCGTGGTCATAGCAGGTGTTTCTGGTTCCGGTAAGTCGTCGTTGGCTTTCGATACGCTTTATGCAGAAGGTCAGCGCAGGTATGTTGAGAGCTTGTCGGCGTACGCCCGTCAGTTCTTGGGGCGTATGGCAAAGCCCGAAGTAGACTTCATCAAAGGCTTGCCTCCTGCCATTGCCATCGAGCAGAAAGTGATAGCACGAAATCCTCGTTCTACAGTCGGTACTTCGACGGAGATATACGAATACCTTCGATTGCTTTATGCGCGGATAGGCAGAACCTATAGCCCGAAGACGGGAGAAGAGGTGAAGCGACACACCGTGGAAGATGTTATAGCAAAGGTTCAGGGCTATTCAGCAGGCACAAAGTTCTGCATTCTTGCACCGTTGCACGTTCGGGAAGGCAGAAGTATCAAGGGACAGCTTGAGATGGAAGTGCAGGAAGGCTATGCACGCATTTATGTAGATGGCGACATTAATCGCATTGAAGACTGGATAGAAGTCCATGACGATGAAGCGATTGAAAAGGAAACAAACATCTATCTCGTTATCGACCGCCTGTCGGTAGACAACAGCAAGGAAACTATCTCGCGCCTTACCGACTCTTGCGAAACTGCCTTTTATGAAGGCGATGGTATGTTACGGCTGCTGTTCTTTCCATCAAAACTGTCTTACGACTTTTCTACACGCTTTGAGGCTGACGGTATCAAGTTTGAAGACCCTAACGATAATATGTTTTCGTTCAATTCACCATTGGGTGCTTGTCCTACTTGCGAAGGCTTTGGACGTATCATAGGAATTGACGAACGCTTGGTGATACCAAACAGTTCGCTTTCTGTTTACGAGGGTTGTGTGCAATGTTGGCATGGTGAGAAGATGAAAGTATGGCACGATGAGTTCTGTCGTCGGGCTGCAAGGGATAATTTCCCTATCTTCAAACCCTATTTTGAATTATCGCGGATGGAGAAAGATCAACTCTGGCACGGACTTCCGAGCGAAGCAGACAATCCGCTTCCTGACCGTATTTGTATTGATTCCTTCTTCCAGATGGTGAAAGACAATCAATATAAGATACAGTATCGTGTTCTTTTAAGTCGGTACAGAGGCAGAACAATCTGTCCCGATTGCCATGGACAGCGCTTAAAGAAAGAAGCAACATGGGTGAAAATAGCAGGGAAAGCTATCACCGACTTGGTGGAAATGCCCATTAAGAACCTGAAAGAATGGTTTGATAATATAGAACTGACGGAGCAAGAGCGAAACATTAGCAAACGGTTGATGTTGGAAATAACCAATCGTATTCAGTTTCTCGTTGATGTCGGACTTGGCTACCTTACACTAAATCGGCAGTCGAACACGCTTAGTGGCGGCGAAAGTCAGCGCATCAATCTTACAACATCGTTAGGTTCGTCGTTGGTAGGCTCGCTTTATATCTTGGACGAACCAAGCATCGGACTGCATAGTCGCGATACCGACCGCCTTATCCACGTCTTGAAAGAACTGCAAGCCATCGGAAATACAGTAATCGTAGTGGAGCATGACGAAGATATAATACGTTCGGCAGACTATCTGATTGATGTTGGTCCCGATGCAGGACGATTGGGTGGGCACATCGTATATGATGGTATTGTGCCCGAAATCAATGATGCAAACAAAGCAGAATTGTTGAAAGCTAACCCCGATTCGTACACAATAAAATACCTTACAAGTGCAGATACCATTGAAGTTCCGCAGAGTCGCCGTCCCTGGAACCTTTCTATTGAAATAAAAGGTTGTCGAATGAACAATCTGAAAGGGTTAGATGCCAAAATACCGCTCAATGTCTTTACAGTTGTAACGGGTGTCAGCGGAAGTGGAAAGTCGTCGCTTATAAAGGGAACACTCTATCCTGCATTGAAGCGTCGCCTCGATGAAGTAACCGATTTGCCCGGTGAATATGCTTCGCTTACAGGCGATTTGGAGCAGATAGCGCACGTGGAATTTGTAGACCAAAACCCGATAGGGAAGAGTTCGCGTTCCAATCCTGCAACCTATGTTAAGGCATACGACGAAATAAGAAAGCTTTTTTCCGAACAGCAACTCTCAAAACAGATGGGCTTTACTCCCCAATTCTTCTCGTTCAATGCAGATGGTGGGCGGTGCGAAGAATGTAAAGGCGCAGGAGTGATAACCATTGAAATGCAGTTCATGGCAGACTTGGTTTTGGAATGTGAGGAATGTCATGGCAAACGCTTTAAGCGGGAAATTCTTGACGTTACCTTTGCTGGAAAGAACATTAACGACGTGTTGGACATGACGGTTTCTGAAGCAATACAGTTCTTTACTGCCAATAAGCAGAAAACAATTGTTGCTCGCTTGCAACCATTGGAAGATGTGGGATTGGGCTATATTAAGTTAGGACAGAGTTCTTCTACGCTTTCGGGAGGTGAGAACCAACGCGTGAAACTCGCCTATTTTATAGGGAAGGAACGGCAGGAACCCACGCTGTTCATCTTCGACGAGCCTACTACGGGACTGCACTTCCACGACATAAAGCGTCTGTTAAGAGCCTTCGATGCCCTGATAACAAAGGGACATTCAGTGCTTGTCATAGAGCATAACCTTGATGTAATAAAGTGTGCGGACTACATTCTCGACATCGGACCTGACGGAGGCGATAATGGTGGTAAGCTCGTTGCATGCGGTACTCCTGAAGAAATAGCCCGCAATAAGAATAGCTTAACGGGAAAACACCTTGCAGAGAAGTTGAAATAGAAAGCTCGTAAAGTCCGTATTCCCGCATTCTTTTTACATCTCTCCACTGCTAAGTTCTTATTATAACAAGCAAAGATGGAGAGATGCAAAGTATAGAAACGCTATTGACAAATCATGCCACGGCATGAGACTTTCAGGAAAGGACTTTAATTCTCGGGTAATGTCAGTGGTCCACTGAAGGTAATGCTGGTCTTTTTGTTCTTTGCGATGTTAATCTGTCCATTGTATACAATATATCTTTCATCATACTTCATATTCGGACCTGCACAATATACTTTCAGCTGGTAACTGCCCGACAGTAGTTTGCTCATCTTGAAGCTCACGTCGTACTTGCAGATACAATCGGCAGATGCCTCGAGAGCGTTGTGATAGACAACCAAAATAATCTGATTGTCCTGATTGGCAACGTTTACATAAATGTTTCTTACCGCACAGTTGGCTTCCACGTCTTCGAATGAACACTGGGCAATGCCGTCTTTTCCCAATTCTATATTGAGCGTTGTTGGCTTTGAAATATTCTCTTCATAGAAATCACTGCGTGTCTCTTCCTTAGACAACGTTGTCTTGCAAGACGAGTTCGCAACATCGTAGACTTTCAGCGCATCGAGGGCAACATTCTCTGATGAACATGCTGATAATGCAATAAGACATATCAGACTGTAAAATACCTTTTTCATAATAAAGTGGTTTTAAGATGTTATGACTTTTATATAAATACAACTATAGTCGTATAGAAATTTTCGAGTAGTTCTAAACCCGCTGTTTCTTAATTCCGAATTAGTACCATTTATTTTTCAAAGATAATGTTTTTTTATTAAATAAGTGCTGATTTGTCTTAGAAATCGCTGTTTCTTAACATTCTTTACTTTAGTTATTGGCAAATCCGCACTATGCACATGTTCCTGAAGATGAATATGCAGACACCTTGCAATTGGTTTTATGGTAGTCCGATACCTAATCAACGGTTCCAGCCCATAACGCGCGAAATACGGAATTTGCGGCAGTCTGCTCGTGCTTCAACATTGTAGATAGCATCAGGCAGGAAGTCCATTGTGATATTTTTTGTATAGATTGGGTCTTTTACAGAATGACTATGGAATTTCTTATACGTATAAAACTCAAATTCTATCTCATGTATACCTGCAGCAACTAAATAGCCATTGAACCATGAAAAACCAACTCCTCGACCATTTTTGATACCGTCGATGCTACGAATAGCAATGCCTTCGACTTTTGTTGATTTATTAATGGTTTGCAGTACTAAACGACAATGCTTGGGATTTTGATGCTTCCAAATTCGCTTCTCATGCCTAAACACGAAACAGATCCAGCTAATCCACAGGAATAATACAATGTAAAGACCTGATACGAAAAATGTTGTGGTGTTACTGTCAAACAAGATTTGTTGGATTTCTGTATCGAATTTAAGTAATAAGAATACAGAAACAAAGACAGGAATGGCACTCAATAAAATTCCAACGACAGATCGAGTAGGCAGTGTTGCCATACTTGGCAGGGTACGGACAGAGGTAAAATGGAATTGCATGTAGTAGACAAGCCATACTACAAAGAATGCTGAACCAACTATAAAGAAACCTGCAAGGATATTGCTAATAAATATTCCCATATATTGCTTTTATAAAACAAAGCTTTTGAATGCATTGCAAAACACTGCAAAGATACATATTATTTCTTGTTTCGCCGTTATCTTTCGGCTATAAATGAAGATTATTGATACTATCGGAGGCAACTTATAAATAATAGAACGGCAGACATTAAAGACCTTTATTCCTAACTGCAGTCAGCAGAATCCTATTTCAGCGGAATGCATCGGCCGCGACGCCGTTTTGTAAGGATAATTCCTTTAAAAAGCAACAACGGAGCTTTGGTGTTGCAAAAGTGCCTGTCTTGTGATGCAAAACAACCGCTTTTACCGTGCAAAAGAACCGCTTTCACAATGCCAGACAGCAGGTATCGCAGCGTGCTGACTGTGAGGTAGTTGCGCAAGAGTCGTGTTCGGGAAGAATGTTTACAATTCTCTGGCGGTCCAGATTCCATCATTTTATAAACTAATGTGGATTATGATAAATAAAAGAAAGAACCATTCAAGACCGTTGAACCAGATTATTTAAAGTGTCATCGTACAATGCTTCTTCCCTCGGACTTCCATTTTAAAATACCACCTAACAAATTGTAGGTTTTAAATCCAGACATCTTTAGTATTTTACAAGCTCTTGCTGAACGCTTTCCAGAACGGCAATAAACAGCCACTGGTTTCTTTTTCTTAAGTTTTTGGTTAGCTTGTACAGCAAATGTATCTTTCAGAACATCTATGTTCTGTGCACCTTTTATGTGTCCTTCCTTATATTCATTTTCGGTACGAACATCGACAAGCTGTACTTTACCGCTTTCTATTAATTCATCAAACTGGGTGGCATTTACATCTACCGTTGCTGTCTTGGAAGAACTGCAGGCGATAAAGCCAAACAACGCGCATAGAATTGTTGAGATAGAGATGCCACTTTTAAGAATAGTTCTCATAGCCGTAATTCTTTTTTATGGCAAAATTAAAGAATTCGGGAATAATCTTGTGATGTATATAGGATATTTATTCGTATTTAAAAGATATTAACTTTATCTATAAATAAATATTTAAAGTTCCGGATAATTTTCTCTTTTTTACTGCTTAAATCATTTTTTTACCGTATATTTGCAAATGTAGAGTATTCTACACATTGGTTTTCGGGAATGAGGAAAAAGTAACAATGCAGCCTCTCCCCTACTAATTTAAGATGGCAAATAACATAAGAAACAATAAACATAACTATGAATAAGAAAGCGATACGGAAAAAACTATCATTAGCAATTGTGTCATCTGCAGTCGTAATGAGTCTTTCTGCATGTAAAACCCCTAAACAACAGTCTAATATGCAGGTTATTAATCTTAGCTCCAATGCGAAGTTTGTTTTTAATAAAAAAGGTGAATGTACTGTTAAAAATAAGCAGAAAATATCAGAAGAAGAATTCCAGAATCTTATTGGATTCGGGGGATTTATGTGGGTTTCTACACACATCGTTTTAGAAAATGGACACTTAGATACTCAGGACTATTATCGTTCTTTACTCGGGCATAGTCCTATAAATTATTATTTTAAGAATGGAAAATGTCATACAATCATGTTTTCGTCAGCTAATGGCAAAACTGTAAGTTATGAATACGATTATAAATATGATGCAAAAATTAATCGCCTAATCATAAAAGACTTTGCATACATGGATATTATTGCATTATCAGAAGGCTCAATGGAAATACTTCAGCCCATGGGATTCTTCCCCAACGGAAAGCCTCGATATGCCTATTCTATTTATAGGCGAGCTGATGATGCAGAAATATCGAGTATCTTGATGCGTTCGGGTCTGCTTAAACCAACCATAAACTTAGACGAACTGACAGAAGAAGAAAAATAAATGCGATAAAAAAAATGCGCACACAAGAGAAGATAACCACTCAAGTATGCGCAATTCTATTTTATAAAGAAACCTTTATCGAACTGTTATATGAAAGCAACCTTGGTGTTTTTCGTATTTAATATGACAGCGTCCTTGTTTACGTAGGTCATTTAGGACTTCACTAAGAACCCACTTCAACGTGTCATCACGTACACGACGAGTTATAGGCGAATACTTATTGTAGGCTATATCGAACGTTGTTCCATAAAGGTGGCAACTATTTTCGGTTGCATTGTGGTTGTAACGTCTCAGTCTTTCTACGTCTTCTTTGGTTCGCAAAACGCTTGTAACCAATAGCTTTGTAAGTGGAATATTCTTCACTTGAAGGCTGTCGAAGAAGTTGCGCCCAATGTCTTGAAGCAAGACAGAGGCTGTTGGTACAAGATACGGAATGCTGCTCGACAAACGTTTTACATCGAAGAAAGGATTGCTACCTATATATACAAGTTCTTTTTTGCGCAACTCTGCATCTTCTCTGTTTATAACTGCCTTTACAGCATACTTCATTGCCGATTCCAGTTGTACATGTTGTGAGTCGGGAAAGCTCTCATCGTAGTTTACTACACCAATAATACGGTGCTTTATTTCTTTCCCGTTTGCATCGAAAAACTGTGTTAAACCATTACTCGGTACAAAATTTTGAGCAGCTATTTTAGTTTCGTTTGCAAGCTTGTTATTTCCATACACGTTTGGATATGTGCATGTTGTGTCTTTTAGTGAAGTTTTTTCTTTAACTGCATAAGACGGTTTAGCCACGGAAGGAAAAATAAGTCTGACAACTGCCAAGAAAGCTGTTGCAGCCATAAAACCTATTAAAAAATTATTCTTTGTTATTTTCCATTTTGTTTTCATTGGTACAAATATAGGCACAAAAAAGATATCTCCCAAACAAAAACTCCATATTTTTGACGATAGGTTCCAAAAAATACTGTTGCAGGATTTTGTTTTTCAAGAACCTGGTGACATTAGTTTAAAAGCACTCAACCAAATTTAAAGGAACTACAGCTAAAGTCGGAATGCATCAGAATCACCTATTCCAATACATTCCTCCATATAATTATAAGGACAATGCTGGCTAATCGGGAAGTAGCTGACAAGGCTTCTCAACGAAGAAAGTTGCTCCGTGTTCCATCAAGAACTCTTTGTCGCGGAAGCCCCACAGCACGCTGGCACAAGGCATATCGCAGTTTTTGGCAGTCATAATGTCTACATCGCTGTCGCCAATATACACCGCTGTTTCTTTCGATGCTCCTAATTGGCGCAAGGCTTCTATCACGGTGTCGGGTGCTGGCTTCTTCTTTATATTTTCTCGCTCGCCAATAGCCACTTCGATGGTGTCGGGAAAGAAGTGTCGGGCAAGTTCTTGTGTGGCAGCATAAAACTTGTTGCTCACAATGGCGAGTTTCTTTCCACGTGCCTTCAGTTCGGCAAGTAGTTCGGGAATACCCTCGTATGGTTTGGTGGTGTCGAGGTTGTGTTCCAGATAATGTTGGCGGAATGTAGCGTAAACGTCTTCGAACTGTGGATTTTCGATGCCGTTTGGAATTGCCCTTTCCATTAGTTTTTTTACGCCGTTGCCCACAAACATTCTAACATCTTCTATCGAATGTTCGGGCATATTGTGCGTTCGTAAAGCGTAGTTGGTACTTGCAGCTAAGTCTTTCAATGTTTCGAGGAGCGTACCGTCCAAGTCGAAAATATACGTTTCAAATTCTTTCATTGTCTTTGTATTCTATTGTAGTATGCCTGTTTGTAGTGAAACAGACAGTATTTCTCTTTTAATTATCTTCTGTTCTTCTTCCCCTTGTTCCAATTGTCGTTTTGCTTGTACGGCTTCTTACGGCGACTTCTTTTGTCGTCGGCAGGGCTGCTTCCTATGGCTTTAGGGTCGTAGTTCACCCTTCCGTGGAAAGGTTTGTTGTCGTATAGCTTTCCTATAAGGTCGCTTCTGCCTATCCGTTTCAGTTCGCGTTCAATGTTTTTTCGCTCTTCGGGCTTGTACCAAAAGAAGAATTGACGCTGTGCCAGCTTCTCTCGAGGAGTCTTTGCCGAGAATATTGGTTCCAGCGTGTAGGGGTCGTAGCCCGAATACCACGCTTCGGTGGAAACCGTCATAGGCGTTGGCGTGAAGTCTTGCACCTGTTCCAAGTGAAAGTCAAGGTCTTTTGTAATCACTGCAAGTTCTGCCATATCTTCTTCCTTGCAGCCAGGGTGCGACGAAATAAAGTAAGGAATAATTTGCTGGCGCAGGTTTTCTTCCTTGTTTATTCTGTCGAATATGCGTTTGAATTGGTAAAACTGCTTGAACGAAGGCTTGCGCATAAGTTGTAGAACACGGTCTGACGTGTGCTCTGGTGCAATTTTAAGTCGTCCGCTTACGTGCTTCTTAATCAATTCGCGTGTATATTCACGTGCCGATTGGTTGGCTTTCTCGTCTTTGCTGTCGTGCAGCAGCAAGTCGTAGCGCACTCCCGAGCCAATAAAACTTTTCTTAATGCCAGGCAACGCGTCTACTGCTCTGTAAATTTCGAGCAGTTTGGAATGGTCTGTATTCAGGTTCGGACATATTTCCGGGTGTATGCAACTGGGTCGTTTGCAATGTTCGCAAGCCTTTTGGTTCTTTCCTGCCATACCGTACATATTGGCAGAAGGCCCGCCTAAGTCTGACAGATAGCCTTTGAAATCGGGCATCTGTATCACCTGTTTCACTTCTTTCAGAATACTTTCCTTCGAGCGGCTTGCTATGAATTTACCTTGATGAGCGGATATTGTGCAGAATGCGCAACCGCCGAAACAGCCTCGGTGAATGTTCACACTGAACTTAATCATTTCGTAAGCAGGTATCACCTTGCCCTTGTATTTGGGGTGTGGCTCTCGTGTGTAAGGCAAATCGTAAGCCGCATCTACCTCCGCCGTACTCATTGTGGGATAGGGAGGGTTTACCACGATGTATTGTCCGTCTACTTCCTGCAATATGCGTTGAGCGTGTTTCTTGTTCGATTCCTCTTCAATGTGTCTGAAGTTTTCCGACTGAAACTTCTTGTTGTGCAGGCATTCTTCGTGCGAGTGCAGCACAATGTCGTCCGCCTTGATGCCTTCTGGTATATCTGCTTTCTTGCAAAGATAGGCTATTTGCGGTATTTCCTTGATGTCCTTGATGTTTCTGCCACTCTCCAATTCTTGCGCAATGCTGACGATTTGCTTTTCGCCCATACCATAAATAATGACATCGGCACCCGAATCGCATAGCACACTCTTGCGAAGGCTGTCTTTCCAATAGTCGTAATGGCTCAGTCGGCGCAACGATGCTTCGATGCCTCCCAATACGATAGGCACGTCAGGATAAAGTTGGCGAAGGATTTTAGAATACACTATGGAAGGGTATTCGGGGCGCAGGTCGTGGCGTCCGTCGGGTGAATAGGCATCTTCGGAGCGTAAACGTTTGTTGGCGGTGTACTTGTTTACCATAGAATCCATTGCACCGGCAGAGATGCCAAAGTATAAACGTGGACGCCCTAACTTCTTGAAATCTCGGAAATCGCCGTGCCAGTCGGGTTGCGGAACAATGGCAACACGGTAGCCTGCGGCTTCCAAGGTGCGCCCAATGACGGCAGCACCAAAGGCTGGGTGGTCTATATAGGCATCGGCAGAAAACAGAATGACGTCTAATTCGTTCCATTTCCTTAGCTCCACCTCTTTCTTCGTAGTAGGCAGAAAGTCGGTGAGCATAAAGCGTGAGGGTGTTGTTCGAACTTCGCGCTCCTTGTTCTTTTGTTCTCCTGTGCTTGAATCTTTTCGCGAAGGCTTTGTGTTTTGGGCTTGTGTCGCTTTGTTCTGCCTTCTTGTTGGTTTATTGTTACTCAAATTACGTTACCTCTATTTAAGTTTCTGTTTGCCCTATGGAAAACCCGTTAAAATTTATACGATAATTCTATATGATAGGACAGAATAAAAAATATGACGTCATATTTTTCTGAACACCTAAAAAGTGGGTTGGAAAACCCTATGATGTGCTTCCTTCGATTTGCCCTTCTTTGGGTTGTTCTTCAGACTTCTGTTCTTTGCTATATTGTTTGTAAAGGTCTACAAGATTCTTCAAACCCAATGCTTTCATATTCTGATGGTAAATCACATCTAAGCATAGGTCGAGCAGTTCTTTGTCTTTCCCTGCCTCTGACTCCAACAAACTGCGTACATTCAATTTCAGTTTATCGAGCACAACTTCGTCTACCACTCCGTTAGAATCGATAAGATTGGATAGCAACGAATATTTTTCTAAGGTTGCAAGGTGCGTGTTGCTGACCTCTATGCTTCTTGTGCCAGATGTATTTGCTTGAATTTTGTGCATAATCCTTCGTTTTTATTTATGTTCAACTTCGGTATTCACACCTTGTTAATTCAACAAGTAGGCGATGATGCCTCGCATAATCCTATTGCGTACCTCTCTGTTCTTGATACATTCGAATGGAAATGCCATAACGAAAGTACGGAAGTCGGTACCTTTATAGGCTACTGCTGCGCTTGTGTTGTCGGCATACGTCATTACGCTAAATGCAGAACCTGAAGGCTGAAGTATGTCGGGCGAATAAGCACCGTAGTGCTGTTCGTTCATAGTTCTGTATATATCGAATTGTGAACCTAAGCCAATGACGGTGGAATTGTAATTGTTTTGGTTGCTTCCCACAGCTGAAATCTTGAAGAATCTGGCAAGCCATTCCTGCTCGTTGCTGCTCGTCATATCGGTAGCAAGGTATGCACCGTTTGCAAAAACTCTGCCACCACGGTTTAGATAATTTGCTATTTGGGTTTGCATGTTAGGGCGGAGAGCCTTGTAAAAGTAAAGGCTGTGCCCGTCGTTTTTCTCTAATCCCAACGCCAAGTCTATGAGAGCATACTTTTCAAGTTTGATATAGCCGTTCTCAATTGCTTTGCTTGAACAACTCACAATGTTATATTTGCCACTGGTTGCAATTGCTTCGGCGTGCGTTTTCACATAATCGAAGCTGTTGCCTGCTATGAATAGTCCTGCAAGTTCGTCGCCTCCAAAGCCTAAGGCCGAAGGGCCTTCCTTGCCAAACTGCGTTCTATCGAAGTTGCTTTGTCTGCCATTCCAGCCCGCAGTTACGCCGTAGCTTACTCCCGGGTCAGCTTCGAGGTTGAAACCTTGCTCTGTATCATTGTCAATAATGGCAGGTGAAGAAAGACGATGGAAGCCATTCACTATCAAGATGGTCTGTTTTGCACCTTCTTTATGGTATGCCGACAATACTTCTGTAGGGAAACTCTCTCCTCCGTGGTTGCACGCTGTAACCCTGAAGTTGTACAATACGTTTGGTTCTAATGTTATTTCGTATGAATTACCATTAACATTTATACCGTTGTCGAAACCGCTTGTGCCCGTTGCCATATATATATTGTACGATGTTGGCTTTGCCGTTGGCTCTAAAGGGTCGTTTACTCCGTTCCACTTCAAGCGCACCTTGTCTTTTGAAACATATTCTATTCTAAAGTCGTCGGGGGCTAATGGTTGAACGATGTATGGTCTTTTATGAAGCGATGCCGTGTGGCGGAGAATGCTTTTGTAAATGGAACGTGCAAGCGTGAACTTAAAATTAGGGTCTTGTCCTAACCTCATATCGCCAAAATTCTGATGCGAAAGTGTCTCTATAATTGCCGATGGGACTTCGGGCAAGCGTGTTTCGCTGTAATTAGCGTCTTTTACGCCACGCGTGTTCCATACTTTCTTGAATGTACCTTCGATGTCTCGCTTTGCATTTGTTACGAGTTGGTTGGCAAAAACTTGAGAAGCATTGCGTGAAAGTCCTGTCCCCAATGTAGGATTTCCTTGTTGTGTAGTACAAATAGACAATGTTCCAACCGTAGTTCCGTCAGCTTTCACACCAGCATCGCTATGCACGCCCAACGTCAATTCTATTGGAACCTTCAGTCCTTCCTTATTAGGAATATAGGGAGAACCGCCTGCAAGCCAGTTGGTATAAAGCGAACGTGTGTTTATATCGTCGTTGTAATCGTTGGTTCCGTTGCTTTTACTGACTACATTGCGAGGTGCACCAGCCCATTGGGTGTAGTATCTTGCTCCTTCAAGCGTGCGGGGCAAACCACTGACTTGTCCTCCTCGAACAATGTTTCCCATACCGCCACCAAATCGAACAGCGTCTGCGGTAACAAAACCTCTGCGCTTGCTGTGGTTAGTCAGTACTACACGGTTGTAGATATTGCAACCTTTGTCGAATGCAAACGTGCCGAGATATACCCACGTGCCGCCTCCCATTTGTTGATTTACGTGGAAACGAGTTTCTTGTCCTTTATGAAAAACAATATATTCAGCGTCATCTATGCTCTTCTTAACAGTCTTGTAGCTTACATAAACAGCGTAGTTTCCGTCTTCGGGGATAATAGGCTGATAGGAAATATGACTAAGTTTGCTGTTTCGTTTCCTTGATTTTATTTGACGGACAGAGCCTGCTACAAATGGATTTTCGCCGTCTGCGTATGTCCCTTGATGAAATGCGAAGCCTGAACCAATAGCAGTTCCCCATTTCTTTTTATTGTTTACTTCCTGATAAGTAGCTTTACCGTTCGCTCTTGGGTTATCGTTGTCCACTATAACTTCTTGTTTCTGCCAATCGCGTTCGCGAGGTGAAACAACAACAGCACCTGCATTTTCCAGCATAGGAAAAAGGTAGGGAATTACAATGGTTTGCGTGTATAAGTCTTCTGTGGTTCCGAAAAGATTAGGGCGTTGCCATTTCCAACCCCCTTTATTTGCATCGTAATAACGTCCATGCGATGACCAAATCGAAAAATGTCTGCCATTCAATCCTTCTGTTATAGTGTTTGGACGAGAAACGTTCTCTACCCATGGCTTTCCTTTATATTCAGACTTCCCCCATACTGTTTTATTTGTTTGGGCAAATCCGTTCCAAACAAATGTAGTACATAGTATGAGAGTCAAAAGTTTCTTCATCATTCTTTTATTTCTCCTATGGTAAACAACTCTGGGTGTTTGCCTTTGAAGTCTTTAAAATACAGTTTGATAGTTTTCATATCCTCCTCAATATCTCCACTTGGCACAATAGATTGGTTGCATACAATGGTCTTTTGTTTGTAGTCCAACCCATAAAGAAAGATAGGAATATTAGCTTTTAATGCTATATAATAAAAGCCTTTCTTCCATTCGGGGTTTAATGAACGTGTACCTTCAGGAGTAATACACAATCCAAAAGATTTTGCTTTTACCGCATGTTCAGCTAAATGGTCGGTCATACTGGTGTGCTTGCTTCTGAAAACAGGTATGCCTCCCATTCTTTTAAACAATATTCCCAAAGGCCAAAAGAACCACTCTTTCTTCATTAAGAAGTTGCTCTTTATGCCTTCAGCCCTGCTGTAAAGCAGTCCGATAAGGAAGTCCCAGTTACTGGTGTGTGGAGCAAGGCATATAATAAACTTGTCAGGGAAGTCGATAGTTACTTCCTTTTTCCATTTCATACGCTTGTAAAGAAGCCATGAAGCAAGTTTTTTCAGCATATTATACTAAGTTGCAGATTTGGTCAATTATTTCATTTGCTTCTGCATCGAACTTCTCTCTCAAATCTTTGAAGTAGTCTTTTGCCTTCATTCCTGGTTCAATGTGTGAAATGCGACCTACGTAATTATTGCGCAAAAGAATGATAGAAGTCAAAAGGGCTTCTATATTTTCTTTGTTCACATTGTCGCCATAGAGCGATGCAGCTATGACTTCTGTAAATAAATCGCCACAAATATAGTTTATTGTGCGCTTTAGATTTCTTTTATTTCCCATTTTTTGTAGAATTATCTATCCGTAAACTCACTTTTATGATTCAAAGATAATATAAAAAAACAGCAAAAACAAATATGTATCAAGAAAATTAGTGTTATTTTTTTATTTTATCATTATTTATTCCTAATTGTCAATTTAAAACATTACTTTTGCAAATAATATAGATTGTTTCAATAATAACTGTTTTAAAAGATTAGAAGATGGAAACAAGTGCTTTACAAAAGGAACGTGCAAGCTATCAGCCAAAACTACCAAAAGCTCTTAAAGGTGCTGTAAAGATTAAAGAAGGAGAACCTACCCAAAGCGTAGATAACCACGATGAGATAAAGAAATTATTTCCAAATACGTATGGTATGCCTCTTGTTGAGTTCGTACCAGCTGAGAAACAAGATTCTGTTAGAATAAATGTCGGAGTGATTTTATCAGGCGGACAGGCTCCAGGCGGACACAATGTGATTTCTGGTTTGTACGATGAACTGAAGAAATTAAACCCTGAAAACCGTCTGTTTGGTTTCCTTATGGGACCTGGTGGTTTGGTAGACCACAACTATATCGAGATTACCGACATACTTATGAACAAATATAGAAATACGGGCGGCTTCGATTTGATAGGTTCTGGACGCACCAAATTGGAGAAAGAAGAGCAATTTGAAAAAGGATTGGAGATAATTCGCGAGCTTGATATAAAGGCACTTGTCATAGTAGGTGGCGACGACTCAAATACGAATGCCTGTGTACTCGCAGAGTATTATGCAGCCAAAAAGTATGGAGTACAGGTTATTGGCTGTCCGAAAACAATTGATGGCGACTTGAAGAACGACCAAATAGAAACATCGTTTGGTTTCGATACAGCTACCAAGACTTATTCTGAACTGATTGGAAATATTGCGCGCGACTGCAATTCAGCACGTAAGTATTGGCACTTCATTAAATTAATGGGACGTTCTGCATCTCATATTGCACTTGAATGTGCTTTACAAACACAACCTAATATATGTTTAATATCTGAGGAAATAGAAACAAAAGATTTATCTTTGAATGATATAATTGAAGATATTGCTAAGGTTGTTGCTCGTCGTGCACAAGATGGACGAAATTATGGAGTGGTCTTAATTCCTGAAGGACTTATTGAGTTTATTCCTTCAATCGGCAGACTCATTGGAGAACTGAACGATTTGCTGGCAAAACATGGAAACGATTATAAAGATCTCGACATTGAGAAGCAACGAGCTTATATTATAGAACACCTTTCTGAAGAGAATAAAGCAACGTTTGAGACTCTTCCTGATGGAGTCGCAAGACAATTGTCTTTAGATAGAGATCCCCATGGAAATGTTCAAGTTTCACTTATTGAGACAGAGAGACTTATCTCTGATATGGTAGAGATGAAACTTAATAAATGGGCAAAACAAGGCAAATATAATGGACACTTTGCAACTATACATCACTTTTTAGGTTATGAGGGACGCTGTGCAGCTCCATCAAACTTTGATGCAGATTACTGTTATGCACTCGGGACTTCAGCAGCCCAACTTATTGCTAATGGAAAAACAGGTTATATGGCAATTGTCAAGAATACGACTGAAAAAGCCGAAGACTGGATAGCCGGTGGTGTGCCTATAACTATGATGATGAATATAGAACGCCGTAATGGTGAATTGAAACCCGTTATTCGTAAGGCTTTGGTTGATCTCGAGGGGGCTCCTTTTAAGGAATTTGCAAAGTTACGTACCAGGTGGGCAACGGAGACAAGCTACATTTACCCAGGGCCTGTCCAGTATTGGGGACCATCTGATGTTTGTGATCAGACTACACGAACATTAGCATTGGAACAAGGTAAAGATGTCTTTGTATATTAAATAAGAAACAATGACATAAAAGTCAAGTAATGAATATTCCTAAAACAATCGGCCCGCTTTGTGCTAAATTGCGTAAGATGCCTAAATGGGTATGGTGGGCTGGAGGAATACTCATTGCTTTAGTATATTGTCTCTGCCTTTATTTATTTTTAGTTGCTCCTTCTGGATTTCGTTGGCGTGCAATATATGGAGATCCCGATTATCCCGATGGTTATGAAATACATGGTGTTGATATTAGCCATCACCAAGGGACTGTTAATTGGGCACGTCTTCGTAACGCACTTATAGAACAATCACCAGTTCGTTTCGTCTTTATGAAATCTACAGAGGGTGATAGCCATGTAGACAGAAACTTCCGCATAAACTTCATCAATGCAAAAGAATCGGGACTTATCCGTGGTGCTTACCATTTCTGGAGTAACAGTTCTTCTCCTCGTCGTCAAGCTTATTTCTATTTGGCAATGACACCTTTGGAAGCAGGCGACCTGCCCCCTGTACTTGACATAGAGACAAAGCCAACCAACATCAGTACGGAAGAGTTCCAACAAAACATTCTGACATGGTTACATATTGTAGAAGATAAATTCCATGTAAAACCTATTATCTATACCTATTATAAGTTTAAAGATCAATATCTATCCGATTCTCGTTTCGATGACTACCCTTATTGGATTGCCCATTACTATGTCCACAAGATGGAATACCCGGGGAAATGGCTTTTTTGGCAACATACGGATGCAGGTAAACTACCTGGAATAAAAGGTTACGTGGACTTAAATATCTTTAATGGTTCTTATTATAACCTTATGCAACTGCTCATTCCCGAAACTAATCTGGTTGAAATGTCAGACACACCCATCTGTGATTCGACCTCTGTTGACTCTTTCTCAGTCCAAGACTAATAGCCTTCTCTTCCAATAAGGCTACGTCTTCTTCATAAAAGCCACTTAATATTAAGTATCCTTTTGGTTTCATCGCTTCTACAAAAGAAGGCATATCCGCCAGCAATATATTGCGATTTATATTTGCAATGACAATGTCGAATTTCGTTTCAGAGAGTTCCTCAATAACTTGCTTATCTCCTTCTTTTACTTCAATTACTACATCATTGGTTATTGCATTCTCTGTTGAATTCCTCACACTCCATTCATCGATGTCGTATCCACAAACTTTTTTTGCTCCACATTTGGCTGCAACTATTGACAGAATTCCAGTCCCACAGCCACAATCCAGTACATTCTTCCCTTTTAGATCTATATCTAATAGTTGAGATACTATCATTTGTGTTGTTTCATGCGTCCCTGAACCGAAAGCCTGTTTGGGGTCTATCCTTATAATTAAAGGTTCACTGCCTTCTGTATCTGCCACCAACGCATATGGATCTTTCTCTTTTACACTACAGATGAGGCAGTTGTTGTTAATAATAATGGGGGCAAAGCCTTCCTTCTCCCATTCTTCATTCCAATTTTTATCCTCCGCCTCTTCTACCTTATATTCTATTTGTATATCAGGCAGAATAAAGTTGGAAATAGCTTCTTTTAAAGTTTGCTCATCAAATACGCTTTCAAGACAGTAGCCTTTCACTACGTTCTCTTCTTCCGAAAACGAATCGCAGCCAACTTCACCTGCCATTGCAACTAAAAGCTCGCGTGCCAATTCTGTATCTGGTGTTATCTTGAACGTAATCTGTAGATATCTCATTATACTTAAACTTTTACGTGGAAACTTGTATGTGGTGTTATTGGAAGAAGTCTGCCATCTCTTTATCCAATAGCTTTATCCCTTTTTCGGTACAAATACTTCTTATGTATAACAGAATAAAAGTCTTTAATATCTCTTTGTAGTTGCACTTATTGTATAGAAAGTTCGCCATTATGTAATCGCCGGAGGCAGCAGTAAGACTACTATATAGGTTTATATCTATATTGGACAGGAAATACCCCTCATCAACTCCACGTTCTATAAAATCGACAAGTTGTTCGTGCTCCTTATTTTCCCGATCAGCAAAATAGATTCGTAACTTAGGATATCGTCCCAATTCTTCATAGAATAATGGATTAACTCTGTTAAACTCTTCGGTCTGCAGTCTTAATACATGCATAACAATGTTGATAACGTTGAGACCAGGTTTATCAAACTTCTCTATCTCTTCCTTTTTGCGCTTATCATTCATCACCACAACTTCATAAAGCAGGTCTTCTTTATTCTGATATACTTCATAAAGTGTTCGTTTCGATATTTTCAAACATGCTGCTATATCGTTCATTTTCACTTTACGAATGCCATTCTGAAAAAACATCGTAGAAGCTAATGAAAGTATCCTCGCTTTTAGCTCTTTCTTATATTCATTTTCTATTATCATTGCTATCGTTTATTAAGCAATACAAAAATACAAAAATAATATCACTAATACTATCTTTATTGTTTTTATTTCGTAACTTTGCGCAACCATACGCTTTTTGCGTGTAAATTTAAGTCAGTATTAAAATCTTATTATGGTTAAAATAACAAAAGAGGCGGCACTTGCGTATCATGAGAATGGCCGTCCTGGAAAGATAGAAGTTATCCCTACAAAAGCTCATAGTACACAAACCGATTTAAGTCTTGCCTATTCGCCTGGAGTTGCATACCCTTGCTTAGAAATTCAGGAAAACCCAGACAACGTTTACAAATATACCGATAAAGGAAACCTTGTTGCAGTTATAACAAACGGAACTGCAGTTTTAGGACTGGGCAACATTGGTGCTATGAGTGGAAAACCCGTTATGGAGGGTAAAGGGTTGCTATTTAAGATTTATGGTGGCATTGATGTTTTCGATATTGAGATTAATGAAACTGATCCCGACAAATTCTGTGAAACTGTTGAAAAGATAGCTCCTACGTTTGGTGGAATTAATCTTGAGGATATAAAGGCTCCTGAATGTTTTGCTATTGAAGAGAGACTAAAACGCACGTTAGACATTCCGGTGATGCACGACGACCAGCACGGCACAGCCATTATATCTGCCGCAGGTCTGAAAAATGCGCTCGAAGTTGCTGGAAAAGACATAACAAAGGTTCGACTTGTTGTAAATGGAGCGGGTGCTGCAGCCATCTCGTGTACGAAACTATATGTAGCTTTAGGCTTAAAGAAAGAGAACATACTTATGCTAGATTCGCACGGAGTTATTACTGCCGACCGACCGAACCTAACAGAACAAAAGAAGCTATTCGCTACCAATCGTAAAGATGCACACACGTTAGAGGAAGCCATAAAAGGTGCTGATGTTTTTGTAGGACTCTCAAAGGGCAATATCCTTTCGAAAGAGATGATACAGTCTATGAACAGTAATCCTATCGTATTTGCACTGGCTAACCCCGTGCCTGAGATTTCGTACGAAGATGCGATAGAGGCACGACCAGACGTTATTATGTCTACTGGACGGTCCGATTATCCAAACCAGATTAACAACGTTATTGGTTTCCCCTATATCTTTAGAGGTGCTCTTGATGTGCACGCTAAAGCCATAAACGAAGAAATGAAGCTCGCTGCCGTGCACGCCATTGCCGAACTGGCTAAGCAACCTGTACCTGATGTTGTGAACGAAGTGTACCACGTGAACGAACTCACGTTTGGACCAAAATACTTTATACCGAAACCTGTAGACCCACGACTGATTACCGTGGTGAGTGCTGCTGTGGCAAAGGCTGCAATGGATAGCGGTGTGGCAAGAACGCCTATTAAAGACTTTGATGCATACAAAGACCGCCTGATGCAAATGCTTGGACAAGAAACCAAACTTACTCGCTATTTACACGCAACTGCTGCACGCCACCCACAACGAGTTGTATTTGCCGAAGGTGTACACCAGAATATGCTGAAGGCTGCTGTACAAGCAAAGCAAGAAGGAATTTGCCAACCTATTTTGTTGGGACACCCCGACCGCATTAAACGCATAGCGAACCGACTGAAGCTCGACCTGACTGGCATTGAACTCATTGATATGCGTGCCGACAAGGAACAGCGACGCAGAGCCAATTACGCAAAGCACTTGGCGGAGAAGCGTGCACGCGAAGGTTACACTTTCGATGAGGCTTACGACAAAATGTACGAACGAAACTACTTTGGTATGGCGATGGTTGAAAGTGGCGATGCTGATGCTATGATTACAGGACTCTACACGAAATACAGCGATACCATAAAGATTGCAAAAGATGTTATTGGCATTCGTCCAGAATACAAACACTTCGGCACAATGCACATTCTGAATACCAAGCGTGGCATATACTACATTGCCGATACGCTGATAAACCGTATGCCAAACGCCGAAGCACTGGTAGACATAACGCGCCTTGCCCACCACTCTGTAAAATTCTTCAACGACGACCCTGTTATGGCAATGGTATCGTTCTCTAACTTTGGTAGCGACGAGGGAGGCTCACCACAACAAGTGCGCGAGGCATTGGCCATAACACAAGAGACGCACCCCGACTGGTTAATAGACGGCGAAATGCAGATAAACTTCGCATTAGACAAGAAGTTGCGCGACGAGAAATATCCTTTCACACGCTTGAAAGGTAAAAGCGTAAACACGCTTATTTTCCCTAATCTTGCTTCAGCCAACAGTGCCTACAAGCTGCTGCAAGGCTTTAGTCCAGAAACCGAAGTGATTGGGCCAATCCAAATGGGGTTGAACAAACCTATCCACTTCACCGACTTCGAATGTTCCGTTCGCGACATTGTAAACATCACGGCAGTTGCTGCCATTGATGCGTACATAGAGAAAATAAAGAAGAAGCAATAAGTAGTCTGAAACTACGTTCTTATCGCACAAAATACACATTATTGTAGGTGGGTTCTAAATTTACTTTTGACGGATTTTACTGTACTGGTATGCTTACGTGGAAATTTTTAGAACATGCCTATAATATAGACTCGCTTTACTGCTTCTGGTAAGGTAGCGCTTGCATTCATGTAAAGTAATGGGAACTTAGCAAAGAAATATCCATTACCGAACAGAGAGAAACTCCTCTCCCACTCTTCCGTTCCTTGCTTCATACGCCGAAAACAGAAGGATAGAGGTATGAACATTTTTCATAAGGATATCTATATTAGATAACATCCTTACTGTCAGTATATTGCAAAACCTATTGTTTTGCATTCCAAAAGAGTAGGATTTGCGTTGTAAAATAGGCACTTTTGCACCATAATCGAGTTTTAATCATTTACAGTGCCCTCGTTTCTATAGTTTACACTGATGGTGTTTAATGGTTTTAGTGACTCATATTAGGAGAAGGCACAGAATTTATAGAATGTCCGTAAAGCTGCTCTCTCTATAAAATTCTATTAGTGTCTATTGCCAATATTAAATAAAATATGTATCTTTGCAAACGATATAATAAAAAAATCTGACTAAATAACTCTGCGGGTACTAAAAGCCTATAGGCGGAGAAATGTGTTAGAGGACGATTGTTCCAACCTTTTAGTAAAAAGGGAGGAAGGTTTCGTTTTCTAAAAAACAAAATAAATTAAACACTATAACACATTCTCACGCAAGCATAGTTATTTGTAGCAGATTGCAAAATTCCCATCGTAGAATTTCTTATGAGAAGCATAACGAAACTACAAATCCACTATCAGTATACGAAGATGGGAATTTTCAAGAATTACTTCATAGATAATCCATAAATAACACGACATAAAGATGTTAGAAAAATCATCAAAAATATATATTGCTGGGCATAGAGGCTTAGTTGGTTCTGCTATTTGGAATAATCTGAAAGCACGTGGATACAACAATCTTATTGGTTGTACCCATTGTGAACTCGACCTTACCAACCAGCAAGCTGTGGAAGACTTCTTCGCACAAGAAAGACCAGATGCCGTAGTTTTAGCAGCTGCATTCGTTGGAGGAATAATGGCAAATAGCCTTTATCGTGCCGATTTCATAATGCAAAATATGAAAATGCAATGTAATGTCATCTCGTGCGCATATAAATATAAGGTGAAAAAACTTTTATTCTTAGGTTCTACCTGCATTTATCCTAAAGATGCACCGCAACCTATGAAAGAAGATGCTCTGCTTACTTCACCATTGGAATACAGCAACGAAGAATATGCCATTGCAAAGATTGCCGGACTAAAAATGTGTGAAAGCTATAACCTGCAATATGGGACAAATTATATTGCTGTAATGCCAACTAACCTTTATGGACCTAACGATAATTTCCATTTAGAGAATAGTCACGTAATGCCGGCAATGATGCGCAAGGTTTATCTTGCAAAACTTATTCACGAAGGAAATTGGGACGCCATAAAAGTGGATATGAATAAACGACCTATTAATCCTGTTTCTAAACTCGCTGAACAAATTGGGAACGAGAATGTAGATGGCAATTCTTCAAAGAAACGTATCTTACAGGCTTTAGCTTTCTATGGAATTGAAAACAATGAGGTAACACTCTGGGGAACGGGGACTCCTTTGCGCGAATTCCTTTGGAGCGAAGATATGGCTGACGCCTCAGTTTTTCTGTTGCTTAATGTAGACTTTAAGGACATCATTGGCATAGAAAAATACTCAAGCGTTTTCTATGGTGTGAAAGCTGACGGAGAAGTAAACAGAAATAACAGTGAAGGACGTGGGGGAGCAATACCATCATTAGGAGAAATTAGGAATTGTCACATCAATATTGGTACTGGTAAAGAGCTAACTATAAAAGATTTGTCTGCATTAGTGGCAAAGACAGCAAACTTTACGGGCGAAATTGTCTGGGACGAAACAAAGCCCGATGGTACGCCACGAAAACTTATCAATGTAGATAAGCTTCATTCGTTAGGTTGGAAACATAAAGTTGAAATAGAAGAAGGCGTGGAGAAACTATATAAATGGTATCAGCACTCCTTAGAGAATTAATACCTTTATATAATATAATAATGTGGAATTAAATTATATGATACCATCGAAACAACACGAGGAAATTTGTAATAGGAAATATTTAAAGCTATTCTTACTTCTCATTGTATGCACACTTGTATTTAACAAGTCTTACGCTCAATATTATGATTTTAAAACAGAAGAGTTTTATAAAAATCAGAAAAAAGAGAAAAGAAATAAAAAGAAATGCAATACAAGTTCTGCAAAAATAAATGACCGATTGTGGTATATTGAAACTGATGGTGAAATAAGTCCTCTAGATTATGGCTTTACTTGTCTTAAGGTTGGAAAATCTAAGAAAAGTAATAAAAATATTGACGATAGAGCGTCCTATTTAAAATTGAGAATAGATTCTCTAAAATCAAAGATATATAAATTAATAATCAATTCAGAAACTAGTACAAATAGTAAAATAAAGCAGTCATTAAATGCAGAAGTTCACATAAATAATAAAACAATTCCCTTTCATAAGGAATATAATTATAATGATGACTCACATTTAACTTTTTCGATACAAAATATTGAATGTGATAATAACTTAGAGATAGAAATCAAATTTGACGAGCAGACAAAATACTTTATTGCGATAGAAAGTATCGAGATCGTAAATGGAATTAATCACGAGAAAGATAATTCAACAACTATCACGAGTGATAAGAACATAAAGAATAATATCATTCAGGTTACACGTACTCTTTCAAAAGATTATTGGAATACATTCTGCTTACCATTCGATGTTGATGAAGACTCTGTAAAATTGTATTTAAATAATCCAGAGTTGAGAGAATTTACAGGGAAAGTAAATGGTACTACAATGCTTTTTAAAGATACTACAGCAATAAAAGCAGGAGTACCATATATCATAAAGCCAACGAAAGATGTTGTAAATCCAATATTCCGTAATGTTGTTATTACTGCCGTTGAGCCAAAAGAAATAACCGATAATACTGGAACTTATACTTTCGTAGGAGCATATAGTCCAACCGAATTAAAAACAGATGGAAATGAACTTTTCCTTGGCGATAAAGAGTATCTCTATAAACCACTTAAAGACGACAACAAGATAAAAGGAATGCGAGCATTCTTCAGAATAAAAGATGCATCGCAAGCAAAACAGTCACAATATGGCATATCAATAGATGGAACAACAACGATAACTTTGCCCAATACAAAGAATATTCCATCTACAACACAAGAGAGAATTTACACGTTAGACGGTAGACAAGTACATTCTACCCATAATTTAAAATCAGGCATATATATCAAAAACGGTAAAAAACTATATGTCCATTAATCTTAAAACCATAAAATCCTTACCAATAAATGGAGCACACAAAAGTATACGAACAACCAACTTCAACAACAATACATATAATAAACTCTCATTTTCTCACAACTTCACCATCTAAGAATAGTGGTGTAAACAAAAAAGGAGATTTAGAAATAAATATTAATCCAGAAGAAGGCGGAGCAAGTGGTGCGCACGCCAAACCATTCGAGTGGGAATGAGAATAAGATGTGATATGATATGAGTAATGGCAGTATATTATAAATCAAATAAGTTAATGTTTTGATAATCAGTTCTTCTATATAAAGTAATAATATGTGATGGGAGAGGATATTGTTTTCTGTTAAAAAGATAAAAATGAAGAAATTAATTATAGTTGGTGCAGGTGGTTATGCAAAATCTGTATTGGACTCTGTTGATTATATGAACTTTAAAATGGTAGGGTATATTGATGATGTTAAAGAGAAAGGAACAAATCATCAAGGATATCCTGTACTAGGTAATACGATAGACTGTGTTGACAATCCTGAACAGTATGTTTATTTTGTTGCGATTGGGAATAACGCTAAAAGGAAAGTATGGTTCGACAAACTAAAAAAACGTAACCTTTCACTCATAAATGTTATCGATAAGTCTGCACTTGTTTCTCCTACAGCAGTTATTGGAGAAGGCTGTTTCATTGGTAAATTAGCAATACTTAATCACGGAAGTTCTGTCGGTGATAACTGTGTAATTAATACGCGTGCCCTTGTGGAACATGGTTGCTGTATCAGGGATCATGTAAATATCTCCACAAATTCTACTTTAAATGGTGATGTTATTTGCGAAAATGGTAGCTTTATTGGATCTGGTACAGTAATTAATGGACAGATTACTGTAGGAAAATGGTCATTAGTTGGTTCGGGCGCAGTTGTTATTGAAGATGTAAAAGAGTATACTGTAGTGGTTGGTATTCCTGCAAAAGAAATAAAATCAAATAACCATAAGTACAATTAAAATGAAACGTATCTATATAATTGCAGAAATCGGTTGCAACCATTGTGGTAATCCTAAGTTGGCAAAACGTATGGTTGAAGAAGCCAAATCTTGTGGTGTTGATGCCGTAAAATTTCAAACATTCAAGGCATCTGAGTTAATAACTAAATATGCACCTAAAGCTGATTATCAAAAAAATACGACAGGAACTGATGAAAATCAGTTAGAAATGACACGCAAATTAGAACTTCCTTATAATGAGTTTATTAAGTTACGTGATTATGCTTTGAGTCTTGGACTAGATACATTCTCAACCCCTTTTGATATGGATTCCATAAATTTTTTAGAAAAGAACGGCCAAAAGATATGGAAGATTCCTTCAGGAGAGGTTACAAACTTACCTTTTTTAGAACGTATTGCCAAAATTAAAATAGATGAGAAAAGAATAATATTATCAACAGGTATGTGTACTATTAATGAAATACATCAGGCTGTTGATATTATTCATAAATACGAAGATCCTAAGAAATTAATAATCCTTCATTGCAACACAGAGTATCCAACTCCTGATAAGGATGTAAACCTTAGTGCTATTGATACATTGCACAAAGAATTCCCTGGTATAAAAATAGGTTTTTCTGACCACTCTATTGGTTATGTAGCTGCTATTGGTGCTTGTATGAAGAATATAGTACTTATTGAGAAACATTTTACATTAGATAAGAATTTCCCAGGCCCAGACCACAAAGCTTCTGCTACTCCTGAAGAACTTAAGGAGTTATGTCATAATGTTCGTCGTATAGAAGTTATAGCTGGCGAGGGAGGAAAGAAAGTTACCGAATCTGAAGAGCGTAATATAAGTATTGCAAGAAAATCAATAGTGGCTCGTAAAAAGATAAAGAAAGGTGAAATTTTTAGCGAACATAATCTAACCTGTAAACGCCCAGGTAATGGAATCAGTCCTATGGAATGGTATAATGTGATAGGTACTTTTGCTGTTCGTGATTTTGATGAGGACGAGATGATAGATTTCTAATAGAAACAAGATTATGAGGAAGTATAAAGTTGCTTTTGCTACGGGTTCTCGGGCTGACTATGGCATTGTTCGTAATTATATAACTAAGTTGAATAATGATTCAGAGATAGAATTTTATATACTTGCAACAGGTGCACTTTTATCTGCCGAATTTGGTAGTGCCGTAGATATTATAGAGCAGGATGGATTTCGTATAGACTACAAGGATTTTGTAGAACCGAAGATGGCTTCGTTTGATGAGACATGTCGTATTATGGCTAAGACCTTAGAGGATTTTAGTAATTATTTCTCCAATAACAAACCTGATTTATTGATAATACTTGGAGACCGATATGAAATCTATAGTGTCTCCATAGCTGCTGCTATGCATCGTGTTCCAATTCTACATTTACATGGTGGCGAACTAACTATGGCAAATTATGATGAATTTATTCGTCACTCTATTACTAAGATGGCAACATGGCACTTTACAAGTACTTTAGAATATAAAATGCGTGTTATACAACTTGGTGAGAACCCTGAGAATGTATACTATCTTGGTGCACTTGGTGCTGAAAATAGTCTTTATATTAATATGAAGAATGTTCCTACAGAACTTATCAATAGCCAAGTCTGTTTTGTTGTTCTATTCCATCCTGAGACTTTGAATGAAGTTTCTCCTCAGAAACAAATTAATGAGGTTTTTTCAGCTATAGAGCCATTTACTAATAGTTATCATTTTGCGTTTATTGGCTCAAATGCAGATACTTATGCTGATCAGATAATCAAACGTGTTAAGAAGTTTTGTGAAAAACATAATACTTGCGTTTTCTATAGTAATCTACATCCTGATACTTATCATTATCTTGTGAAAAGATCAATAGCATTGATTGGCAATTCAAGTAGTGGCATTATAGAAGCACCTTCACTTGGGAGTTATACCATTAATATTGGTGAACGTCAAACAGGACGTGTAAAAAGTAAAAGTATCTTGGATGTCCGTTGTAGATCCAATGAAATAACACAAGCTATTGAATTTGCCATAGCACATAAAGATGAAGCTATAACAGATACTCCATACTATAAAGAAAATTCAGCAGAATTATATTATCGTACGACAATGGATATACTTCACCAAAAAAAAACTAAGTATAAGATGTTTTATGATATTAGACCATTAAGTATATAAAATTATAAGTGTGAAAAGAATAGCTATCATCCCAGCACGTTCTGGTTCAAAAGGTTTGAAGGATAAGAATATTATTGAGCTCTGTGGAAAACCTCTTATATCTTATTCGATAGAGGCCGCGCTTAATACTAATCTTTTTAATAAAGTCATAGTGTCTACAGATTCAGAACTTTATGCTCAAATTTCTCGTCAATGTGGTGCAGATATTCTGATGAGGGGAGAAAATCTATCTGATGACAAAGCCACAACATATATGGTTTTAGAAGATATCATAAAACATAGAGTAATAGAAACTTATGATTATTTCGTCCTTCTGCAACCCACTTCACCTTTACGTAATGCGAAACATATTACAGAAGCTATCGAAAAGTTTGATTTAAAATACAATCAGTTTGATTTCTTAGTCTCTATGAAAGAGGCCGAACATGCAAAAGTGCTTGTAAATCGCATAGAGAAGGATGAAAGTCTGAAATTCTTTGATACAGACTTCTCTAATTATCGAAGACAAGGATATAAAGATTACTCTCCTAATGGAGCTATTTTTATTGCAAAACCAGCATGTTATCTTGTTCGAAAGCATTTCTTTGGTGCTAAGAGCTTAGCATATATTATGACAAAAGAAGACTCTATAGACATAGATGGTCCATTGGATTTAATTCTGGCGAAAGCAATAATGACACAACGTTAAATGTAGTATTTATCAGTATTCTTAATTTAATTATTTTATGAATAAAATATGTTACAACTATTCAGACATATAGTACATATTATCATTGCGCACTTAACAGATTATTTAAGTCTTTTAGGTAGGCCTCTGTTCTATCAGATTCAGTTTCAATATTTTAGGAATGAATTTAAAAGAACAAAGCAGAATAAGAGGCTATGTTTATTAGGTAATGGTCCAAGTTTTTCTCTTATAGGGGAGCATATAGACAAGTTGAAGGATTATGATTTCTGTGCTGTTAATTTAAGTGTTAATACAGATCTTTTTTTCATCTTAAAGCCTAAGATGTTAGTAATGGTTGATATGATTTTTTGGATGCAACCTAAACTTGAGAAGATCAAGAAAGCATGGGAGAATATTCAACGCATCAATTGGGATATTCAGATTTTTATTCCTTATAACTTTCCCAATCAAATGAAGAAAGAATTTGAACGAAATGGGCATGTGACGGTGTGTAGGTATGCAAACAACAACTGGGAACCAGAAACACGCAGTGCAAATTTTTTAAAGATGTGGCTGTATAAGAAAGGACTAGTATCCCCGAATGGTACAAATGTTAGTATTGCTGCTATTTACACTGCTATTTTAAATGGTTATAAAGAAATTAATCTTTTGGGTGTTGAACATTCATGGATGAATGATATAAAAGTGAATGAACACAATGAAGTTGTTTTGATAGATAGACATTATTACGGTAACACAGAGCATGTATGGTTGGATTACGAAGGAAATCCAATCAAACTCCGAGATTTCTTAGAGTCACAGTTAGCAACTTTTACAGGACATATGTATCTTAGAGATTTTGCAGATTATATGCATATCCAAATAATCAATAGAACAAAAGATTCTTACATTGATGCCTACGAAAAGAAGAACTTAGATAATCTTTTAACAGGGAATAAATAACGATGAATAATATCGTTCATAGAATATTATATAATAAAAATGTACAGAGTGGAAGTATCTTTGCTTTTTTCTCTTTTTTGAATCAAGGATTAAATTTCTTTCTGCTCATTATATTATCACGTTATATATTTCCATCATCTTATGGGAAGTTAAATCTCTTTTATACAACAGTCAGTGTTGTTAGTTATGTAATTTGTCTATGTACCTCGGGAATCGTAAGCATTAAATATTTTAAGGTCTCACGTGAGATCTTATCAAAATATATCAGTGTTGTTCTGAATTCTACATTAACTGTTTCTGCCATATTGCTGTTGATCGTCGGGATCTTTTCAAACTTTGTAACTAATATCACGAATATCCAACCAATGCTACAAATAATATGTATTTATATTTGTGCATCAACTGTTGTGTATAATTTATTACTAGATATATACAGGTTAGAAGAAAAAAGCCTAAAGTATGGCTTCCTAACTACTTTATCTACAATTGTGAATATCGTCTTTTCTCTTTTACTTGTAATCGGCTTTAATCAAGATTGGATAGGGCGTATAGAGGCAAATCTAATCGCTGCTACAATATTTTTAGTTATGGGGTTAGTAAACTTAATTAACAAAGGGTATATAAGACGTCTTTCACCTACAAAAGCTATATACAAGGAAACTTTGTTGTTTGGTATTCCTTTAATTCCTCACAGTATAAATGGTTTTCTACGTCAGGGAATGGACCGTTATATTATTAATGCACATTTCGGGACTACGGCTGTAGGATTATTTAGTTTTGCTATCAACTTTGCATTTATTATTTACTCGGTTGGAGCAGCTTTTAATAAATCAAACTCCGTATACATTTATAAGTACCTTTCTCAAAATGACTTCTCTGTTCGAGAAAAACTTAGAAAACAAACTGTTCTATTATTAGTATTTTATGCTGGGATTACTTTAGTGGTATTTGGCGTATGCTGTTTACTTATTCCCATTCTATTTCCCAATTATGGTGAATCAGTTATTTATCTATTACCTCTTTGTTTAAGTACATTCTTTCAGTGTGTATATCTGCAGTTCTGTAATTTTTTGTTCTATTATAAAAAGACAAAAGAATTGATGTTTATGACAGTAGGAGTATCTGTTATTCACCTAATCCTATCTTTATTATTGACGAGATATTCAGCATTATATACAGCATATATTAGTATGTTTTCTTCTTTCATAGAGGCATTTCTGGTATTTCGATATTCTCGTAAACTCTTTAAAATATTCTAATGAAAATGGATGTTTCTGTTATTATAGTTAATTATAATACTTGCGATTTAACCTCTGCCTGTATTAAAAGTATCATAAAGCATACATATTGTGTTTCTTATGAGATAATTGTCGTAGATAATGCTTCTACAGATGGCTCGAAGGAGAAATTTGAGAGAGATTCAAGAATAAAATATATTTATTCAAAAAAGAATGGTGGATTCGGCTATGGTAATAATCGAGGTATAGAGGTTGCTAATGGAGATTATTTCTTTTTGCTCAATTCTGATACACTATTGTTGAATAATGCTATTGGTGAATTTTTCAAATATGCTAAGTCACATAATTCAAGAATTATTTATGGATGTTATCTACAAGGAAATGATGGTACTTATAGAAATTCTTTCTTTTATTTTCCTGCGTTTACAATAAAAGAATTCTTTAGGCGAATGTTCTCCCCCCATAATTATGAGCCAGATTATACTGATAAGGAAGTTGAATGTATTAGTGGTGCTGATATGTTTATCCCACGATCTGCAATTGACGAAGCTGGAATATTTGATGAGAATATTTTTCTCTATGGAGAAGAAGGCGAATTACAATATCGCATGATGAAGAAAGGATATAAAAGAATGATTATTACTTCACCGAAAATAATTCATCTTGAGGGAGAAAGTTCTGGCAATACTGCAAGAAAACAATATGGTATGAGGAGTCATTTATATATTCTTAAAAAATATATGAATCCTATCACTTATTTACTTGCCTGGATATATTATAAGGTACATTTATAAAATAGATATTGGATAATTCTTAATGGAAAATAGAATATTCTCATTTAAAAAGAGTGAATATGATCCGTTTATAGATTATATAAAAGGATTTAGTATATTGTCTGTTATTATTCTGCATAGCACTCCAGTATCGGTATTAAAAGTTTCTTTAGGTTGCCTGTGGATATCTATGTGTGTTCCTTTATTTTTGTTAGTGCAGGTTTTCCATGCTTATAAAAAGAGATCTAATATTACTTATCCTAATATGGCTAAAACTTGGTATCGGATTATTAAGCCATTTGTATTAGTTCAATTGTTTCTTTTAGTTTATCTACTTGTAAGAAGATTTCTTGATGGGGACATAAATTTATACTCTTTCTTTAAAGAATTTATTATAAGCGGAGGAAATGGTCCTGGTTCATATTATTTTTGGATATATTTACAATTCGCTTTCATTCTACCATTGTTTCCCAACTTCCTTTATAAGAATTCTTTTAAACGTATCTTTGCTATTTTTATTTTAATATCTTTATTGGTGGAGATAGTTTTCTCATATTTAACCGCAGAGCCCTTTTATAGGTTGTTTCTTGGGAGATATTTGATATTAATCCCTTTAGGTTATATGCTTGCTTTTAAGGGATATACTCTCAATTTTAAGACTTGCTTCGCGGGGGGGGTAAGTGCATTATTTGTATGTCTATTTTATTATAAAACTCCAAATGTAGAGCCATTGGTATATGATACAGGTTGGAATATTCATCATTGGTTTCAATTCTTTTGGTTAATTCCTTTAATGTTCATTTTAAAGTATTCATATTTACGATTAAATCGATATAAGATTATTTCTTATTTCAAATCTTTTGGTAAGTATTCTTATGAAATCTATTTATTTCAGATGGTATGGTTTACACTTCCATTTTATAAAATCTTAGAACTTATAACGCATACTAAATATATTGCAATAGCCTTGTGGCCATTGATTTCTATCTTTATCTGTTGTTTCGGTCTTTCGTGGTTCTTAAATAAGAAATACGGTATAAAGAAAAAGAAATAAAGAATTTACACTTTTGAGCAAGATTTTTTGATCCTATACTTGTATTTCTAAAAATGCTACATATTATATAATAGTTTCATAGTATTTAAATTAATAAATTATGATTATACGAAGTAAGGCACCATTGCGTTTAGGACTTGCTGGCGGTGGTTCAGATGTTTCTCCATATAGTGATACATATGGTGGATTGGTTTTGAATGCAACTATAAATTTGTATGCATATTGCACAATAGAAGAAACTGATGATAATCGTATTGTTATTAATTCTTATGATAATAATTTCATAGGGGATTATCCCTTGTCTAAAAAGCTTGAAATTGATGGTAATGCAACTCTTGTTAAAGGTGTTTACAATAGAATTATTCGAGATTTCAATTTAAATCCATTATCATTTAAGATTACAACCTATAACGATGCACCTGCAGGCTCAGGTTTAGGAACATCCTCCACAATGGTTGTTTGTATTCTTAAAGCGTTTGTGGAATGGCTGTCACTTCCTTTAGGAGATTATGAGATTTCTCGTTTGGCTTATGAAATAGAACGTATTGATTTGAAATTATCTGGCGGGAAACAAGACCAATATGCAGCTGCTTTTGGTGGCTTTAATTATATGGAATTCCTGTCAAATGATTTAGTAATTGTCAATCCATTAAAGATTAAACGTTGGATAATTGATGAGTTAGAAGCTTCTACTATTTTATATTTTACAGGAGCAAGTCGCAGTAGTGCAAAGATAATTGATGACCAAAGAAAAAATACGGCATCTCAAAAACAGAATATCATTTCTGCAATGCACGAAATCAAGCAGGGTGCGAACGATATGAAGCGCGCTTTGTTGAAAGGCGATATCCTTTCTATGGCCCATCTTCTTAAAACAGCATGGGAAAATAAGAAAAAACAATCTTCGCAAGTTACCAATTCTGTAATAGAGCAAGCTATGGAAGTAGCCTTAAAAGAAGGGGCTTTGGCTGGCAAGGTCAGTGGTGCAGGTGGTGGCGGATTTATAATGTTTATTGTAGATCCCATTAAAAAAAAGACCGTTGAGAAAGCATTATCAGAACTTGACGGATTTATTATGCCATTTTCTTTTACAGATGGTGGTGCACATGGTTGGAGAATATATCCAACTGATGATATAAAAGAATATAGATTATAACTTTATTATGTCGGAAAAACAATATAAATACATAAACTCATTGCTTGGTTCTTATCCAAAACTGAATGTATGCAAGAATGATATAATCCAAGCATATGAAATATTACGGAAATGTTACTCACAACACCATAAGTTATTGATTTGTGGTAATGGAGGCTCAGCAGCCGATTCTGAGCATATAGTAGGTGAACTTATGAAAGGTTTTACGTTACCGAGGAAACTACCAGCAGAATTGTCCAAAAAATTCACACAAGTTGATAATGATTTAGGAAATGTCCTTGCAGAAAATCTACAAGGCGCATTACCTTCTATTGCCCTTACCACTCATACAGCTTTATCTACGGCCTTTATGAATGATTGTCAACCAGTATTGGTATTTGCACAGCAGGTTTACGGATATGCCCAAAAAGACGATTGTTTCCTTGGTATTTCCACTTCAGGTAATAGTCAGAATGTATTGTATGCAGCAGTTGTTGCCAAAGCACAAGGAATGTCATTAATAGGTTTAACAGGAGCTCAACAGAACAAACTTGAGAAATATTGTGATGTTTGTATTCATGTGCCAGAAACAGAAACATATAAAATACAAGAACTCCACCTTCCTATTTATCATTGCATTTGTTTAATGTTAGAAGAATATTTCTTTGGAAAGTAAGCGTATGAAAGTCGTAATAATGGCAGGAGGCAAGGGAACGCGTATCGCTTCTGTGAGAGCTGATGTGCCAAAACCTCTAATAGAAGTTTGTAATAAACCCATATTGCAATGGCAAATTGAGAATCTTAAGGATAGTGGATTGACAGATATTACCCTTGTTATTGGTTATCTTGGAGAAAAAATAAAAGAATTCTTCGGTGATGGCAAAAAGTTTGGTGTAAACATTAGTTATTTCACGGAAAACCACCCTTTAGGAACAGCTGGTGCTTTATTTAAGATGAATCTCAATGAAGATTTCTTATTAATGTGTGGGGATATTATGATTAATATAGATTTTAATCGTTTCATCCAATTCCATAAAGAACATTCATCTTGGGCAAGCCTAATCTCTCATCCTAATGGGCATCCTCATGACAGTAGTATCTTGGTCACAGAAACTTTACCAACTATTTCAGGTGAAGTTCCACATACGACAAATAAAGTTATATCATGGATTGTAAAAGAAGATAAACAAGGATTTTATAAGAATCGTGTAAATGCAGGAATAGAGATTATATCGCCTCAACTTTTACAAGCTGTAAGAGAACTATATGCTGCTCAAGACCTTTCACTCCCTGAAAAGATTGATTTAGATCGGGATGTGTTGCGCCCTAATATCAATAGTGGAAAGATTTTTGCATACGATACTCCTGAATATATCAAGGATATGGGGACTCCTGAACGTTTCGCAGAAACAGAGAAGGATATTAATGAGGGAAGAGTATATGCAAGAAACCTTAAAAATAAACAGAAAGCCGTCTTCATTGATCGTGATGGAACTATAAACAAGCATATTGGATTCTTAAAAAGTCCTGAACAAATGGAATTGATTCCTGGTGCTGCAGAAGCCATCAAGCTAATCAACCAATCGGGCTATCTTGCCATTATTATCACTAATCAACCTGTTATAGCACGTGGAGAATGTACATTTGAAGAGTTAGATATTATACATAATAAGCTTGAGACATTACTTGGATATGAAGGTGCTTTCGTTGATGCTATTTATTATTGCCCTCACCATCCTGATAAAGGATTTGAAGGTGAACGTGCAGAGTTGAAGTTTGAATGTGATTGTCGTAAACCTAAGGCTGGACTCTTTCATCGTGCTGCTCAAGACCTGAATATAGATTTGGGAAAATCTATAATGATAGGCGATTGTCAAAGTGATATAGAGGCTGGCAAGAATGCCAATTGTGCCAAGGTGTTTTTAGTGGAGAGCAATACACCTTCATCTCTTTTAAACTGTGTGTGTGATATATTTAATAGATAACATATATGAAGATAGTATTCATATCCCCAGTAACTCCTTATAAAGAGAATATGGGTGGTCCATCGGGACATCCATATCACTTAATGATAAAGAGACCTTCTGATATAGAGATAACTGTTTATTCTTATAATCAGAATAATCTTTCTGATGAGACTATAAAGGAGGTTGAGAATGAATTAAATATCAAAATTAAGCTTGTGAAACAGCCTTGGTGGTATAAGTTTATTCTTCAATTACATCTAACGTTTATACGAATCTTACTCAGGTTTCCTATAAGTTATTATATTCGTTTACCAAGGTATATTGTTGAAGAAATTTGTAATAGTCATCCTGATGTGGTATGGGGGTATTGTCAAGAATTCTCTGGTATACTTTCACAGTTTAAAAATTTCAAACGAATTCACACGACACCAGATAGTTATTGTTTACATTGGTATCGAAGGATAGGACGGCCGTTTACTTTATCGCATTATGCAGAATATTTTCGTGTTGTTATGAATTATATTAAATACTACCGTATGGAGAGTTGTTATGACAATAGCAAAAATATCAAATATCATTTTGTTGGTGATGCAGATGCAGAGTTTGTGAAACGTATAAACCCTACTATAGATGCTCATTTTTTACGTCATCCTCATTATGAAATAGAAAACCCTAAGCGAGAAATAAGATTTCATCAGCCTAAAATCCGTTTGTTGATTGCAGGAAGATATGACTTGTATTCGTATGAAGCATCTAACGAGTTCTTCTCTATGCTTCAGAATCTTGATAATGCTGATAAAGAGTTCTTTAAGGAACATTATGAACTAACAATATTGGGGAAAGGCTGGTCTGCAAAAGTAAACGAACTTAGAAAGTTTGGTTATGAAGCGAATCTAATAGAATTTGCTCCAGACTATATAGAAGAAATCGTTAAGCATGATATCCAAATAAATCCATTATCTGTCGGAACAGGAACAAAAGGGAAAGTTTTGGACGCACTTGCAAATGGACTTCTCGTAATAGGAACACCATATGCAATGGAAAATATTGCCGTCGAAAACAATAAATCGTGTGTGATATATAAAGATGCTATACAATTGATATCAGTACTAAAAGAAATTCCTCATGAAAGAACAAAATATGAAGCAATTGCTGCTGAAGGAAGAAAGTGTGTACTAACCGAACATAACAGAGAAAAGGTATCAAAAGAGTTATTTGGATTCTTCTAATAAAGGCAAATATTTCACTGATTTATTCCTTCAAATGATACACTAATATGATTATATATATCATTCTTTTTCTTATTCCTGTTATCTTATACTTCTATTATAAAAATAATAAACAGGTTTCTTATAAACCCTTTTTATTCTTTTTTATTTCATTAGCTATATTTGTTGGATTGGGAGATATGCTAGGCGGTTATGATCGTTATATCTATGGCGATCTTTTCGACAATTTGGCAGACCAGTTAAAAATAGGTATTCCAATAACATCTTCCAGTATTTATCAAGCATATAATACTGAATTTGGCTATATAGGACTTAACTGGGCAATAGCCCATATAACAAGCAACAGATATATTTTTATTTTCCTCTATACCATCTGCATGTATGCCATTATCTTGCATAGTTTCAGAAAGTATGCTAAAAATTATCCCTTGGCATCTATTTTGTTTATGGCATTGGTATTTTATTTCTCCTTTACATATCTTCGGCAAATGTTCGCTGCTGCTATTATAGGACTGTCTATTAGGTATATCATCGAAAGAAAGTTTTTAAAGTACTGTGCTATTATCATTGCAGCGTTTTCATTCCATAATTCTGCTATTATTTTCTTCCCCATGTATTTCATTGCAAATAAAAAATACCCAAAAGCACGTATATTATTATTAATGTCTGTATGCTTTATTATTGGTGTAACAGGAATAACAAGTAACCTTTATAATCTTTTTGATGATATATCAACTCGTGCAGCGCATGCTGATTATGCAGTTCAAGGAGATGCACGAATAGCCTATATCTTAGAGGCGGGATTTTTTCTCTTTTTTCTGATAAAGTCTTATAAATATCTACCAGATACCAAACAAAGTATTGTTTTATACAACATAGCCTTAGCATTTTGTGCTGTTTTATTATTGTTTATTCGTTCTGATAATGGTGGACGCTTAAGTTGGTATTTCATATATGGTTTAATACTTTCATTAACTCAGTTATCAATGACCCAATATGGTAAACGTTATCGTTTCGACTTGTATATAATGGCAGTTAGTTTAGTTCTATTTTTACGAATAACTATTGAATGGTCTTTTAATATGTGTCCATACAAAACTTTCCTCACTCCTGGACATACAGCTGCAGAATGGATTTATGAAAGGTATGAATATGATCTTAAATACGATATGGATAAATTCTATCGATAAACTATGAAAGAAAATTCCCCCCAAAAACGAGAGAGTAACTTTGAATTACTCAGAATCATAGCAATGTTACTTGTCATGATTACTCATGCAACATTCTTAGCTTTAGGTGTTCCTACTCATGAAGATTCTATAAGTATTCCTTATAGCTCTTTTGGCATCTTTCTGTCTCAATCGTTTTCTACTGCATGTGTAAATATTTTTGTTTTACTATCAGGTTGGTTTGGTATAAAGGTAAATTTAAAAAGGTTTTCAGAGTTTATCTTTCAAGTTTTTTTCTTTACAAGTATTATTTTCATAGGGCTTTATATTTATTCTTCTAATCTAATTACAAATACAGATGCACTTCTTACTTTCTTTATGTTTCATAGTTCTGACTATTGGTTTGTCAAAGCATATATCGGACTATATTTATTTTCTCCTATCTTAAATACGTTTGCGGAAAGGGCTTCACAAAAGCAACTTGGTTATTTCCTTATTGCCTTCTTCATATTTCAAACTATTTATGGATGGCTTAGCATTGATGGCGTACAGTGGATCGGAGGAGGGTATTCTGCAGTATCTTTTTTCTTTCTTTATCTTGCAGCAAAGTATACAAGACAATACCTTTTACCAGACATAAATAAAATAAGTCAGAAGCTATATATAACGGTTTACATTAGTATTGTATTATTTATCGCAACCTTAGCTTTTGTCGTAACTCGATTAGGAATTCCAATAGCAGGAAGACTATTTACTTATACCAATCCTTTAGTTTTATTGGAATCATTGTTATTAGTAATTATTTTTAGTCGAATATCTATAAAAAGTAAAACTATTAATTGGGTGGGAATATCATGTTTCTCTGTTTATCTTTTACATGCTAATGAATTACTTTTGCGTCCTTATTATGGGAAAATTATAAATAACTTTTCGGTAACAGAAAGTATAGAATGTTTTCTTATTTCCACTACATTGCTCATTTTAGGCATTTTTTTTATTTCTATCCTATTAGATAAAGTGCGAATAGCTGTATGGAATATAATAATCTCCTATTTGTCTAAGCAACAATAATGATAAAAGAGAATATGCTGATAACCGTATTCACTCCAACCTATAACAGGGCAAAACTGCTTCCAAGGTTGCATAAAAGCCTACAAGAGCAAACTAACAAAGATTTTGAGTGGGTTATTGTTGATGATGGGAGTACCGACAATACAAAAGAAGTTATAGAGAAAATAATAATAGAGCAAAGGAATATTTTTCCAATTCGATATTTCTATAAAGAGAATGGGGGAAAACATACTGCAACAAATCAAGGTGTAAAAGAAGCGAAAGGAGAATTATTTTTTATAGCAGACTCTGATGATTTATTACCAAACAACTCTATTGAAATAGTTGCCAATGAATTTGCTAAGATAAAAGATAAAAAGGAAATAGGTGCAATTGTTGGTTTTGATAATTTCATTAATGAAAGTAATTCTATAACAGAAATTCCTTTCACGACAGAAGAATGTACTTTTACTGAATTTGGAAACAAATGGAGAATAAATCAAGATATGAAAGAGGTTTTTAGAACCTCTGTCTTAAAAGAAATACCATTTCCAGAAATAGAAAACGAAAGATTCTGTCCAGAAGATTTAGAATGGTTACTAATTTCTCATAAATATCTTTTCCATTATTTTGATAAATTCATATACACAGCAGAGTATCAAGAAAATGGTTTATCAGCAAATATTACTAAGATTAGAATGAATAGTCCAATATTAACAACTTGGACTTATGCTGAATACAACGAATTTAATATATCTATATATAAAAAAATAAGAAATGTCATAAACTATTGGAGGTTTTATTTCTGTATTGAGGATAAATCGAAAATAAGAAAAAGAATAAATCCTTTTTGGATAGGACTATCTCCAATAGGTTGGTTGTTCCATATTAAAGACCGTATAAGAATTAAAAAGAAATAAGTTATAGGTGTAAATATCGCTTCAAGTTTGTAAATGTTTTTTACAGGCGTGGTTTTAGTCTAACTAACTGTATGTCAAAATATTACAAAACCTATTGTTTTGTACTTTAAAAGTGGCTCTTTTACACGGTAAAAGCGGCTGTTTTACCGCACAAAACAGCCGCTTTTGAATTACGAGAGTGTGGCTTACATTTTTTTAGGAGTTTTCTTTTACATAATAAGGACTTTTTCTCCCCTCTTAAAGTATAAAAAAAGAAGAATTATCCTACACTTTCATTGCTGGTAAATAATATCTGTAAAAACATAGAAAACTCAATCTTACTAATTATAAGTAAAGCAATAAAGGAAGAATCATAAATGTTTCTCAAAACACAGATAAAGAAACTTACCGACGAACGTTGGAATGTGGGATTTATTCAGAATTCTATTGAGGATATTATTAATGGCGATGCGATTGATGTAAAATGGATAATCCATAAATATAATAACTCTTGGTTTGCTGACCCATTTGTTTTAGAAGTAACAGAAAAAGAAATTATTTTATTAGTTGAAGAATTCTATAGGCCTATCAATAGAGGGCGTATTTCTAAACTTACAATTGATAGAATAACAAATGTTCTTTTAAAATGTGATGTAATTTTAGAATTACTAACGCACCTCTCTTTTCCTCTAATTATAAGAAAAGATAGTAACTTAGAGGATTTTATAAAAGGTATTGACACCGATTATGAAAGTTCAGCAGAACCTTATGTTTATTTATTGCCTGAAAATGGAGAAAGCGGACATTTATACATATATAAGTTTTTCCCAGAATCGAATAAAATAATACGCTTATGTGGTGTATTAGATGAAGCTGTTGAAGATGCTGTTCCTATTAAAATCAACGAGCACTTATATTTATTCTGCACACCAAGAGAAAATCCTAATGGAAATATTTTACATATATATAAATGGTCTTATAAAGAGAAACTGTTTGAGTTTCTAAAAGAAATTTCTTTCAAGGAAAATATAGCACGTATGTCTGGAAGTTTCTTTTACTATAAAAATAAACTTATACGTCCAACTCAAGAGTGTAATTTCCAATATGGGCATGCAGTAACACTTCAGGAAACAGATATAACAGATTTTAGTTTTAAAGAAATCAGAAGAATATATTCTGTACACCCAAGATTAAATATAGGCTGCCATACTTTTAACTCGTATAAAGGTGTTACCGTTACAGATGCCCTTGGATTCGATAGAATTTGGATTCGTAAGATGCTTAAACGTTTTAATTTAATATAAACAGATGAAGGTTCTCCAAGTTATTACATCTTTAGAAATAGGAGGTGCAGAAACATTGGTTGTTAACTTGATTCCAAGATTGTGCACATTAGGACATACTGTGGATTTATGTATCTTTAATGGTACGGAAACACCATTAATGCAAAGATTGAAAGTGGAAAGTCCACAAACGAAGATATATGCATTGGGGCATAGTGTATACAATCCACTTTATATATTAAAGCTGATGAAGATAATGAAAGGATATGATATTGTTCATACACACAATTCTTCACCACAGTTATTTGTTGCAATTGCCAACTTATATCGCAACAGAAAACTTGTATCTACAGAACATACAACTTCTAATCGCAAACGTGAATGGAAGTGGTATGCTCCGATTGAAAGTTGGATGTATGGACAATACAACCATGTAATTTGCATAAGTCGAGTTGCAGAAGAAAAGTTGAGGGAATATATGGGAGGTGATTGGATAGATAAAACAAAACCTTGCTATAAGCATATTTCCACTATTAATAATGGTGTGGACGTTTACGCCATCTGTAATGCTACTCCTAATAATGAATTTCTAACACTTAAAGAAAATAGGAAAGCGATTTTAATGGTTGCTGGTTTTAGAGATGCTAAAGACCAAGACACTGTTGTTAAAGCCCTATCCTCTTTGAATAAAAATAAATTTGAAGTTTGGTTTGCTGGTGTTGGCGAACGTATGGAAGAAGTTCGACAGTTGTCTGAGTCGTTAGGCGTAGATGACAGAGTCCGGTTTCTTGGATTAAGAACAGATATACCAAATGTTTTGAAGGCTGCAGATATTATCGTTATGTCTTCTCACTGGGAAGGCTTGAGTCTTAGTAATGTGGAAGGTATGAGTGCGCATAAACCTTTTATAGCCTCTGATGTAAATGGCTTACGAGAGGTTACAAAAGGATATGGTATTCTTTTTCCGCATGAAGATGCCAAGGCTTTGGCTAATAAGATTAAACAATTAGCAGAAAGCGAGGAATATTATGATGAAGTTGCCAACCGCTGTTATAATCGAGCATTGGAATTTGATATTAGTAAGACGGTTTGGGGATATAACAATATATATACCAATGTAAGTGAATTTCAGAAATGAATAAATAAACATAATGAAATACAACAATAAAAATATACTTCATGTAGTGAATATCTATTTTGTCCTCCCTTATTTTGTCGGAGGACAATTTAAATATTTTAGGAATAGAGGATTTCGTTTCCATGTAGTGTGCTCTGCGTCTGAATATTTAGATGATTATGCTAAAGAGAATGGCTTTAATTATCGGGTGTTACCAGTTCTAAGATCAATAAATATTCTACAGGATTTCAAAACGATAATAGGTATTTGTCGATATATAAAGGAAAAGCAAATAGGTATAATTGTGGGACACACACCTAAGGGTGGATTGCTTTCTATGGTAGCAGGGTGGTTAATGCGTGTTCCAAACAGAATATACTTTAGGCATGGGCTTGTTTATCAAACATCACATGGGCTGAAGCGATTTATTCTTATGAGTGTGGATCGGCTTGCTTCTTTATGTGCTACGAAGATAGTTTGTGTATCTCCATCTGTTCTGCAACACTCAATAGAAGACCGTTTGGCACCTCTATATAAACAACTTATCCTCCATAAAGGTACATGTTGTGGCATTGATACAGAAGGGAAATTCAATCCAGCTAACATAGACCCCAATAAACTTGCTACTATGAAAGAAAAGTGGGGAATTGATAATAATGATTGGGTTATTGGATATTCTGGACGTTTGGTGCGTGATAAAGGAATCATAGAATTAGTTAGGGCTTTCCGTAACGTAAAAAAAGATAATCCTCATTATAAACTTCTCTTAGTTGGTATGTTCGAAGTACGTGATGCCCTTCCTGATGATATCCAGCAGGATATTAAGAGCGATTCTCAGATTGTATGGACAGATTTCCAAAACTCAGATATGGAGTATTTCTATTCGATGATGAATGTATATGTACTTGCCTCTTATCGTGAAGGATTTCCAACAGGAGTATTGGAAGCTCAATCAATGGAAGTGCCTGTTATAACCACACGTGCCACAGGTTGTTGTGACTCTATCCAAGAAGGATTAACTGGTTTGTTTGTAGAACACGATGTTAATCAACTTGCTGCAGCAATCTGTCATATCCATAATGGAGGAACGAGCATAGATGGTAAAAAAGCACGAACATGGGTGCGTAATAATTTCGAGAATCATATTGTTTGGAAAGAAATAGAAAAATTATATTAATATGAAAATACTCATAACAGGTGCTACAGGATTTGTTGGTAAAAACTTAAAACCATATCTTGAAAAAAAGGGTCATACTGTATTTACTTTGGGTAGAAGAGACGAATATACCTGGAAAGACCTTTATTCAAAAAAGATACCAGAAGTTGAAGCTATAATTCATTTAGCTGGTAAAGCACATGATTTGAAAAAAATAGACGGAGAAGAGGTTTATTTTAAAGTAAACAGAGATTTAACAAAAGAAATATTCAACTTTTTTTTATCTTCTAAAGCAAGAAAATTTATTTTCTTTAGTTCTGTAAAAGCAGTAGCAGACTATATAGAGAACGGTATTCTGACAGAAGATGTGACAGCAACTCCTATTGGTGCATATGGTAAAAGTAAGTATGAAGCTGAAAAGTATATCCTCTCGAAAACTATAGACAACAAAGATGTTTATATTCTTCGGCCTTGTATGATGCATGGTCCTGGCAATAAAGGAAACTTAAATCTTCTTTATCAAGTAGTGAATAAAAATATCCCATGGCCACTTGGTAAATTTGAGAATAGGCGTTCTTTTGCCTCTATTTCAAATGTTTGTTACATCGTAAATTCATTATTGGATACTAAAGTAAATTCTGGGATATATAATATTTCCGATGACAATGCTATCTCAACAAATGAATTAATAAATATTATCTGTAAGGTTAATAAAAAGAAAGTACATATTTGGTACTTGCCAAAATGGCTAATATTGTTTTTAGCAGAAATAGGTGATTTAATAAACCTTCCTTTAAACACAGAACGTCTAACCAAATTAACTGAAAATTATGTTGTTAGCAACCAAAAAATTAAAAGAGCATTAGGTCTTTCTAAATTACCAATCTCGATAGAAGAAGGCTTAACTAACACTATCCTATCATTCCAAAACAAGTAATTATTCTATTCAATGATATATTTTATTATCACAATATTATTAATCCTTCTAGAACTTACTTATTTTCGTATAGCAGAAAAGTTCAATATTATTGACAAACCTAATCTTAGAGGGTCGTCTAGTAGAATAACATTACGTGGTGGTGGTGTAATATTTCCATTATCTATTGTTCTCTATTGTATATTTTTTGGTTTAAGTAGTCTATGGTTTATAATCTCACTTCTACTTATTAGCATTATAAGTTTTATTGATGATGTGCATTCTGTCTCAAATCGGATTCGCTTTTCAATACATTTAGTTGCAACATTTATGATAGCATATCAATGGGGAATTTTAAATGTTGATAGTTGGTGGATGATCGTTTTAACTGTCGTTCTCTGTACAGGCATTATCAATGCTTTTAATTTTATGGATGGTATAAATGGAATTACTGGAGGTTATGGATTGGCAGTGCTTGCACCTTTAATTTATTTAAATTCCAAGATGAATTTCATAGATCAGCATTTAGTATTAGTATTCGGAATAAGTTTATTTGTGTTTTGTTTTTTCAATTTTAGAAAAACTGCAAAATGTTTTGCTGGAGATGTTGGTTCTATATCAGTTGCTTTTATTCTTATCTTCATCATTGGAAAATTGATTTTACAGACTAAAGATTTTTATTGGATAATGCTAATGGCCATTTATGGAATAGATACATCTCTAACTATTTGCCATCGTATCATTCTCAAAGAAAATTTGGGTAAAGCCCATCGAAAGCATCTGTTCCAATTGATGGCAAATGAATTAAAAATTCCTCATATATTAGTGTCTTTTATATATATGTTTACACAGTTGTTAATTAGTTGTGGCTTAATCTTCTTAGAAACTAATAAATGGATCTATAGTCTCATCATTCTAACGCTTCTTTGCACCATCTATATTATCTTTATGAAAAAGTATTATTACTTGCATATCGAATACTTAAAATCAAAAATAGTATAATATATGATACTATAAAATGTTTATGAGCGATACTAAACTGCTAAAGGAGTTAATACATAATGAACTATGGGGCGAACAGCTTAGCTTTTCGTCAATAGATAAAAAAGATTTCTCTGCTTTACAGAATATTGCAAATATGCAGACTGTAAATGGGTTGGTATATTCTTCACTTATCAACAACAACGTAAAACTTCCACAGCAAGAAGCTTTGGTTGCATTTGGAAATTTGGAAAACACCAAGAAAGCAAATCTACTCCTTAATAAAAATCTAATATTCCTTACCGAGTTATTAGAGAAACACAATATAAAGTTCTTTGTTGTAAAAGGGCAAACAATAGCAAACTCCTACCCCCGCCCACTCCATCGAGTAGGTGGAGATATTGATTTCTACTGTTTTGCAGAAGATTTAGAAAGATTACTTAGTATTTTGCATAAAGAATTAAATGTAGAACCGAAACGTGATGAATCGGAACAGCATTATACTTTCCTATTTAATAAAACCTTATTCGAACTACATTTTACACTTTACAAGTTTGCCAATACAGAAAATCAACAATATTTCGACAATCTGATAAACTCCGAGCCGTTGAGTTATACATTCATTGATAATAAAAAAATCCCAACTTTAAATCCAACACTAAATCTTGCTTATACTTTTCTTCATCTGTTCCATCACCTTATAGAATTAGGTGTGGGGCTTCGCCAATTCTGCGATGTTGCAATATTGTGCCACATAGCTGCAATGGCTGAACAAGAAGGAGACAGAAAGAATTGTATTGACAAGGCAAAGCTTATAGAAATACTAACACGATTAGATTTCCTCAAGGCATTCACTGCAATTGGAACAGTCCTCGTAGACGAGATAGGTTTGCCGGAAGCAGAATTTCCCTATACACTGACGAAGAAAGATTATAAAAGAAAGAAATACATTCTTAACGTTGTGTATAAGAGAGGAAACTTTGGGAAATATGGTCGTACAACAAAAGTAAGGTCAGGGATAAAGTATTATATTGAACAAACGAATATAAAACTGTCCCATTATTATCATCTATTTAATCTTAGCAGAAAAGAAAACATTGCACTTATTACGAAAGAGATTCCTAAGAAGATTCTCCAAGCAATAAAAAGGTGATACGTACAGTAATATAAAACAACCAATAAACAAAAAGAAAATCTTTACACACTCTTTTCATAAGAATAATTTTTGTTGAGGCAGCTAAGTAACGATGCTTGGTTGCCTTTTTTATTTCACTGGCAAAAGTCTGTTATCATACTGATGATAATCTATTATTATATATTGCTGGTAGTGTCCTTAAAAGTGTGTAAGTTTATTCTGCCAAGATGATAAGGTATACAAAAATCCTCTTCCAACTACACGCTGGAAGAGGGTTTCTAATATCATTGCTGTGCCAAGACTACTTGTACAAGTAACGCTTAATAGAACGTTTTGGCGTTTTTATAAACTCTTCGTTCAATATCTCTATATCTGAAAGCTTACAATAAGCAGGTGTCAATTCGTTCAACTGCTTCTTGTTTTCTTCCATTAAGTTCTTTATATCGGCATCGTTGAGCCCAAGTTCCTTTGCTTCTTCAAGGTCTGGATAAACCAAACCTACGAGCTTTTCGCCACGTTGCACCACAAGACACTCGCTTACGAGCGGTAACGAGTTGAGCTTATCTTCAATTTCCTCAGGATAAATGTTTTGTCCATTGCTGCCCAAAAGCATATTCTTGGAACGTCCCTTTATATAAATGTTCTGGTCGGCGTCCATTGTTCCGAGGTCGCCAGTATGGAACCAGCCATCGGCATCGAGTACTTGGCGGGTAGCTTCTTCGTTCTTGTAGTAGCCAAGCAACACGTTAGGACCCTTCGTGAGGATTTCTCCCGGCACGTTTTCTGGGTCTACACTGTCGATGCGCACTTCTTGGTGCAAGGCAGGCTTACCACACGATGTTGGCACAAACTCTTTCCAATCGCTGTAACCGATGATTGGCGCACACTCGGTAGCACCGTAACCCACCGTGAATGGGAAGTTTATGTCTTTCAAAAACATTTCTATTTCGCGGTTCAAGGCTGCTCCACCGATGATAACCTGATAGATATTACCACCGAAAGCTTGCATTACCTGTTCGCAAATCTTCTCTTTTACCTTCTTCTGAATTACAGGTGTGTTCAGCAACAGCTTCATGCGGTTGGTCTGAATCTTTGGGAACACACGCTTGCGAATAATCTTCTCGATAATGAGCGGTACGGCTATCATAAGCGCAGGCTTCACTTCGGCAAGTGCTTGTGCGATGATTGCAGGCGAAGGCATACGTGTCAGGTAGAAGACATGGGCACCTGCAATAAACTCGAAGATAAGTTCGAAAGCCATACCGTACATGTGTGCCATTGGCAAAATGCTGATAATATGGCTGCCTGGCTTAACGGTTGAGCCCAATACGCTGCGTGCAAAGTCGGCATTGCTCCACATTGCACGATAAGGAATCATTACACCCTTCGAGTTTCCTGTGGTTCCGCTGGTGTAATTGATAAGTGCCAACTCGTCTGGACTTTGTTCACGATAGTAGTGAACATGCTCGGGGCGGAAATACTTTGGGTACTTCTTTCCAAACATTTCGTTGAGATGTTCGCGTGCATATGTAAGCTTTTCGGTACGGCTCAACGTGAGCGAGAGGTCGGGAAGATAGATAATGCCTTCGAGTGCTGGCATCTTTGTAGCGTCAATTTCCGTAGCAACGACATCGCCCACAAAGAGTATCTTCGATTCAGAGTGGTTCACAATGTTGTGTATCTGTTCTGGCGTAAACTCGTGCAGAACGGGTACCGCTACTGCTCCGTATGTAAGCGTTGCCAAGAAAGCAGCAGCCCACATTGAAGAGTTACGTCCGCAAAGAGCGATTCTATCGCCTTTTTGCACTCCACTTGCCTCAAACATGATGTGTATCTTCTCTATTTTACGAGCAACATCATGATATTGAAGCGTCTTTCCCTTATAGTCTGTCAGAGCATCTAAGTCCCAATGTTCAATGACACTCTTCTCTATTAATTCGTTAAAACTTGGAATCTGTTGCATTATAAATGTCTTTAAACAGTGCAAAGGTATTCATTTTTTTGCACATTTCAAAAATATATGTGCAGCAATTGCACTTTTTCTGTTAATTTGTGCAACTTCTTTAATGCAACAAAGTGGGCTTTCCGTTATTCGTAATGCATCGTTTTGGCAGGGTGAATGTGGCTAATCAGATAGCTTGGCGCAATGAGAACAAAGACACATATTAATAAGGTGGCAAGGTTTAAAGCCAATATAAGCAGCACATTGAGTTCGACTGGGACAGTGCTGACATAGTATGTCTTAGGGTCGAGCGTAACAAGACCAGTGTATTTCTGCAAGAATACCAGTCCTAAACCCACGAGATTGCCCCACAGCAAGCCTTTTCCAATGATGAAAGTAGCAAACCATAGGAAGATGTGGCGTATCTGGGCGTTCTTTGTTCCCATTGCTTTCATAATACCAATCATCTGCGTGCGCTCCAAGATAATGATGAGCAAACCCGAAATCATCGTTACTCCTGCAACTGAAACCATAAGTGCGAGGATTATCCAAACGTTCAAATCCATAAGGTCGAGCCACGAGAATATCTGCAGATTTTGCTCCATTATCGTGGCTGTCGAATAACTGTCGCCATATCGGTCGGTCTTTCCTTTCACCTTATTCAATATGTTCAAGGCGACGGCATCGAGCTGTTCAAAGTCGTTTACCTGCACTTCTGCCCCGCTACACTGCTCTGTCTGCCAGCCATTCAGCTTGTTTGTAGTATACAAATCGGTGAAACAAATCTGCGAATCGAACTGTTTCAAGTTGGTTTCGTAGATGCCCGAAATGGTAAAACGGCGAGTACGCACTCCCTGTTCGTTCACAAAGTAGGCATAAATCCTATCCCCCACCTTCAAATCAAGCTTCTCTGCAATGGCTTTTGAAAGCAATATTTTCTGCTGACTCTTTACATCTGAGAACGCTGGAATGCTGCCCGCAACCATATTTTGATGTATAAAGGTAGAGTCAAAATCGCTTCCCACACCTTTCAGCATTACACCAAGGAAGTCGTCATCGGTCTTTAAGATGCCCTGTGTGTAGGCATAACGCTGCACGTGGCGCACACCTTGCGTTTGCATCAAGGCACGCTTCAGACTGTCGTTCACTACAATGGGGTAATTCTCTGAACGCTGAAAGGAATTGAAATTAGCCACCGTGATATGGCTGCCAAAGCCTACGACCTTATCACGGATAGTATGTTTGAAACCAAGAACAACACAAACAGACACTATCATTACAGCAAGACCGATTGCAACACCAAGCGTAGCAATGCGAATGGCGGGTTTAGATACCTTTCTACCTTTGTCTTCGTTGCCGTTTATCTTTCGTGCTATAAATAAAGGAAAGTTCATTTGCTTGTATTTTATTGTTCTTTTGCTTAATAAACGAATGCAAAGATAGAACTTTTTTTCGTTTTAATGGCATTAAAAATCCATTAAGCCAGACTTTTTTAGTACTTTTGCATTTAAGTATAAACGACACGGTTCATTCTTTGCGGTTACGCTTTAGAGTGCCCGATAAACAACAAAAGAGACAATGAGAAGCAAAACTACTTCTTGGTTTGAGACCAAGGTGCGTTACGATAAGACCATGGAAGATGGTCAGAACAAAAAGGTTACAGAGACTTACACAGTTGAAGCACTTAGCTTTTCTGAAGCAGAGAGTGCCATAACAGAAGAAATGTCGCACTATATCAATGGCGAATTTGACGTGAAAGCGATTACCCCAGCTGCTTACGGTGAGATTTTCTTCAGCGATGCCGACAGCGACGACAAATGGTTCAAGGCTCGCTTGGCATTCATTACCATTGATGAAAGGACCGAAAAGGAAAAGCGTTCCACCATTACCTACCTTGTTCAGGCTCACTCTGTCAATGGAGCAGTGAAGCACGTAGACGAGGTTATGGGCAAGACAATGATTGATTACGACATCGTTTCCATTGCCGATACAAAGATAATGGACGTGTTTGAGCACAAGGCAGCATCGAAAGCGTCTGACGCAAAGCCTGAATACGAATAACAAGAGAGCGTAGAATACCATAAAACAACCGAACTATGTATGATGTAGCAACTAACTTACACAAAGTGAAGGACGGCTTACCCGATGGCGTTCGCTTGATTGCCATCAGCAAGTTTCACCCTAACGAATACATCGAAGCAGCCTACAACGAGGGGCAACGTGTATTTGGCGAGAGCCACGAACAGGAGCTTTCTGCCAAAGCAAAGACGCTGCCGACAGACATTGAATGGCACTTCATAGGGCATTTGCAGACCAACAAGGTGAAGTACATTGCGCCTTACATCTCTATGATTGAGGCAGTGGACTCAATGAAACTGCTGAAAGAAATCAACAAACAGGCAGCAAAGCACGACCGTATCATCAATGTATTGTTGGAATTGCACATCGCCGAAGAGGTTTCCAAGTATGGATTCAGCCTTGACGACTGCCGTAATCTATTGGAAGAAGGCGAGTGGCGCGAGCTAAAACACGTGCATATATCGGGCTTAATGATGATGGCATCGAACACAGACGATACCGAACAAATCAGAAAAGAAATGACCCAAGCTGCCGATTTCTTCGACGAAGTAAAAGCAAAGCACTTTGCCGACGACCCCGAATTTAAGGAACGGTCGTGGGGAATGAGCAGCGATTACGAGATAGCAATAGACTGTCGCAGCACGATGATTAGAGTAGGAACTGCCATTTTCGGTCCTCGTGTCTACTGATAACCGACAAGTCAAGCAACGACACCCCAACAAAACCAACCCCAACTGAATTATGATACAAGAATATCAAATACGTGTGATGCCCCAAGTGGCATACAACGAGGAGAACATAAAAGCGTTTATTGCGAAAGACAAAGGCATTGACGCACGCACCATCAACCACGTGCACACACTGAAACGCTCTATTGATGCTCGCCACCGTGATATTTTTGTGAACCTGAAAGTAAGGGTCTACATCAACGAAGTGCCACACGACGACGCTTTTGTGAAGACAGAGTATCCCGATGTAAGCCACGCGCCTCGTGTCATCGTTGTTGGAGCAGGGCCAGGCGGACTGTTTGCTGCCTTAAGATTGGTGGAATTAGGTTTGCGCCCCATTGTTCTTGAACGTGGAAAAGATGTGCGTGAGCGCAAAAAAGACCTTGCGCAAATATCCCGTACTCATACCGTAGACCCTGAATCGAACTACTGTTTCGGCGAAGGAGGTGCAGGAGCTTACTCTGACGGCAAGCTTTACACACGCAGCAAGAAGCGTGGTTCGGTGGAGAAAATACTCAACGTGTTCTGCCAACACGGCGCATCTACAAGCATTCTTGCCGATGCCCACCCGCACATCGGTACCGACAAGCTGCCCAAAGTAATTGAAAATATGCGCAACACCATTCTCGCTTGTGGCGGAGAAGTGCATTTCCAAACAAAAATGGTAGCGTTGGAAACCGACGGCAACAAGGTTGTTGGCGTGAAAGCCGTGTCTACTTACGGGGGCGGACAACAGGAAAAGACATTCAAAGGAGCCGTTATTCTTGCCACAGGGCACTCGGCGCGCGATGTTTACCAGCACTGCCAAGAGGCAAGCATCGAAATGGAAGCGAAGGGAATCGCCGTCGGTGTGCGTTTGGAACACCCTGCAGAACTCATCGACCAGATACAATACCACAATAAAAACGGTCGTGGAAAATATCTTCCAGCAGCCGAATATGCTTTTGTAACGCAGGTAGAAGGGCGTGGCGTCTATTCTTTCTGTATGTGTCCGGGTGGTTTCGTCATTCCGTCTGCAACAGGACCGCAACAGATTGTAACCAACGGAATGAGCCCAGCCAACCGCGGAACGAAGTGGTCGAACGCTGGAATGGTGGTTCAAATCAATCCTGAAGACATCGAGGGCGACGACTTATTGCGTATGATGCACTTTCAAGAACAGTTGGAAAAAGACACTTGGCAACAGGGCAATATGCGCCAAACCGCTCCCGCACAGCGTATGGCAGACTTTGTGAACAAGCGTTTGTCGTACGATTTGCCTGCTTCGAGCTATGCGCCGGGGCTCATTTCCAGTCCGTTACACTTTTGGTTGCCCGACAATATCACCACTCGCCTGCAACAGGCATTCAAGAATTTCGGCAAGCAAGCACACGGTTTCCTTACCAACGAGGCTGTAATGATAGCCACGGAAACACGCACCAGTTCGCCCATACGCATTCTCCGCGACCGCGAAACTTTCATGCACGTGCGCCTTCAAGGCTTGTTCCCTTGTGGCGAAGGTGCGGGATATGCAGGTGGAATCGTCAGTGCTGGTATCGACGGAGAGCGTTGCGCCGAAATGGCAAGTGCGTATTTGTCGAGCATTCAACAATAAAACATCTTATAAAATATGGCACGATGCGCTTGGGCTGATACACACCCATTACTTCAAAAATACCACGACGAACGTTGGGGCGTACCCGTTCACGACGATAAAATGCTCTTTATGTATCTTGTAATGGAATGTATGTCGTGCGGATTGTCGTGGTTGCTGATGCTGAAAAAACAAGAAACATTCTGTCTTTGCTTTGCCAATTTCGACTTCAAGCAGGTGGCTCGCTTCACCGCTGACGATGTTCAGCACATTCTTAACACCGAGAATATGCTGAAAAGCCAACGCAAAATAGAAGCAATGATTGCCAATGCGCAGGCCTTTCTTAGCGTTATAGAAGAGTTTGGCTCGTTCGACAAGTACATCTGGCAGTTCTCAAAAGGAAAGACAATGGTCTATCCCTCTCACCAAAAACGCCTCTGCACCCGCAACGCATTGAGCGACAAGGTGGCTAAAGACTTGAAAAAACGTGGCTTTAAGTATGTTGGTTCAGTCATTATTTACAGCTACCTGCAAGCCATAGGCATCATAAACGACCACCAAGCCGATTGCGATTGTTACAATCGGAAATAGCTTTGATTTTGTAAAGATAATTCTCTTAAAAAGTGATAACTGCGCTTTAACGTTGCGAAAGCGGCTCTTTTGCAACGCAAAACCTACACTTTTACCGTGCAAAACAGCCGCTTTTGGAATGCAAAACAATAGGTTTTACAATACATTGATGTACAGTTAGTTACACAATAGATACGCTTGTGAAAAATATTTACACCTTTACAATCTTTTTCCTCCTTATATTATATAGGTCTGAACCTCCACATCAGGAAGTTCAGACCTAAGTTTATAGAAGGTAAAAAGAATTTCAGCGAACAGCCATAATCCTCCTACTACATTTTATTTGTGCCGATATTCAACAGAATTTTAACCGTTTCTTTCGTCTTTCTCACTCCTTTTCGTTATCTTTGCATAAGATTATCTTACCCGAAAACAACCAACCTAATGGATATAAAGAATAAAATAGATTGCTTTGTTCCTTGCGAAAACGCACAGCAAGCACAACAATATGCAACGCAATTCATAAACGAAAACGAAGTGGCAAAGGTTTTTATGCTCACTTCCGACAGTACGAAGGTTAGCGAGAAAACGGCTGAAAGCATTGGCTACATACAAGTTGGAAATACTCTTTCCACGGAAACAATGTTGAAAATGGCACAAAATGCTACTGCCGACTACGTGCTTTTCTATATGAAAACTTCGCCCATAACTCTGGGCTACCACGCTTTAACACGACTTGTGCGTGTAGCTGCCGACACGAAAGCAGCCTTAGTGTATGCCGATCACTATTCTGTTGAGGCAGGAAAGGTGATGCGCCACCCTGTCATTGACTATCAAGCAGGCAGCCTTCGCGACGATTTCGACTTCGGTTCGTTGGTTCTCATTGATGCGAAGTTGCTCCGTACATACGCTGAACAAGCAGAAAAGGCTGACTATAAGTTTGCTGGCTGGTACGATTTGCGCTTATATCTAAGCAGAAAAGGTAAGATTTTCCACTTGGACGAATACCTTTACACAGAGGAAGAAGACGACCTGCGCCGAAGCGGAGAGAAGCAATTCGACTACGTAAATCCCCGTAATCGTGAGGTACAGATAGAAATGGAACGCGCTGCAACAGCACATTTGCGCACTATAGGTGGGTTGGTGGACACCAAGAAATACAGACAGCCCGACTTTACAAGCGGCGATTTCAGCGTTGAAGCATCTGTCATAATCCCCGTTTTCAATCGTGAAAAGACCATTCGAGACGCTGTTACATCGGCATTGGCGCAGAAAACAGATTTCAAATACAATGTTATTGTTGTAGACAATCATTCATCTGACAAGACGACAGCCATACTTTCGGACATTGCAAAGACCGATGACAGGTTGGTACACCTTGTTCCCAACCGCACCGACCTTGGCATTGGCGGCTGTTGGAACTATGCCGTGAACAGCGAACATTGCGGTAGGTTCGCCGTACAACTGGACAGCGACGACCTCTATTCATCGGAACAGACGTTGCAAAAGATTGTAGACGCCTTCCACGAACAGCAGGCGGCAATGATAATAGGCTCGTACTGTATGTGCGATTTCGACCTTAACACACTTCCTCCGGGGCTGATAGACCACGCAGAGTGGACGGAAGACAACGGCTGCAACAATGCGCTTCGCATCAACGGCTTAGGTGCGCCGCGTGCGTTCTACACACCTTTGGCACGCGAAGTGCAGTTCCCGAACACCAGTTACGGCGAAGACTACGCCATGGGCTTGGCTTTCAGTCGCCGGTTCCGCATCGGACGCATTTACGAAGAGCTCTATCTGTGCCGTCGTTGGGGCGGAAACAGCGATGCAGCGTTAAGCATCGACCGCATCAATGCCAACAACTTGTATAAAGACCGCTTACGAACAATAGAACTGACAGCGCGTCAGCAACTCAACAAACAAGGCGAAGAGGAGGGCGCAAAGAATTTAGAGCCTTTTTTTACAACCAACTGAACCAGTGGGAAGATGCCAAACAGCGGTTCAGTGATTTACAATTGGTGAAGACAAAGCAATTCGACGGTGGTTTAAAGGTGCAGTTCAACCCTGCAAGAATAGTGAGTGCAGGAGCAAAAACAGACAAGGCAACCATTGCCAAACGCCCTTGTTTCCTTTGCAAGGATAACCGTCCGAAGGTTCAGACCAGCGTTTCGTTCGGTGAGACGTTCGACATTCTGGTGAATCCCTTCCCTATTCTGCCTGTTCATTTCACCATTGCAGCACGCCAACACCAGCTGCAGCTTATACAAGAACATTACGCCGACTTACACAAACTCAGCGACAAGTATCCAAAACTTATGTTCTTCTATAACGGTCCTAAATGTGGCGCAAGCGCACCCGACCATCTTCACTTCCAAGGAGGCACGAATGGTATGCTGCCCGTGCAGGAAATGTGGAGCAAGCTCGATGCTACTGCACAGCCGTTATTAAGCATCAACGAGGCGGAGGGCATCTTTGAAATTGTCGATTTCGCCTATCCTGCCATTGCAATCAAAAGCCGTAGCGTTGAAAACGATGCACAACTGTTCAGCATTGTGTACAATTCGCTGCCCCAACAGGCTAACGAGGTGGAACCAATGATGAACATCGTTGTATGGAAAGAGGGGTTAGACACGGTGTCTGTTGTGTTTCCACGTCGCAAACACCGCCCCGATTGCTATTCAAAGGAGGGCTACGAGCAGTATCTGATTAGTCCTGGTGCGTTGGATATGGGCGGCTTGCTCATTCTTCCACGCCAAACCGACTTTGAACGAATAGACGAAAGACTGCTAATGGAGGTGATGAAAGAAGTTGTTCTTCCCACCGAAGCAATGCAGGAAGTAACCGAAAAAATAAGAAACAAAGGGATATAACAACAAAAAAAGAATGGAAACGAGCAACAGAAAAGAAGAGCCAATTGTTTCGGTAGGTATCGTGAGCGCAAGCAAACTGCTTTTTTCGCTCAATGCGCCCTATACCGTTTGCGGTTCGCAGCGATTTGGAAAGCAGGTTGTAGAGCTGTCGGAAGGTCGTATTTTGTGGGAAAACACATTGTACGATGAACTGCTTTTCGAGCCAACCGATGCTCAATCGTCGTTCACACTCGAAGATGTTACCATCGGAGTAAACTTCCATTGGGAGCGAAAAGAGGCACAAACATTCTTGGGAAAGTTGCGTTTCATAGTGGAAGACAACAATATCTGCGCCATCAACGAGTTGCCTGTTGAGACTTATCTTACCAGTGTCATCTCTTCGGAAATGCGTGCAACTTCGTCGTTGGAACTACTAAAAGCCCACGCTGTTATATCGCGCAGTTGGCTTTTGGCACAAATTGAACAGCGAAAAGCAGAAAACAACAACGTTGAAAAGCAACCCTCGTTCTTCAAAACCAATGAGGAGATTGTGCGTTGGTACGACCGCGAAGACCACAAACAATTTGATGTGTGTGCCGACGACCATTGTCAACGTTACCAAGGCATAACGAAAGCCGCCAACAAACACGTTGTGGAAGCCATTCAACAGACAGCAGGAGAGATACTGACAAGCCACGGAGAGATTTGCGATGCGCGATACAGCAAGTGCTGTGGCGGTGCTGTCGAAGAGTTTCAATATTGCTGGGAGAACATTAAAAAGCCTTATTTGCAAGCTCTGTCCGACACTCTGCCTGACTCAACACCCCTACCCGACCTCACCGATGAGGCTGTTGCGCGTCAGTGGATACTATCGTCGCCCGACGCTTTCTGCAATACGACCGACCAAAAGGTACTCTCGCAGGTGCTGAACGACTTCGACCAAGAGACAACAGACTTCTATCGGTGGAGCCAAACTTACTCGCAAGCAGAATTAAAACAACTCTTAGAGGAGAAATTAGAAGTACAGTTTGGCGACATTATCGACCTTGTTCCACTATCAAGGGGCAAGAGCGGGCGCATTTACCGACTGAAAATAGTAGGCAAAGAGCGCACCCTCATCATTGGAAAAGAGCTTGAAATAAGGCGTGCACTTAGCAAAAGCCATCTATACAGTTCGGCATTCATCGTTGAAAAGGCAGATATAAAAGACGGTGTACCCCAGAAATTCATCATAAAAGGAGCTGGCTGGGGGCACGGCGTAGGACTTTGCCAAATCGGTGCTGCTATGATGGGCAAGCAAGGCTATCCGTACGAAGAAATATTACTGCACTATTATAAAGGTGCGGAAATAACAAAAGCCTATTAATAGTGCTTCACCAATAAGACAAGATAAAAGCTGAAAGAACCGAAATGAATACAAACGAGCAAACAAACACAAAGGCTTGGCTATGGCTACCCACCGTGTATTTCACACGAGGGTTGCCCTATGTCATTGTGTTTCTTGTGTCGTTGGTGTTCTTCAATCGCATGGGGCAGTCGAATAGCACCATTACGCTGATTACATCGTGGGCGTTTGTTCCTTTCATTATGCGTCCACTGTTAGGCAGATTCGTTACAGGCTATGCCACAAAACGGCTTTGGGTGTTGGCAATGGAACTGCTGATGGCAGTTTCGATGTTCGGTATCTCACAGTCGATTACCACTCCTTATTGGGAAATAGCGTCTATGCTGTTCATCTTTACAACGGCGTGTGCCGCCGTAATACACGATGTGGCAGTGGCAAGATTCTATAAACTCAGCATGTCGCGTAAGCTACCAAGCCTCAGCAGTGTACATTCTGTGTTCTTACTGATGGCAATTGTGGTAGGAATGGGCATTCCGTTGATGCTGGCAGGCAACTTAGAGGTGTTGAACAGAGTCGTTGAAAAATCGTGGGTAACTACCTTTTACTTCTTGGCGATAACCTTCTTGCTGCTCTTTATCTATCATACAATCGTGTTACCACGCCCCCAAGACAAACCGTCGATACCCATTCGCAGCGGACTGACAAGGCGATGGTGGTTGGAAACTAAAACTACTTTTATGCAATTGCCCAACTATGTGGCGTTGCTTTCGTTTCTGTTGCTGTTCTTAATACCCGAAGGAATGTTCTTCCGCATAGCTCCCTTGTTCTTAATCGACCCAGGAAGCAACGGCGGATTGAGCCTTTCGCCACAAGAATTAGGGCTTGTACAAGGCTCGGTGGGTGCCTTTGCCGCTATTGGAGGCAGCATTTTAGGTCGCTATGCCATACAAAAGAGAGGACTGTGGAGCAACCTTTGGCTTATGGTGTGCGCCATTACATTGCCCAAGATGCTGTATATCTACCTCAGCTACAACTTTGTTTCCACCCTTTCCATTATCAATATCTGCGTGGCAATAGAGCAATTTGGCTTTGGTTTCGGCATTACGCCTTACATACTTGTGCTTCTTTATTGCTCACAAGGCAAATATTCCATCTTCCGATTTTCCTTGGCAAGTGCAGCAGCAGCCTTTTCACTAATGGCGTCAGGCTGGTTTACAGGCATTCTACAAGAATATTTGGGTTACCAACGCTTCTTCGTTATCGTTGCCATCGTGAATGTTTTACCATTCATCGTGGCAGGTTTCTTAAAGCGAACGAGCGACTTAGATAAGAAGGTGAAATAAGTATGGGCACGCATTTGTGAGAAAAATGGTTATCTTTGCAAGGAATTTGAAAAAACGCTTCGTATGGAAAAGAAATATAAAATAGCAGTTGCCGGAACAGGATATGTAGGTCTGAGCATTGCAACACTGCTGAGCCAGCATCATAACGTGGTGGCAGTAGACGTTATAAAAAAAAAGGTAGACCTTATTAATAATAAGCTATCGCCTATTCAGGACGACTACATTGAGCAATATTTAGCAGAAAAAGACTTGCACCTCACGGCTACCTTAGACGGAGAAACAGCTTATCGTGATGCCGATTTTGTCGTGATTGCCACGCCAACGAACTACAACCCAGTGCGCAACTACTTTGACACGACACACGTTGAAGAGGTGATTGAACAAGTAATACGCGTAAACTCTAACGCTATTATGGTGATAAAATCAACCATTCCAGTGGGTTACACCGAGAGCGTAAGACAGAAATACAACTGCGAAAACATTATTTTTGCACCCGAATTCCTACGCGAAAGCAAGGCACTCTACGATAATCTATATCCCAGCCGCATTATTGTTGCACGCCCAGAGAACGACGAACGATTGGACAAAGCAGCACACGAGTTTGCCGAACTCTTGAAAGAGGGTGCCATAAAAGAGGATATTCCAACGCTTTTTATGGGATTGACCGAAGCCGAAGCTGTGAAATTGTTTGCCAATACCTACTTGGCTTTGCGTGTAAGCTACTTCAACGAACTCGACACATACGCAGAAGTGAAAGGCTTAAACACAGCCAATATAATACAAGGTGTGTGCCTCGACCCCCGCATAGGCTCGTTCTACAACAATCCATCGTTCGGTTATGGTGGCTATTGCTTGCCAAAAGACACGAAGCAACTGTTGGCAAACTATTCAAATGTGCCTGAAAACCTGATTCAAGCCATTGTGGAAAGCAACCGTACACGCAAGGATTTCATTGCCGACCAAGTGTTGAACAAAGCTGGATATTACGATTATAACGAACAGGGAAACTACAATCCAACGGTAGAAAAGGAATGTGTGATAGGCGTCTACCGATTGACGATGAAGTCGAACAGCGATAATTTCCGTCAAAGCTCTATTCAAGGAGTTATGAAGCGCATAAAGGCAAAAGGCGCAAAGGTGCTTATTTACGAACCTACACTCGAAGATGGCACAACCTTCTTTGGCAGTTTGGTGGTGAACGACTTGCAAAAATTCAAGACGGAATGCGACGAAATCATTGCCAACCGATACAACAGTGCATTGGACGACGTAAGAGAAAAAGTCTATACAAGGGACATTTTCCAATGCGATTAACACAGCAAGGGACGTTTTTGCTAAGCCAAATGGGCAATACAAACTTGTTTGAGCAGTGTTATGGCGAGAAAACACACTTTCAAAAGAACAAGTAATTATGCACGTTAAACGCCAGAAATGTATTATTTATCTTCCTGTGTAATATTTCGTTTTGTACATGATTTATTTTGTATAATGCTGTACCTAACAAATATACAGTCTTCCTAATGAAGTCCATAACAATGTCATATTCATGCATTTCGTTTTACCCTCCTTAGGCTTGCCTGATAATACTTCATTGCCTCGGGAATCCATTTCTGTATATTCCTAATGCGGGTTGCGTCAGAAGGGTGGCTACTCATAAATTCCATAGGCGCTCCTTGCGATGAAGCAGCCATGCGTTGCCAGAAAGGTATGGCGTTTTGTGGGTCGTAACCAGCCATTGCTGCAAATATAAGCCCCATGTAGTCGGCTTCTTGCTCATTCTTTCTACTGTATTTTAAATTTAGAAGAGAAAAGCCCGTAGAGGCTATCGAATTGACAATGTCGCCCGTACCGTTGCCAACTGCAGAGTTTAAGACTGTTCCTAATATAGAAGTTCCAATACTTTGGTTCTGTTGTTTTGTTATCTGCTCGGCACTATGCTTTGCTACTGCGTGTGCAATCTCGTGTCCCAACACGATGGCAAGGCTCGCTTCGTTCTGTGTATAAGGCAGTAAACCTTCGTAAACAACAATTTTCCCGCCTGGCATACAGAAAGCATTTGCTTGCTTGTCTTGAATAAGATTAAACTCCCATTGGAAGTTCTTTATTTCATTTGCATAACCATTATTGCGTAAATAGTTTTCTACAGCATTAGCCAATCGACGTCCAACTCTTACTACCATTTGCGTATTTCGAGTGTTAGTAGACTTCTTGGCACTTGCCATAAACTTTGCATATTGAGTCTTACTCAAGCTAAGAATTTCTGCGTCGGACACGCTTATGGTGTGTCTGCGACCCGTAAGTGGCACTGTTGATGTAGTTCCGCATGCGGCAAGTGTGGCAATTACAATTGTAACTAATAAAAACTTAATCTGTCTCATTTCTTCTTTTCCTTTAAAATACAAATGAAAGACTTTGCTGCTATCCGGCCTATCCTATTTGTTTCGACTGCGAAAGTACAAACTTTTTTTGCTATAATCGTTGTTTTTACTTCTTTTTGCAAAAATAATACTATGTTGTTTGTTTATTTAAGTAAGAATAAATAACTTTGCGCATTAAAAAATAAAGGTTATAACAATAATTATAATTCATTAAATCATCAGAATATGCGTAGAACCGCCACAGTGTTACTGTTGTTGCTCACAGCCCTTTGGGCATCAGCACAAATCAAACAAACTTATTTGCCCGATTTTAAGAAAGGGCAGACCGTAACTTACGAGCATTTATGGACGAAGACATATAGGCGAAACTATGATAATACTACTGTTGATGGCATGGAATTAAATTCGCCATTTACATCTTCGATAGGAGGCTTTAGCCTGATAGACCTTGCAAGAATGCTTCCTACGGGCGACAGTATTTCGGGTAAATTCTCACTGAAAGTACTCGAAGCAACACCCTACGCATATATCATGGAGCTAAAAATTCTTGATGTAGGCTTGCCTCATGTCATTACAAAAGAGGAAGGAACACAAAAGCTCTTAGATGTAATTGGCTTGGTAAAGAGTCTCAAACTGCGTCTGATGATGTCGAAAAGATTAGGCGAATGGAAAGTTATCAACGCCGATGAGTTATATAGACAAGCTTTTAATGAAGGGCGCAGGCGGAAACTTTCCGTTTTTGAAGGCGAAGATAAGCGAAGCGATGAGGCTCTGATTGCAGAGATGGTGAGAATGAGGGGCATAGAAACGTTCTTGTCTATGTTCGTTCCGGGCTTTAATACTTTTACTGAAGTCTATCGCCTGCGCTGCGAAGACGGACATCGGGAAGAAGGTGAACTGAAGGAAAAAGAAGGCTCGTTTAAGTTCGTTAGCGATGTTACGAAAGGTAAAGACAGAGAAATAAGCCTTAAAATGAATGTGGACACGTACTCAAGTTTGTACGAACCATACAACGATATAGATACAACCGATATGGATACAGCCTTTGCAGACTCTGTGGAAATGGATTCTGTCGATGTAGATACACTTGTAGCAGACGACGAAGACTCACTTTCATTTGCTGAAGACGGAAGAGAATTGTGCAAGGTTCAAAATATAATAGATGTGAAAATGGATAGGAAAAGCTGGTTGGAGAAGTATGAGAACACAATCATCATTAACTATCCAAATGGTGTTGGTGCAATTTATCAGGTAGTAAGGCGACGCAATGACTAAAGAAACAGACAAGATGAAAGCAATAAAACAACAACGAAATAAGATGCGAATAGTATTAACCATCATTACATTGCTTGTAGCCAACGGCTTATGGGCACAGAAGAACAACGGCTATAGCCCTAAGTTTAAGAAAGGACAGTCTGCCGTTTACGAGTTTACGCTGGAACAAACGCAGAGCGGTACCCCCGATTCGATAAACACAATGCTCGACTTCAGTCCTATTACGAAAGAAAATGATAACCTTTTTGATGGAATAACAAGGCGTGAACCCTATCTCTCGTGCAAAGTTCGTTTAACGATTTTAGATGTCTCTCCATTCACAACAACCATGCAAGTAGATCTGTTGGAGAATGCCAATTATACAAAAAAGAAAGTAGAATCGGCTTCTGACAGTCTGTTTTATTATGGTTTACTCAATATTTTGAAGAAGCGTCCGCTTATTCTTACCTTTACCTCCGATATGAAATCGTATATTGTAAGCAATTCGGAAGAGATGTCGGCAGAATTATCAGAGACCCTGATAAAGCTGATTTATGGCGAGAATCCTTCAGAAGTAGCGGACCCCATATACAGCTACAATAGATATGCAACACAGGCTTTGAACCTTATGGGGAAGCCCAATATACAGTTCTTAACCTATCTTTATGCCTTATATGCACCGAGTTTGCTTGATTTAATTCAGACTTTTGCCAATCCGCTGACCGAAGGAAACATAACTAAAGGACGACCACTTGATGGAACAAATAGGAATATGACCTATTTTGCATCGCAGACAAGTAGGAACAAACAAGGCGAATGGACATCTATTACTGACTTCGACGAATATACTACACCTATCTACGACAGCGATTTGGAAAACGATTGGGCTGATAGTGTTGCGGTTGATAGCGTTGATGAAGATACTGTTGCTGCCGACGATTACGATTGTGAGACAGATACGGTTTATGCCGATACTGCGGACTGGGATTCTACAGAATGGGACTCGACTAATACTATTATTGAAGACGAACCTGATACAACCTTAGAAGAAACCGACCGAATAGCACATACACACACTGAAACACGTATTGGGAAGGATAGTTGGCCAACAGAAATAGACAAAACAATAACTTTAGACGATAAAGGCGTTGCTTGGATATACCGCAGAAAGCTCAGAAAAGTGCAGGAAACACAAGATAAGAAGTAAGCGAAATGTACAAAAGAAACTGATGGAAATACAAGAAAGAGGGAGTTTTTGCTCCCTCTTTTCATTTTCCTTACCAATTCTTTACTAAAAAGTTGTTGGTTTCGTTCTAAAGTATTAACTTTACATTTTAATTAAAAGCATTTTAAAAGCATTGCGCTATGATACAATACTTCTTAGAAAATCTTTGGCTGGCATGGCTTTTAGTAAGTCTGTTGTGCCTTGTGTTGGAATTGACCAATGGCGATTTCTTCATTATATGTTTTGCCATAGGGGGCGTTGTGGCTGCTATTGTTTCGACTTTCAGCGACAGTTATGCACTGCAAGTTATTGTTTTTGCTGTGGTTAGTGCATTAAGCATCTTCTTTGTTCGACCATTCGCACTGAAATATCTGAATAAGAACAAAGATATCAGACTCAGCAATGCCGATGCCATTATAGGCAGAATGGGCAAGGTAACAGAACCCATAACACCAGACGGATACGGAAGAGTAGAGATTGATGGCGACTCGTGGAAAGCTACTGCCGTGGGCGGAGTAGCTATTGCAGAAGGCACAAGGGTAAGTGTTGTAAGTTTGGATTCGATAATCATAACCGTGAAAACGGTAGAGTAATATTCCTTTTATTAATAACTAAATCACAGAACAATCATGAGCATTGGAACTTATGTATTGATTGCCATCGTTGTATTGGCAATCCTCTTTGCCCAAAAGGCAATCGTTATAATCCCACAGAGTGAAACACGCATCATTGAACGCTTAGGACGATACTTTGCAACTTTGCAACCGGGTATCAATATCATCATTCCGTTTATCGATAGAGCGAAAGAAATGGTGGCAGTGCGCCGCGGACGCTATGTCTACACGAACGTTATAGACCTACGTGAGCAGGTTTACGATTTCGACCGTCAGAATGTTATCACGAAAGACAATATTCAGATGCAAATCAATGCGCTGCTTTATTTCCAAATTATGGATCCTTTCAAAGCTGTGTACGAAATAAACAACCTGCCAAATGCTATCGAAAAGCTGACACAAACTACGCTTCGTAACATCATTGGTGAGATGGAACTCGACCAAACGCTTACTTCGCGCGACACCATAAACACCAAGCTGCGTTCAGTTCTCGACGATGCAACCAACAAATGGGGTATCAAGGTGAACCGTGTAGAGCTTCAAGACATCACACCACCAGAGAGTGTGCTGCAAGCAATGGAGAAACAGATGCAGGCAGAACGTAATAAACGTGCGACAATTCTCACCAGTGAGGGTGAAAAACAAGCAGCCATACTCCAGTCGGAAGGTGAAAAGACATCGCGAATCAACCGTGCCGAGGCTGACAGACAACAGGCTATACTCATTGCAGAGGGTCAGGCAGAAGCGCGAATACGTGTTGCAGAAGCCGAAGCTGTGGCAATTCAGAAAATCACGGACGCTGTCGGGCAAAGCACAAATCCTGCAAATTACCTCATTGCACAGAAGTATATCCAGATGATGGAAGAACTTGCGAAGAACGAAAACCAAAAGACGGTTTACCTTCCATACGAAGCAACAGGCGTTATGGGCTCTATTGGCGGTATAAAAGAAATGTTTAAAGGATAATAAAAACGCAAATGACAAGAACAGATAGCGAACTTAAAATCTGTATTTTCTGTGGCGCACGCCCTAATTTTATGAAGGTTGCGCCCATTATTAGAATTATCAAGAAGAGGCAAAACGAAGGCTGGGACGGCAGAAACATTGCTTACTCGTTGGTTTATGCGGGTAGCAAAACCGACCCTACATTGGAGGATAGCTTGTTCGACGACCTTCAAATTCCACGACCCGATGTATATCTCGGTGTGGAATGCGAGAACCTGAACGAACTCACGGGGCAGGTAATGTCGAAGTTTGAGCAATATTTGCAGCAGAATACCACACACGTTGTTGTGGTTGTAGACGACCTTGCATCGACTATGGCTGCGGCTATTGTGGCAAAAAAGCAGGGCATAGCCTTGGCTCACATTGCTGCAGGAACTCGCTCGTTCGATATAAATATGCCGAAAGAAATAAACCGTTTGGTTATCGATGGACTGTCGGACGTGCTTTTCACCGCAGGTCTGAGCAACAACAGCATTGCCAACAAAGAAGGCGCAGAACTTTCTCGAGTTTATATGGTTGGTAATATTCTAATTGATAATATACGCTTTAATCGCAGCAGAATGGGGGACTTATCGTTGGAGAATATAGCTTCAGTGAGTAAATTACAGTTGAAACCAAAGCAGTATATGGTATTCACACTCAACCGTAAGGCGCTGATGAACGACAAAGCCAACTTAGAACGTATGCTGAAAGCTATGTTGGAAGCCGCAGGCAATATGCCTATTGTTGCTCCGTTGCGCGAGAACGCAGCGAAAATCGTACGTTCGCTCAATGCTGCAAAGCACGCAAATCTATGCTTTGTTCAGCCTTTGGGCTACTTGGAGTTCAGCTATTTGTTGTCGAACGCAGCAGGAATTATAACCGATTCGGGCAATGTTGCCGAAGAAGCCACCTTTACCAATGTTCCGTGTGCTACGCTGAACAGCTATACCGAACACATTGAAACCGTGAAGCAAGGCACGAATGTACTTGTTGGCGAAGATGCGCAGAAACTTCGCACTGCAGTTTCCAATATGGTTGGAGGCAAGTGGAAGGCTGCAACTATCCCCGACAGATGGGACGGCCGTTCAGCCGAACGCATCGTCCAGACCCTTGTAGATTTGGTAAAATAAACAATCAACATTCATGGAATAGCGTTAAACAACGTAGCGTATTCCAATGGAACTATTATCTTTAAAGAAGAAAGGACTGAGTGCGGACGGCATTCAGCCCTTTCTTTTTGTTTTCATACATCATTTTTATTCCAGTTTTTGAATAATTTTTTAGCGAAATGTCGTCTGAAAAACGAGATACTGACGTGCAGAAATAAGATATATCATGAGCCATCAAAAAATATATGTCGTCATGTTCAGAAAAATATGATAATATATTCTGCATTAACAAGTTAGAAAGGAGGATAAAACAGACGGGAACATCACCATTTTAAAGCCTGAAAACAAGGTGGGAAATGCAAGATGTTCCACAACTTCATGGCACAAAAAAGAGAAAAACTATCTGTCTTTTGTTTACACACCATTGTACTTGTTCAGACGCCTTAAAAACTATTCGGGGGAATTTATGGAGACATTTCGCTGCAAATGCGCATCAGCCTTCACGCTTCTTCGATTGTCTATCGTAATACCACAGTTCAATACTGTTGATGATGTTCTGCCAAAGTATGTAGCAGCCTGGTCCTACAGATGACAACGGATTAAGATAAGTAAGGGTTATCCAAATGGCAAAGGTGGTATTCTTCTGTCCCAAGGCTTGTCCTGCCTCGATGGTGCTATCGAAAAAACGGCCAATAAATCTGCCGACGGCAAACTGCATCAAGCAGAGCAGCAGGCTCACGAGGGCAATGAAGACAAGAAAAAGGACGGTGGTATTGGCGTGAACGATATTTTTCACGGTGGTTCCCGTTACGATGGTGAGCGTGAAAGCCCAGAAATAAAAGCCGAGATTGCGCACACTGACAATCCAATTGTAAAGCGGTCTCAATATGCGCCAATGCTTCGTGAAGTAAGCTACCACCATCGGAGCAACCAGAATGAGACAAACACGGTTGAGAATAACGAGGAAAGACTCGGCGAAACCAACGTTCACATTGGGTTCTATCAGTGGAAAACAAGTGGGAATGAGGGCTGCACAGATGAAATTGGATAGGAAAGTGTAGGTCGTCATATCCTCTATGTTACCACCCAACTTCTGTGTAACGATGGCTGCCGCAGATGCACAAGGGCAGATAATGCACGCCAACACCGACTCCATAAGTATCAAGCCGTTGCCTTGCAGCTTGAAGAAGAGTATAAAACCTACGGCTATAAGAACAAACAACACCTGAAACACGCCTATCCAAAGATGCCATTGTACAGGAATGAGCCTACGGAAATCTACCTTGCAGAACGTAACGTAGAGCATTAAAAACATACAAATGGGCAACAGAAAGTCGAATATCGGCTCGAAAACTGCTGAAGCAGGAGATAGTAGGGGTATAAAAGCAAACAGCAAGTAAACGATAGCACCTGTAGCAATGGCTACTGGCAGCGTCCATTTCTTTATAATACTTATCAATTCCACCTTTTTTGTTTGGTCAATAATGTGTTCTTACTGAATTATTCTTCAAATGTACGAATATTTTTGGGAATATGCCGTTGCCTTAAAGTATATTTTATAAAATGAAGTTTCCTCTTAAAAGTTAGAATATATAGGAAGAAACGTTTATATTTGCAAAATAAATAGAATAAAGAAGGGCAATAAAGCAATAGAATTTATTGAGCAATTGGTATGCTTCATTGGAGCATTGATATAATTTTGCACCCAACACAATAATAGTATAAGATGAAAAAGAAAACAAACGACAAGATTATTATCTGCCTGTTGTTGCTGTTCCTCCCTGCTGTCGGAGTGAACGCACAGGAAGTCAACACTTTCTCGCCCGATTGTCCTGGGGCAACCACTGGGCCAGACATTATGCCTTTATGGAATATTGACTGGGAAACAGGTTTCTCGCACGAATGGAACCGCAGAAACGGAGCGCACGAACGCACGTGGGTTATCAACACTTCCACCTTCCGAATGGGTGTAACTCCTAATGCCGAACTTCGTCTTCAGATAGACGAGAGTACAACACATACGCGCGAAAACAACTACACAGGAATTTCAGCAGCAGCCATTGGAACCAAGATTAAGATAACTGACAGCAATGGTGCGCTGCCCAAGGTGTCATTCCTCGGAACGTTACTTCTTCCTGGCAGCAGTCGTTCCCACTATCTTCCGCAACACGTTGGCATACAGACACACTTGCTTTTTGAGAACGAACTCAGCAATTCTTTCAGTTTAGGCTACGATATTGGTGCCGAGTGGAGCGGTGATACGGACAATCCCAACATCTTCTTCGGTGTCTGTCTGAACTACCAAGCTACCAATAAACTGAGTTTCTTCATAGAGAGTTACAACCTGTATAACTCTCGAAAGCAGGACGATTGGGCAAAGCCAGGGCGTGCCAGCCACTTCAATTGTATGAGCGAAATTGGAGCTGCATATATGGTTTCGCCACGACTTCAAGTAAATTTGTATGGCGACATCAATCTTAACGAGCCATCAAAATACGCCAATGTAGGTTTGGGTATGGCATGGTTGCTGAAGTAAAAGAAACTGTTTGTTCTATATTTCGGATATTATCTTTATTTAAGGCAGGTACTGAAAACCTTATAAAGGTTATTTCAGCACCTACATTAAATGTTTTCTTATAAATCTATTCCTCCACTTTCACCTTATCTTTATACAAATCTTCGAGGTTGATAGGTGCAACGTTTTCTTGTTTTTTCTTTTGTTTTTCAGGCTTATCGTCTATCGGTGGCACTGGCGTTTTCTTTTTCTCGTCTACTATCGGTGTTGTTACGATAGGTTTTGAAGAAATGGTATCTGTCGGCTTTTCGGTGATGACAGAATCCAAAGGAATACTTGCTGCAATGGCGCGCAGGCTGTCTTCCACCGCCTTTGCACGGGCAATGCTGTCGGCAGCCAACTTTTCGTCAATCTTGGCTTGGCACCCTTTGCGCATATTTACTACCTGAGCCAATCGGGCTTCCACATCGGTTGCGGTGCGATGCTTGCGGAAAAACGTTTCGGAAAGCACATAAGCGTCGCGTGCTTTCTCCCATTCCTCGCCAAACATATAGCACAAGCCGAGCCGATAGTATATTTCCCCTTTCTCGTTGTCGTAGCAAACAGCAAGTGTCTGCTCGTAGAAAGGAATGGCTGCCTTGTATTCCTGCAACTGGAAATGGCTCTCGGCATCGGCAAAATAATACACCGACCGCTCGTGCGGAGCAAGTACGGCAAGGCGTGGTATCACCTCGTCAAGATACTTCGTTGCACTTTTATACTCCCATTCGTTGTAATAGCACAGACCAATATAGGCACGAAAGCGGTCGTTCAGCTTGTATCGCTTGTCTAACTGTTGGAAAATAAGCAATGCTTCGTGATATTTACCTGAATTGAAATAAGCCACCGCCTTGTCCAATTGCACAGGGTCGGGGTCGGAACTCTGTGCCGATGCCGACAGAATCGACAAGCACAGAAAAGCCAAAAGGCAACACAGATGCTGCCTAAACGCTGCTAAAAAGTTATTTCCGTGTGGGTTATTGCAGCCAGGCAATCTTCTTAACCTCCCTATCTCCATATTTAATAACATCTAAGTCTATCAGCACAATGCCTTGTTCGTGGTTTTCGTGCTTGTCCCCCATTGCCGTTTCAATGTCTTTCAGCTGTTGCACGAGTTGTTGCAATGAAAGCGATGTGGTGAAGTTAGCCAAGCAATTCAAGTATCTGTCCGATACGACGCCAATGGGGTCGGTCCACTGCGGTTGCGTGAAAGTTATATCCGAAAACACAGTTTTCAGTCTTTCAATGGCTTCCTTTATATGCTGTTGTTGCTCGGTATTCGAGCCAAGTGCTATTGTTATCTTCATTTTGGGTTTCTGTAAGGGGCAGTACAGAGTTTTGAAAGTGCTTTTGTACAGCTAACACAAAGGTACGCACACTTTTCTGTATCAACGATATTGTAGTCCCTGTTATGTCCTTTTAGGTTGCAAAATTACGTTATTCCTACATAAAGACACGATAAACAACACATTATTTATAAAAAATAACAATTGCGAATAAAAAACGTTCAAACGCTTCTTATGAACTCTTAACTTTTTATTAACTTTGTAGCCACATTATATATAGTACTGTTTTTTGAATGAAAGAATTTGTTATATCGGAAGTCAAAGCCGAAACTGCCATACTTGTAGGACTGATAACGCAAGAGCAGGACGAGGCCAAGACCAAAGAATACTTAGACGAATTGGAGTTTCTTGCCCATACTGCAGGTGCCGTTACCGTGAAACGCTTCACACAGCGTGTTGGCGGACCTAACATGACGTCGTATGTGGGTAAGGGAAAACTTGCAGAAATAAAAGAATACATCAAGACAAAGGAAGACGAAGATGAACCTATCGGTATGGTAATCTTCGACGACGAGTTGTCGGCTAAACAGTTGAGGAACATCGAAAACGAACTGCAAGTAAAGATTCTCGACAGAACTTCTCTCATTCTCGATATATTTGCCATGCGTGCACAGACTTCCAACGCCAAGACACAGGTAGAACTGGCACAATATCGCTATATGTTGCCACGCTTGCAACGCCTCTGGACGCACCTTGAACGACAGGGTGGCGGTTCGGGTTCGGGCGGTGGCAAAGGTTCGGTAGGTTTGCGCGGTCCGGGTGAAACTCAGTTGGAAATGGACCGCCGTATTATTTTGCAACGTATGACCCTACTGAAGCAACGCTTGGTAGAAATTGACAAGCAGAAAATAACGCAGCGAAAGAACCGCAGACGTCTCATTCGTGTAGCGTTGGTAGGCTATACCAACGTGGGCAAATCGACCATTATGAATATGTTAGCCAAAAGCGAAGTGTTTGCCGAAAACAAGTTGTTTGCCACATTAGATACGACAGTGCGTAAGGTAGTGCTGCTAAACCTGCCTTTCCTCTTGGCAGACACCGTAGGATTTATACGCAAATTGCCGACCGACTTGGTTGATTCGTTTAAATCAACCCTCGATGAGGTGCGCGAAGCTGACCTGTTGCTGCACGTTGTAGATATTTCTCACCCCGACTTCGAGGAGCAAATACAAGTCGTAACAGAAACTTTGAAAGATTTGGAGTGTGCCGAAAAGCCGTCAATGATAATCTTCAACAAGATAGACAACTATACTTGGGAGGAGAAAGAAGACGACGACCTGACACCAATGACCAAGAAAAACGTGTCGCTCGAAGAACTGAAACGCACGTGGATGGCAAAGCTGAACGACGATTGCTTGTTTATTTCGGCAAAAGAGAAAGAAAACATCGACGAGTTCAGAGATGTTTTATACAAGAAAGTGAAAGAACTTCACGTGCAAAAGTATCCTTACAACGACTTCTTATACAACACTGATGTAGAAGAAGGTGTACAATAGCATTTACGTTTCATTCATTGTTTCATAGATATGGCATACAGAGCATTAACCGACAACGAGATTTTTATTCTTGAGAACAACAACTGTTGGGCTGAAGATTGGAGCAAAATAGAAGTAGACGAAGACGGTTTTCAACCCAAATTTCTGCATCGTGTCATTTTATACGGCGATATTCGGCTCGGTGCTTTCGAGAAGAATGTTGAGGTTTCAAAAGGTTTCTTCAAGCATTCGGGCATCAACGACGCCACTTTAAGAAACGTAACCGTAGGCAACAACTGCCTGATAGAGAAGATTGGGAACTACATTCACAATTACACGATAGGCGACGATTGTCTGATTGCCAACGTTTCGGTAATGGAAACAACCGAAGGCGCAACCTACGGGCAAGGCAATGTTATATCTGTATTGAACGAAGCGGGCGACGGAAACATCATTATGTTCCCCGAACTAAGCAGCCAATTTGCTGCTCTTATGGTGAAACACTTTAAGGATAAAGACCTTAAGAATGCCATTCGCCGATTGGTTTCGGAAGAGATTGCACGCCTTACACCTGCTGTTAGCACCATAGGAAACAATGTAAAGATAGTGAACTCGAAAGAAATAACAAATACAATCATACATAACGATTGTGAGATTTCGGGGGCAAGCAGGCTTTGCGATTGTACCATTCTTAGTTCTGCGCATGCAAATGTGTATATCGGTACAGGCGTTATTTGCGAGAACTCTATCATCAGTGAAGGGTCGAGCATCAGCAACAGCGCGAAAATACAAGATTGCTTTATAGGCGAGACCTGCCATATTGCCAATGGTTTTACAGCTTCGCAAAGCGTTTTCTTTGCCAATTCATATATGGCAAACGGCGAAGCGTGTGCTGCTTTCTGCGGTCCTTTCTCCGTTTCGCATCATAAGAGTACACTTCTTATCGGTGGACTGTATTCGTTCTACAATGCTGGTTCTGGCACAAACTTCTCCAACCACGCTTACAAGTTGGGACCATTGCACTATGGAACGTTGGAAAGAGGGTGCAAGACTGCAAGCGGCAGCCACATTGTTATGCCTGCAACAATAGGTGCTTTCTCTGTTTGTTTCGGCAAAATAACCAATCACCCTAACACGAAGACACTGCCATTTTCGTATATTATCGCTTACAATGATAAGCCTTGCATCGTTCCAGCACGTAATATTGCAACCGTCGGGCTGTATCGCGACATCAAGAAATGGTATAAACGCGACTTGCGTCCACAAGGTTCGCAGAAGAGTGTCATCAATTTCGAGTGGTTATCGCCTTTCACTGCAAACGAAATAGTTCGTGGAAGAAATACGTTGAGAGCACTGAAAAAGGCAAGTGGTGCAACTTCCGACTGCTATATATATAGTGGTTACACCATAAAAGCATCGAGATTGAACAAGGGTATTCAGCTTTACGACATTGCTCTCCATATTTATATGGGAGAGATGCTGAGGAAAGCCAAGCATTTGGGCATACTCGACAAGCCATTAGAACTAGATTCGATAAACGCATGGAGCGATTTGGGTGGCTTGCTTCTGCCCGATTTTGAAGAGCAACGTATACTCGAAGATATTAAAAGTGGCAGTTTGGAGACCATTGAAGACGTGAACGACCGTTTCAAGGAAATAAACTCCAACTATTACAGATACGCTTGGGACTGGACACGCTTCCTTATTAAAAGTTATTACGATAGCAAAGAAGTTACTGAAGATATCGAAGCACAAATCGTAAGCGACTATAACGATGCATTGAAAACGTGGATTAGCGAGATTCGCAAAGATGCAGAGAAAGAATATAGTATGGGCGACGTAGACAAAGAAGTATTGGAAGATTTCCTTGAAAAGCTCGAACAGGAGAATTATAATTCGATAATAAATTAATTAAAATATAAATAAAACATTATGCTTAAAAACCTTTCTTTTGGAAAAATAGGTTTGTCTTTGCTCCTGCTACTTGGTGTTGTAGGCATAAAAGCACAGACACGTACCTACGAAAGCGTACCCAACGACCCGATGAAGACACGCATCTACACCCTCGACAACGGGTTGAAAGTCTACATCAGTGTAAATAAAGAGAAGCCACGCATTCAGACTTACATTGCTGTGCGTACGGGTAGCCGCAACGACCCTGCTGAAACAACAGGCTTGGCACACTACCTTGAACACATTATGTTTAAAGGAACGGATAAGTTTGGTACTTCCAACTACGAGGCAGAACGCCCTTATCTAAAGCAAATTGAGAAACTTTATGAAGAGTATCGCCATATGACAGACCCTGCAAAGCGCAAGGTTTGGTATCACAAGATTGACTCTGTTTCTCAAATAGCTGCACAATACAACATTCCTAACGAGTACGACAAGCTTATGGCAGCTATCGGAAGTCAGGGAACAAACGCTTATACATCTAACGATGTTACTTGTTATGTGGAGAATATACCAAGCAACGAGATTGAATCTTGGGCGAAAGTGCAAGGCGATCGCTTTCAGAATATGGTCATTCGTGGCTTCCATACAGAACTTGAAGCTGTATATGAAGAGTACAATATGGGTTTGACAAGCGATGGCAGAAAGCTATTTACCGCTTTGATGGCAAAGCTTTTCCCTACTCACCCATACGGTACACAGACCACAATCGGTAGAGGCGAGCACCTGAAAAATCCTTCTATCACGAACATTATGAACTATTACCACCGCTACTACGTGCCAAACAACATTGCAATCTGTATGTCTGGCGACCTAAATCCTGAACAAACGGTGGCAATAATAGAGAAATATTTCGGTAATTGGAAAAGAAGCGAAACACTAAGTGCACCTCAATATGGTGCTCAACCCAAGTTTACAGCCCCTGTTGATACAACAGTGGTCGGGTTGGAAGCAGAAAAGGTTTACTTGGGTTGGAGAGCCGATAAGGGAAACTCTTTGCAATGCGATACGCTGAATATCATCGGCGAATTGCTCAGCAACGGTCGTGCTGGTCTTTACGACTTAGATTTGAACCAGACAATGAAGGTTCAATCAGCAGGTGCTGGTTTCTCTGACCTTACAGATTACTCTATGTTTATGGCAATAGGTACTCCTAAGAAGGGACAAACCTTGAAAGAAGTTCGCGACTTGCTGCTTGCTGAAATAGAAAAGTTGAAGAAGGGCAATTTCTCTGACGACTTATTGCCTTCTGTTATTAACAATTACAAGCGCAGCTACTATAAGAGCCTCGACAACAACCAGTTCCGTGCCAAGGCTTTTGTAGATGCTTTTATTAACAATATTGATTGGAAACAGGAAGTAGGTAAGCTCGACCGTGTTTCAAAGATGACAAAAGCAGAAATCGTTAGCTTTGCAAATCATTTCTTTGACAATGGCTATGCAGTCATTTACAAGGTTCAAGGCACCGATACTACCATTCAAAAGGTAGACAAGCCAAAGATTACACCAATCCCAACAAACAACGATAAACATTCTGCATTCTTGCAGGAAATTGTCAATCATAAGGTAGAGCCTATCAAGCCTGTATTTGTTGATTTTAAGAAAGACCTTACCAAGTCTACAACAAAGAAGGGTTGGCCTATCCTTTATAAGCAAAATACACAGGACGACCTCTTCACACTCTACTTGGAAATTCCTTTCGGAGAAGAGAGCGATTTACTGCCAGGCTATGCTAAGATGTACATCGACTATCTTGGCACTGATAAAATGACCAATGCGCAGATTAAGCAAGAGTTGTATAAACTTGCCTGCGACTACGACATCGGTCAGACTGATGACGAGACTTACTTCTATCTGACAGGCTTAAACGAAAATCTTCCAAAGGCTTTGGCACTTATCAACGACGTGATTGATAATGCAAAGGTGGACAAGGAAGCTTATGCTGCTGCCGTAGATTTGCTGATTAAATCGCGAAAAGATAAGAAAGCTGACCAGAGAGGCAACTTTAGAGCTTTACAAGATTATGGTATGTATGGTCCATATAACTCTACACGCAATATGTTGAGCGAACAACAACTCAAGAGCATGGATCCACAGAAGTTGTTGGATTCGCTGAAGAAACTGAAGAACTACAAGCAAACAGTGCTCTACTATGGTCCTTCTTCTATAAAAGATATTGATAATCTTTTGGCTAAGACTTTCAAGACTACCAAGAAGTTTGCCCCATTGCCCAAGGAAAAGCGTTATGTTTTGCAGACAACGCCTAAGAACGAAATTCTTATCGCACCTTATGATGCCAAAAACATCTACATGGTTCAGTTCCACAACGAGAACAAAGAGTGGAATCCGAACGATGCAGCAAAGATTGCGGTCTTCAACGAGTACTTCGGAGGCGGTATGAATGCCATCGTTTTCCAAGAAATGCGCGAGGCTCGTGCATTGGCCTACACAGCAAGTGCGCGCTATCATATGCCAAGTCGTTTGGGCGATAAAGAGTACTTCAATACATTCATTATCACACAGAACGATAAGATGATGGACTGCGTTGCACAGTTCAACGAGCTTCTCAACAATGTTCCTGTGCGCCAAGCCAACTTCGATTTGGCGAAACAGAACCTCTTGAAGAGCCTTGCATCGGCTCGTACAACCAAGTTCTCTATTCTTTCAGCTTATATGGCTGCACAGAAGATGGGCTTGGATTACAGTTTGAGCGAGAAGATTTACAAAGACCTGCCAAGCGTAACGCTCAATGACCTCATCAACTTCGAGAAGACCAATATGGCAAACAAGACCTTCAAGTATCTTATTCTTGGCAACGAAAAGGAACTCGATATTAAGGCTTTGGAGAAGATTGCGCCTGTCAAGCGTGTTACAACAGAAGAAATCTTTGGTTATTAAATCAAGATAACGTCTTGCAAGCTGGATAAATCCTGAACTGCAAGACCAAAACAAAAACATTATTAAAACATTAATAGAAACCTGACACCATGAATTGTAAGACAAGAGAGTCTTATATATAATGGTGTCAGGTTATTTTAAAGACTATGGCTGAATTCAAGTATGCCCCAATGTTCCAATTGGGAAAAGATGAAACAGAGTACAGACTGCTCTCTAAAGAGGGAATTACAGTCGCTAAATTTGAAGGAAAAGAGATTGTGAAGGTAGCCCCAGAGGCACTGACCCTATTGGCGCAAGAGGCTTTCCACGATTGCGAGTTCCTTCTCCGTCGCGAACATAACGAGCAAGTAGCTGCCATTCTTAAAGACGACGAGGCTTCTGAAAATGACAAGTATGTTGCGCTTCAGTTCCTCCGCAATGCCGAAACGGCTGCAAAGGGTGTCCTGCCTTTCTGTCAGGACACTGGTACAGCGATTATCCACGGTGAAAAAGGTCAGCAGATATGGACTGGTTTCGAGGACGAGGAAGCACTTTCGCTTGGTGTTTTCAACACGTTCACACAAGAAAACCTACGCTATTCGCAGAATGCTCCACTTACAATGTTCGACGAAGTGAATACCAAATGCAACCTTCCTGCACAGATTGACATCGAAGCAACCGAAGGTGCCGAATACAAATTCGTGATGGTGGCAAAGGGTGGTGGCTCTGCCAACAAGACCTACTTCTACCCAATGACCAAAGCTACCATTCAAAACGAAGGCACACTCATACCTTTCTTGGTAGAAAAGATGAAGAGTCTTGGCACAGCAGCTTGCCCTCCGTACCACATTTGCTTTGTTATCGGTGGCACGTCAGCCGAGAAGAATTTGCTCACGGTCAAGCTTGGCAGCATCAAATATTACGATACGCTCCCTACAACAGGCGACGAAACAGGTCGTGCGTTCCGCGACATCGAGCTTGAAAAGAAGATTCTCGAGGAAGCACATAAGATTGGACTCGGTGCGCAGTTCGGTGGCAAGTATCTTGCACACGACATTCGCATCATTCGTCTGCCACGCCACGGTGCCAGCGTGCCTATTGGTATGGGCGTATCTTGTTCTGCCGACCGCAACATAAAGGGCAAAATCAACAAAGACGGTATTTGGTTGGAGAAGATGGACACCAACCCAGGCGAGCTTATTCCTGAAGAATACCGCAAGCCAGGCGAAGGTGCGAAGGGCATAGAAATCGACTTGGACAAGGGCATCGATGCTGTTCGTGCCGAACTTACCAAATATCCTGTCTCTACTCGTGTGAGTCTGAAAGGTACAATTATCGTGGCGCGCGACATTGCACACGCAAAACTCAAGGCTCGCCTCGATGCCGGCGAACCGTTGCCACAGTACATCAAAGACTATCCAGTGCTGTATGCAGGTCCTGCAAAGACACCAAAGGGATACCCCTGCGGCTCTATGGGACCGACAACTGCCAACCGTATGGATCCATACGTCGATGAATTCCAAGCCAATGGAGGCTCGCTCGTAATGATAGCCAAAGGTAATCGTACGCAAGTAGTTACCGATGCCTGCAAGAAGCACGGCGGTTTCTATCTCGGAACTATCGGCGGTGTGGCTGCCGTACTTTCGCAAAGCAGCATCAAGAGCATAGAATGTGTGGAATATCCTGAACTCGGTATGGAAGCCGTTTATAAGATTACAGTTGAAGACTTCCCCGCATTTATCCTTGTAGACGACAAAGGCAACGACTTCTTCAAGCAGCTGAAGCCTTGGACGGGTTGCCCCAAGAAATAAATAAACAGCTTTATTAGTTGCGAGGGCATACCGAATAGGACTTTCGATATGCCCTCTTCTTTGTCCCTTCCACTATTCTTTCTGCAGTATTGTTATAGGCCTCTCTGTCGATAGTCCATGACCTTTTACCGATTTCGGTAGTGGGTAGTGTCCTAAAAAGTGTGTAAGTTCTCTCATCTTTTCTTTGTTTTTTATTCATTTTTCTTTCTTGTGTTTCCAGAATTTCCATTGATGAATCTTCCTGGCATATATTCTGACAAAATAGATATGCACTTAGTACTTTCTACTATGGGTAGAAATGTGCAGAAAGAGTCTTGACACACAACACTGACACCGAGCCCGAAACTACGAATTACCTATTTTTAGGTATTGGCAAATTGCAATATTAGCTTTATCTTTGCACGCAAATAATCTGTTTTGAATGTGTAAAAGCTTTAGATGACACTAAGGAAAAGAAAATATAAAAGGTGGGCACAATGCCCACAAACAAGCAAAGTGCGCTGTCCGTCATACCGGCAGCGCACTTTATTTTTGAATATTCGTGAATATTATTCGTTTTTAAACCCTGTATCTAATATGGACAAAGAAAGAACAAAAAGAAGGATATTGGAAAAAACAGAAAGGATTTCCAGCGCACTACAAAGCAGGAAGTTCGTCTGCATAGCGTTGCTCTTCCTACTCGGCACGCTCGCCATTCCGGCACAGACAGCCATCGTGTACGGACAGGTTACCGACGGACAGACAGGCGAACCCATTGCCGGGGCATGGGTGTCGGCAGCAAAAGGCAACAAAGGAACAGCGTCGGATGCCGACGGGCGCTATACACTGAACCTGCAGGGGCTGAAGCGGGCGCAACTGACCTGCCAGTATTTGGGCTACAGAACAGAACGATGCGATGTAGCACTGCGCGACAGTGTGTGTTGCAACATACGCATGAGGTCGGTGGAAACCGTACTGGGCGGAGTAACGGTAACCACCCACAGCGAGATGCGAAAGCTAAGAGAGTCAGCCATGCCCATATCTGTTATCGGGCAGCGGCAACTGCAGGGCACAGCCTCCAATATCAACGATGTACTCGCCCGCACCGTAGGCGTTACCATAAGGAATACCGGTGGCATGGGAAGCGCATCACGAATATCAGTCCGTGGATTAGAGGGGAAGCGAATGGGAATGTTCATTGACGATACACAGATGTCGCAACTCAGCAACTTCGTAGCTTTGAATGATATTCCTACAAGTATAATTGAACGCATAGAAGTATATAAAGGTATTGTCCCTTACAAGTTTGGTGGGTCAGCATTAGGTGGCGCAGTCAATGTTGTAACAAAAGAATATCCACCTGTTTACTTTGACTTCTCCTATGAAGTCGGTTCGTTCAACACACACCAATTATCGACTATATTGAAACGTACCGACCGTAAAAGTGGCTTACAATTTGGCATCGGAGGCGTAATATCGTATGCCAAGAACAACTATAAAATGGCTTTGGCAAACCTTGATGGGCGTATTGTTGAGCGAGACCACGACCGTTTCAAGAAAATAATGGGAGGAATGTCGGTAAAGGCTACCAAATGGTGGTTCGATGAAGTAAAATGGGAACTGGTATTGACACGAACGCGACAGGAAATACAGGGCATAGACCTCAATGTGCGTGAGGCTTATAACCATTCAACCAGCTATGTTACGGCATTGACACTGAAACGTAAGAACTTCTTTTTAGATGGTTTAGATTTTGATTTCGATGCGGGATATGTAATAGGCAAATATGGTTTATGCGACAAAGCCATGCATCGTTACGATTGGGACGGCAGAGTTCTTCCCCCGGTATCACCATTCGGAGGCGAGCAAAATAACTTTGCTTCCGATGGAGATAATCGTTCTAACGAGCTAATAGTTAAGTGCAACATGGGCTACACCATTGATATGCACCACGCATTGAACCTGAACATTTACGCAGACCATAACTCCCTGCACCCTAACGACTCGCTGATGGATAAGTCGTTGGGCTTCCGTGCCAACTTCCCGAGCAAGATGAAGACGATGACCGTAGGACTTTCGTACGACCTGACGCTCTTCAACGGACGCTTCCAGAATGCCCTTACACTGAAGGACTTCCTGTTTTCGTCACACTCCCGCAGCATTGACATCTACTCTGTAAAGGAGCCGCAGCCTGTGAGAACGTCCAAGAACTACATTGGATTCAGCGATGCCATACGCTATAAATTTACAAATGACCTGATGCTGAAGGCTTCTTTCAACTCGGAAGTGCGCATACCTACAAGCGAGGAGCTCATAGGCAACGGCTATTCCATACTCGCCTCGCCGGCATTGAAGCCCGAACGCACATCAGGAGTAAACCTCGGACTTCTCTATCGCCACATAAAGACAGATGGAGGACTTATAGAAGTAGAGCTGAACGGCTTCTACAATCAATTGGAAGATATGATACGCTTCACTCCCGACATGATTCCAACCATGGCGCGCTACCGAAACTTCGGCAGTGTACGTACGAAAGGAATAGAGCTGGAAGCCAAGGGCGACATCTGCCCACTGCTTTATCTCTATGCAAACGGAACCTATCAAGACCTTCGCGACGTCCGAAAAACAATCCCAGGAACCGAGGTAGAGAACCCTACACGCAACATGCGCATTCCCAACGTGCCCTATCTGCTGGCGAACTTCGGTGCCGAACTGCACAAGGAAAACCTCTTTGGTGGCAGTGGACAAAACACACGCCTGCTCTTCGACGCCTCGTATATACACCAATACTTTTACGATTTTGAGGTAAGTAAGTACCAAGAACGCAAAATTCCAACCTCAATGACAATGGACGCAGCCTTGGAACACAGCTTCTGCAACGACCGTTGGACAATTACTTTCAAGGTTAAAAACCTTACCGACCGTCGTATTGTTTCTGAATTAAACCGCCCCTTACCAGGTCGCTACATAGGAATAAAGGTGAGATACCTATTTAAATAATTAATTAATAAACATATAAAACAATGAGAAATTTAAGATTTATCCTTCCCGCCATCGCAATGATGGCATTCGTAAGCTCATGCAGCCACAACGACGAACCCACACCCACGCCCAACAAACCAACTGAAAAGGCCTTCAAGGGAATTATCTTTGCCACAGGCATCACCAACCCCGAGGGAAATAGCGGCAGTGTTTACATGCAGAGTCTCCCCGATATGGTGCCGGGCAACTACGACAACAGCAATGCTATACCTGTTGGTTTTGGTACTGTTCCAATAGTTGCAAAATCGGGAAACATCTATGTCCTGCCAGACTACATGGGCAATACAAAAGCTGAGATTGCTTGTTACAGATTATACGCCGATGGCAAATGGCAGAAAAAAGGAACAATGCAAATTCCTCCAAAAGCTGCCGCTTGTTGTGTTGTCGAGCTTAACAGCGAAAAAGCATACATCAGTTTGCAAGGCTTAGGCACCATAATAGTGTTCAACCCTACCACGATGACACGCATTGCGGAGATTGATTTGAATGGTCTTAAGCAGGCAGATACAAACGTCTCGCCTGCATCAATGGTCATAAGAGACGGTAAACTCTTCGTCGGGCTCAACCAAATGAACGCTCAATACATGCCGGCGCGCAACAATATAGAACTTGCAGTAATAGACACAAAGACCGATAAGGTGGAGAAACACATTGTAAACACCTCGCTGGGAATGAGCTTTGCCACACGCCCCATCGACCCGGGCTCAATCTTTATAGACGAAAACAACGACATCTACATCAACTGTATCGGTTCGTTCGGCTTCATTCCACAGTTCCACGGGGGTATTGCACGTATCAAGAACGGCACTACCGAGATAGACCCCGACTACTGCATACGCCTCGATAAAACAGAAGTAAAAGGACTGCCAACGAAGTTTGCCGACTTCTTCTCTACATTTTACTACGCAGGTAACGGGAAAGTTTATACCTATATCAATTCGTTTGCCCTTGATTCAAAGGGTATTGAAAATCCTTACATAAGCTTTACCAACATGCCCGTTGTAGTCGATTTGAAGCAAAAGACGATGGAAACGATCAAGGGAATGGATATTTCCAACCCACAAGGTATCGCTATTTCCAAGCACAAGAACCTGATTGTATTCGGCAGTTCCAATAAGAAAGCTAATGGTTTCTATACCTACGACCCTACGACAAAGAAGGTAGCAGGACCAATTATGCAGGTAAAGGGAAATCCAAGTTTCTTCCACAGCTTTGCAGAATAATGCAACCAATCCATGTATATTGCTCACTAAAGGCTACAAATCTATGCAAATACAGAAAGACGAGATACGCAACCGGATACTCATCGTTGCACGCAGCGAGTTCATGAAAAACGGTGTGAGACATACGTCCATAAAGAACATAGCCGACAAAGCCGGAGTAGCAGTAGGCAATGTGTATAATTACTATAAGGGCAAGGACGACCTGCTGAAGGCCGTGCTTGCCCCACTCTTCAAGGCTTTCAAGGATTATCGCAGCAAAACCGGCGGCGAAGAATACGTAACGCTCGACATATTCCACCATGAACTCTACCATGAGATAATGCGCCAACAGGTATCTTCGTTGATTGTTCCCTTTCGGAAAGAACTGCGCTTGCTTATATTTGAAACTGCCGGTACATCGCTCGAAGACTATTTCGACCAACTGTTGGAGGTAACATATACCGACGGAATGACTTATCTTGCCCGTATAAAAAGCCTGTTTCCACATATCAATTCGGATATATCGCCACACTTCACTCGCATTCTCTGCGATTTGTGGGCAGGTGTAATTAGATGTATTGTTACCCACAACGACCTAACCGAGACTGAAATAAACCAAATCATTACCGACTATATACATTTCACCTTTGGCGGCTGGCGCGAACTGATGGGTATTGAATAAAAATAAATGAATACTACGGAAACCTTTTGGGCAAGTCTTAAAACTCTGCTGATAGAACAACACGCAAGAGAAATAAAGAAGAGAAAACTCCTTTAACTTGTAAAGACATTTCTATCTAAAAATGATAATTTCGATTTGGCATTGCGAAAGCGGCTGTTTTGCACGGTAATACATACGCTTTTACCTTGCAAAACAGCCGCTTTTGGAATGCAAAACAATAGGTGTTATAATACGTTAATAACAAGGATGTTAGGCAAGATATACCGTGTGAAAAAATATTTGCACATCCTTTTATCTGCCGACTTACCCGATAGCAGTTCCTACAGCACTGTCTATCTCCTGTCAATCAGTCTGAATTCAACAGGCAAAATCATTTCTTTCTTCACAGCTTTCCCATCTACAACAGCCGGTTTCCACTTGGGCATCTCACTAATAACACGAATAGCCTCACGGTCCAACAGAGGGTCTACGCTATGAGTGACCAATACGTTGCTCACAGTTCCGTCGGTTTCTACATCGAAACGGACCATCACTTTACCCTGAAGGCCATTCATTGCTGCCTCCACAGGGTATTTCACTCGCCGATCAATCCATGCTATAACATTGTTCGTAAAGGTTGAAGGTGAGGGGAGAGAAGTATCGCATTGTTCCTTTTTCTCGCAAGTTTTTTTGCAGGAAGATGTGCATGACTGCGTTACACACCCCTTGCATTTTCCTTTCTTGGGTGAAGACGTCTGTGCCACGGATACTAATGGGAGACTGCTAAACAACACAATAAATGCGAGCTGTCTCATTCTCTTTAAATAAAAATTACTTTTCATTAATCTAATCAAATTAGTTATACATAAAACAAAGGTACAACAACCTTATAAGAATACATAACTTGTATATAAAAAACTATATTTCGGATTTCAGGACATAGGTTTTTACTTTTACGAAATGTCTACTTTGACAAGCTATTGAGCCTTGCTATATACTTGCCAAGTATGTCGAACTCGAGGTTTACAACCGAGCCAACTTGTATATCGGCAAAGTTTGTATTTTCAAGCGTGTAGGGAATAATTGCCACTTTGAAGGTATTGGCAGTAGGTTCGCACACTGTCAGCGATACGCCATTGACTGTAACCGAGCCTTTATCTACCGTAAAGTAGCCTCGCTGTGCCATTTCCACATCGTCCTTGTACTCAAAGGTGAAATAGGTACTGCCATTTGCATTTTCCATAGCAACGCAACGAGCAGTCTCATCTACGTGTCCTTGAACGATATGACCGTCTAAACGACCATTCATCAGCATGGAACGCTCTACGTTTACACGGTCGCCTACTTTCAGCAAAGCAAGGTTCGACCTGTCCAAAGTTTCTTTCATAGCGGTTACAGTATAGGTTTCGCCTTGCAGACGAACCACCGTGAGGCACACACCATTGTGTGCAATGCTTTGGTCTATTTTCAATTCGCTTGTAAACGAACACTTTAAAACGAAGTCTATATTTTCTTGATAACGTTCAATGGCAACTACTTGTGCCATTTCTTCTACAATTCCAGAGAACATAATTCCTTTTTATTAAAAACTTTATTAAACTTTGCAGGAATGCCTTTACCTACAAAAAGAAGGTGGAACTCCTTTGGAACTCCACCTTTTTGTAGTCCTCGTCTTGAGAGGATTATGAGAAAGTCGCATCGATGATGTGATGAAAAGTCCGAGTATCTATGATAAGAGAACTCTCTGCTTTTGTAATCCACTGACCCTAAGGTTTAGTCGCTGAAATGCGTTTTATGTGGCCCGCCATTGTCAAGAGAAGTCTTCTCGGTTTTCAGATTTATTTGATGACTATCCCAATCGAATCGATACGACTATAGCTTTTCCTTTCTAAGTACAAAGGTAGTACTTTTTTTCAATGTACCAAATATTTGCACTAAATTATTGTTTCATAAAGCACCTCGCCAATGGTTGGGTGTATATGAATCATATCGGCAAGGTCGGCGAGTGTTGCATCGTTGTTCATAAGAACGGCTACCTCTTGTGCGATGTCGGCAGAGTGGGCACCAAAGACGTGGCAACCAAGTATTTTTCCATTCTCGTCTGCCATTACCTTCACCATACCTTCGGTTTCTTCCATTGCCAATGCCTTACCATTAGAGCGGTAGAAACCTTTCTTAACGGTGTAGTGAATGCCTTCTTTCTTGCAAACATCTTCCGACAGTCCTACCGAACCTGCTTCAGGATAGGTAAATACTGCTGCCGGCATAATGTCGAAGCGTATCTTATCCTCTTTCCCAAGTATGCGATTAATAACGTGTGTGCCTTGGAAACTTGCAGCATGGGCAAGCATCTGCTTACCATTAACATCGCCAACGGCATAAACACCAGGGACATTGGTTTCGTAATGTTCGTTGGTTTCAATACCTTGCTTAATGCAGTTGATACCCGCTGCTTCAAGTCCGAGCCCTTCAACGTTGGCAGCACGTCCTGTTGCAACAAGCACAACATCGGCAACCACTTGCTTTTCTTGTCCCTTTTGTTCAAAAGTAACAATCGCTTGCTTCTTGTCGTCGGTAGCAACGATGCTCTTCACACCGCTATTCATATTGAAATTGATGCCTCGTTTTTCTAATGTCTTGCGCAAACGCTTTGCAATATCAGAATCGATAGTAGGCAAACATTCTTTTAAGAACTCGATAACTGTAACCGAACTGCCGAAGGTTTCAAAAGCAGAAGCCAATTCAAGTCCGATAACACCCGCACCAATGATTGCCATTGTCTGTGGCACGTGGTCTATATCAAGTAACTCGGTAGAAGTCATAACCTTGTCTTTCAACGGCTCACCTTCAGGGGTGTCGAAAGCAGGGATAAATGGAAGCAAACGAGCATGCGAACCTGTGGCGATAATAATATTATCGGCTGTCATCTGTGTGCCGTTCACTTCGATTACTTTCTTATCCACAAACTTTGCTTCACCTTCAATATAGGTAATGCCTGGCATCGACATCAAACTCTTTACGCCTTCACTAAGTTGAGCGATAACATTGTTCTTACGCTCTTGTATGCGAGCGAAATTAACACTGCCGCCACCCACGCAAGACAACAAAGGGTTACGATACAGGTCAGCATCGTGAGCAAAGCTCTTCGTTGGTATACAGCCCTCGTTCAGACACGTACCTCCTGGATTTCGTTTCTCGATGATAGTAACCTTGAGGCCATCTTTTGCCGCATGCACGGCGGTATGATAACCTCCAGGTCCAGCACCGATTATAATTAAATCAGTCTTTTCCATAATATAAAATCTCTATAAGATTATTGTTTCATCATTGCCTGACGGTAGTTAAGGATTGGCTCTTTCGCAGCCAACACGTCATCAACACGACCGATAGGTGTATTGTGTGGTGCTTCCAAAACTTCCTGTGGAGTTTCGCGCGCTTCACGTGCGATAGTATGCATAATATCTATGAAACCATCAAGCGTTTTCTTGCTTTCGTTTTCTGTAGGCTCAATCATCATTGCTTCGTGGAAGAGCAATGGGAAATAGATAGTTGGAGCATGGTAGCCATAGTCGAGCAAACGTTTTGCAACGTCCATCGTAGTAACCCCAGTGCTCTTATCTTTGAGTCCGTCGAATACAAATTCATGCATGCAAATGCCTTCGATTGGCAGTTCGTAGTCGTCCTTCAAGCATTCCTTAATATAGTTTGCATTGAGTGTAGCGTAAGGACCCACCATCTTCAAGTTCTCCTTGCCCAGTGTCAAGATGTAAGTATAAGCGCGCAAAGACACAAGGAAGTTGCCCATAAACTGACCAACATGCATATTGTTAAGGTTGTATTCAGCAGTTGTTTCTGGCAAATCAAGGTCGAAACCTGCATCTGTTTTCACAACGTGTGGCTTTGGCAAGAACTCTACAAGGTCTGCTCTTACACCAACAGGACCACCACCAGGACCGCCACCGCCGTGAGGAGTAGAGAAGGTCTTGTGGATATTGATGTGCATTACATCAAATCCCATATCGCCAGGACGCGCAACACCCAACAGTGGGTTAAGGTTTGCTCCATCGTAATACATCAAACCGCCACACTCGTGGACCATTTTGGCAATCTCGGGAATGTTCTTTTCAAACAAGCCGAGTGTGTTAGGATTGGTCATCATCATACCTGCTATATCGTCGCCAAGCAATGGTTTCAGGTGTTCAACATCGACAAGACCATCAGCTGTGCTCTTAACTTCTACTATATCAAGCCCACAAACTGCTGCCGAAGCTGGGTTTGTACCGTGTGCAGAGTCAGGAATGATAATCTTCTTACGCTTTGTATCGCCACGTTTTTCGTGGTAAGAACGGATAATCATAAGCCCTGTAAGCTCTCCTTGTGCACCTGCAAATGGATTTACTGTGAAGTCAACAAGACCAGAAATGCTTGAAAGAACTTTTGCCAAGCCGTAATTAACCTCCAATGCACCCTGTACAGTACTGATGGGCTGCAGTGGGTGAATAGCAGTAAAACCTGGCATGGCAGCTATTTCTTCATTGATAGTAGGGTTGTACTTCATCGTACAAGACCCTAAAGGATAGAATCCATTGTCTACGCCAAAATTGTTTCCGCTATGGTTTGTATAGTGGCGTACGACTGTTAGCTCATCGCACTCAGGAAGTTCTGCGTCTTTTTCACGCTTCAAATTGCTTGGAAGGTCGTAGCTTCCAAATTCGTTTTTAGGTAGGCTATAAGCTTTGCAACCCGGTTGAGAAAGCTCAAATATTAAATTGCCATATAATCTATTGTTCATTTCTTCAATAATTTAAGTGTTTGTAAAACTTTGCTTAAAGTTCATTAGGTTAGAGAAGTGCAACAAGTGCTTCCATCTCTTCTTTCGTACGCTTTTCTGTTACAGCAACAAGGAGCTGGTCGTCGCCAACCTTTACACCTGGCAGGATTCCTTTTTCAATTGCTTTATCGTAGAAAGCATCACGATTTTCAATTTTCACCAAAAACTCATTGAAGAATGGCTGATTATAAACCAACTGTGCTTTACCAGTAGCCACCATCTTATCACATAGATAATGGGCCGCATCAAGGCTTATCTGTGCAGCTTCCTTGACACCCTGCTTGCCCATCATAGACATATAGATGGTAACATAAAGTGTCATTAAACTTTGGTTAGAACAGATATTCGATGTTGCCTTTTGACGACGAATGTGCTGCTCGCGAGCTTGCAAAGTAAGTACAAATACACGCTGTCCGCGTGAATCTTTTGTCTGTCCGACGATACGACCAGGCATCTTACGCATCATTTTCTGCGTACAGCTCATATAACCAGCGTATGGACCACCGAACGCCATAGGCAAACCAAGGCTCTGAACATCGCCTACTGCAAAGTCTGCCCCCCACTCGCCTGGAGTCTTAAGAATAGAAAGGTCAGCTGCAACACTGTTTACAATGAACAATGCCTTATTGTCGTGGCAGATGTCGGCAAAGCCTGTGAAGTCTTCAGCAATACCATAATAGTTTGGTTGCTGAACAATGACGCCTGCTACACCACCCTCTGCGATTTTCGTTTCCAAGTCTTTCTTAGATGTTACACCATTCTCGCTGGCAACCGAAACAAGGTTTACGCCATTGAAATGTGCGTATGTTCTAAGCACTCCGACAATCTGTGGATTGATTGTTTCAGAATATAAGACAGTATTGCGCTTGCTTGATTGAGCAGCAGCCACCATCATTGCTTCAGCAGTAGCAGTAGAACCATCATACATTGAGGCATTGGCAACGTCCATATTAGTAAGTTCTGCTATCATGCTTTGGAATTCAAAGATATAGTGCAATGTTCCCTGTGATATCTCTGCTTGATATGGAGTATATGAAGTAAGATATTCTGAACGACCTACAATTTGTGGAATTGCACTTGGTGCATAGTGGTCGTACACGCCTGCACCAGCAAAACAAGTCAGCTGTTGGTTCTTATCTGCTAACTTTTTGAAGAAGTTTCTTATTTCGATTTCGCTCTTTGCCTCGGGAATATCGTAATCTTCTTTAAATCGCAGTACTTCGGGAATACCTGCAAAAAGATCCTGAATATTTTTCACGCCCACCTTGTCGAGCATTGCCTGTGTGTCTTTTTCAGTATGTGGAAAGAATTTGAAATTCATGTCTATAGCATTTAAACGATTAGCTTTCATCACTATAAATAGCTGTTTTCTTCCACAAGGACTTACTTTGAGAAGGAAAACAGCTATATGTTAATAACTTTTGTTTTCTTATAAACTATTTTGCGCAGAACTCTTCGTAGCTCTTTGCATCCATAAGATTATCAAGTTCAGATTTGTCTGTAAGTTCCACTTTAAGAATCCAGTTTTTATAAGGATCCTGATTAATAAGTTCTGGTTGATCTTCAAGTGCTTCGTTTACTTCTAACACTTTAAAAGATACTGGTGCATTAAGGTCAGACGCAGCTTTCACACTCTCTACTGCTCCAAAACCTTCTTCGGCTTCAAATTCATCTTCGGCTTCAGGCATATCAACGTAAACCACGTTGCCAAGTGCATGCTGTGCATAGTCTGTAATACCAATATAAGCAATGTCGCCTTCAACTTTTACATACTCATGTGACTCTGCGTAGTAGAGTCCTTCAATAACTTTTGCCATTTTATCTTTTACTGTTTTATTAATTTTAAGTTTCTATATACATAAGGTGGGAATGCAGCAATGCTGAAACACTCTCATTTTAACTGTTTACTTTACATAATGTGGGTCGTAGAACTTTTTCTTACCTACTGTTGCCGGGAAGAATTTCTTGCGTATTTGAACTTCTACACGGTCTTCCATCTTTATATCAGCATCGACCAATGCCACTGCACAACTTCTTTCAACAGAAATAAGTTTATAACCTGTTGTTATCTCACCCACTTCCTTGCCATCTTTAAATACTTTATAGCCATTACGTGGTATTGCATTATCGTCTAACCACAAACCACGGAGACGTTTTGTTACGCCTTCTGTTTTCTGTTTTAATAATGCTTCTTTACCAAGGAATTTTTCTTTATCGAATTTTACAAACATAGAAAGACCTGCCATAACAGGTGTTATTGTTTCAGACAGTTCATGTCCGTAAAGTGGCATACCGGCTTCGAAACGTAATGTATCGCGACATCCAAGGCCACAAGGAGTTACGCCTGCTTCCATTAATTTATCCCACATCTTTACTATATATGCAGGAGCTCCATAAAGTTCAAAACCATCTTCACCTGTATAACCCGTGCGGGAGATAATAATATCTTCGCCCTCGTGCTTCAACTTCTTAACTTCGTAAAACTTCAAATCAGAGCAAGGAATACCCAGTTTTTCTTGTATAATCTTCTCTGCTTCTGGTCCTTGAATAGCAAGCTGTCCATATTTCTCGCTATCGTTAACAAGTTTTACGTCGAAACCTTTTGTATGTTTCTTTAGCCATTCGTAGTCTTTTTCTATGTTAGCAGCATTTACAGTTAAGATAAACTCATTTTCGCCTACTTTGCAAATACAAGTATCGTCTACAACCCCACCATCTTCCATACAGAACATACCATAAAGCACTTTGCCAACGGCCAAGCCCGTAACGTCGTTAGTGAAGATATAATTGACAAATTTCTCTGCTTCGTTGCCCGAAACAACAAGTTCGCCCATATGAGACACATCAAAAACACCACAATGCTTTCTTACTGCATTGTGCTCATCGATAATACTTGAATACTGAATAGGCATATCGAAACCACCAAATGGTGAAATCAAAGCTCCTAATGCTACATGCTTGTCATAAAGGCATGTTCTTTTATTCTCCATAATTGCTTTAGAAATTTATTTTTTGTGCCGTCCTCTGATAGTCTATCATTGTCCAGCGATTGTTTGATTTAGGTTAAGAAACCCTTTATTTTCTTGCGATGCAAATATAAGGAAGTTTTTTGGATACACAAAATTTTGGGAGAAATAATCGCATATTTCTTCTATCTCTATTCAAAATTAATTCATACGATTTTATTATTATCGCCTCCACAAACTTTCTTGGCTTAATAAAAAAAATAATAATTACTTTCTCTGTACAATGTATTTTTTAATTTAGCATACAATTTGAGCAAAAAACATATTTCTTCCTTACTTTCTAAACATTGAGACTTTTGCGGTAATAGATTTTTTGAATGAAATGTTCATTGCACATTATGGCGAATAAAAAATCTCAATAAATTATCCCATTCAGAATCTTCTAAAAATTACAAAAACGATATTACCAGCACTAACCATATTATGCGATATAAACTATTTTCTAAGTTATAATTAAATTCGCAGGAAGTTTTAATTATAAATTTTTATTTTGTAATTAGTACTGGTGCAATAAAATTGCACGGTAATTAAATATCATCAAAAAGAGATCGTTCTTTGACATATTGATTATGAGATGGAAGAGGGTCTTGCTCCGTTATAAGCTCTTTCAAGTTTACTTTTTCAAGTACTGAAATTCTTATTAAAGTAGCCACCTCTGTTATTGAATATGGGCTTTTGTACTCATGCTTCATCTTGGCAATTAGAAGATATGTGATAATTGCAACCCACAGATGGGTGCTTACCGCATTCTTTGAAAATCCCCATAAAGTCTTGACAACAATATTTTGTTTGATCCATTTGAAGAAGACCTCAATATCCCATCTGTGTCTATAGAGATTTGCAATTTCTAATGCTTCAATCTCAAAGTTATTGGTTATGAATTCGACTTCTTTACCGTTGACTGCATCATAGTAACACACTTTTCGGATATGTTCAGGATATAGCTTTCTGGATTTGCATGTAGTTAGGCGTATTGTAAAATCGCCTCTTACTCCAGTGCTTACATCAAAGTCTTCTTTGTGGTCTACAATCTCATATCGCATGTTGTCTTTTGGACGGCAAATCCAAAATGCACCAGCCTTATGAAATCTGTATAATGCATCAAAGTCCACATATGCCTTATCCATCATATAAAATGCAAGTGGCTCTGGCTCAATCCTATCCAGTTCGTTACTGTCATGCCATTTGCCGTCTGTAATATGAATGCTGGCAGGAATGCTTCCATGTAAATCAAGTAATGTGTGCATTTTAACTGCTCCCTTACTGTATTTACCCAAAGCCCAGGTTGCAAGCACTATGCTTGTTGATATTGTTGTGGAGTCTAAAGCATAAAGTACATTGTCAACAGATACCTCTGACAATTTTGTCTCTGAATACAATGGACGTACTTGTTCAATGAGATATTTGCCCAGTTCCTCGTATATGTGATAGTTGCGGTTCTCATTGGCTCGAGATAACGAAGAATGAGTGACTGTTTTGCGAATTCCTAAATGATACAATATATTATGATGTGCTGTCAGGCACATACATATGTCTCTTAAGGAATCACAGCCAGTAATCTGACCGAACAATAAATGTAACAGATGATTATAGCTGTTTAATTCTCTTGAATGTCTATCACCTTTATATTTCGTGACAAGTTTATCAAACTGGTAACGAGGAACAAAGTCTATGACTTGAGAGAATATGTACTTTCCAATATTCATAATCTTGCAGATTTAGGCTGCAAAATTACTCTTACCATTTCAAATCAAAAAAACTAAGAACGTTATAACTGATTAAATATCAAATCAATATAGAAGTGGCTTCAATTTTATTGCACCACCAGTATTTTGTAATTAAAAATCTGAAAAAATTAATTATAATTTTCTTCGACAGTATAACTAACTGAAAATAATAACATTGTAGGCATATATAATTTAACATCATTTTAACATTCATTAGGCACAAATGTTACCTACATTAAAAATTTAAAGAAGGTACCTTTGCATCAAAAATTTTTAAAAACATTATGAGTGAAAATAAAATGTTCTGTTTTCAATGTCAGGAAACAGCAAAAGGAACAGGTTGTACCATTAAAGGTGTATGCGGTAAAGAAGCAGAAACTTCAAAATGGCAAGATTTATTAATTAGCGTTGTACGTGGTGTAGGCACAATTCAACATGCTTTGGGTGGAAAACCATCAAAGGAAGTTGCAGATTACGTTGTTGATTCATTGTTTGCAACAATAACAAATGCGAACTTTGACGACCAAAGTATTCTAAACAAAGTAGATGCCGGTTTGATTCTTAAGAAAAAATTAATAAAGGAAGCATCTATCAAAAATATATCACTTCCTGATTATCAAGAAGTTCATTGGGGAGGTGAAAAGTCTGATTATTCAGAAGAAGGAATACGTGAAGGAGTTCTTCGAAACGAAAATCCAGATCTCCGTTCATTAAAAGAATTAACAATACTTGGTCTTAAAGGTATGTCTGCATATTATGATCATGCTTCTCGCTTGGACGAAACGAACGATGAGATTATAGCATTTATGTGCAAAGCTCTTTCTGAGATTAGTAATCCTAATGCGGATATGGATACGCTTCTTAGCCTTGTTCTCGAAACAGGTAAATACGGTGTAGATGCGATGGCATTGCTCGACAAGGCAAATACAGGTGCATACGGCAACCCTGAACTTACAAAGGTTAATATCGGTGTGGGTAAAAATCCTGGTATTCTTATCTCAGGACACGACCTTAAAGACATAGAGGAACTATTAATTCAGGCCGAGGGAACAGGAGTTGACGTTTATACTCACAGCGAAATGTTGCCAGCCCACTATTATCCTCGCCTTAAAAAATACAAACATCTTGTAGGAAACTATGGTAATGCGTGGTGGAAACAAAAGGAAGAATTTACAACTTTCAATGGACCTGTTATTTTCACAACGAACTGTATAGTCCCACCTGCAAAGAATGCAAGTTATGCCGATAGGGTATTTACAACCAATGCTACAGGTTATCCCGGCTGGAAACACATTGTTGCTGGTAAAGATGGAAAGAAAGACTTCTCGGAAGTCATTGCACTGGCAAAAACTTGTGAAGCTCCACAAGAAATTGAGAAAGGTGAGATTGTAGGTGGATTTGCACATGCACAAGTATTTGCTCTTGCAGATAAAATAGTAGAGGCTGTTAAAAGTGGCGCCATTCGGAAATTTGTTGTTATGAGTGGTTGCGATGGTCGTATGAAGAGCCGTAATTATTATGAAGAGTTTGCTAAAGCATTACCAAAAGATGTAGTAATTCTTACCAGTGGCTGTGCTAAATACAAATACAACAAATTAAATCTTGGAGATATCAATGGAATTCCACGCGTTTTAGATGCAGGACAATGTAACGATTCTTACTCTTGGGCAGTGGTTGCACTCAAACTGAAAGAAATTTTTGGAGCTAATGATATCAACGATTTACCAATTTTCTTCAACATTGCATGGTATGAACAGAAAGCTGTTATCGTACTTCTTGCACTTCTCTCCCTTGGAGTAAAGAATATACATATTGGTCCTACACTTCCTGCCTTCGTATCAGAAAATGTTCTAAAGGTTTTAGTAGAAAACTTTGGACTTGCTGGCAATGGAACAGTAGAAGAAGATATACAAAAATACATTTTCTAAAATTGATTAAGTCCCTCGATATCTTATCGAGGGATTTTTATTATTATGACAATAAAGAGTCATACAATACGTTATCTCATAAAATAAATAATAATGGAAGTATCAATGTACGAGACACTCGCCAATAGTCCTTTTTTCAATGGATTAACCGCTAAAGAGATAAAAGATGTACTACAAACAATAAATTATAAGATAGTGGAGTACCCTGCGAAAGAAATATATACGCTTGCTGGTATGCCATGTAAGTATGCTGATTTTATTCTTAAAGGCGAATTAATATCACGAATGACAGGTTTATCTGGAAAACAAGTCCAGATAGATCGTTTAAAGGCTTGTATTTTGATAGCTCCTGCCTTTATTTTTGCTAAAAATAATGCTATGCCTGTTAGTGTGGAGACAACACAACATACAACAATTATGCGTATGAAGCCATCGGAACTTAAATATTTGATTGATTCAAACGAGCGTATGCGTATGAATTTCATTCAACTTCTTTCTTCAATCGACGTCTTTCTTACCCAGAAACTTCGCATGGTTTCTCTTTTTACTGTTCGAGAAAAAGTAGCTTATTTTTTAATGAAAGCAGCAAGAGAACAACAAAGTCGTACTATAAAACTAATCAATAGTCGACAAGAGATTGCTGATACATTTGGAATACAAAAGTTCTCATTGTTGCGATGTCTTTCTGAGTTTGAAGATAATGGCGCTATTAAAATCGATGGCAAACAAATAACAATTCTCAACTCAGACAAAATGAAATAGACCTTGATTAAATATTGTCAAGGTCTATTAAATCAAAAGTTTATACTTTTCTTATAATCTTCTTTGAGTTACGGACAGTTGTACCGTACTTAAAGATCTGCAATTACATTTCCCAACCAATGGCTGACGCTCCTAAAACCGCTGCTGCAGCATCGTCAAGCGAACTTACAAGGAACTTTACATTATCTTTATAAATTGGCAATACATATTTCTGATATGCTTCTTTAATAGGATTCATTAGCAAATCGCCAGCTTTGGTTAGACCTCCAAAGAAAACAAAAGCTTCCGGAGAAGTAAAAGCGGCAAAATCTGCACATGCAGCTCCAAGCATATCTCCTGTAAAAGCAAAGATATCTAATGCCATTTTATCGCCTTTTCCAGCAGCAATCGAAACATCGAGCGATGTTATTTCTTTATGATCTATCTCACGAAGCAATGATGGCTCATTTGATTTCTGAAGTAATTCACGAGCAGTTCGTGCAACTCCTGTAGCAGAGCAATAAGCCTCCAAACAACCTTTCCTGCCACAACCACAAAGACGGGCACTATCATCGCGTACCATTGTGGTATGTCCTAATTCTCCTGCAAAACCATCAGAACCATAAACCATTTGCCCATTAACAACAATACCAGAACCTACGCCTGTTCCAAGAGTAATCATTATAAAGTTCTTCATACCTCTTGCTACTCCGTATTGCATTTCACCTATTGCTGCAGCATTGGCATCATTTGTCAATCCAACAGGAATGTCCAAACGTTCAGAGAACATATCTGCTAATGGAACTACACCTTCATGTCCCCAAACTAAATTAGCAGCATGTTCTATAGTACCACGATAAAAATTACCATTGGGAGCTCCAATGCCCATCGCTTGTATTTGACTAATACCACCAACTTTAGTAATAATAGGTTTTAAAACTTCAATTCCTGCATCTACAAAATCTTCAACAGTTTTATAACTCTGAGTTTTTATAGATGTAGTAGAGAGCACTTGACCACGTTGGTCTACTATTCCAAAAACAGAATTTGTGCCTCCCAAATCCAACCCTATAACGAATGATTTCGGCTCTTGTACATCCATTTTTTATATATTATATTTAGTTTAATTCGTGGGACAAAGTTATTAAAAAAGTGGAATATGACAAACTTTTAATAAGTAAATTTGCTCATTCCATATAATTTTCGCAATTTTGCAGACAAATTATGAATATGCTTCTCCTAATCCAATTAGACATACTCGATTTTATATTTAAGGGTATATTAATCGGTGTCATTGCGTCTGCGCCAATGGGTCCTGTAGGCATTTTATGTATTCAGCGGACTTTGAATAAGGGGAGATGGTATGGATTTATAACTGGCGTTGGTGCTGCCATTAGCGATATTATTTATGCATTGACAGTTGGGCTCGGTATGAGCTTTATTATGGAACCATTACAGGATCCAACAAATCAGTTTATATTGCAGATATCGGGAAGTATCATTCTGATGCTTTTCGGTATTTATTGTTTTGTTTCCGACCCTACAAAGAAAATGCGAAAAGGTGGTAAGACGAAAGGAACTCTCTTCCATAATGGACTAACAGCCTTCCTTGTTACTTTCTCTAACCCGCTAATCATCTTCCTGTTTGTTGCAACTTTCGCACAATTTGCTTTCATTCAACCGTCCCGTCCCATTGAAATGGGAATAGGTTTAGCTTCTATCCCTTTAGGGGCATTAATTTGGTGGTATGGTCTTACCTGGCTTGTGAACAAGATACATGACATATTCAATATGAATGGCATTTTGATAATAAACAAGATTATTGGCTCGGTAGTAATTATTTTCTCACTTATAATGCTAATAGGTACGATATTCAATCTGTATCATTTACCTTCTTATTATTAATATTTTATGCTTGTTGCTAAAGAACTACGAAAGAAAAGTATTGCCGAGTATTTACTATACATGTGGCAAATAGAGGACATTATACGCGCCTACCAATGTTCTTTGACGAAGATTCGTAAAGAGTATATTGATAAATTCAATTATACTGACGCACAAAAAGATGAAGAAGAAGATTGGTTTGGAGATCTTTTAAGAATGATGAACCAAGAAGGGTGTAGAGAAAATGGACATCTGCAAATAAACAAGGTGATAATGCAATCGCTCAATGAACTCCATGCACAGTTACTTACTTCTTCTAAATTCCCATTCTATTCCGCAGAATATTACCGCGTGTTGCCTTTTATTGTAGAACTTCGTGGAAAAACAAAGCAAGTTGCCGACAGAATGGCACGCAAGAACGAAGCAAACCTAAAGGAGATTGCAGCCAATCTTGGGCATAGCGAGATTGAAACTTGCTTTGATGTTCTCTATGGTGTTATGATGCTTAGACTGCAAAAGAAAGAAATTAGTAGGGAAACAGAAACGGCTGTGAAGGAAATGACAACACTCATAGGTATGCTTTCTGACTATTATCAGAAAGATAAGACCGAAGGATTACAATTTGAAGATTAAGAATAAAGACATGAACATATTAGTAACAGGTGCCAACGGAATGTTAGGCAACACCATTCAGTTGGTAGCAAAGAACAGCAAAGACCATTATATTTTTACTGATGTATGCGATGGTTATCAAAAACTTGATATTACAAACATCGAAGATATACGTAAAACTGTAAAGAAACATAATATAGAATGTATCATAAATTGCGCTGCATGGACCAACGTTGATGCTGCCGAAACTGCCGGCAACATTGTAGAAACACTGAATGCCACTGCTCCAGAAAACTTGGCAAAGGCTATGAAAGAGGTTGATGGACTATTGGTACACATCAGCACCGATTATGTTTTTGGCGGAGACCCATACAACACTCCTTGCAAAGAAGACCAGAAAGGCACGCCAACTGGTGTTTACGGACTGACAAAGCTTCATGGCGAAGAGAAAATTCAAGCCGTGGGAGGCAAACACATCATTATAAGAACGGCGTGGCTCTATGGTGAATTTGGCAAAAACTTCGTAAAGACGATGATGAATCTTACCGCCACCAAGCCCGAACTGAAGGTTGTGTTCGACCAATGTGGTACGCCAACTTACGCAGTAGATTTAGCCAATGCCATCTTCGACATTGTTGAAAACAGAAAATACGAAGGCAACACGGGTATATATCATTTCTCCAATGAAGGTGTTTGCAGCTGGTACGACTTTGCAAAGCAGATTGCAAAACTTGCCGGCAATACCAACTGCAACATTCAGCCGTGTCATAGCAACGAGTTTCCGTCGCCTGTGAAACGCCCCGCCTATTCGGTGTTTGATAAAACAAAGATTAAGGAAATCTTCGGCACAAACGTTCCGTATTGGGAAGACAGTTTAGAGAAATGTATGGAAAACTTGAAGAAAGAGGCTTAAAAATTACTGTATTCGAAAACGACAATGAATAATATTCCTATGAATGAAATAGAACGCAGAAGAACTTTTGCCATTATTTCTCACCCTGACGCCGGTAAGACTACACTTACAGAGAAGTTCCTTTTGTTTGGCGGACAGATACAAGTTGCAGGAGCCGTTAAGAGCAACAAGATAAAGAAGACGGCAACTTCTGACTGGATGGATATTGAAAAACAACGTGGCATCTCGGTTTCCACCTCGGTTATGGAGTTCGATTACGAAGGTTATAAGGTGAATATTCTCGATACGCCTGGACACCAAGACTTTGCCGAAGACACTTACCGAACATTAACTGCCGTAGATTCTGCCATTATAGTGGTAGATTCTGCAAAAGGTGTTGAGACGCAAACCCGAAAACTGATGGAGGTTTGCCGTATGCGCAACACGCCCGTCATCATTTTCATCAATAAAATGGACCGTGAAGGTCGCGACCCTTTCGATTTACTCGACGAACTTGAAGAGGAATTGCAAATAAGTGTCCGCCCGCTCTCTTGGCCAATCGGACAAGGACAGCGCTTCAAAGGTGTTTACAACATCTTTGAGCAGAACTTAAACCTATTTACTCCGAACAAACAACGTGTTACCGAAACGGTGGAAACCAAGTTAGACGATAACGATTTGGCAGCTTATATTGGCGACGACGCTGCCGTACAATTGTGTGCCGACATAGAATTGGTTGATGGAGTCTACCCCGAGTTTAACCTCGAAGCCTATCGCGAAGCCAAGGTTGCACCCGTGTTTTTCGGTTCGGCGCTGAATAATTTCGGTGTGCAAGAACTGCTGAATTGTTTTGTACGTATAGCGCCAAGCCCCAAACCCACGATGGCAGAAGAACGATTGGTAGAGCCAGAAGAGAAGAAGTTCACGGGATTTATTTTCAAAATCACTGCCAACATCGACCCTAACCACCGCAGTTGTATTGCTTTCTGCAAGATTTGTTCGGGAAAATTCGAGCGCAATCAGCCTTATCTCCATGTACGGAACGGCAAAACGCTCCGTTTCTCTTCGCCCACACAATTTATGGCGCAACGCAAGAGCACGGTAGACGAGGCTTATCCCGGCGATATTGTCGGGCTGCCCGATACCGGAGGTTTGTTTAAAATAGGCGATACGCTTACCGAAGGCGAACAATTGCACTTCCGCGGACTACCCAGTTTTTCGCCTGAATTGTTTAAATACATCGAGAACGACGACCCTATGAAAGCCAAGCAATTCCAGAAGGGATTGGAACAGCTGATGAATGAAGGTGTGGCACAGCTATTCATCAACCAGTTCAACAATCGCAGAATTGTGGGTACTGTGGGGCAACTTCAGTTCGAAGTCATACAATATCGTTTGGAACACGAATACAACGCCAAGTGCAGATGGGAGCCTGTACACCTGCATAAAGCTTGCTGGATTGAGGCAGAAAATGCCGAAGCACTCGAAAATTTCAAGAAGCGAAAATACCAATACATGGCAAAAGACATTGAGGGGCGAGACGTGTTCCTTGCCGATTCGGGCTATGTTCTCAGTATGGCGCAGCAAGATTTCGAAGATATCAAATTCCACTTTACCAGCGAATTTTAATGAATAGACAGGCGTAACAAAGCCTATTTTACGCTAATCGGTTCCACCTTAATTATATAGTAAGTCCCGATTGGACAAAAAATAGACGGGCGACTAACCTCGCAGAATATGATGTTGTATTTATTTTGGATACGCGTCATATTCTTTTTCTAATGACATTTTGCGAAAAGCATTGGCACACCGAGTCATCAGCATCTGATAAAAACTAACGGAAAGTTCCACAAAAATCGTTTTGCTGTATTGGGAGGGGGAATATGCTCATTTATAAATTTTATCGGACATCAATCAATAAAAAATCGGCTTGATTCAATTAGGAAATCAAGCCGATCATATAACGTTATTGGTTATATATAAAAAATTAATCTTTCTACATATTATCTCATAAATACGAAAATCACCAATAAATCTTATCTCACAACAATTTTATTTTTCTTATTACCTTGTTTTACAATGTAGATGCCTGCAGGGAGTGTTGATACATTATTCCCAACCAGAACACCAGATGTTGTATATATAAAGGTCGTATTATCAGAAGTTGCGTTTGTCGTTACATTATTTATATCTGTAGACACAACAGATGCAACATTAGATGGACTGGATTTACCTACATTATATAATGTAACTACATAATACTTGTCATTGTCAGTACCATCTGTATCGAATGCTGTTACCTCATTCATACTTGTGTTCTTAGCAATAAGTTTATTATCGCGATAAACATTATAACCAACAATTTGTAGTGGTGCACTTTCGTATGTAATATCGTCAATTAGTAGACCTGCCGGTTCAAATCCATATGAAGATTGAGGTACTGTTGAAGTATGGACGATTGCGAAGTATTTTGCACCTTCAGGAAGTTTTACAGAAACTTTCTTCCAATTAATATTGTCTGCAGCATTGTCGGTGTGTATCTTCTTGAAGTCATTAACATCTTTACCACTTGTAGAATAAGCTACATAAAAATCTTCCGGACCGTAGTTTGCATAATCGCATTGTGGGGCTTTCGTGAAGAAGCTTATTGTTTGCGGTTTGCCTGAAAGTTCTGGAGAAATAAGCCAATCGTTGTTTCCTGTTGTTGCATCACCTAAATTTCCGAAGCTCATCATTGATTGTTCACTATCGTGTCCGCTAAAACGTTGTTTAAACATTTGGGTAGTTGCATCGTCCATTCCGTGTGTAGTACCATCACAATTGAACACTGTGTATGCAAAAGGAAGTCCATTGCCAGGGAATGTAATTCCGCCGAAAGTATTTGTGCGGCATTCATCTGCATCGTAAAGTGTCCATGGGTCTATTTCTTTAATGAGGAATGGGGCATAGGTTTCGAAACTCTCTGTAATAACGCAATTTTCTACTACTGGAGCTGTCCATTCAAGTTTAACTTTACTGCCATCTTTGCTTGCTTTAAGATTGTTGATTGCTGGATATGGAGCTGTAACTATCTTTATAGTTTTCTTATCAGAAATATTATTTCCTTGGTTTTCATCAGCAGCCCAATCAGACTCAGCCCAAACTTGGAATTCTTTGTTATCGAAAGGCACTACATAATGGAATGTATATTCTTGAGTTTCGCCTGGAGCTATTGTCCCACTTTCGGTCGCTATTGCCGTTCCATTATTTGAATGAAGTTTAACTTGGAAACCTTCAGCCTCTTTTAAACCAATATTGCGAACATGAACAATAATCTCTGCTTGTTCGCCAGCTTGTGCATGGAGTGGGGTTTTAACATTCGTCATAACATTATAGTTAATAGCGTCATTGACATTTACATCATCAACCATAATGTTCTCTCCATCAGATATGGCGTGAATAAGTACACGTCCATAACCATTTTCTTTTTTAAACTCCGCATCGGCACAATCAACATTAACTGTACGCCAACCGGCATTGCCTGTTAATGTAGAATAATCTATTTCTGAAGCAAGTTTTCTGTGTTGTCCATTTACATCCAAGTATACTTGTAGTTTGCTCTTACTACCAGGATAAGCATAGAATTGAAATGAAAGGCGTGGTTTTGTCGCTTTTCCTAAATCCATCTTTGGACCTACTATTGTAGCAGCATCGCCTGCTCTTTCAGGTGTGAATAATAAAGAGCCTTCATCATCATCTGCAGAGAAATCTCGAGAGATTTTGAAATGTTTTTTTGTATCGTTATAGCTTGCACTCCATGGACCTTTCTCCCACGTTCCATAAGGCCATGATTCGTGGAAAGGAAAATCATATGGTGTTCCATAGAAGAATGGATCTGCAAATCCACCATTGCCAATATGTTCTGTGTCAGTATATGCGACTACCTGATAGAACTTGCTCCCTTGAGTTCCATTTGTAGGAATATCCTTAATCGTAACTTCTGTTCCAGTAATATCTTGTGCAATAGGGGTTTCGTAAATACCTTCAAAAATTCCATATTTTACAGTAGTAGGATCTATGTAACCTCCATTAGCTCCGATTTTAACTGCGTCCCATTTTAATGTAATAGTTCCGTTAAGATTATCGTATGCAATTACATTTTTAACTTTTCCTGGTACAAGTTCGCTGCCAACATAAATTTTAGCTTCAGCTTTAGCACTTTTTAAATCACCAACATAAGTGTAAACTTCGTATGAATGTTGTCCTATGGCTACATTGTCATCTGTCCATTCTATCTTCTGTCCAATAGCAGGATTTTCTATTTTATGTATAGGTGATGTAGAACCATCACGATATATTGCAGCCGAAGTTATAGACGTTAGGTCTCGTCCCATTATATCTTTTGTTGGAGTTGTAAATGAAACTTTTACCATTTGTTCTCCATTTTGACCTGTTTCTAATTTTAGATCAGAAATAGCAATTGGAGTTCCAGAGGTTGATGTCGCCTCTTCAACTTTTACAGGACGCATGATAATATATCCTGGTCTGTCGCTTACTGCATGGAAACCTATACGATAGTCTCCTGTTTCCGTAGGGGTAAACGTTGTTTTTAAAGTAGTAGGTGTTCCGAAAGCTGTTCCAGAAACAGGAGTAGTTGGAACGATTTCGCTATATGTTGTAGGATCGTCGCCAGTTCCATAAGCTATGTTCATTCTTTGCCCAGTTCCTGAATATCCTCCCACAACTGCTCCAGCTTCAAGTGCATATGTTTGACCAGCTGTTAGATGTAAAGGTGGAGAAACAAGCCAGTCGTCTGCGTCTTTCGTTGCATTTGCTCCATTATATGCTGGTGCTCCTGCATCTAAATCTTCCCATGTATTGTTATCATTATTTTTATCTTCTACTGTCCAAATCTTCTTTTTGAGAATTACCTTGGTATTTCCCCAATTCTCTTTATATGGTTTTCCTTTTGTAACAGTGAATGGACTTGCTGTAGATGCCGTTTGAGCTATACCTATTAGAGGACTTCCTGCTAATGCAAATATACCTCCAAGAATTAAAGCATAAATTTTATTCTTCATAATAGATAGTTTTATATTAATTATTAATCTTTTCCTGTGTAGTTTATAAGATTACATTCAATTACTTATTGAATTGTTTTTTACCATTTCGAATAATAATACCCTTATAGTTTTTTTCTACACGTTGTCCTGCAACGTTATAATTAGGATATTCTTTTGTCGTGGTAGATAAATGAACATTATTGATTGCTGCAGTTACATCTCCTTGTACAACCGTAATAGGTTTGTCGGAAACAACACCTTTACCATGAATTAGAATATCACATTTACGTCCAGCTACATTAGAAGGAAGTGGCTCACAAGTAAATTTAATTACAGTTAAACCATATTCGCGATAACTGTCCTCATCTATAGCATAACTTTTTATCCAGCTGTCTATTCCTGATAATGTATACTGTTCTTTCTTATCTTCGTCATACCACATTCCATTTAACTGAGCGACAGCACCTGGGAACACAAGACCTTGAGTACATGTAGTTTGCCCTTCTGTTCCTTCATTATTCATCTGGACAAGTCCATAATTATAAGAAGTCTCCATGCCTGCGTCTACATATCCATTAGCATAATCGAATTTTGCAGAGAATGTAACGCTTAGTGCTATGTTATTGTCGGCATAAATGTTTGCTGCCTTGTTTTTGCCATCTTTAGTTTTTATCAGGCAAAGTGCAGGACTTAATACTTTGTTATAATAAGGAATTCCTGCACCAGACAATCCCATATCTACACCTGGCTGTTCGAAACCACGAACAATAACAGCAAATTCTTTGTCTATAAGGAATCCTTTCCCCTCACGTGTAAATACTGCAGCGAATTTGTTATAAGTCGTTCCATTGGCATCGCTAATAGGATCGTTTACTTCCATATCGGAAGCCGTACACTTAAGTTCTGCGAGAGTCTCATTTCCTGGTTTCTTCTTACCTTGTGCATCTGTTTCAACATTGGTAATAAGCATTGTTAGCTCTGTCCCATTTGGCAAAGGAGTACTACTTTTAGATATAACAGGTAGAAAAACATCTTCTACCCAGAGTGGAGATATAGGCTTTTCCAATATTTGTTGTACACCACGTGAAATATATTGTCCTCCTGAGATTGTACCAGAGCCGAAAAGATATCCATTATCCATTCCTCCAAGATAGAAGTTGTTAACTTTGTCATCGGTGAATTGCAATGGGCGAATATGACTTTCTGTTCCTGTTAAAGTTCCACTTTTAATTCTTGGATACCAATACATTACTGCAGGAAGGTCGTAGTCTAATGGTCCCCAATGAGGATTTTCTTCAGAAAGAGTAAAACTATCCGTTTCACAAACAATAGTAGGAAGAGCATCAGCTCCATTAAATCTTGTAGTTAGGTTGAAACTACCATCAGCATCGGTGGTATATAGGTTGCCTGTCTTTCCTGTTCTATCGAATGTGTTACAATTCCCATTCATATCGTAAACATTCTGATGCCAGAAATATTTTGTGCTTTCTGGTACGACCGGAACAAATCTTGTTTTACTATAACCGGGAACGTAGAGATAACTTGTACCAGTCATTTTTCCACTTTTAGGTGTAGCTTCAAAAAGTACACCTTCAGGTTTTAGATAATAGACACTTTTTTTAGTATCCTTGGCTGGTGCCGTTAGCCGAGTGCAAAGTACATTGTTTTGTGCGAAAACAGTACTGACAATAGCCATTGTTAATACACTGGAAAATAATCTTTTAATCATAAGCTATTAAAATTTAAAATAAAGTTAATACTATATAAGGTTTAGCGAACCAATAAATACATATTATGCCTTCCAACAGGCTTTTACAGAATAGTAAATGAAAAGAGTTCTTAGAACGGATAAACATCATAGGTCATATCCTAAACTTTAACTCCTTAGAAAATGCATTGCGTTTATTTTTAGGCTATGAAATATGTTATTCCATTCTACTAAATTGTTCTTTATCTTTAGTTAGTTTATGCCTCTTGTTCTTATATGCTTTTCCAATATGTCGCAAAGATAAGAAAAAATGGGAATCTAAAAAAGTATTTTCTATATTTTTTTAATTTCTTTTTATATTGAGAAGGCGGAGTAGAGTTAGCCAGCAAGTGCAAAATTATAATATTCTTTTGTAGAACTCGCATTTGTGTGTTTGAAAATTGAGTTTCTGTCTTGGTCTTTTGTTTATTTTCTTCTGTATCATTGCAATCTTTTTGTCCGTGAAATCATCGAAGTTTGCCTGCTTTGGGATATTATTGCCTGATGAGCTTGTTCGTATTTTCAACCGCTCCTTTCTGCCCTTTTTCAAAGTATCCTCATCTATTTTCTATTGAGCCAAATCGGAATTCACAGAAAAGAGGCGGGGATACTTTATGAAAGTAGTATGTTCGTTCCTTTTATAGTGTCTAATGCAGCGTTTCCAACTCTTTATTTGAATTTAAATGGAGATTTCGAATCGCCGCATCAGTCATTTTTTGGATTAGTGGAACGAATTAAGAAAGTCGGTAAAGGATTCTGAAACTAAAACAAATACTTTGTCTTCTGCACATTCCGTTTCTACAATATATATGTATCCATACGTGTTTTGTGCTACCGAAATAAGGTAAATATTGCCCCCATTGTCGTAAGCAAAAGGTATTTTGTCATCGAAAACAATACCGCTCTTTTCGTAATCGCTTATGATTTTCTCGATAGGAAGTACACCGTATTTAATTGGATAGAAGCTATTGATAGTGAAAAGGTGCTTTGTCCCTTTTACATTTTCATAAGGAGGGTAACCTCCGTTGTATTGTAAATAATGCTCTTTGAAAGCCTTTGGAAGTGTGATATTATATTGCTGCTCAAATGCTGCAAGATCTTCCGCTGTAAGTTTCTGTTCGTATTGCTCGAATTCCATAGCTCTTTAAGTTCTTAATTTGTGTATTGCTACTCTTTTACAAGAATATTCTTGCAGTAGAATTTCGCCGCTTTGCAAAGATAGACATTTCTGTTTATTTATCCAAAACATTGTCTTTAAAACTATTATTGCTGTTCCTTGCTATTATTATAACTGTGCAGACGTGTGGCAAAATAAGCGAAACGAGGAAATAAAAATATATATAGTGACAGACGTTATTGTATGTCCCTATGTATCATTCTCACTCTTATTATTTGTTTCTTCAGTCGTTTTTTGGTAACTTTGCCACAAATTAGCTAATTATGGGATTTTTTGGACTTTTCAATAAGAAGAAAAAGGAAGTGCTCGACAAGGGTCTTGAGACCACAAAGCAAAGTGTTTTCTCCAAGATAACGCGTGCCATAGCAGGCAAATCGAAGGTAGACGACGAGGTTTTAGACAATTTAGAGGAGATCCTTATAACGTCGGACGTAGGCGTTAATACTACCGTGAAGATTATTGAGCGCATCGAAGAACGCATTGCACGCGACAAATACGTTTCTACCTCGGAACTAAACAATGTTCTAAGAACCGAAATTGCAGCGCTTTTAACCGAGAACAACACCGAGAATGCCGAAGACTGGGACCTTCCAACCAGCCATAAACCATATGTTATTCTGGTGGTTGGCGTAAACGGAGTGGGCAAGACAACCACTATTGGCAAGCTCGCCTATCAGTTTAAAAAGGCTGGCAAGAAAGTATATCTGGGCGCTGCCGACACTTTCCGGGCTGCTGCCGTAGAGCAAATACAGATTTGGGGCGACCGCGTAGGTGTTCCTGTCATTAAGCAACAAATGGGTTCCGACCCCGCAAGTGTAGCGTTCGACACGCTCCAAAGTGCCAAGGCAAACGGTGCTGATGTGGTTATCATCGACACGGCTGGTCGCCTACACAACAAGGTTGGCTTGATGAACGAGCTTAAAAAGATAAAAGACGTAATGAAAAAAGTATTGCCCGAGGCTCCCGACGACGTCATGTTGGTGCTCGATGGAAGCACGGGGCAGAACGCATTCGAGCAAGCTAAGCAGTTCGCATCGGTTACACAAATCACCTCTTTAGCCATTACCAAACTCGACGGAACCGCTAAGGGCGGTGTAGTGATAGGCATTAGCGACCAATTGAAAGTGCCCGTGCGATACATTGGCTTGGGCGAAGGCATGGAAGACCTGCAGTTATTCAACAAAGAACAGTTTGTAGACAGCTTGTTTAAGCAAGAATAAGCGGTGTCTTACAGTGTATTCGGGGAAAGAAAACAAAGTTCCTGTGCGTGGGAACACAATTGAATGAAGAAGAATCAGATTGATATTATCACCATGGGTTGCTCGAAAAATCTTGTCGATTCCGAGCTTCTCATGAAACAGTTTGAAGCCAACGGCTTCGACTGCGTGCACGACTCGGATACTCCGGAAGGCGAAATAGCCGTAATAAACACCTGCGGTTTCATCGAAGCTGCAAAGGAAGAAAGCATCAATACGATACTCGAATTTGTGAACAGAAAGGAGAATGGGCAGCTCAGACAACTTTACGTTATGGGCTGTTTGTCGCAAAGATACAAGGAAGAACTACAGAAAGAAATTCCAGAAGTCGACAAATTCTATGGCAAATTCAACTTCAAACAACTCATTGCCGACCTTGGGAAAGCCGAAATACCAGCCTGCGACGGACGCCGGCACCTTACAACGCCGCCCCACTATGCCTATATAAAAATTGCCGAAGGGTGCGACCGTCATTGTGCCTACTGCGCCATTCCGCTGATAACGGGCAGGCATCGCTCCAGAAAAATGGACGATATACTGAACGAAGTGGCAGAATTGGCTGCCAACGGAGTAAAGGAATTCCAGGTGATTGAGCAAGAACTAACCTACTATGGGGTAGACTTGGACGGCAAACACCACATTACCGAGCTTGTTTCGCGCATGGCAGACATTCCAGGAGTGGAATGGATACGCCTCCATTACGCCTATCCGAACCAGTTTCCGTGGGACTTGCTCGATGTAATCCGCAACAAACCGCAGGTCTGCAAGTATCTTGACGTGGCTCTTCAACACGTTTCCGACCATATGCTATCGCGCATGCAACGCCACGTTACAAAGCAAGATACAATACATTTCATACAGACTTTGCGCGAAAAAGTGCCGGGACTACACATACGAACCACACTGATGGTGGGCTTCCCGGGCGAAACCGAAGAAGATTTCAACGAGTTAATGGACTTTGTAAGGTGGGCACGGTTCGAACGTATGGGCGCATTCGCCTACTCGCACGAGGAAGGAACGTACAGCGCACTACACTATGACGACGACGTTCCGCCCGAAGTGAAGCAGCAAAGGCTCGATAGGCTGATGGCTTTGCAGCAAGAAATATCGGCAGAAGTAGAGGCAGAGAAGATAGGACAGACCCTAAAGGTGATTATAGACCGCAAAGAGGGCGACTATTATATAGGTAGAAGCGAATTCTGCTCGCCCGATGTAGACCCCGAAGTGCTAATAAAAGCCGACCAGACACTTGTTATAGGCAACTTCTACTGGGCGAAAATAAGTGCAGCCGATGAGTTCGACCTCTACGGAAGTGTGGCAGACGTATAGAAATATCGTGCAAATTAAGAAGCAAACAACCCAAAGATGAACAACAAAGAATTTATAAGTGCATTGGCAGACAAGGTGGGACGCACACAAGACGAGACGCAAAAGCTTGTGAAAACCGCCTTGCAAGCAATGGGCGACAACTTTGAATCGGGCGAGCCCATACTGGTTTCAGGGTTCGGTACATTCGAAGTTAAAAAGCGACTTGAACGAATTATGGTTAATCCTTCCACTGGATTACGAATGCTTGTACCCCCTAAATTAGTGTTAAACTTCCGTGCGGCGGCTTCGATTAAAGAAAAACTGAAGAAAGGAGGGGCTGAATAATGGCCAAGACAGCACTACAACTCATTGCCGATGCAGTGGCAAAAAAGCACAAGATAACTGTAAAGGAGGCAGAAAAGTTCGTTTCTTCCATGTTCGATGTCATGAACGAAGGACTCAAAACCGACAAGCTCGTGAAGGTAAAAGGACTTGGCACGTTTAAAGTGCAAGCTGTGAAGCCACGCGAAAGCGTAAATGTAAACACGGGAGAGCGTGTCTTGATAGAAGGACACGACAAGGTTTCGTTTACGCCCGACACTACTATGAAGGAACTTGTAAACAAGCCTTTTGCACTGTTTGAAACGGTCGTATTGAACGATGGGGTGGATTTTGCCGACTTAGAAAGCAAGCCTGATGACGAAGAAAAGAAAGAAAAAGCCGATGAAACCACTGTTTCTGACAGCGAAACCGTTGTTTCTGACGAAGAAAAGAAAGAAACAAAAGAAGCAATAACTACCGAAATCAGCGATGAAAAGCCTTCTGAAGAAATGCCACAACTATCGGCTGAAGTCCCGATGGCAGCTATTGAACCAAAAGAAGAAGTAGCAGAGGAAAGGGAAGAAGGACAGAAAGAGATCGTTGAAGAAAAGGAAATATTCATGGAGGTAGAGGCAGAAGCTGTTGAAAAGCAATCTGAAACAGTTAAAGTACAATCAGAAACAGTACTCGAGAAACAACCTGAAACGGTTTCTGAAATGCCCAAAGCAGCCGCCTCTTCTGCTGAAAAAACCAAGAAAATAAATTGGATGCTGTGGGTTTATATAGCTGTTGGCATCGTTGCAGTGATGTATTTCTTCGGTTATAAGTTCGGAAAGGATGCCGCACTTCGCGACAACAAGGAGGTTGTTCGCGCCCAAACAAAATATAGCTTGGCTGTTAAGACAAAGAAAGCAGCGAAGAAACCAACTGTCAAAATAGAGAAACCAGTTGCAAAGGTTGCACAACCGGTGGTTGATAAAGCTGATAAGTTCAGGCAGTTGAGCAGCGACAGGCGCATTCGATACGGTGCTTACGACATTATTGGCATAGAGAAGACGGTGGTTTTAAAGAGAGGACAGACCATGCAATCGTACAGTCGAAGGGCTCTCGGACCTGACATGGTGGCTTATTTCCAGGTATTAAACAATGCCACAACCATGTCAGCAGGCGACACAATGAAAGTCCCGAAGGTGGAACTTCGTCCGCAATACCGAACAAAATAAAACGATTTTTTTCATAAGTTATATTTGTTAATTTTGTATGCGTAGCTCCTTGGTGGGCTACGTTTATATTGTTTATAGCCTCAAACGACACCCAACAATTCGCAACATACAGACAGGTAAGCATTCAAAATCAAACGCATGCTTTGTCTTGCTTCTGTTTCTTCCTTTCAGAAGAATATCCAAAGAAACTTGGAAACACCTTGGCTTGAGGATATAAGAGACCTTACACAGAAAAAGAGATGTGCCTATCATGACACATCTCACACTAAATGTTCAAATAAAGATAGTTGATCTACATTTTATCTAAACAACGATTATTCTCCCTTTCTGTACTCACTACAGTCCAGGAACGTCAATTATGAAAAATTTATATAACCTTTTATTTCTTTAATCCTGTGTATGCTTTGTTCATTCCCTGCACTACATCTGTTGTAATATTGCAGGCATCGTCAGCATAAAGTATGTTGTCGCCACTCTTAGCAAGTATCATTACATACCTCTTATCCTTATTATAGGTCTTCAGATAGTTGTGTACGCTGTCCGAAAGCGCCTTGTTGTACTTGGCAACTTCCTTCTGATACTCTGCTCCTAAGCGTTGTTGCAAGGCTTCAGCATCGGCGGCTTGTCTCTGAATACCAGCCTGAATCTGTTGTGCTTGTACCTGTGTGAACTTGTTAGCCTGTACATTTTGTTGGAAGTTGGCGGCTGCCTGCTGCAATGCCTGCTGTTTTCCGGCAAGTGTTTTCTGTATGTTCTTCTCCTTGGCTTCGAGTATCTTGGTAACTTCTTTCCAGTATTTGTATTGCCCCATAATAGAGTCTATCTCCACGTAGGCTATCTGTTGCGAACCTGCAGAAGCTGTTGCAGCTGCCGGTCTGGCGGTTTCTTTCGTGTCGTTGCCTTGTGGCTGATTGTTGCAGGACATTATTCCGAATGCCATTACTGCTGCAGCCAATGCGCTTAAAGTACTTTTCATCTTTATTTTTTATTAACATTAATACGTTATACATAGCAGAGCGTCCTGCCAAAGCCTAATAAGCCTTGTTGGAAGCCCGTGCCTCCCGGTCCTGGTCAATGACGCAGTGTATTCCCTTTTCGCGCATATACTTGTTGTCATGTATATGTTGCGACTGGAAACTTGCACCTTTTTTCAGCAGCACTCTTACCGAAAGCAAGAGCATTGCAATAGCAATTATTAACACACTCAATAGTAAAGTCTCGACCATTTTACCTATCTTTGCATCTAATATTCCTGGCAAAGGTAACATAAATCACGAATATAACAAAACAAATACTATTAAAAATGACAAACATGGAATTAAAACCAGCTCGTGTTTTCGAGCAATTCGCAAAAATCAACCAGATTCCTCGCCCATCAAAGCACGAGGAAAAGATGATAGAATATCTTGTGGAGTTTGGCAAAAGCCACAATCTGGACACCAAGGTAGACAAGACCGGCAACGTGCTTATTACCAAACCTGCAACCAAGGGTATGGAAAATGCACCCACAATCATACTGCAAAGCCATATAGACATGGTCTGCGACAAGCTCGTAGACTTGGATTTCGACTTCCATAAAGATGCCATTCAGACCTACGTGGACGGCGAATGGCTGAAAGCAAAAGGCACAACCTTGGGCGCAGACGATGGCATTGGCGTGGCTTACGAATTGGCAATACTCGACTCTGACGACATTGAGCACGGCAAGATAGAGTGTCTTTTCACGGTGGACGAGGAGACAGGACTGACCGGTGCGTTCGGTTTGGAACCGGGTTGGCTTACCGGAGACTACCTGATAAACCTCGATTCGGAAGACGAAGGACAGATTTTTGTCAGCTGTGCAGGTGGCGTTACTACCGACAGCGTGTTTAAATTCAAGCGCGAAGAGGCACCTTCCGGCTTCTTCTTTATGGAGGCAAGCGTCAAAGGACTGATTGGAGGACACTCCGGAGACGACATTAACAAGAAGCGCGCCAATGCCATCAAACTTCTCGGACGCTTCCTCTACATGGAGCAAAGCAAGATGGACGTGCTCCTTGCAGAGTGGAATTCGGGCAAATTAGACAATGCAATACCCCGCGATGGCAAGGTTATCTTCGCTGTTCCAGCCGACAAAAAGGAAGAAGTAATGGCAGACTGGAATGTCTTTACCAAGGGGGTCGAAGAGGAATACCACGTATCTGACCCTAACGCCGTGTGGGGAATGAAGAGCACAGAGGCTCGCCCCGTCATCGAAAAAGAGGTTGCCCGCCGTCTCATCATGGCTGTTCAGGCAGTTGATAACGGTCCGTTGGCTAACTGTCAGGACGAAGCTATCGCCTATATGGTAGAAACTTCGAGCAACATAGCCGTGGTAAGGACCGATGAAAACACCGCAACTGTCATTGCATCGCAGCGTTCCAACGTTCCAAGTGCGCTTACAAACATGGCAAACACCATCAAGGCATGTTTTGAAATGGCTGGTGCAGAAGTGCGTCCACATGATGCTTATCCCGGCTGGAAGATGAATCCGAACTCTAAGCTCGTAGAGGTTGCAGTGGAAGAATACAAAAAACTCTTCGGGAAAGAACCTAAGGTGCTTGGCATTCACGCCGGTCTGGAATGTGGACTCATATCAGAAAAGTATCCAAACGTAGACATGATGAGTGTTGGGCCTACCCTTCGTTTCGTGCATACACCCGACGAACGTTTGCTCATACCTACCGCCCAGATGGTCTGGGACCACTTGCTCGCCATATTAAAGAACGTAAGATAACAGGCACTCCCTCTAAAAAAACACACATAAAAACGCCTGCTTGCTCGCTTGGAGCTGGCAGGCGTTTTCCTTTTTCTATAGTTTTGCACTACAACTATACCATTGATGCTTAACGATTAAGACGAAAACGCAATACTTAACCTTTATCAATTTTTACCATTTATATCCTTTTTTTCAATTAAAATATTTGATGTCAAACGAAAAAAAGGTGTACATTTGCATCCGTATTCAATTATATTAAACGAATAAAACATTAGAACAAAATGAAAAAGGCTATTTTATCAGCGGCTATCATGCTCGCTTCCGTAGGTGCATACGCACAACATGCAGTAGGTTCAATCACACTTCAACCAAAGGTTGGTACCAATTTTGCCAACGTAACAGACGCAAAAGACACTGACCCACGCGTAGGTTCGGCAGCCGGTTTGGAGGCAGAATATCAGGTTACAGACCTCCTTTCTCTCTCAGCAGGTGCCATTTACTCTCAGCAGGGCTATAAAAGAGACTGGTCAGAGAATAGAATTGACTACTCAATCAAAGGCAAATTGGACTACATTAACGTGCCTATCCTTGCCAATGTGTACGTTACTAAGGGCTTGGCAGTTAAGTTAGGCTTACAGCCGGGCTTCAAAGTAAGCAGTAAATACGACAACAAGGAAACTGTTGCCGGTCATACTGTAAAGACATCTGGCGACATTGATGCCAAGAGCGTGGACTTTTCCATTCCTGTTGGTGTCTCTTACGAGTATGCAAACTTCCAGCTTGACGCCCGTTACAACTGGGGATTGACAAAGATTGCCAAGGGCAGCGACGACAAGAACTCCGTAATTCAGATTACACTTGGCTACAAGTTCGCCCTCTAAACAAAAGTAGAGTAGTGCCATCATCACATTGGCACATGCTGAAAAAGACATTGAAGGAGACAGACACCGCTCATGGTGCCTGTCTCTTTTTCGTATATCATTGCATAAATGCCATGCTTTGACTAATCACAGAAGAAGAAAATACACCTTATTATATAGGTTGATAATTGATTAAAAAGAGATTTCCTATTAATTAGAGTAAGGTTATCAATTAATTTCAGAAACACTCCTACCCTACTTTCAAAAAGAAAACATAAATAAAAAGAAGCTGTGCTACACTTCATAAGTATTGGAACCACGAATTTTTTTTAGTTTACCGCACAGCATTCTTTTGTTATGTTGCGCAATGTTCTCGGTTCCAATGTACAGCTTTGGTCGCTTTTTTCTACAACGTTCCCGATTGCAAAACACTGCGTTTTATCTGTTTCAGCACTATAGTGCCAGTATTTTCACCATATTGTGGAACACACAACTCAATCCCTTAGGTACTTGCATATTCCCCGTTGGTCTGTTTCAGTCTGTTGTAGATTTTGCCTGTCGGTTGCTTCATAGCATGTATTGCCCTGCTATGTTCGGAGTCTTATGGTTAATCACGTTTATGTGTAATCTTCCGCAAAGGTAGAAATAATTTCTGAAAGAAAAGGAAAAACACGATAAATATTTCAAAAAAGCAATATTTTTTTCAGGTTGACAGCTGTCGGCTCGCACACTATTATTGTTCTATTTTCCTATTATTGACAAACAATTGTAAAGAAAGCTGCTCATTGTATGGTCTTTTGTATAAAAAATATGAAATTTATTGGAATTCATTCGTACATATTTGCTAATATCAAACAATATCGTTATATTTGTAACGACTTAACATCTGTATTATAAAAGAAAGGAGTTTATATGAAAAGCTTAAATCATTATGAGTTGTACGACGACTATAAAACGGAGGAAAACGTTAGCAGAAATGAGCAGAAAATGGATAACAACCATTACAACAGTACAAATACGATAGATAAGGGACTTTTGGGAGGCGAGATATGGTACACCTAACACAACCTTCTAACAGCATTAATCTTATCTTGGAATTAGAAAAGCGCAACTTCCTTTTTGGGGTTGCGCTCTCTTTTTCTCTCTATTTCATTCTCTTGCCGTTACGCAAATAGAATGTTTTATGGCTATTGTTATTTCCTGACAAACGTGGTACTGCCTATCGGATACGGCAAAAATGTTTTGCCATTTACCTGTTAATCGGCTGGCGCCGTACCTTTATAACTTACGCTGAAAGACACTTCTGTAACACTTGAAAACAGCACTTGTGTAACCCGCTTACTCTCAACACGTTGCAAAAGGGTCTGTCTTGTATTCCCAAACAGGCTCTTTTGCATCGCAAAAGAGCCTGTTTTACAAATCCATATAAGTTCTTTCGGTCTTTAATCCAACCGGCCCTTAAGCCGACCATCTATTATTTTGTATTCATTGCAATGCCTTCTGGCATCTTCTATCTGCTCACCGGCATCTTGCCTACCCTATTTTCCTGCCCTAACCTGCTATGTATTCGATAAAGGCATAACTCCTTTGGTTATGGCAAAGCAGTGCTATTCCAATTCGGAAAGCTCGAGCCAGCGCAGTTCCTTTACGTCTAACTCGTCCTTCTTCCTTGGTAAAAGTATGCTGATTTCGGTAAGACGGTCTACAGCGAGCGTGCCCGAACAGAGCTGTTGCTCCATCTGCTCAATCTCGTTAGTAAGCTTTTCTATGTCGGCAGAAAGCATTTCGTATTCTCGTTTTTCCTTGTAGCTCATTCGCTTGCGCGTTTCGTTGTGGTAGTTGCGCTGTGTGGCGGTCTTCTTTTCCTTTGTCTTGTTTTCTTCAATGGTTTCTTTGCTCTTCAGGGCTTGGTATTCTCGGTACTGCGTATAGTTGCCGGGGAAGTCCTGTACCTGTCCATCGCCTTTGAAAACGAGCAGATGGTCCACCACCTTATCCATGAAATAGCGGTCGTGCGATACTATTATGACACAGCCGGGGAAGTCTTGCAGGTATTCTTCGAGTATCTGAAGCGTCTGAATATCAAGGTCGTTGGTAGGCTCGTCGAGTATCAGGAAGTTCGGATTGTGCATCAGTACAGTGCACAGATAGAGCTTGCGCTTTTCGCCACCCGACAGTTTTGCCACGTAGTTGTGCTGCATTTCGGGCGTGAAAAGGAAGTAGTTGAGGAACTGCGACGCCGTCATGTGGCGACCACCGCCAAGGTCTATGTAGTCGGCAATGTCGGTTATGATGTCGATAACCTTCTGGTCGTCTCTGAATTTCAGTCCGTCTTGCGAGAAGTAACCGAAGCTGACGGTTTCGCCGATGTCGAATTTGCCACTGTCGGGGCGTACCAATCCGAGCAGCATCTTGATGAATGTAGACTTGCCCGTGCCGTTGTTGCCCACGATTCCCATCTTTTCGAAGCGGGCAAAGTTGTAGTAGAAGTCTTTCAGTATGACTTTTTCGCCGAACGCCTTCGATACATACTGGCACTCAAATATCTTGCTGCCGATGTAAACATTCGATGCTTTCAGGCGGATTTGCCTCTCTTCGATGCGTTGCAGTGCCTTTGCCTGCAGTTCGTAGAAGGCTTCTTCACGGTAGCGCGCCTTGTGTCCGCGTGCCTGCGGCTGCCTGCGCATCCACTCTAACTCGGTGCGGTAGAGGTTGTTGGCGCGTGCAATTTCTGCCCGCGTGTTGGCAATGCGTTCCTGTCGCTTCTCTAAATAAAACGAATAGTTGCCCCGATAGGTGTAGATGGTGTGGTTGTCGAGTTCGAGAATGATGTTGCACACGTTGTCCAAGAAGTATCTGTCGTGCGTAACCATAAGCAAGGTCTTGTTCCCTCGTGCCAAAAAGCCTTCTAACCACACTATCATTTCGAGGTCGAGGTGGTTGGTTGGCTCGTCGAGAATGAGCAAATCGGGTTCCAGTATCAGCACGTTTGCCAGTGCCACACGCTTCTGCTGTCCGCCGCTAAGCTGCCCCATGGGCTGGTTTAGGTCGGTTATCTTGAGCGTTGTCAGTATTTGTTTGGCTTTCAATACCTTGTCCGGGTCGCCCTTATGGTTGAAACAAGCGTCGAGAACCGACTCTTCGGGGTTGAACTTCGGGCTTTGTTCCAGGCAGCTGACGCGCAAGTCGTTACGGTAGACAATGCTTCCCGACTCGTATCCCTCCCGTCCCGTGAGTATGGAAAGCAGGGTAGACTTGCCCGTTCCGTTCTTCGCTATCAGTCCAACGTGCTGTCCTTCTGCAATGGAGAAGGATATTTCGTCGAACAAGACCTGCGCTCCGAAACGTTTCGACAGCTTCTGAACGTCTAAATAAGGTATCTGCGCCATAGCCTATTTCGCCGTTCCGTTTGCCAATTCCGTGTTTATTCCTTCGATATAGTCGAGTATTTCCTCTCTGCCAGTCTTCTTCTCAGCCGACGTAATGAAGTATGGCGGAGTAACTTCCCATGTGTCTTCCAACTTCTCCATCCATGCTTCAGCATTCGCCTTCGCCTTTCCCTCCGACAGTTTGTCGGCTTTTGTGAAGACGATGGAGAAAGGAATGTTGCTCTGTCCCAACCAGTCTACGAACTCACGGTCTATTTTTTGCTGCTCGTGGCGTATGTCGATGAGCACGAATACGTTCACGAGCTGCTTGCGTTGCAAGATGTATTGCGCAATCATCTGCTCGAGCTTGTTGCGCACAGTCTTTGAACTCTTGGCATAGCCGTAGCCTGGGAGGTCTACAATGTACCACTCCTTGTTGATGATGAAGTGGTTGATAAGCAATGTCTTGCCAGGCTTTGCCGATGTCTTGGCAAGCCCCTTGTGGTTGCAAAGCATGTTTATCAGGCTCGACTTGCCGACGTTCGACCGACCGATGAATGCATATTCATTCTTCGTATCGTTGGGACACCTCGCTATTGAGGGCGAAGATATGCTGAATTCTGAAGTCTTTATTATCATGTCGGTTGGGGTTATTGCATGTCGTACACTACCTGCATGAGCTTCTTGCCTAATGCATCGGCTTCCTCAATGCTGCCTGCTTCGCTGTAAACACGTATGATTGGCTCGGTGTTCGACTTGCGGAGGTGTACCCACGATGTAGGAAAGTCGAGCTTAACACCGTCAATGTCGGTTACCTGTACGTCCTTTTCGTTGCCATAAAGCTGCTTAACCTTGGTCAAAATAGCATCTACGTCGGTCTCGGGAGTAAGGTCTATGCGGTTCTTTGCTATGAAATACTCAGGGAAAGTCTTGCGCAGTTCGCTTGCCTTCAAGCCCTTTTGCGCCAGCGAACTAAGGAAAAGAACGATTCCAACAAGTGCATCGCGACCGTAATGGCTCTCCGGATAGATGACGCCGCCGTTGCCTTCGCCGCCTATAACAGCACCTACCTCCTTCATTTTGGTAGTTACATTCACCTCGCCAACGGCTGCGGCATAGTACTTTCCGCCGTGTTTCTCGGTTACATCGCGCAAGGCTCGCGTAGAAGAAAGGTTGCTGACGGTGTTTCCTTTTACGTGGTCGAGAATGTAATCTGCCACACTTACCAACGTGTACTCCTCGCCAAACATGATGCCATCTTCCCGTATGAATGCCAGACGGTCCACGTCCGGGTCTACGACAATGCCGAGGTCGTAGCCTCCTTTCTTCATTTCTGTCATGATTCCACCGAGGTTTCGTTCTATCGGTTCGGGGTTATGGGCGAAGTCGCCCGTAGGTTCGCCGTTCAGCAGTGTATATTCCACACCGATTTGGTCGAGCAATTTGGGCAGGATAACGCCTCCGACAGAGTTGATTGTGTCTACACAGACACGGAACTTGCGGGCTTTAATGGCTTCCAAGTCTGCCAATTCGAGTGCTTTCACTGCGTTGATGTGGCGTTGGTCGAACGAGTTGTCCTCCCTGTAGTGTCCAAGTTGGTCTACGTCGGCATAGTTGAAATCTTCCTTTTCTGCTATGTCGAGCACGGCAGCACCGTCTGCAGCCGTCAAGAATTCGCCCTCGTTGTTTAGCAATTTCAGTGCGTTCCACTGGCGTGGATTGTGCGATGCCGTTATAATAATGCCACCATCGGCACCTTCCATGCGCACGGCAAGCTCCGTAGTCGGTGTAGTTGCCAAGCCAATGTTCACTACATCGGCGCCAATACCCATGAGCGTGCCGCACACTACGTTCTTTACCATCTCGCCGGAGATGCGTGCATCGCGTCCGACAACAATCTTCAGCTTCTTTCCCGGGTGCTGTCTTGCAATGTAAGTAGCGTAAGCCGATGTGAATTTAACAATGTCAAGCGGGTTCAAAGTGTCGCCCGTCGGTCCGCCAATGGTACCCCGAATGCCTGAAATAGACTTTATAAGTGTCATCTTCTGTATAAGTTTAAAGCCACGACAACGTTGGTACGAGCCGTGGCATGTATTGTTTTCTGTTGTTAAGCACCCCTTTGGAAGGTTATATCGTAGAAGCAAGCGTACACTTGTTTGTTGGCTAAGGCTTGCCCTTGAGCCGATGGGACTATGAGACGCACGTGTGCCAACTTGTCGGTAGCACTTTTAATGCGCCCCAATTTAATGTAAGGCAGCGGCACAAGCCAGCCTTTCGGGACGGACACAGTTTTGTAAATGCGTGCCATGACGCTCGAAGCCTTGTCGAACGAAGCCGTAAACGTCCCGCTGATTCGTGTAACCATCATCTTGTCTACCACTCCGTCCCAACGCAAATTCCTGTTAGTGAGCTGCAACGTGTCGCCCGGCACGTTGATTTCGTCGAACCTGCAAAGCACGGTTGCCGTCTCTCCGTCTTTCAATTTCTCGCCCGTTCCCTCGTAAGCTATTTGCATATACACGCCGGAATTTTTAAGAAGGACGTACTGATTCTTTGATATGTCGGTCTTAGAACCTTGTTTTTCGAACTGAACTTCCGAGATAACGTTTATCTTATGCTTTACTATAAACGCATTAATAGACTTGCGTTCGCGTTTCAACTGGTCGTCGTAAGTGTCATGGTCGCGGCACGAACTTATGCAAATTGCACCTAACACGAGTGCAAGTAGAAAGATAATCTTCTTCATTTGCTATATTTCTGTTTCCTTATATATTGGTTGCAAAGGTAGCAAAATAAAACAAATACACGTATAAAGTGTTTCTATAAAATATATAAAATATTGTAATTCGGCTTAGTTCTTCTACATGCCATATTGCAGAAGAGCGGGTTTCGCAATGTAAAACCCACCCTTTTACGATGCAAAACAGTGGGTTTTGGCGTGCAAAAGGGTGGGTTTTAAAATCGCAGAATATTTTTACTGTCTCATATTTGCCGTATCATCAGTCTGCCGACAGCCTTATAGCTGTATGCAACAGCGATGTTGCAGCTGTGCGTTCAAGTTTATATTGATGGAGTTTCTCCGCCGCTTTCCAAGACAGAACTGAGGCTATGGCATAGCAAATCCTAATACGACTCGTCGTTGTTCGGGAATGTTTGTGCCTTCACACACCTCATATAATCGGCAATTCCATCGGCCATACACTTCCTTACATCGGCAAAATGTCGTAAGAATTTGGGCTTAAAACCTTGCGTCATACCCATAGCGTCGGCATAAACCAGTACTTGTCCGTCGGTTCCGCTGCCTGCTCCAATGCCAATGGTGGGCGTCTTGATTTGCTTCGACACCTCGGCGGCTAATGCTTGTGGCACTTTCTCCAACACCAAAGCGCACACGCCAGCTTCGTCCAACAGCTTGGCATCGTCCAACAGCTTGGTTGCTTCTGCCTCGTTCTTTGCCCTTAAGCCGTAACCACCGAACTTATGCACGCTCTGGGGGGTCAGTCCGAGATGCCCTACTACAGGTATGCCTGCTGCAATAATAGCCTTTACAGTGGCAACAACCTCGCTGCCCCCTTCTAATTTCACGGCATCTACACCGCTTTCCTTCATTATGCGAATGGCATTGCGCACTCCTTCGTCGCTATTAACCTGATAACTACCAAACGGCATGTCGCATACTACAAAGGCATGGGCACACGCTTTTGCCACTGCCTTGGCATGATAAATCATTGCTTCGATGGTTATGGGCAACGTGTTGTCGTTTCCACACATTACGTTCGAAGCCGAATCGCCAACCAGTATGCTGTCTATGCCGGATTCGTCGAATATTTTTGCCGTTGTATAATCATATGCCGTAATCTGCGCAATCTTCTCTCCTGCACCCTTCATCTGCCGAAGTGTTACTGCAGTTATCTTCTTCTTGTCTGTTGATAAATAGCCCATTATGTTGTATATGCCTCGTTATTGTTCCGTTAGTTCATAGCCAACGAAGTTTGGTATTACTTCTTTCGTAAACTCTTTAATGCTTTCTGCCGGGTTTGTAGTAGCCAGTCCAACCACTCGTGCCTTGGCTGCAACACCTGCACGAAGTCCGTTAAAGCTATCCTCGAACACTATGCAGTCGGCTGGATCTACGCCTAATGCATGTGCAGCGGTGAGATATCCATCAGGCGAAGGCTTACTTTCGTGGAAGTCTTCAGCCGTAAACACAGCATCGAAAAGTTGTTTGAACATGGGGTGTTGGTGGTACACGTTTTCCATCTTGGCTTTATTGGAACTCGTTACTATTGCTGTTTTTACACCACTTTGCTTCAACTGTTGCACAAAGTCGGTCAAACCGTCTACATACGTGTACTGCATTTGGCGTTCATATTCGTCCGCTCGGCGTGTTATCTCTGCCTGTCGGTTGGGCTGTCCTGCAAAATAGCGATTGTAAATTTGGGTTAGGGTCTGTCCTTTTATCTTTAATTCCAAATCTTGTTCGGTTGGATAAAACTCGTTAAAGATACTTTTCCAGAACTCTGTATAAAGTGGTTCGGTGTCAAACACCACTCCATCTAAATCGAAAAGACACGCCTTTATCATTTTCATTATATTGTTGTTTTCGTTGTGCAAAGTTACGAAAGTTTTTTGTAACTTTGCCTTTCAATATGGCAAAGAAGAGTTTTATATCTGTTTTAGTCTTGTTATCGGCTTGCATTATGGCAGCAAGCTGTACACAAAAGAAAGCAAAAGCAAAGCTGGTTGTGCCCACCGACAAGGTTACAATGGACACTACCATTCGGTTCAATAAGGATGCTGCGTGCCAAATACATATAAGTTACGCCTTCTTAAAGGGTAAACAGTATGCCGTTGCCAACGATTCGTTGCTCAGAATGGGCACTTTGCAGCCTAATTACTTCGCTACAAGCTACGAAAAACTTGCTCCGCAGCAGGTAATACCGCGGTTGGCACAGAACTATGGTAAGGAATATCTGGAGTTGGCACGCTGGTTGAAGGACCGCGAACATGCCGCCAGTCAGCTAAATTGGGCGCTTAACATAGACACACGCATACTTCCCGGCAAGGGAGACTACGTGGTTTACCTGTCGAACATTGCCATTAAGACGGGCGAAACCACCTCAAAATATTCTCTTTGCTTCAATATCGACCCGCAAACTGGCAGGCAGATAACGTTGAAAGAAGTGTTTGGAGACGATTACAACGAGACTTTGACGAAGAAAATCATCGAAAAAATGGCAAAAAACAACGATTGGGACAACGACGATTTGGCGCAAGCGCAAGCCAAAGGATATTTCGTAGGCATCAAACCCTACCCTTCTAACAATTTTATTCTGTCCGACGACTCTACAACTTTTATATATTCGCCGGGTGAAATAAACCCTAAAGAGGTGCGAGTTACAATAGAAAATTAACGAAGAACATAGATATGGCAGACCTTATTACTAAATATTTTCCCAACATAACAGCTCGACAACGCGAGCAATTCGACGCTTTGTACGACCTGTATGCCGATTGGAACGCAAAAATAAACGTCATTTCGCGCAAGGATATAACCAATTTGTATGAACACCATGTGCTGCATTCGCTTGCAATAGCCAAGTTCATAAACTTCAGAGACGACACAAATGTACTCGATTTGGGTACCGGCGGCGGCTTTCCGGGCATTCCGCTGGCAATAATGTTCCCCAATGCGAACTTTAAAATGATAGATGGAACGGGCAAAAAGATTAAGGTTGCCACCGAAATTGCCAATGCCATAGGTTTGGAAAACGTGCTTCTGCAACACAAGCGCGGCGAAGAAGAGAGGGGAAAGTTCGACTTTATTGTATCGAGAGCAGTAATGCCACTATCCGATATGATGAAAATTGTACGCAAAAACATAGCGAAGGACAACCATAATGCCTTTGAGAACGGCATAATAGTACTGAAAGGAGGAACGCTTGACGAGGAATTGAAACCCTTTAAGAAGATTGTTGTACAAGAAAAGCTGTCGCAATGGTTTGAAGAACCGTGGTTCGAAGAAAAGAATTTAATATATGTCCCTTGCGTTTAGCCTGTTAATAAGCGGCTATTAAAGTAGATTATAAGACTCAAAAAAGACATTTATATGATACAAATAAAGCGTTTTGTGTTCAACATGATAGAAGAAAACACCTATATTATATGGGACGACAGTCTGGAATGTGTCATCATTGACTGCGGTGCTTTCTATGAAGAAGAACGCCAGACAATAGTAGACTTCATTCAAGACAACCATCTTAAACCCGTCCACTTGCTGGCTACGCATGCCCATCTCGACCATAATTTCGGCATAAACACGATAAACGATGAGTTCGGACTGCTGCCGGAGGTGTCCGAAAAAGACGCTCCTGCATTGCGTTCGCTCAAGGAACAGGCGCGGAATATGTTCGGAATGCAGCTAAACTACGACTTCCCGCCTGTTGAACACACCTTTAAAGCAGGCGAAACGATTAGGTTTGGGCATCACGAACTGACGGTTATAGACTGTCCGGGACACACTCCGGGAGGTGTAACTTTCTATTGCAAAGAAGAAAATGTGGCGTTTACGGGCGACACGCTCTTCCGTGGCAGCGTGGGACGGACCGACTTTGAGGGTGGAAGTATGTTCCAACTGATTAGCAGTTTAAGGGAATTGTCGCAGCTGCCCGACGACACCGTAGTGTATCCGGGGCACGGAGAGCAGACAACAATAGGCTACGAGCTTGCTCACAATCCCTATATGGACCGATAGAAATATGACGACAGCGCAGCAACATCCATCGAAAATCATTCTCGGCATAGACCCAGGGACAAACGTCATGGGCTATGGCGTGATACGGACACAAGGCAATAAGGCTGAAATGGTGGTGATGGGCGTTATCGATATGCGCAAAGAGAAAGACGTGTACCTGCGCTTGGGCAAGGTTTTTGAACGTGTTACGGGCATAATAGAAGAGTATCTGCCCGATGAAATGGCAATAGAAGCACCTTTTTTTGGCAAGAACATACAGTCGATGCTGAAGTTAGGACGAGCTCAAGGGGTAGCCATTGCAGCAGCAATACAGCGCGAAGTGCCCATACATGAGTATGCTCCGCTGAAGATTAAGATGGCTATAACAGGCAACGGCTCGGCTTCCAAAGACCAAGTAGCCGGCATGTTGCAACGCTTGCTGCACTTGCAGGACAGCGAAATGCCGCAGTTCATGGACGCAACCGATGCTCTCGGTGCTGCCTACTGCCACTTTCTGCAGTCTAATCGCCCCAATTCTGATGCCAAACACTATGGTTCGTGGAAAGATTTTGCCCTTAAAAACAAGTCGCGCATTAGTAATAAATAACATAAAACTATATAAAAATTAAACGTTCTGCACGATTTTACGGCAGAAGAGTCGTAATTTTGCACAACGAAATAATAGCTGACGAATATAAACGGACTATCCCGACATTGTCAGACAACGGAGACGGCAATGTTGAAAGACGACAATAACATTATTGGATAATAAAGATAACAATTAAACTTGATAGCAATGATTAAATTAAAGAAAGCAACCATGGCACTTGTAGCCATCTTGTTCACTGCCACTACTTATGCCCAGACGCCCCAACGAGTGTACGATCAGATTTACAGAAGCTCGTATAAGGTAGCTTCCGACAAGTCTGAAGATACCGAAATACGTAAGATTGCATCGTTCAAAGTAGATGCAATATCTTACTTAAAGACCAAAACGCTGGAGGCGTTGTCGGCATCTGACAAGGAATTGACAGGCAAAGAGATTGCTCATTTAAACTCTCAGTTGGACTCAATGGCATACTATATGTACGACTTTGTGAACCTTTACCTGAAGAATTATGCCAAGGCAGGAAACGAAAAAGAGAAAAATCGTGTGAGAAAGATATTCCGTGATGCCAGCATAAACCACCCTCTGTATGGCGACAAGGACGACGAAGTGGTATTGGCATACTACAATCGTGATGACTACCCCACCCAATTCTCGCTCGACACAAACTGGATTGCAGCGCTCGAAGAGGTCAAAAAGGAACTAAAGTAACCCTTTTAGCCCTGCAAAAAACGTGATATCAACACATAACTGACGTGTTCCGAACGTATGATAAACATATTCGGAACATTGTTTTTTTAGTCTTATACAACAACAAACAAGTTATATGAATTGAAAGTCCCACTTGCTTCAAACAGCAAATGGGACTTTACTCTAAAACAATAAAAATGTTTAGTCGTAATAACTGATACCTAAATACAATGCCATAAACAAGCATATAGTCAAAAAAAGCATATATCTCTCATGCTTATTCAAAGGCTATTGGCATTCAGAGTTATCAATCATACTATCACTACTAATACTATTATCTCTGCAAATATATCGTATTTAACCGACAAAGTCTTTGGAAATATCCAATAAATAGAGCCTTTATGAATTCAAACGTTTGCACTATTCACACATTTAAGACACAGATTGACGAGATGGAAAGATGCAAATGAGGAAATAAAAGAGTTTGAATTAAGATACTAAAGAATATAAAAAAAGCCACTCCTTCACAGGAATGACTTTTCAAGAAGTATTTATAAATGATTGATAGGTTTATCCATTCATTGATAACAAGAACTCGTTGTTATCGCGAGTATGCAACATTCGGTCGTGAATAGAGTTCATTGCCTCTATCGGATTCATGTCTGCGATGTACTTACGGAGTATCCACATGCGGTCGATAGTGGTCTTGTCCTGCAGTAAATCATCGCGACGTGTGCTCGAAGCAACGAGATTGACAGATGGGAAGATACGTTTGTTGCTGAGAGAACGGTCGAGTTGCAACTCCATGTTACCCGTTCCCTTGAACTCTTCGAATATGACTTCGTCCATCTTAGAACCTGTATCGATGAGCGCTGTTGCTATAATGGTGAGCGAACCTCCACCTTCTATGTTACGGGCGGCACCGAAAAAGCGTTTCGGTTTCTGCAATGCGTTGGCATCAACACCACCCGTCAGCACCTTGCCGGAGGCTGGGGCGACTGTGTTATAGGCACGTGCGAGACGTGTAATGGAGTCGAGGAAGATAACGACATCGTGCCCACACTCTACCATTCGCTTTGCTTTTTCCAGTACAATGCCTGCTATTTTCACATGGCGTTCGGCTGGTTCATCGAACGTAGATGCTATTACTTCGGCATTAACCGTACGTGCCATGTCGGTAACTTCCTCCGGACGCTCGTCTATAAGCAGCATCATGAGGTATGCTTCAGGGTGGTTTGCTGCTATGGCATTGGCTATATCCTTCATTAATATAGTCTTACCTGTCTTTGGCTGAGCCACAATCAGCGCACGTTGTCCCTTTCCAATCGGTGAGAAAAGGTCTACCACGCGAGTCGAAAGGTTTGTTGTGCGTGGGTCGCCACACAGTGTGAACTTCTCGTCGGGGAACAATGGTGTCAGATGTTCGAACGAAACACGGTCTCGAACTTCTGCCGGTGCACGCCCGTTTATCATGTCTATCGAGGTAAGTGGGAAGTATTTCTCTCCTTCATGGGGTGGTCTTACGTGGCATTCCACCACATCGCCCGTCTTCAAACCGTTCTGTTTAATCTGGTTTGCAGGCACATACACGTCGTCGGGCGACGATAAGTAGTTGTAATCGCTGGACCGCAAGAAACCATAACCGTCGGGCATAACTTCCAAAACGCCATTTGCCTTAATGATATTGTTAAAGTCGTAGGTTGGTGCAACGTCCTGCTGTGTAGTCGATTCGTTGTAGTATGATGCATGGTTGGCATCGGCTGGAATGTTAGGACGGTCGAACATGTCGTAAGAAGGCACCATACCTTGGTCTTCCACGGGTATGTCTACCACTGTTATAAAGTCTGTCCCATCGCCTGGGTCGCCCTCCCACACACCGTCTTTAACCGTATTTTCTGCTTCTTCCATTTGCTCGTTGCGTGCGTTTACCTTTGCCTGGAGCTGTTCAAGAAGGTTCTCCGTGTTCTCGTTTTCGGGTGTTTGTCCGTTTTGCGATACAAATTCGGCTTCCGGTATCACCATTTCCGTTGTATCGTTGGCGGGTGTTTCTGTCTCAGCAATTTCTTCTACAGGTTGTGCAACAGGTTTTGTTGCTGTTTCAACAGGTGCCTCTGCAGGAATGTCGGTTGTTGTTTCGGTTGCTGTTTCTGCAGGTTTTTCCTCTTTTACGTTGTTTTCCGGAGTTTTTTCAGCAGCGGTGTCAGCCTGTGCCTGTGTTTCTTCCTTCTTCTTGCGTCCACGTTTTTTAGGAGTTTCCGCAGGTTTTTCTGTTTCGGTTTCTTGCTTTCCGGCAGTCTGTGTGTCGGGCAAGTCTTTAAACAAACTTGGCAAGGCAGTGTTTTGCACCTTATTTTTTTGCAGGTCAAAGTTTTCTCCTTCTTTTCCGTGTACGGTGTAAACTTTGTCCGTTTCCTTCTTTGTTATCCTCGTACGCTTACGCTTTGTTGCTCCCAAAGGGTGCGATATGCCGGCGTTAACGGCCTGTCTGTCCAATATGGCATAGATAATGGCCTCTTTATCGTCAGATTTTTTATAGTCCGCTCCAAGGTCTTTTGCGATATTCGCCAGCTCGGGAATATCCTTTTCTAATAATTCTTCTTTACTAAACATAAAGTATTATATATGTTATATCGAAATTTTGATATTGTGGAGGTAAAGGTTTCAGAACCGAAACCTTATGTTTTCAATTCGGTTGCAAAGGTAAATGATTTATTTGGATATAGCAAGTGATTGCCCGTTTTTTTTGAAATTGGATTTCAGTTCTCTTATTTTCGCTTCAGTTCGTCCTGGAAAGCGAGCAATGCTTTCAGCACTATTTGTTCGGCTTCGGGTACAGAACAGTAGAGCTTTCCGCCTGAAGCATCGGCGTGTCCGCCCCCATTGAAGTATCGGACCGCCATTGGCTGGCAGTGGAACCCGTTGCTTGACCGCAGACTTACTAATACAAGGTTGGGGCGTTCGGTGTCTTCGCGCAACGATATGCTTAGTTTCAGCCCCTTAATCTGTAGCGGCGAGTTCACCACACCTTCCAAATCGCCTTTTACAAAGTGGAAACGGCACATGTCTTCCCTGGTTACCATGAAGTAAGCGGCATGCAATTCGTTTACAACTTTCATCTTACTGGCTATGATATGGGCACGGAAGCGCAGCGCATTCACCGAATAGTTATGGAAGACCCGGTTGTATATGCTGTCCTTATCGATGCCTTTCGACAGCAATTGTCCGATTACGAAGTATATTTCGGGGCGTGTAGAGTTGTAGGTGAAGCCTCCGGTGTCGGTCATCATGCCGCAATAAATGCACTGTGCACATTCTTTCGTCATGCTGTCGTATCCTTCTAACTGACTGATGATGTAGAATATCATTTCGCTTGTACTCGACATGTCAGGTCGCGATACGGTTATTGCGTTGTCGGTCTGTGGTTCCAAGTGGTGGTCTATGAGTATTCGCTTTGCCTGACAGCCCTCAAGGGTGGCTTGCATCGCCTCAACGCGTGCATATTGGTTGAAGTCCAAGCAGCAGACAAGATCTGCCCTGTCGAATGCCTGTTGTACTTTTTCAGGGTGCTTGTCGTATCGCAGCACGGTACTTGCGCCTGGAAGCCATTGCAGGAAGTCGGGATATGCATCTGGCATGCATAGCGTTACATCCGTCTTACCTATCTGGTTCAGGTACAATTTCCACGCCAACGAAGAGCCTATGGCATCTCCATCGGGCGATTTATGTGCACAAATGACGATGTGTTCTGCCTCGGTTACAATTTGCTGCAACTGTTTAGCTTCTGCATCGCCCAGTAATCTGATGTTCATTTGTCTCTATGTTGTTCTTGTGCGTATGCTATTTCGATACGTTGATGCATCGAAATAGCCTGAAGTTTTTTTGCGTTTAGAAGAGCTTTTTGGGGTAGATGCCTTCGTCTACAAGCTGTCTTATGCGTGCCACGACGCCGTCCCTGTCTGCCGGATAGGTTACGCCGAACCATGTACTCGTGGTGTCGAGCACGTCTACGGTGGCTGTTCCGTCATTAATGAGTTTGTTTACCATCATTGGTATGTAGTATTCCGACTTTTTGTTTTCAATGTTCTTGGGGTCGGAAAGAAATTCCTTGAAGTAGCTTTCGCTGTATTCGAAGTAGTCGGGAGTAAATCCCCACACATTCATGGAGGTGGGCGTGTTGTCCGGAACGGTGGTCCAGCTGCCGTCTTCGTCCATATATTGCACCTTGCCATCGCGCCGTTCTATCTTCGTCCGTTCCACAACGGTGGTCAGATGTCCCTGTTCGTTCGTGCTGCACAGTCCGCGCGACACTGTTCCGTTCTCGCTAAGGGTGTTGCCAACACGGAAGCCTACCATGGCATACTTGTTCCTTGAGCCTTCAGGAAGGTTGGCAAGAAACTTCCCTATCACCATGAAGGCATCGCGATTGTAGAAGTCGTCGCAGTTAATAACACAGAAAGGTTCGTGCACAACAGCCTTTGCCATTAGCACGGCATGGTTGGTTCCCCATGGCTTTCCCCTCCCCTCGGGCACTGTAAAGCCCTCGGGCAGCGCATCAACGCTTTGAAATACAATCTCGGAAGGTATGTGTCCCTCATATTTAGACAGCACTTTCTCTCTGAATTGAGCCTCGAAATCCTTGCGAATGATAAATACTATCTTTCCGAACCCGGCTTTTATGGCGTCGTATATGGAGTAATCCATAATGGTTTCGCCGTTCGGTCCAAGTCCGTCCAGCTGCTTTAAGCCACCATAGCGGCTGCCCATGCCAGCTGCAAGAAGTAATAATGTTGGTTTCATTTCTTTAATTTGTTAATGATTTTCTGGTCTAAATGTATCGCTTTAGGGTTGCAAAGATACAAAAAGTTTGGAAAACAATATATAATAAAGGTGTAGAATATGAGGTGCTGAGGTATTTTCAGGTATTTTTATGGTGGTAAAGAGTCTACAGTTGCCTCTTCAGTCTTTACATTGGAAAACAAAGAGATGAAATATTTGTTGGAATATGAACAATTTATTACCTTTGTAACCAATGGAAAAAGATATATCCAATATTGAGGAAGTATAAAAAACAATCTCTCAATGATCATGTTGTTGTCGTAAAATACAAGCATTATAAATTAATTCAACAATGCCGTACTTTCAAGTCGGCCATTAACTTAAACTTTTGTAAATATGAAAAGAATTTTATTTTTAACCTTTGCAGTAGCACTAAGTTTTTCGGTCTATGCACAAACGAGTGTATTTCAGCGAAACTTGAAAACAACAAGTAATGCACATTTATCTATCTCACAGAGAGCAGGTTCAGATAAAGTGTCAATCAGGAAGATTGAACCATCTGCAAATCAGGTATGGTGGGGTTATCAGCCAGAAAACGAAGAACGTAATGCCGTAGGCGTTTCGAAAACTGAGACATACGATGCTGCTCTTTTTATTGCTCCAGGCAATTCTATTATTATGGGGAAAGCCATTAAAGCTATCCGCTTCTATCTACGCGACAAAGTACATACAAATAATGTGAAGATTTGGATTTCAAAAAGTTTACCCGACAATATTAATAATGCAGATTATATCCAGAGTGTAGATCAAGCATCTCTAAAATGCTGGCGATGAAGGAGAAAATATGCAAGGAATGGTAAATGATGTAAAACTAACTACTCCATATATTATTGGCAACAATGGTATATATATAGGTTACACTGTTACGATTACAGATGCTTCTGAAGGAACAACAAAGTTTCCAATTGTAAACTATAGTGGGCCAGAGCCGAATAGTTTTTTTATACGTACTTCAAAGACTGCAACAGAATGGACGAATTTGGCTGAAGAAGGTTTTGGACAGTTAGCATTACAAGTCCTTATCGAAGGGGATTTCGCACACAACTCTGTATCTCCAAGTTCATTACAAAACCTTGTTGTTGTAAAAAATACTACAGGAAAGAGTAAGCTCGTCTTATTTAATGCTGGTACTGAAGGTATAAACAGTATTGACTACACAATTACCACCAATGGTATACCAAATGCAGAACAACATCTTGTTATCAATTCACCAGTAAGAACAATGGGTGCACAATGTACAATTAGTTTACCTCTTGCAGCTGATGCGAATACGGGAATTGCTGAAAAGACTATTACTATAACAAAAGTAAATGGTAAAACGAACGAGTCCGAGAATAAATCAACAACTTGTAAACTTACTACCGTTAACAAACAAGTAAAGAGAGGTGTAGTTATAGAAGAAAATACAGGAACTGGCTGTGGCTGGTGTCCACGTGGTTGGGCTGGAATGAAGAAGTTACGCGATAAATTCGCTGATAGCTTTGTAGGTATTGCTATACACCAATATAACGAGACAGATGTCATGTACTGTAGAAATTACGCAAAACTTAATTTTGGTGAAGCTCCAACCTGCAAGATAGACCGTAATGATGTTATGGACCCATTCTATGGTTCCGATGAAGATATCTGTGTAGATTTTAAAGAAGCATTAGCACGCATTGCTACAGTTGGTGTATCGGTAACAGGAGAATTAAACGCAGATAAAACAGAAGTAACTGCAACTGCAACTATCGAGCCTTTGGTAAACGGAACATATGAAATTGCATACGCTCTAATTGGCGATGGACTTACGGGGACAGAAAACTCTTGGCAACAAAGCAACAATTACAGTAAGTATGCAGCTGCTAATGTTGCCAATGATCCTTATCTTGCACTATTCTGTAAAGGCGGTAAATATAGTGCAGCTAAAGTTACATTAGTTTACGACGACGTTTTACTCTCCAGTTCTTATAACTCAAACCATAATAACAATGCAAAGCTTGAACCGCTTAAGACCAATCATGTTGTAACCAATACTTATACATTTAAATTGCCAAATAAAAAGCTTTTAAAAGAGGCTATTACAAGGACAGGTTATAATAAACTCGCTGTGATTGCTATGATTATTAATAACGAAGGTAAGATTGATAATGCCGCAAAATTCTATTTGTCTGATCCTGTAGGGATTGGAGGTATTTCTGAAAATAATGGTGAACTTAGAGAAGTTGCCCGTTATACCATTGATGGTCGTAAAATTAGTGTACCACAACGTGGTCTCAATATCGTAAAATTATCTGATGGCTCTACTATAAAGATATTGATAAAATAGAACGAGACACGATGTTTCTATAATTAAATAAGGAAAAAGCTCTAATCGCAACCTGCAATTAGGGCTTTTTAATAAAAGTTACGCCTGGAATTTAGATACTTCAGAATGCCGTCAGACTCAAGTTGTTGGTTTGTAGGACTCCATTTTAAAACAAAACGGAGCTAAAGAAAAATCCTACATCCCCGTTGATAGCAGGTTCCAAAAATTATCTTCGCAAGAAATCTGTCCTTTAGTTGAGAAATTTTATCGTTCTCTCAATCCGCTAACAGCTTTGGCTGAATAAGCAGGACCACTGTTTCGCACTGCTTTACCAAACACTCGACACGTAACATCTTCTGTTGCAGTGCGCGAATTCACCATTCTGCCCTTAGCATTGTTGGTTGCTTGGCGTGCCAAATCTATATAAAACTCATCTGTAGTATTCGTACTGATACCGTAACCGTAGAAGGTATCGTAACCTTTTGCCTTTTCATAACCAAGGTGGAAGCCCTTCTGTGAAGAATGAGCATCCATGCGGAAGATTGTACCAGACTTAGTGTACTTGATGTATATGTCGCCGTTCTTGTCTACGGACCAAGAGAAGTCAAGTGTCTGTGTAGAACCGTCAGCCCCAGTATCTACCTCCGTACCATGCCCACTCAGCGAGTTCTTAGACGTTTCGTACTGGAAGAACTTCATATTAGCATAGAAAGTTTGTGAAAGCCGCTTCCCATTCTCGTCGAAAGCGATGGTCATCTTGCCTGCCCATTCACCTGAAAGCATCTGGGCTTCTGCCATTAGCGGGTCATTTACACTGCCGTAATTTACTGCATTCATAAACTCGGCAAATTCTACTGCCGTAGCCGACGGATAGTAATACAAGAACCAATTTCTTGTCGTATAGTAATCAGCCCCACTGGGATATGTATACCAATAGTTCCGAACAGCCTCTGTTACGAGGTCGTTATAGTAGTAACAATATTCTTCGTCGTCATCACAACTTGTAAATCCTACGGGAACAGCCACCAATGCAAGCACCATCAAAAACTTAGTAATCTGTTTCATAATTATAACTTTTTATGTTTCTATCCTTTTCAATACCGCAAATTTAAGGAACATAGTAAACTGTTGGAATGCTTTTTCTCTATTTTGCAATAGGGAAATCCCTATAAAGAACTGCTCAAAAGATTTATTAAACCTTTTTGGTAAATTTTTATAATAATGAAATAGTACATTCAAAATAATTCTGTAAATTTGTACTGATAAAAGGTAACAATTCAAAATAGAAAATAAAGAGGTCGAAACTATCTATTAAGGTTGTGCCATTATCGCAGAATAAAGACAAAAAACCGTATTAAACAACGCTGTAATAAGCGAATACGGAACATTAACTTAAATTTTTGTAAATATGAGAAAACTATTATTTTTAACCTTTGCAGCTGTACTGAGTATTGCAGCCCATGCGCAAACAAGAGTATTACAGCGAGACCCAGGTACAGTGGGAAACGCACAGTTGTCCACTTATTACAAGGCACCAGTCAAGAAGATAGACCCCGCTGCCAATCAAGTATGGTGGGGATACAGCTCTGACAGCGAACACCGTGCCGGACTTGGAGTGAGAAAAGCCGAGACTTACGATGCAGCATTCTTCATTACCTCTGGCAATGTCGCTGTTGTGGGAAAGACCATCAAAGCCATTCGCTTCTATCTGCGCGATAAGCAAAAGACGAGCAACATAAAAGTGTGGATTTCAAAGAAACTGCCCGAAGACATCAGCAAGGCGGACTATGTTCAGAACGTAGACCAATCGTCTCTGAAAGCTGGCGATGAGAACGGCAATAAAGAAGGAATTTCCAATGACGTTGCACTGACTACACCATACGTTATAGGCTCTGAAGGCGTCTACGTGGGTTACACTTTCACCATTACCAGTGCTTCGAACGAAGTAACACAGTATCCCGTCCTTACATGTGGAGACGATAAAACACCCAACAGCCTCTTCCTTCGTACCTCGACATCTGTAGACAAGTGGTCAGACCTCTCGGGCGAAGGTCTTGGCAGACTGGCTCTTCAGATACTCATAGAGGGTAATTTTGCCAAGAATTCGGTAGCTCCCAATACATTACCAGACGTTGTCATAGTGAAGAACAAGGTAGCCAAAGGCAAGCTCACCGTAACCAATGGTGGAAGTGCCGGCGTCAGCAGCATCGACTATACTATAGCTACCGATGGTACTGTGGGTGCAGAACAGCATATTGACATCAACCCATCGTTCAATACGTTTGGAGGTCAGTTCACTATCGAACTTCCTCTTGCAGCCGATGCCAAGACGGGAACAACCACGAAGACCATCACCATTACCAAGGTAAACGGAAAACCTAACGAGGCAAGCAACAAGTCCGTAACTTGCAAGCTGACCACTGTCAGCAAGGAAGTGAAGCGAGGCGTCGTTGTAGAAGAAATGACAGGTACTGGCTGTGGCTGGTGTCCACGCGGTTGGGCAGGTATGAAGAAGCTGCGCGACAAGTTCGGCGAAAGCTTCGTGGGTATTGCCATACACCAATTCAACGATACCGACCCAATGTACACCTCCGACTATGCAAAGATTAAATTTGGCGGCGCACCTACCTGCAAGATAGAACGCGACGATGTTATAGATCCTTTCTATGGTAAGGGAAACAGCATTTGTGACGACTTCGAGGAAGCTCTTGCACGCGTTGCAGCGGTAGGAGTATCGGTTACAGGCAAGCTGAATGACGATTGCACCGAAGTAACCGCTACGGCAACCATCGAACCTTTGATAAACGGAACGTACGAAATAGCCTATGCCCTTATTGGCGACGAACTTACCGGAACAGCTTCTTCATGGAAGCAAAGCAACAATTACGCCTCAAGAACCGCCAGTCAATGGGGTATCAAGGACTCATACCTCATTCCGTTCTGCAAGGGAGGCAAGTATGGCAATAGTAGGGTTACATTGACTTACGACGACGTACTGCTCACCAGCTCTTATATTTCAGGCAACAACAAAGCAAAGCTCGAGCCACTGCAGGAAGGCAAAGTCGTAACCAACACCTACAAGCTTAAGCTACCGAAAAAGGCTATTATTGCAGAAGCCATCAAGAAGGCAGGCTATAACAAGCTCGCAGTCATCGCAATGATTATACGCAATGATGGCAAGATTGAAAATGCTGCTAAATTCAACTTGTCTAACGATCCTGCTGGTATCGAAGGTATATCTGAGAACAAGGGCGAACTGAAGGAAGTAGCACGCTATACCATAGACGGTCGCAGAATCAGTGCTCCACAACGTGGTCTGAATATCGTAAAATTATCTGATGGCTCTACCATAAAGATATTGGTAAAATAGAACGAGACACGATGTTGTCCATAATTAAATAAAGGAAAAGCCCTAATCGCAAGTTGCGATTAGGGCTTTTTTAATAAAGGTAGCATCTTCTCGTATAATTTCTTCCTATGATTGACGCCGATATACCATAATAAAAAGAGGAGAATGTATTGACATACATTCTCCTCTTCTAATATTATATAATGCACTTACATTAAAGGCGATAACCCACTGTTAGCAGAAGCTGTCCTCTATTATTGTCTACCTTTGTTCCTGCTGCTTGGTTAGAATACGATGTTGTAGTGCCCGTTGCAGTGTCGCGTATAGCGAAGTTCATCGTAGAGAATGGATAGAAGGTTCCCTTCTGTGCGCTGTATTGATAAGCTAAATCGATGTTGAATTTATTTATCTGATAGCCTACACCGAGTGTAAATCTGTTGGTAGACTCCCAATTGACAAAGTCTGTTGATGAAGAATAGGCACTTCCTGGAGATACAATTGTAGGATCTCTCTGTGCATCTTTATCGTACTTCGGACTTACATAATTATAGCCTAAACGCAGTGCCAAGTTGCTTGCTGGCTTATATTCGGCACCAATCTTCAATGTACTTACACCCTTTAGCGCTTGTTTGGTATGCTTGTTCATTGCCTTGTCTGATGAAGAAGTCTCGTAATAAGAACCATAATAGTCGCTATAATAACCACCATCGTTTATTCGAGTGTCAAGAGTAGAATGGTCTTCATATTCGTATGTCAAACCGAGTGCAAGATAGTTGCCTACTGTATGCCCGAGAGAGAAGCCGAATTTCCAGGGTGTCCATAGCTTATAATCGTAGCTGTTAGGCACTTCACCCCAATCGTTCTTACCTCCTGTGTTGGTAACTCTGTCGATACGAGTTACATTTGATGTGGTTAAATCGTACCATGTAGGTGTCTTGACATAGGCACCAATACGGAAAGGAGAGTCGGCTACAGGGCGAACGATGATACCGGCGGTAAGATCGAACCCCGTACCAGTAATGCGTCGGGTGTCTCGCACCGTTACATTGCCTACACCATTAGACAATTTCTCGTAGTATCTGCTCTCCGAATCGTAATGCACATCTTTCAATCCGAATGTCAAACCAAGGTAGACTTGGTCGTGAAGGCTGCCACTAATATTGAAATCGTAGTTGCCTACATAACCCGTATTAGCCTTGTCGAATGTGTAAGAGTCAGCCAGATAACTATTAAACTTGCCTGCAGTGTTGGCATCTGGCAACAATGTGTTGAAGTACAAATAGTCTAATTGATTCCACGTCCAAGACACATTGCTACTTCGTGGGTTGGCAAAACCTATATAAGCATTATCCTTCTGACGTACATCGAAGCCTCCATAGCTTTCAGAACCAAGCACGTGTTTCAAGTAAGACTGGTTGTTTTGAGAACCATTACCCAACTTCCCACTTGCATTCAGCAGGAAATCGAAATTCTTGCTCTTGCTATAATTAAATCCGAAGTTTATGTTTGAACCACGAGGGGCACGTGTTGTATAAACAAAACCTATCTGGTCGAAGCTGGTGTTTGTCTTCTTTCCATCGCCAAACTCCTTACCTTTACTCTGCATAAGTAGTCCACCACTCACAGAAAACTGACTGCGACGGAACAAGCCAATACCTGCAGGGTTGCTGCTGATGGTAGAAATATCCGCACCCAGAGCCTCCATGGCTCCACCCATACCTACATAACGTGCTGTTCCGTTAAGGTCGCTACTCGTTAAATTGGCATTCTCGTATGTCTCTTGTGCTGCTGCCGGCAACGAAAACAACGTTGCTGCCAGCAAATAATACTGTATTTTCATAACTATCTTCTTGTTATTTACCTATTTAAACAAACTCTTTTACTATAGAAGCAAAACTTATCTGTGTCCGCCAAAGCTTCCGCCACCCGAACGGGAGCTGCCAAAGCTACCACCACCGAAGGTGCCACCACCCGAACGTGAGCCTCCAAAGTTTCCTCCATTGAATGTATTTGAAGGGCGTGATTCATAAGTTCGCGGTCTATTGCGTTCTACGTTGAATGAATTGTCACGGTTGTAAGAATCTCGTCTGATGGTACTCTCAAACCTACTGTTCCGGGAAGAATTTCCAAAATTGGCTCCTCTGTTATACAAAGAATTGTCTCTTTCTATAACAACTCGACCATCCGACCTTCCAAACTGTCCGCTGCGGGCATTCATACTGCCGAATGAGCGTGTTGGACCTGCACTGTTCATCTGTCCGTAATAAACCGAATTATTGTTCCCGAACCTGCCTCCACGTCCGCTCCAATGATTGGCTGTGCCGGTATGTCCCGAAGGATAACTGTATCCGAAACCTGGTCTTGCATAACCATAGTAATAGTATGGATATCCCCAACCATAATAACCATATCCCCAAGGGTCGTACCATCTGCTACGATAGCCGTAATACCACCAAGGATCATAATAACCATAGTACCAAGGATCATAATAGCTCATGTACCAAGGATCCCAATAACCGAACGAAGCACGGAAGCCAAAGCCTGAATATCCATAGTACCAAGGATCGTAATAACCATAGAAATCATCGAAGCGACCCATGCGACGACTGTACGTAAAGTCATTGTCCGCATCTTCAAAATAACGATCGAACTGATAAACTGTGTCTACTTGACAAGTTCCATTCTGGTCTTTTACCTGAACGATGTCATTCCCTAATGAGTCTTTACCTATCTTCCTATAAACTTTATCTAAAGAAACTCTGCGGTTATACTCACTGTCCGACTTGTTTATACCACTATAATAAGCATCTCGTCGAGCAACTTTAGCTGCCTTATATTCACGAATAGACTCCTTCGACGGTGTGAAATATACATCGTCTTGCGCCAACAAGATGGTTGGCAGAGCAAAAGCCATAACTGAAAATAGAACTAACTTTTTCATATTATTACCTCCCTTTTATTTGTTTTCCCTTTATTTCATTTTTCATCTGATGCAAAAATACCACATCTTAGTGTGCAAATATACGGATTTTCCCTAACTTAATATAGGTTTTTCCCTATTTTTTGAGCTAATCAATACTTCGTAAGGTCATACTATAAAGTATAAAGAGACATAATCATTGCATGCATTTCAAACATTTTAAGTATATTTGCACAATCATAAGAAATACATAATGAAAAGAATAATTACCACATCGTTATTAGGCATTGCACTGGCAATACCTATCTTTGCACAGACAAACAGTCAACAACAGGAAAGCAACAATAGGGCAACAACCACTGAAAGTGTGCCACAAAAGTATATTCCCACTGCCGAAAACCTTGCTGCGCGCAAACGGTTCGAAGGCTTCCGCTTCGGCATATTCCTGCATTGGGGCATTTACAGCACCTTTGCACAAGGCGAATGGTACTTGAACAACAAGATAAACAAAGACGAATATGCCAAGGCTGCATCGGCTTTTTATCCATCATACTTTGATGCCGACGCATGGATAAGTGCCATCAAAGCCTCCGGAGCAAAGTATATTACTTTCACATCGCGCCACCACGACAGTTTCTCAATGTTCAAAACAAAGGAAAGCAACTACAACATCGTAGATGCAACACCCTTCAAACGCGATGTACTGAAAGAGCTTGCCAATGCCTGCCACAAACAAAACATAGACCTGCACATATATTATTCCATTCTCGACTGGATACGCGAGGACTATCCCATTGGTCGGACGGGGCTCTATACTGGCAGAAAACTGAAGCCAAACTATGGCACTTACTTCAACTTTATGAAGGGACAAGTAAGCGAATTGCTCCACAACTACGGCAAAGTGGGTGCCATTTGGTTGGACGGTTATTGGGATCACGACAGCGACAGCATTCCGTTCGACTGGCGCATGGAGGAGTTTTATCGCTACATTCACAGCATTCAGCCAGCTTGTCTAATAGGTAATAACCATCACATTACTCCGATTGATGGAGAAGATTTCCAGATGTTCGAACGCGATTTGCCCGGCGAAAACAAGGCTGGACTGTCCGGTCAGGCCATCAGTCGCCTACCCCTCGAAGCCTGCCAGACCATGAATGGCATGTGGGGATACAAGGTTTCGGACATTAACTATAAATCAACCTCCCAGCTCATAGAACTCCTTGTGCGCTCGGCAGCTAAGGGAAGCAACCTCTTGCTCAACATTGGTCCACAGCCAAACGGCGAACTTCCTGCGCTTGCACTCGACCGTTTGCAAGGCATTGGCAAGTGGATGCAGCAGTATGGAGAAACCATTTACGAAACCATGGCAGGCGATGTTGCAGAAGCCGACTGGGGTGTAAGTACATCAAAGGGCAAGAAAACCTATCTGCACGTGTTGGAACAAGATGCTAAAACCATTTCGTGTGCATTGTCGGTAAAGCCTAAACGCGTCATAGATTTCGCTTCCCGACAGCCACTTTCGTTCCATTATGACAAGAAGACAAAAACGCTTACCACCCACATTGGAAGCCATAGGAACGTCGTAGACTATATTATAGAAATAGAAAAATAACGATTATGCCGATATTAGAAGTTTGCACAGAAAGCCTGCAAAGTGTCATAAACGCCGTAAAGGGCGGAGCACAACGCATAGAACTATGCTCTGCCCTATCGCTCGACGGACTGACACCATCGTTGGGACTCATAAAAACAGTACGCAAAATGTTTCCAAAACTCACCATTCATACACTTATAAGAGTGCGTGAAGGAGATTTCTGTTATAATGAAGGAGAAATAAAAGTGATGGAGACTGATATTAAAGAAATACTTTCATATACTGACGCAATAGTCTGTGGTGCATTAACTGCAGATGGAGATATAGACATTGCGACCACGCGCCGACTGATTGACGCCTGTGAAGGAAAACCCTTTACTTTCCATCGTGCTTTCGATGTCTGCAGAAATCCATTGAAAGCACTTGACGAACTTGCAGCCCTACACTGCACACGTGTGCTTACATCGGGGCAAGCTCCCACTGCCGAGACAGGCATACCCGCACTGAAAGAATATATAAAACACACAGAAGGACGTATGACCATCTTGCCCGGCGGTGGCGTAACCCCACTGAATGCAAAAAAGATACTCGCAGAAACAGGAGCAGCCGAGATTCATGGGTCGGCATCGGGCGTAGTAGAAAGTGGCAGAAAGGAGACGCTTACCGAGGTAGTTGCACAAATTCTTCAACAAATAAAGTAGCCCCAGCCAAAAGTTATTGAAGTAATGGGATTCTTTTAAATGTTGAAAGCAAGCACAGAAAAATCTCCTCGTTTTTGTAAAGATAGTTTTGTTAAAAAGTGAACCTTTCGGTTTGGCAATACAAAAGCGGCTGTTTTGCGATGCGAAACAGTCGCTTTTGCCGTGTAAAAGAGGCACTTTTAAGACGTAAAAGAACCTCTTTTGTAAAGTGCTGATAACATGATGATTAGACGATAGCTATTCTTTTAAAGAATATTTACATCTAAATTGTGTTTTTTCGACATAAAAGATAAGTAATCGGTATTACTACTTTACGGTCTCATAAAGTAATCAGGAAATATATAAAGACTGGGTATAAATTTATCTAAACATACAACTAAAACTCCTATCTTGCTGTTGGATAACAAGATAGGAGTTTCTCTTTTAATCAATTTAATTGTGTAGCTACAACTTATAGCTTCCCGATGACTTTCAAAATCTGCTCACCTATATTAATAGTATAGCCTTGCTGGACATACACAACCCGATTGAAGCTGTCGCAAATCAGGAAGATGGGGAGCGACGGGCTCTTTAGCTTTAGCTGTTCACGTATTTCGTTCACAATCTTCTTGTCTACATCAGTGCCCCAGACAACATTGGAAGGCAGGTTGTCGAACTCCTTAAAGTTGAAACGGGACAGGTTGTCGGCATCTTCAAAAAGGAAGATCATCTTGCGTCCCCACTTCTCGAATTGTGCCTTATAGGTGCTGATGTCGCGCAAGGTGTGGTTGGTTGGTTCTTGGTTCGGGGCAACAATGCCTACCATATAGTAGCCTCTGCCTGCCGTAGACAGCAAGCTCTTGTCGCTGTTGGTAGCCCTATCGTGGTAAATATCTTCTGCATAGAAGCTGCCTATTACCTGTACTGCATTGTCGTCTTCGCGCATAGTAAACGTCAAACGTGTTTCCTTGCCTGCCTTTATCGTGAACAAATAGGTTTCAGCCAGCACCTGTCCGCTTGCCATGCGCGTACCTGTTATAAGCATATAGGTACCCTCTTCCAGGTCTGTTCCTTTAGAAAAATCGTCTTTCCATGTAGCTGTTTCAGGATAAGTAAGAAGCTGTGCAACGCCGTTTTCTATTTTACTTAACGTGAAATGACTGTAGTATTTAGGGTTGTCGTTATACTTTGTGGGCTTGTATTCCAACAACAACGCTCCCTTGGGCACGCTCTTTTCCGCCTGTTTACCGTCAAATTCTACATCTATCCAAGCTCCGTTGGCATTGTATTGCAGCTTTCCGTTGATTTCATTGATACGAGCCGGGAAGCCTAAACTGCGGGCAGCAGCCACAAAGAAGATAGCCCTGCCCAACTTGTCGGTCTTCCTTTCGCGCCAGACACTCATGGGCAACATGCGCAATCGCTGTGGGTTGTGTGTCTCGTCGATGGCAATATTCGACTTACACCAGGCTATAAGAGCCTGCGGAGACCTTATGCCTGCCATCTTTTTAGCCAAGAAATGGCGATAAGGCGACAGCCATTCTATCTCCACACGGGGGTTCATTACGTACTTGCAGTAAAGTTCCGAAGTGTCGGTCTTGGCAACTTCGTGGTCTTTCAGTACCGTCAATTGCACGTCGCGGAGGTCTTTTTCCGAGATAACATCTAACAGACGCTTTGCCATTTCCTTGTTCTTTGCCTCGCGCAAGAAAGTCTGAATGGTGGCATAATTGCCTCGCGACCTGTCTTTCATCGTAGCTTCGTATGCCTGACGGATAGAGTCTTCGTGCGCCAAACGCCTTGTATTCTCTGCCCGTTGTGCAGCGGTAACATTCGGTAGAACCGTGCTTACAGGTGGCGGAGTTATGTCCCAAGTCTTTGTTTGAGGCAATCCGTCGCGCTTTAACACCAGGCGCAGCTCCTTGGTCTTGCCAAACGAAACTTTGTCGATGCCAACCTTGCCATCTTTAGACGCCCAGACTATCATGTCGCCCTTACCCGCTGTGAGTGTAGCCACGCCGTTATCATCGGTCGTTTTTCGTGCCACAGAGTAAAATTCGGCATAGTTGTAGAGCTTAAATTCCACTTTTGCACCTTTCACCCGCCTGCCTTTCTCGTCTACAACAACCACTTTTACCTCTGCCGTAGGTGCATAATTGCTGATTACATTTATTTCCGTATAGAGCGGAGTCCTGCTCATTACCTCTTCAGGACCATCATAATCGCCGAACACTTTCGTGTGCATGAGCATGCCACGAGAGGCACTTTCGTTGAACCAACCCAAGTTTAGGATAGGCTCCGGCTCGCATGCTCCGAGGAAAAACCACTTGCCATCTGCCCACGCTTCCACCCATGCGTGGTTGTCGTCGGTGTGTGCCCAGCGTGGAGTATATACCTGTCGGGCAGGAATACCCACTGATCTGAGTGCTGCTACAAGGAAAGTGCTCTCTTCACCACACCTTCCGTATGCCGTGCAAACTGAAGCCAAGGGACTGCTTGTGCGCCCATCGGTCGGGCGATAGGTTACTTTTTCGTGGCACCAATGGTTCACTTCGAGAATGGCATCTTGCATAGACAGGTTCTTTACACGGTTCTTCAGTTCTGCATAAAACACTTTCCGGCTATCGTCCAAGTTCTCGTTGTTCACACGAACAGGTAACACAAAGTGCTTGAACTCGCGTTCGGGAACAGTCTTTCCCCAAGGCATTTCACGGCGTGCCCGCAACGACAGCGCAACGTTTTCCTCGTAAAAGGCTTTGCTGTAATCGGTTTTGTCGGGCAAAGCCATATACTTATACAGGAAATTCAAATAATTAGTTGCGGGTGTTTGTGCTGTTTTTACATTCCGTTTAGGAGGATTGTAAAAACTGTTTGCAATGCTGCTACTGTTCCAACACAGAACTGCTGCGAGTAAAAATAGAAAGTTCTTTCTCATGTTAGTAAAATTCGGAGAACCCAATAGGCTCAAAATGATTTAGAAAAATATTGTTTTAGGCAAAATTACGCTTTTTTATTGAGTAATAGAAATTATACTATGTCTTTTTTAAGAAACTTGATTTGCTATTCATAAATTATCTTTATAAAGCTCACAAAAGCTGAGTATGCTATGCCGTACTTACAAAATCATTTCCTTGTATTGATAGTTCCATCTTATATATTCATACGCAATACCACGTTTTACACGTGAATATGGCACTGTGTTGTAACTCGTTATAATACTGATTATAATCTCATTTCTCTCAATCTATTATTCAATAGGTTTGTAAATTCATAATTCTTCAATCCCCATTTGGGTGCAATCAGCATCTCGGGCGGACTTTGTGTAACAAACCTTTCCAATACTAAGTCGCTTCTAAGCAGTCCGATGTATTGGGTAATAAGGTCGATATATTCCTCAATGGTATATAAATGGAAAGGCCTTTCTTTGTATATCTTCGCTAATCTTGTACCTTTTATAATCTGCATTTGGTGTATTTTGAGCATCGTCAGAGGCAGCGACGATATGATAGGAGCCTGTCTCAGGCTTTCTGAAGCATCTTCGCCGGGCAGTCCCATAATAACATGTCCACCCACATAGATGCCCCTTTTGGCAGTTTCTTCTACTGCTTTGCGTGTGCAGGCAAAGTCGTGCCCTCGGTTAATGTAGCGCAGTGTGTCGTCGTTGCAACTTTCAATGCCGTATTCTACGATTAGGAATGTCCGCTTGTTCAGTTCCTCCAAATAGTCCAATAATTCACTGCTGACACAGTCGGGACGTGTTCCAATCACAATTCCTACAACATCTTCCACTTTCAAAGCTTCTTCGTAAAGCTGTTTTAGCTTGTCTACTGTATCGTATGTGTTTGTATATGCTTGGAAATAAGCTAAGTATTTCATTTCTGGATATTTCTGTGCAAAGAAGCGTTTCCCGTCTTCCAACTGTTCTGTTACGCTCTTTTTGTGGCTGCAATACGACGGATTGAAGCTCTTGTTATCGCAGAAAATGCAGCCACCGATACCTATTCTGCCGTCCCGATTAGGACAAGTAAAGCCAGCGTCTATTGAAATCTTTTGCACTCGGAAAGGCAGTTGATTTCTTATCCAAGTACCAAAATCATGATAGTATTGTTCCATTGTTTTGCAAATTTACTTCTTTTTTTGTACTTTTGCTGCACTAAATCAATTTAATATACAATGAAAAAAATACTTCTTATGTGTGCAGCGTTAATAGCAACGTCTATTCATGCGTTTGCAGGTGAGCCTCTTAAGTTGGAAGATATAACGAAAGGTGCTTTCGCAGCGAAGACTATTTCTGGCATTAACCCATTGAAAGGGACGTCGGACTATGCGCAAATCTCTGCGGATAGAAAGAAAATAGTAACCTATTCTTTTGTTACGGGTAAAGAAACAGGTGTGCTTTTCGACTTTACCAAGTACCATGATTCCAATCTAAAGTCGATAGAAGATTATGAAATCACAGACAACGGACAGTTTATCCTTATTCAAACGGATACAAAACGAATTTATCGCCGTTCCTTTACGGCAGATTTCCTTCTATATAATGTAAAGAGCAAGTCGCTGAAAAAACTGTCTGAGGGTGGTCCGCAGCAAATTCCGACCTTCTCACCAAATGGAAAGAATATCGCATTTGTGCGCAGCAACAATATCTTCGTAACTGATGGAACGACTGAAAAGCAGATAACGACCGACGGTAAGTTCAACGAAATAATCAACGGATTGCCCGATTGGGTGAACGAAGAGGAGTTCGGGTTCAACAATGCCTTGGCTTGGAGTGCCGACAGCAAGACTTTGAGCTGGATACGTTACGACGAATCGAAGGTGAAAACCTATTCGTTGCAAATGTTCGAAGGTGCAAAGCCTGCATTTAAGAACTACGAGGTTTATCCTGGCGATTATTCTTACAAGTATCCAAAGGCTGGCGAAGACAACTCTAAAGTGTCCGTTCACGCTTATTCGTTGGAGTCTGGCAAGACACTTACCTACAATTTGCCACTCGATGCCGATGGTTATATTCCACGCATAAAGCCTACGAAGTTTGCCGACCGCATTGTTATTTATACGATGAACCGCCATCAAGACGAGCTAAATCTCTATAAAGCCAACCCAACTACGGGCGAATGTAGCTTGCTAATCAAAGAGAAAGCCAACAAATATGTGAAGGAAGATGCGATGGGAGGTATTCTCGTGATGAACGATTACATACTTTTCCCTTCCGACCGCGACGGTTATATGCACTTATACCTCTACACCATTGACGGAAAATTCATTCGTCAGATTGAGAAGGGCAAGTATGATGTCATAGAAGTTTACGGCTTTGACGAGAAAACAGGTGAGACTTACTTCCAAGCTGCTGCAAAGACACCGATGCAACGCGAGGTATATGTGGCTGACAAACACGGAAAAGTAACGTGTCTGACAACGAAAGAGGGCTGGAACTCTGCTGTGTTCTCTGGCGATTATAAGTACTTCCTGAATAATTGGAGCGACCGCAATACTCCTTATTCATACGCAATCTACAACAACAAGGGAAAGGTTGTGCGCGAAGTTCTCAACAACGATAAGCTCATAAAGGATATGGCAAAGTACGATTTGCCTGCTCGCGACTTCTTCAAATTCACTACTTCTGAAGGTGTTCAGCTGAACGGCTGGATAGTAAAACCTAAGAATTTCGCCCCTACTAAGAAGTATCCTGTCATCTTCTTCCAATACAGTGGCCCTGGCAGCCAGCAGGTTGTAGACCGCTGGGCACTTGGTTCAATGGGTGCTGGTGGCATCTACGAGGCATATCTCACGCAGCAAGGCTTTATCGTTGCTTGTGTAGATGGACGTGGAACAGGTGCCCGTGGCTCTGAATTTGAGAAATGCACCTATCTGAAGTTGGGCGATTTGGAATCGAAAGACCAAGTTGAGGCTGCACTTTGGATAGCAAAGCAACCCTACGTTGATGCCGATAATATTGGAATATGGGGTTGGAGCTTTGGCGGTTTCAACACTTTGATGAGCTTGAGCGAAGGTCGCAACGCCTTTAAAGCGGGTGTTTCTGTTGCGCCACCTACCAATTGGCGTTGGTATGACACCGTTTATACCGAGCGATATATGCGCACACCGCAGGAGAATCCTGACGGCTACGCTGTAAATCCTATTGAACGTGCATCGAAAATGAATGCCAAACTGCTCATCTGTCACGGTATTGCCGACGATAATGTGCATATTCAGAATGCTTACGAGTATTCAGAAGCATTGGTACAAGCCGACAAAGACTTCAAAGAAAACTTCTATACGAATCGTAACCACAGTATTTTCGGTGGCAATACACGCAACCATCTCTTCCGACAAATAACAGAATGGTTTGTAAAAAACTTGAAATAAGACTAATAGAACTTATCAGTTGTTATAGGTGCCCTGTACTTATAACTTCAGGGTTTTTACACCACCGATTTGGGCTAAGCCGAAAACGACTTACAATTATCTGCAAATAATTGCCGACGCAATAATTTGTTATAAAGTAAAAGGCTTGTAATCGATACTATCAACGATTACAAGCCTTCTTTTATTTAGGAAACGTTGTGAATTGTTTACTACATTATTTAATGATGTTTTGTTCCTGGAAAATCTTCTTTAGAATTACAACACCACGCTCAACTTGTTCCTTTGTATGTGTTGCCATAAGTGCAAATCTTACGAGTGTATCTTGTGGTGCACACGCAGGTGGTATAACTGGATTGATGAAAACACCTGCATCATAAGCCAATTTTGTAACAATAAATGTTTTTTGAATATCGCGTACATAAAGTGGAATTATAGGACTGGCAGTATCACCTATCTCAAAACCTTCCTCACGAAAACGCTGCAATGCATAATTTGTAACTTCCCACAAATGTTCCTGACGTTCCGGTTCAGCTTGAATGATGTGCAAAGCTTCTAATGCCGCAGCTGTTGCAGCAGGCGTATTACTTGCAGAGAAAATGTAAGTTCTGCACGTATGCCGCAAGAAATTTATGGTATCTTTATCTGAAGCAATGAAACCTCCTATAGAAGCTAAGCTCTTTGAGAATGTTCCCATAATAAGGTCTACATCATCTGTCAAACCAAAATAGTCGCAAACTCCTCTACCCTGCTTACCGAAAACACCCAATCCGTGAGCCTCATCGACCATTACAGAACAATTATACTTGTGTTTTAATCTTACAATCTCTGGAAGATTTGCAAGATCTCCTTCCATAGAGAAGACACCGTCAACAACGATAAGCTTTATCGCCTCTTGAGGTATTTTTTGCAATACTCGCTCAAGATCTTCCATATCATTATGCTTATAATGTAGCTGTGTGGCAAAACTCAAACGCCTTCCATCTACAATACTTGCGTGGTCGCGGTCGTCGCAGATAATATAATCACCACGTCCTACTACCGATGCCAAGACACCCGAATTTACAGAAAACCCTGTTGAGAAACAAAGAACATCTTCTTTGTGCATATACTCTGCAAGTTCTTTCTCCAACTGTACGTGTAAATCGAGTGTTCCATTCAGAAATCTACTGCCAGCACAACCAGATCCATACTTATCCAAAGCCTTTTTACCTGCTTCGATGACTCTTGGATCGTTCGTTAAACCAGTGTAAGCATTAGAACCAAACATCAAAATATGATGTCCGTCTATATCGGTTACCTCAGTGCCTTGCTTACTTGTGATTTCGCGGAAATATGGATACACACCCATTTTCATGAACTTCTGCGGATCACGGTAACTCTTGTATTTTTCTTGTAACTGTCCCATATATAAATTAGGTGTAGCATAAAACTACTTTTTCTTTAGGCTGCAAAGATACAATTTTTTGTTGAAATATTGCATTAATTATTAATGGATTAACAAATTAAAGTTTTTTCACTATAAAACAATAGAAGAATATTGATTAATATGTACTTTTGTCAATTGATTCTCTCAAGGAAACAAAGAGTAATATATGAAGTTGAAAGTTTTATTCATTATAAATCCTAAATCGGGAGTAAGCAAAAAAGAATCTCTTCCTGAAATAATTGATAACTGTATTGATAAAAAGTTATTCAATTATCAGATTGTAAATACAGAATATGCAGGACACGCTACTAAATTAGCACAACAAGCTGTAAAAGATAATTTTACTATTGTCGTTGCAGTTGGAGGAGACGGAACCGTAAACGAAGTAGGCAAGGCACTCATCAATACAAATACTGCAATGGGCATTATTCCAGCAGGATCTGGCAATGGATTGGCACGACATTTAGATATTCCGGTAAATGTAAAAAGGAGTCTCCAGATATTAAACCAAGCGTGTATCCACGATTTAGATTATGGAATGATTAACGACATGCCATTCTTCTGTACTTGTGGAATGGGATTTGACGCTTTTATTTCAATGAAGTTTGCTGAAGCAGGCAAACGCGGCGTTATAACATACGTTCAGAAAGTCTTGGAAGAAGGTTTAAAATACAAGCCCGAGACATACCATATTGAAGATAATGAAGGGGCTCATAATTACAAAGCATTCCTTATTTCGGTAGCAAATGCTTCACAATACGGTAACAATGCCTATATCGCTCCACAAGCTTCAATGAGCGACGGATTGTTAGATATTATTATTATGGAACCTTTCAATATTCTCGATGCACCGCAGGTGGCAATTGAAATGTTTAACAAGACACTCGACAAGAATTCCAAAATAAAAACATTCAAGGCAAAGCATATTCATATCCAAAGAAAGAAAGAAGGCGTAATACACTTCGATGGCGATCCTACAATGGCGGGGACGGATATTGACATTAAGATTATACCACGCGGAATTAAGGTTGTTGTCAATCCGACGGATCACAAATACAAGCGGAAGCCCAACATGATACAGACTTCTTTTTCCCTATTGTTCTCGAATATCGATTTAATTCGTTCAAATTTAAACAGACAGAGCAGAAGGGTCCAGGCTCTAAACAAAACCATTTTACGAAAACTTAATATTTAAATGGACTTCACTTTCAAGCAGTTCCATATTGAGCAAGACAAGTGTGCCATGAAAGTTGGTACCGATGGGGTTTTATTAGGAAGCTGGGCCATGGGCGGAAAAAATATTCTCGATATTGGTACAGGAACCGGACTGATTGCGCTGATGATGGCACAACGGTTTCCCGATGCCCACATCGATGCCATCGAAATCGATGCCAGTGCTGTCGTACAAGCGAAAGAAAATGTACTGTGCTCACCCTTTGCCAAACAAATAACAGTGAAGCATTGTTCACTGAAAACATATTCAGAAAGCGGAGAAAAGTATGACTCTGTTGTTTGTAATCCCCCCTATTTTGCAGACTCATTAAAAAATAACGATGATAACAGAACTATTGCACGACACACAGATGCTTTACCTTTCAATGATTTGATGAAATGCACATACCAATTGCTCACACCCGATGGCCATTTTTCATTAATACTTCCAATTGAATCCTATCGTATCGTAGAGCCTGAAGCTATTCTAAATGGCTATTCAGTTATAAGGAAAGTACTGATAAAAACCACTCCTTCCAAGCAACCAAAACGCATCTTAGTAGAATTAGGCAAAGCCCCAGGAGAGTATTTTTTTACAACAAAATGCTTGCAAGACAATACAGGCAACAAGTCGGAATGGTACAAAGAAATAACAGAAAACTTCTATCTTAAATAGAAGTTTTCCTAAAAAACCAAAAAGAAGCTATAAAATTTATAATTATAAAACTGCAAAGTTGTTATTATAAAATCGAAAAGTTTTAATTATAAATTTTTATCTTATAATTATAATCTTGCGAGAGGTTCTACGTTATCATAGAAAGGACGTTATTTAAGGAAAGAATTATGTACATTCGGCTACATAAAAAGAGAACAAAAAAATACTACAAAGAAATAGTAGATTTAGCTATTGAGGAGACAAAAAACTTAATGGAAATGTCTCCAAAGGTTGCAATATACGCATCAATTTATAACCAGCTGGTCGACATAAAGCAAAATATTATAGGAGAGAATAAAGTTTTCTCCAGATTTGAATTATATAAAAGATATTCGTTAGGAGCCGTTGCTGTGAAAAATTTTGATGAAAATGCTGACGAATACGCTCAGAAACTAATAGATAGCTACGGAGGCACTTTCGATTATAATAAAATGCCTGAAGAATAACTATACGCTATCAAGAAAACACAATTACGAGATAACGCATAAAAGCAAGAAGACAGAGACTTTCTTATCTTTCTATTTGCGGAACTAACCCATGGATATAACTACATAGAATATTGATCCCCTTCGTATTTTCTCCACCTTGGGGAATAATAATATCTGCATAACGTTTAGTTGGTTCTATAAACTGTTCATGCATTGGTTTCAAAACTTTCCGATACCTTTCTATTACCATTGATACGTTACGTCCTCGTTCTAATATATCACGTTCTATATTACGTATAAGACGCTCATCAGAATCGCAATCTACAAAGACTTTCAAATCCATGATATCGCGCAGTTTCTTATTCAGAAGGGTCATTATTCCCTCGATAATAATTACAGGTTTCGGCTCTACATGAATGGTCTCAGGCAGACGATTACAAGCTAAATAACTGTAAGTAGGTTGTTCTATGGCAAGTCCATTGCGCAAATCGTTTATCTGTTTAATAAGCAGCTTCCAGTCGAACGCATCTGGATGATCAAAATTTATAGCTCTACGTTCTTGCTCCGTAAGTTCAGTGGTATCATTATAATAGGAATCTAATGGCACAACGGCTACATGGTGTGGAGGTAAGGCTTCCACAACCTTTCTTACAACTGTAGTCTTTCCTGAACCCGTTCCTCCTGCAATTCCGATTATTGTTATCTTCTCTGACATAAATTTAGAGTATTTCTGTGTCTTTAAACATCTGTTTATAATAAGCAGCCTTTTCTTCAACACGCATGGGATAGGCACGGCTGCTACTTGGCTCACGATATAATTTTAACATTCTACCTTCAAATTCAAACGGTCTATACTCTCCCATTTTCATCTTCCAGGCATCTATATTGTAATGTTCGGTAAAAACTTTCGTAGCAAGTTGCCCTGCAGCCAATACAGACTTACATTCTGGTAATGAACGCAGCATACTGTCAAGGTCAGCAGTTTCTACTATCTCCAAATCCTTATCGGAAGCCGTCCCAGTTGTTCTACGGATTCGTAGAGCCGTATCAAAGATTGCAACTCCTTTCTCCTTTAAAAATCGTTTTAACTCTTTCAGTTTATAGGTCTTATTTGCCTCGTCTATAAAATGCAGCTTATCTTCAAAGAAGACAATTCCAAATATTCGCCACATATCGTTTGTGTAATTTGGATAATACCATTCCATAGCCCATCTTTTAGGAGCAGGAGGAAATGTTCCGAGCATCAATAATTTAGCATTGGAAGGTAGCCATGGTTCAAATGGATGAGTTTCTATTTCCATTTTATTTCTGCTCTTTTATTAAGTAAAGCACGACAGGCAAGTGGTCTGAATAACCATCGAGCCAGACACCACCGTCCGTAGTTCGTTTTATATTGCCTTTATGGTTACCTGCTTCCTGAAATAGATAATCACGACGGAAAATCTGATTCTTCCAAAACTTTAAGGTAGAATAATCCTTTTGATTGTCTTTATCCAAGAAATTCGGTGTCAATACGATTTGATCAAACAAATTCCACCTACCTTGATATTTCAAAGTTCCCGTATTCTCTTTCACTAAGATATTGTACCAAGGGTTATAAAGGTCATCTGCACCAACCTCGCTAATGTCTGGTTTTGCAGATAAACATTCTGCCATACTCTTATTGGTTGGGTCATCGTTCATGTCGCCCATTACAAGTACCTTTACATTAGGATCGTCGTTCAGAAGCGAATCCTTTAATGATTTTACCTGTTTGCCTGCTAACTCGCGGAAATATGAACCTGCACCACGACTGGGCCAATGACAGACAATAACCGCAACGTGCTCTTCAGCCAAAGTTCCACTTACGGTAAGAAAGCCACGAGTCGGACGGCGATCGACAGTCGAGCTTTCGTAAACATAAGGAACTAATTTTACATTGTGTATCGTAAAAAGTTTAGGGTTATAGAGTAAAGCACAATCAATACCGCGCTGGTCAGGTCCTTCAATATGAATGTATTTATAATCACGAGCAGCAAGAGATGGTTGCGCTGTAAGGTCTTTTAATACGTGTTCATTTTCCACTTCCGCCAATCCGATAATAGCACACCCAACGTTAGGAAGAACATCTGTGCCCATCTCTGCGAGCACTTTAGACATATTGTGCAACTTGCTCTCATACTTCATTTTATTCCATTTATACCTACCGTTGGGAGTAAAGTCCATGTCCTTCTTACCCTCATCGTGTGTATAATCGAAAAGGTTCTCTTGATTGTAGAACCCTACTCCGTAAACCGAATACTTCTTTTGTGCATTTGTCGTGGTGCTCAAAAGCACCATGAACATTAAGAAAAATAGATGTTTCTTCATTGTTATTATTGTATGAATTTTTAATCGAATAAAGTATTTTGCCAAAGTAAACATTGGACCACAAATGGGTATTTGGCTTGCAAATATCGTGATTTTATCTGATAATAAGGCACGTTTATCGAAATTTATGACTGCCAGATAAAGCTTTTTTGCTTTTACAAACCATTACACACATACACAATACTGTCTAAATCCAATTATATAAGGTGCAAAATAAAGAGCTAACATATCTAATTGTCCATTTCAATTTTGTTTCTTTTGGTTAATAACAGCGCAGAGACAAATGAACATATCAATACACGAGGCATCGTGTCTTAAACATCAAAATACAGATATCCACAGCATCAGCAAACAGCCGTATTTACTGGTGTTCCGCAAAGATGTTTGTCGTAACCCCGAAGCGACGATTGTCGTAACCCCGAAGCGACGATTGCCGTAACCCCGAAGCGACGATTGCCGTAACCCCGAAGCGACAACTGCCGTAACCCCGTTGCGACGATTGGAGTAACTCCGTTGCTATTTTGACAGGTATTCGGAAGTGCCCTATCACCGAGCCTGCACTGAATATATGTAGAAGAACAGCAAATTGGAGAGAAGTAAAGAAGAAGATTATTGCACAGATTTATTTACAGTGATTTATCATCTATTGTTTGAGATTAGCGTACAGATAAGATTAAGGAGTAAAAGATATTGCTCTATAATAAGTTATGTCAGACTTTTTTAGTACTTTTGCAAGCATATATAATTTCTTAGAATGGATAATAAGAAAGCAACATTAGAGCTTGGAACAAAGCCAGTGGGCAAGCTGCTGGCACAATATGCCTTGCCTGCCATCATAGCGATGACGGCAGCGTCGCTCTACAATATTATCGACCGCGTATTTATCGGACAAGTAGTAGGTCCGATGGCGATTTCTGGACTTGCCATTACGTTTCCTTTCATGAACCTTGCAGCGGCATTCGGTGCCGCAGTAGGTGTGGGGGCATCTACAACCATTAGCGTGAAGTTAGGACAGAAAGACTATGAGTCGGCAGAAAACATTCTTGGCAACACCATCACCCTGAACCTTATCGTAGGCTTGGCATTCGGAGGCATCTGTCTTTTGTTTCTCGACCCTATCTTGCGCTTCTTCGGTGCAAGCGATGCTACCCTTCCATATGCACGCGACTTCATGCGAGTGATACTCGCAGGCAACGTGTTTTCGCACATGTATTTCGGCATGAACGCTGTGTTGCGGGCAGCATCGAAGCCGCGAATGGCGATGTTTGCCACTATCTTCACCGTTGGTATGAACATTCTGCTCGACGTTGTGTTCATTCTCTGGTGGCATTGGGGCATTAAAGGCGCAGCTTTCGCTACCATTATATCGCAGGTTTTAGCACTCTGCTGGCAAATGAAGCTGTTCACCAATAAAAGCGAACTGTTGCACTTGAAGCGAGGCATATACAAGTTGAAAAGCAATCTCGTAAGAAACATTATTTCAATAGGTATCTCTCCTTTCCTGATGAATGCCTGCGCCTGTGTGATTGTCATCTTCATAAACAATCAGCTGGTAAGATTTGGTGGCGACATGGCGGTAGGAGCATACGGCATCGCCAACAGCATAGCAATGATTTTCGTAATGTTTGTTATCGGACTCAACCAAGGTATGCAGCCCATTGCAGGCTACAACTACGGTGCGCAGCAATACGACAGAATGATGCGAGTGGTGAAGTTATCCATTATCACGGCAGTTTGCATCATGCTGACAGGGTGGTCTTTGGCAATGTTTGCACCTTACCATTGTGCCCGAATGTTTACAACAGACCCGGAACTCATTAAAGGTTCCATCAAGGCGATACACATTATCATGATGATGTTCCCGCTTATTGGGTCCCAGATGGTTATCACGAACTTCTTCCAATGTATCGGAAAGGTCAAGATTAGTATCTTCTTGTCGCTTTCAAGACAGCTTCTGTTCTTGCTGCCCCTACTTGCCATACTGCCAAACTTCTATGGCATCAACGGTGTTTGGGCATCAATGCCAACCAGCGACTTTATCGCCGTGGTAGTGGCAGTAACGATAATGCTTGTCTTCCTACGACGATTCAAAAAAGAAAGGTGAAATAAAAATTGGTCAATATATATTCTCGTTTATGGAAAAGAAATTGATAATCAACGTTGGGCGACAGCTCGGAAGTGGCGGACGCTGCATAGCAAAAGCCCTTGCAGAAGAGTTTAATTGCCAGTTCTACGACAAGGAAATTCTGAACCTTGCAGCCAAGGAGAGTGGTTTCTCTGAAAAGTTCTTTGAGAAGAACGACGAACAGAGAGGATTTCTTAAATCGCACTTCCATGTCCATCTACCGCTCTTGGGCAATAACGACTTCTATAAAAACGATTTTTCACAAGAAGGGCTTTACCAATTCCAAAGCGATGTGATACGAAAAGCTGCAGAAGAAAATCCACGATGCGTATTTGTAGGCAGAACGGCGGACTATGTGCTACGCGAAAATCCTGATGCTATCAACATTTTCATTACTGCAAACATCAATTTCAGGGCGAAACACGTAAGCGAACGCCTTGGCTGCACAACGCAGGAAGCGTTGAAAGTAATTGAAAATAAAGAAAGCGAACGTGCCAAATATTACAATTACTATACAGGAAAAGTATGGGGACACGCAGAAAGCTACGACCTTTGTGTGGACGCAAGCATACTGGGACTCGAAGAAACAAAAGACTTCATAGCTGGCTTCGTACGAAAGAAGCTGTCAATAGAGTAAATTCCGTATGAAGAGAATTGGCATTATAAGCGACACACACGCCTATTGGGACGAGAAATACGAGTTCTACCTGAAAGACTGCGATGAGATTTGGCATGCCGGCGACATTGGTTCGTTAGAGGTGGCAGACAAGTTCGAGGCTATGAAACCTATCTTTCGGGCAGTCTATGGCAACTGCGATGGCTACGATATTCGTACCCGATATCTGGAAATACTGCGTTTCAAGTGCGAAGACGTTGATGTCCTGCTAAAGCATATAGGCGGTTATCCTGGCAGATACGACCATTCTATACGTAACACGCTCTACTATTCGCCACCTAATCTCTTCGTAGACGGGCACTCGCATATATTGAAGATAATGCACGACAAAACATTAAATTTGCTCCACATTAACCCAGGTGCAGCGGGCTTGCAGGGATTTCACAAGGAGAGAACCATTGTAAGACTTACCATTGAGGGCAATAAAATGAGCGATTGTGAAGTTATTACATTATCAAACAGATAGAAATAATTTGATTAAAAACAAAATATTAACAACTTATGAAAACTTATTTGGTAACTGGTGCTGCTGGTTTTATCGGCGCAAACTACATTAAGTATCTGCTTCACAAAAAGTATGTGAACGAAGATATTAAGATTATCGTACTTGACGCATTAACTTACGCTGGCAATCTTGGTACAATTAAAGATGACATAGACAACAAACGATGCGTCTTTGTGAAAGGCGACATACGCGACAGAGAATTGGTTGATAAGCTGTTTGCTGAAAACGACATTGACTATCTTGTGAATTTCGCTGCCGAAAGTCATGTAGACCGCTCGATAGAAGACCCACAACTGTTCTTGAATGTAAACATATTGGGTACCCAGAACCTCATGGACGCTGCTCGCCGTGCATGGGTTACGGGCAAAGACGAACAGGGTTACCCTACGTGGAAAGAAGGAAAACGTTATCATCAGGTATCTACCGACGAGGTTTATGGCTCGCTTGGTACTGAAAGTTACTTCACGGAAGAAACTCCGCTATGCCCTCACAGCCCATATTCGGCAAGTAAAACCAGTGCCGACCTGTTTGTTATGGCATACCATGATACGTATCACATGCCCGTCAGCATTACACGTTGCTCGAACAACTATGGACCTTACCACTTCCCTGAGAAGTTAATTCCATTAATTATCAACAACATTCTTGCTGGCAAAGCGCTTCCAGTATATGGAGAAGGCCTAAATGTCCGCGACTGGCTGTACGTAGAAGACCACTGCAAAGCTATTGACATGGTGGTTCGTGAAGGTCATGTAGGACAGGTTTACAACGTTGGTGGACACAACGAAATGAAGAATATTGACATTGTTAAGCTCACTATCAAAACCATTCACGATATGATGGCAGAAGATAAAGAACTTCGCAAAGTTCTGAAAAAGCAGGTTAAAGACGAGAATGGCGACATCGACATCTCGTGGATTAACAACGATTTGATTACCCACGTAGCTGACCGACTCGGTCATGACGCACGTTATGCCATTGACCCAACGAAGATTAAGAATGAATTGGGTTGGTATCCTGAAACGAAATTTGCCGATGGTATTGTGAAAACCATAAAATGGAACTTGGAAAACCAGTCTTGGATTGAAGAAGTAACCAGCGGCGACTATCAGAAGTACTACGAAAAGATGTACGGAAACCGATAAATAAAATCTTTCCCTGCCCTCTCAAACAGGTCAGGGGAAGTTTTCAAACTCACAAGTATGTCAAAAATAGGGAAGATAATAGAACTGCCTAAACGATTAGACCACCGTGGCAACCTTACCGTAGCAGAAGAAATGAAAGACATTCCTTTCAATATTTCGCGCGTTTATTGGGTCTACGATGTGCCAGGGGGCGAGAATCGTGGTGGACACTCGCACAAACATTGCCGTGAGTTTATTATTGCAGCAAACGGTTCTTTCACCGTCACACTTGATAACGGCACTGAAAAAGAGTCGTTCTTGCTCAATCACCCCTACCAAGGCTTACTTGTGAATACAGACACATGGCGAACACTCGAAGATTTCTCCTCTGGTGCAGTCTGTTTGGTACTCGCTGAAGATCCATTTGACGAAGACGACTACATCAGGGAATACGATGAGTACTTAAAATTCATCAGTAAAACCAAATAAGAAAAATAATAAAAGACTGGTTCATATGATTGAAATTAAACAATATAACCTTGATGATGCAGAGAAATGGAACGAATTTGTAACCATTTCTAAGCAAGGCACATTTCTTTTCAATCGCAACTATATGGACTATCACGCTGATAGGTTTGCCGACTGTTCGTTTCTTATAATGGAGAAAGGGCGCATCGCTGCTGCATTATCTGCCAATCGGAAAGGCGACATCTTATATTCTCATCAGGGACTTACCTATGGCGGATTACTCACTACGGAGAGAATGACGGCTGGAAAGGTATGCAATATCTTTTCAGAACTGGACATTTTGCTCAAGGAAATGGGTATAAAGCAAGTGGTTTACAAAGCCATTCCTTGGATTTACCACCGTATTCCTGCCGAAGAAGACCTCTACGCACTTACCAATGTATGCCACGCACAACTCGTCAGCCGCGATATTTCATCGTCGTTCAGCCTCCACGATGTACGAAAGTTTACCGAAAGCCGCAAAAGCGGTATTCGGAAAGCTATCAGAAACGGCATTCTCGTAGGAGAGAGTCAGGATTTAGCAGCATTCTGGAATATCCTCAACAACAATCTAACTGCCAAATACAATGCTCACCCTGTACATTCCTTAGCGGAATTACAGCTCTTAAAGGGTCGCTTCCCAAAGGAAATAAAACTTTATATGGCTACAACAACCGACGGCGAGCCATTAGGAGGCACGCTCATTTACGAGACACCGAACGTTGTTCATACACAATACATCTCGGCATCGCCCGACGGGAAGAAAATGGGAGCACTGGACTTGCTGTTCGACCATATAATAAACAAAGTGTATAAGGGCAGAAACGGCTATTTCGACTTTGGCAAAAGTACTGGAGCAAGTGGCACTGTGCTGAACCAACAGCTTATCCATCAGAAAGAAGGATTTGGCGGACGAGGTGTCTGTTACGACACTTACGAATGGAAAATATAAGTCTTATGATAGAATATTTATCACTCAAACGCATCACGGCGATGCACGAAGACGAAATAAACAAGGCGATTTCGGACGTCGTGGCATCGGGTTGGTATCTTAATGGCACTGCTGTTCAACGTTTTGAAGAGCATTACCGCACCTACATTGGTACACAACACTGCATCAGTTGTGGTAACGGACTTGACGCATTGCACCTTATTCTACGTGCATACAAAGAACTTGGGCAACTTCACGATGGCGAAGAAATAATCGTACCTGCCAACACTTACATTGCCACCATATTGGCAATAACCGAAAACAACCTTACACCCGTACTCGTAGAACCCGATATTACAACGCTGGAAATAGACGACAACCGCATAGAGGCAGCAATTACGCCCCGCACGCGTGCCATTATGCTCGTGCATTTATATGGTCGTTGTGCTTATACAGAAAAGATTAGCAATATTTGCAAGCAACATAAAATAAAGCTGATAGAAGACAATGCGCAGGCACACGGCTGTACCTACAACGGCAAACATACAGGAAGCCTTGGCGATGCCGCTGCCCACAGTTTCTATCCAGGCAAGAATCTTGGCGCATTGGGCGACGCAGGTGCTGTAACCACTAACGACTTGGAGCTCGCCGAAGCAGTCCGTACACTTGGCAATTATGGTTCGAGCCACAAATACGTATTCGACTATCAAGGCAGAAACAGCCGTATGGACGAAATACAAGCTGCCGTGCTCAGCGTGAAACTAAAGTATCTCGATGAAGATAATGCACACAGAAAAGAAATCGCCCATTACTTTGAACAGCATATAAAGAACGAGTGCATCACCATTCCTACAGCTTTAAACCGTGATAACGTCTATCATATATTCCCAATACTCTGCACTGAACGCGACAGACTGCAAGAATATTTAAAGAAGAATGGTGTGCAGACGATGATACACTATCCCATTCCACCCCACAAACAAAAAGCATACAAGGAATGGAATGCTCTTTCATTCCCACTGACAGAACGTATCCATCGGGAAGAACTTTCCATTCCTTGCAACCAAACAATGTCGTTAGGTGATGCAGAACAAATCGCAACGCTGCTGAACAACTTCGTTTAGTTTAGAAGACAAACTTCTGTTCCTTAAATATAGACGAAAAGCTACACTACAGTCCTTCTTCTCCTTTGTCTCTTTTACTTACTTTCCTCTTCTTCTTCATAATGCGAAGCTCCACAGATTTGGCAGCATCACGCATAGCCCTTTTTGGCGTGAAGATAATCTTAGGTGTTTTCAAAGTTTCAGTAGTAACCTCGTCTTCACTGTCTACCATGCTCGCCGGTACGATAAGACGAAACGAACCAAGGTCGGCTAAATCTACACTTAACCCGGACCTGAGAGCCTCGCGTACCACAGTAGCAAGACTGATAAGGGCGTTGCTTATATCGCCTTCCGAGAGCGATGTCTCGCGTACTATTTGTGCCACAACATTTTTATTCGTAAGGTGTTGCTGTGATGAAGCACTGGCGAAATAAACAGTCTGTCCCTTTCGCTTACCAATTGGTTGTTTTCTCGACTTTACTTCAAATACTATCATACTTTAACAGAGTTTATGGTTATACCTATATAACGATGGCACTACTTGTTTATTGTACCCTATACTTAATACCCTAACAAGGGTATCAGGCAATACCCTAACAAGAGTGTTCATCAATACCCTAACAAGGATATCTATCAATACCCTAATAAGGGTATCAGTCAATATCCTAATAAGGGTATTAATTGACGCTTTATAATGAGTTAATAAACATCTATATAAGCATATCAACTGCCATTTACAGATACTAATGCTTCAGGATTGACAATGCCTTACACAGGAGAATGCCCTGCAGAATGAGAAACTTCTTACAAGTAATTGTGAAGAACCAAAAGGTGGAGCAAAAGAGGACTTGCCCAGGAGCTACACTCGTCAGACAATGCTCATGTCGGGCATACATATAAAAAAGACTGTAAATCCTGAATACAAGATTTACAGTCTTTTAGTTGCGCTGAATGGATTAGGCTTCAGCAGGTGCTTCTGTTTCTGTTGCTTCAGTTTGAGCAGCCTCTGTTTCTGCAGCTTTTGCAGCTTCTTCTGCAGCCTTTGCAGCTGCTTTCTTCTCTGCTATTTTCTTCGCAATAGCTTCATTAACCTTTTTCTCTTCTTCGAGATTCTTTGCTGCACTTGCCTTCTTGGCATCGGCAGTCTTTTTCTCCAATGTTTCTTTAGAAGCGTCCTTCACTTTCTTCCATGCATCAAACTTTTGTTGACATGTTGCTTCGTCGAATGCGCCTTTCTTAACACCGCCACGAAGATGCTTCATCATATAAACACCTTCTCCTCTAAGCAAGTTACGAACAGTGTCGGTAGGTTGTGCGCCTGTCTCGACCCAATATAAAGCGCGATCGAAATTCAAATCTACTGTGGCAGGATTGGTGTTAGGGTTATAAGTTCCAATCTTTTCAGTAAATTTACCATCACGTGGTGCACGAACGTCTGCAATTACAATTCTGTAAACGGCATAGCCTTTACGACCTCCGCGTTGCAATCTGATTTTTGTTGCCATAATTTGTTTTAATTTTATAATTAGGTTTGAATTTTATGCTATCATCTCGTAATAGCGCTGCAAAATTACATCTTTCTTTTCAAGTTACCAAACAATCAGCCGACTATATCATATTTTATGACTAACCTTCACTCCTTTTGCCTTCTATCATTTTTGTTGTATCCAATTAATGGCAGTTATTTTCCCATTTTTCATTTGTGCCTTAATCGTAAACTTATTTGTACCTTTTCCTCCTTCACGTTCTATTTCTAAACGAGCAGGAATAGTTATCTTCTGTACAACGGAACCGTCTTCCGATTTATCGGTTGTCGCATTCAAAGGCGTTCCAAGTTTCCATGTTATATTCTTTACATCAGCTTGGTAGAGCTTTTCACGCATGTATTTGGATACGTCTGCTACAGTTGCGCCATCTCCACCAAGGAAACTGAATGAAGATGCCGTTACTTCTTGTATCTTAGAGGTACTCTTACTGTTTATTCCTTGTAAGAACTGCCGTACAAGAGTTGCTGCAGCCTTTTCTTCGTCGGGAGAAGATGTATTGTCGAGCATTACCTTTAATTTCTCATCGGCTTCCTTAGCATGAATTCCATTAGGATATTTCTCTCTGTACCCCAAATAGGCTGCTTCCGTGTTTGAACTTACAACTTCGTTCCAATAAAGTTCTTCTATTCTTTTCCGAATTTCATTCTTATAAGGCGTATTAGGGTGAGCTTCAAGATACGCCTTGTACGATGCTATGGTATTCTGCTGATTGGCATGAGCCCATTCATCGTTACTTTGCTGTGTCTGCTTCAGTAAACCTTTTATGCTATTTATATGCATTAATGGCGCGTCAGGATAATCTTCCAGATATTGTTCCATTACCTGGCGGTTATTGCTTTTCAGTGCTATTTTATATTCATCAGCCTCATGATTGTCATTACCTCTTTTATAGAAAAACAGAAGCGTGGCACATATTGCGAGTGCGATAAGTAAAGAGACAAAAAGAGGCGTGTGACTATTTCTTACTTCAGGGCGTACAACATTGCCATCAGCCGGTATTCCTTTCTCCTTAGAAAGTGGTTCTTCCGTTAAAGTTTCTTGGACAGAGTTCGGACGAGCTTCTTCTACTACAGGTTCAGCAGAGACAACAAGTTCTGTTGGCAGAGACTTTTCCTGGAACTCTTGTTCGTTATTCTTAGTCTCCTCCGCTACGACATTCTCTTTTATATCGTCTTCATTCTCATTGCTATTTGTTGTTCCGGAACGATGACAGTTCGGACAAACCACATCTTCTTTTAAGTATGTTTCTCCACAATAGGAGCATTTGACGAGATGTCCTGCAATCTCTACTCCACAACTTGGACAAACTGGTGCCTTATCGCTGACTTGATGTCCACATTCAGGACATTTTATAATCATTGCTACTTTATTTTTAAATTACGATACTGTCAGTAAATCAATTCTTCTATATCGATTACTCTTATTAATAATAACGTATATTCGTTCTTCGTCGTGGAAACCGAATTTCTCGCATACTATGTCGTCCCATTAATCGACTTTTATCTACATAGCCTCGTACACCATTAATATATCCTTTACCTGTATACTGCCATGCAAAAATATCGCGACCGTCATTTAATACTGGTTCCCGAGCTGTATACTGCGCAATAAAAAGTTTATACCCTGTTAATGAACCCATAAGATGACGATTATAGAAGTTCGTATATGTATAGACCAATGGACGGACACCATATTCTTTCGTCATTAAATCTAAGAATTTCAACAAGCTATCCTGCAACGCATAATCACTCAGTCCGCCAGTCGTCTCTATATCCACCATAGGAATTAAGTCTTGATCTTGCGGGCGACACTGTGCCCGAAAGTTCTGCAACTGTTCAATTTGTGAAACTTGTGGACGGTAAAAATGATAAGAACCCACATTCATGCCGTTACGTTTGGCAGCTTGTATATTCTCATAATATCTTTGATCTATCAGTGAACTTCCTTCAGTTGCCTTCAAATAAACATAATTCAACTTATGATTACTATTTGTAGCTACGGTCTCCCACCACACGTCCCCTTGATAATGGCTCATATCCAAACCATGCACATGGTCGCATGTATCCTCGCATTGTATGTTATATTGCGCCTTGACTCCTATAAATGAGAATATCCATAAGAAAACAAAAATATATCTTTTCTTGCTCATAGCTGCAAAGTTACGACTTATAATTGATATGTGAAAACAGTACATCTTTTAATTAATCGTTTACTAATAATTTTAGTATTATTTTACATGTAATTATATTCTTCTGACTTTTATATTATAACTTTCTTTTTTGTAATTACAAATTTTAAAAATATAATTATTCGTAGTTTAAGCGGTTCTATTCAGCGAAATACAATGAAAATATGATGACAATAAATTGCATAGAGTTCATTCATATTTCATATTTAAAGGTAAGATTACTTCAGGTTTAGGGAAAATCCCCTATTGATTAGGGGAAATCCTTTCTTCGAACAAGTAAAAGTTTGTTCCTTTGCATCATCAAAGCATAGGTATTACCAAGCTATGTAACGATAGAAGAAAGAGAGTATGAAGAAATATATATTAGTTTTTATAGCGCTGTTCACAATAATTGGCTCGGTATATTCAATGAGCTACGAGCATGCTCGTTCGCAAGCATTGTTCTTGACAGATAAGATGGCATACGAACTTAATCTGACTGAAGAACAATACGAGGCTGCATTCGAAGTGAACTTGGACTATTTAATGAGTATAAAGACAACAGATGATCTCTTTGGCATATATTGGACACATAGAAATCTCGATTTAAGCTATATCTTGTTGGATTGGCAATATCGTTCTTTTGTAGAAGCGTCTTATTTCTATCGCCCATTATGGTGGGACGCAGGTTATTGGCATCTTAGTGTTTATGCAAGATATCCACGTCGTGATTATTTCTATTTCGGTCGCCCACGCATTTATGCCGTTTATAGAGGCGGACATAGCTGGCAAATGAATGAAGGTCGTAGCTGGTATAATGGTCGCAGATACGTAAGTTATAACGATAGAGGACGATATTTAGGTATGCGCGACAACTATCAACGCGGAATATACAGACAAGGATATCAATATGTAAATAATAATATTCCACAGACAGATAGAACTCGGAGCTTCGGCAATCAACAAGAAAGAAACTTTGGCAATAATAAGAACAATAGTCTCGATAATACTCCACGGAGGAGTTCTACACGAACAACTGTGTCAAGAGGAGCAAATCGTTTTGGAAATGATATAGGTGTAAGTACCTTTGGTGGCAGTAGAAGTTTTGGAGGAACTTCTGTTCGTCCGGCACCAAACAGATCGTTTACTCCATCAAGAAATAACAGTCGCCCATTTAATATACCTGGCAGAGGATTTGGTAGTTCATTCAATGGAAATTCACGTTTTGGTGGACATAGATAGGTCTTACCACTTACTATAACTCATATAATATATATAAATGATTGATAGGTTATAAGATTCGTTTAGCGACGCAAAAGACAGTCGCAGTATTAAGAACAATTAGAAGATTACTTTACGGAGAGATGCTTCCATGTGATATGGGGGCTCTCTTATTTTTTATTCTACGATGTACAATAAAGTACATGAATATGATACAAACAAATGAATTATTTGATCTGCAATATTCGCACATCTGCATTCTTCATAACTGCAATCTCATTCATCGGCTTATTATAAAACACACTTTGGATAGCTTTATTTATAATACCATGTCCTACAGCTAAAACAGTCTTGTTAGGATATTTATATTTTACCCATTCTAAGAAACGTGTTGCGCGTTGCTTTAACTCTTCCAACGTTTCTATATCGTCAGGCCATTTTGATGGATCATTTAAATTTGCCAGCTCAGGAATATATCTTCCAGTAAAGCTTCCCCAATCACGTTCTCGTAAAAGTTGCGTGCTAACAATATGCGATGCATTTTCCTCTCCAACAATCCAGTTACAAGTTTCAATACAACGTTGTAAATCACTTGACACATATGCATCGAAGTGTATATCGGCGAGCTTCTTTCTTAATTCTTTTGCCTGGTTTATTCCATTCTCATTTAATTGCCCATGTGTCTGTCCTTGCATTATATGTCGTGCATTATCGACAGTCTCACCATGCCTTACTAAATAAATTGTAGTCATATACTATACCTCGTTTCCAATGCAAAAATAATAAAAACTTGATATTTAAGCAATAGAGTTTAAATTATTTCGTACATTTGCACAAAACAAATGAAGAGAGGACACAATAGTTCTTTCATTCTGATAAAACTAAAAAATATGAGATTAATCCAAAGTTCTATTATTCGTGCAGTTGTTGCCATTGTTATCGGTGTATTATTAGTAAAGTATAGGTCGGAGACAATGACCTGGATAACAATTGCTGCAGGAATTATGTTTTTCATCTCGGGTATAATTTCGTGTACCGTCTATTATTTTGAACGAGAGAAAGCATTAAAAGCCTCATCAACGCAGAACGACAAAGGCAATAAAAAGTCTGATGGTCCTATTTTCCCTATCGTGGGGGGTGGTTGTACAGTGTTAGGAGTAATCTTAACCTTAATGCCAGATGAATTTATTACCTGGGTGGCTTATGTCTTTGCTACAATTTTAATATTAGGTGCAGTCAATCAATTCATGAATCTCGCAAGTTCACGACAATTTGCACGCGTTCCTATATTGTTTTGGCTTTTCCCATCAATAACTTTGTGCATTGGCATATACATTATAGCTCAACCGATAGAAGCTGCTACTTTGCCATTTAAGATTATTGGTTGGTGCTTGATGTTCTATGGCGTGGTTGAATTGGTAAATACTATTAAGATAAACCAAATGAAGCGGGCATATAAAAAAATTGAAGAATCTAAAGTTGTAAATGGAACAGAAATACCTACGAGTGAGAATATTGAAGATGCTGAAATAATAGACTAAGCTTTAACTTGAAAACTGTATGAAAGTTTGCATTGCCGAAAAACCAAGTGTGGCACGTGACATTGCCCGAATACTTGGAGCAACAAGTTCTAAAGACGGATATATGGAAGGTAATGGTTATCAAGTAACTTGGACCTTCGGACATCTGTGCGAACTAAAAGAGCCTAACGACTATGCTGTGAATTGGAAACATTGGAGCCTGGCAGCACTTCCTATGGTTCCTGCAAGATTTGGAATAAAGCTGATAGACGACGAAGGAATAAAAAAACAGTTTGCTGTTATCGAGCGTCTGTATAAAAACGCAGAAGAAATTATAAACTGTGGCGATGCCGGACAAGAAGGAGAACTCATTCAACGTTGGGTAATGCAAAAGGCAAAGGTGGCTTGTCCTGTTAAACGACTGTGGATTTCGTCAATGACCGATGAGGCTATACGCAACGGATTTGCCAATTTGAAAGACCAAAAAGACTATGAACCGCTTTATTTGGCAGGACTTTCGCGTGCCATCGGCGACTGGTTGCTGGGTATGAATGCTACCCGTCTTTACACATTAAAGTATGGAAACAACCGTTTTGGCAAGAACGCACAAGTGCTTTCCATAGGACGTGTGCAGACGCCGACATTGGCTTTGATTGTAGAACGGCAGAAAGAAATAGACAATTTCAAGCCAGAACCTTACTGGGTATTGGCTACTATCTATCGAGAAACACAGTTTACAGCTACAAAAGGCAAATTCACATCGAAAGAAGAAGGACAAGAAGCCTTTTCATTAATCGAAAACAAGCCTTTTGAAGTAACCGGCGTAACAAAGAAAAAAGGCACCGAACAACCCAAGCAACTTTACGATTTAACTTCTTTGCAAGTAGACTGTAACCGCAAGTTCGGGTACTCTGCCGAGATGACTCTCAATACCATTCAAAGTCTTTACGAACGTAAATACACCACATACCCTCGTGTCGATACGCAACATCTTACAGACGATGTTTACAAAGAGTGTCCACAAATAATGAATGCGTTGTTTCAAGCCACCTTTGCGGCAAAGAAACCATACGCAGATTTGGTGAAACCCTTAGGAGGGAAGCCGCTTCCTAAAAGTAAACGTGTATTCGATTCATCGAAAGTAACCGACCACCACGCCATTATACCTACCAATGTAATTCCTCAAGGATTAAACGATGCAGAACGAAATGTGTACGACCTTATTGCAAGGCGTTTCATTTCTGTGTTCTATCCCGATTGTAAGTTTTCTACAACTACGGTTCTCGGCAAGGTAGACGAAATAGAATTTAAAGCATCGGGTAAAGAAATACTCGACGAAGGCTGGCGAATGGTTTACAAGCAGAATACCGAAAAGCAAGTCATAGAGGAATCAAGCGAGAAGAATGAAGCAGCAGAAAAAATCCTTCCAACATTCGTTAAAGGAGAGAAAGGAGAACACGCTCCTACTCTAACTGAAAAACAGACGGTTCCACCAAAGCATTACACAGAAGCTTCATTGCTTCGAGCGATGGAAACAGCGGGCAAATTGGTAGACGATGAGGAACTAAGAGCAGCATTAAAGGAAAATGGAATTGGGCGTCCGTCGTCTCGTGCGGGTATTATTGAAACGCTTTTCAAGCGCAATTATATTCGTAGGCAACGCAAGAACCTAATTGCAACCGAAACAGGAATTGCACTTATAGATACTATTCACGAGAAACTGCTTACCTCCGCCGAACTTACTGGTATCTGGGAGAAGAAGTTGCGCGACATCGAACACAAGAAATACGATGCCGGGCAGTTCATTAACGAGCTGAAAGAACAAATATCGAACATCGTAAACGATGTGCTTGCCGACAACTCCAACAGAAAAATCGGAGAAGTGGTACAAAGAACATAATGCGAATAAGGACAGGGAGACTACTTATCGCAATATATTTACCATTGCTACGTTTTATATAAGTATGAAGAAACACCGATTTACAAACAATAAAATACAGTTCCAAAAGCATTGCAATACGCAGGTCTTTGGATTGTTCCTGCTATGGTTTACAATTCTGTTCCTGCACAGTTGCGGTATTGACAGAAACATAAAGAAAGGTGAAAAGTTTCTTGCCATTGGTGAATATTACGATGCTGCAACACAATTCAAAACCGCTTATCAGCGTACGCCTGCAAAGGACCGCGCGCAAAGAGGACGGTTAGCTGCAAAAATGGCATTATGTTACGACCGAATCAGTTCATCGCAAAGAGCCATTGCAGCCTATCGGAATGTTATCAGATACAAACAAGACGATAAAGATACTCACTTGAAGCTGGCTGCCAACCTTATGAAAGCTGGTGCTTACCCAGAAGCGATAAAGGAATACAATATAGCTTTGGACTCAATACCTGATAATGAAATTGCCAAAGAGGGTTTGACAGCTGCTACTACTGCACCTAAGATAAAGGAAAAAGGCTCTTATTACATCGTGAAAAAGATGGATAAGTTCAACTCGCGCAGGCAGGACTACTCGCCAATGCTGTTCGGAGACCAATACAATCAACTCTATTTTACCTCCACTCGCAATGATGCGCAAGGCGATGAAGTAAGCGGTATAACAGGCGTAAAGCCTGGCGACATTTTCGTTAGTGAGAAAGACGAGAAAGGAAAATGGGGGATTCCACACACGATAGAAAGCGGATTGAACTCTGAAGCTGATGAAGGAACACCCGCTTTCTCGGTCGACGGACGGGAAATGTATATCACACAATGTCTTACCGACCCTACTTATCCTCGCTTTGCACAAATAGCGGTAAGCAATCGCTCTGATGCAGCGTGGGGAAAGCCCAAGAAGTTGGAGATTACCCGAGACACCTTATCAAGCTTTGCACACCCCGCTCTATCACCAGACGGCAACTGGCTCTACTTTGTCAGCGATATGCCAGGCGGTAAAGGAGGACTCGATATTTGGCGAGTTCGCCTCATAGGTGGTACAACTGGTGGAGTTGAAAATCTTGGTGCACCCATTAACACACCCGGCAACGAAATGTTCCCCACGTTCCGCCCTAATGGTGATTTGTATTTCTCGTCAGACGGACATGGCGGTTTGGGCGGTTTAGATATATTTATTGCCAAAGTTGGCAAAGACAGACGCTACCACTTAGAGCACCCAGGCTTCCCATTAAACTCGCAAGGAGATGATTTCGGTATGACTTTTGAAGGGAAACACAACCGCGGTTTCTTCTCATCTAACCGTGGAGATGCTCGTGGTTGGGACCACATTTATAGCTTTGAGTTGCCCGAAGTTATACAAACAATAAAGGGTTGGGTGTACGAAATGGAAGGCTACGAACTTCCTGCAGCTCAAGTTTTCTTAGTGGGCGATGATGGTACGAACTTAAAATTGTCGGTAAAAGGAGATGGCTCGTTTGAGCAGGAAATTCGTCCGAACGTGAATTACATTGTTTTAGCCACTTGCCAAGGCTACTTGAATCATAAAGAAGAACTGAAGGTTGAACCCGTTACGGTATCGAAAGAGTACACGTTACAATTTCCATTGGCAAGCATTCGTGTACCTGTATTGATTGACAACATCTTCTACGATTTCGATAAAGCTACACTTCGACCCGAATCGGAAGCAGCATTGGACAAACTTGTGAAGCTTCTTGAAGAGAATCCGAATATTACTATCGAGCTTTCAGCCCATACAGACTATAAAGGTTCGGCAGATTACAACAAGCGTTTATCGCAACGCCGTGCTGACGCAGTGATTACCTACCTTATTAAGAAAGGCATTGCAGCCGAACGCCTGTCGCCTGTTGGGTATGGAAAAGAGAAACCAAAGACTATTCGTAAGAAAGTTGCAGAGAAGTATCCATGGCTGAAAGAAGGCGATGTACTAACAGAAGAGTTTATAAATGCATTGCCAAAAGACAAGCAAGAAACGGCAAACCAAATGAATCGTCGCACAGAATTTATAGTTCTGCGCACCACTTATGGTATGTTCGATGAGAAAGGTAACCTAAAGAATCCGCCGAAACCAAAAGAAAAAGAACGTTTGGAAGACGAAGGCGATGTTTATTTCGATTTTCAATAAGCATCTGAACAGAGATAATAATGAGCGAGAATAAGCAAGCTATTGAAACCATTTTAAACCAAGAAGTCGTTGGAACTACTTTGCCAACGGCTTTTGAAGTTTACACAAAAAAACTGTTTGGAGAGGAACGCTACAACGCTTTTTGCAAAGGATTGCAGCAGCCTTCTTCCGTCAGCATACGTCTAAACCCTTTTAAAACGAGCAAAACAACAAAAGTAACCGATAGCTTTGCGCCCATTCCCGTGCCTTGGTGCAAGGAAGGTTTCTATCTGAATGCACGCCCCAACTTTACGTTCGACCCGCTATTCCATGCAGGAGCATATTATGTTCAAGAGGCTTCGTCGATGTTTCTCTCGCATGTCTTGCGCTATTTGGTAAAAAGACCTGTTGCCCTACTCGACCTTTGTGCAGCCCCCGGAGGCAAAACCACCTGCGCACGGACGGCAATTGCAGAAGGCAGCATCGTATTTTCCAACGAGCCAATAAATAAACGTGCACAGATTTTAGCAGAAAATGTGCAGAAGTTCGGGCACTCTGACGTGGTTGTTACCAACAATTACCCAAGAGATTACAAGAAAACAAAACTCGCTTTCGACGTGATTGTAGCCGATGTACCTTGCTCTGGCGAAGGTATGTTTCGCAAAGACCCACAGGCTATCGCTGAATGGAGCGAACAAAATGTAGCAAACTGTTGGCAACTACAACGCACCATTATAGCAGATATATGGGACAACCTGAAGCCAGGAGGACTGCTTATCTATTCCACTTGTACGTTCAACGCGCACGAAAACGAAGAAAACATAGCGTGGATATTGAGCGAATACGACGCAGAACTATTGGAAGTACCAACAGAAAAGACTTGGAACATAACGGGGTCGCTCATTGAAAACCCTTTGAAAGCAGGCGAACCATTCCCTGTTTATCGGTTCATTCCAGGTTTTACACAGGGCGAAGGCTTGTTCATGGCCATTATAAAAAAAGGTGGAACAAGCACAAACCTTGAGCCAAATGCAGAGAAACTTGTAGCAGAAGCCAACAAGAAGCTGAAAGTTATGGCACACGGAGTAAAGCAAGGCACTACGAAAGGCAAGAAAATAATACCCGACCACAGTCTGGCACTCTCGGAAAATGGCGACAGAAGTGCCTTTGCTGATGTAGAAATAGACTACGACACGGCGATAAAATATCTGCGCCACGAAGCCATCGTGCTGCCAACAACTGCTCCCAAAGGCATCGTTACGCTTGTATATCGTGGCTATGCGCTCGGTTTCGCCAATAATCTCGGCAACCGTGCCAACAATCTTTATCCACAAAAATGGCGCATTAAAAGCAGCCATATTCCCAATGAACAAATCATTCTAATATAGACAACAGCATGAAACAATATCTCGACCTACTCCATCGCATCGTAACCGAAGGTGTGCAGAAAGGCGACCGCACAGGAACAGGCACACTGTCTGTGTTCGGACACCAAATGCGTTTCAACCTGAAGGACGGCTTTCCGCTTCTCACAACGAAGAAACTTCACCTGAAAAGCATTATCTACGAGTTGCTATGGTTCTTGAAAGGCGATACAAACGTGAAGTTCCTGCAAGAACATGGGGTAAGAATATGGAACGAATGGGCAGACGAAAACGGCGAGCTTGGGCCTGTCTATGGACATCAATGGCGGTCGTGGCCAGACTATAAAGGGGGAACTATCGACCAAATTCAACAGGTTGTAGACACGTTGCACAACAATCCGAACTCCCGCCGTATGCTTGTTACGGCTTGGAACCCAGCAGAAGTAGACGATATGGCACTGCCTCCTTGCCATTGTTTGTTCCAGTTCTATGTAGCCAACGGCAAACTCTCACTTCAGCTCTACCAGCGTTCGGCAGATACATTTCTCGGCGTGCCGTTCAACATCGCTTCCTACGCGTTGCTGCTGCAGTTGATGGCGCAGGTTACAGGGTTCGAAGCAGGCGACTTCATACACACAACGGGCGACACACACTTGTACCTGAACCACCTGGAACAAGCAAAGCTGCAACTTACACGCACGCCGCGCCCACTGCCGAAAATGAAAATAAATCCGGACGTGAAAAGCATCTTCGAATTCAGATACGAAGACTTCGAACTGACCGACTACAACCCATATCCGCACATAGCAGCCGAAGTATCGGTATAAATCATACAAAAGAACACAACGAACATGAAGATAAACATCATAGCAGCAGTGGCAAGAAACCGCGCCATCGGCTACAACGGCGACATGGTCTACTTCATCAAAGAAGACCTGCGCAGGTTCAGACAGCTCACCACAGGGCACACCGTCATCATGGGGCGGCGCACATTCCACTCGCTTCCGAAAGGCGCATTGCCCAATCGCAGAAACATCGTACTGAGCCGCACCGAAACCAATTTTCCCGGTTGCGATGTCTACACCTCGCTCAGCGAAGCCCTGAAGCACATAGCCGACAACGAAGAAGCCTTCATCATAGGCGGAGCAAGCCTCTACAAAGAAGGTCTGGCGGTTGCCAACCGACTGTATCTGACCGAAATAGATGCCGTTCCGCCCCACGCCGACGTCTTCTTCCCCGAATACGACGACGGAACATGGCAGATAGAAACCAAGGAAGAACGACCCGCAACTGCCGACACCCCAGCCTACACCTATGTTGATTATGTAAGGAGAAACAGAACAGACAGTAACAAAACATAAAGAATAAACTTCAGAGATAGCCTATAGGGCGTGCCAATCTTGTTTTTTGGCACGCCCTTTTTTCGTGTCAGAACAGCGCAGCGAAGTTCACTCTGCAAAATGTATTTCTCTACAAAAGACGGCACACCCCTATCACTTATTAAGTGTTTTTCCACAATTTATTGAGGATACTGTCATCATATTTAGAAAAATATGATATCATATTTCATGATATATGACGTCATGCTCTATAAAATATGACATCATATTTTTCAAGATATGACATCATATTTTTCTGAAAATAATGTTATATTAATTTGGAAATGACATCATTTCTATGTAATTTTGCAGTCAGAAACATTAGAAACACTTCGACGGCAGAGACAATCCTTCACTCTGACGGTTTACGAAAAAGCATATCAGAAGGGATAAATTTTATACAGAAAGACTATGGCAAACAGACCATTAACTTACTCGCTCACCGAGCGCAAGGCAGTCATCGGAAAGATGGCTGGAAAGATAGTACTTCAGGCACGTCCCACAGGTCGCAAGCGTATAGCTCACCGCAACTTCTGCAACGAAGTGGCATATGCCACCACATTCACGGGAGCAGAAGTAGAAGCCGTGCTGCGACTTGCTGCCGAAATAGCAAAACAGCATGTAGAAAACGGCGACATTGTAGAATATGGCGACATCGGCACGCTTTCTCCTTCGTTTAAAAGCAAGATCGTGGAGAAAGGTAAAGAAGAATTTAGACCTATTATTCACATCACAAAACCCGTTGTGCGACTTACACCTTCGAAGCAATACTTCACGCTAAAGGACGTAAGCTACAAACGAGTGGAAGCCTCTACAAAGAAGACGAAGAAGAAACAAATCTCTAAATGAAAACTATTCCTTATTGGTTCTATCATATAAAACATTGGAACATAAAAACTAAGATAGAATGAAGAAAAGCATAAGACAAGTACAGTACTATCTGATTGCACTGCTCCTGATAATAATAGGAAGCAGCTGTAAAAAGCAAGAGAAGCAGACAAGAACAACGAAAGTAGTTCAAGCCACGAAACCAGCTGACAAAAAACAAGGCAAGAAGAATCTGCTGCGTTTCTACGAGAAGCAAATAAGGCAGTTTTACTTAGACTTTATCGACGTAGGATTAGATGGAATCATGGTAATGCCACCTGCCAAGCAAGAGAAATATGTTGATATTGCAGCCGAACTGTGTTACGACGCACTCTTAAAGTTCGGTTTTCAGCCGGTCAGCACAGAGGAAGCACAACGTGCCATTAAGAAATACTTCAACATAGATATAACGGCAGACAACGCTACACTTAGCAAATATGGTTTCCGCAGATATATCTATAAAGACGGAAATCCAACCGGACGAGCAGAACAAAAGTTGAGCTTTGCTGCTGAAAGTTACGAACAACCAACTTTCTTTTGGTATAAAACTATCTTCTTCCCCAAGTATAACTTTCTAATGACATTCCCCTCCATCGGTCAGGTAGTAGGAGTGGAAGGTATGGGAGAAATTGACGGAGAAGACTCAGAATACTACGCAAAGAAAGGCAAGTTAGAGTATGATCACGAATATTTCGATCCAACATACTATATCAACGAATTTATCTTCCACGACAGTAAGGTTGCATTCAATTGGTTGAAGAAAAACGACAACTTCTTAGAGAATCTGTTCGAAGATTACGGCTACGACAAGTCGGACGCAATCAACAAGATGATGATAGACAAGGTTATAAAGAGGAAAGACATGATTCCGTTTACTGACGATTACAAGGAATTGTTTGCAGGAAAAGGAATAAACAAGAAGTTGCTTATTCATGAAGGACTATTAAAATATATGTTACGCCATGCAAACGAAGAAAACAATTACTTTTGTATAGTAGACCAATATCTCGATGAGGTTTTAGATATTAAATACAAGCCCAATTACAAAGACTTAACAATAGAGGAACGATACAAGATTGCTGCATACGTAGGATATTATTACGGACTGATGTACGAGAAATGTATTGGAACTCCATGCGATTGCAATTCGTTCGGAGCTTCTCTCTATTACGATAAAGGCTTCATGGCATTTATAAAGCGCAACAACTATTTCGGGCTTAAAGGTTTTAAGAAAATTATAGAGGAACAATACGACCGCTATCAAGAAGGAGTAGCAGTGTTAGAACACAGATCGTCGGGCGAATAACCTTCTACCAAAAGCGGTGTAGATTGCATTGTATTCCAGAGCTGAAAATAGAGAAGAAACTTCGCTTTAAACATTTGCTGAAACCGAGAATTTGGTACGTATTTTATGAATCACTATTAAGAAATCGTTACTTTCCAGTGATAACGTTATGGAAAACTTGGACTTTCATCACTTTCCTGCCAACCATTTTGCAAATATTTCGGATTGACAGAAAACTCGGCTGCACCTATATCAAGGTCGCCACTATTTGGGATCCTGTATTGCCCCCACGCACACGGCTTACGCTTTTTCGTCTTATAACTCTGCCATGTTCCTGAATAAAGATTATTGCAATACGAATCGGAATAGTCGTCTATATCGTCATACATAATAGTACCCTGCTTCGTTTCGTACCAAAAGAAAAGCAGGTAGCCCGTGAAACAGCCACCACCTTTCTCGTCCACATTCTCTTTCAAGTTGTATTTTGCAATGCAACAGCCACGTCTTTTGAACTTTCCTTTCATGGAATCATCAATCCCATAAGTTGGCTTCACGAACTCTCTGTTGGCTATTATACTGATTGTTCCCTTGAAATGACAACGGTTTCCCCTTACAACAGATATTCCAGAAACATTGTATCGTGTATTGTCCTGCTTGGAAACCTTCTGTAAAGATACCTTGAGGTTCTGATAGTCAGAGCCGATAAAACCAATAAATTGTACTCGGTCATCAGTCAATATCGCTGAGAAATCGGCATTAATCCTGGCAACCTTCGTCCCCTTTGTCTTAGATACAATCCATTTAGGAATACCAGAATGAGTTTTTTTTCGTGCCTGGCAGTTTAGAGAAAACACTATGAATGCCAGCAGAGCTAAAGTTTTCAATAACTTTTTCATTGCATTTTACTAATTGAAAAACTCCTAAGTTCTTGATGAAAAACTTTAGAGCTTTTGAAAAAACTTAGGAGCTTTTTAGAAATGGTTTATCTACATTTTCGGAGGATTCTTCCTTTCACTTTCCGACAAGAAACCGTGGCGATAAGCATATAGCAGTTCTTCCAAGGCTTCGATTTGGAGCTTCAATTCTGTACCCTTATCCATATCTGCCACTTTCAAACGGCGCTGGTTCAATTCTACTATCTGGGTTGTACCCACGATATCGATCCCACGTTTAATAGCATCTTCTTCTGATGCAAAAGGTTCATGCTGAACAAGCTCAAAACCACGAGAATGGTAAATGAGTGTGTAGCCTGCAATTCCTGTTTCTTTATGATAAGCTTCTGAGAAACCTCCATCAATAACCATTAGCTTTCCATTAGCTTTAATTGGTTTCTCACCTTTGTTTACATGAACAGGAACATGTCCGTTGATAATGTGCCCAGTTGCACTGTTTACACCAAATTCCTCCATGATTAAATCGGCAATGTCCTCACGTTCCCTGAATTTGAAGTAGAAACCTTTTTCTTCATGATGAGTCTCTTTCTCCTTAATAAAGTAGCGTTCGAAAGTGGTCATTGCTGCTTTATCGAATAATGGACTATCAGGACCACACCATAGATAAAGGAAGTAATCGATTGCATATTCACGCTCCTTGTTATTTTCTGCATCAGTTTGTGTCTGAAAGGCACATCTTATTAGCGTTCCTAATTTATGTAGCAAATCTTTTCCCTTGGCAAACTTTTTAGGTTCTATTTCGACTTTGCGCAATGTTCCATCTTCATTTAATGGAATTGAAGCATGATAAAGCAAATTGTTGTTTACTACTTTATACATGCATCCGTGGCGCAGTTGGAGTAAAATGTGTTCGCGCAATTTCTCGCTTACGGTAAACGAATGATGCAGCCTTTCCATTAGTGCTTGTTCCTCTTGTGTCAGCATTTCTGGATTTTTAGGATCTATCGTAGGAAAGTTACAAGACGTTAGTTTATATTCTTTGCCTTCCAGCTTGATAGTTCCCTTCTTATAGTCAATCATTTCATAAAGTAAACGATGATTCATTTTCCAATGTGGATACTTCTTTATTAACTGTGCTTCAATCTTAAACTGAATTACACTAATAGCCTTATGCATATGCGCTATGAGCAAGATATTCTTTTCGTCGACAGTATCAGGCTGTTTTACCTTTGGCATAAACTCGACACATGGGTCATCGCCATAAACATCCATCGCAAATGTAGCCAATTGCATAAGGTTTATGCCATAACCATCTTCTATAGTATCCATATTGTCGTATCGCAATGCTATTCTTATCACATTGCAAATACAAGCATCATTACCTGCACATGCCCCAGCCCATAATATATCATGATTTCCCCAAGTAATGTCCCAGGTATGATAATTCTTCAGGATATCCATAACAACATGTGCACCTGGACCACGATCGTATATATCGCCAAGAATATGAAGGCTATCAATTGCCAGACGCTGAATGACATTACAAATGGTTGTTATAAAATCATCGGCTCTGCCTGTTGATATTATAGTAGAAATAATCGTACTGACATAATCTGTCTTATCTTTATCGGCGGAACTCTCGTGCAAAAGTTCTTGAATAATATATGAAAACTCCACTGGTAGAGATTTGCGAACTTTCGATCTTGTGTATTTGCTTGATACATCTCGACATATCTTAACAAGACGATGAATTACAATATGATACCAATCTTCTATATCTGCCTCAACTTTCTTTACGAATTCTATTTTCTGTTCAGGATAATAAATCAGTGTACAAAGATCGCGTTTTTCAGATTCACGTAACGTATCACCAAAAAGTTCGTTCACTTTTCTTTTAATATTTCCCGATGCATTCTTCAATACATGTTGGAAAGCTTCGTGCTCTCCGTGAATGTCAGCCAGAAAATGCTCCGTACCTTTTGGTAAATTCAAAATAGCTTGCAAGTTTATTATTTCAGTACTTGCATCTGCAATTGTTGGAAACGATTGTGATAATAATTGCAGGTAGCGTTCATCTTTCTTTAAATCATAGGTTTTATTTGTCATAGCCAATTTTTTATTAATAATTAGGTGATTAGTACTTATTTTTATTTATTATACATTCTATTATCGGTCTAACTTTCTTATCATTCAGAGAAGCAAAAGGAATATAACCATCTTCCAAGTACAAATATGTTGATAGAATATACATTATGCGTCGAGCAAATTTAATTAAATGCATACGCCGTAAAACTATCATAAGCTGATCTTCGTCATAATCTTCAAAGCGTATAATTCGATATAGCTGCGCCAAATGAAGCAAACTAAATTTCTTTTGTTGCAATAACACTTTTGCATTCGCAAACATTGTGATAATTTGTTTTATTGTTTCCCCCTCTTCTGCCTTTACACTTTCATAACGATTCTTTGTAATGAAGTTATTTGTCTCTATCTTCAGGCTATCAAGCATGTTTTCTGTTTTCGGCATATTAGGATTATACCGCAAAATTCTGGAAGTATTTATGTTGGGGACAGCAAGCTGCAAGCGTTCTATCCCAATATTAACATAATCACGCACGAATTCATCGTCAGCACAAATAAGTATCCGTTGCCATTGTTGTGGAGTGAGTCTGCGTAATTTTAGAAGACAATCACTTGGTAAAATCTTATTTGCAGAGTCTTGCTGTAATCCTGTATGCAACAGAGCGCACAAGCATTGCCATTCAATCTTGTCCATATACTTTCTATACCTTGTATCTATAACTTTCGTATAGAACCGTATCATATCTGCAGCCATTGCATCAGCTGAGACAAAACTGGTAAGTAAACACGATGGGACAATATCTGTACGCTGATTCCAATCAAGTTGGATTACATCGTTTTCTTCGTGTTTTGATAAAGTTAGGACTGCATCAGATTTTTGCACAATTTGGCGTTGATAAACAAACGAACGAAATTTTTTACGTATAGGTTCCTCTAATTCCATTGTCAGAGGAGATAACTCTCCGTAAGGAGAAAAAATCAATGCGCATCCTGAATGCAATGCTTTCTTAGCACATGCAAAAGCACACCAATTCCAACAAGTATGAATATGTACTATGTCCGGATTGAAACTCAAAAGCATCTTACTAAACTCCTTCTTTGTTGTAGCCATTTCTACCTTTACTGACTGTGCTCTTTCATTTTCAATCAATATTGTTAAATAGTCAGAAAGAAGTTCTCCTCTCTTTATTTTATATGTAAGATGCAGTACTTTCATTATAGTTTATGAGAAATAAAGTCGTATTTATTGGCTTGCCAATATTTTATTCTGTAACCAAGGTTTTGCCATACTATCCGTAATTCATAGGGAATAATTTTCCAAGCAGGAATAACAATATTGAATAACGACAGTGTCTTCTTTCCAATAAATATTCGCAACGATAGAGTTACAATGAACGATAGAATTGAAACAATACAAATTATCCAGTTTGATGTATAGATAGCATAAAGCGAACATACAATTATAAGAAGATAATTGAAATAGACTGCCATTTGATCTATATAGAAAGGTAAGCGATGCCTTATACTTCTCTTTAAGTGTCTCCTATCTTCTAAATAGTAAAGATGCTTATTTATCCAATGTTTACAAGTTGGCGTTTCTTCTATAAGTGTTCCTTCCATTGAATTTTCTATAGCAGTCGAACCTTTCCGTGCATATTTATTAACGATGAAGTCAAATTCACCACGAACGTATTTTAAATTTCCTCTAAAGCCTTCTTTGGCAAGAAATTCATCTTTCTTAAACAATAAAGCATTCGAATTCCAAGCATACGCAGTTCCTTTTTGTGCTTCACGCATAAGATAACAGGACATATAAAAATGTTCAAACCGCCAAAAATCAGGAGAATCATCATCATAGTTTGTATATCCAGCTACGATATTAACATTTTCATTACAGTTTCGTGCTAAAGCAGAAAGCCAATACTCTGATTGTGGGACACAGAATATATCACAAATAAGCAACCATTCGTATTTCGCAGCTTTTGCTCCAAGTGTAATAGCTAATTTCTTTCTACTCATATATTTCGAAGTAGAAGGTATGAAGGTTACATAGATCCGCGGATTATTGGCGTAGGTCTTTAAAATATCTTCAGTTTCAACATCACCTTTTGGTGCAACAACGATTATTTCAAAGTCTTTATAATCTTGATTCAGATATTTATTTAAATTCTTTGATAAGGCCAAAGCATCATCGTTTGGTGTAAGAATTATAGAAATAGATGGTTCTATTACTTTTTCTACTTCTTTCTCTATCGGTTGTGCAGATGTAATATATTCTTCTGTCGTTTCTTCAGCAATATCTTCCTTATTATATGACTCAGAAAGTCTTGGTCTCCTGAAAAGAGGACTGATAACAGAGGATAACAATGCTGCAAAAAGCAACACTGATGAGAATATAATAGTATATGTATCAAGTATAAACATTATCTGCTAATTAAATAAGGCTGTAGAGATAGATTGGAGTACGTATTTTTTATCTTCCGCTCTGATTAAGAATGATATGTTATAATTACTTCCACCATAACTAATCATTCTAACCGGGATCTCTTTTAATGCATTAGCTATCTTTATTTCAAAACCAATATTCTTCCAAGTTAAATCGCCCACCACACAAACAATACACATATTAGTATCGAGAGTAACAGTGCCACAAGTTTTTAGCTCATCAGTAATTTCTTCCAAATGGGTCGTATCTTCAATTGCAACAGAAACTCCAACTTCACTTGTTGCAATAAGATCGGTAGAAACTTGATAACTTTCAAAAACTTCGAACACTTTACGTAGAAATCCGGGAGAACCAAACATTCTGCTTGAACGGACTTTTATAACAACTATATTGTCTTTCGCAGCAATAGCTTTAATTTTGCCACGTTCCATTATGTTATTTATAATAGTTCCATCTGCTTCCGGATCCATTGTATTTTTCAATCTGACTGGTATTCCTGCATATTTTGCAGGTTGGACACAAGTTGGATGCAATATTTTTGCACCAAAATAAGCGAGTTCTGATGCCTCTTCGAAGTTCAACTGTCGAACAGTTTCCGTTTTTTCAACAACACGAGGGTCATTGTTGTGCATACCATCTATATCTGTCCAAATTTGTATCTCCTCAGCATTTATAGCTGCGCCTATTAATGAGGCTGTATAATCAGACCCTCCCCGCTGCAAATTATCTACTTCGCCATAAGCATTTTTACAGATAAACCCCTGAGTTATATAAACCTGGTAACCTTTATTAGTTGCCATTATATCAGAAAGTTTCTCGTTTATATAAATGGCATCTGGTTCCGAATTTTTATCTGTTCGCATGAAGTCGAGTGCATTAAGCAATATCGCCTTTATTCCTCTTTCTTGCAGGTAGTTTACCACCATGTTGGTAGACAGAATCTCTCCGCGGGCAACAATGCTTTTTTCCTCAAAAGAGGTAAAGATATCGTTTGTAAAGGATCTTAGATAATTAAATTCTTTCTGAAAGAACTTATAAGTTTTTTCTTTATATTCATCGGTTGAATAAAGTTCATCAATATATGATAGATATTTTTGTTCTAACCGGTTGATTATTTCATTTGCACCTTCATGATTTTTTTTATATAAATAATCGGCTATCTCTATAAGAGTATTTGTTGTGCCACTCATTGCAGAAAGAACAACAAATACAGGTTTTTTATCTCTAAGTACTAAGTCTACAACTTCTTTCATTCTCGCAGGAGAACCAACAGAGGTGCCACCAAATTTCATTACTTTCATAACAATAGTCTGTTCGTTATTTTATTCTGCATTCACTTCTTCATCATCAACGAAATCAAGTGGTACTATTCTTGTATCTGAAGACTTATCATTCTCATCTAAATCTTTCGTTTCGTCATTATCTGTCACTAACTTAAATTCACCATCTCTACATCTAAACACTTTACCAGGGAATTGATTTAAAAGATGAATATTATGTGTAGACATAATTACAGCTGTACCATCTTGAGAAGCACGCTTTAGAATACCAACAATATTAGTAGCCGTTTCCGGATCGAGATTTCCAGTAGGCTCATCGGCAATAATAATTTTCGGGCGATTCAATAAAGCTCGCGCAATTGCAATGCGTTGTTGCTCACCACCAGAAAGCTCGCTTGGCATTTTTTCCTTTTTATCCAGCATACCAACATCTTCGAGTACTTCATTTATACGTTGGCAAATGGCTTCTTTATCTTTCCAACCTGTTGCCTTCAGCACAAATTCAAGATTTTTAGAAACATTTCTATCGTGAAGTAATTGGAAATCTTGGAAAATAATTCCCATTTGCTTCCTGAGAGCAGGAATATTCTTACGTTTCAATGTTAATAAAGATTGTCCCAGAACATTTGCAGTTTCTGCATCTTCTGCATAAATATCAAGTTCACAATAAATGGTTTTTAACAAAGAACTTTTTCCTGACCCTACCTTACCTATGATATAGATAAATTCACCTTCTCCAACTTGGAAGTTTACATCTTTAAGAACCTGCTTTTCGTCTTGGAAAATATTAACTTTACAATAATTTATTAACATCGTATCTCTTTTTGGGATTTTATTATATTCAATGCAAACTTACAAAAATTATTGGTATTTTACGCCTGTTTAATAAAAAAGTTGAAGCCATGGCACAAATCAACAGCTCAGAGCAACGTACATCTCGCACTTTTTAGTTAACTTTAAAACGGAGTCTGACCCCAAATGAGCGATTTGGGTTAAAGGCATCAAATATCTAATATCTAATAGGTCCATTAGAACAAGCCCCGACCACAGGATTTTATGAAGATATGGCTAAAAGCCATAGGCTATAGAAATGAATCTATGGTTTTTCAATAACACTAATTAACGTTAGTTTGACGAATTTATTGGTTGTTTCATCTTGTCTGAAACCGCTTTCGCACTCCATAAATGGGATACAAACATAGTCCTATTTACAAACAATTGCAATTTCGTCGAACTAACGTTAATTAAAAGCTGTATTGAAATCCGATAGAGGCAAACTCTCGCATCTGCAAATAGCCATGACGACCATCGCGTGTTACACCATCATCAAATCGAGGGTAGATAAACAATTGTGCACCTATAAACCGATTGAACTGTAACCTTATTGTATTCTCCCATTCTATTTCTGTCCGCTTGTAGGTTGTATACGAATAGAGGCGTGTCTTCCAAGAAAGAGCCTCCATCAGCTGCCACACAAACTCAACAGATAGTTCCGAACCGAAATCGTGGCGTGCATGCCTACCATTTTCTATACCTAATCGGTCTGCCAAACTTTTTATACGTGTATACTTTATATTATAAGCCAATGGAGCCAAATGCACATTTCCCTTTAGCTTATGTTCTAACCAATCGATGGTATAATCCATACCCAACGACACATTTATATTTAAAGGGGCTAAAAAGTCTGAATACAACAAAGGGTCATTGGAACGATAAGAATGCGTAAATTGTGTATTACCTACAAACTGAACAGAATAATACCATTTCTTAGAGGCTTGCAACCCGAATTTAGAAGTGAGGCGTATAAGATCTTCGGTTGTTTTGAAACTATGCAAAGTATCCGACTTAGTACTTTGAATACCAAACTTCAGCTCTAACCGATTGTCCCATTTCACTTTCTGCTTATTATTATAATTAGCCTCGAATATTGCAGAAGACAACACCGAATAGTTGCTTTCGCCTCCTTTGTACCAATTACCCGAAACATAGTTCTGCAACAACTGCAGCGAATAGTCGCCCTTATAAGTCCAAAAGTCTGGCTTTCTAATAAGTACTTCGACAGGCGAGAAAGTGGACTCTACAGGTGTTGGGGCAACCTTATCTACTATCTCAATCTCACGTTGTATAGGTGTTTCAACTTCTACTGTTGTTGTTTGCTTTCCTCGAAGCTCGTCGACTGTAGTACTTACCAACGATGGTGAATGCAAATAGATATCTAAGAGTTGTCGGCTATAAGCGTCATTCTTTTTCAAAGAGAACGCATTGTCTACTATATTCCTATAATATGTAATAGGCAGAAACAGCCGTGCTAACTGGAAAACATCTCCTTTATACTCCTCTCCCCTCCTATTTGTTTGTGCAAAGATCCTACTTTCTGTTGAAAGCAACGAATCCATATAAGCATTATACACACCATCTAAGGAGGTGCGATTGTTCTTCTTCACAGAGGATATGCTATTATTGGCTTGCTTTGCAGAAGACATGCTTCCATTCACTTGAGCAGATACAGCTAAAGTGAAACACATAACAATTAAACAGGAGTAGATTTTATGCACCATCGTTTTTACTATAATTCTTTAAAAGAACAAGTTTATTCAAGCAATGTAGCTGCGCGAACACGACTGAGAGTCTCTGGTGTCATTTGTAAATAGCTGGCAATATAGACTAATGGTGCACGCAAGATAACTTGCGGACATAATTTGCACATTTTCTTATAGCGATCTTGTGCTGTTTCAAAACGCACAAGGTCGGCGTGTACTTGCGAAATTATCAGACTCTCTTCCAATATCTTGCGATAGAGTATTTGTATGTTCACGTTGTGCAATGCTACTTGTTCGAGCCGTTGTTTGGGCAATGCATACACTGTGGTAGGTTCTATAGCTTCTACCTGCAGCTTTGTAGGTTCCTCTCGGAAAAGGCTTTCAATACACATAAAGATGGTTCTGTCTTCACCTAAATGTTCTGTTATCTGCTTTCCGTTTTTAAAATAGAACTGCCGAATAAGTCCGTGTCCAATGTAATAGATGTTTTCACACACCTCGCCTTCGCTCAATATCATCTCACCTTTAGCAAACTTCATTGGAACAAGAACGCTTTCGAGCGTATCCAGTTCCTCGTGAGTCATTGTGCTGTACTTTCGGGCTAACTCGCGTGCAATATCTCTGGTTTCAAAGATTTCTTTCATTTCTATGCTTCCTTATTGGTTTTAATCTAACTTTAATACGGCTAAGAATGCTTTTTGGGGCACTTGTACATTGCCCACTTGCTTCATACGTTTCTTGCCTTTCTTTTGTTTTTCTAACAGTTTACGCTTACGACTGACATCGCCACCGTAGCATTTCGCCGTAACATCTTTCCGAACTTGCTTCACTGTTTCGCGTGCTACAATTTTTCCGCCGATAGCTGCTTGTATTGCTATATCGAATTGCTGGCGTGGTATCAGTTCTTTTAGTTTCTCGCACATTCGTCTACCAAACGTTATGGCATTGCTTTCGTGTGTAAGCGTAGATAGAGCGTCTACAGGTTCACCATTCAAAAGTATATCGAGCTTTGCCAGTTTAGATGGACGGAACGAATCGATATGATAATCGAAAGAAGCGTATCCTTTGGAAATGCTCTTTAACTTATCGTAGAAATCGATAACTATTTCGCCTAATGGAATCATAAATATCAGTTCCAAGCGGTTGCCACTGACGTAGTTCTGACTTACCAATTCGCCGCGCTTATCAAGACAAAGCGTCATTATTGGTCCGATATATTCGCTCGATGTTATAATAGAGGCTTTTATATAGGGTTCTTCTATATGGTCTATCATTGTTGGCTCGGGCAAACCTGATGGATTGTGCACTTCCTTGCATTCGCCTAACTTGTCGTACACCATATAGCTTACGTTGGGCACAGTGGTTATAACGTCCATATTGAACTCACGGTCCAATCGCTCTTGTATTATCTCCATGTGCAACAACCCTAAGAAACCGCAGCGAAATCCAAAGCCTAATGCTTGCGAGCTTTCTGGAGAGAATGTTAGCGAGGCATCGTTTAGTTGTAGTTTCTCGAGCGATGCGCGTAAGTTCTCGTAATCGTTAGGGTCTATAGGATAAACACCAGCAAACACCATTGGTTTTACTAACTGGAACCCTTCTATGGCTTTATCGCACGGACTGCTCACGTGTGTTACAGTATCGCCCACTTTTACTTCGCGTGCATTTTTTATTCCCGATATAATGTATCCTACTTCGCCTGTTGTTAATTCGCTCTTGGGCTTCATTTCCATCTTCAGAACTCCCACCTCATCGGCGTCGTATTCCATTCCTGTCTGCACAAACTTCACCTTGTCGCCTTTGCGAATAGTTCCATTCATTACTTTGCATAAGGTTATAATGCCACGGAACGAATTAAAGATAGAATCGAATATAAGTGCTTGCAAAGGTGCTTTTGTGTCGCCTTTGGGTGCTGGTATACGCTCTACTATGGCTCGTAATATTTCTGGCACACCTTCGCCAGTTTTTCCACTCGCCCTAATAATGTCGCTACGTTCGCAACCTATAAGGTCTACTATTTCGTCTTCCACCTCTTCGGGCATTGCGTTGGGCATATCAATCTTGTTGATTACTGGTATAATCTCAAGATTGTTGTCAATAGCCATATACAAATTTGATATGGTTTGTGCCTGAACACCTTGCGTAGAGTCTACTATAAGCAACGCACCTTCGCACGCTGCAATGCTTCTTGACACCTCGTAAGAAAAGTCCACGTGTCCCGGAGTATCTATAAGGTTTAAAACATATTTTTGTCCGTCTTGTTCATAATCCATCTGTATGGCATGGCTCTTAATGGTTATACCGCGTTCGCGCTCTAAATCCATGTCGTCGAGCATCTGCCCTTCTGTTACTTTGATAGTTTTTGTGTATTCTAACAAACGGTCGGCAAGTGTAGACTTACCGTGGTCTATATGTGCTATAATGCAGAAATTTCTTATCTGATTCATTAAGATTGTCGTCTTTTGGTATGCAAATTTAAGAATAAAAGCGAGAAAAACAAAAGAACCAATCATAAAATTGCACAAAAAGCCCTACCTTTGCGCACGTTAATACATATAACACAATAGAATTATGAAGTTTACCAAATTGTTTTTCATTGCCATTGGCTGCTTCTTGCTTACAAGCTGTCAAGAGAGTTTAGAAGACAGAGCAGCGAAAGAATGTAAGGAATACACACAGAAGCACTGCCCCACCCCTGTCGTTTCAGACACACGAATGGACAGCATGGTGTACGAACCCGACACACGCACTATTCATTATTGCTATTCGTTCCTGAATGAAGCAGACAACAAGATGAATATTGCCGCACACAAACAATTGCTCCAACAAACTTTGTTGGCTGGTGTTAAAGCCGACATGGCTTCTAAACCGTACAAAGAGGCTGGCTTTAACTTCCGCTTTACTTACCGTTCGGGCAAAGACGCCAAAACCATCTTGTTCGACCAGACTTATAAGAAAGGCGATTATTAAAGGTACAAGTATCTGTAAAAAACAAGCACCCTCGTTCCGTAAAGAAACGAGGGTATTGCTGCAAGTGCAGTTATAAACACTGCGCCTACGGCAACAGCTTATGGGTATATTTGTCGTTTACTTTCATTTTAATTTTCTTATAAAATGGCATAGCTAAATTTTGTTAAGCCGGAATCTCCAATTGTTAATATCGATAAAATGTACTTTCGTGCCCCACAATATATACTTTCGTGCCCCACGAAATGTACTTTTGTGCCCCACGATATATAATATCGTCAAATGCAAAATTGTAGCTCCCCCGGCAGGGTTGTTATAAATGTTTATTTATACTCGTATCTGGGATTTTTCCAACACGAGTTTTTCCTTGTTTGCTTTATCGGTTTTTCACTCGTGCCATAGTATTCATATACTAAAGCGTATGCTCTCGTGCAATTTGCACTAATAAGATGTAGTGGTATTATGTTTCTTAAATGTTGCAGCAAAGTTTACTTTCAGTACATTGCTTTCGCGCAAACTCTGCTTAATATCGTTTATCATTCCCATTGGTGAGTTCTTGTCGGCACGCACGCTGGCACTCATTTGCTTTCTATCAGTTGCCGACATGGTTTGCCGTTCTTTTGCAAGATAACCTTTTATATCTTTCAAATCAATAATCTTGTCGTTCAGCTGCACACATATACTGTCGCCCAAAGCCTCGCCAGTAGCATCGGTGGGTGTACCTATATATATATAGGATATGGCAGATTTCTTCACCAACTTGGTCAGTTCTGTTCCCTGCGGTACCTGATATTTCACCTTAACAGTAGTTTTACGCATGTGGGTAACGAGCATAAAGAAGAACAGAATGGTAAAAATAAGGTCGGGCAACGAAGCTGTGTTCAGTTCCGGAATGTCGTGTTTACGACGTCGATAGATGCTCATTGGTTGCCTCCTTTCTGTGTTTTTGCATTCTCTGTAGCATAGACCTCTGATATGCGTTGCGGTATTTCGTCGGCAATCTGTTCTTGTTGTTCGACAGAACAAAGTTGATAGAGTTTGCCATACAACTGTTCGGCTCGCTTATTGCGCAAATCGTTATAGGCTGCAACTATTTCGTTCTGAAGCGAGAAATAAGCATTATACGAAGCGTGTGAATCTGCCTGAAGCTGAATAATGTGCTCTTTACCCTTAGGTGCAACAAAGTTGGCTACAGTCTTCCTTACAGTAGCCAATGCTATAGGCTTATTGTTTAGCAGCAACTTGTTGTTATCAAGTATCTGAAAGTGCAACACCAAACGTTCGTCTACCATAGATTGGATTTCTTTCTGCTTCTTCTCTATCGGTGGAAGCGTGCGTTCCAATCCCTCATCTACCTCCATCGACGTGGTAACCAGGAAGAGTATCAACAACATAAACGATATGTCGGCTGTAGAAGAGGTGTTTAAGCCTGGAACTTTTCGTTTAGCACGTTTAAACATTGGCGTTTTTATTTTTCTTTCTATAATAGCGTGTCGCACCAAAAGCTGTTACAGCTATTGCAACAAGAAGCAACACAATTGATGATGTAACAAACATATCGGAAACCTTCAACCAGAATGTATTGGTATAGTTTGCGCCATTTATAAGCATAGGACGAGAAGAACCGAAGACAAACGACAACACAAGGCACAAAAGTGTTGTACCAAACACGGCTATGGATATTTTGTAAGTAGGAATACCATTCACCACACGCTGCTTAACAGACATTGTTCGTGCAGTACGAATTAACGACACGACCATTGTGAGAACTGCCAACCCGAAGAGAATCCACATAAATATAAGAAGCACATCGGTGAACAGTGGAGCATTGAAAGAAGGGTCGCCAGCAAATGGAGTATAGAAGCCTACCGAGAAGAACAGCACGAACACAAGTGCAATAACGCCTATTAAGACGTACAGAATGCGTTGCGATATTCGTTCTTCTGCCCATTTAGAAAGTTTATTTTTCACGTTCATAGTCTATCGCTTCAGTTTATACACAACAATGGCATCTAACAACGATATGGCAGACTCTTCCATCTGAGCCGTCAGATGTTCTATCTTAGAAAGTATGTAGTTGTAGAATATCTGTAGAACCAAAGCTACAATAATACCAAAAATGGTGGTTATAAGTGCCACTTTCATTCCCGAAGCCACAATGGTAGGACTAATGTCGCCTGCAATTTGTATCTGGTCGAAAGCCATTACCATTCCAATCACCGTACCAAGGAAACCTAACGATGGTGCCATTGCTATGAAAAGTGTTACCCACGAACAACCTTTCTCTAAGTTAGCACTCTGCACACTGCCGTATGAAGCTACGCTGCGTTCTATATCCTCGATAGAACTATCTATACGCAACAAACCTTGATAGCAGATAGAAGCTACCGGACCGCGCGTGTTTCGGCTAAGTTCTTTTGCTTGTTCTATGTCGTTAGCAACAATCAGGTCGGTTAGTTTTCCCATAAAACGCTTGGCATCAATTTCTGAAAGACTAAGATAGATAATGCGTTCTATGCAAAAAGCCAAACCTAAAACCAAAGCCAAAGCTACAAGCGACATAAAGCCTGCATTACCATCAATAAACTTTTGTTTTAGCAACTGGTGGAAACCCATATTGTCGGCAGATGCTTTCTGTGCTTGAGGCACATTGGATTCTGCTTCAAGTTCATCGAGTGCGTCGCTACCTTGTGCATCTTTACTAACGGTATTTACTGCATTTGGTTTCTGTTGAGTCGCAGTATTGTTTTGCGCAACGCTACCCAACGGACAAGCAAACAGGATAGTTGCGAAGATTACAAAACAAGCAATTACTTTTTTCATATTGTCATTTGTTTCTAAAGTTCTATACAATTAAATGTCGGACAAGCCTTCTCCAAGTATTTAAACAATCATCTTTTACCTGCAATACGACTCTTGTTGTATTGCGAGCCAAAAATACTAATTTTATGAATAATCACCAAACGATAGGTGGAATATCTTTCGGAACGACGTATTAGCCGAACAAATACAGTGGCTACATTGTGCGGTTACTGGCACCTATTCTTATGATAAGCTAACATTCCGTGGATAGGCGACCGCTCTACCCTATCTACTACGAAGCCATATCTTGCTGCTGCTGCCTCGAAAGCATTGCGAAAATGGTAAGCTATGCTGCCTGTCGCAGATACTTTCTTTACTCCATAGCAGGCATACTTGCACACATTGCGCTCAAAGAAGAACTCGAAGTTCTGTTGTACCAATACTTTTAATTCGGGCATATCTAAATGTCGGCAGATGAATTTCGAAGTGGAAGCAAGAAATCTATTGGCTAACGGCTTGCGATAGACCCTTTCTATGACTTCCGTATAAGTAATATTTTCTTCACGAAGATACAGATCCCGAATAGCCGCAGGCAGGTCGCCCTTGAATATTCCGTTCATAAAGAGCTTGCCCAATGCGGCTCCGCTACCCTCGTCGCCCAAGATATAGCCAAGCGGAGGGACATTCTCTACTATCTTCTCGCCGTCGTAAAAACAACTGTTCGAACCTGTTCCCAATATACAAGTTATGCCGAGGCTATTGCCACACAATGCCCGAGCTGCACCAAGCAAGTCGCCGGCAACTTCAATGTTGGCTTCTGCAAAGATACCAGACAAGCAGTCTTGCATCTTGGGCGATACGCTTTCAGTACAACCTGCCCCATAGAATGCAACAGACTTAATTAAATTTGCTGCATCTATACAATCTAAGACAGAAACCAATAGAGGCAACACTTCATTCCTTACAATGAGTTCTATCTCATCAACCGATTGGTGAAAAGGATTTATTCCCTGCGTCGAAATCACTTTGTCGCTACCTTCATCGCCAGTCCATATTATCCAATCGGTTTTTGTACTACCGCTATCTGCAATTAATATCATACGTCCTGTTTTGCCTGCAAAAGTACAAAAAACTTCAATACTAAATACGCTCACCGTATTATAAAGTCTTAATAAAGTTAGACTGACGAATTTATTGGTTGTTTCACGTTGTCTGAAACCGCTTTCATACACGTTTGTATATCACTCGTGGGATATAAACATTACCCTATTTACAAACAATTGCAATTCATCGAACTCACGTCAATAAAGTTAGACCGATGGTTTGCATATTCACCTTATTATATATACCTTTGCAGCATAAAACTGCTTTGAAGGCAACATTCTTTATATATCACACTTCATTTCGCCTATAAATGACTAATAAAAATATCTATATTGCAGGGCCTTGCGTCATTGAAAGCCAAGAACTCCTGGACACTGTCGCTGCAGAACTAGTGCGCCTGAACAAGAAATATGGCATCGACATTATCTTTAAAGCCAGTTTCGACAAGGCAAACCGTACCAGTCTGAATGCTTTTCGCGGACCAGGAATGGTGAAAGGACTTGTAATGCTGCAAGAAATAAAAGATAAATACGGTTTAAAGCTACTCACTGACATTCATGAAAGCTATCAGGCAGAAAAAGTTGGCAAGGTTGTAGACGTCATTCAGATACCAGCCTTTCTATGCAGACAAACCGATTTACTGGTTGCAGCCGCTAAAACAGGGAAGATTGTGAATATTAAGAAAGCACAATTCCTAAGCGGAAGAGATATGAAATATCCAGTAGAGAAATGCGTAGACAGCGGAGCAAAAGAAGTATGGCTTACAGAACGCGGCAATAGCTTTGGTTATAACAACCTTGTCGTGGATTTCCGGAACATTCCAGACATGCAAGCGTTTAGCGAAACAGTGATTATGGATTGCACACACAGTGTTCAACGACCAAGTGCAGGCAATGGAAAGACTGTCGGCGACCGTAAGTTTGTGCCTTCAATGGCATTGGCAGCCAAAGCTTTTGGAGCAAATGGATACTTCTTCGAAGTGCACCCCGACCCAGACAAAGGTTTGAGCGATGCTGCCAATATGTTGGAATTAGCAAAATTAGACGACCTAATCGGACAACTACAATAAAGCGAAGAGAGAACAAACAAAATGAAGAATGTCAGAGATTACGCAATACAGTGCATAAAGGACGAGGCAAATGCAACCTTGGCACTGATAGGACAGTTGGACGAAAACTTCGATAAAGCTGTGGACTTGATGTACCATTGCAAAGGAAAAGTCATTGTTACAGGAGTAGGAAAAAGCGGAAATATTGGTGCCAAGATAGCTGCAACCCTTTCGTCTACGGGCACTCCTGCTTTCTTCGCCAATCCATTAGATGTCTTTCATGGCGATTTGGGTGCCATGGCAAGGGGCGATGTGGTCTTGGCACTGTCCAATTCAGGACAGACGGACGAGCTTCTACGTTTTATTCCAATGGTTCTGCACATGAATATTCCTATCATAGGCATGAGCGCAAATCCAAATTCACTGTTGGCTAAATATGCAACGACACACATAAAGGTATGGGTCGAGAAGGAGGCATGCCCACTAAATCTTGCTCCGACAAGCTCCACTACAGCCGCTTTGGTTATGGGCGATGCACTTGCAATTGCCTTAATGGAAGTCAGGAAGTTCCGACCGAAAGATTTTGCACAGTTCCACCCCGGCGGAGAATTGGGCAAACGCCTGCTGACAACGGCTCAAGACGTCATGCGTTCAGAGGATTTGCCCATCATTCCAAAGGAGATGCACTTGGGAGAAGCCATCATTCACGTCAGCAACGGCAAGTTAGGCTTGGGCGTTTCTGTGGAGAAAAACAAGGTTATTGGGCTGATTACCGATGGTGATATACGCCGTGCAATGGAGAAATGGCAGGCTAAATTCTTCGATCATACCGTAGAAGACATAATGACAAGAACTCCCAAGACAGTTCTCCCGAATACTAAAATTACCGAAATACAAAGCATTATGCACAAATACAAAATACATACAGTATTGGTTTGCGATAAGGAACAAAGACTATTAGGCGTAGTTGATCATTACAGTTGTATGCTTTAATAGTTGCATATCGGAGCAAAGAAGAACACAGTAGGGTGTGAAGAGAACAATAAAATAGAGGGATAAAGAGAAATACAACAGACGGATAACGTGAGAAAGATAGAAAAATATTCACTTCTACTTACCCTTTTATTGTTATGGTTTAGCATAATTGGGCAAGCCACAACAACAATACCCATAATTTATACACAATATTTACAACAGACTCACTCGGACTCTCTGATTGTAAAACAACTCAGAACAAAAGGTATACAGTTCAGTAATAATAACTCTGTAACGCTTTTAACCACTGGTCAAGAGAAGTTTGATGACCTATTTAAAGCTATTGACCAAGCCCATTCAAGCATTCATTTAGAGTATTTCAACTTCAGAAACGACTCCATAAACAACGAACTGATTACGCGTCTTGCGAAGAAAGCAAAAGAAGGAATAGAGGTCAGAGCGATATTCGATGGGTTCGGCAATGCCAGCAACAACCGTCCGATGCGTAAAAGACATTTAAAAGAGATTAGAAAGAAAGGCATTGAAATATATGAATTCAAGCCAATGGCTTTCCCATGGATACAAGACATATTTAACAGAGACCACCGCAAGATAGTCGTTATTGATGGAAAAATTGGTTATACTGGTGGCATGAATGTTGCAGACTACTATATAAAAGGAACAAAAGCTGTTGGCGAATGGCACGATATGCATTGCAGAATAGAAGGAGATGCTGTAAACACGTTACAGAAAATATTCCTGCAAATGTGGAATAAGGTCTCTGGGCAAAACGTACATGGTGCTAAGTATTACCGTGGAATAAGCAATGCGAATTATATAAAGGGGTTAAAGGCAGACACTTGTAAATCTGCCGGGCATCAAATGGTGGGTATTATTAACCGTGAGCCACATGTGTCGAAAGATATAATCCGGTTCTTTTACGAGAAAGCCATCAACGATGCAAAAGATAGTATAAAGATTATAAACCCATATTTTACACTCAGTCCGAAGTTAAGAACAGCATTAAAGAACGCTGCAAAACGTGGAGTGAAAGTCGAAATAATGCTAAGTGTCAAAAGCGATATACCATTAACGCCCGATTGTAGTTACTATAATGCACATAAACTTATGAAAGATGGTTGCACAATTTGGCTGTTCGAACCAGGCTTCCATCATACAAAAATAATACTCGTAGATGGAAAATTCTGCACAATAGGTTCAGCAAACTTAAATTCCAGAAGCCTAAGATGGGACAGAGAGGTTAATGCGGTTGTCATAGACAAGGGCATAACAAAAGAACTGGATACTATTTTTGAAAATCAGAAAAAGAAGTGTTTCAAACTAACAGAAGAGAAATGGAACAAATGGAGAACTCCTTGGCAGAAGTTGAAAGGCAAGTTAGGTTACTTTCTCTCTCCATTCCTCTAATCCCAAACCATCAGATTTTACTTATATCCACATATCCATGCATAACTGCATAGATTGTCAATGCAGACACGCTCTTCATTCCTAACTTTTCCATAATATTCTTTCGATGTGTAATAACCGTAGTTAAGCTAATGTTGAGCTTAGTTGCAATTTCCTTATTAATGAAACCTTGTACCACTAAAGAGAGAACTTCAATCTCTCGATTACTCAGTATTTTATTCTTCAAGACCTGGGGCATCTCGGGGAAATTCTTCCCTCCTGCATGTCCATATTGCTCTATCATAAGCAGATTACGCACTAATTCTTCCTCATTGGTGCTTACACATATAGTATGGAAACCAGACAACTGAGAATTAGAATCCTTTGAGACTGTTAGTAGAATGGTCTTTTGCTTGCGTTCAGTAAAAAACGCTCTGTGCTCTAAGACAACGGTCTGTGCTGCAAAATAATGAAAAAACGAATCGGGATCAGCTGTAAGGAATTCATCGAAAGAGGAGAATGTATCAACTTCCATTATGGGAAGAACATTCTGAAGGATATTCTTCAACCCAAGAACAGCAAGCGTATTCGGATCAAGAACTGCAATACGTGGACGCCCGTTCATTATTTTATTCATATCCATAAGAGCAAAATAATTATATTATTCTTTAAGCAATAACGAGTTTATGTTACCTTCCCAACAAAATAGGTATCCACTAAAGGTTTACCGCACCTATATCTACCAGATTATTTACGATAGCATAGATAGTGAGACCTGCCGGAGAGTGTATCTGCAATTTACGCGCTATGTTTCTACGATGTGTTATGACAGTATTTGTTGAAATACACAAATGGTTAGCAATTTCTTTATTTGTCATTCCCTGGACAACACAAATGATTACATCTTTTTCGCGGTCGCTCAGTGTCTCTCCCATATCAGGCTGCTTGCTAAGCATGCTTGATATTTTAACAGACACATCGTTCTGCTTACTCTTCATTTCTAAATGACGAATGGCAGGGATAAATATTTCTTCTTCAACATCGGCATGCTGGTCGAGCCAATCCTCACAACGGTAGATATCATATAATGTTGCCGTAAGCTGACTGTTACGATGTGCATCTGAAGGGAGATATTTAATAATGATGTTTTTAAGCTCGTGCAATTTTACGTCGGTCTGTTTATGGTGTTTAGAGAAGGTCTCTATGTCATAATTATTATTTGTCTGACCCGACAACAATGAATCGACATAGGGGAAAACCGTCTTCTCTTCGTATTGCATATGGTTACGAATGTCGTGCGCATACTCATCATACAATTTTAGAATAAGGCGGGCTAAATTGTCGTTCTCGTCCAACGAATCTACAAGTTTCTTACGAATGAATGGCAACTGGAAATCCAAATAGTAGGTATGGAAAGCCTTTAGGTACTTTACTAAAGTAGGTATAGACAATCTATCGGCATCATCATAATCCTTATAACCATTCATTGTGAAATTCACGATAGACAAAAATGTATAGGTATCAACATTCTGACTATCGCAGACCTCGCGAACTGTTTTATCTCCGAAGCCTAAGTTAATTCCAAAACTGCCTAAGGCCTGAAGCAGGTCGTAATTATCGCTGATAAGAGAAATCATCTTATCCTCAGCTTCATACATCTTATGATTTTTCATCTAGGTCGTTTTTTTATTCAATATCTTTGTATAAGAGTATCTGCAATCGAGAAAAACGACAGATGGCCGTTGTCATCTTATTGCAATATCTATGCAAAGTAACAACATTTTCGTGATTTGCACAATAGCCAAAAGTAGGTATTTCAAAATACCAAAAATTTAGTATTGCAGCAAACAAATAATGATTGTATCTTTGCAAACAAATGGGTGCAGGGATAATCGCAACTCTCGTACAGTAGGGAAATGTTATGGGCAACAAGATACAAACTTAGTCTTCTCTACTTTCCTGCTGCGAGACAGCAATTAGGAATCTGCACTCTTTTTGATTTGCAAAAGTACTAATAATTAGACAAATAAAATAAAAAAAACAAAGAAAACAACCTTTCTTTTTGCAAAAACAGCAGTCAGGTGCTATTCTTACACCTTTATGACAGGTTCTAAAAAGATGTAAATATCTCATCGGAAAATAATAATCGTATAACGTTCTCTACCATAGCACTTTACAAAAGGCACTGTTTTATATCGCAAAAGGCACCGTTTTGTGAGACAAAACAGTGCCTTTTGTATAGCAAAACAATGGTTTTTGAAAAGCCTCAAGCCCTAATAGGGCATTCCATATTATTTTCTTTTACAAAATAAACCTCCAGAGAACATTTATTCTATCATAGAAAGCGGCTATTCGTTTTCGTACAATCCACTTGGCTTATAATAGCCTACACATTATTATATTTATCTAACCGGATAACTGTATCGGTTAAAATCGTACAAGCCACTATCTTGGTTGGGTAGGCGATCGTACTCTACGCTTATAGAAAGCGAGTTTTGTTTGTGCTCACCCCACTGATATGTAACACCGCCACCAATCCGATCCATAAACTTTCGTGCTGCCATACCGTAGCCGTCGCCAAAATATGGTGAATATCCAAGACCATAATACATTGGTGAAAATCTGGCAACATAGCCATCGTAACCGCCATAGCCGAAGACCCAAGGGTTGAAGTTGCCCGAATTGAAAGCCTTCTGAACAAAGAGGTAGGCACTCCAATTGTCGTTAAACCTATAGTTGAACAAAGCATTAATACCAGCCGTGGTATAGTTGGAACCTCTATATGTTACATTATTAATATATCCGCCTACGGCTAAAGCAGCTTTTGGCGATAAGTCGGTTACGTACATTAACGACACGTCTTGCGTGAAACCAGCTCCATGAGAATAGCCATGACCAAGATTGGCAAACACAGATGCACTGAGATTAACATTCAAACCTTTGTGTAATCGCCACGAATCGCCCCCAAAACCATAGTTCCAATAAGGATAATACATATCGTTGTATGCTTCGGAATTATCGTATTCGTTGAACTGTGACGAACTTGTCACGGCTTGTTGCTGGTCACGTTCTTCTGCTAAATGACGTGCATATTCTTTCTCTACCTTCGTTGCTTTCCTTGCTCCTTTAAGATGTGAAGGAACAATAGGTGCAACATCAGAGGTATCAGAGTTGCTATTGCTTGTGCCTTGTGCATTCATTCCTAAACTAAGGAATACTGCTATGATTGCGACAAATATCTTCTTCATACGGTGCAAAATTAGATTTTTGATATTTAACAGCCAAATAAATTAAAAGTATTTAATCTTTTCTACAAATCTATTTACCAATATGCTCTTTTCTCATTATCAACGGAGGGTCGGTTGTAAAGGTGAACACTGTTGCAGAACGATAAACTTCGCCAGGAGAAAGCATAGCTTTTATTTCTTTCTTACTATCATCATATTCCCCATGAATGGGTTGGAACGAAATGCCAGTGCTTTGTTTGCCATAAGAATTTATATGCAAAATTGGTTCAATGGTATAAACAGTCATCACTCTTCCGCTCTGTTCATCGAAAAGAATGGCATCAGGACTTTGTTCGTTAGAATGATGTCGTAATTGAAAGATATGGTTATAGCCATTTTGCAAATATCCGATACGTTCGCCTAACTCTCTTGGCTGATTGAAGTCTAATGGAGTATTACGCACATTTTGTTGCTCATTTGTAAGTTGGTGATTTGTATCCAATATGTTTGTTTTATACGAATCTATCCACAAATGTTGCTTCAGAATAGAGCGGGTAAGGTCGCCTGACAAGTTAAAAACGATGCCATTAGTAAGGTTGTAATATGTCGGAATCGTAGAAACCATGCTATAATCAATGTCAAGCGCATTCTGATCAGATAATGTATAAGTTACTGAAACATTTAACTTTCCATCATGTCCACCATCTTTAATGTCTGTAACACAACGGAAAGTTACTGTTTGGCAATCGGTTTTAACGGTTTCCCAGACCTTATCAGCCAAGACAGAGGAAACGTCTCCGCCAAAACTCATGAGCGTTGCACCAAGTTTCGTGTCGTCTCTATAATTAGACATGTGTTTATAACCTTTTATTACGGGTTCTAACCTTCCATTCCAATTACGCACCTCAAGCCTCATAATACGTGCACCATAGTTACTTACTACGGCTTTCATACCTGTCCGATTTCGTAACTCAAAGGTTTTTATATCTTGTGCGGACAGCACAAGAAAGAAAAAACAAGCTATTATTGTAAAACTTAGGTATCTCATCGTTTTAAACTTTAGACAAATCTATTTATATAAACTTATCATATATGACTATTGCAAAAATAGTTCTTTTTTTTGAAAAAGAGATTTTTTAGAAAAGAAATCTTACTTTTGACACTATTTTAACATACATATAAGCAAATTAAAATTAGATGCTGACAAAGCATAATGTAAGAGAAAATAATTCTTTTTCTACAAAATAGGGGAATATCTCATTACATATTGCCGTAAAACTGCATTTTTTTGAATAGTTTAAGGCTAAATATTTTGTAGTTTGCCACCTTATTCTTACTTTTACACCCCAAAGAAATATGCCTAAAAAATTTAATATACAAAATAGAAATGGTACAAGAAAAACAAATCATTGAATGTGTTCCTAATATTAGTGAGGGACGTAACAAGGCTATCATTAAGCAAGTAACAGACGAAATCGAACGTGTAAAGGGTGTGAAACTGCTTGATGTAGACCCGGGAGAAGCTACAAACCGTACAGTAATCACTTTTGTTGGTGCTCCTGACACAGTATTAGAAGCTGCATTTCAATGTGTGAAGAAGGCTGCTCAGCTCATTGATATGCGCCATCATCATGGTGCTCACCCTCGCATGGGAGCTACTGATGTTTGCCCATTAATCCCAGTATCAGGTATTACACTTGAGGAATGTGCAGTGTTAGCACGTAAATTAGCTGAAAGGATTGCTAACGAATTACAAATACCTTGCTATTGCTACGAAGCTGCTGCAAGAACTCCTGAACGCCGTAACCTTGCTATTTGCCGTAAGGGAGAGTATGAAGGATTGGCAGAAAGAATGACAGTTGAAGCAGAAGCACCCGACTTTGGCGCACGTCCTTGGGACGAAGGCGTAGCACGTACCGGCTGTACTGCGGTGGGCGCTCGTGATTTCTTAATTGCTACAAACTTCAACTTAAACACTACTTCTACCCGTCGTGCCAATGCAATTGCATTCGATGTACGCGAGAAAGGTCGTCCAAAGCGTGAAGGTGGCTCACCTGTGGGCAAGCCAATGAAGGACGAAAACGGAAAGACTATCATGATTCCAGGCACGCTGAAGGGCACAAAGGCGATTGGTTGGTTCATCGACGAGTACGGCATCGCACAGGTTTCAATGAATATCACCAACATTAACGTTACACCATTGCACGTTGCTTTCGACGAGGTTTGCCGTTGTGCACAAAATCGTGGCATTCGTGTTACAGGAACGGAAATCGTTGGTTTGATTCCAAAACGTACATTGATCGATGCTGGTAAGTATTTCTTAAGAAAGCAAAATCGCTCTACGGGTATTCCTGAAGAAGACATCTTGCAGATTGCCATCAAGTCTATGGGCTTGGACGACCTGAAGGAATTCAATCCACGCGAAAAGGTTATAGAATATCTTTTGGAAGACGAGAACAAGTCGAAGAAACTTATCGACCTTACTGTAAAAGGCTTTGCCGATGAAACATCGCGCGAATCGCCAGCTCCGGGCGGTGGTACCATCTCTGCATATATGGGTGCTTTAGGTGCAGCACTGGGCACAATGGTTGCCAACCTCTCAAGCCACAAGGCTGGTTGGGACGCTCGCTGGGAAGAGTTCAGCAACTGGGCAGACAAGGGACAGAAGATTCAGGCAGAACTTATGACACTTGTAGACGAAGATACCGAGGCTTTCAACCGCATTATGGAGGCATTTGGTCTTCCAAAGAAGACGGAAGAAGAGAAAGCTGCACGCTCTGCTGCTATCCAAGCTGCCACTTTGTTCGCAACACAAGTACCTTTGCACACTATGCAAGCATCGTTCAAGGTGTTTGAACTCTGCAAGGCTATGGCAGAAGAAGGCAATCCTAACAGTGTTTCCGATGCCGGTGTAGGCGTTCTTGCAGCTCGTGCTGCCGTCTTGGGTGCAGGCTTGAACGTTAAGATTAATGCCTCTGGACTGAAGGATCGCGAAACTGCTGACAAGCTCGTAGGCGAGGCGAACGAACTCATTAAGAAAGCAAACGAACTCGAAGCCGAAATAATGAAGATAGTAGAAGAGAAATTATAAAAACCAAAACAAAATGACTAAAGAAGAATTTATAGCAGACATTCGTGCCGGTATACCTGAAACGCTTCCAGAGCCTCAGGCATACGACACTTCTATTAACCATGCTCCAAAGCGCAAGGACATTCTTACTTCAGAAGAAAAGAAACTTGCACTTCGTAACGCATTGCGCTACTTCCCGAAGAAGTTCCACGCTACATTGGCACCAGAATTTGCCAATGAGTTAGAAACATACGGACGCATATATATGTATCGCTTCCGCCCTACATACGAAATGTACGCTCGTCCTATTGACGAATACCCACACAAGTCGCATCAGGCTGCTGCTATCATGATGATGATCCAGAACAACCTTGACAAGGCTGTGGCTCAACACCCTCACGAATTGATTACATACGGTGGCAATGGTGCTGTTTTCCAAAACTGGGCACAATACCGTTTGGTTATGAAATACTTGAGTGAGATGACCGACGAGCAAACACTTGTTATGTATTCTGGGCATCCGCTCGGTCTTTTCCCATCACACAAGAATGCTCCACGTGTAGTTGTTACCAACGGAATGGTTATTCCGAATTACTCTAAACCAGACGATTGGGAACGCGACAACGCACTCGGCGTAAGCCAATACGGTCAGATGACAGCGGGTTCGTATATGTATATCGGCCCTCAGGGTATCGTTCACGGAACAACCATCACCGTGTTGAACGCTGCACGCAAGGTGGGTGGCGACAATATGAAGTTGTTTGTTACAGCTGGTCTTGGTGGCATGTCAGGTGCACAGCCTAAGGCTGGTAACATAGCAGGTGTTGTCAGCGTAACGGCAGAAATCAATCCGTTGGCTGCTCGCAAGCGTCATGAGCAAGGTTGGGTAGACGAATTGCACGAAAATCTTGATGAGTTGATTCCTGCAATCCGCAAGGCTGTCGAAGAGAAGCGAGTGGTTTCAATGGCATACGTGGGCAACGTGGTAGACCTTTGGGAACGTTTGGCAGAAGAAAATATCCATGTAGACCTTGGTTCTGACCAGACTTCACTCCACAACCCTTGGGCTGGTGGCTACTATCCAGTAGGTGTTTCGCTGGAAGAAAGCAAACGCATGATGGCAGAAGAGCCTGAATTGTTCAAGGAAAAAGTACAAGCGTCATTGCGTCGTCAGGTTGCTGCAATCAACAAACTCACTGCCAAAGGCATGTACTTCTTCGATTACGGCAATGCCTTCCTATTGGAGTCAAGCCGTGCAGGTGCTGATATTATGGGCGAGAACGGTAAATTCCGTTATCCTTCATACGTTCAGGACATTATGGGACCTATGTTCTTCGACTATGGTTTCGGTCCTTTCCGTTGGGTTTGTTCATCTGGCGACCCTAAAGACTTGGAGACAACCGACCGTATCGCAACAGAAGTTCTCGAAGAAATACGCAAGACTGCAACTCCCGACATTATCGGACAATTGGACGACAATATCCACTGGATTAAGGAAGCAGGCAAGAACAAGCTCGTTGTAGGCTCTCAGGCTCGTATTCTCTATGCTGACTCTGAAGGTCGTATAAAGATTGCCTTGGCATTCAACGAAGCTATCAAGCGAGGGGAAATCAGCCGCCCGGTAGTTTTGGGGCGCGACCACCACGACGTATCAGGTACCGACTCTCCATTCCGCGAAACAAGCAACATCTACGACGGCTCACAATTCTGCGCTGATATGGCTGTTCAGAACGTTATCGGAGATTCTTTCCGTGGTGCAACATGGGTTTCAATCCACAACGGTGGTGGCGTCGGCTGGGGCGAAGTTATCAACGGTGGCTTCGGAATGGTTATCGATGGCAGTGAAGATTCAGCTCGCCACATTCGTCAGATGCTCCTTTGGGACGTGAATAATGGTATTTCTCGTCGCAGCTGGGCACGCAACAAGGGTTCAATCGACGCCATCAAGCGCGAAATGGAACGTACTCCAGGCTTGACCGTAACGCTTCCAAACCTTGTTGATGACGATATTATCAACGAAGCATACAAGTAAAAAAACAACGTATTCACAGATAGGGCATGTCCTTATCTGTGAATTTTAATTTTAAAAACAATACCTTAAACTTTTAAATACAATTATGACACATAAGATAAGTGCAGAACACCTCTCTATTGAAAGAATTGGTGAAATCATTGAAAACAACATTAAACTCGAACTTTCTGACGACGCACGCAACCGCATTGTTCGTTGCCGTGAATACTTGGACAAGAAGATAGAATCATCAGACAAGCCTATCTATGGCGTTACAACGGGCTTCGGTTCGTTGTGCAAAATCTCTATCGACAAGCAACAACTCTCTGACCTTCAGAAGAACCTTATGATGTCGCACGCCTGTGGTGTTGGCGACCGTGTGCCAAACGAAATCGTAAAGATTATGTTGCTGCTCAAGATTCAGTCGCTAAGCTACGGTTTTTCTGGCTGCCAATTGGCAACAGTAGAGCGTCTGATTGATTTCTTCAACAACGATATTTACCCTGTTGTTTATATGCAAGGCTCACTCGGTGCATCGGGCGACCTCGTTCCGTTGGCTCACCTATGCTTGCCACTCTTGGGTATTGGCAGTGTAGAAATGAACGGTGAGGTTGTTTCAGGCGAGGAAATGCTGAAGAAGATGAACTGGCAACCTATCCAGCTCGTTTCAAAAGAAGGTTTGGCATTGCTCAACGGTACACAGAACATGAACTCATTTGCTGTTTGGTGCTTGCTCCAAGCAGAACGACTGAGCGATTGGGCAGACAAGATTGGTACAATGTCGCTCGAAGCTTACGATGGTCGTATCGAACCATTCACACACGCCGTACATGCTGTTCGTCCTCACCAAGGACAAATTGAAACAGCTGCCCGCATTCGTGAGTTGCTCGAAGGCAGCGAACTCATCAAGCAGCCAAAGGTAAACGTGCAAGACCCTTACTCTTTCCGTTGTATGCCACAGGTTCACGGCGCATCAAAAGACACCATACGCTACGTGAAATCTGTAATCGACATTGAAGTAAACGCAGCTACCGACAACCCAACCGTTTGTCCAGACGAAGACCTCGTTATCTCTGCGGGCAACTTCCACGGCGAACCTATCGCGCAACCAATGGACTTCCTTGCCATTGCACTTTGCGAACTCAGCAACATTTCAGAGCGTCGTATCTACAAACTCGTATCTGGCACACGCGACCTTCCAAGTTTCTTGGTAGCTAAACCAGGCGTGAACAGTGGTTTCATGATTCCACAATACACTGCTGCTTCTATCGTTAGCCAGAGCAAGATGTACTGTACACCTGCTTCTGCCGATAGCATTCCTTCTTCACAAGGACAAGAAGACCACGTCAGCATGGGTGCGAACGCAGCTACAAAGCTCTATCAAGTAGTGCTGAATACAGAGCGTGTACTCGCTATCGAGCTTCTCAATGCGGCACAGGCACTCGAATTCCGTCGCCCATTGAAGTCTTCTCCTGCCATCGAAGCTATCTTCGAGGCTTATCGTAAGGTTGTGCCATTCGTTGAAAACGACCAATTCATGGCACCACACATTGCTAAGTCAGTAGATTTCCTCCGCAAATGAAACTCTTAGTAACAAATATCGGCATACTGGCAGGCATCGGACACGAAGGTAAACGATGCCTGCGAGGGGCTGAAATGTCCCAACTAGACACCATTGAAAATGCTTACCTTTATGTAGAAAACGGTCGCATCGTTTCTTACGGCCCACGCATTGACACGCCGCAAGTAGGACGCAGCACATTGGTTATAGATGCAGAAGGCGGAACCGTTATGCCTTCGTTCTGCGATTCCCACACACACGTTGTTTATGCTGGCAGCAGAGAAGGCGAATTTGTAGATAAAATCCGTGGCTTAAGCTATGCAGAAATTGCAAAGCGTGGTGGCGGTATCCTCAATTCTGCCGACCGCCTGCACGAACTTTCGGAAGAGGAACTCTACGAACAGGCAATGAAGCGAGTAGACGAAGTTATTCGCAAAGGTACGGGTGCGATGGAAATAAAGAGCGGCTACGGCTTGAATCTTGAAGACGAGCTGAAGATGCTGCGTGTTATTCGTCGCATAAAGGAGACTGCTCCTGTCAAGGTCGTTGCCAACTTCCTCGGTGCGCACGCTGTCGGTCGTGAATATGCCGGTCGCCAAGCCGAATATGTAGACCACATCATCAACGATATGTTGCCTGCCGTGGCAGAAGAAGGTCTTGCCGACTTCATAGACGTGTTCTGCGACGAAGGTTTCTTCACTCCAGACGAAACGCGACGCCTGCTCCAAGCGGGTGCAAAATATGGTCTACGCGGTAAAATTCACGGCGAAGAACTTGCTGTTTCAGGCGGTGTAGAAGTAGGTGTTGAATGCAACGCCCTCTCCGTAGACCACCTTGAAGCGATGGACGACCACGATATAGAACTGCTAAAAGACGCTGAAACTATGCCAACCGCTTTGCCCGGAACATCGTTCTTCCTGAATATGCCATTCGCACCAGGCAGAAAGATGATTGACGCAGGACTCCCAATGGCAATTGCTTCCGACTACAACCCAGGTTCTACACCATCGGGTGATATGAAGTTTGCCGTATCATTGGCGTGTATCAAGATGCGCCTGATGCCTGCCGAAGCCATCAATGCAGCAACCATCAACTCTGCTTACGCAATGGGACTGAGCGAAGAGTACGGCTCTATCACCGTGGGTAAGGTAGCCAACTTCTACATTACCGACCCTATTCCGTCAATCGACTTTATCCCTTACGCATACACCACACCTATTATTCGCCGAGTATTCCTCAATGGCGAAGAATATGCGCTATAAACATACACAAAATCCCACTGCCCGCACTTGCAGCAGTGGGATATTGTTTTCCCCTATCCTATCTTGGCAAACAAGAAAAGCACACCTTTTCAATAGCACTTTATTCTTGGGCTTTGCTATTACCAATCATAACCTTATGGTCTCGGCTGGGAAAAAGTCTTACCTGAAATCGGCAGATTGGAAGCCTAATGAACCTTTCCGGGTAAAAATGAGATAGATGGGTAGTATCAATAATGAACTAACTAAAACACAAAACCCTCACCAATAACTGGTGAGGGTTTTATATGATAAGGAAAATTAATTGTTAATAGAACCTCCTACAATATCAAGCAATTCAGAAGTAATTGCAGCTTGACGAGATTTATTATACTGTAATTTCAGACCACGAAGCAATTCATCTGCATTGTCGGTTGCTGATTGCATAGCTACCATCCGGGCTGCATGTTCTGATGCATTATTATCTAATAAGGCTGTGTATACCATTAAGTGGAGCAACTTTGGAATCAAAGAAGTTAAGACTGTTTTTAGGTCTGGTTCTACAATAAAATCATCGTTCAGTGGTCTTATTATTTCTTCTTTGTCTTCAGAGTGTGCATTCCGTCCATGCTTCTTTAGATATTCTTGTGCTTTCTTTGTTGCGATGTTCGAAGTTAAATCGCGTTCCTTATCGAGGCTCAACTCCGTCTCCAAATCTATTGGCAGGTAGGTCTTGCGTGTAAGAATCTGACTTCCTGCACTCTTAAAGTGGTGATAAATCATTTCCACTCTGTCAATATCATTGTCAAGCCACATCTTCTCAATCTCAACAGCAATGGCTCTACATTCTTCAGAATTAGGCTTCTCGGCAAGTTCTAAAAAGGTTCCTGCACTTTTAAGTCCCATCTTGGTAACCTTTTCTGCTACCTTGCGTCCAATTGGATAGATAATGATATTGTCTTTTGCTATACCCTTTGCCAGATAGTCGTTCACGGTGCTTTGGAGCATTTTAATAATATTCGTATTAAATCCGCCACACAGAGAACTGTTAGAAGAGAAAACAAGCAGAGCAATCCGCTTGATTTCTCGGTTCTCGCTAAATGGAGTGCTCGTGTCGGGCGTTGATACTAAAAACGCTTTCAAAATATGTTCGAGCAAACTTTCGTACGGAAGCATATTCTCTATTGCAACCTGGGCATGGTGAAGTTTGCTTGAAGCTACCATCTTCATAGCACTCGTAATTTTACGAGTGCTATTGACACTGGCAATTCGATTCTTTATTTCTTTTAAAGATGGCATTTACTTGATTCTATTTATATTGCGCAGTTATGTTACTCATTACTTCTTCGATGGTCTTGACATCATCATCGCGAAGTTCGCCAGAAGCAAGGTTGTCTATGATATCTTTATGCACATTACGCATATCTTCTAAGAATTGGTTCTGACATTCACAAACTTTCTCTACGGGAACAGCATGCAACAAACCATGGACACCGCAATAAAGAATTGCAATCTGTTCGCCGACTGGCATTGGTGAATATTGTGCTTGTATCAGTAATTGGTTGTTCTTTCGGCCTCTGTCCAAGGTCATAGCAGTAACCTTATCCATGTCTGAAGAGAACTTTGAGAATGCTTCCAACTCGCGGTACTGAGCCATATCAATCTTTAACGTTCCTGCAACTTTCTTCATACTTTTCACTTGTGCAGATCCACCTACACGAGAGACAGAAATACCAACATTAATAGCAGGGCGGAAACCTTGGTTGAACAAATCGGTCTCTAAATATATTTGTCCGTCAGTAATGGAAATTACATTAGTAGGTATGTAGGCTGAAACATCTCCTGCCTGTGTTTCTATAATTGGAAGAGCAGTTAGCGAACCTCCACCTTTAACTTTCCCTTTCATACATTCAGGAAGGTCGTTCATTTGCTCTGCAATTTCCTGTTGATTGTTAATTCGTGCAGCACGCTCTAACAGGCGAGAATGTAGATAGAAAACATCGCCTGGATAGGCCTCACGTCCAGAAGGACGTCGAAGAATCAACGAAACTTCGCGATAAGCAACTGCCTGCTTTGACAAGTCATCATAAACTACAAGTGCCGAGTATCCACGGTCGCGGAAATATTCGCCTATCGCAGCACCCGCAAAAGGAGCATAATACTGCATAGCAGCAGGATCGGCAGCCGTAGCACTTACAATAATTGTATAAGGCAAGGCACCATTGTCGCGTAATATTTGAACAAGATTTGCTACGGTAGAGGCCTTTTGACCAATCGCAACATAAATGCAATATACGGGATTTCCTTTTTCGTACGCTGATTTTTGATTTATAATCGTATCAACGGCAATAGCAGTTTTTCCTGTCTGACGATCACCGATAATGAGCTCACGCTGACCGCGTCCAATAGGAATCATCGAATCGACAGCTTTCAAACCTGTCTGTAGTGGCTCTTTTACTGGTTGACGATATATAACACCAGGTGCTTTACGATCTAATGGCATTTCAAATGCTTCTGACAGATCAATATCGCCTTTACCATCGATAGCTTGACCAAGAGGATTTACAACACGTCCTAAAAAATTATCATTAACACGAATAGAGGCTATGCGATGCGTACGCTTAACCGTTTGCCCTTCTTTAATATCTGTAGTTGCGCCAAGGAGAATACAGCCGACATTATCCTCTTCTAAGTTCATGACAATGGCCATTGTGCCATCTTCAAACTCTAAAAGTTCATTTGCCTCAGCGTTACGAAGACCATAAATACGAGCAACACCATCGCTGACAGTCAGCACTGTACCAACCTCATCAAACTTCTCTTCTGCATTAACGCTCTGGAGTGCCTTCAAAAGGACATCAGACACTTCACTTGGTTTTATCTTATTCGACATATTTTATTTCTATTTCTTTAATTGTGTGAGGACTGAATTTAATTTTGTCTTCACGCTTGCATCCATTCTATATGTATCGTATTCAAGAATGAAGCCACCAATTATATCAGGTTCTATTGTTGCATTGAATTCTACGTTTCCACCTACGTTTGAACGTACCAATTTTTTCATTTTCTCTTCAATGATAGGGGAAACTGGAACTGCAGTTATAAGTTTTCCCTGAATAATATTCTTCTGTTTCCTATATAGCGTCATATAAGAGCTTGCGATGAATTGTAAAATTCCTTCGCGTTTCTCTTTTAAAACAAGAACAAAAAAGGTCTTTAAGAGAGCACTAACATCGTTGCCACTTGCAATCTCTAATAACTCTTGCTTCTTTTCTTTAGACAGCATTGGGTTATCCATTGTAAAGTGTAATTGTGGAAATTCAGTATAGCTACTGAATAACTTTTGCATCTCCTCATAAACTTTATCTTCTTGCTGAGCCATTGTAGCCCCTTTTAGAAGCGCACGTGCATAGCGAACAGAGATTGTCCCAATATCCATAGTTCTAATCGTTTAGTTACTGGGAAGAAACATTATCCAGCAATTTCTCTATCAACTCCATCTGTTTCTTTTCGTCAGAAAGTTGTTCTCGAAGAATTTTCTCTGCAACTTTAACACTAAGTTCTGCTACTTGTCCACGAATATCGTTAAAAGCATTTTGCTTCTCATTAGCAATTTCTAATCTCGCCTCTGCAATGATACGTGTACTCTCTTCATTCGCTTTATCTTGTGCTTTCCCGACTATAATATCACGTGTAGCAGTCGCTTCTCTTAATAGAAGCGCTTGCTTTTCACGTGCTTGTTGTATGACGGATTCACCTTCTTTTTGAATATTAGATAACTTTTCATTGGCTACATGTGCCCTACGAAGACTTTCATCAATATATTCCTTACGTTCGTTTACCATATTGATAATAACAGGGAAACCAAACTTTATAACAATAAATGCTACAACAAGGAAGACGAGAGTCAACCAGAAAAGTAGTCCACTATTGGGAACTAATAAATCCATACGCTGGTTTTATTCTTTCTAAACTTAATCAGATATTACGTGGATTACACGTATTATCCATAATTACATTACGATTGCAAGGATTGATACAATTACGGCCAAGAAGGCTACACCTTCTATCAGAGCTGCGGCAATAATCATAGAAGAACGGAGATCACCTATTTTCTCTGGCTGACGTGCCATGGCATCCATTGCTTGACCGCCAATACGTCCAATTCCTAAACCAGTTCCGATAGCAACTAAACCTGCACCAATGGCAGCTCCTAATTTTGCGATAGCAACATCTGCTAATAATAATGATAACATAATCTTTAATTTTTAATTTATTATTAATTTTATTTGTATTCTATTTTTATTTATATTATATCCTTTTTATTAAGCTTTATGCTCTTTTACATGTGCCTGTGAAATGAATACGGCACTCAACATAGTGAACACTAATGCCTGAATATAACTAACAAGAATCTCAAGCAACATCATAAATATACTTAGAAGTACACCAATGATCGACATACTAGTTCCTGCACTCCAATTTACTAAGGCATTATTGGAAATACTAAACATTATAAATATGATGGCACAAAAACATAGTGCTATTGCGTGTCCTGCAAACATATTGGCAAAAAGTCGGACAATTAAGGCTAGAGGTTTTGTGAATATACCAAAGAGCTCAATAATTGGCATTAATGGTATTGGGAATTTCATCCAAGTAGGAACATCCGGCCAAAATATTTCCTTCCAATATTCTTTTGTTCCTGTGAAGTTAGTGATAAGAAAAGTGCATGTTCCCAAGAAGAATGTACAAGTTATATTACCTGTTAAATTGCCTCCTCCTGGGGGGAATGGGACTAATCCCATAAGATTTGCAAAGAAGATAAAGAAGAAACATGTAAGTAGCCAAGGAGCATACTTTGGCGTGTCATCACCTAAACAAGGCTTTATAACTTCGTCGTAGATATTCATAATGAACATATGCATTAAACCAATAAACCCTCTTGGAGCAGGGTCGTCTATCTTATGCTTACGACACCAATATGCTGGTATTAATATTACAAGAAGAAGCAATATTCCATCTATAAAGACAGTGCAAACTACTTTCGTTATAGAAATATCAACAGGACGTATTTCTTTGCCTCCTATCTTCTCTACAATTAGATTAGGATTCGCCTTATCATTTCCATTTTTGATAACAAGGTTATAAGGACCTGGCCTATCTCCATTGGCATCTCTTTCTTCTGAGAACATACTACTGCTAAAGATATGCCACCCTGTAGATGATTTAACTATTATAGGGAGGTGGATTACTAATGGGTGAAAATTGCCTTCAGAGCCTAAGTCTGTGATATGCCATTCGTAAGAGTCCTTTATGTGTCCCCACAATATCTCTTTCACATCTACATTTTCTTTCTTCGACATATCTCGTGCAAATGTCAATATAGGTGCAGTAAATAAGAATAACAAGAGAAGTACTCGCTTAGTAAATTTCATATTGTCTTATTATTTGTTTTATTATTTTTTTCAATGCAAAAGAAATATACACAATCCAAAAACATTGTCGATATATAGTAAGATGAGAACACGATCACAAACGTAAGAACCTTTTCATTATTTCCACGAAAGATAAGTATTCCGATAAAAGCTACGATGACTGCAAGAAACATTCTCAACATAGACCCTATGAGATAGAATTTTCCTAAGACCATTGGAGAATTAGTTGCAAAATATTTCCATGCTTTACCGTATATCTTGTTTGTTATTATGAAGAATATTGAGCTAATTATCAATGGGGTTATCATATTCGATTGCAACAAGACCTGAGCCATTGTTAAACCTATCAAAGTAAATACTACTATAAGCCAAAGATTTATTTTATTATAATTCTTTTCGATTTTAGCAATATTCATAGAACCAAATATGTTTAAGGAGATATGTCAATATCATCGATTAAAAGTTATAACTCAACGCAAAGATTAACTTCATTCCTCTTAACCTCTACAAAGCCACCAGTTATTGTAATCAACTTCTTCTCAGAACCAATGGTGTAAATGACACGCCCTTCTAATAATGTTGAAATAATAGGAGCGTGATTTGTAAGGATTTCGAATTCTCCCATTTCACCCGGAACCAAGACATTCTCTACCTCTCCTCTAAAAAGGATTCTTTCGGGCGATATAATCGTTAAAAATAACATTGTAGCCTATTTCTGTCCGTTATATTAATTAGTCTTAGCTGCTTCAAGAAGTTTTTTAGCCTTTTCTTTTGCATCTTCGATAGTTCCGACATTAAGGAAAGCTTGTTCAGGTAGATCATCAACTTCTCCATTCAAGATAGCGTTGAATCCTTTGATAGTTTCCTCAATTGGTACCATCACACCAGGTATCCCAGTAAACTGTTCTGCAACAGTAAATGGTTGAGATAAGAAACGTTGTACACGACGTGCTCTGTTTACAACCAATCTATCTTCGTCAGATAATTCGTCCATACCCAAGATAGCAATGATATCTTGTAGCTCGTTATAATGCTGCAATAGTTGTTTTACGCGCTGTGCACATTCATAATGTTCTTTGCCAACGACTAATGGATCAAGAATACGTGATGTACTTCCTAAAGGATCTACAGCAGGATAAATACCCAACTCGGTAATTTTACGGCTCAGTTCGGTAGTTGCATCCAAGTGTGTGAATGTTGTTGCAGGAGCAGGGTCAGTCAAGTCATCTGCAGGTACATATACAGCCTGTACAGATGTAATAGAACCTTTTTTAGTAGAAGTAATACGTTCCTGCATTGTTCCCATTTCGCTGGCAAGTGTCGGCTGATATCCAACAGCAGAAGGCATACGTCCTAAAAGTGCAGAAACTTCAGATCCTGCCTGTGTAAAACGGAAGATATTATCTATAAAGAACATTATATCCGCAGCCTCGCCATCTTTACCTCCATGATCACGGAATTCTTCTGCTACAGTAAGACCAGAAAGAGCAACTGATGCACGTGCACCAGGGGGTTCATTCATTTGACCGTACACAAGTGTAGCTTGTGACTTCTTTAATTCTTCTTTATCGATAAGTGAGAGATCCCATTTTCCCTCGTCCATAGCCTTTCGGAACTTCTCACCATAACGAATAACGCCCGACTCAAGCATATCCCGAATTAGGTCGTTTCCTTCACGAGTTCGTTCACCTACACCAGCAAATACTGAATATCCGTTATGTCCTTTTGCTATATTATTGATAAGTTCCATAATAAGTACAGTCTTACCAACACCAGCGCCACCAAACAATCCAATCTTACCACCTTTCATATATGGCTCAAGTAGATCGATAACTTTGATTCCTGTCGCCAACATTTCTTTTTGTGTAGACAAATCATCAAATTTAGGTGGTTCACGATGAATAGGATAAGCACCTTTCATATTAAGGGAATCCATTCCATCAATGGGTTTACCTATAACGTTCATCATTCGACCCTTAATTTGTTCACCCGCTGGCATAACAATAGGACTTCCTGTTGGAATAACTTCTAAATCGCGTTGTAGTCCTTCGGTATTATCCATTGCTACACATCGTACAGTGTCTTCACCGATGTGTTGGTGCACCTCTATTATTAAGTCGTCTTCATTATCAGGTCTCTTTACGCGAAGAGCATCATAGATTCGTGGAAGAACTTTTTCCGGATCTTCTCCTTTTACATCAAAGTAAACGTCTATAACTGGCCCAATAATTTGAGAAATGCGTCCATTAATCTGTGACATATGTTTATTTTTATTTATTGTTTAATCTAACTACATTTATTATATACTGAGTACATCTAAAACCTTAATTAATTTCTTATCAAAAGGTTTATCAGATCGAATTGCTTCGGAAAGAGGGATATAAACAACAGAGTCGTTGTGAATTCCTATCATGATATTTCGTTGTCCTTGCATAATAGCTTCTATGGCACCATAACCTGTCCGGCTTGCTAAAATTCTATCTCTTGCAGAAGGTCGTCCACCTCTTTGCAAATGTCCGAGTATTGAAACCCTTACATCGAAGCCTGGAAATTCCTTTTTTACACGATTAGCATAATACATTGCACCGCACTTTGGACTTTCTGAGACTATGACAATACAACTCCGCTTTGATTTTCGAATACCACGTTCCATAAATTGAGATAATTGATCTACATCGGTTGAGTCTTCTGGGATAATTGCAGCCTCGGCACCACTTGCTATCGCAGAGTTTTGTGCAAGAAAACCTGCATCGCGCCCCATAACTTCTACGAAAAAGATACGTTCGTGGCTTTCAGCCGTATCGCGTATCCTGTCTACACATTCTATAATGGTATTCAATGTAGTATCATAACCGATTGTACTGTCAGTTCCGTAGAGGTCATTGTCTATTGTCCCTGGTAGACCTATACAACAAAAATCGTATTCTTGTGCAAAAAGCATAGCCCCTGTCAAAGAGCCATTACCTCCAATTACGACAAGCGCATCTATTCCCTCTTTTACAATATTCTCATAGGCTTTCTTCCTTCCTTCCTTGGTCATAAAAGCCTTAGAACGGGCAGTTTTCAAAATTGTTCCACCTTCACAAATAATACCACTGACATTTTCTGTTGTAAATGTTTGTATTTCTCCTGCAAGCAACCCATCATATCCTCGATAAATTCCTTTGATGGAAAAGCCATAATAAATTCCAGCACGTGTAACGGCTCTGACAGCAGCATTCATACCTGGGGCATCGCCACCCGAGGTCAAAATACCTATTGTTTTAACGTTTGCCATACCTTTATTTCTGCCTTGTATAAATCGTAGTATTCAAATTTGGCACAAAGTTAATAAAACTTTTCATAATACCAAGAACTTCCCGACTTATTTTTGTAAACTATTGAATTTCTTTTCCTCAAACATTTAGATATAGCCTCACCACAATAAACGTCTGTTCTATACCCCACCCATTCACCATATCATATAGAGTATAACATTTCTTTTTTCACTTCTAAGTATTGGGGCGATAAGTTGTTTGTAAGATGTATTTCGAACTACTGTGTAAATAACCCTACCACCACGTCCAAGCATATCTAATACAGGAACTTTATCTACAAAAAATCTGCCTTGGCATTTCTTTGCTTTTATTCCAATAACGGTTCTTGTCCCTTCCGCCAACAAACAGTTCATTTTGTGAAAGTCTCATGTATGCGCTGCGTCAGGAACCAAGCTGTCGCTTATTGGTATTTTAGCGATTTTCAATTATATAAGGATTTTTTAAGAAATCTATGTAGGCATCATAACCCGCCATGCTTTTCAAGAAGAAGGCAAAATCTACTCGCCTAAAATAAAAATCCATCAAAGTTTATTTTTTAGGAATCTGCCCATAAAATGCAAATGCTAAAACATTATTCAAAAGAAATTGTAGATAAATTTTGCTATTCTTCTTTTGTGCGGAGAATTATACTTGTTGCTCCAATAGTAAAAAGAGTTCCGTTTGAAATCTTCCGCCGTTCGTTATCTTCTAAAATTTCATTATCAACAAATGTCCCTGTATACGAAGGACCGTCTTTTAACTCATACTCTAACACTCCTTTCTTATTTCTTGTTACATTAATGCAGCAATGCGTCATATCGATACTTGGATCATCGGTTTCAATTGGGCAATTAATAGGATTTCCTTTCATATAACGCCCGATAATATTCTTTCCCAACTGTAATGGCAATATTTGTTTGTAATGAAAGACATTTTCAATAACATACAAAGAACCATATTCGTAAGAATTGCTATTAATCTCTTCGGAGGGTTCATCAAGGGCTTGAGTATTTTTATTTGAAGAAGCTCCGTATTTAATTCCAAACTGTTTTCTGCAGGCAGGACAACAGAAAGAGAGTCTTTGTCCTACTGTATATTTTGTCTCGTCAAAGATTATGAAGTTCTTGCATTTTGGACAACGTATTTTTTTCATATTTCGTTTTCTATTTTTAAAATCCAGGCTTGTCCAAAATTTCTATTTCCTCTAAGATTTGCCAGTTTGTCTGCTGCTAATTGAGCACTTTTATATCGCCCATATATAACTTTTAGGCCTCCTGAACCTTTATAAATGTGTGCCTCTTTAAAGCCATCATGGCGGAGTTTCTTCATAAAAGCATTTGCATTGCTTTCTGTTACATGGCTTGCAAGAACCAGACTCCAATAAAATTGTGGAGCCAGGGCAGAAGTCTTGTTTTTTACAGGTTTATTGGAAACATGAATATTTTGTCGGTTCTTATTTAAGCCGTTTGGATTAAAAATGTTGCACAATATGCCACTTTTAATCTCTTGCGGCACAATCTTAGAATGTTTTTCTGCTGTAAATCCAACAATAAAAACAAACGAAATTAAGAATGCGGCAACCGCAACATCTTTTATCAGTTTGATGCTGACATTTAATTTCTTTTCGCCGTCATTGTCTGTGTCGATATAGAAAGTATGTGGTTTCTTTCCTAACTTGTCTACTGGATTATTCTTGGGTAAAGCATCTGCTAAGTCATTGAACTTTCTTAATTCGAAACAACTAAGTGCATAATATTTAGGTGTCAATAAGCCTCCTTCGTCAGGTTCGAATGCTATTTTATCAACCCCTTCGCGTTTAAGAGTTCCAAGTCCGCCTATTTCAAAATATCCAACTTCTGCTAAATTGTCAAGTATATGATTTACTTCTAATTCAATTTCCCGAACTGCTTCCGGATAACTTAAATCGTAGGTTTCGATATATGATTGTGCCAGCAGGGAGTCGTTCATTTTTAACACAGGATTGAATCCGACGATACGACAAGGCGGAAGATAGAGATTCTCAGTTTCATCATAGGAAGCCTCGCTGTAATAGGCAACAAAGCCACCAAGTCCAGGAACAATGATACAATCATTCTCCAATAATAATATTTCGATATGTCGGTCAATTCTTAGCATTGTTTGCAAATTTACGGATTTTCCCTTTAAGCACCAAAATCTAAATACGATAAAAAACTTATTACCATTTCGGATAATAAGTTTTTATGTGTGGATTTCTCCGATTACCTTATTCTATCGGCAGCACGAACAAGCGCCTCGTCTGCTTTAATAGCCCGTCTTGCCAATATTAACAGAACAATAGAGATACAAGGTAAAAACGAAGTAAAATCAATATGGTATTTAAGGTCGCCTAATATAATTTGACTGATTAGCAAATATGCAAGGAACCATAGAACTATAAGCAATATAATAAAAACACAGAACGCTGCCTGTCGCTTTCTTTTCTTATAATCTATAATTGTAAATAAATGCAAGGGAAGCGTTGCGAGCAAGATTGCAAACAATGGCCACACCTTAAAATCTTTCACTCCATTTGCACTTACTATCCATAGATTTGTCATTTTATTTGCTGGGAGCATTCCATTAGCGTCTATAGAGCCTATGGGCATACAAAGACAAATAATGAGTATAACAAATGACAAGAAAAGAAAGATAGTCTGTTTTCTCTGTATCATGCTTGAAATTCTTCGCCTTCTATATTATCTTTTGAAGGATCACGCCAATAAATATTACCCTCCAAAAATTCTTGAGTTGCTAACAATGTAGGTTTAGGAAGCTTCTCATAATACCGACTAATTTCTATCTGCTCACGATTCTCAAAGACTTCTTCTAAAGAATCGCTATAAGAAGCAAATTCCGCAAGTTTCTTACTAAGATCTTGCTTAATCTCAACTGAGATTTGATTAGCACGTTTGGCTATGATTGCAACACTTTCATATATGTTATCAGTCTCTGCCCAAAGTTCAACCACATCACGAGTAATGGTATTTACTGGTGCCTTAGATTTCTTGTAATCCATTTACTTATTACTTATGTTTATTTTTTATGCTTATTAATTCTTTATTGTGCTTTCGCAATGAATTCTTTACATTTTTCAATGTATTTCTCGGCTGTACCACGTTCTTTCGAATCGGGATATTCATTTATAAATCCGTAACATTCGTCTTCTGCATCTTGATAGCGTTGCAACTTCTTCTCTTCAACGCTCATTTGTGCTAACTCATATTTACTTTTCATAATAAGTGTAGCAAAATTTTCACGTAATGCAGAATATGGATAATCATTTAATGCATTTTGAGCAGTAATGATACAAGCTTCATAATTGTTACCACCATCATTTCCACAATTGCCAAAGTATGAACCCAGATTATAATATAACTTTGCATTTAAGTATTCTTTACGAATCAGTTTATCTTGCAAAGTAAATAATCGTTGCTGGGCAGTTCCCTTCATTTTACCATTGGGATATAAATCTAAGTAATCTTGGAAAGCAGCAATCGCTGCTACCGTTGGGGTTTGATCTAAACGAGCTTCCGGAGTGCCTTCAAATAAGCTTTGCCCAATATAAAACGAAGCCATTTCAGCATAATATCCTCGTGGATATGTTTGATAATATTTCTTAAATGCTTCTGATGCAGCTTCATAATCATGTAGTCCATATTCTGCCATGGCTAACATATAAAGACATTCTTGTGCATTATCCGTACCTTTTTGAATGGTTACCAAATCTTGCAACAATGGTACTGCAGAACTATATTTCCCGCGTACAAAGCATTCTTTTGCATACTCATATTTATATGAGTAATCCGTACTTTTATACACTTGATTATATTCCTGTGCACAACTCACAAGGAGGAGTGTCAGAATAAAACTAATGAGAATATTCTTCTTCATAAATAAATTTTGAATTGCAAAGTTACATATAATTTCATAATAAACAAAGACGATATTACTTTTTTAGCAAAAAAATACTTTTAATTATTGATAGTCTATTGTTTTTTATTAACTTTGTATTTACTAATGGACTTTAAACTAACATCAAAATACAAACCTACTGGTGATCAACCAGAGGCTATAAAAGAATTAACGGAAGGACTAAAACGCGGCGATAAAAGTCAAGTCTTATTGGGGGTAACTGGTTCTGGAAAAACTTTCACCATGGCAAATGTTATTGCGAATGTGAACAAGCCCACCCTTATTTTATCGCACAACAAGACTCTGGCTGCCCAACTCTTTGAGGAAATGAAGGATTTCTTTCCTCAAAATGCAGTTGAGTATTATGTTTCATACTACGATTATTATCAGCCAGAAGCTTATATGCCTTCTACAGATACATATATAGAAAAGGACTTAGCCATCAATGATGAAATTGACAAACTTCGTCTTTCTGCAGTTTCGGCATTGTTATCAGGCAGAAAAGATGTAATTGTAGTGTCTTCGGTTTCTTGTATCTATGGCATGGGAGGTCCCGTTGCTATGCGTAATAATGTTATAAAGATAAAAAAGGGAGAATTTCTCGACCGTAACATTTTCTTGCGCCGTTTGGTAGATGCCCTGTATGTTAGGAATGATATTGATTTACAGCGAGGAAATTTCCGAGTAAAAGGCGATACAGTTGATATAGCAATGGCTTATAGCGACAATATATTAAGGGTTACCTGGTGGGACGATGAAATAGACGCAATAGAAGAAGTAGATTCTATTTCTTATCACCGTTTGGGAACTTTCGATGAGTATGAGATTTATCCAGCCAACCTTTTTGTAACTTCAAAAGAACAAACAGAAATTGCTATTAGACAAATACAAGATGATTTAGTAAAGCAAATTGATTTCTTTAATGAATCTGGCGATAGTATTAAGGCTCAACGTATTAAAGAGCGTGTAGAATATGACATTGAAATGATGAAAGAATTAGGCCATTGTTCGGGAATTGAAAATTATTCTCGTTATTTTGATGGCAGAGAAGCTGGACAACGTCCTTATTGTTTGCTGGACTTCTTCCCTAAAGATAATCTTATTATCATTGATGAAAGCCATGTCAGTGTTCCTCAAATATCTGCAATGTATGGTGGCGATAGAGCACGGAAAAGAAACTTGGTAGAATTTGGTTTTCGTTTACCTGCAGCATTTGATAACCGTCCGTTGAAGTTCGAAGAATTTCACAATCTTATTCACCAAGTAATTTACGTATCAGCTACTCCTGCCAATTTCGAACTAAAAGAATCTGAGGGTGTTATTGTTGAGCAAGTCATTCGCCCGACAGGATTGCTCGATCCAGAAATAGAAGTTCGTCCATCAACAAATCAAATTGATGATTTAATGGAGGAAATTTTGAAAAGAGCAGAAAAACATGAACGTATTCTTGTTACGACTCTTACAAAAAGAATGGCAGAAGAATTAACCGAGTATTTATTAAATCATGATATAAAGGCGGCATATATTCACAGTAACGTTGTAAACTTAGATAGAATAAAGATTATAAACGATTTACGTAGTGGAGTTTATGATGTTTTAGTTGGAGTAAATCTTTTGCGCGAAGGTTTGGACCTACCAGAAGTTTCATTAGTGGCTATTCTTGATGCTGACAAAGAAGGATTTCTTCGTAGTCATAGAAGTCTTACGCAAACAGCAGGTAGAGCTGCCCGAAATGTAAATGGAAAAGTTATTATGTATGCAGATAGTATAACGGAAAGTATGCAGAAGACTATTGATGAAACTCTACGAAGACGTGAGAAACAATTAGAATATAATGCACAACATCATATTACTCCTACGCAAATTAAACGTTCAATAAAGGAGATTTTGCCAACAAAGAATATTTCGATGGGTACAAATATTGCGAACGAAAAAATGAAGCTGCAAAAATACGATATTCCATCAGAAGAATTACCTATGGTGGCAGATCCTATCATAATGAAAATGACAAAGGTGCAGCTCGAAAAGAGTATTCAGAACACAACAGCTTTAATGAAAGAAGCTGCAAAGAATCTTGATTTCTTGCAAGCTGCACAATATCGCGATGAAATATTACGCTTACAAGCAGAATTGGAACAAAAATAAGTTTTAGGAAAGAATATGCGCAACTTCCATCTCTATCCAAACTTTTAATTTTTCACTTGATGCGTTGCTTCTCTCCTAAAGTTTAAAGAACTTTTTAATTAAAATGCAAGAAAATTGTAATTATAAAATTTTATTTTGTAATTACAATTTTTTATTTTCTTATTATAAATCTTGGACGAGTTATTTTCGAAGACAAATTGTTCTCATATATGTATATATTACCGAGGTTAAGTATCATGTTTTTCAATGGCACTTCCCCTCCTATGGAATTAACAACTAAACAAAAATTTCATAATTCTAGGCGTAATGGACATTTGGTAGGCTGAAACCTCTCAAATGTCCTTTATTTATTACCTTTGCAGCATTTGAAAGCTTATGAATAAAAAACTGTATATTCTGTAACAGTTCAAATGTTAAAAAGAATGGTCATCGGCGTAATGTCCAAATGTACTTTTGCAGGGATTGTGGCAGGCAATTTCAAAGTGGTCAGCGTATAGACAATGTGTGTTTATGGAGTGACTATCTGACCGAGAAGCGAACTATTTCTGAGCTTTCCACTCTTCACAAATGCTCAGAAAGAACCATACGCCGTAGGCTAAGTTCAGTGGCAGACAGCTTCACTCCCATCTATCCTGAATCTGCAACAATAATACTGGACACGACCTACTTCCCCAAGACCTTTGGTGTGATGCTCTTTCAAGATGCCGCATCAGGCAGGATACTTCATCGTAGGTTTGTCAGGAACGAGACCAACAAGGAATACCTTGAGGGACTCAGATGCATTAAGGAGGGTGGAACTCGGATAAAGGCAGTGGTGTGTGATGGACATGTCGGGCTTTTACAAGCTGTAACATCCTGCCCTGTGCAGATGTGTCAATTCCACCAGTTGCAGATAGTCAGAAGGCTTCTTACCAACAATCCGCATTTGCCAGCAGGCATCGAGCTGCTGGCATTAATGAGAAGCATGTTCTCTATTGGGAAAGAAGAATTCACATCAGGCTTTGATAAATGGTGTGACGAATGGAAAGAGTTCCTTGATGAACGAACTCTACTAATCTCAGGCAAGACAACCTATACACATAGAAGGCTGAGAAGTGCAAGGCGTTCGGTAAAGACACACCTTAAATGGCTCTATACGTATGAAGAATATCCTGAATTAGAGATACCCAATACAACAAATCTATTGGAAGGATTCAACTCACAACTTAAAAAGGCACTGCGTAATCATAATGGAATGAAGGAGGTTAATAAAAAGAAGTTCATAGATGGGTTCCTGAATATAAAAAAGTAGGCTGGAATTACCAGCCTACCAAATGTCCATTACTAAAATACGAGAGGTTTTCAGCCTACCAAATGTCCATTACGCCTAATTCTATAAATTCAGAATACTAACTAAAATTACAAACGAACGTTAAATGTCTTATAAGTAAGCATCAATCAAGTATTTTTTTATAACTTTGCTGTACAAATTATTTGTTATAACTAATTAAATAGGATTCTTTTAAACAAATGTTCTTTACATTTATCACTTCTTTCTCTAATTTATGTGAGACTGAAGCTAATAATAATGGAACTATATATAAAGAAATATTATGACAGAAGAAAACGAAAGCAATTTGGTGCGTCCGTCTCATCGTAGACGTCCACTAAGAGAAAATAAAAACAAAGTTTCAGCACTGCGTCAATGGCTTAATATCATCTTTATGGTAGGTGCTGTTATTGGCGTTATATTCTATTTTGCTTTAACAGACCAGACTATTGGAATTATCATAATTTTGTCTTCAATGGTTTTTAAGTTCGCTGAAGCAGTACTTCGACTGTTTAATCAATGAAACGATATACCTTCCTGCTTATTACTCTCTTTATAATGTCATTAGCTTCCTATTCTCAAGATTATAATGACACATCAGACAACGGGACGTTTACAACAGACAATCTCAAACGTGATAAGAAATTTGGTGTCTCCGACTCTATACAAAGCCAACATAAGGAAATACCCCGTGGATTAAAAGTATGGACTATTGATGAACGCTTTGGAGATAGACAAATAGCTCAACCAGATACCTTGTCGGAAATGTTTATGAACTCTTTCTTTACCACAGGACTAAGAGGGGAATATAACTCATTAGGGAATTTAGGTTCTCCGCGGTTGAATCGCATATTTATAGAAAGAGTTACACCACCAGAGTTTATCTTTTTAGCACCGTATGACAAGTTTATCGTGCCGCCTTCAAAGTTTCTTTTTACTTCTACTCTCTCGCCAATTACCAATCTTTCTTATAGTACGGCAGGAAACCGTACTAATGGAGAAGATCAATTCAAAGCCTTGTTTGCTGTAAATGCAGGTAAAGAGTGGGGCTTTGGCTTTAAGTTCGATTATCTTTATGGGCGTGGTTATTATAGTAATCAGAGTACTTCACTCATTAATTACACATTATGGGGCTCTTTTTCTGGCGAAAAGTATCAGGCAAACCTTCTTCTATCCCTAAATCATCAAAAGGTTTCAGAGAATGGAGGCATAACTAACGATGCATATATTACCCATCCTGACATGTTTAATGAGTCGTTTGAAACAAATGAAATTCCAACAGTCCTATCAAAGAACTGGAATAGAAACGACAACGAACACATCTTCTTTAATCATCGTTATAGTTTGGGATTCTACAGAAAAGTTCCAATGACGAAGGAAGAAATAAAAGCTAAAGAGTTTGCCATTAAATCGAAGAAAGCACAAGAAGTTAATGATGCGCGAAAGAAAGCCATAAAAGAGGCTAAACAAAATGGTGAGACCTTTAATGAAGAAGAATTTAATGCGCGTATAAAGGATAAGGAAAAATCTAATAATACTGCAAGTCATACTGTGTTGAACGATACTGTTAATAAGAGAAAACAACCGAAAGGTCTTAGCTTTGATGACTTGCAACAAAAAGATGTAGCCAGGAATGATTCGACAAATAAATGGCTGAAAAATGAGTATGTGCCTGTAACAAGTTTTGTTCATACAGTGCGTTTCGATAATTTTAGAAGAATTTATCAAGCCTACGAGACACCAAATTCCTACTATGCAAACAATTATTATTACAATACAGTAACTGCAAACGATTCTATTTATGACCAGACAAAACATTGGTCGTTCCATAACACTTTTGCAATAGCATTGTTAGAAGGGTTTAATAAATGGGCCAAAGCTGGATTAAAAGCATTCATTTCACACGAATTACGTCACTACGAATTGCCTATACTACAAACTGCAACTATACCTTCATCAACCAATCCCTTGTTTGGAGGGTATGAAAAAATAAACAAAAATGATATTTCTGTTGGTGGACAGTTGCTAAAGACTAACGGAAAAACATTACATTATAACATAAATGCAGAAGCATGGATAGCAGGCGACAGAGCAGGACAACTCAAAATAGATGGCAATGCAGACCTTAATTTCCCACTTTTGGGCGATACTGTGCAATTTGCAGCTACAGCTTTCTTTCATAGAACAGCTCCAACATTCTATATGAATATGTTTCATTCGCGGCATTTTTGGTGGGACAATAATCTTGACCAGCAAATCCATTCTCGTTTGTTAGGTGCATTTACATTGAAAAAGTCTAAAACTCATCTGCGTGTTGGATACGACATGCTAAAGGACTATACTTATTTTGGCCTGCAAAACGATCGTGTAGCAAGTGGCAATAATTATCTTGTAAAAAACAACCAAGTAAACGTCAGGCAACATAGTGGTGCAATTAGTTTGCTCACGCTTCAGTTGCAACAGGACTTTAAGTTTGGAATTATAAATTGGCAGAACTTAATTACCTACCAGAAGTCCAGCAACGATGCCGTTCTTCCTGTTCCTGCACTTAATGCGTACAGTAACCTCTTTATTCGATTTAAGATTGCAAGGGTATTAAATTGTGACCTTGGTATTGATGTAAGATACTTTACAAAATATTATGCACCCGAATATATTCCAGGAATCGGTTCGTTTGGAATACAAGAGACGCAAGACAGCAGAACAAAGATAGGTAATTATCCTATTTTAAATGCATACGCCAACTTTAAGTTGCAGCATACACGTTTCTTCATAATGATGTCGCATGTTAATAGCGGAGATGGGGGCGACTATTTCTTTACTCCTCACTATCCACTCAATCAGAGAATTTTACGTTTTGGAATAAGTTGGGACTTCTTTAATTAATCAACTAAACAAATGTCGGAAACACAAGATTTACTATCAAGATTGGAGACAAATGTTAAGGTGAACTCGTTAAACGCTTGGATTCTTGCAGCGCGCCCTAAAACACTTACGGGGGCAAGTGTACCTATAATGATAGGTATTGCTTTTGCTTTTATTGATATAGGTTGGATTCATTTCCAAGTCGTTCCTGCTATTTTATGTATCTTCTTTGCTTTCATTATGCAGATAAATGCCAACTTTGTGAACGATTATTTCGACTGTCTGAAAGGAAACGACAATAGCGAAATACGACTTGGTCCTAAACGTGCCTGCAGCGAAGGCTGGATAACACTACATGCAATGCGAAAAGGACTTATTGTTACGACTATGTTGGCTTGCATTGTTGGGTTTCCACTTATATATTATGGTGGCTGGGAAATGATTATCATCGGACTGCTTTGTGCTGCATTTTGCTTTCTTTACACCATAAAGCTGTCTTATTTAGGCTTAGGCGACTTGCTTGTACTTGTATTTTTTGGTATTGTGCCAGTTTGTCTTACCTATTACGTGATATTGCCTAAAGGTACGCAGACCGTTACTTGGCAGGTATTTACAGCTTCTATTGCCTGCGGTTTAATCATAGACACCTTACTCGTTGTGAACAATTATCGCGACCGTGACAACGATAAGCAAGCCAACAAATACACACTTATTGTGCGCATTGGCGAGAAGAAAGCCGAACAACTGTATCTTTGGTTAGGCATACTGGGTGTATGGCTTATGGCGATAGTCTTCTTTTTTGCCAGCAACGCAATGAACATACTTAGCATTTTCTTGCTATTTTTCTATCTTTTACTCCACACAAGGACATGGAAAGAAATGAAAAGAATAAAGTATGGCAAAGAGTTGAACAAGGTTTTGGGACTGACAGCCCGCAATATGTTCGTTTACGGACTCTTGACAACAATAGGAATACTTCTGACAAAGTGATTAAAAACGATGGACAACAGAGTTGATTTAGACCTTATGGAATTTGTTGAACAACAAATTTTGCCACGATACAACGCCTTCGGAAAATCGCATGGACTTGGGCATGTGCAACGAGTAATCAAGAATGCGCTTACTCTTGTCCCGGCTACTGGTGCCAATCCTAATATGGTGTATGTTTCGGCTGCCTATCACGACTTGGGAATGGAGGGACCTCGTGCAATTCATCACATAACAAGTGGCAAGATTTTAGCAGCTGATGCACGATTAAAGAAGTGGTTTTCGCCAGAACAAATACGCATCATGAAAGAAGCTGTAGAAGACCATCGTGCCAGCAGCTCGCGTGTTCCGCGCAGCATTTACGGAAAGATTGTTGCAGAAGCCGACCGCGAACTTGATTCCAATATTGTTTTCTCGCGTGCAGTTTTATACGGATTAGAAAACTATCCAGAGAAAAATAAAGATGAGCAATGGAAACGCTTCTATAACCACATCAACGAAAAATATGGTAGAAAAGGTTACATACGCCTTTGGATTCCCAACTCACCCAATGCAAAGAAATTGGAATTCATACGTGAACTAATAGACCAACAAGTAGATTTGAGAAAGGTTTTCGATAAATTATATAACGAGATATTCAGACCTACTAAACGAGAATAAGAGAGAAAGTAATTTAAACTATTTTGATTTGTAAAGACAAAGAAACTATGACAAAAGAAGAATTAATGCGCAGAGCCATTGAACTATCAGAAAACAGTGTACGAAATGGTGGTGGTCCGTTTGGAGCTGTAATTGCGAAAGACGGCGAAATAATTGCAGAGGGGAGCAATAAAGTTACTATTAACAACGACCCTACTGCCCATGCAGAGGTTTGTGCGATACGTAATGCATGCAAGATACTGAATACATTCGAACTTGCAAATTGTGTGATATATACCTCGTGTGAACCTTGTCCAATGTGTCTTGGAGCAATTTACTGGGCACGCCTTAGTAAGATTTTCTATGCAAACGACCGTAAAGATGCCGCTGAAATTGGTTTCGACGACGATTTTATCTATGAAGAAATAGCCATAGAACCACAATATCGCAAGAAGCCTTCCGAGATTTTGCTCCGCAACGAAGCCATCAACGCTTTCAGAATGTGGACATTAAAAGATGATAAAACTAAATATTAATGACTGGCAAAATGATTACTGCATACTGATAAAGTGATTACTGACTAATGTTCGAGAAATACAGTCATATAGCTTATTTAATATCAGGAATTTTCCTGATAAATGGTGCAGTGTAGCTTTCAGATGCTTTTGCTACTTCTGCCGGAGTTCCTGTTGCAACAATCTGTCCTCCTCCACGTCCTCCGTCGGGTCCCATGTCAATAATGTAATCTGCCTGCTTTATTACATCAAGATTATGCTCAATAATTATAACAGTATTACCCCTGTCAACCAGCTTCTGCAATACGCCCATGAGCACCCTGATGTCTTCGAAATGCAATCCGGTAGTAGGCTCGTCGAGAATATATAGTGTTTTTCTGGTATCGCGTTTAGACAGTTCGGTTGCAAGCTTTACACGTTGGCTTTCACCTCCCGAAAGGGTTGTAGAGCTTTGTCCCAACTTAATGTAACCTAAGCCGACATCTTGCAAGGCTTTTATCTTGGGAAGAATAAGCGGAACATTCTCGAAGAACTCTACAGCGGTATTCACTGTCATGTCAAGAACATCTGCGATTGACTTTCCTTTAAAACGGACTTCGAGAGTCTCTCGGTTATAACGTTTCCCATGGCACACCTCGCATGGAACCAATACATCTGGCAAGAAGTTCATTTCTATTGTGCGATAACCATTACCGCCACAACTTTCGCAACGTCCACCTTTTACATTAAACGAGAAACGTCCAGGTTTATAACCACGTATTTGGGCTTCGGGAAGATTAACAAATAAATTGCGAATTTCTGAAAACACACCAGTATAAGTAGCTGGGTTACTGCGCGGAGTGCGCCCAATAGGGCTTTGGTCTACATTCACAACCTTGTCTACATTGTCTATTCCTTCTATCTTGGCATACGCCATGGGAGCTTTCAATGAACGATAGAAATGCTGCGATAGTATTGGTTGCAATGTCTCGTTGATTAACGTACTCTTTCCAGAGCCAGACACACCCGTAACAACTATAAGTTTACCAAGTGGGAACTCGGCATCTACATTCTTTAAGTTATTCCCCTTACAACCATACAACCGTAACGACTTGCCATTTCCTTTGCGATGTTCCTTTGGAATTGGAATTACTCGTTCGCCATTAAGATATTGAGCAGTAAGTGTGTGCGTGCCGAGCATTTGCTTATATGTCCCCTGATAGACAACTTCTCCCCCATTCTTCCCAGCCTTTGGTCCGATGTCTATTATCCAATCGGCTGCACGCATCATTTCTTCGTCGTGTTCCACAACTATTACAGTGTTTCCGAGATTACGCAAGTCGCACAACGATTTTATTAAACGGTCGTTATCACGCTGATGTAACCCGATAGAAGGCTCGTCGAGAATATAAAGAACATTTACGAGCTGGGAGCCAATCTGTGTAGCCAATCTTATACGTTGGCTTTCTCCTCCCGAAAGAGTTGCACTTTGTCTATCTAAAGATAGATAGTTAAGGCCAACATTGAGCAAGAAATCTATACGCTTGCGAATTTCTTTTAGTATTTCTTTTGCTACAAGTTGTTGTTTTTCGTTAAGATGTTGTTCCACTTTCTCAACCCATATCTTTAGGTCAGCGATATCCATTGCAGAAAGTTCCGCAATATTTTTATTCCATATTCTATACGAACGAGCTTCACGATTAAGGCGTTGTCCTTTACATTCAGGGCATTCTCGTTCGGCGATAAATTGGTCAGCCCATTTCTTTCCTGCAGCAGTTTCATCGTTTTCCATTACCGAACGTAAATATTTTATAACACCATCGAAAGAAGAAAAATAGTCGGAATTGGTATGAACAAGCTCTTTTGAAATGCGAACCTTCTCTAAGGAACCATAAAGAATCTCTTCAAGAATATCCTTAGGAATATCCTTTATTGGTGTTTTCAAGGTGCAATCATATTTTTCTAAAATAGCAGCTATCTGCCAGAATATCATTTGATTTTTATATTTCCCTAAAGGAACGATAGCACCTCCATAAATACTTTGACTGTCGTCAGGAATAACTTTTCCTAAATCAATCTCACTTATCTTCCCTAATCCTTTACAATGCGGGCAGGCTCCCTCTGGAGAATTAAAGGAAAATATATTAGGGGCAGGCTCTTTATAAGCTATTCCTGTAATTGGATCCATCAAGCGTTTGGAGAGATATTTCGTTATACCGCTTTCCTTCTCCATAATCATAATAAGAGAGTCGCCTTGTTTCATGGCAACTGAGACTGTTTTGGACAAACGTTCTTTAAGCGTTTCATCAGTCGCAGCCCCTAATTTTAGTCTATCAATTACAACTTCGATGTTATGATTCTTGTATCTGTCCACCTTCATTCCGCGTGTAATTTCCAATATTTCTCCATCAACACGAATATAAAGATACCCCTTACGTCGCATTTGCTCAAACAGTTCGCGATAATGTCCTTTACGATTTCTAACCAATGGAGCAAGTACGTAGATGCTTTTATTGGAATAGTTATGAAGGATCATATCAACAACACGCTCTTCAGTATACTTTACCATTGGCTCATTGCTCATATATGAATAGGCTATTCCTGCACGGGCATATAGCAAACGAAGATAATCATATATCTCTGTTGTAGTACCAACTGTTGAACGCGGATTTTTATTTGTAGTTTTTTGCTCAATAGAAATAACTGGCGATAATCCAGTAATTTTGTCTACATCTGGGCGCTCCATATTGCCCAGAAAGTTTCGAGCATAAGCAGAGAAAGTCTCAATATAGCGTCTTTGTCCTTCGGCAAATATAGTATCAAAGGCTAAAGAACTTTTGCCTGAACCTGATAATCCTGTAAAAACAATCAATGCATTGTGAGGCATTGATACGTCTATATCTTTTAAATTATGTACACGTGCCCCAAATACCTCTATCTTATCGTTTACCATTAGTCTGTATTAGTTAATTTATAAGACTACTATTTAGTTCGTTTGAGTAGTAGTCTCATTGTATCCACGCAATAAATTTACATCTTTCTTAATATGGAATTTCCTCCCATCTGCCCCCGTTGCCTTCACATTTACAAAATAAACTCCTTGTGCAACAGGCTTTCCATTGAAAGTTCCATCCCAGCCTTCATTAGGATCTCTCCATTCAAAAAGTTTTTGTCCCCATCTGTTAAAGATAATTGCATGGAAATCCACAATACTTTTAAAACCTTTCTTGGCTTTATAGACATCGTTTATTCCATCACCATTAGGAGAAAAGGCATTAGGAAAAGAAAGCTCACTCTCACTTATAGATATGGTTATAGGGTCATAAATATTTACGGTATCGTTATCTAAGATTTCGTATAAACAAACTCGAAATGAACCTGCTGTCGTAAAAGTATATTGTGTATCTTGTTCATAACGAATTAAAAAAGCATTATTTCGTTTACCTTGCTCTAAGAAATGCCATTCGAAATGAGTACCATTGGGCAAATTTATAGTAGGATTTGCTACAAAATTGACAGATAGTGGAGCTGAACCAGAAAATCCTTGTGTCGAATTTATCGTCTCAGGCCTCCCATTTTCTCCAATATACGTCCCATAAGGTTCGCAAGATTGAGAGAATACATTAGTGGCGAGTAAAAATAAAACCACTATTAAAGATATTTTATTAAAATATGGCTGCATAATCTTCTTATTTCTGCAAAAATACAAAAATTCTATCGACAAAAAGCAAATAGTAAATAGTTTTTGTTATCTTTGCAAAGTTTTAAATTCAGAAATATACAAATTATGAAGCACTATTATAGATACTTATTCTTATTGTTTACTTTATTTCTCACTATTCAGATCTCTGCACAAACTACTATATGGAGAGATATTCATAAAGTAAAGAAGAAAGAAACGATATTCGGAATAGCGAAAGATTATGGAGTTAGTATTCAAGAACTTATCGATGCAAACCCAGAAATGAAGCAGGAAGGATACGAGCTTAAAAAAGGAAGCTGGATCTTTGTTCCCTATGCTAAAGAGAATGACAAAAAATACATATCTAATGTAGCAAACAGCACAAACGATAAGAAAAAGTCCATAATAGTTAATTCCACAGCAACAGGAACTAATGTAATCCGAATAGGAGTAATGTTACCTTTACATAGAGAAGATGGTGATGGACTAAGAATGGTAGAGTATTATAGAGGTATTCTACTTGCCTTAGAACAAATGAAGCAAGAAGGTATAAATACTGATGTTCATGCATGGAATGTGCCAAAAGAATCCAATATTACAACGACATTACTCGATAAGAATGCTCCAACTTTAGATATTATTTTTGGACCACTTTATTCTAACCAGGTAAAAACTTTGGGCGATTTTTGCCAACACAACAATATAAAAATGGTAATACCTTTTTCTATCGAATCAAAAGAAGTTGAAACCAATCCTTGTATATTTCAAGTGTATCAAGATAATAGCCGTTTGAACAGGAAGGCAATTGCTTGTTTCTTTGAACGTTTTCAGAAAACACATCATCCTGTCTTTATTAATTGTAATGATATTGATAGTCAAGTAGGAATCTTTACTAACGGTTTAAGGAAACAACTTGAATTAGCGAAGATACGTTATAGTATTACGAACTTAAATACTCCACAAGTTGATTTTGCGAAACAATTCAGTACATCTCAGCCTAATGTGGTTATTATAAACTCTGAGAAAAGTCCTTACCTGAATAAAGTCTTTGAAAAGTTAGACCTATTAAGAAAGGCTAATCCAAATATTAATATCTCGATGTATGGCTATAACGAATGGTTCATGTATCAGGATTATAACATTGACAATTATTTTAAATACGATGTCTACATTCCATCTACCTATTATTATAATAAGGTAGCAAAGAGAACCGAAGCGTTAGAAAAGCAATATATCAACAAATATGATGAACCAATGAAGAATTCATATATCCCTCGTTTTGCAATTGTTGGATATGATCAGGCACAATTCTTCATTAGAGGTATTAGAAATAAAGGCAAAAACTTTAAAGGAACGAATACCGAGGTTAATTACGCTCCATTACAAACAAGATATAATTTTGAACGCATCGGGAATGGTGGGTATATCAATAAGCATTTTCAGTTGGTACACTTTAAAACTAATAAGACTATGGAGAACTTAGTTTATTAGTTTTTAATACCTTAATAAAAGAATAGAAACAGTTAAAAGCTATGAACAGAGGGGTAATAACAGCATTGCTTATACTTTTCCCACTATTGATAAATGCACAGGTGGGAGACTACCGTAATAATTTCTCCATAGGTGGTAATGCTGGCTATGCATTATCAAATGTAGGATTCGATCCTAAAGTATCACAGTCTCTGCATGGTGGTATTACTGCTGGATTAAGTTTAAGATATGTATGCGAAAAGTATTTCAACACTATCTGTTCAATCTATGGCGAAATAAACTATGTTTCGGCAGGTTGGAAACAAGATATACGAACTTCTTCAGATAAGTCGGTTATCAATGTGAATGGTTCTATAGAGAAGTACTCACGGACGTTAAATTATTTGCAAATACCTGTTTTTGCACATTTAGCGTGGGGACGAGAACAAGATGGTTTTAATTTCTTTGTTCAGGCAGGACCGCAGATTGGTATCTTACTGAACGAAACAACAGCTAAGAACTACGAAACACCAAACCTATCGAAAGACGGCACTGGAAGAAGCAACACCATTGTAAAACAAGAATCCATGCCCGTAGAAAGGAAATTCGACTACGGTATTGCAGCTGGTTTAGGTGCAGAATGGAGTATTCGCCACTTAGGACATTTCCTCATAGAGGCACGCTATTACTATGGCTTGGGCAATATATACGGCAATACAAAACAAGATTTCTTTGGAAAATCCAACAACAGCAATATAATTGTCAAAACAACATATCTGTTCGATATAACAAAAAGTAAAAACAACAAATAAAATCAATTAATAACAAAATTAAAACTTTAAAATTATGTTCGAAGGACAACCTAAAAGTCTTTATGCATTGGCTTTAGCCAACACAGGAGAGCGATTTGGTTACTACACCATGATTGCAGTCTTTGCCCTTTTCCTTAGAGGAAACTTCGGCCTCGAGCCTGGTACAGCAGGAGCTATTTATAGCACCTTTCTTGGATTAGTCTACTTCTTACCACTGGTTGGTGGTATTATGGCAGACAAGTTCGGTTATGGTAAGATGGTTACGACTGGTATTATGATTATGTTCATTGGATACCTTTGTTTAGCCATTCCATTGGGAACGAGCACAGTTGCTTTCTCTAGTATGCTAGCTGCCCTGCTTTTAATTTCGTTGGGTACTGGCTTGTTTAAAGGAAACTTACAAGTAATGGTGGGTAATCTTTACGATGCTCAGGGAATGGAAAGTAAACGCGATTCAGGTTTCTCCATTTTCTATATGGCAATTAATATAGGTGCATTGTTTGCTCCTACTGCTGCTGTGAAAATTCATGATTGGGGAGTAAAATCATTACACATGGATCCTAACTCTGCTTATCATTTGGCATTTGCCGTTGCTTGCGTCTCACTAATCCTTTCTATTGCAATCTATTATGCTTTCCGTCCAGGGTTTAAACATTTAGAGGGTAGTGCTAAGAAAAAAGTTGAAAAAGCTGGTGCTGCTACAGCAGAAGAGCTTTCGCCTGCTGAGACAAAAGAACGTATCATAGCACTCTGCCTTGTTTTTGCTGTTGTAATCTTCTTCTGGATGGCATTCCACCAGAACGGTCTTACTCTTACTTACTTTGCCGACGAGTTTGTACAACCTACCGCAGAAGGTGCTCAGAGCATGGTGTTTGATGTGATTAACCTCTTTATGGTGATTGTCATTGTTTATGCTGGATTTGCATTCTTCGGTGCCAAGACGGGTAAAGCTAAAGGAATTTCAGCACTCGTTATCCTCGCTGCATTGGCTGTAATAGCTTATAAATACAGTGCTGTGGAAGGCAGTGTGGCTGTCAGTGCTCCTATTTTCCAGCAGTTCAACCCATTCTATGTTGTAGCCCTCACACCTGTCAGCATGGCTATCTTTGGCGCACTTGCCCGCAAGGGTAAAGAACCGTCAGCTCCTCGCAAAATAGCTTACGGTATGCTGATTGCTGGTTGCGGCTTCTTGGTGATGTTGCTCGCTTCTATGGGACTTAACTCTCCTGATGTACAGAAGGCAGCTGCAGAAGGTGCAAAGACATTTGCATCTCCGAACTGGCTCATCGGTACTTACCTTGTTCTTACTTTCGGTGAGTTGTTGCTCAGCCCTATGGGTATCTCATTCGTATCAAAGGTTGCTCCTCCAAAGTACAAGGGTGCAATGATGGGCGGCTGGTTCGTAGCAACAGCCTTAGGTAACCTCCTCGTTAGTGTTGGTGGTTTCCTTTGGGGCGACCTTCCATTAACGGTTGTATGGAGCGTGTTCATCGTGCTCTGTGTCCTTTCTGCCATCTTCATGTTTGCAGTAATGGGCAAACTTGAGAAAGTAGCGAAGTAGGAAAATCAATATAATTGGAATGACGTATCGAATAGATTGTTTCGATACGTCATTTTTTCCATCTTTCTTAAGGTGAGTTCGTCGATTTGCAATTATTTGTAAATAGGGCAATGCTGATACCCCACTTATAGGGGTATAAAGATGGTTTCAGGTAAGATGAGACAACCGATAATTTCGTTGAATCCACATTATTTTAGGCGTAATGGACATTTGGTAGGCTGAAAACCTCACGTGTTTTAGTAATGGACATTTGGTAGGCTGTTCATTCCAGCCTACTTTTTGTATTTATGAATCCATCTATAAACTTCTTCTTGTTAGCTTTATTCAATCCATTATGATTATGTAGTGCCCTTTTAAGCTGTGAGTTAAATCCTTCCAATAGATTTGTTGTATTAGGAATTTGTAATTCTGTATAATCCTCATACGTATAGAGCCATTTAAGATGAGTCTTAACAGAACGTCTTGCAGTTCTCAGTCTTCTATGTGTATAGGTCGTCTTGCCAGAGATTAGAAGAGTTCGTTCGTCTAGAAACTCTTTCCATTGTTCACACCATTTCTCAAAAGCTGTTATAAACTCTTCTTTTCCCAAAGAGAACATACTTCTCATTAAAGTTAATAGTTCAACGCCTGCAGGTAAATGTGGATTGTTAGTAAGAAGCCTTCTAACTATTTGGAATTGGTGGAACTGACACATTTGTACGGGACAGAAACTTATAGCTTGTAAAAGTCCCATGTGTCCATCACATACCACTGCTTTTATTGTAGTTCCACGCTTCGCAATATACCGAAGTCCATCAAGATAATCCTTATTAGTTTCGTTCTTAACAAACTTGCGATAAAGTATTTTACCTGATGATGCGTCCTGGAAAAGCATCACGCCAAATGTCTTGGAAAAGTAAGTTGTATCTATTATTATTACTGCAGATTTGGGGTAAGTAGCAGTAAAACTATCCACCACTAAACTTAACCTACGTCGTATGGTTCGTTCTGAGCATTTATAAAGAATGGATAGGTCTGAAATTGTTCCATTTGCAGCAAGATAGTCATTCCAGAGAGACACATTATCCATACGTAAACCACCTTGGAATTGCCTACCACAATCCCTGCAAAGATACATCTGAACATTACGTCGATGACCATTCTTTTTAACATTTGAGCTGTTGCAGAATATACAGTTTTTTTATTCATAGGTTTTCAAATGCTGCAAAGGTAGTAAATAAAAGCGTTCTGTGAGGTTTCAGCCTACCAAATGTCCATTACGCCTTATTTTATTTTCATAAAACCCAGTATATAAATCTTTTACAACTATTTGTTTGATTTAGTCTAATTTTGTTTATTAACTTGAAATAAGGTAGATGTAGGAGACAATATCTCAAATTGTCTAATAGATAAGGGGAAGAACTAAAAAAGTGTACCAAAGATTTAACTTTAATACACCTTCATATATGGGTTGCCGTTTAGTAGAGAAGTCGATTTACAATCTACCAGCCTCTCCCAGATAACTGTCCTTGAATCCTAAGAAGTAGAGTACACCATCGAGTCCGATTGTGCTAATGTTTTGGTCGGCATTTTCTCGTACGCGTGGTTTTGCATGGAATGCTATTCCTAATCCTGCTTCTGCAAGCATCGGTAGGTCGTTAGCTCCATCGCCTACAGCAATAGTTTGCTCTAAGTTTACCTTTTCTACCTGCGCAATAAGTTTCAATAGTTCAGCTTTTCTGCGCCCATCTACTATTTCGCCTACGAAGTTTCCCGTTAATTTATTGTTTTCATCTATTTCTAATTCGTTGGCATAGACATAATCAATATTGTACTTTCGTTGTAAGAATTCACCAAAGAATGTAAATCCTCCACTAAGAATAGCGATTTTATAGCCACAATTCTTTAAGACCATCATTAAACGATCCACTCCTTCGGTTATTGGAAAGCTGTCTGCAATATCTTGCATTACACTCGCATCAAGTCCTTTAAGCAGTGCAACACGTTCCTTAAAGCTCTCTTTGAAATCTATTTCTCCGCGCATTGCACGTTCAGTAATTCTTTTTACTTCGTTGCCTACTCCTGCTCTCTTTGCCAATTCGTCGATACACTCAGTCTGAATAAGAGTAGAGTCCATATCAAAGCATATAAGGCGACGCATACGTCTATACATATTATCTTTCTGCAAGGAGAAGTCAATGCCTTGCTCCTGACTCATCTTCATTAAATCTGCTTGCATCTGGACATAATCGTTAGGCGTACCACGAAGTGAAAATTCTATACAAGCACGAACATTATGACTTTCCCTCTTTATGCTCTGACGACCCGTAAGACGCACAATAGAGTCAATGTTCATACCTTGAATGGCAATCACCTTTGTAGTAGCTTCTATATTTTCTGCTGAAAGCGAGCGACCTATAATTGTTAAGATATATCGGTTCTTTCCTTGTTGGTTTACCCAGTTTTCGTATTCGTCGTCTGCAATGGGCGAGAACCCGATGTTTACTCCCAATTCAGTAGCTTTAAAAAGTAAATCTTTCATTACTTTACCCGAATTGTCCTCGTTTGTTCTGATAAGAATTCCGAGTGAAAGCGTTGCATGAATATCTGCCTGACCAATATCGAGAATCCGTGCATCGTACTTTGCCAATATTCCCATTATCGATGCAGTTAGTCCTGGTCTATCTTGTCCTGTAACTCTAACTAAAATTTGTTCTTCCTGAATGTTTCTTTTATCTTTCATAATTCATTTATTTTATATGGGGCATAGGTGGGAGTTCCGAATAGTCTTCTCCGCTATTTGTCTACCTCATTTTCATAGCCAATTTGCCATCTGCCGTTATCTTGACCGCAATGACATAACTTGTAGAGGCATCTGGAATACCGATGACTGCATCGAAATATAGAGCCTTGGCATCGGCATGGTTGAACTCGAACCTGCGCAAGATACTCTTCTCTAAAAAAGCCTTATCGATAAGTGAAGCAAACTCCTGTTTTCTAAACTCGTGTGAGTAGACTGTTTTCTTCTGATTAGAAATTACAAGAGAGGCAGCATTATCGAGGTATGCATTGTCTACCTCTATGCCATTTTCATTATAAGTAGACTTTATAATCTTATCGGAGGTTGTTGCAACCGATATCTTAATATTGAAATAGCCTAAGTCTGTTCTTACCACCGTATCGGTTTCTGCATGCAGGAACGTGTTCATTGCATATACATGATAGCCGAACGATGCACGCAGGTCTTTGTCCCTACTCTTCACGAGGCGCACTTCTTCGCCGTTATCATTTATAAAGGTGAAGGAATTTTCCGATTGTTTCTCTATCTTGTATTCATTCCTGCTCTGTCCTTTCAGATAGAAGGAGTCTTTGTAAATCCAAAAACGCACGGGTATGCTGCCCGAATCGGGATAAAAGACACTGTCGCCTTTGGCAAGCAAAGCCGGTTCGCCATTATCGTCAGACACCCAAAGACCTTGAAACAGTTCTTTTGCCTTCGTATCTTCAACAACAGGTTCGCCTTGTTTGGAATTACCGAAACACCCAGCAAGAAGCAGACAAAGAAAGATTAAGCAGAAACTGTTTTGTTTCATTATCCGTTTTATTAGCCATTAAAAGAGGACAGCCTTATCCCAGGCAACAGCCCGGTTCAAGTCTTTATCGGAAGTAACAACTTCTTTCATATCGATAGGCCAGTTTATTCCGATAGTCTCATCATTCCATCTAAGACTTACTTCACTTTGTGGAGCATAAATATTATCTACCTTATAAGTAAATACAGCTTCATCTGATAGTACAAGGAAACCATGTGCAAACCCGCGCGGCATAAAGAACTGGCGTTTGTTCTCTTCCGACAGCTCAACCATGACGTATTTGCCCAGCGTAGGTGAATCTTTTCGTAAGTCTACAGCCACATCAAGCACTCTTCCTTTTAGCACACGTACTAATTTAGCTTGTGAGTATTCGCCTTTTTGATAATGAAGCCCACGGAGTACACCAAAGTTTGATTTCGATTCGTTATCTTGAATGAACTCTACGTGATATCCAATATGCTCGTCAAAGTCTGCTTGTTTCCACACTTCGTAAAAGTATCCACGGTTATCACTAAACACTTTTGGTTCTATAACCCAAACACCTTCAATGCCAGTCTTTTTATATTCCATATCTTTCTTGTAATAGTATTTTGTATTTGCAAAGTTACGAAAAGATATTGGATTGCAAAGCAAAACATTTATTTATTAACGTTTTATGCTAAAGGAGCACTTTATAATAATGTAGGGATTTATATCTTCAACTTCTTAGAAGAACCCATGATACCTTCTGATAACAATGCAAGCGAAAGAGGAATCTGAAAACTCAAAATAAATCAGAAGATACCAGGAACTTTTAGAGCAGACAAAGGAGCAGACGCCCTCTTTGCCATACACACTCTATTGCTGATACTGCGTGGAATAAAGGTAGTGTCTAAAAAGCTCGCTACTGCCTGTGTAGTTGGAAATAATTTCCGAAATTTGTAATTGTGTAAGTTCCATCTTCTGTTATTTTTTACTTTATTCAAAGATAAAGAAAATGTGGGCTTACACACTTTTCAAGACAGTACCCAGGAACATACAAATAGATACGAAGGTAATTAACTGTAAATCATTATAACAGGACATTTTTAAGGGACGACTATGTAGATAAATGTTAGGAAGTCTATGATGTCTTCTTATAAAAAATCAGTCAACTATTTCCTCAATTTCAGTCGACTGATTTTTTATCTTGTACAAAGCGATAGTTTTAAATACATATTCCTCTATTCTATACCTCTGTCAGTTAACGCCTTGGCATATTTTGCAGCATTTACGGAATGTTCCTCGTAAGTTTCTGCAAAGTTGTGCGTTCCACTGAAATCTTCCTTGGCACACATATATAAATAGTTATGGTGCACATAGTTTAAAACAGCATCGATGGCAGCAACTGTAGGAATGCGAATTGGGCCGGGAGGAAGTCCTTTATATTTATATGTATTATAAGGACTGTCATAGTTTAACCATTTATGGTAAATGCGATGAGCTTCGAATTTACCAAGTGCAAACTTTACTGTCGGGTCGGCTTGCAAAGGCATGTTCCTTCGCAGACGATTGATATACATTCCTGCTATTTTAGGCATCTCACTTTCATTAGAGGTCTCTTCGTCTACAATACTTGCAAGTGTCATAACCTCTTCTTTATTTAGCCCATCGTTTTCAGCTTTCTTTGTACGGTCGAAATTCCAGAAGCGTTTATTCTCCTTATACATCTTCTCTAAGAAGTCGGATACAGTAGTGTTCCAATAGAAATCGTATGTGTTTGGAATAAACATGGCAATTATATTCTTTGGAGTGTAACCATACTTTCTGCACACAGATTCTGAAGTTAGCGAGTCCATTAGTTCCTTTCTCGAAAACGTAAGTTTCCTACTTACGTCTGTAGCTAAGTCTCCAAGTGTTCGTACAGACCGCAAAGTAATCGGGATTGAAGATTGCTTCCCGTTCCTGAAGTTACGGAACGTCATTAAAGCCCCCGATTTTCCTATTGTGTATCTACCTGGTCGGATATGATCTTTATACGAAAACAAAGTAGCAAGTAGTTTGAATGTCCATAAACTATGCTTGGTAGAAACCTTCTCTAATTTATGGTAGACAGAGTCTATATTGTCGTTGTGGTTGATAAATATATATTTCGTTTCTCCACTGTTCGACATTGAAGAGAAAAGGAGAAAACAGATAGATAAGACACCAATAACAATAATGCTACCTATAACTTCTATATTTTTACGATTGTGCTTATTACGTCTTGATTTTACCATACTATATAATTATTTGCGTGCAAAGGTAAACATTTTGACTGGATTTAATATTACTAACGCAATAAAAGTATGTCATTTTTGAGTTATCACCTAAACTGTTTCCCTATCTTGGCATATACTCTATTGATTTTTAGTAGATAAATGTCAATTAGAATTGGTATATACATTTAAAATAAATGAAATATCCCATAATAATTAACTTTCTATTGTTAATTTATTAATGGATATAGTATCTTTGTTCCGTCTAATATTACATAACGTAAGATTGGGACTGCATGGAAATAAATATGCAAATGTGTACGAAAAATTATGAATAAGAAAACGATTTGGACAATTGCTATAATAATGGGACTTTCGTTCCTTGCCCTTCTTCTGCTCCAACTCAATTATATTGAAGATATGGCGGAGATGAAGAAAGAGCAATTCGACGAATCTGTTAACCGTGCTCTTTATCAAGCATCGCGTAATATGGAACTTAACGAAACATTAAGGTTCTTAGAGAAAGATGTGAATAATAACGAATTGAAGAGCGCACGGCTCGATTCTTCTCAGCAAAAGAAAGAGGTAGTAGATGGAGGCGGAAGACAGAAAACAATTGACACTGACGATTCTTATTCTTCGTTCGAAGTAAAATTAGCGCAAAGCAATCCCTCTTTGCGTTCAAAAGCAACAATTCTGCGCAACGATACAGGAACTATTTCTGCAACTAAACGTAGAATGCAAGAAGTTGTGAGAAATCGTTATGTTTATCAAAAGGCCTTATTAGAAGAAGTTGTTTATAATATTCTTTATTCCGCATCAGACAAGCCTTTGAACGAGCGAATAAACTTTAAGATGCTCGATCAAGATTTAAAAGCAGAAATGATGAATAATGGAATTAATATTCCATATCATTTCTCCGTATATACACAAGATGGACGTGAAGTTTACAGATGTCCGGACTACATTAGCGATGGAGAAGGCAACAGTTATTCGCAAGTTCTTTTTCGGAATGACCCTCCAAACAGAATGGGCGTAGTAAAAGTACATTTTCCTGACATGAATAGCTATATATTCTCAAGTGTACGTTTTATGATTCCATCTATCATCTTTACAATGGTATTATTGGTAACGTTTATTTTTACAATTGTCATAATATTCAGACAGAAGAAGTATTCGGAAATAAAGAATGATTTTATAAATAACATGACGCATGAGCTAAAGACACCAATAGCAAGTATCTCTTTAGCTGCACAGATGATGAACGATAAAGGACTGGTCAAGTCGCCTAAAATGATAGAACATCTTGGTGGAGTAATAACTGATGAGACGAAACGGCTACGCTTCTTGGTAGAGAAAGTTCTTCAGATGAGTATGTACGATAGTAAGAAAGCTGTATTGAAAAAGAAGTATGTAGATTTAAATGAGATGGTTGAGACCATTGCTCATTCGTTTACATTGCGCGTAGAACATACAGGAGGGAAGGTTTATACGGAAATAGATGCAATAGATTCCAAAATGTATGTAGACGAAATGCACTTTCAGAATGTGATATTCAATCTGTTGGACAATGCTGTCAAATATGCAAAAGCTGACCAGCCACTGAATGTGTATTTGAGAACTTGGAATACAAATGACCATCTTTATTTAACAATACGAGATACAGGACAAGGAATAAAGAAAGAAAATTTAAAGAAAATCTTTGAGAAATTCTATCGTGTACATACAGGCAATCTACATAATGTAAAGGGATTCGGATTAGGATTAGCCTACGTTAAAAGAATGATAGACTTACACGAAGGTGAGATAAAAGTAGATAGTGAATATGGGAAAGGAACAAAATTTACGATTATATTACCTGTGTTATTAGATAAATAAGTATGATAATATTTTAATAAAGGAGAAACAATATGGAAGAAAAGTTCAAAATTTTGTTGTGTGAAGATGATGAGAATCTCGGAACACTGTTGAGTGAGTATTTACAAGCTAAGGGTTATCAAGCAGATTTGTGTCCTGATGGAGAAGTTGGATATAAGACTTTCCTAAAAAACAAATATGACATCTGTGTACTCGATGTAATGATGCCTAAGAAAGACGGATTTACATTGGCACAAGAAATTCGCCAAACAAATGCAGAAATCCCAATAATATTCTTGACAGCCAAGCAGCTGAAAGAAGATATTCTTGCTGGTTTTAAGATAGGAGCAGATGATTATATAACGAAACCTTTCTCAATGGAAGAATTGGTATTCCGTATTGAAGCCATTCTTCGCCGCGTACGAGGTAAGAGAACAAAAGAATCAACGCTTTATCAAATTGGCCGTTTTACTTTTGATACACAAAAGCAGTTACTTACCCTTGATAATGATCCCGAAAAAGCAACAAAACTAACAACGAAAGAAAATGAATTGTTGGCTTTGCTTTGTGCACACTCCAATGAAATACTGCAACGTGATTATGCTTTAAAAACAATCTGGATAGACGACAACTACTTCAATGCACGCTCAATGGATGTCTATATTACTAAATTACGTAAACATCTGAAAGCAGATGACCAAATAGAAATTATAAACATTCATGGCAAAGGATATAAACTTATCGTACCAGACGAAGAATAAATAAAGAAAAAGCTCAATGGATAATCTCCTTTGAGCTTTTTACTTGATTCTTGTGCATCATCATATACGCTTTTCCAGTTCCACATGAGCGATAGCACCAACTATTACCAAGGCTAACCCAGAAAAAAGCAGGCTGTTTCCTTTTATATTAAATATAATGTGAATGGCAAACAATGCAAGCCCTGCCAATACCGAAATTAATCCTAAATATTTGACATATCCTTTCATAGAATACAAAAGTACGAAAAACATTTGGTTACTTCATAAAAAAACAGTACTTTTGCACCGCATTTCGAAATACGAGGTGTATGTTTTTTATAAATTAATTATTTAACAAGTAGAATGAATCAATACGAAACCGTTTTCATTTTGACTCCCGTTTTGTCTGATGAACAGATGAAGGAAGCGGTCGCTAAATTCAAGAAACTGCTCACAGATAATGGAGCTGAAATCTTGAACGAGGAGATTTGGGGTCTTAAAAAATTGGCTTACAACATTCAGAAGAAATCATCAGGTTTCTACGCTATGTTGGAGTTTAATGCTGACCCTTCAGTTGTAAGAACTCTCGAAACAGGATTCCGCCGTGACGAGAAAGTTATTCGTTTTATAACCATCAAGCAAGATAAATATTCTGCAGCATACGCTGAGAAACGTCGTGCAAAATGGGCAGCAGTAAAGGAGGCTTAATTATGGCAGAACAGAAAAAGACAGAAATCCGCTATTTGACCGCTCCATCAATTGATACAAAGAAAAAGAAGTATTGTCGTTTTAAAAAGAGTGGTATAAAATATATCGACTACAAGGATGGAGAGTTTCTTAAAAAATTCTTAAACGAACAAGGGAAGATTCTTCCTCGTCGTATCACAGGTACATCTTTGAAGTATCAGCGTCGTGTAGCACAAGCTGTTAAGCGTGCTCGTCAGATTGCCTTGCTTCCATACGTAACCGATTTGATGAAATAAAAAGGAGGCTAAAGATATGGAAATCATACTGAAAGAAGATATTATAGGACTTGGTTATAAGAACGATATCGTAAATGTAAAAGGTGGATATGGTCGTAACTACCTTATTCCAACAGGAAAAGGTGTAATTGCATCATCTTCTGCTAAAAAGCAATTAGCCGAGAATTTGAAGCAACAAGCTGCAAAGATTGCTGCAAAAAAGGCTGAGGCAGAAAAGCGTGCTGCACAACTTGAAGGCATAGAATTAGTAATTGCTGCTAAAGTTTCTGCTACAGGTGTAACTTATGGTTCAGTGAATACGGCAATTGTAGCCGAGGAATTGGCCAAGAAAGGTATTGAAATTGATCGTAAGATTATCACGATGCGTGATATAAAGAAAGTTGGAACTTTCGAAGCAACAATCCATTTCTTTAAGGATGTAGAGGTTAAATTGCCTGTCATTGTTGTAGCAGAAAATCAACCAGAACCTAAAGTGAAAGAGGTTGAAGAAACTATTGATACTCCTACAGAAGAGGTTGATGTAGTGGAAGAGGAAATTTCAACAGCTGAATAAAATAAATTCTCGATAGAGAGTTTGCGTGGATTTACTTGAAATATATCATAGAATTATCCCTTTCATCTTTTTTAAGGTGTTAGGGATTTTTTGTTTATGAAGACAATTGTACTAACAGGCGGACCTTGTGCTGGTAAAACAACCGCTTTAGTTAAAATAATGGAACACTTTTCTAGTATTGGTTACAAAGTGTTTATAATTCCTGAACTTCCAACCTTATTCCTACAAGCAGGAATGGACTATCTTACCAACAATAAGGATCTTTTTTATGAAGGAGAAAAAGCTACTTTGGAGATGCAAATAGCTTTAGAAGATAAATTCCAGCATATGTCAAGAACTATAAAGCAGCCTGTTCTTATTGTATGCGACCGAGGTGCGATGGATATCTCTGCTTATATGAAGCCATCGCTTTGGAATCAGATAATATCCGACGTAAATACGAATAACGAAAAGTTGCGTTCTCGTTATGATGCAGTTTTACACTTGGTAAGTGCGGCAGATGGGGCTGAACAATTTTACACAACCGCCACAAATAAAAAACGAACAGAAGGTATCGAATTAGCGCGCGTACTTGATAAAAAAGTTATAAATGCTTGGTCTGAACACCCACATCTACGTGTAATAAATAATCATGAAGATTTTGAGACCAAACTCGAAAGAGTGTTACAGGAGATTTCTGATGTACTGGAAATCCCTCGGCAAGCTGTTGAAGAGCGAAAATATATTATACGACTGAAAGGTGATATTCCAGAGGCTATAATAAGTGAGATAACACAGACCTATCTGACTTCTGAACCATGTAGTGAAGTTCGATTGAGACGACGAGTTCTAAATGGACTCTCTGTCAATGTTCATACAACAAAGAAGACATTGTCTAATAATGAACAGGTTGAGACTGAACGACAAATTGACAATAACTTGTATGAATCATTACTTAGGCAGGCTGATCCTTATCGGCAAACTATCCATAAAATTCGTCAGACATTCATTTGGAAAGGACAGTTCTTCGAATTGGATACCTTTACACATCCATATAAAGGATTACAGATATTAGAAACAAAAGGTATAATGAAGCACGAAGATATTATCTTCCCCCCATTTATAGAAGTAGTTGAAGATATTACGGGAGTAAAAAAATATTATAATTACAACTTAGCTCTTAAAAAATAAATATTTCTTCGAAATGAAACGAAATATAATTGTAATAAGAAATAAAAGTAGGGTAAAATTTGGTTAGTCATTGTAAAATCAGTAACTTTGCAGGCGTTTAATTGAAATATAAAACTATATTATAGTTGAATGAAAAATGACAAAATGAAGTTTCAGTACCGTGTGAATGAACAAATTCATGCACGAGAAGTACGTGTGGTAAGTGAAGGTAATGCAGAAGTAATGTCTACTCGTCAGGCATTAGACATTGCTCGTAAAGAAGGTGTAGACCTTGTTGAAATATCTCCTAACGCACAGCCTCCTGTTTGTCGTATCATTGACTATTCAAAATTCCTTTACCAGCAGAAGAAACATCAGAAAGAGATGAAACAAAAGCAGGTAAAGCAAGACATTAAAGAAATACGTTTCGGACCTCAGACTGATGAGCACGATTACCAATTTAAGTTGAAGCATGCACAAGAGTTCCTTAACGAAGGTAATAAAGTCCGGGCATATGTATTCTTTCGTGGACGTTCGATTCTATTTAAGGAACAAGGTGAAGTCTTGTTATTACGTTTCGCCAACGATTTGGAAGAGCTTGCAAAAGTAGAACAATTGCCTAAGCTTGAAGGAAAAAAGATGTTTCTTTATCTATCTCCGAAGAAAGCTGGTATAACAAAGAAGAGTCAACAGCGTAGAGATCGTGAAGAAGCCGCTGGTGCAGCTAAAAAAATTGAGACAAGTAAGAATGAAAATGGCAATATAGAAAGCAAAGGGAATGTTGATAACAATCTTTTTGCCAATGCGAAGAATGGATTTGCTGCGCTTGACAAACTTAAGAATGAATAAGAAAAACTTGATGCATCTTTGGAATAAGGTGCAGATAGTGCCTGTGCGTAACGTCCTGGTATATACGTTGCCACAGATGAATATAAATAATAATTTTAACAATTAAGAAAAATGCCAAAACAGAAAACAAACTCTGGAGCAAAGAAAAGATTTAGCTTCACAGGTACGGGCAAGGTAAAGCGTAATCATGCTTACCACAGTCACATCTTGACTAAGAAGACAAAGAAACAAAAGAGAAATCTTGTACACAGTACTCTTGTGGACAGTAGCAACATGAAACAGGTGCGAGACCTGTTAAATCTACGTTAATAAACATTAGTCAAACAAATTAAAAGGAAAGAAAAACTATGCCAAGATCAGTAAATCATGTTGCTTCTAAAGCAAGAAGAACAAGAATTCTTAAGAAGACAAAAGGATACTACGGTGCACGCAAGAACGTTTGGACCGTCGCTAAGAATACCTATGAGAAAGGTTTGACTTATGCCTACCGTGATCGTCGTAACAAGAAACGTACATTCCGTGCTCTTTGGATTCAACGTATAAATGCAGCAGCGCGTCTTTACGATATGAGCTATAGCCAGTTGATGGGTGCACTGCATAAAGCAAACATAGAAATAAATCGTAAGGTTCTTGCTGACCTCGCTGCCAATAGTCCTGAAGCATTCAAGGCAATTGTAGAGAAGGTTAAGTAATTAATACTTATAGACTAAATAGAAAAGGTTGCAAGTAGAAAGATTTGCAACCTTTTTTTAGTTTATTGTTCCGATGGTTTAAAAACGTGTGTTATTGTTCTACATTCTTCATACTCAATCCTATTCTGTTTCGCTTAAAGTCTACTTGTTTAACTTTGACACGCACGCGTTGATGCAAATGTACAATAGCATTGGGGTCGGAAACAAACTTATTGCTTAACTGCGAGATATGAATAAGACCATCTTGGTGAATACCTATATCCACAAAGACACCAAAGTTGGTGATGTTTGTTACGATTCCAGACAATTCCATTCCTTCTTTAAGGTCGTCGATTGTATGAACAGAAGTGTCGAACTCAAACTCTTCCAACTGTTCGCGTGGGTCGCGCCCAGGTTTCTCCAACTCTTGCAGAATATCGTTCAGTGTTGGCAGACCTACTTCTGTTGAGACATAGTGCCTTAAATCGATGTGCTTAATCCTTTCTTTGTTGTTGATGAGTTCACTAACGTTGCAGCCTTGGTCTTTTGCCATAGCCTCAACAATGTGATAGCTTTCGGGGTGTACAGCCGAGTTGTCGAGTGGATTCTTCGCATTTGGTATTCGCAAGAAACCTGCACTTTGCTGGAATGCTACTGCTCCGAGACGAGGTACTTTCTTCAATTGCGTGCGCGAAGTGAAAGCACCATGCTCTTTTCTATAATCAACAATATTCTGTGCTAACAAGGCTCCTAATCCGCTGACATACATTAGAAGGTGTTTCGAGGCAGTATTAAGGTTTACTCCTACTTGGTTTACACAATTTTCCACGGTTCGATCTAACGAATGTCTTAGCTTTGTCTGGTCTACATCGTGCTGATATTGCCCCACGCCAATGCTTTTCGGGTCTATTTTCACCAATTCGGCTAATGGGTCTATTAATCTTCGTCCTATGGAAACAGCTCCTCGTGTCGTTACGTCTTCATTCGGAAATTCCTCTCGTGCAATGGAAGAAGCAGAATAGATTGATGCTCCGTCTTCGCTTACAACAAACACTTTCGGTGTATCTTTCCCTTCTTCGGATAAGTGTGCCAGGCAGTCGGTTATGAATTCTTTCGATTCACGGCTTGCTGTTCCGTTTCCTATTGCAATTGCTTCAATGTGGTATTGGTTTATCATTCGCAACATAGCTACTGTAGCCTGTGCGTAGAGTCGTTTTGGTGGATGCGGATAAATAATTTCATGATGCAACAAATTACCCTGTGCGTCTAAACATGCTATTTTGCAACCATTGGCAAAACCAGGATCAAGTGCCAGAACACGCTTCTGACCGAGTGGGGCAGCCAGCAACAGCTGGCGCAAATTCGCGGAAAACACCTCAATAGCTTCCTTGTCGGCCCGCTCTTTGCTTAGTCCTGCAAACTCGTTTTCTATACTTGGGTTGATTAAACGCTTGAAACTATCTTCAACGGCTTCAGCTACTAAAGCCTGACAAGCTCCCCTACCGTGTACGAACTGTCGCCTCAGGCGTTCAATGCATTCTTCCCCATCAATCGAAATGCCTACACGCAATATTCCTGCGGCTTCGCCTCGCCTCATAGCCAATAGCCGATGGCTGTTGCAACGTCGCAATGGCTCGGAGAAATTGAAGTAGTCTGAAAACCTCTGTGCCTCGTCCGTATCTTCTACTTTCTTTATCACCCTCGAAGAAATCACGGCTTCGCGTTTGTAAGTACTTCGCACTGTATTGCGTGCCTGCTGATTTTCGCTTACCATTTCGGCAATAATATCCTTTGCGCCTTGCAGTGCAACAGTCTCGTTCTCCACGTCACCCCTCACAAAACGTTTGCTTGCAGCCGTTGGGTTCTGCTCTCTTTGCATCAGCAGCAGCGTTGCCAGTGGTTCAAGTCCTTGCTCGCGCGCAATCTGCGCTTTGGTTCTTCGCTTTGGTTTAAAAGGCAAATACAAATCTTCCAACACTGCATTGTCCCAGCAATTCACTATCCTGCTCTCCAGTTCCTTGGTAAGTTTTCCTTGTTCGCCTATTGTTTTCAGAATAGTTCCCTTGCGTTTGTCGGTTTCTGCCAGACGCTCATTCATTTCCGCAATATGCGTAATTTGCAGTTCGTCAAGATTTCCTGTGCGCTCCTTTCGGTATCTTGCAATGAAAGGAATGGTGCAACCTTCGTCCAGTAAATTTAATGTTGCCGCAACAATCTTCTCAGACAAATTGAGCGTTTGTGCAATATATTTCGTGTATGTGTTCATCTTTTATGATTTTTGGTTTCCGCAAATTTACATAGAAATATTGACAATCTGCTGTGTTTAATCATACTAAATCACATTAAAGCTATATTTTTTACCAAAGTATAATGTAACAATGATTGGATAATAATCTTACACAATTATAAAACAGACCATTAAGATTATATATTGGTTGTTTCATCTTATCTGAAACCACTTTACTGTTACACTGTTTATAATAAAAACTGTGGCGATTTATAATTATGATTTTTAAAACCATAATTACAAAATTATTTTTTTAAATGATAATTTTCCATACTGCAAATTACAACGTGGCGAACAATCTGTTTTGATAACTTGTTAGATGCCGACGACAATATTCTTATAAGATACAGAAACGATTCGGTTGTTATTGCCAATCATTATGCAAAGGAAATACAAGAGAGCAAAAATCGCTGGATAGAGAAAAAAGTTAATCAATTAACGGAACAAGACCTGAAATGGATGCCTTACCGTTTTTACTTTGATGTAATAGATAAAAAAGTTGCTGTGTATGTACTTCGTATAAAGCTTACGAATGGGAAAATAATATGGAATATTTGCAATGCAGGCTTACTGCCAAGATCTGCCCATGCAAAACAAGACATCTATAAGAAGCTGAAACGAATAGAGCTACGAAGCGGCGAGAAAGAGAAAAAACATTTAGTTATGCCTTAAGGATAAATTAAAAGTAGGGGCACAACTTGCTATTCTGGGCTATAACGACAGCAAATTGTGTCTTTTATTTGTCAACATAGTTGTAGTTTTTCCTTTATCTGAACATACTATACAATACTGTCAGAATAAAAAAGATGTTGCATCATTGCGATACAACATCTTCTTTTATGGTTCTTTCATTATCTTTTTAGTACTCTGCAAGTAGTCTTGTAACTTAAAACTGCTTTTACAGTTTGTCGTTCTTGTCCTTCATGTCAATAAACTGACGTTTGTTGTCGTAAAATTCGTACTGCATGAAAGCTAGTTTTTGTGATGGGACTATTCTGACGCCCAAGCCGTATTTTAATTGCCACCTCATTTTTATGGAAACTATGCCCTTGTTGATATAAGCAGCAACATATGGATGCACATGTAGATAGAACTTCTTTATGCCAATCTTCTCTACGAGCTGTTCAATCTTGCGTTCAAGCAAGTCGGTAAATAGTAGACTTGAGCGTATCTTGCCGGTTCCAAAACAAGTTGGACAGTCTTCTGCAACATCAACATCCATAGCAGGACGGACTCTTTGGCGTGTTATCTGCATCAAACCGAATTTGCTCAATGGTAAAATGTTATGCCGAGCACGATCTTTTTGCATCGCTTTGCACATGCGTTCGTAAAGCATCTGTCGGTCTTCCGCCAAGTTCATGTCAATAAAGTCAACAACAATAATTCCCCCCATATCTCTTAGTCGAAGTTGACGAGCTATTTCGTCGGCTGCACCAAGATTTGTATCGAGAGCATTTTGTTCTTGTTCTTTTTCCTTCGTTCTGTTCCCACTATTCACGTCAACAACGTGCATGGCTTCGGTATGTTCAACGATAATGTAGCATCCGTGTCCGTAATTTATTGTTTTCCCAAAGCTCGACTTAATTTGTTTTGTTACATTGAAATTGTCGAAGATAGGAACTTTTCCTGTATACTTCTTTACTATGTTTGCTTTTTCAGGAGCAATGAGAGTAACATAGTTTTTTACGGCGTTACATATTTCTTCGTCGTTTACATAAATATTCTCGTAGGTTGGATTGAAAAGATCGCGAAGCATGCCTACTGCACGGCCTTTTTCTTCAAAAACGAGCTGTGGTCGCTCCTGAGATTTTTGTACTTTTGTTATGGCATCTTGCCATCTTCCATACAAAAGCTTCATCTCAGCGTCGAGTTCTGCCACCCTTTTTCCTTGAGCCACAGTACGAACAATTACTCCAAAATTCTTAGGGCGAATGCTTTGTATAAGTTGCTTTAAGCGAGCACGTTCTTCTCCACTTTTTATTTTGGTAGAAACGTTTACTTTATCTCCGAAAGGAATGAGCACAATATAGCGCCCTGCAAAAGAAATTTCACCTGTCAGGCGTGGTCCCTTTGTAGAAATGGGTTCTTTTACTATTTGTACCATTACTTCCTGACCTACCTGAAGTATATTCTGAATACTGCTATCTTTTTGTAAGTCGGGTTGTTTACTGGCTTTTTGAATAGGATAAAGTTTTTTTCTATCGCTTTGTACCTGTTTGAGATATTTGGCAAAGGAGTTGAACTGACTTCCTAAATCAAGATAATGAAGAAATGCGTCGCGTTCATAGCCAACATCTACAAAGCAGGCATTAAGTCCTGGCATAAGTTTTTTAACTTTCGCAATGTAGATGTTTCCAACGGAGAAATTGGCCTCTCTTGGTTCGCGTTGGTATTCAACCAATCGTTTATCCTCAAGCAATGCAATCGAAATCTCTTTCGGTTGGGCATCAATTATTATTTCGCTTGTCATTTTCTTCTGTTTTATAAGCTTCTATAATGAGCTTACTTAAAGAAAGCGAGACGTGTCTCCGCCTCCAAGGGATAAGGAGTTTTTGTGCGTTGACATGCCCCGTTCTGTTGAAAGATTACATAAAAATCTTCGGGCCGTTATGGCTTATTTGCTCTTATGTCTGTTCTTTCTTAATCTCTTCTTACGCTTGTGCGTAGCCATTTTGTGTCCCTTTTTCTTCTTTCCGTTTGGCATAGCTTTAAATGTTTAAATTGTTTGTATCGTTTTTTCTTACTTTTTCATATCCTCAATAAAAGTCTTCGCCGGTTTGAAACTGGGGAAGTTATGCGCAGGGATAGTGATTGTTGTGTTCTTTGAAATGTTTCGTGCGGTTTTCTCTGCTCGATGCTTTATAATGAAGCTTCCAAAACCACGGAGATAGACATTTTCTTTCTTCTCCAACATGCTGTTCTTTATCGCATCCATAAAAGATTCCACAACTGCCGACACATCTTTCTTAGATATGCCAGTGGAAGACGCAATCCCATTGATGATATCTGCCTTTGTCATTTGTTCTGTTTATCTATAAATTTATACTTATCTTGTTATCTCATCATAACGGTGTGCAAAGATACTCATTTTCAGATAAATAGAGAAATATTTTTCGTTTTTTTTGCAAAAACTCTTTCATAAGGTGTTTAGCAATCTACTTTTTTTGTACCTTTGCTCAATAATAATATATAAGGTGTTATGAAAATTGCTATTGGAATTGATGTTGGAATATCGACGACAAAGATAGTTGGAATAAGAAATAAAGAAGTAGTACGTCCTTTGCGTATAAAAGCTACAGATCCTGTAACTTCTCTTTATGGTGCTTTTGGGAAGTATCTATACGACAATAAGATAGAACTGAATGATGTAGGAAAAGTCATGCTGACAGGTGTAGGTTCTGCTTATATAGATAAGCCTGTTTACGGTTTGCCTACAGAAAAAGCTGATGAATTTTTAGCCGATGGATTAGGTGCTCGATTTGAATCGAATCTAAATCGAATGATTGTTGTTTCAATGGGTACCGGCACTTCGCTTGTATTGTGTGACGAAGATGATATTCGGCATATTGGTGGAATAGGGATAGGAGGAGGTACTCTGAGTGGACTTTCTCGTTTATTGCTGAATACCGATGATATTCATCAGATTTCAGATTTAGCAAAGAAAGGGAACATAGGAAATATAAATCTACAAATCAGTGACATTTCTTCTAAACCTCTTCCAGGATTACCAATGAATGCAACTGCTTCGCTTTTTGCAAATGCATATGGTAATGCAAAAAATGAAGATGTTGCATTAGGTCTTATATGTCTGGTATTACAATCTATAGGCTCTGCATCTATCTTAAGTGCGTTAAATAGTGGGATTAAGAATTTTGTAATGATTGGTAATCTTTCGCGTTTACCTCAATGTAAAATTCTTTTCCCAATGATGGAACGTCTTTATAATGTCAATTTTATTATTCCTAAATATTCAGAATATTGTACTGCTATAGGTGCAGCTTTACAAGCCAGCAACGAATTATAATAAAATAAAAGCAGCTCGTGAAAGTAATAAATACTTTGAACGAGCTGGACGTGTGTATCACAGTATTATTTAAATATCTTTGTTACTTTAATAATATTCTATTTATAATTTATAGAGTAATATCGTTATAACTGAATTCCGTTAGCAAAATTACAAAAAAGAATTTATATATAGACTAAAATCATAACTTTTTTCTTCTTTTTATACTACGTATGATTATTATAGGGACTATTTTTATCTATTTCTGTATTCTATTACTTATAAGTAAACTAACAATTAAGAAAGGTAATAATGAAACTTTTTTTAGGGCAACTCGACAGTCTCCTTGGTATCTTGTGGCTTTTGGTATGATAGGCGCAAGTATTTCTGGAGTTACATTTGTCAGTGTTCCTGGAATGGTAATTGAACAAAATATGACTTATGCCCAAACTTGTATGGGTTTTATTTTAGGTTATGTGTTGGTGGCTTTTGTTCTATTACCAATTTATTATCGTTTAAATTTAATAACAATCTATTCATTTCTAAAAGAAAGATTAGGCGAACGAAGCTACAAAATAGGCGCTTCATTTTTTATTTTATCCAAAATGTCTGGAGCAACTGTAAAATTTTATGTTGTTTGTATGATTTTACAACGTTTTGTTCTTGATAATTTCACAGTTCCTTTTCCACTTACAGTTGTTGTTTTAGTATTGTTAATATGGCTTTATACGCATAAAGGTGGGATAAGAACCTTGGTGTTTACTGATTCCTTTCAAACGTTGTGTATGTTTTTAACTCTATTCCTTATTGTATATAAAGTTATAGATGCACTGAATCTGGATCTTGTGGAAACCTTTAATACTATTGTAAATAATGAACATTCACAAATATTTGTTTGGAATGATTGGGTTTCTACACAAAATTTCTGGAAACAATTTCTAAGTGGTGTGTTTATTGTTGTTGTTATGACAGGTCTTGATCAGGATATGATGCAGAAGAATCTAACATGTAAGTCCTTACGCGATGCGCAAAAGGATATGTGTACTTATGGTCTTGCCTTCTTGCCGGCTAACCTGTTGTTTATGGCTTTAGGTGTATTGCTTATGATATTCTTTCAACAAAAGAGTATTCCTTTACCAACTTCTCCCGACGAATTAATGTTGTATCCTATTGCTAATGGCATTTTGGGTAGTGGAGTAGAGATATTATTTACAATAGGTGTGGTTGCAGCATGTTTCTCGAGTGCCGACTCTGCACTAACTTCACTTACTACCAGTGTTTGTGTTGATATTTGTGAACAACCAACAAACGAAAAGCTACGTAAAAATGTACATATAGGGGTATCGATTGTATTTATTCTATTTATTTTGATATTTAAAGCAATAAATTCTACGAATTTAATTAATGCTGTATATATATTGTGCTCCTATACTTACGGACCTATTCTCGGATTATTTGTTTATGCATTGTTAATACGGAGATGCGTGAATGATAACTTAGTACCTTATATTGCTATAGCAAGTCCATTGTTCTGTTTCTTGTTAGACAATGTTGCTTCGCAATTGTGGAATTATAAATTTGGGTATGAATTACTAATGCTCAATGGATTATTAACTTTTGTTGGGTTATTGTTTATACGAGATAAGAAAATAGAAAGATAAATGATAATTTCAAGACTAATATCTTATTTTGTATAAAAATTTCTCCATCAAATGTATTTTGATAATACAAGATTTAAGTATATGTGCGAATACATTACACTAATCTTAGATCTTCTTTACATTTAAAATTATTGATTCTAAAAAGAGAGAGATTGAAATGATAAAGCCAAATCTCCGAAAATAAAGGTAAATATAGATATCGTTAGATCATATTGGAAATAATGAGAAAAATGGACCTAATCATATCAATTTCATTTAGATAGAAAAATCTTTTAATGCCTTTTGAGCTATTACACGATAACTATCACCTAAATCACAGAAGCGCATCACACACCGATAAGCCGATTGTTTCACTGCAAAATCGGTTCCATTGAGTGCAACTTCCGCCTGGTCAAGAAACTCATTCATGCCTCTTTCGTCAGGTGCTTTAGCATCAGAAAACAAACAAGCTAATGTCTGAAAGCCACACACCTGATATAAATTTTTATCTGAAGCAAGACATTGAAATGCCAAAGATGAAGCAAAATTCAGATATCGAAGTAAATTGAACGATAGAAGTTCAGCTATTTCTTGTGTAGGTATTTGTTCCAACCAAACACCTACAACATCTGGGAGCATCTCCTCGGCTGGCATTATGTAAGTTGCAAGGATCTTGCACTCTCTACTATTTTCTTTCCAAAGAGCAATCGCTAAATCGTAATCTTTCCCGTATTCTTTCGCTATCTTTCGCAGATTAATCAAGTCTATTCCCCAATTCACTTTATATTCTGCCCCCTTTTCACGCATAGACTGGGCAGCAACACCATTCATAAACAAGTGAAAAGATTGCTTTATCTGCTTCAGTTTATCGTGTGTTTTTCCTGTTACCATAAACTATAATCTTTTGAATATCTCATCATTTGATGAGCATAAGTCTCCGTATAATCTAATTTTACATCAACTATTTGGTTGTCATGGTCGTATTCTAACTTCATAATTGGGTTTATAAAACCTTTATAGGGTGCTATATCCAACTGTGCATAACGTTGTAGCACTTCGTTGTGAAGTGCCTTGTTTACTTTTACCGCATAACTTTCTACGAGTTTTCTTGCTGCATTGAAATCGCCCATACTCTTTATTCGCTGAATCTCTGTAAGTTGTTGAGCAAAAATTTGACGCAAAGCCACATAATCGTTGATGCATACAAATGTTTTAAGCTCTTTTGTTGTGTCATCAGGCAATTTCACAAACTCTATCACATTTTCTGACCTCCCTATCTCGTAAGCCCACCATGCAATTAAGGCACGATTTTGCATGTGTGCTTCTTCAATCTGTTTATTAGGTTTAATACGAGCCAACTGTGTCATCAGTCCATTCATTATATAAGTATAATATTGGGCTTTAAAGGCTTCTTCGGAATCCAATAATCCCAACTCCAACAACTTTTTATCGCCTATATAATAAAGTCCGAATAAATCGGCTCTTGCTTCTTCTATAGTATTACCGTAATTCTTTAACGAATCTGAATCTATTCCTGAAAGTAGTTTACCACTACCATGCCCTAAACATTCGTGCAAATCTGTATGTAGTTCATCGGTTAGATTACCATAGGCTTCTATCAACTTGCGTATTTGAGCATCAACAACAAACTCTTCTATAAATCCATTGCCTTTTGCAGCCATATTATAAGCTTGTGTAAGATTAGAAATAGTTACACTTTTTGAACCATACTCTGCTCTTATCCAATCTGCATTAGGAAGATTTATGCCTATTGCAGATGCAGGGTACTCATCTCCTCCAAGCATTGCTGCACATACAACATTGGCAGTTACACCCTTTACAACTTCTTTCTTAAAACGATTATCAACAGGAGAGTGGTCTTCAAACCATTGCGCATTAGCCGAGATTATTTGTGTCCGCCTTGTTGCTTCCAAATCTTTATAATGCACAATGCCTTCCCACGAACCTTTCAGACCTAATGCATCGCCATAAACTTCAATAAAGCCATTAATAAAATCTATTTGCCCATTACATTCTGTAACCCATTTAATAGAATATTTATCGAAGTCGGCGAGGTCGCCAGAGATATAATAAGCTATCAATAAGCGAATTATCTCTTTTTGGTCGTTGTTTTCACAATAAGTTATCGCCTTGTTCAACCAATAAACAATTTGTTTTATAGTTTTTCCATAACGTCCATTTAGTTTCCAAACAATCTCTTCGAGTTTATTATCATGTTTTACCAAAGTTGAGTTTAAACCAAACGATAGACGCTTATCTCCAGCTTTTTCTTTTTTATTAGCATAGAAACGTTCTACTTCTTCCTGATTTACATTTTCATAAAAGTTATTTGATGACGTTTTTATAACATCTGTTCCGCCTGCTTTATTTACCCTTTTGGGCATACATTTAGGATTAAAGATTATTTCACTCAATGTATTTTTATAATCAGTAAAAGCTTTTTCAGAATTAAGACCTAATTTGCTTTTTCCAACCTTATTTAATGCTTCTATGAAATAGCTATGTGAAAATGTAGGAGTAAATTTTTCCATCGCATAATGATGATGGATTCCATTAGCGAACCAAACTTTCTTCAAATACAATTCTAAGCCTTTAAAATCATCACTATCCTCTTTATATCTTTCGACGAGAATACATTCTAAGGCCTTTCTTATCTGTAGGTTATATTTGCCAAATTGCTGAAAGGTTATATCGCGCCCCCATAATGTTGCTTTTGCTAAACAGTAAATATAAAGTTTTTGTTTCAGTGTAAAATCGTCAAATCCATCTAAACGATAGCGTAACATTTGTATGTCGCCAAACCGCTCTGATGAATAATTAAAAGAATCTTCATCTATTCTTTTATTTTGTTTCAACATCAACAATCTCCTTGTTCTTAGGGCGTAATGCTTTCAATTTATATTCGCGTGGGGTCATTCCATTTATTCGATAAAAAGATGCATAAAATGACTGACGATTTGCAAAGCCAACCATCGTGCTTATGTCTTCCATATTCAAATCTTTATACTTCTTTGATGAAAGAATAGCCATTGCTTCTTCTATTCTAAATTTATTTACAAATGATGTATAGTTCATATTAAACTTTACATTCACAACCGCAGAGATATATCTTGTGTTGGTTTCTAAATCTTCCGCAAGTTGCTTTGCGGAATAGTTTTTATCCCGATACCTCTGTTGAAAGAGTATTATATTCAGAATTTGATCTTTTAACTCTTCCATTAATTTTGGACTTACTAGACCACGGTATGTTGCAGTCTTTTCCTTTTTTCCTGTAATATTATACTTTCCCATAATAGCTAATTTAGATAAGTTACTGTTAAGCTGATTCTCTTGCAAATTTAAATATTTTTTTTGTCAAAGTCAATTTTTACGCAACTTTTTTTCTGTGTTACACGGAATTATATATAAATTCTATAAAAGATAGCAGTAGTTTGCTTTATTTGCAATTAAATTCTTGAATATTATTTGTAAAATGGAGCCTCAGAAATTCATTCTTTCACAAAAAAGATGAGACTCTGTAATAAGATGAAACGAGATACATATTTCTGTAGACTTCTATTGATTATTCGATGAAGTTTATAGAAATTTATATCTCGATTTCATATTTTATTTAAATTGAAAATTCATCTTATTATTTAAATGGTGTCTAATTTAAATTTCTCGTTTGTTCGGCAACTTCTTCTTGAATGCGACGTACAAAGTCTTTCTTGGTCATTGTTGCTTGTTCTCCACCACCTTGCTGACGCATAGAGACCAATCCACCTTCCATTTCTTTTTCTCCAACGATTACCATATATGGAATGCGTTTTAGTTCATTATCGCGTATCTTCCGTCCTATTTTCTCATTGCGTTCATCAACTAAAGCACGTACATCATGTGCATCAAAGTATTGTTTTACTTCTTGTGCATATTCATTATACTTCTCTGAAATAGGCAGAATAGCTACTTGGTCAGGAGTCAGCCACAATGGGAAATGTCCTGCTGTATGCTCTATAAGAACAGCTGTAAAACGTTCTAACGAGCCAAAGGGAGCACGGTGAATCATTACTGGAGTTTCTTTCGTATTATTTTCTGCTGTATATTCCAATTTAAATCGATTAGGCAGATTATAATCTACTTGAATTGTTCCTAATTGCCAACGACGTCCAATAGCGTCTTTAACCATAAAGTCGAGTTTAGGGCCATAAAAAGCAGCTTCGCCAATTTCAATTCGTGCGTTTAATCCTTTTTCCTTGCAGGCTTCCTTTATAGCTCGTTCACTTTCCTCCCATACTTTATCTGAACCAATATATTTCTCCTTATCAGCTGGATCGCGAAGTGATATTTGTGCCTCATAATCGTTGAAACCAAACGTAGCAAATACTTTTAAGATAATGTCAATAACATCTTCGAATTCTTTCCGTAATTGTTCTGGGCGAACAAAAATATGAGCATCGTCTTGAGTAAAAGTACGCACACGGGTTAAACCGTGCAATTCTCCACTTTTTTCATAACGAAATACCGTTCCAAATTCTGCAATACGTAATGGTAATTCTTTATAAGAACGTGGTTTATATGAAAAAACTTCACAATGATGTGGACAGTTCATAGGTTTGAGCATATACTCCTCATCTTCTTCCGGTGTCTGAATAGGCTGGAATGAATCTTTACCATAATGGGCATAATGTCCTGATGTTACATAAAGATTTTTCCCGCCAATTCCTGGTGTGATAACTTCTTGATAATGATACGGACGCTGTAACTTCCTAAGCACTTCTTGTAAACGAAGACGAAGCTGCGTTCCTTTTGGTAACCAAATGGGGAGTCCTTTACCTACTCTTTCCGAGAATGTAAAGAGTTCCATTTCCTTACCTATCTTACGGTGGTCACGTTTTTTCGCCTCTTCCAACATTGCAAGATACTCGTCAAGCATCTTTTTTTTAGGAAAGGTAATACCATAAATACGTGTCAATTGATCACTCTTTGCATCTCCACGCCAAAATGCTCCAGCCACACTTGTTAGTTTAACTGCTTTTATTGCACCTGTCGACATAAGATGAGGACCACGACAGAGATCGGTAAAGTTACCTTGCGAATAGGTTGAGATTGTACCATCGTCAAGATCTTCAACAATGTGCTCAACTTTATATTCCTGCCCATCAGCAGAAAATTCTTTAATTGCATCTGCTTTAGAAACATCACGACGAACAATCTTTAAATCTTTTTTTGCCAATTCAAGCATCTTCTGTTCAATCTTAGGGAAATCGCTTTCAGAAATAACTTGTCCGTTGGCAGGTTGTACATCGTAGAAAAAACCATTTTCAATTGCAGGACCAAATCCGAATTGAATACCTGGATAAAGTTCTTTTAAAGCTTCTGCCAATAAGTGTGCAGAAGAATGCCAGAAAGTATGCTTTCCCTCTTCGTCCTCAAACTTATACAAAGCTATCGTTGCGTCCTCATTAATTGGGCGGTTTAACTCAGTTGTCACACCATTAACCCCGCAAGATACAACGTTGCGAGCGAGAGCCAGTGAAATACTCTCTGCAATTTGAAGTCCAGTTACCCCCTGTTCATATTCACGAACAGACCCGTCTGGAAAAGTGATTTTAACCATAATACAAATTAGTTTCTATAAATCAATACGAGACAAAGGTACAACTTTCTGATGAAAAAGAGACCAATATCTTTAAAGTTTATCTTTTTTTATATCACTTCTGCTTTATCTTTCCTCATAAAAGCAAAAAGACACAAAGAGTGAATATTATTATAACAATTATTCCTCACGTGGAATTTATAGAACGTGCCTTTAAAAGATAGATACAACTCTGCGTATAGGCAAAATCAAGAAAGATTGAATTGATGCAGTTGCTTTGACATTAATTAGAGTCTTATCTTCTTTTTCTTCCCAACACTTTCATTACTCATTCTATCGAGTGCAGTAACTACGTAAGTATATTTAGTTTCTCCCCCATTATAATTCAATCGAAGTGCAGGCTGATAAGTTATAGCTACAATTTTCATAGGATTATCTAAATCAATTTCTTCATCTGGTCCAAATCGATAAACAACATATTTGTAAGCTTCGTTTTCCCAGCCTTTCCCTTTCGGAGCTTTCCAATGCAATAAACAACCGTCATCAAACCAGCTCACTTTTAATGAACGTGGTTTCTTAGGAGCTTTATCATCTATAAAAGGCATTAATGGCTGCAATGCCAGATAATGCCAATAATTATTCTGCAATAATTTTGCATAATTGCCAGGATTATTTACTACAGCTGCTGCATACCACAAAACTGTTCCTTGAACGTTTGGAGATTGTTCGTGCAATTTATGCTTCGCAGGTAATTGATGAGAATTTGGATTTTGTGGGTCTGCGTATTTAACAGTACGTAAAACGTCTTCACCAATATATAAAGGACGATTTGAGGCGTAGCGATCCCACCATGTAATAAGTTCCTTGTAATCGGCAGCTTTATTTCCTATTTCCCAATAAATTTGCGGGACACAATAGTCTATCCAGCCGTTATTCACCCATTTCAAAACATCTGCATAAAGGTCATCATAGTTTTGTAGACCATTTGTTTTACTTCCTATATTGGGGGCGCTTTTCTCATTTCTGTATATTCCAAATGGCGATACTCCAAATTTGACCCAAGGTTTCACTTTATGAATAGTTTCTCCAAGCTGTTTTATAAATATATCTACATTATCGCGACGCCAATCTTGAATGCGACCAAAGCCTCCTCCATAACGACTAAATTCTTTTACATCAGGAATACGTTGTCCTGCAACTGGATAAGGATAGAAATAATCGTCAATGTGTAAGCCGTCTACATCATAACGTTGTAGAATATCTGTTACTATGTTGCAGATGTAATCTCTATTTTCAGGAATACCTGGATTTAGAATTTTTAATCCATCATAATCAAAAACCCGTTCCGGGTGTTGTACTGCAATATGATTAGAAGCAAGTTGTGTAGTTCCCTTTGTTTTTGCCCGATAAGGATTTATCCATGCATGAAGTTCCATTCCACGTTTATGACATTGTTCTATCATCCATTGTAAAGGATCCCAATAGGGAGAAGGAGCACTACCTTGTTTTCCTGTTAAAAACTTGCTCCATGGTTCAAATTTACTGGGATAAAGTGCATCACATTCGGCACGGACTTGAAAAATTATAGCATTAACACCCAATTGCTGTAATTTATCCATCTGATAAATAAGTGTTCGTTGCATTTTTTCAGTTCCAAGATTTTGAAACTGACCATTAACACATTGGATCCAGGCACCTCTGAATTGACGTTTTTTAGGAAGATTCGCAGAGAAAGAAAAATTACTTATAAACAGTAAAAACAAAATAAGAGTTGTTCTTACAAAGAGTAAACGATATGGTTTCATCATAAATTTTATGGATTAAATCTAAATGGATTAATAAATTCTACTTATTATTGTTTGATTAGAAGCAACTATCTTTTTTGTGCAGCATTACGAAAATATTGTTTATGGAAATATCGTTCTGCCTTTAATACTTCGCCTAATTTAATCGCAGGAATTACACGCAACATCTTTAAATGATAAGCTTTTTCTATCTGCTTTATTTGTATAAGCAAGTCGTCTATTTTTAGAATAACACTTTTAGCATTCTTATTGTTTTGCAGATTACTATTTTGTAGTTTACGCAATTGTTTGTGCAACACACGTTGTTTACTTATCATTTCATCATAAATAGGCAACAACTTTGCCGACTCTTGTTCTGTTAAGTTAGCCGAGGTTACAATATATTGATGTATCTCTACTTTAAACTTATTAGGATTGAACTTATGCTGTGCTAACAAATTGGTGGCACTGACAAATACTATAAAAACTATCAATATCCTTTTCATTATCAATATATTATACGGTCTCATTGCATTAATTAATTATCTGCTAAATATGAATACACATCATCTTTATCAATCATCATATATTCAGCAGCAGCATCTAAATATTCAGTATTTGCAGACCTATCTTTTGCAGCAGTTGCTGTTGAAGCAACATCTGTATCATGAATATTCTTTGCCTGATCATGTTTTTGAAAAATATTCTGTGTAGCCACACCAACAACAATCAGTCCGATAAAAGATGCTGCAATTATTAATGGGCGCAAATGTCTGGCAGAAGTAAAATAGTTTTTTCTATCACGTTGTTTGTCCCCATTGATTTCTGTTGCTTTTGTTGTTATTTGCGACATCACTCGTATTTCCAAATTGTTGAAATAGTCTTCAGGAACCTTAAATGGTCGTTTGTTTCCAAACTTTAAAAGTATTTTTTTTTCCAACTCTTCCACAATTAATACTCCTTGTTCTGTTTGTTACTGATGGTTTGACGTGTCTAATGTGTTTTAGTTTAATCTGCCCGCAGAAAACTTTATTCGTTTTCTTTTATGTACTGCAAAATTTTCTTTACTGCAATATGGTAAGATGCCTTTAAAGCTCCTTCACTTGTACCAAGTATTTCATGTATTTCGGGGTATTTTAAACCGTCATAGTATTTCATTATAAAAACAGTTCGTTGCACTTCTGGCAAAGTCGAGATGGCTTCTTGTAGTATAGCTTGCCCTTTGTTACCATCGAAATAACAATCTGCCAAAAGCGAATTACTAATACCATTATTACAAGTACTTATATCAACGGTTTCTTTTCTGGAACGCAATAAACTAAACGATTCATTAATCGCAATACTATATAGCCACGTAGATATCTTTGACTTTCCTTCAAAACTTTCTATATTTTTCCATGCTTTCAAGAAAGTGTTTTGAAGAATATCGTCTGTATCATCGTGCGACAAGACAAGACTTCGTATTTTCCAATACAAAGGTTTGCTATACTCGCTTACCAATAAAGTAAATGCCTTACAACGTGTTTGGGGCTCTGTTAATGCTTTCAGGAGTTTTGCTTCTTCTATTTTGCGCACCACAGGCGAAGAATTGTCACTACAAACAAGATCTATCGTATAGAAATTTTACGAACGACCTTACCCACTTTTACAATATAACACCCTTTTGGCAAACTTAGATTGTAGCGTTTGTCTTGCCCGTCTACTCTAATACTCATAACACATACCCCTGTTACATTATATATTTGTAACATCTCGTCGTTTGCGCCCTCAATACGGAGAACAGATCCATAAACAGAAATAGAAACGTTATGGATATCTTGTTCTATCATCTCTAACGAAGTATGGGCTTTCACCGTTGTTGGCAAAGCAAAACTTAGAAAGGTTATAGCAAATAAAAAAGTATATATTCTTCTTTTCATACACATTATATGTTTGATTGCAAAGATAATGATTTTATTTTAAAAACTACCTTTTTTATATAGGCTTATTCTTGTTTTAATATTTATTAATCATCAAATAGGCAATAGGGATTAAATTTATACAGTTAAAAGCTTAATTGTGTATGTTGTGTATATAGATAAGAGCATAATCCTCATTCCCTTTACCAACGTAACAATAGAACTTTTACGCATTGAAAATAGCTTATAAGAAACTTTAATAACAAAATAAAAATCTGTAATTATATTCTTTTATTTTGTTATTACAAATCTCGTGAATTTTAATTATAAATTTTTTAGGAGCATATTAATGTATTAGTGATGGCTATTATTCTTCATATCATTACAAAAGTAGAGAAAGGATACTATTCTTTAAAATTCAAAAATCCTTCCTCCAATTTATCCGAAGTATCGCCACTTACGGAGAGACCAAGTAGACGAATTGTACGATGGCGGTATCCTGTCTGGCGTAAAAGATATTTAGCTAAAGGTAGAATGTCATTTTTCGTTTTCAATAACTTACCGGTTGTTATACTCCGTGAAACTTGATTTTTAGCGTCCCATTTAATTTTTAATGATAAAGTATGTCCTTCAAAATTACTTTTATTGATTCGTTTAACCAACTCTATAACAATATGGTATAGTGCTATTATTACTTGAGATTCTGTATTCAGGTTTTCCAAAAAAGTTTCTTCACATCCTATAGATTTACGTTCATGAAAAGCCTCTACCAGCCTATTATCTATGCCACGAGCAAAATTATAGAACACGGGACCCATTTTTCCAAAAACTTGTGTTAAATGTACAAGTGAGACTTTACGTAATTGTTCACCTTTGTAAATTCCCATCTTATACATTGTTCTTGCAGTCTTAGGTCCTATTCCCCAAAATTGAGTTATAGGTAGATTTCCTACAAAGTCCAAAGCCTTGTCGGGGTGTATGGTAAAAATACCATTGGGTTTCCGATAATCAGAAGCTATTTTTGCTAATAACTTATTGTAGCTGATACCTGCAGAAGCAGTCAGATTAGTCTTATGAAATATCTCTTCTTTTATTTTTTTTGCTAAATCAACAGCTAACTTTATTCCATACTTGTTATAAGTTACATCCAGAAAAGCCTCATCTAAAGAAACAGGCTCTACTAAATCGGTATAGTTATGGAAAATATTATGGATTTGCTGTGAGATTTCTTTATATTTTTGAAAATGAGGTTCAATTATAACAAGATGAGAACAACGACTTTTTGCTTGTGCTAATGACATGGCAGAATGTATTCCATACTTTCTCGCTTCATAACTTGCCGTAGTAACGACACTGCGAGGAAGATCACGGCATATTACTAAAGGCAAACCTTTTAATGCTGGATTATCTCTTTGCTCCACAGAAGCAAAAAAAGCATCCATATCTATATGGATTATTTTACGCAATGTCGATTTTTTTCTTGTGCAAAGATACACAAAAAATAAAAGTATTTAAGAAAAAAGCATTATCTTTGCAACAAATTTCAAAAAACAGAGTTTATATATCTAAGTGGCACTCTAAATTATTGCTACTTACATTTGATGCTCTTTCAAGAAAGAGTGTTCAGAAAAACTTTGAATAAGACCGAAATAAGAATCGAATAATAATGAGTAAAGCAACACAAACCGATGCCATGGGTAGCATACAACGAGGTGTAAAGAGAGCCTTAGATTTCGTTATGTCTGCTTTGGGGTTAATTTTACTTTCTCCTATATTCGTAATTATTTCAGTCCTAATGAAGTGTCAGAGGAATGGTCCTATATTCTTTCGTCAAGCACGTATTGGATATAAGGGTAAACCATTTGTTATTCTCAAATTCCGTACAATTAGCAATAAAACAGAAAGTAATATACCGCAACTAACTTCAAAAACAAATTATAAGAACTCTACCCCATTCGAGCAATTTCTTCGTGAACATCATCTTGACGAATTACCACAATTATGGAATGTATTGGTGGGAGATATGTCTTTGGTGGGACCACGGCCGGAACGTAAATATTTTATAGATAAAATTATGGAGCATACAGATCTCTACCCTATTATTTATAATATGAGACCCGGATTAACTTCTGAAGCCACGCTGTATAATGGCTACACCGACACAATGGAGAAAATGCTGAAACGTCTTCAGATGGATATAAGTTATTTTGAAAGACGTTCATTATGGTTAGACTTCAAAATAATTATTAAAACATTCGTAAATATCGTAAGTGGAAATAAATTTTAAAAAGATATGAAAAGATTCGTCCTCTTATTCTTCATAATGCTAAGTGCATTAAACACCTATGCACAATCAAACATGACCGATACGCAAGTCATGGAGTTCATAGTGAAAGAGCATAACAAGGGAACATCACAAACACAAATCGTAACAAAGTTGATGCAGAATGGTGTAGATATTTCTCAAATTAGAAGAGTTAGAGATACCTACGAAAAAATGAAGAAAGGTAACTCGTCATTGGGCAATGCATCAAGTAAAGATGGCAGTACTGACAGAAGTAGAAAGAATAATGGACAGATACGCCCAGGAATGGATAAGAGAAAGATTGCAGAGAAAACAATGCAAGATTACGAAGATTCAGAAAATGAGGCAAAGAAATATTCAGATAAACGAATAGACGGTACGAATAATCACCCTAACACATACGATGAAGACGATAAGGACTTTCTCTTAATACAAGAGGAAATGGACGACTGGATGCCGCAAGATACGGCTACAATGTATAAAAATCTCTTAAAGCAATTAAAGAAAAAGAAGAAGAAAGTCTGGGGACGCGATATATTCAATAATAAATATTTATCGTTTGAACCTAATATGAACATGGCACTTCCTGCGAATTATCGTTTAGGACCAGGAGATGCTGTATTTATTGATATCTATGGAGCATCACAGAAATCGTATGATACTACCGTAGCCCCTGATGGAAATGTTACAATAGAAGGTTTCGGACCTATTCAAGTAAGCGGACTGACCGTAAGACAAGCAAATAATAGAATTAGAGCTAAATTAGGAAACCGTTATAGCAACTCGAAGATAAGACTGTCAGTTGGACAAACACACACCATTATGGTCAATGTAGTAGGCGAAGTAAAAGCACCTGGAACTTATACTTTGTCGGCTTTCACCACCGTATTTAATGCCTTGTATATGGCAGGAGGTATTACAGACCTTGGTACGCTTCGTAACATTAAGGTTTATAGACAAGGACGACTTATAAGCACTGTGGATATATACGACTTCTTAAAACGTGGGAAATTAACAGGAAACGTCCGGTTGGCTGATAACGATGTTATTGCTGTAGATGCCTACGAAGTTCTTGTTAATATAAGTGGAAAAGTAAAACGCCCTATGTATTACGAAATGAAACGTAACGAAAATTTAGGGGCGCTCATTAATTATGCAGGCGGTTTTGCTGGTGATGCCTATACAAAATCTGTCCGTGTAAGAAGAAAAACTGGTCGTCAATATTCGATATATAATGTAAGTGAGTTTGATATGAACCGTTTTAAACTTGCCGATGAAGACTCTGTTAGCGTAGATTCCGTTATACCAAGATATGAAAACATGGTAGAGATAAAAGGTGCGGTGTTCCGTCCAGGCATGTATGAAGTGGGTGGACAAATAAATACTGTACGCGACTTGGTTGAAGCAGCAGAAGGACTAACAGAAGTTGCATTCGGACCACATGCAGTTATGCACCGTATGAAGGCTGACCGGACTTTAGAGGTCATTTCTGTTGATGTAGAAGGAATTTTACTCGGTAAAGCAGCAGATATCCCACTACAAAATGAAGATGTTTTGTTTGTACCAACAAGAACAGACGTGCAAGAAGAACGAATATTGACTATTCATGGAGAAGTGCTATATCCTGGTAGATATAAATATGCTGACAACGAAACATTAGAAGATTTCATTTTGCAAGCAGGTGGACTAAAACAAACGGCATCTACAGTAAGAGTAGATGTGTCTCGAAGAATAGTAAATCCAGAAGCAACAACTTCCGACTCCATTATCGCTCAAAGTTTCACCTTCAGTTTAAAAGATGGTTTTGTTATAGATGGTCAGCCTGGATTTATTCTCGCACCTTTCGATCAGGTATTTGTTCGTAAAAGTCCCGGTACTACAAAACAGCAGAATGTTAGCATTGAAGGAGAAGTTTTGTTTGAAGGAAATTATTCTCTTACAGGACGCAATACTCGTTTAACAGATATATTTAAAGCAGCAGGTGGAGCAACTAATTTAGCTTATATTCAAGGGGCAAGATTAGAACGTAAACCAAATAAGATTGAGAAAATGCGCATGGAGGCTGTTTACAAAATGCAAATGGAACAAGAAAATAAGAGTTTCCTTGATCTTGCAGCCAAGAGTTCAAACGCAGCAGGTATTTTACAAGCTTCACAACAAACGCAAGATTCTTTAATGAAAAAGTTCCAGATACCAGAAACTTATCCTGTGGGTATCGAATTGGATAAAGCTTTAGCTTCTCCAGGAAGTGACGCCGATCTTATTCTTCGTGAAGGCGACCGTATAATTATTCCACAATATAATGGTACAGTAAAAATAAATGGTGCAGTAATGTATCCGAATACAGTAAGCTATCGCGAAGGCAAAAATGTAGCTTATTACATAGATCAAGCCGGCGGATTCTCGTCCGATGCAAAAAAGAGCCGTACTTACATATTATATATGAATGGTACGCTCGCAAAAGTTGGACACAATGCAAAGGTACGACCTGGCTGTGAAATCATTGTTCCGAGCAAATCACGTGCAAGAATGAGTCTTGCAGAACTTATGACCATCGGCTCAAGTACATCAAGTATGGCTGCTGTACTGGCAACACTTGCCAATATTTTGAAGTAAAAATCGTTCAGTTTAAATAACTACCATATATAAAAATATCGAGTTAATGGAAAACGAAGAAAAGGTAAAACAAATAGATCTACGATTGGTGTTTAAAAGAATCAGAGAACATAAGAAACTATTCTTTATAACATTGCCAATTGTTATCGCATTATCATCTTATATCATTCTTTGTGTACCAAGAACATACACAAGCGAAACAGCCATGGCACCAGAAATGAATTCTATGGCAGATGCTGGTGCCTTAGGAGATATTGCATCTTCGTTTGGCTTCGATTTACCAACAGGAAAGAGTACCGATGCCATTTCTCCATTGTTGTATCCCGATTTGATGAAGGATAATGGTTTCGCAACTGCACTATTTAAAGTAAAAATACAGACTATCGACAAGAAACTCAATACTGATTATTACAATTATCTTAAATATCATACAAAAATAACTTGGTGGCAAAAAACATATATATGGGTATTAAAGAAGTTAGCACCGAAGAATACCAATAATTTTGCTCCAGAAAAATTTAATCCTTACCAACTTTCAAAGTCGGACAACGATCTTGTGAAAGGAATGAGAGATAACATAAAAATTAGTACCGACAAAAAGACAGGTATTATAAGTATTGCAACTGTAGCACAAGACCCTATGGTAGCAAAAATGCTTGCAGATGCTACAAGGACACAGTTGCAGAAATATATTATTGAATATAGAACAAGAAAGTTAAGAAACGATGTAGAACATTATCAAAGTCTCGTAAATCAAGCCAAACGAGACTATGAAAAAGTTCGTAAGGAATATGGTAAAATAAGTGATGCCGATATGGATGTTGTATTGGAAAGTGTGAAGCTGAAACAAAATGATTTAGAAAATGACATGCAACTGAAGTATAACACCTATACTACTCTTGTAGCACAACTTAAAGCTGCCGATGCTAAACTACAAGAACGTACACCTGTTTTTACAACAATTCAGGGAGCAGAAGTCCCTGTGAAACCTTCAGGACCTAAGAGGGTATCATTTGTACTCGAGATGTTTATATCTGCTTTTATTATTTTATCAGTTTATGTCATAAGGGATATACTGCATTAACTTCAATATGCCCGATACAAAAGAAACAACAAGAACAAAAAACATAGCATCGAACACATTATTCTTGTTTGTTCGCATGTTGGTTATTACACTTCTTAACCTTTATATTGTACGTGTAATTATGAGAAGGTTAGGTATTGAAGATTATGGTATCTTCAATACAATAGCGGGAGTAGTAACAATTGCATCGTTCTTAACAGGTGTACTCTCACTTTCTGTTCAGAGGTTCTTTTCTTTCTATATCGGGAAAAATGATATTCAAAAACAAACAGAAATTTATTCATCGTGCATTAATATCATTGCCTTGCTTTCTGTTCTTATAATCTTCATATTTGAGACTGTTGGCTTATGGTTCGTTAACACCCAATTAGTAATCCCAACTGCAAGAATGGTAGCTGTTATATGGTTGTATCAGTTTACCATATTTACATTTATCTTTTCTTTATTTCAGATTCCATATACTGCAGCCATATTCGCTCAGGAAAATATAAGTGTATATGCTATTGTATCCACCATAGAATGTTTACTTAGATTAGGGTCAGCCGCACTTATTGGAAAGTTTATGATAGATAACCTTTCTTTTTATGGTATGTGTCTGTTAATTAGCAGTATCATTATTTTCACGATATATATGTGGTATGGAAAAACACACTATAAAGAATGTCATTACCACAAAACCACTGACCGTAAACTATATAAAGAGTTACTTTCTTTTTCTGGTTGGACACTATTTGGCAATGTTGCTAATATCGGAATGCAGCAAGGAAATATTATCTTGCTGAATATTTTCTTTGGTGCAACAATAAATGCTGCATTTGGTGTCGCTTTACAAATTAATAATGCTTTTGGAGCATTGTGCAATAGCATTATCATTCCTTTGCGTCCAGCAATGATAAAAGCGTATGCTGAGAAAAATTTCATCTACCTTAACAAGCTCTTTTCTGTTGGCAACAAACTTATACTCTATGTTCTTTTAGCTATTGGTACACCCATCATTTTAGAAATGCCAAACATTTTGAGTTGGTGGTTGAATATTACAGATCACAACTTCACTTTATTTGCCCGCCTCATTATTATTTATATAGTGTGCTTATCAATGAATAATCCGATTACAACAATTATTCAAGCAACAGGCAAAGTTAAGGAATACCACTTAAAAGTTGAGAGTATTACACTCTTATGCTTACCCATTTCGTGGATCTTCTTTACACTGCATTTACCATCTTACTTTGCTCTTATTTCAATGATAGCTGTATCAGCACTTGCACATATTATAAGGCTATTTTGTTTACGCAAATATTATCATCAGTTCTCTATAGGCTCTTATATTACAACTTTAATTATTCCCGGAGTAGTAATATTGGCATTGGGAGCTGGAAGCTGTTACCTACTACAACAGAACATTGAGAGCAATATTCTACGAATACTTTTTGTTTTCCTGTATTCTCCAACTTTCTTTATTGTATTTGCATTACTGTTAGGAACTAACAAGTCAGAGAAGAAGGTTCTATATAGTTACGTTAATTCGTTTATAAAAAAACGCTTATGTCGGTAATTGAAAGTAATTATATACTATCTGCATTTCTCATACTGCTATGGGTAATAACGTTGATTTGGTATCAACGCAAAAATAAGATCTTTGATGCTGGCAGCTTTATCATCGTAATGTATATCGTCTATGCTTTTTTTTCTATTATGACGATTAATGATGATTCTATATTGCAATTCACAAACTATGAACCCCTGAAACTTTTCCCATATTTATACTTATATACCATGATGATGATAGCTCTATCTCCTGCAATTTATCATCACATACATCCAACTAATTGTATAGAATATCCACAGTCGAATATTCTGCAAATCATAGCGATTATCATTATTGTCGTTGCAATCTTGAATTTACCAGGAATTATTTCTGATTTCCAAAATGGCTTAATGTCAATCTTTACAGATGCTAAAGCTGGTAGAGATGCCTATATGGAGCAAATAGATAATGCGTCAAATGCAGGTGGAGCTATCCGCAATATACCAGCTATTCTCTTTAATTCTTTTTCTGACATAAGTATCTTTTTACTATTTTATTTTATGACAATGCAAGAAAAGAATTACAAGATTATTTGTGGTCTTCTATTTGCTAATATCATTAATCTTGTCATACCTATTATGCGAGGACAACGAAGCGGAGTTGCATTAGCTTTCCTGACTATTATTTGTGGATATTTTTTGTTTAAACAATATCTTTCAAAAAGACTCAATAAGTTTATAAAGAAAGTCGGAATAGTTTTCATCGTTGTCATTACATTGCCTGTAGCTGCTATTACCATTAGTCGCTTTGGTTCAGAGAAAGGTGGAATTGCTGCTTTCATCAATTGGTATATCGGACAAGGAAATATATATTTTAACAATCACGGTTTAGACGACAATGGAATTAGATACGGAGATAGAACCCTCAATCTTTTCAAACGATTAGTCGATTCTAAAACTTCAATGAATTATGTTGAACGCAGAGAAATTTATTCAAATCTAAAAATAAACGATGAAGTCTTTTCTACATTTGTAGGTGATTTCACCATCGACTTTGGTCCTTTCTTCGCAGTGATAATATTTATAGTTTTCAATTTCTTCGTTATCGATTCTTTTCAGAAGAACAAGATAAATAATAATAAAGTTAAACTTTACCAACTACTACTTTTATATTTCACTGTTTGCATAAGTGCGCAAGGAGGAATGTATTTATTTTCGTATTCAGATACTGGAAACTTAAGAATAATAGCGCTGGGGATGCTCTATTATTATTTAAAATATCATGAGGCACTGCTCAAGAAGTTTCCTCTTAAAAAATAAAAAAAAATAATGAAAGCAAGGATTATAGCATATTATTTACCACAGTTTCACCCTATCCCTGAAAATAACATTTCATGGGGTGAAGGTTTTACAGAATGGACAAATGTCGCAAGTGCTAAACCTCAGTTTAAGGGGCACTATCAACCAAGAATACCTGCTGATTTGGGGTTTTATGATTTGCGTCTCTCCGAAGTAAGAGAACAACAAGCACGAATGGCAAAAGAAGCTGGAATAGAAGGCTTTTGTTATTGGCATTATTGGTTTGGAAATGGCAAGCGACTATTGGAACGACCTTTTCAAGAAGTTTTAAAGTCCGGCAAACCTGATTTCCCTTTCTGCTTAGCTTGGGCAAACCATGATTGGACAACAAAGACATGGCAGAACAATGGTAAGCCTACAATGATAGCAAAACAGTTATATCCTGGTGAAGAGGATTATAAACAACACTTCCACACTGTATTACCTGCTTTTAAAGACCATCGATATATCACTGTTGATGGAAAACCTTTATTCGTGATATTCGATCCGTATTCATTTAAAGATATAAAAAGGTTCATTACCCTTTGGAGAGAATTAGCAAAAGAAAATGGATTAAAAGGAATTCATTTTGTTGCTATATGCAACAATACTTCAACAATGAAAAGACTTGAAGATGGTAGTATAAAAAGAGTATTGCCCAATACTAAAAGTAGTGCAGAAGTTTATAAACAAATGTTCTCATTGGGTTTTGATGGGTTAAATTCATTCGGAAAATCAAGAGGAGAGATGCTTGCCATAGGCAAAATCACACGAACGGTACAATTTGTTTTACATAAAAAGATCTCCTGGCTTCCCACGTTTAAGTATAATTTTGCAAAAGTAACAAAACATTTCTTTGCCCCCGAAGATAGCTGGGATAACGTATATCCTACTATTATGCCACAATGGGATAGAACTCCGAGAGCAGGAAAACACGAAGGAGTTTATATCAATTCAACTCCTGAAAACTTTAAAAAGCATATTGAAAAAGCATTAGAAGTAATAAAAAATAAGCCAGATGAGCATAGGATACTATTTCTTCGTTCGTGGAACGAATGGGGAGAAGGTAACTACGTAGAGCCTGATCTCAAATATGGTCATAAGTTTCTCGAAGCAATTAAGTCATCTGTATTTTAATAATTGAAACACTATGTATAACATACCTATTTTATTCATAATATTTCGACGTAAAGACACTGCACTAAAAAGTTTTGAGCGAATAAAACAAGTAAAACCAAACAAATTGTATATAGCTTGTGATGGTGCACGTAAAAATGTAGAAAGAGAAAATATACTGGTAGAGGAGACCAGAAATGCTATTCTGCAACAAATAGATTGGCAATGCGAAGTTAAGACACTATTCAGAGCTAAAAACTTAGGCTGCTGTATGGGTGTTTACACCGCTATTAACTGGTTCTTTAAAAATGAAGACAAAGGTATTATTATAGAAGACGACTGTGTTCTGCAAAGTTCTTTTTTCCCTTTTGCAGAAGAGCTTTTACACAGATATGAACATGATGAACGCATTGCAATGATTGATGCAGCTAACTACATTAAAAATGTTGATATTCCAGACTCGTATGGGTTTAGTAGATTCAAATCTACAAATGGATGGGCTACTTGGAAGCGTGCGTGGGAAAAAATGGATTTAAATATGGAATGGAAAAATAGTCCTTATTTTGAATCAATCATAAAAAATAATGGGTATAACGGGAAAGATACGCATTATTGGAAATATCGTATTAAGGCCATTGAACAAAACTATGTCAGTGCTTGGGATTGGCAGTGGTATTTTACAATGGCAGCCTATAATCAATTAAGTATTTACCCTAAAATAAGCCTTATTAGTAATATTGGATTTGGAGAAGGTGCCACACATACTACTGTATCTATAATCCCTGACCAATATAAAACAAATAGTGAAATAGACTTTCCATTACAACATCCTAAATATATTGTACCTTACGAAGACTTTGAATATAGTTTTTATAAGAACAACAATACATTTAGAAACTCTATATTACAACTTATCCCTTTCTGTCTTAAAACAAAACTCAAGAAATGGTTAAGACGATAAAACAATTAACAAAAATATGAAATTACATATTTCCACATCCAAAGGTAATTATATATACAAGTTTGTACCTATTTATCCTGGAATAAAACCCATTAACAAAGAGATTGCAAAAGAGAATCTCTCATTGTTGAAACGTATATGTAATAAGTATAACTTAGATTTTATACTTTTTTTTGGTACACTTTTAGGTGCTGTAAGAGAACACGATTTTATATCTCATGACGAAGATATTGATATAGTAATGCCTATTTCAGACTTAGAACATTTTAAGGATATCCTTTTTATATTGAGGGAAAACGGTTTTGAAGTTGCACGCTTTGAAAGACGGGGGTTTATGTCTATAATACGTAATGGAGAATATATTGATATTTACTTTTTTACGCCCTATGCAGAAGATAGAAGGCTATCTACTTGTATATGTGAACTTTGCGAAGTAAAATATATCAACAACACAATGCAAATGGAGTTTCAAGGAGAATTATACACTGTGCCTAAAGAGAGTGAGGCTTTATTAGACTTTCTTTATGGTAACAATTGGCGTACTCCTATTTCTATGTTTAATTTTAAAATGAACAAGCTGGATAGGATAAAAGCCTTTACTATTCAATACATCAAGGCACTATTGCCACATATGGTAACAGAAACTATTCAAGACATTAAAAGTAAAAAACGAATAGCCTTCTTTAAGCAAAAAGCATACGCAACATTAAATAAGTAACTATATATTAAACTTATGCAAGCAATTATATTAGCAGCTGGAATGGGCAGACGATTAGGAGAATACACTAAGAACAATACGAAATGTATGCTGCCTATTAATGGTGAACGACTAATCGACAGAACATTAACACAATTGTCCACGCTCAACATAAATCGAGTAATAGTTGTTGTGGGATATGGAGCTGACAATCTTATAAAATACATAGGTAATCGATACAATAGATTCCTCAAAATTGAATTTATTCATAACCCTATTTACGATAAAACAAATAATATTTACTCGCTTGCTCTTGCTAAAGAAAAAATGAAGGAAGATGACACACTTCTGTTAGAGTCTGACTTAATATATGAGGAGAGTATTTTGCGAATGGCAATTGAGAGTCCTTATCCTAATCTCGCATTGGTGGCTAAATGGGAATCGTGGATGGACGGAACTGTTGTGCAGATTGATAATGAATACAACATTATCAATTTTATTAATTCGCAAGCATTTAGTTTTAGAGATGTCAATTCTTACTACAAAACGGTAAATATCTATAAGTTTAGCAAAGAGTTCGTTACTCGCAAATATATTCCTTTCTTAAATGCTTACTGCGAAGCACAAGGAAATAATGAGTATTATGAACAAGTGTTACGCGTAATAGCTTTTCTTAATTCGCAAGATGTTAAGGCACTGCCTATTGGAAATAAGAGATGGTATGAGATTGACGACATTCAGGACAAAGATATAGCAGAAACCATTTTTGCTAATGATGAGGAACAGCTTACCAAAATGAATAAACGTTACGGTGGTTATTGGCGTTTTCCAAAATTATTAGATTTCTGCTATCTTGTAAATCCTTATTTCCCACCTAAGCGGATGTTAGATGAGATACGTGCCAACTTTGATACTCTTGTAACGGAATACCCATCGGGAATGGGAGTGAATTCATTGCTTGCTGGTAAATATTTTGGTGTAAACCAAGAGTACATCGTTGTGGGTAATGGAGCTGCTGAACTCATCAAAAGTTTAATAGAGACCACGAAAGGTAAAATCGGAGTTGTATTTCCAACTTTTGAGGAATATCCTAATCGCTATCGTAAGGGAGATATAATAAGTTATGTCCCTGACAACAAGGATTATTCTTATAATGCTTTGAACCTTAAAAATTTTTTTGCAGACAAAAGTATTCAAACATTGCTGCTTATCAATCCAGACAATCCCTCGGGTAACTTTATCCCAAAGTATGAGGTATTGGAACTTGCAGCGTGGACGGCAAAAAGAAATATACGACTTATTGTGGACGAATCGTTTGTAGATTTCTCTGATGATTACTACTACAATTCGCTCCTCAACAATCAGACACTGGAAAAGTACAAGCATCTTTTTGTTATGAAGAGTATCTCCAAATCCTACGGAGTACCTGGACTACGCTTAGGAATATTGGCAAGTGCAGATACAGAAGTTATCAATTTTATCAAAAAGGATGTAAGCATTTGGAACATCAATTCCTTTGCAGAGTTTTATATGCAAATCTTCAATAAGTATCGTAGCGATTATGACATAGCTTGCGAGTCTCTCGTTGCTGAACGCAATCGCTTTGCCAAACTGTTGAAAGAAATTAGTTGGTTGAGGGTTATTCCTTCGCAAGCTAACTACTTCCTCTGCGAGGTAAAACCTCCATACACTTCAACCGAAGTTGCAAAACGTTTATTAAAAGATTATGCAATATTAATCAAGGACTGTAACAAAAAGCAATCGCTTACAGATATGAATTATATCAGAATAGCCATCAGAAACGAAATCGAGAACAATCGTCTTGTGGCTGCCTGCAAAAAACTTGAAAAGTTCTAAATTTTAAACTCAAATATCTTATAGAAATACTTTAGAGAGATTAGGAATGTGTTAGAATAGATGCGGTTCTCTCTGCAAGCTCGTGCATCTTCTTTCAGTAAAAGTTTATGGCTGCCTACCCCACTCGTACTTGCACCTCCCATACGCATCGTTACCATATCTTTCTGAATGTATTTATAGCTTATGCGATACTTTCTGAACAAACGTACCATCATTTCGAAATCTGCTCCTATCTTGTAATCAAGACTGTAAAATCCTGCTTGTTCGTAAACAGAACGCCGTACATAGAAAGAAGGGTGAGCAGGCATAAAGCCAAATCTTAACAATGTCGGACGGAATATTTTAGAAGAATAGTAGCGTGCAACTTTGTGCGGTTGTCCGTCGCGTATAAAATGAATGTCTCCATAAACAGCGTCTACCTTGCTTGTTTTAAAGGTATTTGCATAGGTAGACAATACATCGTTGCTTGTGTAATAGTCATCAGAATTAAGAATACCCACAATATCGCCTGTTGCCATTCTTATGCCTTTGTTCATGGCATCATATATTCCATGGTCGTTTTCTGAAATCCAACGGAGACGCCCACCGAACTTGGGTGCATTGGCTTTCACTATTTCTATGGTAGCATCAGACGAACCTCCATCTATTACCAAATACTCTATGTCAGAATAATCCTGACTTAACACGGAGTTAATTGTATCGGCAATAGTTGCTGCACTATTGTATGTTGCTGTTATGATAGATATCTTCATTCTTGTTGTCTGCTGTTTTCCAGTTATTGCTCTTATAACGCACAAGGTTAAAAAATATTTTAATGTTTTACCATTAATTTTATATTACAGGCAATAAAAGCCGAAAAAACGTGTTATGTAATTAAACCTGTAAAGAGTTTTTAATAGTAACATGAACATATACATCTATATAGTAGTTAGCCTTATTGCTTTCAGCTTAAGTATCACGTGCGGCTTTGCCTTCATTCCTCGCATTCTGAACTTCTGCAAGAACAGAAACTTATACGACATTCCCGACTCGCGAAAGGTGCACAGACAAGCCATTCCGCGATTAGGTGGAGTTTCCTTTCTGCCCAGCATGCTTGCTGCTACCATTGTTGCGCTGCTTGTATGGTCGTTTGCCTACAACGGCAAGAAAATAGAGATTAGTCCGTGGACCACCTATTTTGCAGTGGGTTTAGCAGTTATCTACGTTACAGGACTTATCGATGATATCTTTGGCGTAAAGGCAAGAAAGAAGTTTATTGTACAGATCTTTGTCTCGTCTCTGCTTCCGATATCGTGGCTCTTCATAAATAACTTGTATGGTTTCATGGGCATACACAGCATATCTTTTTGGGTGGGAGCACCGCTAACAGTCTTTATATTGGTATTTATTATGAATGCCATCAACCTGATAGATGGTATTGACGGACTTTCTGCCAGCTTGTCGTTTATAGCTTTAGGAGGATTCTTTTATTGTTTCCTCATAGAAGGAATGTGGATTTACTGCATACTGATAGCCGGCTTGATGGGTGTCTTAGTGCCTTTCCTTTATTATAACATCTTTGGAAAGTTAGAAAAGAATAGGAAAATATTCATGGGCGACTCAGGTTCGCTCACTTTAGGTTATATACTTGGCGTATTGCTTGTAAAGTTCTGTATGGTTAATCCAAACGTAATGGCTTACCGGAAAGGTTCTATTCTCCTCTCAATAACCTTACTCATTATACCAATATTCGATGTCTGCCGTGTAATTATTGTAAGAATAATGCACGGTCATGGCATATTCCACCCAGACAAAAACCACATTCACCACAAGTTTATGCGAGCAGGACTTACGCAACACCAGGCATTAATTGCAATCTTAACACTTGCCATTGCATTTATTATTCTAAACACGATGCTATTCTGTTGGGTAAGTCCAACTATCATTATTCTGATAGACATTGCACTTTTTGTTCTGCTCAACGTGTCTGTGCTGAACCCTATTATCAAGCGCAACAACAAACAGCCTTTTCAAGAAGACAAGTAGAACACAAGTATGACGTGCATTAGAACCGTTTGAAATGCAACGTTACATTGTTGTTTACAAGTGCCATTGTATTTTCCGACTGCTGAATGGTGAATGTCATGGACAGAGCGTCAATGCCATAGAAGTTTAAGAGCGAGGGCGTAGTTAATAGTTCATCGCCATTCTCACGGTCGTAACGATAAGGTTCTTTTAGAACCAAGGTTTTGCCATTCTTGCTAAAACGAAACAATATTCTACTATGATTGCCCGTCTTGTCTTCTAACAACAATAAATCTCCCTGGAACGACCAATATACTTTCTGGTCTTTCAAATCTGCACTTGCTGCACCTTTATCTATGTAAACACAATGCCACATTCCTGCCAAATCGCCTGCTGCCTTGCTATCGCTTTCAAGAGAACAAGCCGAAATACAGAACATTGCCACTAAAGAGCACAACACTAATTGTATGTTTTTTATCTTCATATCGTTCTTTATAAATTAAGCAAACCCGTCTTGGTTATTGTTAGTTGGAAACCATAATTAATGCCGCCGAGAATGGAGCCGAAGTCCATTCCGTATGCCGCTTTTATATCCACCCCGTTCAGCCACGATACAGATATACTGTGCGGCTTATAAGTTATCTCAGCTAACAGACTCATGTTACTGCGTTCCTTAGAATAAGGTTCCGTATAGGTTCCTAAACCTTTTTGCCACGAAGCCAACATTCGCCAATTGACATATTGGTTGGGCGTACCAGACAATCCAAGATGGTATGCAACAAACCTGTTATTGGTAAAAGCTATCCTACCGTCTTTATTATAGATAGGCGAACGATAGAGCGGATTGCTCATTGCTTGTCCCCAATGCTGATAGCCGGGATAAATGTAATGGTTGTAATAGTCGTCGTTTCCGCCTATATGGTCGGCAATGGTCTTTGTATGGTCGTGATAGATTGGACCGCTTTGATACTTGGAGTAGATATACTCTAACACTACTGCATTCAGCCAACTGTCCGAGCGGCGATGATATTCGAAACCTAACAGCCAGTCTTTCATGCCATAAGTAAGATATCTGTGTTTCTTCTTCTGTTGCCATTCGCTGCCCGTTCCATAGCCATCGTAGTCCAAGAAGAACATTCCCGAGTGGTCTTCAAAATATTTATCGGCATAGAGCGCATAGCTGTTCATCTCTCCTTCGTACTTTAAACGGGCTACCCACGACCCCAACTGGTTTCCTTCTGCATTCTGATACGTGGTTTCGCCAATATCCGCCCCACCCGGCATAAATGCTTTCCAGAATGCTTTCAGTCCTGTCTCGCCTTTTAAAGTTTCCATTCCGCCACCTGCAACAGGGCGATAGGCTGTTCCGCCAAACATAGAAACCATTTCCAAACCTACCTCTAACGACCAAGGACAAAACACTTCGTCGTTGCCAAGCTTAAGATAACCTGCCTTGGAATGGTAAAGCACATCGTCGGCATATTTGCTCTGCCTCTTGGTAAAGTCGTGTTGCCAATTATCGTCGGTCATTTTTCCGTAGGCAATATGTCCCTTCAAGTGCAACCAACCTTTGCCAAAAGGCAGCGTCCAATAGTCGGACAGTGCCAAACGAACTTGCGGAACCGGGCGTGCATTAATGCCCAACGTCTGTGAACCCGAGCTTAGACTGTTATTCTTCAGTTCCATTGGCTGTTCCTTCGCACCAATGGTAAGTGTACCGTGCAACCAACGCCCTTCAACATAGGCTTGTTGTACTACGAAATGGCTGGTGTAATTTAAAGGAACTGCTACATCAACTCCGTATCCCAAGCCCCACTTGCGTTCATTATCGGCAGACAAGGAGCGATAAACGGCTGTACGAATATACCCATTTGTCTTATCAAGCGAACTAAGTCCATATTTATTGGCATTCAACCACAGCGGTGTTTTAGTGTTAGAGAAGCTGCCCTGCATCTCCACCTTATAGTTGATATCTTTAAGAATGCCTGCCTTTGTTGTATCCTTTATTGTTGGCGATACATATTGAGCAAACGACGTTGCACACACCAAAACACCAAAAAGAGTCGATTGTATTCGTTTCATCATCATAGATGGGCTTTGCGAAGCCATAATTTAAAAGTTAAGTTCTGATGGTCATTACCATCTATTTGTATGTAACGGTGCAAAATTACTGAAAAAAAACTGTCCGAACAAGAACTTTGCAAAGAGATTGGCTGCACAACAAGGTCGAATCTACAATATATGAACTGTTCTGACAAAACACAAAGTATTTAGTTCGATTGAATGCATTATATAGGTATTATAAAGGCTCTGTAGAATATGGGTGGAGAAATTATAAATAGTGTCTACTTTCTACTCACAAATCAAATAGAACACCTCAGAAGTTTAGAAAAGCTGTCAGATTTTTGCCACTCTTATCTCAGATATCTGTAACGCTCGTCTTAGATATCTATCGCGTTCTTCTCAGATATCTATCAGTAGCAAATTAGATATCACAAAAAACTACAACCATTATGGGGTTATATCATAATATTTGAATGAGAATTATGATTTTTTATTATATCAATAGAATTAGAAAATATCTCGTGTGTAAACCTTCTTTCTTAGAATGTGGAGAAAGATATAATAAATGAATTATAAGTATTGTATTCTAAAGGGGCAATAAAATGATTTTACCTTATCTCCCAAATACTTTCTATATTCAAGATGAACCGTGTTGGTTGCCATTCTACGAAAGAGAATATATAGAGGAGAGTATTATTGAACAGATAATATGTACTTAAACCTTCGGACGTTTCATACGAATCGATAACAAAATTATCTGACTTTAAGTTTTCCGAAGTAACCACTGTGTTAAAGTCGTTTATACTTATTCTATCTTTCAACTTCCACAACGGATTGTTGTATATATCAAGTAACCTTATTTCCTTACCACAAACCACGAATGTTTTATCCCAACAATTGTTGTCGTAACCATCAAAAAGGTTCTGCTTTATTTGTTGTACTAATCTTATCATATTCTTATATTATGTAGTTTACTTTAAGAGTGTCGCTTGTTTGTTAAGCTTTTATTCCCTTTATAAAAAGTACCTACTAATCTGATTGTGCTAAATACTCCAATAATTCTTCTTAAACATTATGTGCAACACTATGAGCTGTATCGCAATAGTTTTATTGTTCTACAATGTGAGATTATTGACAAGTGCAAAGGTAGAAGAAAAAATCTATATGTAATAACAATAATGGGGAAGAAACAAGATATAAGTGATTTTATAAGATAGGAAAAGATAGTAAACTTACATTAACCCACAATGCTTGATATAGGCAATACAAGTTCGTTCAAATCCATCATTGCATTGATAAGCGATATAGATTGAAACGAACTTAGGTCGGTGGCACACACTTCTCGTTCTATCAGACGTCCTGCATCGAGCAGTTGGGCACGCCGTGTGCCATTAAGTAAAGGTGTAGAAGGAGTTATCCACTGCGTGCCATCGAAAAAAGCAATATTGGTATAAGACGTATCGGTTATGTGGTTTCGTTTTACAATAATTATTTCGTCAGCTCTGCCAGCTTGTGCTTTCAAAAGGTTCAGCACGTTTCTGTCGGTGCTTTTATAGGTGTACTCTATGTCGTCATCGGCTACTAACCTAAGTGTTTCCACCTTTCTTATATTATAAGGTGTACAAGAAAGGTTGTATATGTTGTCGCCATCGTATTCAAAACGTAGCTTTGCCTTTTCAGTCTGTGTGGCTGCAATGGCTAAAAGCTTGTTTACAGGGATTGGCGTCTGCATATTCCAAAAATGTTTTCGTGTGCGCATTACTCGTGCCAGATGGTAGCCGAGGTTAATTATTCGGCCCTGCTCCACACACATTGTCTCAATAAATTGGCACATATACCTTTTCTATCATTTCGTTATACTCGTCGTCATCGTTGCTCTGTGCCGTAATTCCTCCTCCCGCTTTGTAGAAGAGTTGCTTTCCGTCGGTATCAATAAAACGTATCATTACGGCACTATCAAGATTTCCATTTGCCCAATATCCCATTATTCCCGTGTAGAATCCACGCTCATGGCATTCGGCTTCTGCAATTATGCGAGTTGTCATGGGCTTTGGTGCACCGGTAATTGAACCGGCAGGCAGCAGGCTAAACAGCAGGTCGCCAATGTTCGCACGATAGTGTGGAAGAAGCTGCCCCACTATTTCGGAACTTGTCTGCAGAATATCGCCCTTATTTGTGGTTAGCTTGTCGATGTATCGATACTTCTCTACGCTTACTTTGGTGGCAACAATGCTTAAGTCGTTTCGTATCAGGTCTACGATGGTTGCATGCTCTGCCGCTTCCTTCGCATTGTTCATTAACACGTTGGCTGCATTGGGCACACTGGCAGCAATGGTGCCTTTCATGGGAAAGGAATGAATCGTTTCGCCATCAATGCGGACGAATATCTCTGGAGAAAAGCATACGAACTTGTCTTTAACCCAACAGCGATATTTGGCGGTGGAAAGCAGGAATATATCCCGCATCGTCAAGTTAGTATGGATAGGAACTTTGCAGGTTAAGTTTGCCAAATAGCAGTTCCCATTACGCTGGTTAGCCTTCACGTATTCTATACTGCGCTGATACTCCGCCCTATTGGGTGCTTCGAAACGCCATTCAACAGGATTTTTATTTATAGATTCGTCTTTGGGAACATTGTTTATCGCAGGGAAAGCATAAAGCATTTCAGAAGAATCAACGTGTCCTGCCTCTTCTATATACGCTTGTTGCTGGTTGTAGCTAATAATAAAAACAAATGGTTTGTCAGCTCTTGCAAGTTGGTTGATGCGCTGCTGTGCTTCTCGCTGATTGTAGATTTTCATTCTTTTACACTATCGTTTTATAATTAGGACATTAATATTGCTGTGCAAAAATACAATAATTTAGTAAGACAAACAACCTTCAAGCGTATTTTTACCACTGATAAAGAGCATCGCATTCCTTTATATAGTAGCCGATGATGTTAGGAAGCAAATGGCATCAACAACATTGATAAGAAAAAAGATTGAGCCAATACAACCCAATCTTTTTATCTATAGAGTTCAGAAATACTTATTCGGTAATGTTTGGCAATTCCAAGCCAAGACCTTTCTTCTTGTCTACAGCCTTAAGAATAAGACCAATAACCAATGCAGCAACACCAAGACCGGCCAACATGAGCAACGGATTGGTGTAATCGTACTTCGTTGGATCAGTAATACCGACATTCGAGTTGTCGAGCACCTTACCAATAACCAATGGGAACAACCACAAACCAATGTTCTGAATCCAGAAGATAAGTGCATAAGCAGAACCTATAATCTTTGGATCGACAAGCTTTGGAACACTTGGCCACAACGAAGCAGGAACAAGTGAGAAAGAGGCTCCGAGAACAAGAATTGTTAAATAAGCAACTATTACACCACCAATGGCATGTCCTTTAAACATTGGAAGGATAAATGCAAATGTAAGGTGGCAGCTAATGAGTAATAAAGCACCCAAAATAAGCATTGAGGCAGCCTTACCCTTATGGTCTACATAGCTACCAAGAATAGGTGTAATGCCCACTGCCAACAATGGGAACACTGCAAAGATAGACTCGGCAGACTGGCGCATGTAACCCATATAGCAATAGGCAATGAGAGAAAGAATAGAAACACAAAGTATAGAGTACTTAATACTCTTATTCTTCATAAAGTTGAACATAAATGCCGTGATAGCAACAACCAACATTATACCATATTGAATAATGGTAACTTCGGTTGAAGCCCAGAAAGATTCTTTATCGACAGGAGTGAAAGTAAGATTACACTGCAACATGTTTACAGCATACTTCTGGAATGGGAAGATTGCTGAATAATAAAGCACGCAAAGCAAAGATACCAACCAGAAGCCCATACTCGTAAGAATTTGTCCAAGGTCGCTAATCTTGAATGGCTCTTCTTGCTCTTCCGCCTCACCTGTTTGAGAATCGAGCTTCTTGTCCATAAAGAAGTAAGCAACGAACATCATTACAGCAATACAGATAAGAACAACACCGAAAGCTACTGAACGAGAGACATCTACATTGCCACCCAATTTAGCAAAGAAAGGTGAGAAAATCATACAAGTAGCAACACCCAAACGAGCAAGTGCCATCTCAGAACCCATTGCGAGCGCCATCTCTTTTCCCTTAAACCATTTCACAATACCACGCGAAACCATGATACCAGCCATTTCCGTTCCACAACCGAAGAGCATAAAGCCGATGGCTGCGAGCTTTGCAGAAGCAGGCATGCCTTCATAGAAAGGAGATACTCCCAACTGTTCGAACAAAGGAATATGATTTAAATGTTGAGTAAACCAAACTTCAAGTTGGCTACTCATGAAGCTTTCGCTGATAGCATAATACTTAATACATGCACCCGTAAGCATTACAGCACCAGAAAGAAGAGCTGTAAAGCGAACACCCATCTTATCGAGAATAATACCTGCGAAGATAAGAAAGAATACAAATACATTTAAGAATGTTTCAGAACTTTGCATTGTTCCGAATGCTGTTGAGTCCCAACCTCTTTGAGAGAGCATCAAGTCTTTGATAGGCGACAAAATGTCTACGAAGATGTAGGAACAGAACATTGCGAGTGATAAGAGTAAAAGAGCTGTCCAACGTGCAGCAGCAGAATCTCTAAGTGTTTTTTTAATTTGTTCTGTCATAATATACGCTTAATTCCGCAGCATTATTCCTTGTGAGGTACTTTTATATATTGAAGTGACATTTTTGGGCTCTATCCATTGATATGGGGATTTTCTGGGATTTTTGGTTCTTGCATAGACATGAAATCCCCCACCCAAACCAATGGGGAATGTGAGAACCACAAAGACATGCTGTTTATTCAAGGAATACCTCAGAGTAGTATGCTTTATTTGTATATAGGTTCAGAACGTTCCGCCTTCCTGTTCGTACCCATTTTGCTGGTACACTGACAAAATGCAGGATAAAGGCTTTCAGCCTGCTTGTCTTTTTCAATGGCTTGACCTTCTCGCTGATATGACGGACGAGATAGAGATAGAAGTTTTTCAGCATGGCGGTAACCATCATGAAAACCATGTTCTCAGCCATAAAGGAAAATGGCAGATGTGCCCAGCCGAAGTCATTGTTCTGTATGTCGAAGTTCTTTTCGCTCGCTCCACGTTCATTGTAGAATGTAATGATGTCCTTCTCGGTAGATGTCCGGTTGTTGGTAAGGATACAGCGGTATGTGTATATCACTCCGAACATATCCGTCTGTTCCCTGCCGTGCTTGTCTTTCAAGGGAGTACGCTGTACGACAAGCCTGTATGACTTTCCTTCGATGAGGTCGTCCATGCTGACGGAGGTGACATCGCACCTCTCATAACCAACCTCAACGCTCTTCCATTCTTCCAGCTGGCGGAAGTCCTCACACCGGCTGCCGCAGTTGGCAGCACGTATATAGAACGTGTTGCAGCGCGGCTCTACGGTCTGGATGATTTCCTTCGAGAACGACCCGCAGTCGGCACGGAAATGCTCTATCACAACACCAAGTTCGGAGGTCACACGGTCCATAATGCGACGGAGCGTGTCCTCCTGATGGAATTTCACATTGGTGTTCCCGTCACGGTTCTCACCTCCGACTATGATGCCCCCGATGGAAGCCCAGCCTGGGAAATAACCATGATCCTGCTTGTAGGAATACTTTGCATCGAACTTGCGGGATGGAATAAACTGGTGGTCAAAGTCCAAGTCAACATGACTGCCCGCCTTTATAAGCCCCATTCTACGTATCATCCGTAAAAGTAAGGTGTTCAGCTTCTCTGCAGTATTGAAACTATAAGACTTGCCTGATGTCTCGCTCTTGTAGATAATGTTCTCTTCGGCAAGCTCCTTCAGTCCACGTCCCACGGTGTCGGCACCGGGTAATAGCGTGTCAGGCCTCTGCTTGAACTGCCCTATAAGCGCATTGATGTCCTCAAGGCATTCTCCACCACAAAGGTAACTGAAGAAGAGAGAGCCGAAAATGCTTCCATGGCTGAATGCCTTGCCACTGCTTCCGCGTCTGCCCAACACGGATTCGGTAAGTTTTTCAAAGCCCAACTTTGAAAAAACATCCATAATGTGATAAATTCCTCCGAAAGAAGTGATATTCTCGTTTTTAATTGCTACCTTTGTCATGTCAGATTTTTGCTTACTTGTTATGTTTGTTGCACTAAGATTAGGTGAAAATTCTGACATATCCAAGTGTTTTGAGGACTTTGTTTCTCAGGCACTTGGATTTCTTAAAAGATTTTATGCTGCGGAATTGAGGTTATTATTGATAAAAGTTCATTTCGTTTTTATTTCTTTAGCCAGCGGTCGAGCCAGTTGAAGAAAGTACGTTGCCATAATATTCCATTCTGTGGTTTCAATACCCAATGGTTTTCGTCTGGGAAGAGTAACAGTTCGGCAGGAATACCACGTAAGCGTGCAGCATTGAATGCTCCCATACCCTGCGTTGCATTAATACGATAATCTTTCTCTCCATGAATGCAAAGAATAGGAGTGTCCCATTTATCAACATCAAGATGGGGACTATTCTCATATGTACGTGTTGCTGCAGCTGTACGGTCCTTATTCCAATATGCATCATCATATTCCCAATTACTAAACCAGACTTCTTCAGTATCAGTATACATACTTTCGAGGTTGAAAGCACCGTCGTGAGCAATGAACGCTTTGAAGCGTTTGTTGTGATGCCCTGCCAAATAATAAACAGAGAACCCACCAAACGAAGCACCTACAGCACCTAATCTATCTTTATCTACGAATGGAAGATTATTTGCAGCATCGTCTATTGCTGATAGATAGTCTTTCATACATTGACCTGTCCAATCTCCACTAATTTCTTCATTCCATTCACTACCAAACCCAGGCAATCCTCTACGGTTTGGTGCAACAATTACATATCCGTTTGCTGCCATTATCTGGAAATTCCAACGATAGCTCCAGAATTGTGATACTGGGCTTTGTGGACCTCCCTCACAGAAAAGAAGAGTTGGATACTTTTTATTCGGGTCAAAATGAGGAGGAGTGATAATCCATACCAACATATCTTTCCCATCAGTAGTCTTTACCCAACGTGGTTTAACTTCTCCAAGTGCAAGCTGATCATAAATATGTTTATTTTCAAAACTCAACTGTATTTGTTCACTCTGCTTATCTTTCTTTGCAGGTACTATGGAAAATATCTCAGTAGCCTGTTTTATGCTTTGACGTAAGCCTAACAATTTCCTTCCCTTATCGCCTAATAGCGCAATTGAGACATAATTATGCTGTCCATCGGTTAATTGCTTAATTTCGCCTTTTAAGTTAGTTTGATAAGCATTTACAGTACCATGCCAAACACCTATAAAATAAAGTTCCTTTGAATTTGGAGCCCAAACATAGTCATCTACGTTAGAGTCAAATTTCTCTGTAACATAGGTTTTCTTCCCCGTACTGAAATCATAAACACAAAGACGATTACGATCGCTTTCATATCCATCGTTCTTCATACTCTGCCATGCAATATACTTTCCATCAGGAGAGAACTTAGGATTAACGTCGTAACCGACATTGAAATCACCATCTTGATGATTTACCTTTTGATTACGAAGCGACTTCGTCATGTTTATTTCTGGCGCAACATAGTCTGCAGGTTTACATAAGTTCACCGTTTTTTTTGTGTCTATATTGTAAAGGTATATGTCAGCATCGGTTGATACAGCATATTTTACACCTTCTTTTTTCCTACAAGTATAGGCTATCTGTTTCGAATCTTTACTCCAGTCGAATTGTTCTATCCCACCAAATGGAGCAAGCGGACTTTCGTAAGGTTCACCTTCTATAATATCCACATCGTTCTTACTAATACCATTGGCAGTAATTTCTGCAACAAACGGATGTGCAATAGTTTCTACATAATGATCCCAATGACGATAATTCATGTCGGTTATAAGACGACCAGATGCTTTTGGAAGGTCGGAAGGATTTTTCTTAATTGTACCATAATAAGGGATACTCTTTATAAGTAGGACCTTCTTCCTATCTGGAGAGAAGCGGAATCCTTCTATTTCTATATCTGAAGATGAAAGCTTTTTACGATAAGAACCGTCTGAATTCATAGACCAAATTTGTCCATCGAGAAGAAAAGCTATGGTATGGTCATCTAACCATGTAGGACTTACTTCGCTTTTTGCAGATGTTGTAAGCTGACGTACATTCTTTCCATCGGAATCCATTACACAGATTACTTGGTGTCCTCTATTTTCCTTCACACTATAGTAACCTACTTGGTAAACAATTTTATTGCCATCAGGGGAAGCTTGTGCATTTCCAATTCTTCCCATCGCCCACAATGTTTCGGGAGTCATAACATTTTTACTAAGTGTTATGTTATGCTTTCCGATGTTAGTCGCTTCTTGGGCATTTACAATTCCACAATTCATAACAAGTGCAGTTGTAATAGCAATTGAAACATTTTTGTTCATAATTTTAGTTATTTATTTTTATTTAGGTTCTGTCTTCTGCGTTCTAATTCTGCTTGTTGTTTCTGTTGCATCTCTTGAATAGCCTGCATACGTGCTGCCAATCCGCTCTTTTTCTTCGGATTTTTCTTGTTTTCTTCGCGTCGGGCTTCCAATATGGCGAGCAACTTCTCGTCGTTTGTCGTCTTGCGCAAGGTCCACATAATGGCAGCAGAGAAAAACAATGATACAAAATAATAGAAGTTCAAACCTGAAGAGTAATCATTGAACATAAAGAAGAAGAACACAGGCATAAGGAACATCATATATTGCATCACCTTCATCTGATCTGCTTGTTGACCAACCATTTGATCCTTCTGTTGCTGCATGGTAAACCAAGAATAAAGAATATTAGCAGAGCAAAAAAGAATACAGGTTAATGAAAGATGGTCTCCAATTAACCACAGATTTTGATTCCAAGAAATAATAGGATCGTATGTACTTAAATCGTTTATCCACAAGAAACTCTCTCCACGCAACTGTATTGCATTTGGAACAAAATTGAACATCGCAATCCAAATAGGCATCTGAATGAGCATAGGCAAACAACCCGACAACGGACTTACTCCATATTCAGAATACATTTGCATCATAGCCTGTTGTTTCTGCATCTGGTCTTCAGGTTTGTTATATTGTTTTGTTGCTTCTTCAAGCTTTGGTTTCAGTACACGCATTTTTGCAGAACTCATATAGCTCTTTTTCACCATTGGATAAGTAATAAACTTCAAAAGCAATGTAATGAGGATTAATACAACACCCATAGGGAAGAATTTGCTTAACCAGTCAAACACATAGATTGTGAACCAACGATTGATAATACGGAATAAAGGCCAGCCAAGGTTTACCAATTGTTGCATTTCAAGATCTTTTCCAAAATGACTTTCTTTATCTATGCCTTGCAATAAACGGAAATCGTTAGGACCAAAGTAAAATTCAAACTCTGATGCTTTTACTCCAGTGGGATCGAACGTTGTATTTAAATTTGCCTGATATAATTTCAGATAGTGTGTTTCCTTCGCCAAAGGTGTACTTTTAAGATCACTTCCCGTAGAAAAACCATCTTTAGAGATTATTACAGCTGAGAAGAATTGGTTTTTAAATGCAACCCAATCAAGCATATTTTCTGTCTTCTTATCATCTTCTTGCGCTTCACTTAGATGTTCAGTACCACCTTCCGACTTTTTATAAGTGATTGTTGCATAGCGATTCTCGAAAGAGTGTCCAAGTTCTTGTTGTGTACATTTATCTTGCCAGTCTACAACCAATTGATTTTTTCCAGGATTGAACAAACCATTCATTCCTGTTGCCTTCACACTTAAACGCAACATATAATTATTGGTTAGTTTATAATCCATGACGAAAGTCTTACCATTACCTGCTGCAGCTGTCAATGTAAGCGTAGAATCCGTCAAGTTAGAAGGAGTAAAATAAAGATTTTGTGTTTCAATATTTTGGTTTTTAGTAGCCAAAATGAAATTCAAATTCTGATCAGCTCCATTAAAGAGGGTTACATAATTTTTATCGTTCTTACGATCTTTACTTGCAACATTATGTCCTTTATAACCTTTTATTATTGCTTTTCTTACAACTCCGCCCTTTGTATCGAACGTAAGTGCAATCTTAGAATTTTGTAGCACAATTTCCTTCGCTACACCTTTCGTTGCTGTATAGAATAAAGAAGTTGTATCTGTATCAGCTGCATTTATTTTATTTACAGTTTTAGAAGCTGCCTTTTTCTGTTCGGCTATTTTTCGAGCATTTGCAATAGAATCTTTTACAAATTCAACACGTTGTTGAGCAATTTCTTCATCTGAAGGGGCTTGCCACCATGCAAAGCCGAAGAGAACGAGAGCGATGAGTACAAACCCAGTGATAGTATTTTTATCCATTTTCTATTTTTTCTTATTTTCTATTGCTGTCTTAATAAAATCGAGGAAAAGTGGGTGCGGTTTAAGTACAGTAGATTGGTATTCTGGGTGGAATTGTGTGCCAATAAACCATTTTAAAGATGGTATTTCCACAATCTCTACGAGATCGCTTTCAGGATTGCGTCCAACACACATCATTCCATTTTCTTCGAATTCTTTTTCAAAATCATTATTGAATTCATATCGATGACGGTGTCGTTCATGAATACATGCTTGCCTATAAATATTAAATACACGGGAATTTTGTCGCAATACACATTCATAAGCACCAAGGCGCATTGTCCCCCCCATATTGGTAATATTCTTTTGTTCTTCCATAATGTCGATAACATTATGTTCTGTCTTTTCATCCATTTCGCGCGAATTAGCATCTTTATATCCTAAAACATTGCGTGCGAACTCTATTACCATCATTTGCATTCCCAAACATATACCGAAGGTTGGTATATTATTCGTTCGGGTATACTTTATAGCTACTAATTTTCCTTCGATGCCACGTTGTCCAAAACCTGGACATACAACAACTCCATCAAGATTTTTCAATCTTTCAGCTACATTTGCTTCTGTTAGATGCTCAGAATTCACAAAATGAAGTATGGTTTTATGGTCATTATAGGTTCCTGCTTGTAAGAGTCCTTCACGAATACTCTTATAAGCATCTTGTAAGTCGTATTTTCCTACAAGTCCTATATGCACTTCTTCCGTAGCGTTACGCAATTTATCAAGGAATTTTTTCCATGGTCCTAATGTTGGAGCAGGTTTCACTTCTTCTCCGCACTTACGTAAAATAGCAGCATCAAGACCTTGCGCTTGCATATTCACAGGAACTTCGTATATGCTTGGCATATTCTCGCTTTGTACAACGCAGTCTAAATCTACATTACAGAAAGCTGCCACCTTTTTTCGGATATCATTATCAAGATGTCTATCGGTACGTAATACTAATATATCTGGTTGGATACCTACGCTTTGCAATTCTTTTACGCTATGCTGTGTCGGCTTTGTTTTCAGTTCACCAGCAGCACTGAGATAAGGAACGTATGTAAGGTGCAAATTAATGGCACGTTTACCCAATTCCCATTTCATTTGTCTAATAGCTTCAAGAAAAGGTGCAGATTCTATATCACCTATCGTTCCGCCTATTTCTGTAATAACAAAATCGTAATGATATTTTTTCCCTAACAGCTTGATATTCCGTTTTATCTCATCTGTGATGTGAGGTACAACTTGAATTGTTTTCCCAAGATAATCTCCATGTCTTTCTTTATCAATGACGCTTTTATAAATGCGTCCTGTAGTCATAGAATTGGCTCTTGTGGTTTGAATGCCTGTAAATCTTTCATAATGCCCCAAATCAAGATCTGTTTCCATACCATCAACTGTAACATAACATTCTCCATGCTCATACGGATTTAATGTTCCCGGGTCTATGTTGATATAAGGATCGAACTTTTGGATAGTAATATTGTAACCTCTTGCTTGAAGAAGTTTTCCAATAGACGATGAAATTATTCCCTTCCCAAGTGAGGAAACGACACCGCCTGTTACGAAAATGTACTTTGTCTCAGTCACGATTATTCTTTTATATTTATTGTTCCTGTAAGAAAGGAATCAATTTACAACTTGCAAAGATAATAAAAAACTAATGAACTTCCACTTAATATACTGTTTTTTCTAATAGAAACTAAAATATTCCATAAAAACAAAGGAGAACAAAGAAAAACTTTCATTGCGCCCGATAAAACTTTTCCGCATCCGCATCAATCTATTTTATTGTGTGAAAGACAAGACGGAATGCATCGCTCAAAATTTATAATAGAAAAATACTAGTGGTGCAATAAAATTGAAGCCACTTCTATATTGATTTGATATTTAATCAGTTATAACGTTCTTAGTTTTTTTGATTTGAAATGGTAAGAGTAATTTTGCAGCCTAAATCTGCAAGATTATGAATATTGGAAAGTACATATTCTCTCAAGTCATAGACTTTGTTCCTCGTTACCAGTTTGATAAACTTGTCACGAAATATAAAGGTGATAGACATTCAAGAGAATTAAACAGCTATAATCATCTGTTACATTTATTGTTCGGTCAGATTACTGGCTGTGATTCCTTAAGAGACATATGTATGTGCCTGACAGCACATCATAATATATTGTATCATTTAGGAATTCGCAAAACAGTCACTCATTCTTCGTTATCTCGAGCCAATGAGAACCGCAACTATCACATATACGAGGAACTGGGCAAATATCTCATTGAACAAGTACGTCCATTGTATTCAGAGACAAAATTGTCAGAGGTATCTGTTGACAATGTACTTTATGCTTTAGACTCCACAACAATATCAACAAGCATAGTGCTTGCAACCTGGGCTTTGGGTAAATACAGTAAGGGAGCAGTTAAAATGCACACATTACTTGATTTACATGGAAGCATTCCTGCCAGCATTCATATTACAGACGGCAAATGGCATGACAGTAACGAACTGGATAGGATTGAGCCAGAGCCACTTGCATTTTATATGATGGATAAGGCATATGTGGACTTTGATGCATTATACAGATTTCATAAGGCTGGTGCATTTTGGATTTGCCGTCCAAAAGACAACATGCGATATGAGATTGTAGACCACAAAGAAGACTTTGATGTAAGCACTGGAGTAAGAGGCGATTTTACAATACGCCTAACTACATGCAAATCCAGAAAGCTATATCCTGAACATATCCGAAAAGTGTGTTACTATGATGCAGTCAACGGTAAAGAAGTCGAATTCATAACCAATAACTTTGAGATTGAAGCATTAGAAATTGCAAATCTCTATAGACACAGATGGGATATTGAGGTCTTCTTCAAATGGATCAAACAAAATATTGTTGTCAAGACTTTATGGGGATTTTCAAAGAATGCGGTAAGCACCCATCTGTGGGTTGCAATTATCACATATCTTCTAATTGCCAAGATGAAGCATGAGTACAAAAGCCCATATTCAATAACAGAGGTGGCTACTTTAATAAGAATTTCAGTACTTGAAAAAGTAAACTTGAAAGAGCTTATAACGGAGCAAGACCCTCTTCCATCTCATAATCAATATGTCAAAGAACGATCTCTTTTTGATGATATTTAATTACCGTGCAATTTTATTGCACCAGTACTAATAGAAAAATAAAAATTTGTAATTATAATTTTTAATTTTATAATTAAAAATCATCTGCATTTTAATAAAAATAATATCCCAATCATTCAACACTTATATTGCATCTGATATATACATTGCAACATATTAATTTTCTATGACTGGCATTAAAGCAAATCGGTTATTGGAAAAGTGCTTCTTCTACAATTCCAATAACCGATTTGAATTGAATTATTAGGAGGGAAAAGTATTATTACAATACATTATCGGACACATTAATATATGGGCTTCAAAATTTAAAAGCCGTCGTCTGTTATATCTTCTGCCTGTATATCTAAATCTTCTGGGGAAGTCTCAAAAGTTGTTCGATAACTCTCTTCAATAAAATTATCGTCATCGAAGTCTTCGTCGTCATTATCTCCATCATTATCTTTAGGAAATTCATCATCTTCTACATCATCAAAATCATCTTCTTTCCCTTCAGGAATTCTCTCATTTGTATTATCAGGTTCTATATCGCCTGCGTCTGGAGTTTCAGCAATTTCTTTCACAAAGATTGCTTCTGTCCATCCCCCTTTATTTATTTCAAGGACTTCATATCCTGCCGAAACCTTCTTTTCATACAATCCACCCTTTTGTCTCAATCGAGTAGTTGGCAGTGTAGTTGTTGTTACTTCAAAAGCACTCAAAATAATATCTTGTACATTTTTTGGTAAACTATCCCAGCCACCACCGAAATTTCTTTCGAGAACTTCTATAAGTTTTCTTGCTGAAATATGATGTATATTGTCTTTTGTGAGGTCTGAAATACGATTAATAGTTTTTTTCTTTATCGCCCATTTTACGACAACGCCGTCATCTAATCGTACCTGACCTACTTTGTAGCCGCGTTCTTCATATTTATCTATTACTTCTATTTTATCTACTTTTATCTCTTCGATAGTAAAAGCGCTTTTAATAATATCGAGATAATGGTTTTCATTATCTTTTAGGTCTGCATCACGTTCTGCTTGAGACCACAATCTGAATACGTCATTCTCTTGAATATTCCAAACTGTAGATTTTGTTAAATTCTTCAATGAAAGTGATTTTTTTTGTTGCTTCATGTCTTTTCTTTATTACAACCTTTTTTATAGATAAGTGGTGCAAAATTAAATACTAAAAACTAAATCTGCAAGAAAATTTTAGTAAAAATATATATGTAACGAAAAATCAATCAAAGTGGTTGTGAAAATAAAATAGAATTCTTATCTTTGCATACATCATATATAATGAACAGAATGGAACCATTAGCAGAAAGAATGCGTCCACACACGCTTGATGAATATGTTGGGCAAAGTCATTTAGTGGGGAAAAATGCAGTCCTGAGGAATATGATAGATTCAGGGCATGTTCCATCATTCATTCTGTGGGGTCCTCCTGGAGTAGGGAAAACAACTTTAGCACAAATTATTGCAAATAAACTTGAAACTCCATTTTATACTTTATCGGCTATTGCGAGTGGTGTAAAAGATGTACGTAATGTAATAGAAAGAGCTAAAAATGGAAGATTTTTTAATTCAATTTCACCTATCTTATTTATTGATGAGATACATCGCTTCTCCAAATCTCAACAAGACTCATTGCTTGGAGCTGTTGAGAAAGGCATAGTTACACTTATTGGCGCAACTACCGAAAATCCTTCTTTTGAGGTTATTAAGCCATTATTATCAAGGTGCCAAGTTTATGTTCTTAAAAGCTTAAATAAAGAAGAGCTGCTTAAATTGCTTACGAACGCAATTACGCAAGACACCTATCTCAAAAAAAAGAACATTGAGCTTAAGGAAACCGAAGCTTTATTACGATATAGTGGCGGTGATGCCAGAAAGTTATTAAATATCTTCGAACTTACAATTGATGCATCAAAACAGAATAACGATATTGTTATTACAAACGAACGTGTTACAAAATGTCTACAACAAACACCTCTTGCATACGATAAAGATGGAGAAATGCACTATAATATTATCTCTGCCTTTATCAAATCGATTCGAGGAAGCGATCCTGATGCCACACTCTATTGGATGGCAAGAATGATAGAAGGAGGGGAAGATCCTGAATTTATTGCCCGTAGATTGATTATTAGTGCAGCAGAAGATATAGGATTAGCCAATCCCAATGCTTTACTTTTGGCAAATGCGGCTTTCGATAGTGTGATGAAAATAGGTTGGCCTGAAGCCAGAATTACTTTAGCCGAGGTTGCAGTTTACTTAGCTGTATCACCAAAAAGCAATTCAACTTATCAAGGAATAGGTGCAGCGTTAGCAGAAGTTCGTAACAGTGGAAATCAACCTGTTCCACTTCCACTATGCAATGCTCCTACAGAATTAATGGCATCGTTGGGTTATCATGATGGATATAAAAATCCTCATGAACATCCAGCACATTTCATAGAACAACAGTATTTGCCAGATATGCTTACAGACAAACGTTTTTGGCACCCACAACATTCGCCACAAGAAGACAAATACTATCAATGGATATTACAATGTTGGGGAGACAGATACAAAAAATAAAAGAAAATGAAAATAGTAGATTTAGATGGTTATGCAGCTAACCCTGGAGATATCTCATGGGACGGCGTAAAAGAATTAGGAGAATTCACATTTTATGATTATTCTGAGGATAATCAAATTATTGAAAGAGCTAAAGATGCAGAGATTGTTCTTGTCAATAAAATAAATATGACAAGACAAATTATCGAACAATTACCCAGACTAAAATACATCGGAGAATTGGCTACTGGTTATAATAATATTGATTTACAAGCAGCCAAGGAACACGGTGTTGTAGTAACAAATATTCCTGCATACAGTACCGATAGTGTTACACAGTTTGTCTTCGCTCATTTATTAAACGTTGCAACCCATATTGACCATTACGCTTGTCAAACACGTAAAGGCATTTGGAGTTCAAAAAAAACATTTTGTTATTGGGACGAACCTCTCTTCGAACTTGCTGGAAAAACATTGGGGATAGTTGGATTAGGACATATTGGAACAAAAGTCGCATGGGTCGGACACATGTTAGGCATGGATATCTCGGCTTATACAAGCAAAAGTAGCAATGAATTGCCAGAATGGGTTCGTAAAACTACATTAGAAGGACTCTATCATACTGCAGATATCATTACACTCCATTGTCCGTTAACAAAAGAAAACACACGTATGATCAATAAAGAAGCGTTAGCACAAATGCTACCTGGTACAATTTTAATAAATACTGGACGAGGTGCACTGGTTGATGAGGAGGCCGTTGCCAATGCATTAGAAGAAGGACACCTAAAAGCATATTGTGCTGACGTTATGGAACAGGAACCTCCACGCAAAGATAACCCATTAATAAAACAGCCAAATGCTTATATTACACCACATATTGCATGGGCTACGTTAGAAGCACGCCAACGATTAATGGATATTTGCGTTGAAAATATTAGAATGTTTATAGCAGGTAGTCCACAGAATGTTGTAAACAATTAAGACGTTATTTTTTTAACATCGCACAAAAACAAACTATGACATTCAACGACCCACAGTTCGCTGGTGCTCTCTTAGAACTTATTGAAGGATTAGGAACATTGGCTTTCGCTATTTCAGGTATAAGGCATGCAGCAGAAAAACATTTCGACTGGTTTGGAGGATATGTATGCGGATTTGCAGTAGCTATAGGTGGCGGAACTATTCGCGATACTATATTAGGTGTTAAACCTTTCTGGACAACCGACATTCGTTATTTGTGTGTTACTGCCATTGCCTTATTCCTGGCTATAATATTAAGGAAACGTATGAAGAAACTAAACAATACATGGTTTGTTTTTGACACCTTGGGTTTAGCTTTCTTTACAATTGCAGGAATGCAGAAAACCCTAACATTCGGATTTCCTTTCTGGGTTGCTATTGTTATGGGCTGTATTACAGGAGTTGCCGGCGGTGTTATTCGCGATGTCCTATTAAATAATGAGCCCGTTATCCTCCAAAAAGAAATCTATGCAATCGCAAGTGTTGCAGGTGGTATACTCTATTACATACTATTAATATTAAATTTCAGTATCACTTTCACTGTCATTGCAACATTTCTCCTAATTGTCCTAATTCGTTTTGTGGCTGTGTATTATCATATCCAATTGCCCGTTTTACGAGATGAAGATTAATTTTATAATGAAAAAATATAAGAATAATTTGGCAGTAATAATAAAAAGTCGTACCTTTGCACTCGCAATTAAGGAAGCAATATAATTGTTCTGAGAAATGCAATGAGAAGATTGGTTCCGTAGCTCAACTGAATAGAGCATCTGACTACGGATCAGAAGGTTGTGGGTTTGAATCCCGCCGGAATCACAAAGAGTTTAGATTATTTTATCTAAACTCTTTTTATATTTAAAATTATAAAACCATTTATAAACCCTGTCAGACTCCATTAAAAGTTTCTGACAGGGTTTTCATCTTTATTGATTAAGAGAAATCTGAATAGAAGAAATTACAGTCTATCTCTTATTCTTCTGCTTATCAAGCAACTTACATCATACCTCCCATACCAGGATTCATTGGAGCAGCAGGAGCTTCCTCAGGTTTATCAACAACAATACACTCTGTCGTGAGGAACATACCTGCGATTGAAGCTGCATTCTCCAAAGCAACACGAGCCACCTTGGCTGGGTCGATGACACCTGCCGCACGCAAGTCTTCGTACTTGTCGCAACAAGCATTGTAACCGAAATCGCCCTTGCCTTCACGTACTTTATTGACAACTACTGCACCCTCTCCGCCGGCATTAGAAACAATCTGACGAAGCGGTTCCTCTATGGCACGGCAGACAATATTTATACCTGTCTGCTCGTCAGGGTTATCACCTTTGAGGTCTTTCAATGCTTCTTGCGCACGAATATAAGTAGTACCACCACCTATAACAACACCTTCTTCGGTTGCTGCACGAGTTGCACAGAGTGCATCGTCTACACGGTCTTTCTTTTCTTTCATCTCAACTTCAGAGTTAGCACCCACATAAAGCACTGCAACACCACCGGCAAGTTTTGCCAAACGTTCCTGAAGTTTCTCCTTGTCGTACTGGCTCTTTGTATTTGCAATTTCGCTCTTGATAGCGTTTACACGTTCTGCAATGCTCTCTTTAGAGCCTGCACCGTCTACGATTGTTGTGAAATCCTTAGAAACAGTTACTTTCTTAGCTGAGCCCAACATTTCGAGTGTAGCCTTGTCGAGTGTCAATCCCTTGTCTTCGCTGATAACAACACCGCCTGTGAGTACAGCTATGTCTTCGAGCATAGCCTTGCGACGGTCGCCGAATCCTGGAGCCTTAACAGCGCAAATCTTCAATCCGCCACGCAAACGGTTTACTACCAATGTGGTCAAAGCCTCTGAATCGACATCTTCTGCGATAACTAACAATGGACGACCACTCTCGGCAGCAGGCTGCAAGATAGGCAAGAAATCTTTCACGTTAGAAATCTTCTTGTCGTAAAGAAGGATATATGGATTCTCCATGAGCACTTCCATCTTGTCCGTATCTGTTACGAAATAGCCTGAAAGATAGCCATGGTCGAACTGCATACCCTCAACAACGTCAATATTGGTGTCGCGAGTCTTGCTTTCTTCAATGGTGATGACACCGTCTTTTGATACCTTGCGCATAGCATCAGCAAGCAACTTACCTATTTCAGGGTCATTGTTGGCACTTACGGTTGCCACCTGTTCTATCTTGTCGTAGTTGTTGCCAACAATTTCGGCATTATTCTTAATGAAGCCTACAACTTCATTGACAGCCTTGTCGATACCGCGCTTCAAGTCCATTGGATTGGCACCGGCAGCCACATTCTTCAAACCCTCCGTAACGATAGCCTGTGTCAAGATAGTTGCTGTTGTCGTACCATCGCCGGCATCGTCTCCAGTCTTGCTTGCCACACTCTTAACGAGCTGTGCACCGGCATTCTCGAAACTGTCTTCAAGTTCTATTTCCTTTGCTACCGTAACACCATCTTTTGTGATTTGAGGAGCACCGAATTTCTTTCCAAGAACTACATTTCTCCCCTTAGGACCTAATGTTACTTTTACAGCATCGGCAAGTTGGTCTACACCGCTTTTAAGCAATTCGCGGGCATCTTTGTTGAATTTAATATCTTTAGCCATTTTGTTTATCTTATTTTATATGTTCTTTTTCTCTATGTTTTGTTTGTTGCGACGTTCCCATACAGCCACACTCTATATATAATAAGGTGTAAATGCACAGAAAATCCTCGCTTTTGTTTCTTATTCTACGATAGCAAGAACGTCGCTTTGTCGCATCATAAGATACTTCTCACCCTCGTTTTCGATTTCAGTACCGGCATACTTGCCATAGAAAACTTCGTCGCCGACCTTCAAAATCATATCTTCGTCTTTTGTACCGTTACCAACAGCAACCACCTTGCCACGCTGTGGCTTTTCTTTTGCTGTGTCGGGAATAATAATTCCACCTACTTTCTGCTCTGCCTCGATAGGAAGAACAAGCACTCTGTCTGCTAATGGTTTAATTTTCATAATTATTTATTTTAAAGTTTTTTGAATGTTCTCGTATACATAAACACTTCTTATTGTATATTCGTCAGTGGTTATACGAAAACTGTGCCAAAAAGAATGCCTAATAAAAATAATACAATGAAAACATTGTACAAACTATTTGATAAAGCAAAATAGTCGTTCTCATCAATCCAAAAGATGTGTTTTGTTCGATAAAACGCACCCTTTCACCTCACAAAACAGGTTCTTTTAAAAAATACACATAAATATGTGGAAACCTGGTAATTATGAAACTCTTGCAAAAGAATTCTGTTATTTTTCTCACAGTCCCACCTCTACTTATTTAAAGAATCCCTATATAGAGATAGATACTCAAGAAAATGATGAAAAGATAAGATATATTATATGGCATAATATTGTAAGACTCTATCAAAAGAAGGATTACTGTCAATATTGTCAGTAATATATGTCATATTTGTCATAGCTGTTTTAATTCAAGAGAAGGTGCCTATTTGGAATTCCAATAAAGATAACTTCCGTCCATGTATATATATTCTTCGGCAATAAGTTCTTTCAAAACTATTCGCAATGTGTCTTGATTCGTTACGGAAGCAGTACCGTCCATGCACTTTAATTCGGTAACATGATGTTTCTTGCCATCTGATAATAGATTGAATATGGAAGCTCGTAACATTCTTTTCAATTCTTTATCCTCGCCTTTATAGGCTAAACAAACATCACAGTAGCCACAATCTACGCTTCGTTTTTCTCCAAAATAGCGTAAGAGTTGTCGACTACGACATATATAATTGTTTTGGATGTAACTTATCATAGCCACAATACGTTTTTCAAATTTTTCTTTTCTATCTTCGTAGATAGCTTTCGGGATTTCTAATTTCTCACTATCAACACGATTTTGGAGATATTTTATTATGGGGATATTCTTACGTGGAATAAAATTTATAATTCGTCTCCGACTGAGGTCTTGTAGTATATGATAAGTCTGATTTCTATCCAACCCGACCACATCTGCTATATAGCTTTCATCAACATAACGATAATCTGTAAACAAACCTGGATAATTTCGCAATAAAGCAGAAATTACTGTTTCCTCTTCACCTGTTTGTTCTCCTAATCTATATAATTCATCGCGCGCTAAAATGAAACGAATGCGAGCCTTAGTATCTGGATCTGGATTATAATCAATATACCCTGCAAGTTTCAATATCTGCAAAGCGGCATTTACTTGGATGGGGAAATGATGGAAATAAATGCAGAATTTATCGATGGGAAACTCGAAAGTAGTATCTCTCCCACTATCTACACCTATCTGATAGAAGTACGCTAAATGTTCGTAAATAGTACGTATGTCCTCTTTTGTAGGGAAATTCTCTTTTACTCGCTTCTTTAAATTACGCTCATCGTTACCAGGGGTATGGAGTAAAATTGCATACGATTTTCCACCATCTCTACCTGCTCGCCCCGCTTCTTGGAAATAGGCTTCGATTGAATTAGGTGGATCAAGATGTATAACCAAACGAACATTAGCTTTATCGATACCCATTCCAAAAGCATTAGTAGCAACAATAACACGTATTTCATCAGCTTGCCACTCATTTTGGCGTTTGTTTTTATCTACATTTTCTAATCCTGCATGATACCACGTAGCAGAGATTCCGTTCTTAACTAAGAACTCAGCAGCTTCTTTCGTACGTTCCCTACTCCGGCAATACACAATGGCAGAACCATTTACGGACTGTAAAATATGAAGCATTTCATTGAATTTTTCTTGCGTCGTGCGCAAAACATAAGAAAGATTCTTTCGCTCGAAGCTCATTCGAAACACGTTCTCTTTGGCAAATCCTAATCTCAACTGAATATCTTTAACAACTTCTGGAGTAGCCGTTGCAGTAAGTGCAAGCAGAGGGACATTGGGAAGTAGTTTTCTGACATTTATGATTTCAAGATAAGAAGGACGGAAATCATACCCCCATTGACTGATGCAGTGAGCCTCGTCTACAGTAATAAAGCAGACCTTCATGTGTTTTAATTTTGCTTGAAACAGCTCAGACCCAATACGTTCAGGAGAAATATAAAGTATTTTTATACCGCCGAAAATACAATTCTCGAGTGTTGAGACTATTTCATCGCGTGATAAACCAGAATGTATTGCCGCTGCCTTGATGTGTCGGTGGCAAAGATTGTCTACTTGGTCTTTCATCAACGAGATTAAAGGAGTGATGACAATGCACACTCCTTCCTTTGCCAATGCAGGTACTTGGAACGTTATGGACTTGCCTCCACCCGTAGGCATCAGTCCCAGCGTGTCTTTTCCGGCACCTATGCTCTCTATAACTTCGCTCTGAATACCTCGGAAATCAGGATAATTCCAATATTTATGAAGAATTTCTTTGTAAGTCATAACACGACTGTTGCCCAGCTGAGTTTACCTGCCTATTCGTTTTCAGAGGGGCGAATACCCTCTATCTGAAGTTGAACAGCACCACGCTTGAACACATTATCTTCGATTGTGTAAACGATGTCGAATGAACGTTTCGACTTAATATAGCGTGCAGAACGACTTTGTCCAAAAGCGATGCCATTCATTACATTGTTCGATTTTGAATCAACAAGCTCTAACTTAATATGTTCTTGCTCTCTACCAACAACTTTGCTGGTACCAAAATCGAATACTTCCTTCGTGCAGAATAACGGTTTCACGTTCTCCGGACCGAACGGTGCAAACCGTCTTAGGTCGCTATGAAACTTTTTGGTAATATCCTTAAAGTCTATAATGGCATCAATATCTAATGTTGCTTCTGTTTGATGAGGTTCTATATGTTCATCAACATACTTTTGAAAACGATCTCGGAAATCTTTTACATTCTCCCATCTCAATGTTAAACCTGCCGCATAGGTATGACCGCCAAAGTTGATGAGCAAGTCGCTGCAACTTTCTATAGCAGCATAGAGGTCGAAACCTGCTGCAGTTCGTGCCGAACCTGTGGCTAAATCGCCTTCGCGAGTAATGACTATGGTGGGACGATAGTAAATTTCCGTGAGGCGAGAAGCTACAATGCCAATGACGCCTTTCTTCCAATGCTCGTCATAAAGCACAATGCTGTTTTGATGTTTCTGGCTCTCAAGCCGCTCAACAATCTGGTTGGCTTCATCTGTCATCTGCCTGTCCACATCTTTTCGCTTGTCATTGTACTTGTCAATGTGCTTCGCTTCCGACAGCGCAGCAGCCAAATCGCGTTCCACAAGCAGATCTACACTTTCCTTTCCGTTCTCCATACGACCGCTGGCATTAATACGTGGACCTATCTTGAAGATAATATCACCCATCGAGATTTCTCTTCCCGTAAGTCCACATATATCTATTATGGCTTGTAATCCTACACTGGGATTTTGATTTAGTTGCTTTAAGCCATGGAAAGCAAGGATACGATTTTCGCCTACAACGGGAACGAGGTCGGCAGCAATACTCACTGCGCAGAAGTCGAGCAGCGGAATAAGACGCGAAAACGGTATGTTGTTGTTCTTTGCAAAGGCTTGCATAAACTTGAAACCTACGCCGCAACCACACAATTCCTTGAATGGGAAGCTGTCGTCAGCACGTTTCGGATTTAATATAGCTACAGCCGGAGGCATGTTATTATCTGGAACATGATGGTCGCAAATAATAAAATCGATACCTTGTTCCTTTGCATAATTAATCTCTTCAACAGCTTTTATACCACAATCGAGTATGATAATAAGCTTTACCCCTGTTTCTTTTGCAAAATCTATTCCTTTCTTACTCACACCATACCCTTCATCGTAGCGGTCAGGAATGTAGTAATCTATATTAGAATAGAACTGTCGTAAAAATTTATACACCAATGCTACAGCTGTACAACCATCTACATCGTAATCCCCGTAGACCATAATACGCTCTTTACGCCCCATTGCATCGTTCAATCTATCAACTGCAATATCCATATCTCGCATTAAGAAAGGGTCGATAAGGTCAGAAAGTTGCGGACGAAAAAATCGCTTTGCTGCACTCTCTGTAGTTATCCCACGCCTTATAAGTAACGAAGCAAGGATTGGACCTATATTGAGTTTCTCGCCTAATTCTATTGCTGCATTAGTCTGTTCAGATGTAGATGGTGTGTAGTTCCATTTCAATTGCATCTTTATTGTCTTTATTTCTGCTTGTAAAGGTACAAAAAAAAGCGTAAGCCTCAAAAAGACTTACGCTTTTTTAATTCTATATTACCATATTAAAGCCTTGATGAGGCTTTAACAAGGTGCAATGACTGTCTTTTAATTACAGGCCCAACTTTGCACGAATATCTGAAGGAATGGCATTCTTATTAACCATGTAGTCCATTGTATTTGCCGCAATGAAGTTCTTGGTCATATACCAAATACCTTTGTATTTGCCAGTCTCGCCCCAAGAGTTCTTGACCATATAGTATTCCTTACCGAATTGGTCTTTGGCAATACCGAAGATAAGCATGCCATGGTCGTCGGTAAGTTCCCATGTATCGTAACGGTCCTGACGCATCTTCTGTGTAGGAGTTACTTCTGGAACCTTTGCACCAAGTTCATCAATGAGGCTGCGTTGCTTTGCAGGAGAAAGACCCAACCAACGTGCCATATCACTACCTTGGAGGCTCTGAACCTTCTTTCCATCTACCATATATGCAAGACCATCGCGTGTAAATCCTGGTTCACTAACATCGCCACCCCATGCCACGCAATAGCCATTCATAACAGCATTGTCTATAATCTTCATCATTTCGTCCATAGGAACATTGTAAGATTGTGGCATACGCCAGTTGTCTTGTACCTCAACAGCAAATGAGGTATAGAATGGATGGTGAGTATAAGATGTTATCGTTACGTAGTTTTTCCAATTCAAACCGAGACTTGAAGCAAACTGCTTTGGAGTATAGGTTTTACCATCGTATGTAAACTTCTCAGGACATTTACCAAGATAAGCATCAATAATTCCCTGGAGACCTTGTTTCCACTGATTAGAAATCTTGTTTGACTTATTTCGTGCCACAGCATTTACGTATGGTTCCATTACAGAGAAGAATTCATTAAAGTTAAATAAAGAATCACCTGTTAAAGAACCTGGGAAAGGCATTGCTCCTTCTGGGCAAATACCATAATTCTCAAGACAATAAAGAGGGTCATAGCAAGAACCACCCTGGGCAAATTGTGCATCACCATGCATACGAACTACTTGAATAGCACGATCCATATAAGTTTTGTTTGCAACAAAACTCTCGCAAAGGTCGTAAGTCTTACCCGTTGCTTTCAGGATTTCTGCTTCAAAATAGCTCAATGTAGAATAATCCCAGCACGTACCTGAACGGTTTTGGTTCTTAATGCTTGTGATAGGATTTTCCTTAATCACTGTAAAGACAGGACTGTTGTCTACTTTCTTTGCAGCTTTTTTAGGAGCTGCGTTAGCACCAATCGCAAAAACAGCGAAAAGTGCGAGCACTAAAGTCTTTTTCATAATTCTCAAATGCTACCAGTTAGTTTATACTCTGGTTCTCTTTTAAAAATTTAAGTTGTTAATAATATTGATTTATTTTCTGAATTAAGCATTCATAAATGCCTCTATATCCTTTGCATAATAAGGAATACGGTCTTTTCCTATGAACCGACATCCATCAGCAGTAACAAGTATGTCGTCTTCTATGCGAATACCACCGAAGTCCTTATATGTATCGAGTTTATCGAAATTCAAGAACTCGGCACAATGTTTTTTAGCACGCCATTCATCAATAAGTGCAGGAATAAAATAAATTCCAGGTTCGTCAGTTACAACAAAACCTTCTTGTAAACGACGTCCCATACGCAAACAATTAGTACCAAATTGTTCGAGATTAGGACGAGTCTCTGCATCGAAACCCACATATATTTGCCCTAAAGCTTCCATATCGTGGACATCAAGTCCCATCATGTGTCCTAAACCGTGGGGCAAGAACATAGCATGTGCTCCGGCAGACACAGCTGCATCTGTATCTCCCTTTGCTAAACCTAACTCCTTCATACGTTCAAAGATAATGCGGCAGACTGCAAAATGCACATCAGCATATTTCATTCCTGGTCTCGATAGTTTAAGAGCTGCATCGTGTGCTTCTACAACCACATTATATATATCGAGTTGTCGTTGTGTAAATTTACCATTTACAGGGAATGTTCGTGTATTGTCAGAGCAATAATGGCTCATCGTCTCCCCACCACAATCACACAAAACAAGTCTACCATCTTCTAATTTTGCCATAGAAGGATTGCCATGCATAATTTCACCGTGCTGTGAAAATATTACAGGGAAGGATACCATTGAGCCATAGGAATTAGCTATACCTTCTACTTGTCCTGCTACATACTTTTCAGTAAGTCCAGGTTTCGTTATGCGCATTGCAGTTGTATGCATCTTATAACCAATAACAGCAGCACGCTCAAGTTCTTCTATTTCCTCGGCAGTCTTAACAGAACGCATTTTTACGACAGCATTAATAAGCTCAAGGCTTGCTTCTTCGTTCTGCTGATTAGGATGGATACCAAGCAAATCGCAAATTTGTATCTTAATATCGGCACGATAAGGAGGTAAGAAATGTATCTTTCGATTAGAAGATTTTGCCTTCTCACAAATTTTAGCCAATTCACTCATAGGAGCAGAATTATTTACTCCAACCTGAGCGGCTAATTCTTTGACCGAATCAACACTTCCAAACCATACGATATCTTCAATATCAATATCATTCCCTATCAATATTTCTTTATTTTCATTGATATCTATCACGCCAACAAGTCCGTCGCGTTGTTGTCCGAAATAGTATAAGAATGACGAATCTTGGCGGAAAGGTGAATACCCATTCGCTGGTGAATTTACTGGAGACTCGTTGTTTCCAAACAAGAGTATAATGCCGTCTTTTACAAGCTTTTTAAGTTCTGCACGGCGAGCTATGTACGTTTCTTTACTAAACATATTGCTTTCATATATTAGTTTAGCTGCAAAGATAATAATATTTCTCATAAATTCAGTATCTTTGCATAGTTTTTATAAGTTTTTTAATGGAAATCGACATAAACACAGGATTAGTATTAGAAGGAGGAGGCATGCGAGGAGTGTTCACCTCTGGTGTTTTAGATGCATTTATGAAATGCGACTTATATTTTAAATATACAGTTGCGGTATCTGCCGGAGCTTGTAACGGTCTTTCATATATCAGTCGACAACCACGCAGGGCAAGAGCCTCAAACATTGATTTATTGGCAAAATACGATTATATAGGATTACGCCATCTCGTTACACAAGGTTGTATTTTCGATCCCGAACTTCTTTATAAACGATTTCCTTACGAGCTTATCCCTTACGACTATGATACCTATTTCGAGAAGATAAATTTGGGTTATACTTTCGAAATGGTTACAACAAACTGCAAAACGGGAAGAAGTGAGTATTTACAAGAACGTAATGGCAATAAACACAGACTGAATGAAATTGCACGTGCTTCAAGTAGCCTTCCATACGTTAGTAAGATTGTAGAAGTTGATGGGGAGCCCATGCTCGATGGTGGAATTATTGATTCTATTCCACTTATGCGTGCCATAGAAATGGGACATGGCAAAAATGTTGTTGTTTCCACGCGCAATAAAGGTTGGCGCGATAATAGTAAAGATTTGAAAATACCAAGGTTCGTCTATAAGAACTATCCGCGTTTACGTGTAGTATTAAGTCATAGAATAGAAGCTTACAACAAACAATTAGATATGATTGACGAACACGAAAAACAAGGTGATATAATAGTATTGCGTCCCATTAAACCTATTGAAGTTGGAAGAATGGAGAAAGATGTAGGGAAGCTGGAAGCTCTTTATAAAGAAGGGTTTAATATTGGTGAAGACTTCTGTAAGTCTATAGACCTTCGGAAGTTGATTAATAAATAAGACTACCTTAATAAATCGGGGCGCAAACGTCTTGTCCTCTCCATGGCCTGGTCAAATTCCCATTGACTTATTTTAGCTTCGTGTCCACTCAACAATATTTCGGGAACCTCCCACCCTTTATAACTCCTTGGGCGAGTATAAATAGGTGCCGACAGCATATTGTCTTGAAAACAATCAGACAATGCACTTTGTTCGTCGCCAATCACACCTGGAATAATGCGAACTACTGCATCTGCTATAATAGCTGCCGGTAATTCTCCACCTGTCAGAACAAAATCGCCTACCGAAATCTCTTTTGTTATCAGATGTTCTCTTACTCGCTGATCCACTCCTTTATAATGTCCTGCCAATATAATAAGGTTACCCCCTAATGACAAATCGTTTGCCATTTTCTGATTAAACAGTTCTCCATCGGGCGATGTAAATATTACTTCGTCGTATTCGCGTTCTGCTTTCAAGGCACTTATACACCGGTCTATTGGTTCTATCTGCATCACCATTCCTGCCTGCCCGCCAAAAGGATAATCATCAACACGACGCCATTTGTCCTTACTATAATCACGAAGATTATGCAAATGTATTTCTGCCAATCCTTTCTTTGCTGCCCGTGCCAAAATACTTTCATGCACAAAGCCTGCAAGCATCTCGGGTAATACCGTTATTATGTCTATTCTCATATTGTAAGCACAAAGTTAGCAATATTTTTAATGAAAGAATGTAAGCATTAAGATTTTTTTGTAACTTTGCAGCAAATTCTATCACAAACTAAAATACTTATGAAAAAGATTTTCTCTTTCGCCATCGCTTGTATGGCAACTTTCGGCAGTGTTCAGGCTCAAAACGTGCAACTGCACTATGACCTTGGTCATAATCTCTCTGACGATTTAAGTAATCGCCCTGCTGTTACCACCACTGTAGAAATGTTCAAGCCCGATAAATGGGGCTCTACCTTTTTGTTTACCGATATCGATTATAAAAACGATGGGGCGGTAGGTGCCTATTGGGAAATTGCACGAGAGTTTTCTGTTACTAAAAACAAGCATTGGGCAGCCCATATAGAATATAATGGTGGCGCTGCTACCGGCGAACTTGCAACTGGATATTATGGAAATCGGTTTCAACATGCTGCACTTCTTGGTGGCGCCTGGAACTGGGCAAATAAAGATTTCTCAAAAACTTTCAGTGTGCAGCTTATGTACAAATATTATTTCAAGAATAAAACTACAGGCGAGCACCCATTTAGTGGTTTCCAGCTTACCGAAGTCTGGGGATTGAGTTTTGCAAAAGGCTTATGCTCTTTCAATGGTTTCTGCGACTTATGGTACGACCCAAATGTAAGCGGAAAACTTATTTTAATATCTGAGCCACAATTCTGGTTTAATTTAAACACACTGAAAGGTATGCAGGGCATAAACCTCTCTTTAGGTTCAGAAGTTGAAATCAGCAATAATTTTGTTTGGAACAACAAGGGCAAGCACAACAAGTTTTACGCCATTCCAACAATTGCTGCAAAGTGGACTTTCTAACAACTCCCCAGCTTCGCTATTCATTCCAATCTGTTAAACACATTTGCTACGGATTGCACTTTTTGACATCAGCACATCAAACATTCTTCTGGTGTGCTGATGTCGTTATATATAATAATGTGCAGCGATAAATAATGATTGGCTTCAAAAGTAATCTTGCTTTTGTCGTCACCTATTTTCTACTGAGCCATTATCAACGCATGGATTCATTGTGCTTCAAAAGCATCAGAATGCAGCTGTTTTTATCTGTTCCGTAACGGCATTCGTCGTAACTCCGTTACTGCAACTGTCGTAACCCCGTTGCGACAATGGTCGTAACTCCGTTACGATTTCAGGCGCTGTTCAGAAGAGGCATATCGTCGGTCCCCATCATTTTAATTTCGTCGAACTAACATTTAAATAGATTTATTTATTTTACTCTTATACACACCTCACCATGGTATCCATGGGCTTCGTTGTGTAGCAAAACACCATATACAAATGCCTGCTTACGAACCGAAAGCGTGTAGTAGAGTTCGTTCTGGCCGTCTATATATCCACGTTGAACGTGTTGATTGTCGTAAACACAGATGCGTCCTTTTTGTTTCGAATCGTCCTTTGCATAACCAACGAAAACTCCCAATTCCTCTTTCGGAATAGCATTAGCAAAGTCTAACTGGTAGTGCAGATACCCTGAACGACAAAGAAGTTCTCCATCGGCATAGAGTTTCTCTGCTTCATTAATGCTTAAAGGTTTGCAAGGCAGTGGATCAACATGTCTCTGCGTCCTGCTCTTCAATATTTTTGTTCGGTTTGCCAATAATATTACGCATAGCACTACAGCTAAAATAAGAAAAATATTTGTATATACCATTGTTTATAGTGTTATTTTAGAATTGCAATAATGCAATGTAAGTGGGACATTTTCTTTTGGCAAAGATATAAAAAACTATTAAAAATACCACTTTACATAATGAAAAAACCAACTTTCTCGTTTTTTACAACATAAAAGGCGTACCTTTGTAGCATGTTAAAGATTTGCTCCTTGCGGATAGGAACGTGATAAACCACGCCTCCTACAAGCAGAGAAATCGCGGTGCAACAAAGAGCAAAGATGTTGTAGGAGCGTGGTTAGTTACGTTCCTGTCATTCAAAGTAACTGCCCGTATGTATTTTTTAGTTATTTCTAAAGCAAAGAAGGTTATGAGAAAACTATTAACTGTACTTACATTATTATTTATGGTGTCATTCAATCTGTCTGCACAGAGCTACGGCGAATTGTGGAAACAAGTAGACGTAGCACGGGGAAAAGACTTGCCCAAGACACAATTGACTGTTTTAAAGAAGATTGTTGGCAAGGCGCAAAGAGAGAAATCGTACGGTAACTTGTTGGCAGCTGAGTTGCTAACCTCAAGTTTGCAGACACAAATCTCGCCCGATTCGGTTGATACGGAAAAGGCTCGCCTGAAGGAACTCTGTGATAAAACAGAGGAAACCGACAAGATATTGCACGCCGTTTACTGCTGTGCATTAGGCAAACTCTTCGATAGTGACGATGCAGAAGATAATTCGAGCACCACTTATTTCGATAAAGCAATGGCTAATCCAGCCTTGTTGGCAGACGTACAATATAGTAAATATGCCCCATTGATAAAAGGTGGAAAGAACGATGCCATATTTAAGAACGACCTTCTCCACGTTATTGCGTTCGAATCTGAACAATATGACAAGGCGGATAAATATTATTCGTCAGTCGGTAACCGCGAAGCTGCTTGTTACAGTGCTTATCTGAATGTGAAAGACGCTAATAACAAGGCAGCCTTAGACTCGCTCATAGCACGTTATGGCGATTTGCCCATATGTGGGAGCGTGGCTGTGGCGAAGTATAAGTACTTGGTTATTTTTGAAGAAATTAGTGCAAAGCAGCGCATCGAATATATAGACGATGCCGTGAAACGTTGGGGAACATGGGAAGGAATAAACTATCTGCGCAACGAACATGAACGTCTCACTGCGCCAATGGTTAAGATGTGGACTGAGAAGAATGTGGGGATACCCCATAAAGAACGGACTATAGAAAACATTAAGGTAAGGAATATCAACGACTTGACGTTGAAAATAACACGCACTACACTGACGGGCGATAACAAATTAACCCCTATCTATCACCCAGATTTAGCAAAGATAAAAGCAAAACTACAGCCTGCTACCACGAAAATTGTCAAGCGTAGTTATCCACCGTATGCTCCTTACGAGGAAATCGAGGACTCGCTACAACTTCCAAGCTTAGAGGAGGGCGTCTATTTGTTGGAACTGACTTCATCAAACAAGCGATTAGCTCCGCAATATGAGCTGTATTATGTTACCAACCTATATCTAATTGCAGAAAAACAGCCAAATTCTAAGGTACGATATGTCGTGGTTAATTCAACAACAGGACAACCTGTGCAGAATGCAAAGATAAAACTGACAATAGAAGGTCCCTACGGCAAGCCAGCCACTGTAAAATTTGTTGAGACCAATGCACACGGAGAAGCTTACTACAGTTATTTAAAAGGTGTTCCAGACGAGGTGTATGTGTCTACAAATACCGACAAAGCATGTCCCTATTCTGGTCTTAGAACAAACTATGAATATGAGATTACAACTCCGTATGAAGAGATTTACGACCTATTTACCGATAGAGAAATTTATCGTCCTGGACAAACTGTGCATGCTTCGGTCGTTGTTTATAGTCAAGATAATAAAACTTTGAAGAGTAAAGCGCTTGCAAATAAAAGTGTAAGTCTAATATTAAGAGACGCAAACGATGAAGATATAACTTGGAAAGAGGTTGTTACAGATGAGTTTGGTACTGCTTCTGCTGATTTCGAACTACCTAAAAACTTACTTACAGGCGACTTCGGTATCTATGCAAATAGTAGAAGTGGCTTTGTGAACTTTAAAGTAGAAGAATATAAGCGTCCTACATTCACGGTAGATGTAGACGAATATAAAGAAAAATACGCTATTGGCGATACCATAAAACTGAAAGGACATGCAAAAACTTATTCGGGTATGCCTGTTCAAGGTGCAAATGTTCTGTACACTGTCAATCGTCGTGCCGCATTATGGTGTTGGTATGATACAGAAAATGAGGATTTGGTTTACGAAGGTAAAGCCGTAACCGACGAAAAGGGCGACTTCGAAATCACATTACCCTTTATATTCCCTGACGAAAAGAATAGTAAGAAGACAAGAAAGCGCAGCAATTGGCAGTCAGCAAGGTTTTACAGTTTCGATGTAGATGCCGATGTTACCGACCTTGCAGGCGAGACCCGCTCTGCAAGTACATCGCTACCATTAGGTACAAAGCCTGCAATGCTAACAAGCGATATGCCCGACAAAGTGCTGAAAGATAGTTTACGCCAGATTAAGTTCTCTTATCTGAATGCTGCAGGTACGGCTATTGACGGAAACGTGCGCTATGCTATAGCATCTTATAAGGATAAAACTCCATCATTTGGCAAGTATACAACAGTAGAAGCCAATAAGGTTGTAGACCTGAAACCGTTGCAATCAGGTCGATATTTGTTGCGAGCTATTTGCGAAAACGATACATTAGAGCAAGAATTTGTAGTGTTCTCAATGGACGACAAGCGTCCTGTTGTAGAGACACACGATTGGTTCTATATAAGCGGAAACAAGTTCCCAAGTGATGGAAAGCCTGTTTATGTGCAGTTTGGAGCCACCGATGCCGACCAACACATTGTTTATTCCATCTTCTCTGGTGATAAAGTGATTGACAGCGGGGCTATTAATCAAAGCAATAGTCTTACCACTTGGAAGCTAACATATAAGGAAGCGTATGGCGATGGCATTGTTTTGAATCTTGCATGGGTAAAGAATGGCAAGCTATACACGCATAATGAAAACATTGGACGTCCTATGCCAGACAGACATCTAAATGTGAAGTGGACTACCTTCCGTAATCTATTGTTGCCTGGACAGAAAGAAGAATGGACGCTTAATGTATGCTATCCCGACGGAAAGCCAGCAAAGGCGCAGCTTATGGCAACACTTTACGACAAGAGTCTTGACCAAATTGCAGAGCACTTGTGGGACTTTTCTTCTTCATACACTAATAATCTCCCAGCCTATATAGAGTGGAGCAGCTTCAATTTCCCAATCTTAGACTTCTATGAAGTAGCAAACTACAAGTCGTTAACTGAATCTTCACTATCTCTTGCAAGATTCGATGCACGCTTTGTAAATGGTTTAAGTTTTAATCAACTATTCATTCGAGGAACCCGTTTTGCAGCAGAAACAAAGGAATTTGTAAAGATGGAACCTATGAAACTAAATGAAGCGCTACAAGGAAAGGCTCCTGGGATAAAGGCTGAAAGGGGAACTGTTAAGTTCACTGCACCCGTTATAAAAGAGGATAGCGATGTTCGTGAGGAGGCTGATGTAGCCTATGCTGTTGCCGACTCTACCTCTGTCCCTGGAAAAAGAGGTTCTAATAATGTCCAATTGCGTGAAAATCTTAATGAGACAGCATTCTTTTATCCACGTCTGAACACTGATACCAACGGAAATGTAAGCATTAAATTCACGTTGCCAGGAAGTCTTACTACCTGGCGCTTCATCGGTCTTGCACACGATAAGGACATAAATTATGGTATGCTAACCGATGAAGTGGTAGCTAAAAAGACTGTAATGGTGCAGCCCAATATGCCTCGTTTTGTTCGTATGGGCGACGAAGCAATGCTATCGACACGTATTTTTAATTCGTCAGATAAAGCTGTCAATGGCAAGGCTACTATGGAAATACTTGATGCTGAAACTGAGAAGATTCTCTACACCGAAAGCAAAGACTACGCTTTAGAGGCGAACGGAACAACAACGGCAACGTTCTCATTAGCAAGTTTGCTGTCGGAAGAAGGTGCTAACAAACTCTCTGTTGCCAACGATGGTATACTTATTGTGCGCATCATTGCCAGTGGCGATGATTATTCTGACGGAGAACAGCAATATTTGGCAGTACTTCCAAATCGCGAATACATAGTAAACACTTATCCGTTTACGCAAAACAAGGCAGGAGAGAAGAGTATTGACCTTACAAAACTGTTCCCAACAAACACCACAGACCAGCGATTGACGGTTGAATATACCAATAATCCAAACTGGTTGATGGTACAAGCCTTGCCATTTGTTGCAGATGCGACTGAGCATAACGCTATTAGCTTGGTGTCAGCTTACTATGCCAACAGCTTAGCAAGTAAAGTTTTAAAGACATCTCCTAAGATACGACAAACTATTGAAAGCTGGAGAAGCGAACAAGGAAGTGAAACCTCATTGATGTCAGCGTTGGAAAAGAACCAAGACTTGAAAGAGTTTGCTCTTAAAGAAACACCTTGGGTAATGGAAGCAAAGAACGAAAGAGAGCAGAAACAAATGCTTGTGCGTTTCTTCGACGAGAATCAGATAAAGTATAACTTGTCGTCTACTATTGAAGCACTAACTGAATTACAAAACCCAGATGGTTCTTTCTCTTGGTGGGAGAATATGCCAGGTAGCTTCTATATGACGATTGAAGTGGTGAAAACCCTGACCCGCTTGAACGTGTTGATGGGCGAAAAAGATGAGAAAACCGAAGATATGCTACGTTTTGCATTTGCTTTCTTAGACAAAGAAGTGGCTGGACGTGTTGCAGAGATGAAGCGTCTGCAACGCAAAGGATATAAGAACATCTTCCCATCTGATGCGCTTTGCGACTATTTGTACAGCAATGCATTGGCAAAACGCAAGACAACAGCAGATATAACCTATCTTATCGACCTGTTATCAAAGAAACCTGTAGATTTAACGATATATGGCAAGGCTAATACGGCGGTTATCTTGCAGCAGTATAAGCAGATACAAAAGGCTAAGGAATACTTGCAAAGCATCAAAGAATACACTGTTTACAAGGAAGAAATGGGCAGATATTTCGATACAAAGAAAGCTTATTACAGCTGGTTCGACTATAAGATACCAACGCAAGTGGCTGCGATAGAATCGTTCAAGACGATTGCTCCCACCGACAAGCAGACGGTAGAAGACTTGCAACGTTGGCTTTTACAGTCAAAACGGACGCAGGCTTGGGATACGCCAGTAAACTCTGTAAATGCTATTTGGGCATTTATGAACAACGGACAGTGGACAATGGACAATGGTGAAGCGAGCGTTTTGAAACTCGACGGAAAGGTTATGGAACTTCCAAAGGCTACTGCAGGCTTGGGATATGTGAAGGTAACACAGCCAGTAGCAGTCAATTCACATAACGAAAGCGAAGGCAAGCAAGTTGCAAACACGCTCACCGTAGAGAAAACAAGTAGTGGAACAAGCTGGGGAGCAGTCTATGCACAGTTCTTCCAGCCTGTTACAGAGATAAAGGCAAGCAACGCAGGACTTACCGTAAAGCGCGAATTGTTTGTGAAAAACGGCGATAAGAAGTCAGCAAATGGCGTTCAGGCCAAGGTCGGCGATAAGGTTGTGATACGCATTACGATTGTGGCAGACCGTGACTACGACTTTGTTCAGGTTTCCGACAAGCGTCCTGCGTGTCTTGAGCCTGTATCGCAAACCAGCGGATACCAATACGGTGGCTACTACATAGCACCGAAAGATTACTGCACAAACTATTATTTCGACATGATGGCAAAAGGAACTCACGTTGTGGAAACAGAATATTTTGTAGACCGTGAAGGCGTTTACCAGTCGGGAACGTGCACTGCACAATGCGCCTATGCGCCTGAATATACAGGTCGCGAAGGAGCAATTAAAGTAAAAGTGAATAGCAATAATGCTTCAAATTGAAATAGATGAGGGCAGCGGTTTCTGCTTTGGTGTTACGACTGCTATTAAAAAAGCCGAAGAAGAATTAGAAAAAGGGAGGCAGTTGTATTGCCTTGGCGATATAGTACACAACAGTATGGAGGTGGAAAGGCTTGCCAAGCGTGGGCTGATAACCATTAACCACGACCAGTTGCGCGAACTTCACAATGCAACAGTGTTGCTTCGGGCACACGGCGAGCCTCCCGAAACCTACGAGTTGGCACGGAAGAACAACATAGAGATAATCGATGCCACCTGCCCTGTGGTGTTGGCGTTGCAGCGACGCATAAAGAATCAATACGAAAAAAACGGCAATAGCGTTGCGTGCGACCTTGAAAAGGTAGACTTGGAAACGGAGTTGAAAGATAGGAAGAAAGCAACCGCATCACAAATCGTTATCTTTGGCAAGCCCGGACATGCCGAAGTATTGGGTTTGGTGGGTCAGACGCATAGCCACGCCATTGTGATAGAAAAGTTTGAAGATGTGCAGCAACTCGATTTCAACCGCGATATATATCTTTATTCACAGACAACGAAGAGCTTGAACGAGTTTCATCGTATCATCGAATATATACAGGAACATATTTTCGAGAACGCCAAATTTCGCAGCTTCGATACTATTTGCCGGCAGGTAGCTAACCGAATGCCGAACATTTCGTTGTTTGCTGCAAAGCACGACCTTGTTCTCTTCGTTGCCGGACGGAAAAGTTCTAACGGAAAAGTTCTGTTCCACGAATGTCTAAGTGTGAATTCTAACTCGCACCAAGTGGAGAGTGCCGACGAGATAGACATGGAATGGTTCAGGAATGTACACACCGTTGGCATCTGCGGAGCCACCAGTACCCCCAAGTGGCTTATGGAAGAGTGCCGCGATGAGATACTTCGACAGACTACCGAAGCCTAAGCTACATTCCTTTGAGCAATTTGCTGTTTGTTTATACATACATAAAGGACTTTTGTACCCCACGAGTTGTATGCGTTCATATCCCACAAGTGGGTATACAAAGACACACTATGCATAATAGAACTCCCATCGAAAAAGCCTACTTTATGAACGAAAACAAGGCAATAAACATGCAAATACCTTTTACAAACATAGCTATTACTCAACTATCTGCTCACCAATGTATTACAATACCTATTGTTTTGCAATGCAAAAGAGCCTGTTTGGCGTTCCGAAAGAGCCTGTTTTGCATGGTAAAAGTGGTTGTTCCACATCGTAAAACAGCCACTTCCATAACGCTAAAACATTATTATAAATTCCCGTAGAGGTCATTTTTACAAAAAGAATGTATTTCTCTCGAAAATATGGTAACTTTGTTCTAAAACATCATACTGCCTAAATTGCTCTAATAATGTGACAAAATGGGGATTCCTAATTGACAACACAGAATATGAAAACTTATTTGTGGAAGAGAAAAGGCAAAAGAAAAGGCTGACTTCACAGCCAGCCTTAATCCTATACAAAAACATTATGAAATAATTTTATTTCGCGAACAAGATTTTTATTTAGTATATAGCATGGTCTCTACCATTACTATTTTCTTATTGTACCTGACTGCATGTGCGACATTTCCTTTCACAATAACGTTCACACTGCACTCTGATATCATATCCTAACATTGCCCCGAGAATGAAATCCTCTTCTGGCGAAAGCTGATTCAGTGGTTTGGTGATAAACAAGCGGATTGCATCTAAACATTCTTTACGACCAAAGAACAAATTCAAACTATTGTTTCCTACTGGCTGAATAATATAAGGTATCTGCTGACTGTGGAGGCGTGCAACTACAAAGTCTTGGTACTTTTTGTTGAAAGTATACAACACCATTTGACGCACTCCCTTTTTGAACTCATAAATATGGTTCAATAAAACTTTCATATCAGTAGCCATACCTAATGTTATGCCTATGAATGTTCAGATACAATCAGGCTTTCTTTAAAGAGAACCTTTAATACTATCTAACCAAGCATCAATTCTGCCTTCTGTCTTATCGTCTTCATTAACATCGTCAAGTGCAAGACCAATAAACTCACCATCTACAACAGCATCGCTATCGTCGAACGTGTAGCCTTCAGTAGGTACACTTCCTATGATTTTTGCACCTTGGGCAGCATCGTAGATCTCTTTCATTGCACCGCAGAACGTGTCAGAATAAGATTCGCTGTCACCACAACCGAAAATTGCTACAGTCTTGCCAGAAAGATCAGCATTCTTCAAAACGTTTATGCCATCGTACCAATCGTCCTGCAATTCGCCTGCTCCCCAAGTAGAAGTACCAAGGATTAGGTTGTCGTGATTGGCAATGGTATCAGCAGAAAAATCTGCAACGTTGATAGCTTCTACACCCAATTTCTCTGCAATGGTGTTTGCAATATTCTCACATGTACCGGTTGATGAACCGAAAACTACTATTGTACTCTTCATATTCGTATTGATATTTTGTTACGTTTGTTTTGTTTACGTTTGCAAAGATAGAGAGTTTCCTTGTTCCGTGCAATACCTAAAAATAGGGGTTCTTGCAAAATACCTACTTTTAAGTAGTGGTTTGTTAGCTTTGGCGCAGCTTTTTCTACAAGAAAAGAAGTAACAAACGGACTTTAATATTTTTATTTTACATTCATTAAAGAAATCGCAGCAAAACACCTAAACAAAGTTAGTAAAACGCAAAAAAGATGGTAGTGCAAAATGTTTCCGCATTCTACGCTACCATCTTCTATCATTAGAAATTGCCATTTGCACAATTTCCTAATACCTATTATATGTTATTTCACTACAAGCTTATCGCTTCCTGCAGCTTTAAAACTCATATCCAATCCCTTTACGCTATGTGTGAGTGCGCCAAAAGATATGAAATCGACACCTGCTTTTGCGTATGGTATCATGGTTTCGTAGGTTATTCCGCCACTCGATTCCGTTTCGCAGCGTCCTGCAACGATGTCTACTGCCTTTCGAGTGTCTTCGGGTGTGAAGTTATCGAACATGATTCGGTCGCAGCCTTCTGCCAATGCCTCGTCGAGTTCTTTGAAGTTGCGCACCTCGCACTCTATTTTCAAGTCCTTGCCTTTCTCCTTGCAATAGGCTTTTGCACGCGAAATAGCATTGTGAACCCCACCGCAGAAGTCTATATGGTTGTCTTTTAGGAGTATCATATCGAAAAGACCGATGCGATGGTTTGTGCCTCCGCCGATATAAACTGCTTCTTTCTCAAGCATACGCATACCCGGAGTGGTCTTGCGGGTGTCTAATACACGTGTCTTTGTGCCTGCATCAATCAGGGCTTGCTGGTATTTGTGAGTCATTGTGGCTATGCCGCTCATACGCTGGAGTATGTTGAGCATCAAGCGTTCTGTCTGCAAAAGACTTTGTTCGCGCCCCTTTACGCTCATAACAATATCGCCGGGCTTTACGTGTGCGCCGTCTTCGATATACACTTCCACCACGAGTTCGGGGTCGAAGCGATGGAAAACACGCTTTGCAATGTCTACTCCGGCAAATATTCCCTCTTCTTTTATCAGCAATTTGCTTTCGCCCATAGCGTCGGCAGGTATGCAACAAAGGGTTGTATGGTCGCCATCGCCAATATCTTCGCTAAAGGCAAGGTCGATTAATCTATCGTTTAATTCTTCTACTTGTAACATATCGTTATTATATAAATAAGGTGGAAAACGGATTGCAGCGTACTACAAACCAAGTTTCCTTGATATTTCCAACATCTTATTGATAGGGCGCACAGCCTTCTCCGCAATTTTAGGGTCTACCTCTATCGTAGGCCATTCGTGCTTAATGCAGTTGTACAGTTTCCTCATTGTAATGAGTTTCATGTAGTTGCATTCGTTGCAGGCACGCGGTTCTTCGTTCGATGGCGCAGGAATGAAGGTCTTTTGTGGTGCAGACTTCTGCATTTCGTGAAGTATGCCCACTTCTGTAACGACAATGAACTTTTGTGCATCGTCGTTGATGCTGAACTTCAGCAAAGCAGCCGTGCTGCCCACCTTGTCGGCAAGTGCAGCTACTTCGCCCGTACATTCGGGGTGTGCCAATACCTTTGCATCGGGGTGTTGTTGCTTCAGCTGCTTAATGCCTTCCACAGAAAAGCGTTCGTGCACATGGCAACCACCGTCCCAAAGCAGCATATTGCGACCTGTGATACTATTGATGTAGCCTCCGAGGTTCTTGTCGGGACCGAAAATAATCTTTGTATCTTTAGGAAACGACTCCACAACTTGGCACGCATTGCTACTGGTAACGACAACATCGGTGAGCGATTTTGTTGCTGCCGTAGTGTTTACATAGCTTATCACGGTGTGGTCGGGGTGAGCTTTCACAAACTTCTCGAATGTATCGGTTGGGCAACTCTCTGCCAACGAACAAGAAGCGTTAAGGTCTGGCACCAGAATAGTTTTATCGGGACAAAGTATCTTGTTGGTTTCGCCCATGAAATGCACGCCACACATTACGATAATATCGGCATCGGTAGTGGCTGCTTTCTGCGCAAGGGCAAGGCTGTCGCCTACGAAATCAGCCAAGTCCTGCACTTCTGCGTCTGTGTAATAATGTGCCATTATCACGGCATTCTTCTCTTTACACATACGTTTTATTTCGGTCTTTACATCTATATTGGCAGGTATCGGTTCGTCAATAAAGCCCTGTTCGCTCCATTTCTTATCAATCATGTCTTATAATATTTATTGTATTTCCTAACAGTTAATCTTTCTTTTGCGGGTCGTTGGCGTGTTTCGGATAGTCTATTGTATAATGTAAGCCACGGCTTTCCTTGCGTGCTATAGCCTGACGGGTTATCAGATAACCTACGTTTATCATATTTCGCAGTTCGCAAATATCCTTTGTGGCCTTTACTTGCTTGAAGAGTTGCTCGGTTTCTTCGTAAAGCAGGTCGAGTCTGCTCCAAGCTCTTTTCAAGCGTAAGTTGCTGCGCACAATGCCAACATAGTTGCTCATGACCTCGCCCACTTCCTTTACGCTCTGCGTTATCAGCACTCGTTCTTCGTTAGAGAGTGTGCCAGCATCGTCCCATTCGGGTATATCGGTGTTGAATTGATAGTCGTCGATAACGTCAAGCGTGTGTTCTGCGGCTGATTTAGCATAGACAGCAGCCTCTACAAGCGAATTGCTTGCCAGACGATTGCCCCCATGCAAGCCCGTGCAGGCACATTCGCCAACCGCATAAAGTCGCTTTATGGTGCTTTCGCCATTCAGGTCTACCTTTATGCCACCGCACATATAGTGGGCACTTGGACACACTGGAATATACTCCTTGGTTATGTCTATACCCAAGCTAAGGCACTTTGCATAGATGTGCGGAAAGTGCTTTCGGGTTTCGTCGGCATCTTTGTGCGTTACATCGAGGCAGACGTAGGCAAGTCCGTGTATCTTCATTTCGTGGTCGATAGCCCTTGCCACTACATCGCGGGGAGCGAGCGAAAGTCGCTCATCGTATTTCTGCATAAACTCGTCGCCATTGGGCAGACGAAGAATACCGCCATAACCACGCATCGCTTCGGTTATCAGGAAAGCAGGACGGGTTTCTTTCGGATTGTAAAGCACCGTAGGGTGGAACTGCACGAACTCCATATCGGCAACGGTTCCTTTCGCTCTATACACCATTGCCACACCGTCGCCAGTGGCTATGCTCGGGTTCGACGTTGTGCCATAGACAGCTCCGCAACCGCCAGTTGCCATAAGCGTAACCTTGCTTAAATAGGTGTCTATCTTCTGCGTGGCAGGGTTCAAGATGTACGCACCGTAACATTCTATATTCGGTGTACGGCGTGTTACTTCAATTCCGAGATGATGTTGCGTAATGATTTCTACGGCATAATGGTTTTCGAGCACCGTAATATTCTCGTTGCTGCGCACTGCCGCCATAAGTCCGCGTTGTATTTCGGCTCCCGTATCGTCAGCATGGTGAAGTATGCGAAACTCGCTGTGTCCGCCTTCACGGTGTAAATCGTATGCGCCTTCGTTGTTCTTATCGAAGTTTACGCCCCAGCCGACAAGGTCGCTGATAGCTTGAGGGGCATTGCGAACAACGTGTTCCACCGCCTGCGGGTCGGAAATAAAGTCGCCAGCCACCATCGTATCGGTTATATGTTTCTCGAAATTGTCTATCGATAAGTTGGTAACAGAGGCTATACCGCCCTGCGCTTTCGTTGTATTTGCTTCGTCGAGCGTGGTTTTACACACCAATACAACCTTGCCCTTACCGCTATTTGCAACGCGAAGGGCGTAGCTCATTCCGGCTATGCCCCCGCCTATGACAAGAATATCTGACTTATGTATCATGCTAATATTGCAGTTTTTCAGAACAGATGCAAAAGTAATAATATTTTCTTAATATGCCAACACAAAGCCTTTTTACTTACAATTAAATTGCCGAGAAATGCGTGAGTATTTTATACTTGCTGCGTATTCTCTCAAAATTGTCTTATAAGACTATTTTCCTATAAGACAATTTTACCTGGACTGACGCATTGTTTATTTAACAATACTGGTGGTGCAATAAAATTGAAGCCACTTCTATATTGATTTGATATTTAATCAGTTATAACGTTCTTAGTTTTTTTGATTTGAAATGGTAAGAGTAATTTTGCAGCCTAAATCTGCAAGATTATGAATATTGGAAAGTACATATTCTCTCAAGTCATAGACTTTGTTCCTCGTTACCAGTTTGATAAACTTGTCACGAAATATAAAGGTGATAGACATTCAAGAGAATTAAACAGCTATAATCATCTGTTACATTTATTGTTCGGTCAGATTACTGGCTGTGATTCCTTAAGAGACATATGTATGTGCCTGACAGCACATCATAATATATTGTATCATTTAGGAATTCGCAAAACAGTCACTCATTCTTCGTTATCTCGAGCCAATGAGAACCGCAACTATCACATATACGAGGAACTGGGCAAATATCTCATTGAACAAGTACGTCCATTGTATTCAGAGACAAAATTGTCAGAGGTATCTGTTGACAATGTACTTTATGCTTTAGACTCCACAACAATATCAACAAGCATAGTGCTTGCAACCTGGGCTTTGGGTAAATACAGTAAGGGAGCAGTTAAAATGCACACATTACTTGATTTACATGGAAGCATTCCTGCCAGCATTCATATTACAGACGGCAAATGGCATGACAGTAACGAACTGGATAGGATTGAGCCAGAGCCACTTGCATTTTATATGATGGATAAGGCATATGTGGACTTTGATGCATTATACAGATTTCATAAGGCTGGTGCATTTTGGATTTGCCGTCCAAAAGACAACATGCGATATGAGATTGTAGACCACAAAGAAGACTTTGATGTAAGCACTGGAGTAAGAGGCGATTTTACAATACGCCTAACTACATGCAAATCCAGAAAGCTATATCCTGAACATATCCGAAAAGTGTGTTACTATGATGCAGTCAACGGTAAAGAAGTCGAATTCATAACCAATAACTTTGAGATTGAAGCATTAGAAATTGCAAATCTCTATAGACACAGATGGGATATTGAGGTCTTCTTCAAATGGATCAAACAAAATATTGTTGTCAAGACTTTATGGGGATTTTCAAAGAATGCGGTAAGCACCCATCTGTGGGTTGCAATTATCACATATCTTCTAATTGCCAAGATGAAGCATGAGTACAAAAGCCCATATTCAATAACAGAGGTGGCTACTTTAATAAGAATTTCAGTACTTGAAAAAGTAAACTTGAAAGAGCTTATAACGGAGCAAGACCCTCTTCCATCTCATAATCAATATGTCAAAGAACGATCTCTTTTTGATGATATTTAATTACCGTGCAATTTTATTGCACCAGTACTAATTTAACAACTTAACTACCCCTCACTTTTACTATAAACGTAACTATTCAGCGATAAGGTGTATAAACTATTATTAATTATCAGCAAGTTATATAAATAGATACAGACAAATTCTAATAAAGAATGTCATTTCGAACCTTTTTGCCAGAATGTTAAGTTTATAAGTTTTTGATATTCAATGTTTATTATCGCTGAATAGTTACCTATAAACCACTATAAATTAAAAATTTATAAACTTGAATGTACCATATATTTTGACAAGAAACTTAAGGCTGTACAAGATGAAGGCTTGTGAGAAAACTTTTTAAGGCTAACCTAAGAGAAAATATGGACAAGAGTTTCTTTCATTTTAGACTTATGAAGTTGTATGTTTACCTCACTAAAAATCTACTGGTCTCTGAGAATATGAAGTGATATAAAACAAAAATATCATAACTCCTTGAAGTTATGATATTTACAATTTTCCTTAGAAATCCCTGACGCTATTTTCAGAGCACTTAAAGCGGTGCGTACGAGACTCGAACTCGTGACCTCCTGCGTGACAGGCAGGCATTCTAACCATCTGAACTAACGCACCAATGCGTACTAAACCAAAAATAGTTGCGGTGCGTACGAGACTCGAACTCGTGACCTCCTGCGTGACAGGCAGGCATTCTAACCATCTGAACTAACGCACCTAATTACGTGCACAAACTACATTTCTGTTTAGCGAGTGCAAAGATAGTAATTTTATTTATTATAACCAAACGTATGGTTGTTTTTTATAAAAAAAATTGCATTACATAAGCATCATGATATTCTGTTTCTTTGAAAAGCCAATCTTTTAGACAAGCCTCTTCTTGAAACCCTACGGATCTAAGACATTTAATAGAATCTGCATTATTGACATCGACGAACGCATAAATCTGGTGAAGGTGAAAATATTCCCGTGCATGTTCAATTGTCTTTTGAATAGCTGCATAAGCATATCCTTTACCACGAAATTCTTCTAAGATAACAATCCCTAATTCTGCACGCTGGTGTCGGGAGTCGTAGTTAACCAAATCTAATATTCCTATATTCCGTTTTGCACTATCTTCAATTATTAGTCTAACTTGATTATCTGCAAAGAAGTCATTCTTGGCATTAGCTATATAGTTTCGAAGTACATAACGACTATATGGAACATTCGTTGTGCTGATGTTCCATATTCTTTCATCATTCTCTATTTCATAAAGAAACTCTAAATCTTCTGGCTCCATTGCCCGAAGATTTATCTTTTTTATTTCCATTATTTCAGAATTTCATTTTCCGTTATGACGCAATCGGTGTGTCGATTATAAGTTCCAATGTGGACATTATTCTGCGGTTGGACAGCAAAAATAGAGAGAACATCTTCATATGAATAGGCGTCCATATCATAAACTATATAATTCAAGATTTTGGGTTCTATCAGTTCTTGCTTATCAAGATGTCCATTGGGGAGATTATGCTTATTGCCTATAACATATTTCCCCGTAACCCCTCTATTCTTAACGATTTCCCTGCAACGATCAATATTATTTTTATTTCCTATAAAAATATAATTCGGCCCTATTATATGTGGATGCGGAATAAAACCTAAGAGTTTGCGAGATTTATTACAAAGCATTTGAAACAAAGAACTTGTTGCCTTCAAATAAATTGCTATCTTAATGGGAATGCTTAACAAGAAACTCATACTACTATAATGCTTGCGAAAAAAGATTAACATCGCTGCATAAAAGACATGAACGTATCGAAAACTTGAACGTTGTGTACTTTCTCCTTTATAATGTAATATCTTAGTAGGGAAGAACCAATTCTCAAACCCTCCTTTTAAAAGTCTATAGCTTAAGTCAATATCTTCACCATACATGAAGAAATCTTCATCGAGCAAACCTACTTTGTCTAATGCAGCATGTCGAATTAAAAAGAAAGCACCACTAATTACTTCTATTTTCCCAGGTTTATCCCAAGACATATTACTCATATAATAATGCCCGAATTTGGGGTGATTGGGAAAACGGTCACATAATCCCATCATTTTATAAAATGAGACCAAAGGGGAGGGAAAGCCTCTACGACTTTCTTTTGCACGTTGCCCAATGGTTGTAAGCATCGTAACCCCTAAACCTCCTATGCTTTTATGGTTATCCATAAAGCCTAAAGTATCGTTTATTGTATTTTCTCCAATGAAAGTATCTGGGTTTAACAACAGGACATAGTCACTATTCGTTTGTTGCATGGCAAGATTATTAGCTCGCGCAAATCCTAAATTATGTAACGAGGAAATACAAGTTACCCATGGGAATATTTTCTTAATATATTCTACAGAGCCATCTTTAGAATGGTTATCAACGACTATAACTTCGGCATCAATACCTTCAATGGCACGTTTGACACTCAAAAGACATTGTCCAAGATAATATTTTACATTATAACTTACAATTACGATACTTAATTTCATGGTTTATCCTATTACATATTCATTTTATCTTTCTTGGATATCCTTTCTTCTTTACATCTATGATTTGTCGGGAATATAAAGAAGATGCTAATTGTCAGGATTAATGCGAGATAAAAGAATCCTATTTCTTCTCCATACAAATAATAGAAAAGAATATTGAATATAGCCGGGATACAAAGGAGACAGAGCCGAACGGAACTCCACCTTAAGAATCCTTTCCACGAATTTGGACTGGTTATATTTTTATTAATATATGGAATCCTAAACAAATAAAGTGCAGTTGGTATTAGAGCCAATGTTGAAAGTTGCATAATCATTTGTACATAAACAATACTTTTATCTCCAGAAAGTTTTCCTGGTAAAAGAATTGCTGATTCATATAGGCTAATGATCCCAATTAATAGAAACAAGAAAAATATTAATAATGTTAGAAGTGTCTTTCGTGTCTGTCTCATAGTTTTAAGTATTCATTATAGTCCTATTTAAAATACTTCTTCCGAGCGTAATTTCATCAGTATATTCTAATTCGTCCCCAACAGATATACCACGGGCTATTACTGTTAGCTTTACATCTAAATCTTTCAGTTTGCGTGATATGTAAAAGTTTGTTGTATCCCCTTCCATTGTACTTGCTAAGGCTAGGATAACTTCATTAATTCCACCTGCTTTCACTCTTTCTACAAGTGAATCTATCTCCAAGTCGCTTGGACCAATACCTTCTATCGGAGAAATTATTCCACCCAATACGTGATATAATCCATTGTATTGTTGTGTGTTTTCTATAGCAAGTACATCTTGTACATTCTCTACAACACATACTGTTGAAGTGTCTCTATGTGGATTTGTACAGATAGAACATGTATCGGTATCAGAGATATTGTGGCAAATATGGCAGTACTTTATTTTATGCCGCATTGTAGAAATAGATTCTGTGAAATCATCTACATCTTCTTTTGTTTTACGCAATAAGTGCAAAGTAAATCGAAGGGCAGTCTTTCTGCCTACCCCTGGTAAGTTGGAAAATTCTTCAACAGCTTTTTCAAGTAGTTGAGAAGGGAATTGCTGCATATTAACTCTTCGTTATACAAACTTAGTCGTCGAAAAGATAGATACCAAGACCAAGTTTCAGTCCTACTGTTGAATAATTTGAATCCTTAAAGGAATGGTCATAGTACAAAGCTGGTTCAATTGTTACAGAACGATTTATAAAAAACGCATAGCCTACTTCAGCTCCTATCATCATATCGTTATAACTATGGTTAGCATGCAAAAACTTACACCCTGCACCTAAATATAAACCATTTTGAGTAATATAATAACGACCTCCTGCACCGACAGAAATATGGTCTGCGACTGCTTCCGAGCCATTATGTTCAGCACTTACATTGGCCAACAACATAATATTATCCCATGCCAAATAGCCTATCTTGGCTTCAAGACCAACATTAAGCTTATCGTGTCCATTATAATGTAAGTTTAACCCCGTCAATGAGGCTCCTATATAGCCCTTACCTTCCTGGAATTGTGCGTGAATACACAATGAGAATGTTAAGCTTAATAAAAGGAATGATAGCTTCTTCATCATATAAATCTGATTGTTAAAAATATAAAGTTTGTTTATTATTGAATTTCACTGACAAAGGTAACAGATTTATTTGAATTACAAAAATTATTATATATCTTTGTAGTGCATTTACAATTGGATATGGTTTTTGCTATAATCAAAGTTTAAGAAGACATGAATAAAAATAGATTTATATTATTCTTATTATTAATTTGGTTTACAATAATTTGTTTTGCACAAAAAAATGATATATATCCGAATTGGGACACAAATTTTATAAGGAAACGTGAGACTCGCGCAGTTTGGTTAACTACTTTAAGTAATCTTGATTGGCCTAAAACTTTAGCAAACTCTGAAGAAGGTATACGAAAACAGAAAGAAGAGCTTACTGAACTTTTAGATAAATATGTTACAGCCAACATTAATACAGTCTTGTTGCAAACTCGCGTGCGTGCAGCTACAATATATCCTTCTAACATTGAACCTTGGGACAAATGTTTAACTGGTACAGAGAACGGACTTCCCAACTACGACCCATTAGCATTTGCTGTTGAAGAATGTCATAAGCGCGGATTAGAAATACATGCATGGATTGCTGCAATGCCAGTTGGTGCTTCTAATTCTTTAGGTTGTAAAGAGATGAAAAAGAAAGGATTTGGCATAAAAAACTTCTCAACGGGAGCTTATGTAAATCCTGGTGATCCTAAGTTCGCGAGATATTTAGGTGAGATTTGTGCAGAAATAACTCAAAATTATGATATTGATGGTATTAATTTGGATTATATAAGGTATCCCGATGGTTGGCCGTATCCAACATATAAAAATGGAGATACTCCCGAAGCACGTAGAGAAAATGTTACGAACATTGTTAAAGAGGTTTATAGAAGAGTGAAAGCACTTAAACCGTGGGTCAAGATTTCTTGTTCGCCTATTGGCAAATATGATGATTTGAGCAGATATTCTTCAAAAAATTACAATGCCAAGCACCGTGTTTCGCAAGATGCCCAACTGTGGGTTAAAACAAGAATAATGGATCAGTTATACCCGATGCAATATTGGCGTGATGATAATTATTATCCATTTTGTGCCGACTGGGTGGAAAACTCTAATGGGCACGATATCGTTTCAGGACTTGGAACTTATTTTCTTGATCCCAAAGAAGGCAATTTGAGTTTTACTGAACTAAGTAGAGAAATGTATGTGAGTAGATGGTTGGGAATGGGGCATGCACATTTCAGATCCAAATTCTTGTTAGAAAACTTACAAGGAATCTATAACTTTGAAAAACGATTTAATGCTACCCCCTCACTTACCCCCGCATTAACTTGGATAAGAAAAAATAAACCTGAAACTCCGAACTTTAGTCGAGGCTATTCGTTGGTAGTATCAATTGGTACACAAGGAACAAAAACAATAGAATGGAGGGGAAATTCACCTTATTATAATATTTATATGAGCAACAACTATCCTGTAGACATAAAAAATCCACATAATCTTATTGTTTCAAGGTTTCAAGGAACTTCTTTCATTCATAAAGGAGCAAAACAACAATTTTATGCCATTACTGCGATGGACAGGTATGGAAACGAGAGCAACGCATTGCAAAGTAAACTCGTCTCTAAAGATATTGAAAGCAAATTACTCGCAAACGATGGCAAAAATCTAACTTTATTGAAAAATACAAACGAGATGGATATAAGCTATTTTAGCATAGAATCACTTGTAGGTACTACTATTGCAAAAATATATTCTATTCCTTCGAACGCTGAGGTAATAAATATAACAAAATTAAAGTGTGGAACTTATAGACTTTATGCACATTCCGCAAAAAGAAAGGTGAAGCATAAAGTTGGATATTTCTTCATAAAACGATAAATTATAAAGAAATATTTCAAGCACTCCTTATCAATAATATAAAAGCTTATTCAAACTATTTTTATGATAAAAAGTACCTGATATATTATGTATTAATCTCTGAAAAATCAGATTGCACCCCCTACCGCAAGACTGTTGATTGGAAGAGGACGATCTATCACAGCATTATATGAAATTAAACTAACGCTCCGAGACAGACCCAAAGCTTGAAGTTTGCTATGAATAATGTTTAAAAGATGATGGTTGTTTCGAGCATAGAGTTTAATAAACAAATCGTATTCGCCAGTTGTAAAATGACATTCTACAACTTCTGGGATTTTCTTTAAAGCTTCTACTGCATCATCAAATTTTTCTGGATTTTTCAAATTCAGCCCCAAATATGCACAAGTCTCATAACCTATTTTCTCTGGATCGATTATAAATTGAGAACCTTTAAGTATACCCAAGTTTGTTAATTTCTGAATCCGTTGGTGTATTGCTGCACCACTAACCTTACATTCGCGCGCTACTTCCAAGAAAGGTATACGTGCATCTTCTGCTATAAGGCGTAAAATCTTTCTGTCTAATTGATCTAAACTTCTATGTGCCATTTATGTTAAACAATTTTGAGACAAAGTTACAATAATCTTCTTAAATCGCCAATTACTTTTTCCATAACAAGCTATAATTTGTAGTTTTTTCTACAACCTTAACTCTGTAATACCTTGATTTAGCTTTTTTATAGATTATGAATAGTTAAACTTTGCAGTTTGTATCAAAATGAAAATAACGGATTTTTGCTTCAACGTATTACCATCAAACTATTTTCGTGGATAAACCTGTCTCATCATAATAAATATACAAAAACATAATTAGAAGATGTTTGTCAATTCTATACGACACCTTAACAAACTTTAAAGAGCCTTATTTATTGTAAGTGGGCTTTTTTTCGTATTTTTGCATCGATTTAGCGGATAACTAATCCACCATAATATTGTTCAGATTATTAAGAGAAATAAATACATTATGAGTAAACAAACAGAAAAAATAAAGGAACTCGTAGCCAAAAGAGAGCAAGCCCGCCTGGGCGGTGGCGAAAAAGCTATCGAAAAACAACACGCTCGTGGTAAATATACTGCACGCGAGCGCATTGAAATGTTGGTAGACAAAGGTAGCTTTGAAGAGTATGACATGTTCAAACTCCATCGTTGTCATAACTTCGGTATGGAGAAGAAACAATATTTTGGTGACGGCGTAGTAGCTGGTTCGGCTACTATTGATGGACGTCTCGTATATGTCTACGCACAAGATTTTACAGTAAATGGCGGCTCTTTGTCAGAAACGATGGCACAGAAGATTTGCAAGATTATGGATATGGCCATGACAAATGGTGCTCCTGTAATCTGTATGAACGACTCCGGTGGTGCACGTATTCAGGAAGGTATTTCTTCTCTGGCAGGTTACGGAGAAATATTCGAGCGTAACATTCTTGCTTCGGGTGTCATTCCTCAAATATCAAGCATTCTTGGTCCTTGTGCAGGTGGAGCCGTCTATTCTCCAGCGCTCACCGACTTCATCTTGATGAAAGAAGATACAAGTTACATGTTCCTTACCGGACCGAAAGTCGTAAAAACAGTAACGGGAGAAGATATCGATGCAGAACATCTTGGCGGTGCAAGTGTCCATGCTACAAAAAGCGGAGTAACAAGTTTTACTGCCAAGACCGAGGAAGAAGCAATGGACATCATCAAGACCCTGCTTTCTTACATTCCTTCCAACAACCGTGAGGAAGCTCCATGCGTAGAATGCACCGACCCTATCGACCGCAAGGAAGATCTGTTGAACGAAATTATACCTGACGACCCTAATCAGGCATACGATATGTATAAGGTGATTAAGGCTATAACCGACAATGGAGAATTCTTCGAGGTACAACCTAAATTCGCGAAAAACATTATTACTGGTTTTGCACGCTTCAACGGTCAGAGCGTAGGTATCGTAGCTAACCAGCCATCTGCTTACGCAGGTGTTCTCGATGCCAATGCAAGCCGTAAGGGTGCACGTTTCGTACGTTTTTGTGATGCCTTTAATATTCCTATCGTTTCATTAGTAGATGTTCCAGGTTTCCTTCCTGGTACCGGCCAGGAATACAATGCAGTTATCTTACACGGTGCACAGTTGCTTTACGCTTATGGCGAAGCAACCGTACCAAAGATAACCATCACCCTTCGCAAGAGCTATGGTGGCTCTCACATCGTTATGGGTTGCAAGCAATTGCGCTCCGACCTTAATTTTGCTTGGCCAAGTTCCGAGATTGCAGTTATGGGAGCATCGGGCGCAGTTGCAGTTCTCTACGGAAAAGAAGTAAAACAGGTAAAGGAGAGTGGAGGCGATGTTAAACAATTCATTGCTGAAAAAGAAGAAGAATACACCGAAAAGTTTGCAAATCCATATCAGGCAGCTCAATATGGCTACATCGACGATGTTATCGAACCACGTAACACACGTTTCCGTATTTGCCGCGGTCTTGCACAATTAGCAAACAAGAAGCAAGAGTTGCCAGCCAAGAAGCATGGTTGTATGCCAATGTAATTGTAAGTTCCCTTTATAAAAAACATCTATAAATGAACAATAATATATACGCTGCAATTGCCATGGCGCTCTATGAGTATGCAGGCAATAACGTTCACGATGTAGAACCAGGCATTATCACAATAAAGCCAAAGCAGACAATGTGGAATGCCAAGTTCGAGATTATGACAAAGAAACCATAAGACAAAATGAAAGAATTTAAATATACGATTGACGGCAAAGAATATAATGTCGTTATAAACAGCGTTGGCGACGACAATGTTGCTGACATCACGGTAAATGGTGAGGAATATAAGGTTCAGATGGAAGCACCTGCTGAACCTGAAAAGAAAAAGGTAGAATTAGGTAAACCCACTACTGAAAACGAGGCTGAAGGTGCAGCAACACCAGCAAACTTCAATGCTTCAAATGCCATAAAGGCTCCGCTCCCCGGCACTATTACTTCAATAGAAGTTACCGTAGGTCAGGAAGTTAAAGCAGGCGACACTGTTCTTGTGCTCGAAGCTATGAAGATGCAAAACAGCATTGAAGCTGAAAAGGACGGCAAGGTTACAGCCATCGTTGTTAAAGTTGGTCAAGCTGTACTCGAAGACGAACCATTGGTAGTAATAGAGTAAGCCAATAAGAACATACACGCTTTCTGTCTGACAGGTAGCGCATACAATAGAGAAATCCATTCATAACACTTTTGAGGTGTTGTGAATGGATTTCTGTTTATAACAATAGCAGCTGAGGTTAGCACAGACACATTCTACCTTCTGAATAGAAACTACTTTTCACTTCCCTACTCCATTGCTATCCACATACCTTTAGTTAGATAAAACAGCAGTCAAAAATTGTAAATCTTTTCCACAAATCTATCTGTTGCGTATTAATCTCTTTATCAACGTATTACAAGACATATTGTTTTGCATTCCAAAAGTGGCTGTTTTATACGGTAAAAGCATAGGTTTTGCATCGCAAAAGGGCAGCTTTCGCAACACCAAAGCGTAATTATTTGTCTTTAAGAAATTATCTTTACAAAACTACGGATTTTCTCATCAGCCGGCACAAACAACAAAAGAGAAAACCATTTATCAAATAAGACAGCATTGTCTCCATATTTTTACACAAGTCTTGCTGGCTTTCCAGTATTATTATGAACACTTTAGGAAACTTTGAATAAAATCCTTGTCGATAAGATATTTTTTTGTAACTTTGTTGTCAAAATAGAATATAAAATATACAAAGACGTATGCTTACATTAAAGCTCATCAGTGAGGAAACTGAACGTGTAATAAAAGGTCTTGAAAAGAAGCACTTCGATAATGCCAAAGAGACCATCGGGAAGGTATTGGAATACGATAGAATGCGTCGTGAATACCAACAAAAGCTCGATAACAATAAGCAACAACAAAATCTTCTTTCAAAACAAATTGGTGGATTAATGAAAGAAGGCAAGAAAGACGAGGCGAACGAAATAAAGAATAAGGTAGCTGAACTAAAGGCTGCCGATAAGGACTTGCAAACCAACATGGAGAAAGCACAAGCCGATATGACCGACTTGCTGCTCACTATCCCCAATATAGCCAATGCAGATGTGCCCGAAGGTAAAGATGCTAACGACAATGTTGTAGTAAAAGAAGGTGGCGAAAAGCCAACTTTCGAGGGTAAAGCACTTTGCCACTGGGATTTATGCGAGAAGTATAACCTCGTTGATTTCGAGCTTGGTGTTAAAATCACAGGGGCAGGTTTTCCTATTTACATAGGGAAGATGGCGCGTTTCCAACGTGCCTTGGAAGCATTCTTCCTTGACGAGGCTCGCAAAAGTGGATATTTAGAAGTACAACCTCCATTGGTTGTCAACCAGGCTTCAGGATTAGGAACAGGGCAGTTGCCCGATAAGGAAGGACAAATGTACCATGCAGAAGTGGACGATCTCTACCTAATTCCAACGGCAGAAGTACCCGTTACGAATATTTTCCGCGATGAGATACTCGACGAGAAAGATCTCCCTATCAAACGTTGCGCCTACTCTTCATGCTTCCGTCGCGAGGCTGGGAGCTACGGAAAAGACGTACGTGGACTCAATCGACTACACCAATTCGACAAGGTAGAGATTGTGCGCATAGACACTCCGCAACACTCTTACCAATCATTGAACGAAATGTTGGAACATGTTGAGCATCTGTTGATGAAGCTGGAACTCCCCTACCACATTCTCCGACTGTGCGGTGGCGATATGAGCTTTACCTCTGCTATTTGTTACGACTTCGAAGTATGGAGTGCTGCACAGGAGCGTTGGCTGGAGGTTAGCTCTGTTTCTAACTTTGAAAGTTATCAGGCAAACCGTCTGCATTGTCGCTATCGCCGTGCTGAAGATAAGAAAATAGAGCTGTGTCATACACTGAATGGTTCGGCATTGGCTTTGCCTCGCATTGTTGCAGCCATAATGGAAAACAATCAGACCTCTGTAGGAATAAGAGTACCAAAGGTACTTGTACCTTATTGCGGATTTGAAATGCTCGACGACAAAAACTTCTAATCATTGTGCTTAGATCGTAAAGAATATTCTTTGTCGGAAGTTGAGATGGCACTGTCTTTCACTCGGCAATACTATTAATGTCAGAGACAACTCCTACTCGACTTCAGACAAGAACAAATCGAAAGTGTAAGTTAGGGTTGCTTCAGGCAACAACAGAGACATAAACACAATAGAGAGTTATAATAAATAAGAATCTATAAACAACTTAACCTTTAAAACATGAACAAGATTATCAGCAAAGAGCAATTTTCCGAAAAGGTTTTTTGCATCGTTGTAGAAGCACCGCTCATAGCACGCAGTTGCAGGGCAGGTAACTTCGTAATTGTACGCGTAGACAAAAACAGCGAACGCGTGCCTTATACCATTGCTAAAGCCGACCCTGAAAAAGGCACTCTCACCATGGTAATACAGGAAGTAGGACTCTCTTCTACCAAATTGTGCCAGCTCGAACCGGGCGACGAAGTGCTCGACATTGTCGGACCATTAGGGCAGGCATCGCACATAGAAAACTATGGCACGGTGGTTTGCGCCGGTGGCGGTATCGGTATCGCAGCCATTCTCCCTATTTTGACAGCCTTAAAGAAAGCCGGCAACCGCGTAATTTCCGTGTTGGCAGGTCGCACAAAAGAATTGGTGATTATGGTTGATGACGTTGCCAAATACTCTGACGAGGTTATTATCATGACCGATGACGGAAGTATGGGTAAGAAAGGCGTTGTAACCGTTGGTGTAGAGGAAGTTCTTCAACGTGAAAAAGTAGACAAGGTACTGGCTATCGGTCCTCCTGTAATGATGAAGTTTACCTCGTTGCTGGCAAAGAAATACGGCATTCCAAACGACGTTTCATTGAATACAATTATGGTGGACGGAACAGGTATGTGTGGTGCATGCCGTCTTACCATTGGTGGAAAAACAAAGTTCGTCTGCATTGATGGTCCTGAATTTAATGGCGACCTTGTCGATTGGGACGAGATGTTCAAGCGTATGGGCACCTTTAAAAGTGTGGAACGCAAAGAAATGGAAAGGAAGCAAGACCAGATTGGGCATCATCATATAGAAGTAGAAACTGCTGAAAGCACAGCAAAGACAGCATTGACTCCCGCAGAAGAAACAAAACAGGAGTTCTCTGAACTTGTCGATCGCAACGCAGAATGGCGTACAGAATTGCGCAAGAGCATGAAACCGAAAGAGCGTACAGCCATCGAAAGAGTGCAGATGCCGGAGCTTGACCCTGTTTACCGTGCGACGACACGTTTGGAAGAGGTGAACAAAGGGCTTACAAAAGAAATGGCTATGCGTGAAGCTCAACGCTGTCTCGACTGCGCAAAACCTACTTGCGTGGAAGGTTGCCCCGTAAACATCAACATTCCAAGTTTCATCAAGAACATCGAACGCGGACAATTCCTTAATGCTGCACGCGTATTGAAAGACACTTCTGCCCTACCGGCAGTTTGCGGTCGTGTCTGTCCGCAAGAGAAACAGTGCGAAAGCCGTTGCATTCACTTAAAGATGAAAGAACCTGCTGTGGCTATTGGCTATCTTGAAAGATTTGCCGCCGACTATGAACGCGAGAGTGGCAACATTACGTTACCCGAGCTTGCTCCCTCTAATGGCATGAAAGTAGCCGTTATTGGCTCAGGTCCTTCGGGACTTAGCTTTGCCGGCGATATGATTAAACGCGGATTTGAGGTTTACGTTTTCGAAGCATTGCACGAAATTGGCGGTGTGCTCAAATACGGTATTCCGGAGTTCCGCCTGCCAAACAAGATTGTCGAGGTGGAAGTCGAAAACTTAAGAAAGCAAGGAGTTCATTTCCAAACCGACACGATTGTCGGCAAAACCATCAGTGTGGAAGAACTGAAACAAAACGGTTTCAAGGGAATCTTTGTAGGTTCGGGTGCAGGCTTGCCTAACTTCATGGGTATTCCAGGCGAAAATAGCATCAACATTCTGTCAAGCAACGAGTATCTTACCCGTGTAAACTTAATGGACGCAGCCAACCCGGACACCGACACGCCAATCATTATTGGAAAGAAAGTTGTTGTTGTGGGTGGTGGAAACACTGCTATGGACTCGTGCCGCACAGCAAAACGCCTTGGTGCCGAAGTAACACTTGTCTACCGTCGTTCGTTGGAAGAAATGCCGGCACGTGTAGAAGAAGTGAAGCATGCACAGGAAGAAGGCATCAACTTCCTTACGCTGCACAACCCGAAAGAATATCTTGCCGATGAAAACGGACGTGTTTGTGGGGCTGTTCTCGACGTTATGGAACTTGGAGAACCGGACGAAAGCGGACGCCGCAGACCACAAACTACCGGCAAGACCATTACCATAGAGTGCGACCAAGTAGTTGTTGCAGTAGGTGTGTCGCCTAACCCGCTTGTGCCAAACTCTATCGAAGGGCTGGAATTAGGACGAAAGAATACAATCGCAGTGAACGACGACATGCAGAGTTCTATCCCCGAAATCTATGCAGGCGGCGACATTGTACGCGGCGGTGCCACAGTTATCCTCGCTATGGGCGACGGCAGAAGAGCAGCACTTAACATGGCAAACACTCTGCTGAAAGAATAGGAAACATAACATACAATATTAGAAGGAGTTAAAGACCGACTGTTTAAGTCATCTTTAACTCCTTTTCGTTTATCGCATAAGTTTACGGACAACCAGAACGAAGTTCGTGGACTTTGCGAAGAATAACACTACACTTAGTCAAGAAAGCTTATAGGCTATTAGGAAAAACTTATAAACTTTTGCAAGAAACTCTATACTCAAACAGTACTAAATATATAAACTTCGAGCAAATTGACATATGGGAAAGACTGTAATCGCCATATCAGTCGAAGTAAAACGGACTAAAAGAGAAAAAAACAAGTATTAAGTCTTCTTTCTTTATAAAAAGATGTAACTTTGTAGGACACAATAAAAAGACATTTACTAAATCTTATGATTATGGAAGAGAATTATTTTGCCCCATCAGAGTTGATTATTAACGAAGATGGAAGTATTTTCCACCTTCACTTAAAACCACAAGAGCTGGCAGACAAAGTTATTCTGGTAGGTGATCCGGGAAGAGTTGCCTTGGTTGCATCGCATTTCGACGGTGTAGAATGCGAAGCCAATAATAGAGAGTTCAGAACCATAACGGGCAACTTCAAGAAAAAACGGATAACCATTGTAAGCACAGGCATTGGGTGCGACAACATCGACATCGTTCTCAACGAGTTAGATGCCTTAGCCAACATTAACTTTGAAACAAGAAAAGAAAACGCCAAACTACGGCCACTAACCTTAGTGCGTATCGGAACCTGCGGTGGACTCCAACCCAACACGCCAATAGGCACATTCATTGCATCGGAAAAGAGCATAGGCTTCGACGGATTGCTCAACTACTATGCAAATCGCGATAAATTAGATGTTGCCTTCGAGAAGGAATTCAAAAAGCAAGTAAACTGGAATCCGCAATTAGGAAATCCATACGTGGCAGACGCCAATAAAGAACTGTTAGAACAAATAGCACAAGACGATATGGTGCGCGGTGTAACCATCGCCTGCGGAGGCTTCTTCGGACCACAAGGACGACGATTGCGCATACCACTGGCAGATCCGCAACTAAACGAAAAAATAGTAAAGTTCGAATATAACAGGTACAAAATAACAAACTTCGAGATGGAAAGCAGCGCATTGGCAGGTTTGGCACAACACATGGGGCACAAAGCCGTAACTTGCTGCATGGTAATTGCCAACCGCATGCAGAAAGAAGCCAACTCTGGCTATAAGAACACTATTGACGGACTGATAAAGAAAGTGCTTGAAAGAATCTAACCTTCAGAAGCCTTTCGCCGCAAGAGGTTACACACCGCCTAAGACATTCACACAACAATACTTTTATTTTTCTCCATAATGCAAGCATACAACAATCCTCTCAACCCTTCCGAAACCATCTGTGCAATAGCAACACAACCGGGAGGTGCGATAGGAACAATCAGAGTTTCGGGCAGCGATGCCATCAGAATAGTCGACTCCATTTTCTCGCGGACAATACTGAACGCCCCAGCCAATACCTTGCATTATGGAGAAATACTCGACGAGAAACAGCAAACCGTAGACGAAGTGGTTGTGTCCATCTGGCGAGCTCCCCATTCGTACACGGGCGAAGATGCAGTAGAAATATCGTGCCACGGTTCAGCATATATAATGGAACAAGTGCTCCACAGACTTATAGAGAACAATTGCCGACAAGCAAAACCTGGCGAATACACCCAGCGCGCCTATCTGAACGGAAAGATGGATCTTTCGCAGACCGAAGCTGTTGCCGACCTTATAGCATCTACCAACAAAGCTTCGCATAAACTTGCGCTATCGCAACTGAAAGGGCACTTCTCATCAGAACTTTCAAAATTGCGCAGTCAGCTACTCAAAATAAACTCGCTGCTCGAACTCGAACTCGACTTCTCCGACCACGAAGAATTAGAGTTTGCCGACCGTACCGAACTAATTGCCCTTGTCAAGGAAACAGACAGCAAAGTAACCGCACTTGCCCGCTCTTTCAAAATGGGGCAAGCACTCAAAACAGGTGTTCCAGTAGCCATCATTGGCAAAACAAATGTAGGAAAGTCTACCCTGCTCAATTGCCTGCTTCACGACGAACGTGCCATTGTAAGCAATATTCACGGAACCACCCGTGATGTCATAGAAGATACTATCGCCATCAGTGGTGTAGACTTCCACTTTATTGATACCGCAGGACTACGCAAGACCACCGACCAAGTCGAGCAATTAGGCATAGAACGTACATACGTCACGCTCCGGAAAGCACAAATAGTGTTATGGGTTGTAGACAAAAATCCTACCGATAGTGAAAAAGAAGAGATATTCGCTCAATGTGCCGACAAGCATTTAATTCTTGTACATAACAAAGTAGACGACCTAACCAATTCTATACTGAAAGAAAGGCACAATGCAGATTTCAACTATTACGAACTCAGCATATCAGGCAAATATAACTTGGGCATCGGCCAGCTCGAAGCATTAATATACAAAGTAGCCGACCTGCCAGAGATTACAGAGAACACAACCATCGTTACCAATGCCCGACACTACGATGCACTCACCCGTGCACACGCATCTCTGCAACAAGTACAAGATGCAATGGCTATGAACCTCAGCGGCGACCTAATTTCTGAAGACCTGAAAGACACCATCTCCATACTCGCCGAGATTACAGGCAATCAAATTACACCACAAGAGACATTGCACAATATCTTTAAGCACTTCTGCATCGGAAAGTGAACACTTAAAAACCCCGAAAGCATCAATCTACTTTCGGGGTCTACATCATAAAAGACTATTATCCATAACTTACCATAAGTCGAGACGTTGCTCTTTTGGCAAGTAAAGTTTGTCGCCTGGCTTTACGTTGAATGCATCGTACCAGGCATCAATGTGTGGTAAAGCACCATTCACGCGCCATTCTCCCAGCGAGTGAGGGTCGCTCTTGGTACGGTTACGTATTTCTGCTTCTGTTATATTTGCAGCCCACACACCAGCGTATGCAAGGAAGAAACGTTGTTCGGGAGTAAAGCCATAAATGTTTTGTGCTTTCTTACCTTTCATAGCATTCTTCAGTGCATTATAAGCAACCATTAAGCCACCATGGTCGGCAAGATTTTCGCCCATTGTAAGATTTCCGTTTGCCTTGAGGTCGGGCAGCACACTGATATTGCTGAAGAACTGACCGAATGGTGTTGTGCGTGCCTTGAACTTGTCGCCATCGCCTTTTGCCCACCAGTCGCGCATGTTTCCATCTTTATCGTAGTTCCGCCCATTATCGTCGAAGCCGTGTGTCATTTCGTGTCCAATCACAACACCGATGGCTCCGTAGTTGAAGGCATCGTCTGCCTTAGGGTCGAAGAATGGGTATTGAAGAATGCCAGCAGGGAAGCATATCTCGTTGGTGGTAGGATTGTAATACGCATTTACCGTCTGTGGAGTCATATACCACTTGTCCTTATCCACTGGCTTGCCTGCAGTCTCATCAAGATTCACCTTGTGCCAGAACTTGCGACAGCTCATAACATTATCGTAATACGACTTTGTCGGATCGATTGTAAGAAGGGTTAAGTCTTGCCACTTATTAGGGTATCCCACCTTAACATAGAAAGTAGACAACTTATCGAGCGCAGCCTGCTTTGTTTCCTCACTCATCCAGCTTTGGTCCTTAATACGTTGAATTAAACTTGTCTGGAGATTCTTAATAAGTTGCTCCATACGTTGTTTGCTGCTTGCAGGGAAATAGCGTTCGCAATATATCTTGCCAAGTGCTTCGCCCATCTGACTTTCTACTTGCTGCGTAGCACGTTTCCAACGTGGATAGTCTTGCTTTGTTCCACGCATTGTCTTGCTAAAGAAGTTAAAGTATTCAGCACGGACATTATCGCTGAGATAGTTTGCAGCACCAAGAATAACCTCCCATTCCATTCGAGCACGAAGCTCGTCGGCAGTTTCTGTTTCAGTTAGTTTGTCTACGCCTGTCAGGAACTTTGGCTGTCCAACAACCATCTCTTGTATATAATCAGACTTTACACCATCTGCATTCAGCATTTGTTCTAACCGAATATTAGGATATTTCGCTTTAAACTCTGCCAAGGTCATCTTATTGTAGTTGGCTTTCGAATCGCGAAGTTCAGTTCTGCTCTTGGAAATTAACGCAATGGCAGTTTCGTAACGCATAATATATTGGCTCTTTGTTTCGGCTTGGGCTTGTGAGAAACCAAAGAGTTTAAACATATTTACCACGAATTGCTTAAAGGCATTACGTATATCGGTTGTAGCCTTATCGTTATCAAGATAGTAATCTTTTTGACCTAACGTAAGTCCGCTCTGGTTAATTGTTAGAATGTTCATCTTCGCATTCTTTTCGTCAGCTCCAAAGCCATACCTTATTGGCATTCCGTAGCTCTGACTTGCATATTTCAACTGAATAGCGTGGAGAGCATTTAAAGTTTTCGCAGCCTCCATCTCGCTGAGCAATGGCATTACAGGCGCAACGCCTTCTTTGTTTCTACGCACAGAATCCATAGCAAGTTTATAGAAATCGCTCAGCTTTTGCTCCACACTTCCTGCTTTTGCTTTCGTCTTTAGCAGACTTGTAAGAATGGTATTAATACGCTTGTTATTGTTTTCGCCCAACTGGTCGAACGAACCATAACGCGAGTATGCAGCAGGCAAAGGATTGTTTTTCTGCCAACCGCCTGTTGCGAACTGGTAAAAATCGTCGGCAGGACGTACCGATTTGTCGAGATTGCTCTCCTTAATTCCTGCTTGGTTTTGTGCAAATCCAGTCATAGGAACCGTAGCAATCATCATCATTGGTAAGATTGTCTTAATGTTCATTTTAAATGTTCTTAGTTTAAACCGCTCGTCACATCATCTTTTGCTTGCATAATGCACGTTCAAAGTGAATGTAGGCGAACAAGGTTCGTCAATTATTATTTAATTATAAATTCTCTTTCTTATTCATTCTGCAATGCTTCCAATGCTTCGGAAAGTGCAAGCCATTGTTCGTTCTCCTTGTCTAAATGGCGTTGTAAGTCGGTGTATTCGGTAACGAGTTTCATATTTGATGCATTCTCTGCCGACATCAACAATTCGTCAAGTTCAGCTTTGCGCTTTTCCATCTTGGCAATCTTCTTTTCCGAATCTTCTACAGCACGCTGTGTCTTTCTAATTCTCTTTTGTTGTTCCTTGTGTTCTGCATACGATACTGCACCCAATGCAGATTGGGCAACTGCTTCTTGCTTCGCATTGGCAGTGTTTTCTAATATGGAAGCAACAGTATTCGTACTTGTCTTACTCAAACTTTCTTGTATTGTTTCGGCATTATGGGCACGCAGATAATCGTAAATTCCACCTAAATGCTCACGCACCTTGCCTCCACCAAATTCATATACCTTGCTTACCAAGCCATCGAGGAACTCTCTGTCATGCGAGACGATAATCGCTGTCCCGTCGAAAGCCTTAATCGCTTCTTTCAGAACCTCCTTTGAAGTTATGTCCAAGTGGTTTGTAGGTTCGTCGAGTATTAAGAGATTCACTGGTTCGAGCAATAATCTTATCATTGCCAAGCGTGAACGCTCGCCACCCGAGAGCACTTTAACTTTCTTTTCAGATATTTCTCCACCAAACATAAAGGCACCTAAAAGGTCGTTGATACGTAATCGCATCTCACCTTTTGCTACTTGGTCGATGGTTTCAAATATAGTCAGGTTCTCGTCTAAGAGTTGGGCTTGGTTTTGTGCGAAATATCCAATCTGTACGTTGTGCCCTATCTTTAGATTACCATCGAAGGGGATTTCGTTCATGATACACTTTACAAGGGTAGACTTTCCTTCTCCATTCTTACCTACGAAAGCAACTTTTTCGCCTCGCTTAATGGTCATGTCGACCTTCTCGAACACGAGGCGTGACGGATATTCCTTGCGCACATTGTCGCAGATAATAGGATAATCGCCACTTCGCAAGCAAGGTGGAAATTTTAAGCGCATGGCCGAATTGTCCACCTCGTCTACCTCTATCGGCACTATCTTTTCCAACTGCTTTATACGTTGTTGCACCTGAACTGCTTTTGTTGCCTGATAACGAAATCTATCTATAAAGGCCTTTATATCAGCAATCTCCTTTTGTTGATTTTCGTATGCACGCAGTTGTTGCTCTCTACGTTCCTTACGTAAAACAAGATATTCATCGTACCTCACTTTATAGTCTTCTACCCTACCGCAAGTTATCTCTAATGTGCGATTCGTTACATTGTTTATAAAGGCACGGTCGTGAGACACCAACACCACAGCTTTTGCACTTTGAACAAGAAACTGCTCTAACCATTGTATTGATTCTATATCCAAATGGTTGGTTGGCTCATCAAGCAACAATACATCAGGGTGGCGTAAAAGTATTTTCGCCAGTTCTATTCGCATACGCCAACCACCCGAAAATTCAGATGTGGGACGGTCGAAGTCGGTACGTTCAAAACCTAAACCGACAAGCGTACGTTCTATTTCTGCTTCGTAATTCTCACCACCAAGCAGCATAAAGCGTTCGTGTTCCTGCGTAAACCTCTCTACCAGTTCGGTATAACTTTCGCTTTCGTAGTCGGTACGTTCAGCCATTTCTTGTTGCATACACTCCAGTTCTTCTTTCATTTTGGTAGCATCTGCAAATGCCTTACGTGTCTCGTCCTTTACCGTAGTATCGTCCGACAGTTTCATTACCTGCGGCAAATAGCCGATAGTCGTATCGTTCGGAACAGCCACAACACCTGCTGTGGGACGTTGTAAACCACAAAGTATTTTAAGCATTGTAGACTTTCCTGCACCATTCTTACCCACCAACGCTATACGGTCGCGGTCGTTTACAACAAAAGAGACATCATGAAAGAGTGGTTTTACACCAAACTCAACTTTTAATCCTTCGATTGACAGCATCTATCTTTTTCTGTTTTCTCTTTAATTAACTATTGCAAAGATACGCAATATTTTCGTAAAGTACCACAGCAAACTTTATTTTTATCAGCAGCAATTCATTGGAATACATTGGTATCCAATAAAAGGACGTTAGTTTTTTCCGGATTATCGACAATGACAAGAATGCCGTTGTTGAATTAATGTATCAAGACAAGGATTCTTTGACTAACCACAAAAAAATAGGCCATAATACATAAACCCTACAAAAGAATATTCTAAGGGGCACGGAGTAAAAATGAGAATTCAAGAAGCCTATTTTAGCTATATTGAGAAAAGGAGCAATACAAGTCAGTTCAAGTGGAGTTAATTTATTTAGCAGGCTCTATAAATTACCTTTATTGGATTCTTGATTTTTAGGTGAGTTGTTCTTACTCTCCCTTCAAAAGAGCATATCGGGCTATGCGACTGAAAAGGAAAGCGAAATATGCACATAAAAGCAAAAGACACAAAGAGTGAATGGTGTTATAACAATTATGTTCCGCTACGTGGAATTTATAGAACATTTTTAATTTTTAATCCGTACATTTTTAGTGGCATTAGTGAAATGGAAAAGAATTAAAGGAATGAGCGGAATACGGGAATCGAACCCGCCTCCCAGGCTTGGGAAGCCCGTGCACTACCGATGTGCTAATTCCGCTTGTATGTATTTTAATAACTTTGTTATTATGAACTTTGCTTTTGTAGCATCTCTTTTCAAAGAGCCGATACCCGGACTCGAACCGGGGACCTACGCATTACGAATGCGTTGCTCTACCAACTGAGCCATATCGGCCAAAAGCGAATGCAAAGATACATACAAAAAAGGAGAAATCAAAATATTTGCAGATATTTTTGCTTGTAAGCTGAGCAACATGCTCTGTTTGTTTTTTAGTCTAAATCTTATTTTTCGCCTAAACTATAGAGTTTCCACAATTCTATATATGTTTTTGTTGTCAGAAGCTTTCTTCCTCGCATTATTGCTATACAATTCTTGTTTTTGAGACTTTTTTAATTTCTGATAATGATTTTTTTTACAAGAAAGACAGAATGGCTTATTTTTTTTTACCTTTGCATCAGAAAACAAAACAATCAAAAATAACAGTAATGGGAAAAAGAAATTTATTTATTACAGCCTTTCTATATATATTAACTCTTTCGATGCAGGCACAAGAAAATTATTATGGCAAGGTTGTTGATAATAAACAGCAGCCTATATCTTTTGCAAATGTAGCTTTACTTAATGCCAACGATTCTTCGTTTGTTACAGGAGTAACGACAGATGAAGAAGGAAAGTTCAACCTTTCAAAGGTATCAAAAGGATTATTAAAGATTTCGCGAATTGGATATAACGACCAAATAATAAATGCAAAGCCTAACACTCCATTATCTGTAACACTCTCATCGGCAGTAACAAACTTAGAAGGAGTTGAAGTTGCATTGCGCAGGCCGATAACACGTGTAGAAGGCGATGCTTTGGTTACTTCCATAAAAGGAACCATTCTTGAAAACTTAGGTAATGCCAACGATGTCTTAGGGCGTTTACCTGGAATTGTAACAACTTCTAAAGGTATAGCAGTATTCGGAAAAGGAAAGCCCTTAGTGTATATTAATGGGAGAAAGGTGAATAATGACAATTTGTTGGAACAACTTAAATCGAACAAAATTAAAAAGGTGGAAGTTGTTATGAATCCTGGTGCTCGTTACAATGCAACTGTCAATGCTGTGATACGTATTACGGCTGAAAGAGCACCCGGTGAAGGTCTTGCTTTTGATAGCACCACGAAGTTAAACTATTGCGACTATCTGAATGGTTCAGAGATAATCAATGCAAACTATCGTCTTGATAAACTCGATATCTTCGCCGATTTGGAATATTCGAGGAAAAAATCGAAAGGAAGTAGTTACAATTTGCAGAACACATGGCTCGCATCGCAATATACACAAAATGTTGATATGAACCAAAAGGGTACTTCTAAAGTGTATGATGGCAGATTAGGATTTAATTATTCCATTTCGCCTGTTCATGCTTTTGGATTGTTCTATAAAGTTTCTCATAATCCGACGGATTTTTGTTCGTTATATAATACACAATCGTGGATAAACAATATTTTGGACGATGATAACAATGTAGTAGACTACAATAATGCCAAAATAACTACACATAATATAGATGCATATTATACCAATCAGATAGGTAAATGGACTTTAAACACTACCTTTGATGTATTATGGAAGTATGCGAAAGGTAATGAGAATATTAACGAAACTCATCTTAATATAAGTAATCGGACGATAACTTCTACGGATAAGATTTCTTCTCGTATGTTAGCTGGAGAGTTCCATTTATCTCACCCCTTTTTGAAAGGGCAAATAAACTTAGGGACTGAAATATCTGATAGCCATCGTGATGAAAATTTTGTGAATATAGGGAATGTTCTTCCATCTAATAACCCATTGATAAAGGAAATGAACACAGCCGTATATATAGAAATGATGCAACGACTGGGTAAGATAGACTTCCAAATTGGTGTTCGTTATGAACATATAAACAATAATTACTATGAAAACAAACAAAAAATAGAGGAACAATCTCGTGTCTACAATAAACTCTTTCCAACAATAATGATGATGGTGCCAATAAACAGAGGAATGGTACAGTTGAGTTATACTAAGAAATATAATCGTCCTTTGTATTCGCAACTTGGTGGGAGAGTATCGTATATAAATAAATATCTTTATCAAAGTGGCAATCCAAATCTTCGTCCATCATACGTAGATAACATCTCGTGCAATATACAATATAGCTGGGCAATGCTTATGCTTAATTATGCACACACAACAGATAAGATAGTTACGTCTGCAATGAATTATGGTAACGGTAATGCTACTTTATTTAAAAATATGAATTCTGAATACAAAATGACAGAATTACAAATAGGATTGCAAGTATCGCCACAATTCAAGCGTTATTATCCAGCTCTAATGGTAGGAATGTTTGTTCCATTCTATAAAGAAATGTATAAAGGAGAAACAAAGTCTTTCAATCGATTTATGGGCATTGTTAAATTCAATAATATTATTTCTTTAACACCAACTTGTATGCTGAATGCTGATCTTAGTTGGCGCAGTAAAGGCAATGCAGAGAATATGGATATGGCGCAGACTTGGCAAATTAATGCAGGCTTAATGAAACAATTGGGGAAAAATTGGAAAATGAAGCTAATGATTAACGACATATTTAATAGTGCTCGTAAAAATTGTTTCACACTTTATAGTGGAGTTCGAGAGATTGAGATGGAAAAGTTCTCTAATACTCGTTCCATTGAATGTACATTAACTTATAGTTTCAACACCATTAAATCTAAATATAAAGGAAAGGGTGCTGGCAATAAAGAGAAAGATAGATTATAACAAGTCGTTTTGTCCCTTTTTATGAATCATTGCCGTCTATTTAAAATTCTGTACAATGATAAAGCCACCTTGCAAAAGAGCGAGGTGGCTTTATTTGTTATTTTTTTACTTCATTATTTTTTGTATTTTACCATTGTTCATTCTAACAATATTTACTCCGTTTTGCAATTCTGAGTGCTTCTTGCCATCGAGCGAATAGATGTCTACAATCTTAGCATCGGTAGTATCTACAGACTTTTCAATTCCACTTGGTGTCTTCTTGGTGAAATATCCTGTTTCAGGATTAGCCATTTGTACATCAACTTTATTTTCATCGTAAGCTACAGCACCTTTCAGCTTTGAACAATAAGCGAACATGCTTGTAGATTCTGCACACTTCCATGTGTAGTTGCAATAAATGGTCTTCATTTCTTCGCAAGCAAAGAACATTGAACCCATATCGGTTACTTTCTCTAACTTAAAGCTTGAAAGATTGAGCGAAGTAATTGCATCACACGAAAAGAACATTGTGTTTGTGTTGGTTACATTCTCCGTATTGAAATGAGAAAGATCGAGAGAAGTTATTTTTCTGCAGCCAGAGAACATTCCGCGCATATTCGTTACCTTTTCTGTATTGAACTTAGATACATCTATCTTTTCCATTTCAAGGCAATACTTAAACATAGCCCCCATATCGGTTACATTCTCTGTATTGAACCCGGAAAGATCGAGTGTTGGAAGTGAAGAACAATAGAAGAACATAAACGACATGTTTTTTACGTTCTTTGTATCAAAGCTCGATAGCTTCAACGATTTCATTGCCTTGCAATATGCGAACATTCCGTACATATCGGTTACTTTTTCGGTATCGAAATTGGAAAGATCGAGAGAAGGTAGTGCTTCGCACGAGAAGAACATTCCATACATATCGGTTACTTTGGCAGTATTGAAGTTAGATATATTGAGTGAAGTTAATGCAGAGCAACCGGAAAACATACCTTTCATAGTTGTTACTTCTGGAGTGTTGAAACTTGAGAGGTCGAGCGAAGTAAGTGCTTTATTATTTGCAAACATACCAAACATGCTAACAACTTTTTCCGTGTTAAAGTTCGGAACTTTTAGTTCTGCAAGTACTGTACAAGCAGAGAACATAGATGTCATATCTGTTACGTTTGCCGTATTAAAATTAGAAAGGTCTAAAGCGGCAAGCTCTGAACAGTTTGCAAACATGCCATTCATATCGGTAACATTCGCTGTATTGAAGCTTGATAAATTAAGTTTGGTAAGTGCTACACAACTTGCAAACATACCGTTCATTGTTGTTACATTTTCCGTATTGAATTTAGAAACATCTAAAGAAGTAAGTCCGCTACAACCAGAGAACATTCCTTTCATGTTAGTAACCTTCGCCGTGTTGAAGCCTGAAAGATTAAGCGACGTAATGCCTTTGCAATAAAAGAACATTACCCCCATATCTGTTACGTTTTCTGTATTGAACTTAGAAAGATCGAGAGAAGTCAATCCAGTGCAGCAAAAGAACATAGCTCGCATGTCTTTAACTTTCTCAGTATTAAATTTAGAAAGATTGAGCGAAGTTAAGCTAGCGCAGAAATTAAACATAGAGTTCATATCCGTAACATTCTTAGTATCGAATGTGGAGAGGTTGAGCGAAGTTAGCGAAGCACATTCTGAGAACATAGAATTCATATCGGTAACTTTCGCTGTGTTAAAGTGCGAAAGATCAACAGAAGGTAAAGCATCGCAATGATAAAACATGTGCGACATGTTAGTTACATCTGTTGTGTTTAAGTTCTCAATTCCCTTAAACTCTTTTAATACTGTGTACTGAGCAAACCAATAATCGGTGCTTACAGGACGAAAATCTTTAAACGACTCATCGAAAACGACTGTAGTTGTAGTTTTTTCTCCATCTTGAGAATTACCAGCCCAAGCAGGAATCTCGGTTCCACTGTCGGTTTTTTGCTTTTCGTTGATGCTATAAACAATACCTTTCCTACTACTTTTCTGATTGTCGTAATAGAAAGTCATCACTTTCTTGTCCAAGTTTTTCTCAACATAAGCTTCTTTACTCTGCGCATGCAGTTGTTGCGGTAAAGCAAAAAGTGCAGTAAACAGTAAACTAAAAACTGCACAAGTAGTTTTTAATAGATTGTTTTTCATTATTTTTTCAATGTCTCTCCTTAACTCTCCATTAGAGAGAACGTCTTACAGAGACTGGGACGTTAGGGTTATTAATATTTACTATGTTTCTTAAATATACAATGCCAGAACAAAAGGTTATATCTTTAACTCTTATAACAGAGATTGGGATAAAATCTTTCTGCATTAAAGCTAAATCCTTCAATAAATCTACGAGGAACAGGTATGTAAACATCTTTAAAACATCTAAAATGTTTTCTGAATATATAAAAAGGTAACTTAAAAAGCAAATCAATCATACCTATACTAACATTCGATTTTAGTAAATACTGCATAGCATGACGGAGCATCTTTGCTGTTCTTTTCATTATTCCTATATATGTTCAGGGCGATAGTTTATTATACGTGTGCAAATATAAGATTTTTCTCTTAGAATTACAAATAATATTCCGAAAACGTTTAAATTGCATTTAACGAAAACAGACGAATCCATATAAATTTAGAACTCGTCTGTTATATTAACAATATTTATTGACCTCATTTTGTGTGATTATTATATGAGATACAGACACGTCTAATTTACTCGTAATCATCTATTACGTTGTTCATCATATCCATCATTGGCTTTCCTGTTTTAGCTATTTCGATTAGCTTCTCCTTCCATTCGTTGCCTTCAAAGAAATTGTCGGGGACTTTCACCCAGCAGCAATAGTCTTTCATACGAAGATATTGAGCAAACTCATAGTCGCGTGGAAAACCTTTCGGAATTGTTTTCAAAGCTGCCAAACCAAAACCTTTCTTAGATACAGCATCGTCCTCCCATTGTCCGTCGTTGGGATAACCGAAAGTCTTTATAAACTTTCCGTCTTCGACAATCTTGCGCCATTGGTCGATATTCGCCATTATTTCGTTGCGGCACGAGGTTAGTATGTTGGTTGGCAACCAATACGAGCCCACCGCAACCAAGCAGTTGTTCGGTTCTAAATGAATGTAATAGCCACCTCGCAAAGCCTTTCGTCCCTTTGCGCAGATAAAGGCACCCAAGTGTCGTTTGTACGGACTCTTATCGGGCGAGAAGCGTGTATCACGATAGAAACGATAGGTACAATCCTTTACTTTCAGGTGGGCTATCTCGCTGTCAATTGTCGTCAAGGTTGTTATAACATCTTTAACGCCTGCCTCAAACTCCTTTTTTACGGCTTCATATTCAGACTTATGTTCTTGAAACCACTCTCTATTATTGTTGGCAGCTATGTTCTTTAAAAATGCCAATATTATTTTTGTATTCATTTTCGTCTACTTATTTAGTTTGCTATTATCCATATTCTTCGGGCAGAAAAACTCAAATGGGCATTTTTCGCACATCGGACGCAGGCTCTTGCAGATATATCGACCGTGCAGGAGTATCCAATGGTGGGCTGAAGACACCTCGTTTAGAGGGATATTGCGCATCAGATAGTCTTCCACCTTACGTGGTGTGTTGGCATCGGCAGGCACCAATCCCAACCGATGACTGACACGATAGACGTGCGTGTCTACTGCCAAAGTTGGCTTTCCGAACCATACTGCCTGCAACACATTTGCGGTTTTCCTCCCTACTCCGGGCAGTTTCACCAATTCATTAGGGTCTGAAGGTATTTCGCCACCGTATGCATCTACAACCATACGTGCCATTTCAATCAAATGTTTTGCCTTTGAATTTGGGTAAGAAACGCTGCGCACAAGCTCGAAAACGTCTTCTACTTCGGCAGCAGCCATAGCTTTCGCATCGGGAAACTTGGCAAACAATGCGGGAGTAATGGCATTTATGCGTTTGTCGGTGCATTGTGCCGAAAGCAAAGTTGCGCATAATAACTGGAAAGCCGAACCGAACATCAATTCGGTAGATACTTCGCCAACGTTCTTCCTGAAATAATCCAATATGTAGTTATAGCGTTCTTTTCTCGTCATCTTGTCGTTTATAGTTTCTTTCTAATGTGAGACAAAGGTACAAAAAGTTATTGAAAATTTGGTGTTTTGGTAAACTTAACGTACTTTTGCACTATAAATAATAAAAACGTAGCATTATGACAACACCTATAATAGGATTGATTGCCTTACTCGTAATTGCAATAATCGGTTGGGCAATAGCAGAAGCAAAAAGCAAAGCAATAGAGTTTACACACTCTAAAGAGGAAGAAGAAGGATATGAAGAGATGCGCGAAGCATACGAACACGATGGTGGCAAGGAACTGTCTTTGAAAGACTTGCTGAAGAAAAACTATACAAGAGGCTACGAGTCTATTTAATCTTTCTTCCACTTTCCTTCAAATGCGTTTGTTGCTATTATAGCTAACAAAACACAAAGAGCCGACTCTCTTATTGAGAATCGGCTCTTTGTATTTCTGTAAGTTATAAGTTCTGTAGCACGAAACAGCAGGCGACTTTTCGTACTACAGAATCTTATGCCCCTTGACTCAAGGGTTGCTTGATGTTACTTTCTCTATTAAATCGTCGGGCGAAACGAGTATTTGCTCGCCTGTATTCATATTCTTCAAAGTAACTTTGCCTTGTTCTATTTCGTTATCGCCTGCAAGAACAACAAACGGAATGTGCTTTGCATTTGCATAAGCCATTTGTTTCTTCATCTTTGCAGCATCGGGAAAAATCTCCGTTCTTATATTTGCCTGTCGTGCTTTCGCCACAAACGGCAACACGTAGCTTGTTTCCTTATCGCCAAAGTTGATGAACAGCAGTTGGGTATCGCTGATACTTTCTTTCGGATAAAGGTCTAACGTGTTGAGAACATCGTAGATACGGTCTGCACCAAAGCTGAAACCAACGCCCGAGAGGTTAGGCATTCCGAATATTCCCGTAAGATTATCGTAGCGTCCGCCACCTGTAATGGAACCGATTTCAACGTCCAAAGCCTTCACTTCAAATATTGCGCCTGTATAATAGTTCAGTCCGCGCGCTAAAGTCAAGTCGAGTTGTATTTCATTTTTCAGCTCTATTTGCTTCAAAACATCAAGAATGTATCTTATCTCCTCTACTCCCTTTAGTCCTGTTTCGCTATTTGCAAGCACTTCGGCTATCGTGTTCAGCTTGTCGTCGTTGCTGCCACTTAACTGTATTATAGGTTGCAGCTTCTCTATGGAAGCCTTTGACAATCCTTCTTTTTCAAGTTCGGCATTCACTGCCTCAAGCCCTATCTTGTCGAGTTTGTCGATGGCTGTTGTGATTTGGACAATCTTTTCCTGCTCGCCAATGACTTCTGCAATACCCGAAAGTATCTTGCGGTTGTTTATTTTTATCTGTACTCGGATTCCGAACTTGGTGAAAACGGTGTCGATAATCTGCATCAACTCCACTTCATTGAGCAAGGAATCTGAACCAACAATGTCGGCATCGCATTGATAAAATTCACGATAACGCCCCTTTTGTGGTCGGTCGGCACGCCAAACGGGTTGTATCTGATAGCGTTTGAAAGGCATTTGCAACTCTTCGCGGTGCATTACAACATATCGTGCAAAGGGAACAGTAAGGTCGTAGCGCAATCCTTTCTCTGAAAGCTTGGTCTGCAACTTCAACGGATTGCGTGCTAAAAGTTCCTCATCGGTAGTGCTTTTAAGGAAATCGCCTGAATTTAAAATCTTGAAAAGCAACTTGTCGCCCTCTTCTCCGTACTTTCCCATCAGGGTTTGGAGCGTTTCCATTGCGGGCGTTTCTATCTGTTGAAAACCATAAAGCGCATACACGCTCTTTATGGTATCGAATATATAATTTCGTTTTGCCATCTCATCGGGACCGAAATCGCGCGTTCCCTTTGGGATAGAAGGTTTATTTGCCATCGTCGTTATTTTCTTATTATAGTTTGTTCTCGGTCTGGACCTATTGAGATAACACCAATTCTTGTTTCCAAGAAGTCTTCAAGGAACTTCACATAGTCGCTAAATTCTTTTGGGAACTGTGCTTCGTCTGTGAGTCGTGTCATATCTGTATTCCAACCTTTCAGTTCTTTGTAAATTGGCTTCACGTTGCTGATATCGTATGGTAACTTGTCGGTGGTTTCGCCATTTGGCAGTTCGTAGCCAACGCAAGCCTTGATAGTGTTGAATGTATCGAGCACATCGCTCTTCATCATAATGAGCTCTGTTACACCATTCACCATTATCGAATAGCGCAGTTGCACCAAGTCTATCCAACCGCAACGACGCTTTCTGCCAGTAACGGCACCATATTCGTGTCCTAAGTCGCACAGCTTGTCGCCTGTTTCGTCGAAGAGTTCGGTTGGGAAAGGTCCTGAACCAACGCGAGTGCAGTACGCTTTCATAATGCCAAACACGTTACCTATTTTGTTTGGCCCTATACCCAAGCCCGTGCAAGCACCTGCGGAAATGGTGTTAGACGAAGTAACGAAAGGATAAGAACCAAAGTCTATATCGAGCATTGTGCCTTGTGCACCCTCGCAAAGAATGCGCTTGCCTGCACGAAGTGTATGGTTTATCTCGTGTTCCGAATCGACAAAGCGGAAGTTCTTCATATATTCCACACCTTCCAACCATTGCTTTTCGGTTTCCTCAAAGCCTTCAAAGTCTGTCCAACCCATTGAGCTCAACAATTTAAGGTGGCGTTCCTTGTGCTTCAAATATTTATTCTCAAAGTCGTTTAGTATATCGCCCACACGCAGACCGTTTCTGCTCGTCTTGTCCGTATAGGTAGGACCGATGCCTTTACCAGTGGTTCCCACAAGTTCCTTACCTTTTGCAGCTTCGCTTGCCTTGTCCAATATTCTGTGGGTAGGCATGATAAGGTGGGCTTTCTTGGAAATGTAAAGTCGTTCAAAGAGTGGGTGTCCCGATGCAGCCAAGTCTTCTGCTTCTTTCATAAACAAGTCTGGCGCAAGCACAACTCCATTGCCAATGATGTTTATCTTTCCACCTTGGAAGATGCCAGAGGGAATAGAGCGCAACACATACTTCTCGCCTTCAAACTCCAAAGTGTGCCCTGCATTAGGCCCTCCTTGAAAGCGTGCCACAACATCGTAGCGCGGTGTAAGCACATCGACTATCTTTCCCTTTCCTTCGTCGCCCCACTGTAATCCCAATAGGACATCAACTTTACCTGTTTCCATTAGTTTTTATCTTGTTTTTTACTTTTTTACGTTCGCGTGAGAGCTTTGCCTGACAACGTGAGCAGACGCCATATATATATAAGGAGAAGCCGTCCTTGCGAAAACGTGTAAACTTTGTTTCGGCAATAGCCTCCGTTATCGGTGTCGATTCTATCTCCTTTACAGCACCACAAACGGTACATATTCGATGAATGTGGTCGTCGTTATTGTAGCAAGCCTCATATTTGGTCTGCCCTATAAAGCGATGACGCACAACCAAACGCAACTCTATAAAGAGCCGCATGGTGTTGTAGAGTGTTGCGCGCGAAACCCTAAAGTTATCTTTAGACATCTTCTTTCCTAACTCTTCGAGTGAAAAGTGTCTTTGCATATCGTAGACCGCATCAAGAATGGCAAATCTTTCCGTAGTCTTTCTGTAGTTGTTTGTCTCAAGATAGCTGTCGAGTATGCCTCTGACTTTATCTTTGACTATGTCTTTAGTCACAATATACTGATTAAATTTCTACAAAGTTAGGGCTTTTTCGGTATAAACTATAAATGTGAAAAACAAAAAAAAGTTAAAGGTAATGATTTAATGATATACATGCTCAGTGCATCGTAATCCATTCCTACGGCTTCGCAAAGCTGTTGCGCTGCCGTTCGTCTTCTACAGCTTGCCAGTAGTCTACCTTTGCTTTTGCTTTGTCGGCTAAAATGCTGCAAAGGTAACAAATAAAGGACATCTGGAGCTTTTCAGCCTACCCAAATGTCCATTACGCTACAATTACAGCCCTCTGGCTTAACTATTTCCAAGATTTTAACTATTCAGAGAACTATCATTCCAGTATGATAGACATCTCCTAATCTTTCGTTTAGCTTTAAGTTGATTAAAACTTATATTACATTGAACAAACAAATATTACTTCAGGCGTTTCAACTGAACGGTAAAGTGCCTCATTAACGGGGCTTCCCATTCTATTGCGACACCACGGGTAATGCTTTCCCTACGGTCGAATACGTTCTTTAAGGCAGCAGCTACAACGTTCATGTGGTTGTCGGTATATACACGACGAGGAATTGCCAAACGGAGAAGATCGAGTCCGCCAAAACGGTTCTCACCAGTTTCAGGGTCACGGTCTGCAAGCATATAGCCAACTTCCACGCCACGAATACCTGCTTCAAGATAAAGTTCGCAGGTTAATGTCTGTGCCGGAAATTCTTCTTTTGGAACGTGAGTGAGAACTTTGCTTGCATCTACAAAGATAGCATGCCCTCCGGCAGGACGCTGGTAAGGAATTCCATATTCATCGAGTTTCTTTGCCAAATATTCTACTTGGTGGATACGTGTCTGAAGCATGTCGAACTCCGTATTTTCTTCTAATCCTTGTGCTAACGCATTAAGATCGCGCCCACTCATTCCGCCATAAGTAACATAACCTTCCATTGGGATACAGAACATTTTTGCTCCTTCGAACCAATCTTTGTTATTGGTAGCAATAAAGCCTCCCATATTTACTACGCCATCTTTCTTTGCAGACATTGTAGCAGCATCAGCATCTTTGTACATCTCGAGTACAATCTCTTTGATGGTCTTATCGGCATAGCCTTCTTCACGCATCTTTATGAAATAAGCATTTTCTGCAAATCGAGCGGAATCCATGACAACGGGTACGCCGTATTTATGACAGAGTGCGCAGGTTTCTTTTATATTCTTCATACTGACAGGCTGACCTCCCACTGTGTTATTGGTAACAGTGAGCACCATAAATGGGACATTGCCTTTATTCTCTTGCAAAACTTTCTCAAGTTTCTTCAAACAGACGTTACCTTTAAAAGGAACTTCTTTCTGAGTATCTTTTGCATCATCAGTTGTAACGTCGATTGCATGTGCCTTTCTGCTTTCTATATGCCCCTTTGTCGTATCGAAGTGTGCATTTCCAGGGATAACGTTGCCTGCTTTTACAAGATGCGAGAAGAGAACATTCTCGGCAGCACGTCCTTGATGGGTTGGAATAACATATTTCATTCCAAGGATTCTTCGTACTGTTTCTTCGAATTTATAGAACGACGTGGCTCCTGCATAGCTTTCATCGCCCAACATCATGGCAGCCCATTGCTTGTCGGACATTGCACCTGTACCACTATCGGTAAGTAAATCAATGTAAACTTGCTCTGCCTTCAGCTGGAACACATTGTAGTGTGCTTCTTTTAGCCATTGTTCCCTTTCTTCACGCGTACTTTTCTTAATCGATTCGATCATCTTGATTTTCCAAGATTCGGCAAATGGTATTTCCATAATCTGATTTGTTTTTAATTGTTGTTGTATAATGGTTATGAGATTTCTATTCCCGTTAAGGATAATAGATTCTTCCGTTGCAAATATACACAAATCTTTTTCGTTTGTGCGGTGTTTTCAGGAAAAGTTTTTTTTGTTAAGAGATATTTTGAATTGGATAGAAAGATATATCCAGAAAAGAAAGACTTCAGATTAATAAAAAGAGAGAAAGACCTTCAGCGAAGTTTAATTTAACTTTGCGACGACGGTCTCTCTCCTGTTTCTTTTTCCTTTACCATTTGATGTTAGTCCGATGAAATTAAAATGATGCGGAACCGATGATATTCCTCTTCTGAACAGCTCCTAAAATCGCTACGGAGTTACGACAATCGTCGCTACGGAGTTACGGCAATCGTCGCTACGGGGTTACGGCAATCGTCGCTACGGGGTTACGACAATCATCGCTACGGGGTTACGGCAATCATCGCTACGGGGTTACGGCAATCGTCGCTACGGAGTTACGGCAATCATCGCTACGGGGTTACGACAAATGCCGTTACGAAACAGGCATGAGCAACTGTCCTCAGATACCGTAAACAGCGGCATTCTGATGCTTGAAGCACAGTAACTCTATGCCCGAATAATTCGCCGGACTTATGTTATTTACAATGGAGTCTTGAATATGAATGTACGAATAAGATAGTAAGAAAGAATACCTGCTATATAACCAACAAAGGCTATCCAGGTGATCTTCTTCATGTACCAGCCAAAGGTTATTTTCTCTAATCCCATAACTACGACACCTGCTGCACTGCCGATAATAAGCATCGAGCCTCCAACACCAGCACAATATGCAAGCAACTGCCAGAATATTCCATCAACCGCCATGTCGCCCATAGCTTGAATTGGGTACATTCCCATACTTCCTGCAACTAAAGGTACATTATCCACTATAGACGACAGCACACCTATAATCCCTGTTACGGCATAATGATTTCCATCGAATACTACATTCAACGACTTGCCAAGATTCATCAGCACGCCAATCTCTTCCAGACATGCAACTGCCATCAGAATTCCAAGGAAGAAAAGAATAGTCGACATATCTATACGAGAAAGAAGGCTTGTTACTCGTTTTGCAAAACTTACGCCGTCGCCCTTTACACGATGTAAATGTCTGTAAAACAATTCGGTTACGGTCCACAATAATCCCAAGACAAGCATAATCCCTACAAATGGAGGAAGATGAGTAATTGATTTAAAGATGGGAACACAGCACAAGCCACCAACTCCAACTATGAATACAATCTTTCGTTCTTTGCTTCCAAACTCTCCGACTTCCGAAGTTCCCGCTTCTGAATTAGCTGGAAGGGACAGCTCGCCCTTTAGCATGTATTGCAGAATAAATGCAGGAATTATCATGGAAACAACAGATGGTATAAATATTTCACTGATAACTCCCGCTGCAGTTATCGTGCCTGCATTCCACAACATAATAGTTGTAACGTCTCCAATTGGAGAGAATGCACCTCCAGAATTGGCAGCTACAATGACCAGTGCTGCATAAACCATTCTGTCTTGTTTGTCTGAAATGAGTTTACGAAGTATCATTATCATGACGATACTCGTGGTGAGGTTGTCTAAAATTGCAGACAAGAAGAAAGTCATGAAGGCTATGCGCCACAACAATGCCCGTTTAGACTTTGTTCGCATAACCCCTTTTACCCAATTGAAACCGCCATTCTGGTCAACAATTTCAACAATCGTCATTGCCCCCATCAAGAAGAACAGAGTTGTGGAAGTATCTCCTAAATGGTCTATGATGAGTTTATTGACAAAGCCTGTTACGTGTCCTGTCCATTCCGAGACATTGCCAGCATGCATCAATTGGACGAATGGAGCAGGATCGAACATGTATAGCGTCCAACAAAATACAAACATCAACAAAGCTATGGCAGCTTTATCTATTTTCACTAAGCTTTCCATGGCTATCATTGCATAGCCAAGAACAAAGACGACAATAATCGCGATTGTTAAAGTAGACATTTCCTCTTATTCTTTTATTAGTAATTATTAAATTGTGTATTCACAAAAACGCCCACAAAGGTATACAAAAGATATGATGTGGAAAGTCTTTAACAGTATATTTTTGCAAAAGTCATTAGATATTAGTTTATTTGTAGTACATTTGTAGCAAAATAATGGCAAGATGGAAAAAAGAACTATAAAAGTTGTTTGTGCAGTTATTCATAAAGAAGACAAGTTTCTTTGCACGCAACGACTAAGAACCGGTCCGACTTATATTGCCGAACATTGGGAATTTCCCGGTGGAAAAGTAAAGTCCGATGAGAATGAATACGATGCACTGCGTAGGGAAATAAAAGAAGAAATGGACTGGAACATATACGTTGGTGGTAAATTAGGAAGCATAACCTACGAATATCCTGATTTCAATATTATTCTTACGGCTTACGATTGCATGGCACGCGATTACAACTTTAAACTCTTTGTTCATCTCGATGCAAAGTGGCTGGGAATAGAAGAATTCGATTCTTTGGAATGGACAGCTGCCGATAAAAAACTTATAAAGAAGATATGGAAATAATAGTAAGCAACGAAATAGAGAATGTATGTCCCAATTTTATTGGTGCTTGTGTTGAAGCAAAAGTGAAAAACTCGCAATATTGTCAGGATCTTTGGAACGAAATAAATACGCTTGGAGAGGAATTTAAAAACAAACTTACCATTGAAACACTAAAAGAAATATCGGGTATTGCTGCTACTCGTCGCATTTATCGCATTTGTGGTAAAGACCCTTCACGCTATCGCCCGGCTGCCGAAGCTTTAATCAGACGTATCTTGCAAGGAAAGACTCTTTACCAGATAGATACATTAGTAGATCTTATCAATCTTGCTTCTATGAAATATGGCTACAGTCTTGGCGGTTTTGATGCTGACAAGTTCGTTGGAAATACGCTCGAATTGGGCATTGGAAAAGAAGGAGAACCTTATGAGGGCATTGGTCGTGGAATGATAAATATTCAAGGATTGCCTGTATATCGAGACGGAATTGGCGGTGTAGGAACTCCAACTTCTGATAATGAACGTACAAAGATAACCATCAACACCAATCACCTGTTGGTTCTAATTAACGGATATGACGGGAATGAAGCATTGGTAAGACAAAATGCAGAATTCGTTCAACAACTTATAAAAAGATTTTGCGAGAGCGACGGTGGCTCTTACTTTATATATAAATGAATGACATGCAAGAAGACAAATTAGCTATAATGCGTGAGCTTGTTGATAAACTCAATCAGGCTTCAGATACATATTATAATGGTCAGGCTGAAATAATGTCGGATCACGAATGGGACGCTACTTTCGACGAACTTAAACGTATGGAAGAAGAAACCGGCACTACCCTGCCCGATTCGCCTACCATTAATGTAAGTGCCGACAACATTGCAGGCGAAAAAGAAGAGCACGAATATCCGGCTCTTTCACTTGCAAAGACAAAAAGCGTAGCCGATCTCGCAAAATGGGCAGAAGGAAAACCTATTTGGCTTTCATGGAAATTAGACGGTCTGACCTTGGTTGTTACCTACGATAATGGTAGATTATCGAAAGTCGTAACACGCGGCGATGGTCATATCGGCACCAATATTACACATTTAGCAGGTGCAATTGAAGGCATTCTGCCGAGAATAAAGAACACAGGACATATTGTCATACGTGGCGAGGCTATTATAAGCTACACCGATTTCAATGTGTTTAACATGGAAATGGGCGAAGAATATGCTAATCCGCGCAACCTCGCTTCGGGTTCATTGACATTAAAGAATGTAGAAGAAGTAAAATCACGACACATTCATTGGATACCTTTTACATTGGTTCATACCGATGAGGATATTGTATCGTGGGGAAGCAGAATGGGTTTCTTAGAAAACTTAGGCTTTAAAACCGTAGAGCACGAACAAGTATCCAACCCCACTATAGAAAACTTAGAAAAGGTAATTCAAGAGTGGACACATAAGCTAAACACTTTCGACTATCCCGTTGATGGTTTGGTTATCTCGTACGACGACACTATTTATGCTGCTTCTGGCAATATTACAGGACACCATGCAACGCGTGCTGGCTATGCTTTTAAATGGAAAGATGAAAGTGCAACAACCGAATTGGAATATATTGAATGGTCGTGTGCTGCTTCTACAATTTCGCCCGTTGCAGTTTTCAAACCTGTAAGCTTGGAAGGAACAACCGTCAAACGGGCAAGTCTTTGCAATATATCAGAATGCGAACGTCTCGGAATAGGTGGCGAAGGTACAAAAATAGAAGTAATAAAATCTAATAAGATTATTCCAAAAGTCATCAACGTCATTGAAACCATTGGTTTGTTCGCCATTCCACATACTTGTCCAGTATGCAAAGCCGACACAGAAATAATAGAAAGTGAAAGCAGTGCTACCAAGACTTTGCATTGCACCAACCCAGACTGCACTGCAAAACAACTAAAGAAATTTGCACGCTTTGTTTCGAAAGAAGGTGTAAATATCGATGGACTTTCCGAACAAACCGTACAAAAGTTCATTAATCTTGGTTGGGTAAAAGAATATGCCGGCCTTTTCCACTTAAATGAACATGCCGAAGAGCTCCGCACAATGGAAGGATTTGGCAATAAGAGCGTGTCGAACTTGCTGAAGTCGATAGAGAAAGCAAGAACGGTTGAAGCTAAAAACTTTCTATATGCCTTGTTTATTCCACTCGTTGGACAAGATGTTTGCACACGTTTACTTTCGGCATATCCACTGACCGAACTCATCAAGATAGCACAAACCACAACCGATTTCACCGTATTCTCTACCATTTCGGGTATTGGACCAGAGAAAAGTACAAGTTTTGTGAAATGGTTCCAGAACCAAAAGAATAAAGAAACAGTGGAACATCTGCTCGTAGAACTCCAGATTAAAGAAGCTGTACCAAACCAGAAGGGAACTCTTTGCAACGGATTGACCTTCGTTATCACAGGCGATGTGCACCATTACAAGAACCGAAACGAGCTGAAGGGCTATATAGAAAGTCAAGGCGGAAAAGTTACAGGCAGCGTATCGAAATCAACAAGCTACCTTATTAACAACGATATAAACAGTACGTCGGGCAAGAACCAAAAGGCACGACAACTTGGAATAGACATTATTTCGGAAGACGATTTTATCAGCAAATTCACTAACAGATAGATTCATAAGAATAGAAAAACAGCACCGAATATGCTTATTTATAAGTTTTATCGGACATCAATAATCTTAATAAAACCCTGGGCAAAAGTGTTTGCTCAGGGTCTATAAGTGCTGATTTCAGTAATATTGATTTCCTGTCCATTTGTTTTACTTCGGAAAAAGCATACGAGTATATATTTATAGATCGGGCATTTTATTCGGAATAGCTTCTTTTGCATTTTTTCTTAAAGTCCATGAAATTAATATCCATGGGCGTAAACTCATACTTCTGAAACAATCGCGTTGCCAGCTTTTGTAAACAGATTGGTCTATTGTGGTAATCTGACTTTTCTTTCCCCAGAAGTAAGGCAATCCTACAGATACATATACTTGTTTTGTGGCTTGCCAAGCTATTTGTATGTGTGCTTCTATCGGATTTTCGTATTTTATGGTTGAAATAGGGGTGTAATCTCGATTTTTCCACCCAAGACGCGAGTAAATAAAGAAATTGCCGAAATCCCAACGTACATATCCATTTATGCCAACAGAAGTTTTTACACCTTGACCGTTAAAGTTCTTCCATTCATGCGATGCGGCTAAGAATAGTGTAAGGTCTTTTCCGCCATATCGCGCACTTGCACCAATTCTACTTTCTTTGTAAGTTCCGTTGTTTTTGTAAGACTGTATTTGTATCTGACCGTTGCTATAAATATATGGTTCTATAATATTTACCTCTTGTTTGTGCAAAGCATATATTGTGGCTCTGACGTTTTTAAAGTCTTTGTTGTAGTACAAACTCAGACTATGCTTCTGTTCGGGTATGAGATATGGATTGCCTTCTAAATGCAACATCGGATTTAAAGTATTATCGAAGGTAAAAAGCATATCTGACGAAGGCAAACTGTTGTCTAAATTGTAAGCTAAACGCAGCGATTGTCGACGTGGTAATTGTAAAGAGAAACTTGTTGATATACGTGGACGCCAACAAGTGTGGGTATGTTCTAATACTTTCACGCCTAAATGCTCCAGACCTATAGATGCCATATAGAATAATTTCTTCCAGCTATTGGTGTAGCCTAAATATGTGTAGTTGCTCCATCTGGTAACATTGACAGAGACAGGTGGTATAGCCAAGACGTCTTTATTCTTGTCGAGAGTATATTCAAGTTCGTTACCTATATTTATATCACCAAACGATTTCTCTTGTGTGTCAAAGTCCACCGATAGTGTATATTGGTTTCTTGCAGTCTTTTCTCCATAATTTGTTTCTTGGTAAGTATTATTAAAGTTTTCGTTCAGTGTTTCGTTTATTTTAGAAATACAGTAGTTATATTGAAAGAACGTGGTGAGCACACTTTCGTTTTTAAAAGTGTGTTCATGGTAAATACCACCCAGAACCCCATCTGTCTTGTCTCTGTTTTGGAAGTCAGAATTAAGTTGGAAACTCTGGTTTTTAATATATTGTCCTTCCAAATTTCTGGAAATGCTGCTATTCTGTGCGAGCGTTTTTATGGCAAACGAAAAGTAATCGGCATTATTTGGAACCCATTTTGCCATAACGCTGCTCTCCCATGCATGTTTTCCATCTATCTTTTCTCCTTTCAAGATGCGCGAAACACTTGGAGATTGTTCTTCTCTTTCAAAATCTGATTTGTCTTTATGGAGATAATTGTAGAAAACCGAACCGGAAACGGCAAATTTCTTTTTTCCAAATTCAAAATTAGCTCCACCAAAACCCTCGCGTAAAGGAATGTCATGCCGTGTGCGTATGTCTGTATAAGCATAGAGTGGACGGTTTTTTTTCAGTCTGATATTGATAATTTTCTTCACGCCCATTTTTAAATATCTTGCACTTACAACTTCGGATATTTCTACGTTCTCTATAAATTTAGGGTCTATAGGGCTTATTCCCGAATTTTGCAGGTGTCCATCTACTAAGACCAATAACGGGTCGCCGGCATTTGTTGTAACTTTCTGGTTAATTATATCTACATTTAGCAATGGTATTTCGGAAAGTGCCCGGAAAGGATCACCACTTTTTTTAGCTTTTTGTGAAAGGTGGAAAACTTCTCCTGTAGCGGTTATTTTTCTTGGTCCTTTTCCTTGAACAACTACCCCCTCTAAATCTACAGCACAAGGTTCCAATACTACCGACAAAGTACTGTCTTTAGAAAAATACTTGTTTAGGTTGAAAGGGGCATACCCCAAATGTGCAACAGATATTTCGTAAGAACCGGCAGACGGTAATTTCATGGTATAGTTAGGATTAGACATGATGGCGAACGATATGGTAGAATCGCCTGCAGTTACAGAGATTTCCGACCCAACAAGTTGTTCGTTGTTAGCATTTTTCACATTTATCTCTACACTAATTTGCGCTGAAACATTGAGTGCATAAACTATGGCAAAAAGCGTCAGCACAAATTTATAAGTCTTTCTCATATTTTTCTTTTGTTAGGTTAATATAATATGCATTTTCTCTATTATTGACAAATATAGTTATAATTCTTTGTTTCTCAAAATATTTCATAGCTATTGTCTTTTTTTAACGTTTTGTAATCATGTCGAGTAGGTGTTTATAATTTAGTATTCACTACTTGAAATATCAAAAAGACAACGAAAAATTCAGTTCTTATGGTTTGATTTACAGAGATATGGCTCTATGGAGAAGTTCAAAATTATCTTTAACATCGCGATAATAGATTATTTTGGACTTTGAAGAGCTTGTGAAAATTTATAATAACAAAATAAAAATCTGTAATTATAAATTTTTATTTTGTTATTATAAACCTTGTGGATTTTAATTATAAAATTTTAGGAGCATATCATGGTAAATTTATCAGTGATAAATAACCTTTCTTCTTCGCTGTTATACTTGTACTTTTACTCATAACTTCTACATATTTATCTATTCGTTATAAATGTGTCCACCTATATCCATATAGGTCTCTTGTCGTTTTTCCGTAACTACTCAGCCAAAGTGTTTACATAAAAAGTTTATGGCAATAAGAAAAAATATTTTATTATCTAAAATAAAAGTATTAAATTTGCAAGAAAATAAAAATGCTCTATCAAGTAACTTGTAAAAGGTGCGGAAAGAAGTTTAAAATCTCGGTAGACAATGTGCTTCGAACCACTTCGGTCTGTCCATATTGTGGACAGAAACTGGCTATACTGATACCTGACAAGCAAATTTCTACAACAGAAAAACAAACCCTTGAACCCCAGGATACAAGTTCACAAAACAAAGAGGAAAAGTCCTCCTACGAGAACAAGGAGAAAAAACAACCTGCAAGCAAGAGCAATAAATGGTCGAGAAAAATAATTTTCACTTTGCTTTTTGCAATACTCCTGATTGGTTCCTTTCTCTCCTTTAGTTGGTATCAGCAATATCAAAGAGAACTTGTAAGAATTGAGCGGCAACATCATCGTGATTCAGTAATGAAGGTGCGAGAAATGTTGCAGACAAAATTAGCCTTAGCTCAGAAACAAAAGCGAATACAGACAATGGCTTGTACTTTTCTTCGTTCCTTCTACTTAAACGCAATACTTTCCGGGGCAGATGTTACACAATACGAGCCGTATCTGACCAATAACTGTAAACGTATTCTTTACGGAGACGACGAAAATGCTTTCGATTTAGATAAACAATCGGCTTGGTGGGGATTATTCGGCACACTCTCAGGATTAGAAAATGCAGACGAGCTAATTCGCAACTTAAGAGTTTCTTATTATGAAAAAGATTGGTACAAAGTACGGTTATCGCAAAATGGAACAACCGACCAACGACTTGTTAAATTAAAAATAGTAGGCAACAAATTTCTAATAGACGATGCAAGATAAAATATGGCAATACGTTACTTTCAGGTAAAATGTAAGAACTGCAAACGAGAATACAGTATTCAGGCAGAAGAAGGAGTTACAGTAAAGTGTAATTGCCCTTTCTGTGGAACAGAGTCTACAATTGCTGTACCATTACTGTCCTCCAAAAATGCTGAAAAGAAAAAACAAAAGTTCCAAATTAGCAATATAGGAAAGAAAGCAATACTTTGTTTTCTTATATTTGCAGCCACCTTAACTATTGCATCAATCTTTTTGTATATCCTTTTTACGGTAATGTCTAACTAAACAAACAACACGGAATATGAAACAAACGAAAATAGTATGTTCTATCAGCGATTTTAGATGTGAGGTCGATTTTCTACGTAAACTATTCTTCTCGGGAATGAATGTTGTTCGTATGAATACAGCCCATGCACCGGCAGACGGTATAAAGAAAATCGTAAAAAATACGCGCGCAGTTTCACCTCACATAGCCTTGCTTATCGATACGAAAGGTCCAGAAGTAAGAACAACAAGTGTAGCTGAACCTATAACCTACAAAACAGGAGAAATAATAAAGATATTCGGACGCCCGGATGTGGAATCTACTCATGATCTTATAAATCTTTCCTATAAAGATATAGCGAGCGACGTTAAAGTTGGCGACCACCTATTGTTCGACGATGGTGCAATAGATATGGAAATTATTGAAAGCGATGGACCAATGCTTGCCGCAAAAGTGATGAACGATGGGGTGTTAGGCGCACGGAAAAGCGTAAATGTGCCAGGCGTCCATATCGATTTGCCAGCTTTGACCGAAAAAGACATTGCAAACATAAAGTTAGCCATCAACCTCGACATAGATTTCATCGCCCACTCTTTTGTTCGTTCTGCAGCCGATGTTAAAGCAGTCCAAGATATTTTAGACGAACACAATTCGGATATAAAAATAATTTCGAAGATAGAAAATCAAGAAGGTGTTGATAATATCGATGAAATTATAGATGCATCGTACGGAATAATGATTGCACGAGGAGATTTAGGAATAGAAGTCCCAATAGAACAAATTCCTGGTATTCAACGCAGCATAATCAGAAAATGTATTGCAAAGCGCAAACCCGTAATTGTTGCGACACAAATGCTTCACACAATGATAAACAACCCGCGTCCTACCCGCGCAGAAGTAACCGATATTGCAAATGCTATTTATGGTTACACCGATGCATTGATGTTGAGTGGCGAAACTGCGAACGGAAAATATCCAATTGAAGCTTGCCGCACAATGGCAACTATTGCCGAACGCGCAGAGAAAGACGCACATCGTGAAGGATTTTTGAAGATTCCATTGAACGATGATATGGGACAACGAGAGTTTTTAGCCAAATGTGCTATTGAAGCAACCGAACATCTGGGAGTAAAAGGCATTATAACAGATGGCGACACTGGTAAAACAGCACGTAATTTAGCAGCTTTTCGTGGTCCGAATCCTGTATTGGCAATTTGTTATCACGATAAATTGCAACGTTGGTTGAATCTCAGCTATGGACTAATCCCAATATATCAACAAGAGAAAAAGTCGAAACACGAACTTTTCAAAGCAGCTTTACGAATGTTACGTCAAAGAAAATACATAGCACCTAACGATAAAATAGCTTATATTTCAGGGAGAATGGGCAAAGGTGGTGTTACCACTTTCTTGGAAATTAATACAGTAAATGCAGTTTTCGACGATTCTTATAATTCACATATAGATAGCAGAAAGAATATCTGATGACTTTATAAACATAAATGATATAAAAAAGAGAGTTTCTAATTGGAAGAAACTCTCTTTTTAAAATTACTAACACAGCTTCTTATTTTGCAATATCAATCTTCTGCACACGCCGTTCATGACGCCCACCTTCGAAAGTTGCCTTGAAAAAAGCATCCATTATCTTCGCAGCAGTCTTATTATCAACAAAACGACCTGGCAAAACAAGCGCATTTGCATCGTTGTGTTGGCGAATAAGTTCTGCAACATCCTTATTCCAAGCCAAACCTGCTCTTACTCCTTCATGCTTATTAAGTGTAATTGTCATACCTTCACCACTACCACAAATAGCAATGGCAGGATATACTTCTCCGTTTGAAAGCGCTTCTGCCAGTGGGTGAGCATAGTCTGGATAATCACAACTTAAGTCGCTGTTGCAACCAAAATCTTTATAAGGCAGTTTATGTTCTTCAAGATACTGAATAACAAATTTTTTTAATGGAAAGCCAGCGTGATCGCAGGCAATACCTACTGTTTTAATTTCCATAAGCGTTAAAGTCGTTAGGAGCCTCACAGAAATTCTGCAAGGCTCGGTTAGTATTATGCTAAAAATAATTTAACTTGTTCATAAACATTCTGAGCAGTAAAGCCCAATTTCTCATCAAGAACTTTGTATGGAGCTGAAAAACCAAAACTATTCAGACCATAAACAGTACCATTTGCACCAACCAGTCCTTGAAGTGTTACAGGATGTCCTGCTGTCAAACCGAAAATTCTCGCATTCTTTGGAAGAACACTTTCTTGATATTCTTCTGATTGACGACGGAACAAACCTTCTGATGGAACACTTACAATGCGTACTTTCACTCCTTCGACTCTTAAAAGTTCAGCTCCAGCAATACAAGTTGAAACTTCTGACCCACTTGCAACAAGAATTACATCATAGTTCTCATCTGAACCTTTTACTATATATGCACCTTTTCGTACCAATTCGTAGTTATTACCTTCAGGAAGATTGGTTACATTCTGGCGTGAAAGTATTAAAGCTGTGGGAGTATCTATATTAGCCATAGCCATTTCCCAACAAATAGTTGTTTCTTCTGAATCGGCAGGGCGGAAAACACGTAAAGCATCTTTTCCGGCATGGTTCTGAAGCTTTTCCATTAATCTAATTTGTGCTTCTTGTTCAACAGGTTCATGTGTTGGTCCATCTTCGCCTACGCGGAAAGCATCATGGCTCCAAATAAATTTCACTGGTATTTGCATTAATGCAGCAAGACGAACAGCAGGTTTCATATAGTCTGAGAAAACAAAGAAAGTTCCCATTGCAGTAATAACTCCACCATGCAACATCATGCCAATACACATACATGCCATTGTCAATTCACTAACACCTGCCTGAAAGAATGCACCAGAGAAGTCGTTGCGTACAATATCTTTCGTCTTTTTCAAAAATCCATCAGTCTTATCCGAATTAGAAAGGTCGGCAGATGAACATATCATATTAGGAACTTGTTCTGCAAGCAGACCCAAACAAGTTGCACTTGCTGCACGTGTAGCTATATCTTTCTTTTGTTCTATGACCGTCCAATCGATTTTTGGTGCTTTACCACTAAACCATTCTTTATATAAAACAGCCTTTTCAGGATTAGATTTTTCCCATTCTTGCTCATCTGCATGACGCTTAGCCACAATTTCTTTCAACTTTTTTAAACGGTTAGCATAAAGCTCAGCTACTTCTGGAAAAATCTTAAACGGATTGTCAATATCACCACCTAAGTTTTTGACAGTATTTATATATGCATCTCCACCAAGTGGTGCACCATGTGTTTTTATACTGTGTTCATAACTTGTCCCATCGGCCATAAGTGCACCTTTAGCCATAATTGTTTTTCCTATAATAAGGGTCGGGCGTTCTTTTTCGGTTAATGCTGCATCAAGTGCCTTCCTAATTTCATCTACATTGTTGCCATTACAAGTTAGAACATTCCAACCCCATGCCTTATATTTAGCAGCAGTATCTTCGTTCATTACTTCATCGCACTTGGTAGACAATTGAACATTATTGGCATCATAGAACATTATTAGATTGTTCAAACCTAAATTGCCAGCTATGCGCCCTACCCCTTGCGAAATTTCTTCCTGAATACCACCATCAGAAATATAGGCATAAATTTTATGTTGCATAACTTCTTTGCCTAATCGGGCTTCAAGAAATTTTTCTGCAATAGCAGCTCCTGCAGCAAAAGCATGCCCTTGTCCTAATGGTCCTGATGTATTCTCAATTCCTCGTTTAACATCTCGCTCAGGATGTCCCGGAGTTGGAGAACCCCATTGACGAAAATCCTTCAATTCGTTTATTGTGAATTTATTTTGAAGTGCTAACGCCGCATACAACATTGGAGACATGTGTCCAGGATCTAAAAAAAATCTATCTCGACCTGCCCAATCTGGTTGTTCTGGGTCAAATATCAGATATTCTGAGAAAAGAACGTTTATAAAATCAGCTCCTCCCATAGCTCCTCCAGGGTGTCCAGACTTAGCTTTTTCCACCATGGAAGCTGCAAGAATTCTGATATTGTCCGCTGCGCGGTCCATAACTTTGTTGTCGTTCATAAAATTTAGATTAATAATGTGTATTTATTCTATTTGCAAATATAATGAATAATTGGGGAAATACAAAAATTCCAAATGCTTTATTGCGATTTTTTCGCATTATTTTATAATAAATTCATTGAAAGACTTTTTGTGAACACACATTTCTCTTTTGCATATATGCAATCCAAATGAATATTGACAAGTTATTATATTTATCTTCCCTTTCTATACACTTTTATTTAACCAAATGTGATTTGGCATCGGCACACTTCTTTTTCATCTTCAGAACCCGATTTTGTAACTCTAATAAACACTGTATTATTACATTCGGTTATACTATCTATATCGGTATAGAAGTTTAACTTCTCATTATTATACGATTCCATTATATAGGCAATATCGAACTTCTTTATCCTGTACTTTTTGTACTGGTCGAGAGGAAAAAGATCTAATATGTGCTCTATATATTTTATCGAATTCACGTGTCCATTAATATCAATATCACTATAAGTAGCAAGTATAGACTTCTGAAGTTTTAAATCTGTATCCAATTTCACCCTCGGAGACTTTCTTATCGGATTTACATACTCAGTTTCTAAATATTTAGAAATGGTTTCACCATTTGTTTTCAGAATATCTACAGGTTGTCGCGTAGCTGTATCAATCATAGCCCAAATGCTTTTTCCATATCCATACACACGTCCTTCATCGTCTGCTATCTTAAAATTACGATTGGTAAAGTAACGCATCACGCTATCTATCCAGGTTTCCACAATAAAATTTTCATAAATGGCAGGCATTCTCTCTAATTCTATAGAAAGCCTACTTAGTACCCATGTCTTATTTATTGTGTTTAAATAGTTTACTCCGTATCCCCTGTCATTACTATGGAAGTCGGCCGCATTTAGAAGATTATTTCCTAAATGCCCAATAAATAAACGCTTTGTGAAATCACAATGAAACGGCTCTGCAACAAAATGATATTTGCCTATCTTTGGTAAGTTATTCATATCCGATATTCTATTAATTATATACTCTTGCAAAAATAATGATATTCTTATGAAAATTTGCATAGCGTATATATTAATTTAATCTTATACGAAAAATTAAAAATAATCTATTTAAACAAGATTATGGATCACACTAACATAGAAACTATAGAAGAATAGAGAAGATGATTTTATAAAAAATATATTCGTGCTAAATAAAAGCCAGCAAAAAGAGAATTAGGTTTCAGTAAAAATATAATAATAAAATCTTATTTTATAATTACAGATTTCATTTTTATAATTATAAAATTTGGAGATTTTAATCGCAACCATTATTATACATAGTTTAGATAGTTTTATCAGCCACTATGTAAAACAAAAATCCCCAGTACTTTCGTACTGAGGATTAATTGTGTAATCTAAAATTTAATTATTTTATTTATTTGCTTATTTTACGTAAACAACTGCAAGACGGTTAGAAGTTACACCTTGAACACCCTTACCAGTAGCTTCGTCTACAATTACGCCACGACCAGAAAGGTAGTTAGCAACTACTGTCGCACGTTTTTCAGATAACTTCTGGTTGAGTGCTGCAGAACCTTCTGGAGAAGCAGTACCAACAACTTGAACATGGCTACCTTCTTTAATATTATCGAGAGCAGCTTTTGCTTCTTTTGTCAGATTGTACTTACCTTGAGCGAATGTTACGAATACGAGGTCAGAAACTGTGAATTCCTTAACTGCAGGTACTTCCTTAACAACTTCAACTTCTTTAGTGATAACTTCTGGCTTACGGTTACGAAGTTCATTAATCTGTGCATTAAGTGCATCAATTTCAGCTTGATCACGTGGAGTTACAATTGTAAAGTTGTGTGTACCGTTAGAGTTCTTGAACTTGTAAATGATACCAGCATTCAACTGAACGAATGAATTGTTGATATTGTAAGCGGGCTGACCTGCATTAGTTGATGCCTTGTAACGATAGTCTACTGCATAATCAACACGTTTTGGATTTGCTGGATGAGCTGGATCGATAACATCCATCTTCTTTGTAGCTTGACCCAAGAAAGCAAAGTTGATAGATGGCTCAACATAAATCTGCCATTGTTTCTCAGCACCAAAGTTGAATGCAAAGTTAAGAGCAGCTTTAGAAGTCATACGATTGCGCTGATATTCTGTGTCTTTTTCAAACTGTTTGTTGTTTGTGAATACATGCATCCAGCCAAGACCGTAAAGAGCACTAACTTCGAATACACGAGGTTCACCCTTGTAACCACCAAACCAATTGCTCAAGTTTACAGTACCAAGTAAGCTAACATTTGTAGCACGTACAACAGTACCAGTTGAATGCCAAGGTTTGTTAGAGAAATAAGCATTTCCCTCAACAGCTAAACCAAATACAGGAGTAAAATAACGACCAAGACGGAGACCGGCATTTGAGTTTAAATCACTCAACCATTTGTGTCCAGTTGTCTTAGTAGCGACACCACCATTAATTCCAATGTAAATGTTGTCGAAAGTCTTACTTTCTGCAACTGTCTGTGCAGATGCAGATGCTGCGAATATTGAGGCAGCGAACAATAAACCTAACTTTTTCATTTCTCTGAAAATTTATTAATACCCTTTTAAATAAAATTTTATATTACGGTGCAAAGTAATAGAAAAATATGCATATAACCAAATATTTTCCCCAAAAAGTGCGTAAAAAACCAATTTTTTATGTCGTGCATGGTCAATTTGCCAAAAACTACATTTATTTATCTATTTTTTAAGTAGCAATAAAACTGGTTCTAAACATTATAAGGATATTAAAAAACTCATTTTCATTCTATCTGTAAGATTATTTGAGGAATAATAATCTTCCTCTTTGCCCTTACCATCATGAACTAAGGCAGTAGATGGGGGCATATTCTCTATAGGGTATCTTTTGATATCATTATGACCATAGAAAAAGAGATTTGCAGAACTTCTACAAATCTCCTTTACGTCTTTTGAAATTATATATCCTATTATTTAATTTCTTGAATGATACTTCCACCAGATTCTACTGCCTCCATATTCAAAGGTATAAGATGGTGATGACGCTCAGGTAAAGTTTTAAACAAAGCCTTATTTAAACCATCTAAACTCACGACAGGGCAAACTTTGAGTAATCCACCGAGTACTATCATGTTAAACACTTTCGAGTTTTTCATCTCGGCTGCCTTGTTCATTGCATCAATACGATAAACCTTTATATCAGATCGAGTAGGTGGCGTTCCTATTCCGAAGCCATCATATATAAGTATTCCACCTGGTTTAAGCTTTGGCTCAAACTTTTCGAGCGAAGGTTGGTTTAACACAATTGCTACATCATATTTACTCAAGATTGGAGACGAAATACGTTCATCACTTACGATTACTGTAACATTGGCTGTTCCGCCACGTTGTTCAGGTCCGTAAGCAGGCATCCATGTTACTTCCTTATCTTCCATAAGTCCTGAGTAAGCCAGTATCTTTCCCATGGAGAGAACACCTTGTCCTCCAAAACCGCTAATTATTATTTCTTTCTTCATAATGTGAATGCTTTAAATTAAGTTACATTCCCGTTTCATCTTTAAGATCTCCCTTTTGATAATGTGGGAACATATTTTCACGCATCCATTCATTAGCTTTTACAGGACTAAGTTTCCATCCACTGTTACAAGTAGCTACAATTTCAACAAGTGAACTGCCTTTGCCTTGCATACTCGCTTCGAAAGCTTTACGAATAGCCTTTTTTGCTTTATTTATAGATGCGACAGTATCAACACTTTGACGAGTAACATAACAAGTTCCATCTAATCGACTTGCTAAGTCTGTCATATTAAGTGGATAACCATGTATATCTGGAACTCGACCAAAGGGACAAGTTGCCGTCTTTTGCCCTAACAGCGTTGTAGGTGCCATTTGTCCCCCAGTCATACCATAAATGGCATTATTTATGAAGACGATTGTTATATTTTCTCCTCTATTGAGTGCATGTATTGTTTCAGCTGTTCCTATACAGGCTAAATCTCCATCTCCTTGATAAGTAAAAACCAAACGGTCTGGCCAAAGTCGTTTAATGGCTGTAGCTACAGCTGGCGCTCTTCCATGCGCAGCCTCTTGCCAATCAATATCAAGATAACGATAAGCAAATACAGCACAACCGACTGGACTTACGCCAATTGTTTTTTCTTCCATACCCATATCGGCAATAACCTCTGCGACAAGCTTATGCACAACACCATGTGAACAACCTGGACAATAATGCATTGTCGTGTCATTCATTAGTTTGGGTTTTTCGTATACCAAATTTTCAGGTGAAATTATATTATTTTCTACCATTGGGCATTCCTCCGTTTTTATTTTACGAGTTTATCTTTTAGTGCTTTAACAATCTCTTCCGGTTCTGGAACTATACCACCCAATCTTCCAAAATGTTCTACTGGTAGTGTTCCATCAATTGCAAGTCTAACATCTTGAACCATTTGTCCTGCATTAATTTCGCTTACCAATATACCTTTCTTTCCTTTAGAGATTTCAACAAGCTCCTTACTTGGGAATGGCCACAGAGTTATGGGACGGAATAATCCAACCTTTAAACCCTGTTCACGTGCTAATTCCACAGCCTTTTCTCCTATACGAGAAGCACTACCAAAACTTACTATCAGATAATCAGCATCTTCACATTGACTTGTTTCGAAGCGCGTTTCTGTTTCTTTTATTTTTTTATATTTCTCTTGTAGGTGCAGGTTTCTTTTTTCCATCACCTCAGATTTCAGTTCGAGAGATGTTATGATATTTGGAGTACGTCCGCCCTTACGTCCCATACTTGCCCATGGGCATTCTTTTTCTATTTCTTCTTCTGTACGACGTGGTTTAATCGGAGGCAGAATTACTTTTTCCATCATTTGACCAATTACCCCATCAGAAAGAATCATTGCAGGATTACGATACTTAAATGCTAATTCAAAAGCTAAATCTACAAAATCCGCCATTTCCTGAACAGAATTAGGAGCTAATACTATGACATTATAGTCTCCATTCCCTCCTCCTCTTGTTGCTTGGAAATAATCACTCTGGCTTGGTTGAATTGTACCTAATCCTGGTCCTCCACGTTGTACATTAACAAAAACACCAGGAAGTTCTGCACCTGCCATATAGCTTATTCCTTCTTGCATTAAAGCCACACCTGGTGAAGATGAAGATGTTAATACTCGTTTTCCAGCACCAGCACCTCCATATATCATATTGATAGAAGAGGTTTCGCTTTCAGCTTGTAAAACTACCATACCTGTTGTTTCCCATGGCTTCAACAGTGCTAATGTTTCAATTATTTCACTTTGCGGAGTAATAGGATAGCCGAAATATCCATCTGCACCACAACGTATTGCAGCGTGCGCTATGGCTTCGTTGCCTTTCATTAATGTTACTTCTTGTTCTGCCATTCTTATTCCTCCACTCTTTTTTTGTATACAGTGATACAGCCATCAGGACATACTACAGCACAAGCTGCACATCCAACACATAAATCAGCGTGTACAGGTTCTACGTATGTATATCCATGGGCATTAACTTGCTTTTGAGCCATGTCAATTACATCTTTAGGACAGGCAATAATGCACAATTGACAGCCTTTACATCTATCAGTGTTAACGACAATTGCTCCTTTAATCTTGCTCATTGTTCTTGTATTTTTAAGGATTATAAGCGTCCTTGTTGTAAAAATTGAAAATGTCTTCTAACATTTTCTTTGCTTCTAAGGCAGGAGACTCTGGGTCGAGCTCTATTGCCTCTAAGTAACAATTCATTGCTTTCTTTAAATCGCCTTTCTTTCTGTATTCATTGCCCTGTCGGAAAAAATCTTCCGCAGTCATAAAAATCCTCCTTTCGTTTATAGTTGTTTTATAATAAATTATTAGGCAAAATCTATTCGCGTTGTTTTTATTTAATTATATCTATTTCATTAGAAAAATTCCTATTTATAGTATTCTTTCTTTCCTGCAGCAAGTGTATTCTTCATTAAAGAACATATTGTCATTGGACCTACTCCACCTGGAACTGGCGTTATATAAGAACATTTTGGTGCAACTTCATCGAACTTTACATCTCCTGTCAATCGAAAACCACTTGCCCGAGAAGAATCGGGAACACGGGTTGTTCCTACATCAAGTATTACAGCACCTTCTTTTACCATATCGGCTGTAACAAATTCAGGTTTACCAATAGCCGCTATAATAATATCGGCTGCCAAGCACTCTTCTTTTAATGTTTTTGAATGTGAATGGCACACAGTAACTGTAGCATCTCCGAACTGTTTTTGCATCATAAGTTGTGCCATTGGCTTGCCAACAATATTGCTTCTTCCGAGGATAACGCATTTCTTCCCAGATGTTGGAATATTATAGTGCTGAAGTAGGGTTAGCATTCCTAATGGTGTTGCTGATATGAAGCATGGTAAGCCAATGGACATTCTGCCAACATTAATTGGGTGGAATCCATCTACATCTTTACGATAGTCCACTGCCATTATTATTTTTTGTTCGTCGATATGTTTTGGCAATGGAAGCTGCATAATAAATCCATCGACATCATCGTCGTTATTTAACTTGTCCACACATGCGAGCAATTCCTCTTCTGTAACGTCGCTTTCAAAACGAATCAGCGAAGATTTAAAACCGCAGGCTTCACAAGCTAACACTTTGTTTTTTACATAAGTTTCGCTTCCGCCATCGTGTCCAACGAGTACAGCTGCAAGGTGTGGTCGTTTTCCACCAGCCTCAACAATTTTACGTACTTCTTCCGCAATTTCCTTTTTAATAGCCGTTGCGGTGGCTTTTCCATCAATAAGTTTATAATTCATAAGGTCTTGAATGTAGGTTTTATAATATTATTCGTATTTGATTTATAGTTTAGGCATCTTTGGCATACCGGGCATATTTTTCATCTTGCCCATCATTCCTGCCATTTTAGATCCCGTAACCATTTTCATCATTTTACGTGTCTGTTCAAATTGTTTTATGAGTCTGTTTACCTCTTGTATATTGGTACCTGATCCTTTTGCTATACGCTGACGCCGAGAATTATTCAGCACTTCCGGACTGGTTCTTTCTTTTGGTGTCATACTCTGTATGATTGCTTCTATTCCTTTAAAGGCATTATCGTCAATATCTACATCACGTATAGCTTTTCCCACACCAGGAATCATTGCAGCAAGATCTTTCAGGTTACCCATTTTCTTAATTTGCTGTATCTGGTTATAGAAATCGTTAAAATCGAATTTGTTTTTCAGTATTTTCTTTTGAAGTCTTTTCGCTTCTTCTTCGTCAAATTGTTCTTGAGCACGTTCTACAAGCGAAACGACATCACCCATACCTAATATACGGTCAGCCATTCTTGTAGGGTGGAAAACGTCTAATGCGTCCATTTTCTCACCAGTACCAATAAACTTTATTGGCTTTGTTACAACCGTACGAATAGACAATGCAGCACCACCACGCGTATCACCATCAAGTTTTGTAAGTACTACACCATCGAAGTCCAATCTGTCATTGAATTCTTTCGCTGTGTTTACCGCATCTTGACCCGTCATAGAATCCACTACAAATAAGATCTCATCAGGACTTACGTGTTCTTTCAGGCTTTCTATCTCGTTCATCATTTCAGCATCAACAGCCAAACGACCGGCAGTATCAATAATAACGACATCGTTCCCATTGGCTTTTGCTTGCTTAATAGCATTCTCTGCTATAGCATTCACATTCTTACTATCGGGTTCGCTATATACAGGAACGTCTACCGATTCGCCTACAACTTTTAACTGCTGAATAGCAGCCGGACGATATACATCGCAAGCTACAAGCAATGGCTTTTTGTGTTCTTTTGTTTTTAACAGATTGGCTAATTTACCAGAAAACGTGGTTTTACCAGAACCTTGCAATCCACTCATTAGGATTATGGCTGGTTTATTCTCTATTTTTAGCCCGACAGATTCCCCGCCCATCAATTTTGCCAACTCATCGTGAACGATTTTCACCATAAGCTGTCCTGGCTTTACGGCTGTCAAAACGTTCATTCCTAAAGCTTTTTGCTTTACGGTGTCGGTAAACGATTTTGCAACTTTATAATTGACATCGGCATCTAACAATGCACGACGAACATCTTTCAACGTTTCTGCTACGTTTATTTCTGTAATCTTTCCCTCTCCTTTTAATATTTTAAAGGAGCGCTCAAGTCTATCGCTTAAATTCTCAAACATTATGTTATATATGTGTTCTTTTCGAAATAAATATATGCAAAGATAATAAATAAGACAAATAATGACAAAGAAAAAGTGTATTTTTTTTGTAGTTCATAGTTTTTATAATCTAATGGAAATCATTAACAGATAAAAAGCAACTAAAATTTTGTCTATCTAAAAATATTGTATAATTTCGCAACTTATAAATTTTAATGTAAAGAAAATAAGATTGTAAGAAATGGAATATTATATTAATGTAGATAACAAGAAACAAGGTCCATATAGTTTAAAAGAACTTGCTGAGCGCAAAGTAGAAGCAACCACATTGGTGATGGCTTCAAATTCGAATGAATGGCAACCTGCATGGCAAATAGATGAACTGCGTCCCATTCTAATGGGAAATGCAAATGACAAAATCAATAAATTAGAAGAGGAGCCTGTTGTAACCGGTACTCCTTTCAACGATATTCCCCACGTAGAAGCGCAACCAATAGAGAATGTATACATAGAAAGACCTATTCAGGAGAAACCTAAAAAACATTATGGGTGCCTGGTTGGGTTTCTTATCTCGTTTGTGGCACTTATTTTTCTCTTGATTTTCACTTGCCCTCCAGCCGATGACCATAAACGTGTATTGTCTGATGTCGTAACTTCTACTATAAACGATGCAGAAACCTCAGCTGTTACAGATACTACCGATGAATTAACCGCAAAAGCATTGCAAACGTTTAACGATGTTTTTACAAAGAGAATTATAAATGGTGCAATGGACAACTTGGTGAGTGTCGACAACTACTTTGTTGGTTCGGTAGGGAAAATCAACATTGGCGGAAAAAGCTATATAGTTTCAGTGGGTGTACTCAACCACATATTTACGCTAAATAAAGACCAGCTAAAATTAGCTGCAGAGAAATATTACAAGAAAACAAAAATAGATGTTCAATCTGACTTTCAAAAAGATGCTGAGAAATTATTGAAAGAAAAGGTTATAGATCCTGCACAAGATAAAATAAAAGAGATGGCTGGTTCGGTTGTAGACGAATTACTCGATGGTATAGGTTTATCTTCTGGACAAAAATCTTCAAGCACTAAATCTGCACAACCAAAAGATTCTATTTAAAGGCATAGCTAAAGTTCTAAATACAAACTTCTGAAAAAAGTTTGATAAAACTTGTAAGGTTCAAATAATATCCTTACTTTTGCACCCGCTTACAAAAAGCAGGGGCGTTTAGCTCAGTTGGTTTAGAGCATCTGCCTTACAAGCAGAGGGTCGGCGGTTCGAATCCGTCAACGCCCACATTAAAGGGTAGTTTCCAGAGTGGCCAAATGGGGCAGACTGTAAATCTGCTGCTTATAGCTTCGGTGGTTCGAATCCATCACTACCCACAACAAAAAAGAAAGCATCTCCACAACAGAGATGCTTTTTTCATACTCCTTTCAGAAGATTATTATTATGACTCGCAGAATTTATTATTAGAAAATAAAAAATTGTAATTAAAAATTTTGAATTTATAATTAAAAATTTTGAATTTATAATTAAAAATTCTATGAAATATAATAATAGTTTTGAATCTTTATTTTGTAATGATCCAAAACTATTAATTTATACAAGAGAAACTCTTCATAGGCAGCTATAATCCCATCACTCCATCTGTATCTACATCTGGTAGAATTCTAACTGTCTCTTTCGTCTTCATCGTTTTTTCATTTGTTTTTTCCAAAGATATATTAGTAAAAAACTACCTTAACGTGAGTTCGATGAATTCAAAACAATGCAAGTTGTGTATCAATAGTCCTTTGCAGATTTATGCACGGCTTCTTTGGAAACAGACAATAGGCAGCAATAGCCCCTAATAAGTTGACGATGAAATTGTCAAAGCATCTATGTCTGGAGTGTTCCACTTGTGCAATGTTCTTAAGTTCATCATTCACCGTTTCTATAATGGCTCTTTTTCTGAGTAAAAGTCTGTCTGAAACACTCATTAAAGCTCCTTCCATGTTACTTTTCAATTTGGTAATAAGTTGTATTCCGTCAACGAAAAGCCTTTGAAAGAGGTTCTTGCCGATGTATCCCTTGTCACCGACCAGCTTACCATATATAAAATCTATGAATGCTTTGTACTCCAAAGGTTTACGGTCATCAACATCTCCCGGCGTTATCATAAAGTTGAGAAGCTCTCCTTTCTCATTGCAAATCAAATGCAACTTGAAACCGAAGAACCAACCCATGGAGCTTTTTCCTCTTTGAGCTATGCCTTTGAATACCTTGTGAATATGTATTCTTTGTTTTTTGCAGACACGCAGTGGTGTGCTGTCAACGAAGCTTATGCCCGTACATTTGCCCAACAGGACCTTCTTGATAAACAAGGTTAAGGGTACGGCTACCTCCCTTTCCAATTCTACTATACGGTTATAAGAAACAACTTTTGGAAACAGATGGCGAAGATGCTTGCATACTTTTTCAAGATAGATGTTGGCGTAATGGACATTTGGTAGGCTGAAAACCTCTCGTATTTTAGTAATGGACATTTGGTAGGCTGGTAATTCCAGCCTACTTTTTTATATTCAGGAACCCATCTATGAACTTCTTTTTATTAACCTCCTTCATTCCATTATGATTACGCAGTGCCTTTTTAAGTTGTGAGTTGAATCCTTCCAATAGATTTGTTGTATTGGGTATCTCTAATTCAGGATATTCTTCATACGTATAGAGCCATTTAAGGTGTGTCTTTACCGAACGCCTTGCACTTCTCAGCCTTCTATGTGTATAGGTTGTCTTGCCTGAGATTAGTAGAGTTCGTTCATCAAGGAACTCTTTCCATTCGTCACACCATTTATCAAAGCCTGATGTGAATTCTTCTTTCCCAATAGAGAACATGCTTCTCATTAATGCCAGCAGCTCGATGCCTGCTGGCAAATGCGGATTGTTGGTAAGAAGCCTTCTGACTATCTGCAACTGGTGGAATTGACACATCTGCACAGGGCAGGATGTTACAGCTTGTAAAAGCCCGACATGTCCATCACACACCACTGCCTTTATCCGAGTTCCACCCTCCTTAATGCATCTGAGTCCCTCAAGGTATTCCTTGTTGGTCTCGTTCCTGACAAACCTACGATGAAGTATCCTGCCTGATGCGGCATCTTGAAAGAGCATCACACCAAAGGTCTTGGGGAAGTAGGTCGTGTCCAGTATTATTGTTGCAGATTCAGGATAGATGGGAGTGAAGCTGTCTGCCACTGAACTTAGCCTACGGCGTATGGTTCTTTCTGAGCATTTGTGAAGAGTGGAAAGCTCAGAAATAGTTCGCTTCTCGGTCAGATAGTCACTCCATAAACACACATTGTCTATACGCTGACCACTTTGAAATTGCCTGCCACAATCCCTGCAAAAGTACATTTGGACATTACGCCGATGACCATTCTTTTTAACATTTGAACTGTTACAGAATATACAGTTTTTTATTCATAAGCTTTCAAATGCTGCAAAGGTAATAAATAAAGGACATTTGAGAGGTTTCAGCCTACCAAATGTCCATTACGCCGAAATGTTTAAAGCAACGATAACCGGAATCGTGGAAAAGAATCATTATCAGCATGACTTCAGCCTTTGACATTGTAGAATTTCGATGATATTTTCTTTTTTCAGTAGCTTTTAGCGTATATTTTGCTGTCATTGCATCAAAAAACTTGCAGAAGTCATCTGCCATACAAAAGATTTCAGTAACTTTGTCTTCGGTGATCATAGCGATTTTTGTTTGTAATTGTTTGTATGTTAGCACCTTAAAGTTACAACAAATTTCGCTAATCACCAAATTTATAGGCACTTACAATTCGTCGAACTCACGTTACTTTACAGTCTTTTGAAAACATATAAAAATTCCCAATCATTGTAATGCTAAGAGTATACACTTTTCCTTTAATAGAAGTGTAATTCGTATTTTCATTTATCGTTACTATATACAATATTGGGATTTATAGATTGTAGATTCCTTATGAAACCATTTTTGTCTTTTGGTGAAATAATAAGAGGTGTTTTTTGTTGGATGAAATATATTGCTATTCGATCTAGCGAGGCTGCCGGTGCAGCAAGAATAGAATTTGTGTCTTTTATTTTTCTTATTTGATTTATGTCATAATTGGTGGTTGATAACATACCGCATTTAACAGAGAGGATGTTATTATGGATAGTATAGCGGATATCAAAAAGAGAGAAAAGAGCAAAAAAGAGAATTAATGCTACAATTGTCACTACAATCCACGAAAAATCGTATACTAATACGGGTATTATAGGAATTACAGTGAATCCTATAATGGCACATATTAGCCAAATTGCAATTTTTGTTTTATGAACTTTTTCCATCCCGTTCAATAATACGTGAATTCAACAAGTAAGTGCAAATTTACTTAATTTGTTCGTAAAAGCACTCATGTGGTGTTTTAAATTCTAATTTCTTTCTTGGTCTGATGTTAATTTTCTTTGAATACTTTGTGATTTGTTGATGGCTGACATGTTCAAATGTTTCAGTTTTTGACACGTATTGTCTAATCAGTCCGTTAGCATTTTCTATAGCCCCCTTCTGCCATGAAGCGTATGGGCCAGCAAAATAGATGGTGACACCAAGGCTTTTGCCTATCATTTCATGACAAGCGAATTCAGTACCGTTGTCAGTTGTAATAGACTTGACATGCTCTTTGAATGGAGACAGCAAATGTATTACAGTGCGTGCCAGGTCTTTGGCATTTTTCCCCTTTTTGAGTTTTCTCATAAACAGCATGTTTGTACTGCGCTCTATCAGTGTCACGATGGCCCCATGATTTCCTCTTCCAACAATCGTGTCCATCTCGAAGTCTCCAAAGCGTTTTCCGTCAACTTCAGCAGGTCTCTCACTGGTGCTTGTTCTATTGGGTATGGATATGCGCCTGCCACCAACAGGTCTGGCGCGACGCTTCAGCTTGTGACGACAGTGTTTATATAATGTTCCTCCTTCTGCCTTGTCCTTACGTATCATACGATATATGGTCTCATGGCTAATATACTTGCCGTCCTTGGCCAATACACCGGATATTTGTTCCGGAGACCATTGCTCGGTAACAAGAAGATGCTTTGCCTCTTCCATGACATCCTTACTGATTGAATGATTGCCTGGCTGTTTACGCTTTGTTTGTACTGCATTTGCTTGGGCTGTTTCCCAATTATAGCGTCCTCTGGCTCCACTATTACGTCTTATTTCACGAGACACTGTACTTGGACTTACATTTATCGCTTTGGCAATCTCTTTTTGTTTCGTTCTATTTTGGAGTAGTACAGAAATTGTGTACCTTTGCTCCGAGGTTAATTGTTTGTACATTGCAATGCAAAATTAATTAATCTTTGGGAGACAGAGGTCTCTTTTTTATTTTTAAGCATTGCTTGTTGATTTTCCACTCATGGGAGCTGCTCGCCCCAAACCCCTCGGTGTTTTCAGGTATAGATTATTAAGCTAAACCTACACTTGGGATTGCAGTTCTATGTTGAACTTGCGAAAGGAAGCTAAAGTGCTTGAACCATCTTGTGGAAAAGGCGTTTTTTGAAAATGCTTTATACCAATAGTCCGTTAAATATTATGCTGCGTCAGCCTCGAAACTAAATATCTCATTAATACTTTCTTTATTTAATGTCGTGTTCGGGTTTCTCTCGAACACGTCAATAATTCGTTGCGCATAGTGGGCATTGACCATCTGCGCTTTAAGTCTACCGATGGACGTGCCAAGTTCCTTGCACATGATTTTCGCCACATTGAGTGCTGTCAATGAAGAGTTGAAAGCAAACTCAAATTTTCTCTTGTCGCGTGCCTGACAATCGGTAAGACCTAGGAACTGCTTTGCCTCGCGAAAGCAAAACTCCTCTTGGAAACGTGTGGTGTAATATTCCACCACATTGCGTCCGTCCATGCTCTCATCCATACAGAAACACAAGCGCCGACTGCCATTAGGTAACTCGTGGATGACAAGCGACACGACCCTGTGCAAGGACTTGCACCATGCCTTGAGCGCATAGGCTTTGCCTTCGGTCTCTCCTAAATCACGCTCATTGCCTTTGGATATGTCGATGTTCCTCACGTCAATCTTGTCATCTTTGATACGGGGGACGGCCGGGCTTTCCCGTGGGTTCCCCGTCCCATGTGTAGAACAAGGCTGCGTCATGAAGCAGGCGGCTCACAACATGGAATCCCATCTCCATTACCTTGTCGATGAAAGGCCTTTTGGAGAAGGCTGAGTCGGCGACAAGAACCTTGCAAATACGCTGTAAGGTTACCTTGTCGTCCCCCAATACCTTGGCATGCCAGTCGTACAGGCTCATCTCTTTTTTCTCCTCCCCTTTTTCCAATGTGGGCTGCACAGCCTTGAGCATCATACACTCATGCAAGTCCACGTCTATCACACCGATGCCGAGGAACTCAAGACCGTGCTTTACCGCACCTGCACAGCCCGACCAAAACATACCCACGTATGGGGTATGCTTCCCAGCCTTCTTGATGAAGCTTGGATCAATGACGATGGTATTGCGACCCTTACCCTCCCTGAAGGCGAAAGCACTCAGCCACATGTTCATTTCGAGCCAGTTCACGCTGCGCTCTGCCGTCTGCCGATAGCATTGCTCGACACGCTTTCCATAGCGTCCCATCTGCGTGAAATTACATTTCCTTGGGATGACCATCAAAAGAAAAAGCATTTCCATGACGTTTGTTTGTTTGAATACTTTTGTTTAACTTTGCTCCATCTTCAGCACTAAATGCTGCTTTGCAGAGCCTCATATATCGGCTAATCAAGTTGGTTATCAGCATAAACTTTATGTTTCTTTTTCAACCCACAAAGTTACTGAAAATCAATAAGATATCCGATTTTATTATGCTATATTTTGTTACCTAATTATCTCTTTTTCAGAGACCTGTCATGTTTTCTTTCTGCCACAATTCCTGTTAGCTTAGGGACGAAAGATTCGCAAACCACAAAATTTTAACGGACTATTGTATTCAAGACTTATCAAAAAAATTAAGTCATAATGGACTTTTGGTGCGTATGCTGTTATTCAGTGTTAGTAAAAAACAATTCATCAGAGACTTTGAAAAATGAGGGGGAACGATGGAAAAGTTTTCTCGATGAGATAGTAGTTCTTAGTTCAAAGAGGACTGACATCATGGGTTAAAATGAAACTAAGCGGGTTCCGTCAGGCTGTTCTTTTATCTGTACTTTAACGGTATCCTCGGGCATAATGTCCTCAATAAGCTCTGGCCACTCCAATAAACAAAGGTTTCCGCTGTAAAAATAGTCTTCATAGCCCATATCGTAGACTTCTTCCAACTTCTTGATGCGATAGAAGTCGAAATGGTAAATAGGGCTGCCCTTGCCGTCGGTATATTCGTTTACGATGGCGAAAGTAGGCGAAGTAATAACGTCTTCCACACCTAAGACTTCGCAAATGGCTTTGGTGAAGGTCGTTTTTCCAGCTCCCATTTTACCGTAAAAGGCAAATACTTTGTTGTTGCCGATGTTGTCTATAAACTTTTTTGCAGCCTCGTGAATGGTTGCAAGACTTTCTATTTTGATTTCCATTGTTTGTTATCTTTTGGTGTTCTGTGTAAGCTTGACGCTTTTGGGTGTCAGCGTTATGATTGGAACTATCATTTCCTCGATGGAAATTCCACCGTGTTGGAACGTGTCTTTGTAGTACGACACATAGTAGTTGTAGTTGTTCGGATAGGCAAAGAAGCTGTTGCCCGTTGCAAAAACATAGCTTGTGCTAAGGTTTGGAGCAGGAAGTTGCGCCTGCTGTGGGGCTTTAATGGTGAACACTTCTTTTGAATTATAGTTCAGGTTCTTGCCCAATTTGTATCGAAGATTGGTGTTTGTGTTTCTGTCGCCAATGATTTTTACAGGCTTGGTTGTACGGATAGAGCCATGGTCGGTGGTCAGAATGATTTTATAATCAGACTTTGCCAACTCTCGGAATACATCGGACAGGACGTTGTGTCTGAACCAACTGAGTGTTAAAGAACGGTAGGCACTTTCGTCGCTCGCCAATTCGCGAATCATTTTCATCTCTGTGCGAGCGTGAGAAAGCATATCTATGAAGTTTACAACCAATACATTCAAGTCGTTTTGTTGCAGATTATTAAGTTGCTGCATAAACTTTTCTGCACCGTTTGAGTCGAAAATCTTATGGTAAGAGAACTTATCGTGGCGGCGATAGCGGTCTATTTGCGTTTGAATGAGTGGCTTCTCGTTCAGGTTTTTGCCTTCTTCTTCGTCCTCGTCTACCCATAAGTCGGGAAACATTTGGGCAATCTGAAGTGGCATAAGCCCGCTGAATATCGCATTGCGAGCGTATTGGGTTGCCGTCGGCAGTATCGTCATATAAAAGTCTTCGTCTATATCGAACAACTCTGCGAGTTCTTCCGACAAGATGCGCCATTGGTCTACGCGGAGATTATCTATTACGATTAAAAAGACTTTCTCGCCTTTGTCTATCATCGGAAATACACGGCTTTTGAAAATATCGGGGCTCATAAGGGGGCGAGATGCTTTCTCCTTGCCCTTTCCATCGTTTGGTGCTACCCAGTTGAGATAGTTCTTGGCAATGTATTTAGCAAAACCGTTGTTGGCATCTTCTTTCTGCATAGTGAGCATTTCGGTCATATTGCTGTCTGCACTGCTAAGTTCCAATTCCCATTTCACCAATCGTTTGTAGACCTCTACCCAATCGTTGAAGTCTCGGCAGTCGCTTATTTGCATTGCAAGCTGTTGGTATTCCTGCTGATAACCTGTTTGTGTAACTTCGGTAACAATCTCTCTGCGGTGGATATTCTTTTTTAATGTCAGCAAGATCTGACTGGGATTGACGGGCTTAATCAAGTAATCGGCTATCTTTGCGCCGATGGCTTGGTTCATTATATCTTCCTCCTCGCTCTTTGTTACCATGACAATGGGCGTGGCAGGCTGTATTTCTTTCATCTTCTGCAGGGTTTCAAGTCCTGACAGACCGGGCATTTGCTCATCAAGAAGTACAAGGTCGAACGTTTGTGTGCGACATTGTTCTATCGCATCGGCACCGTTGCTGACAGTTACGACCTCGTATCCTTTCTTCTCGAGAAATATGATGTGGGCTTTGAGAAGTTCTATTTCGTCGTCTACCCATAATAAAAGTCCGTTGCTCATATCTTGCTTGTATCCTTTCTTTGTTTATTTAAATGCTGCCTGAATACCTTTTGGCTTATGTTTCAGCTTTCACTAAAAACCACCTAAATCGTAGTATTCATCGTCGAAATCGTAATCGAGTGGCTGTTGCTTCTGTGGTTCTTTCTTTTTCTTTTCCACAGGTTTAACATCGTCGTCGAAGTATATTACAGGGCCATCTGTATTACTTTTCTTCGGTTGTTCTTTCTTTTCAGCAGGTTTTTGAGCCTTTTGAGTGTTCTCTGCAGGCTGTTGTTTCTTCTTTTCCGATGGTTTCTCGCTGTCCTTTGCCTTTGCTGTCTTCGGCTTGTTGGTAGGAGTACCGACTGTATCTTTAGGCAAAACGGTTTCAGAATCCAATGGAATTTCCATAACATTATTGTCTATTGGCGCAACCTTTTGGTTGTCTTTATTGGCTGGTTTCTCCTCTTTCTTAGGTTCAATCGGCTTTGGTTGCGACTTCTGAGTTGGGGTTTCCTCTATTGGAATAACCATCTCCGTATTGTCAATAGTGTTCTTTTGTTCTTTTTTCTTTGCAGTTTCCTCTGTCGGAATTACCATTTCCGTATTGTCAATGACGTTCTTTGGCTCCTCCTTCTTTTCGGTTTCTTCAATAGGAACAACCATTTCGGTCGGAGCAACACCTTTGTTTTCGGTCGTTTTTTCCTCCTCGAGCGGTATCGTCATACCATTATCTACGGGCTCTAATGCTTGTTTGCGTGCATTGAGGTCGGTTTCTGTCGGGTTCCTGCTTTCTATTTCTTCTTGCAAATCACGCTCTTTCTCACGTGGTGTTGCCACTTCGGCAGGTTCAGAAAGCAGGTAACGCTTCGTTACTTGCAATGGTGCGAAGTGTTTTGCATAGAAGTCTTCGTAATCCTTATAGCTGAACGACGTCCCAATTAGCTGCAAGTTCTTGTCGCTAATAATAATGGCTTTCGTGTCTTTGCTTAGCTGCGCCGTTACATTCTTATTATTAAAGAGTTGTCGTGCATATTGGAAAGCCTCGTCGAAACTTCTGAATCCAGACAGCTTCATTTGGTGCAGACCTTCAATATCTTCTATTTCTATATCGAAATTGCGTACATAGAAACTTGTGAAATTGAATCTTGCCATTTCAAACAACAGCTTGTTTTCAGATAAAGAGTCGGGGTTGTACACCAAAAGGAACTTGAAATCGATGTCTCTGTCTGGCGAGAACTTCACTTGTTTAATGCTGTCGCTATCGTTCAAGACATTGGTGCGATAATTCCAAACATCACCAAGGTCGAATTTACTGTTGCGGATTTTCTTTCCAGCCTCTACGCCATTGACAATCATTCCTGCCATTTCGCTGATGCGACTTTGTGGAAACTTCTCAACAACAGTCTTCATTTCGTTTATGCAACCATTTACATCGCCTTGGTTAAGCTTGCTCAATCCACCGATAAACAAGAACTTATCGCGGTTTGCTCCCATAGGGAAACGTTCGTCGGAAATGCGTTTATTGGCAGTAACTTCGCCAAAACGATTGTTCTTGAATGCTTCGTAGGTAGACGCATAGAGCGAATCTTCAATGTGTTCGCCAAATTTTGCGTTCTCTTTAAAGTATGGGTCGGTAAGCACAGCCGTCCATTGACTCTTCGGGAATTTTGCTTTTAATTTGTCTATGTAACTGTTTGCAATGGCAGATTGGCTCTTGCGCATATACAATAAGTAGAGATGGTAGTACACATCGTCCATCTGTTCGTAGTCAGGATAGTTGTCGCTGACACGGCGCAGAGCCTTTTCGGCTAAGCGAAGGTTATCTAAACGGTCTTTGAAAATCACACCAGAATGGTGCAAACCAGCCTCAAGTATTTTGTTGCTTGCTGCCAATTGCTCAGCTGTAAATGGTATTTGCGCCAAATAGTATGCCCGTTGATGCGGGTCGTTTTGCACCGAATCCTTTTTATTACTTATCGAATCCAACCTTGCTTCCTCCTTTGAGATAGAGTCGCGCTGTGCATCGGTAAGTTCTGTAGTATTGTTTATTTTACCAACAACCGTTTTATTAATACGCTGCCAGTTGTCTATGTTCTCGCGTTTGCCCCACAATTGTTGGAAAGTAGCCTTACCTTGTTGCACCGCCATAGGGTTATAGAAGTACCACGTGGCATCTTGCCCTTGTTTGTTAGGAACGGCAGAACGTCTAAGAGGGTTATCGTTATCGGCATTAATACCCCCATTCTGCGCCATTTGTTGAGCAGCTTCTTGTTCAGCTTGGCGGTTTCGTTCTTCTTTTTCTTTCTTTTTAAGCTCGTTTATTACTCTGTCGATAGCTGCAAAGCGTTCAGTTTCGGGGCATTTCGCAAGATATTGCAGCGAATCTTGCAGGTGTACCGCTTCGGTGTGCGGTGTCAGTTCGTCGAGAACCTTTGCACGCTCCGACAATTGTTCGTAGTCTTTGCGGTCTTTGTCCAACAAACCAAGGGCTTCGTTATAGCAACGGCGGGCATCGCTGAACTTTTCCTTTGCCCAATACAAGTCGCCAAGGCGTAAAAGCAATACTCCTTTCTCTATTCCGCTACGTGTAGATTTCTTGTTGCCTTGCTCATAGGCCGCAATGGCGTTTGTTGTATCTTTGTTGGTAAGATAGATATTGCCCATTGCATAATATACTTGGTCGAGATACTCCTTGTTCTTGTCGGAAGCAACCATACGTTTCAGGCGGCTTACCATTTGTTTGGCTTGTCCTGCTGCCATTACTTCGGTTGCTGCAACGCGTGCATTAAACTCCAACTCGTAGGGTGGATTGGAACGAATGACGTGCTGAAAAGCGTTGTAAGCTGCGTCTTTGTTGCCAAGAGCAGCCTGAATTTGTCCCATAAGATACCACTCGCGTGCTTTTTGCTTGCGTCGCATTTCCTGTTTAATGACCCTGCGCAGGTAGGGAACGGCTTTTTCGAGTTCGCCCGTGTGTATGTAATAGTCGGCAAAGGTGTAATCCCATTCGCGAACAGCACGCCAATCTATTGAATCGCGCTGCATATTGCGGATTACATCTTCTGCATCGTAAAGCCAACCTGCCTCTATGTACGACTTTGCGAGCCACGCACGCGCCTTGCCATAAATGGCTGGCTGTGTTCGGTAGAGCCTGCTCATATACGCAAAAGTAGTGGCAGCCTCTTCAAAAGCTCCTTTATGAAACTGCGAACGTCCCATTAGCATCCACGCTTTCCAAAGGAACGGATTGTATTCTCTGCGCGACAGCCATTCAATGTCTTTTTCCGTCTTGCGCCTTGATTTGTTCCATTCCGGCTTTTTCTTTATGCTGTGGCGCGCAATGGCTTTTTCTGCTTTTTCAATGGCACGCTCAAAGTTGCTTTTTCCTAATTCCCTGCTTGTCTTGTTGCCTACGGTGTAAAGTGGAATTAGCTCCGTGAAGTTGTCTTTGTTGCCATTCTCTTTCTCCAACGATGCGTCAATGTAGGCTTGTGCACCATTATAATATGTGTTGTATTTGGCATGGAAAGCGTGCCACCATCGTGTTTGCGAGGTGTTATTCTTTGTAGAACAACTTGCTATCAAGGCAGCAAATACTACTATGAATGTGATATAAATATATTTTTCGTATCTTAACTTCACGTATTAATAAACTATCGAAAGTCCGTTTTTATTGTCTTTTAAGCCGATTACTTATTGTGTTTTCTTGTTTATCAACCTTCTATCATTGTTATTAGATCGTCTTTTATCTGGTTGGGGACATTGATTCCACGAAGAATCAGACTTCTGTTCCAACCTTTAGCCTCATCGGGACGCATGGTGTAGAGTACTTCCGAGAACTCTTCGGCTTCGTCGTCGGTGTACTCGCTTGACTCTTTTCCTTTAAAACGGTCGAGTTCTTCGTCGTCGTAATATTCCACTTCCTTCGTGGCAGCTTCCATCATGCACGTTTGTTCGCAGTCGTCGTTGATGCCGCTGCAAGTAGCACAGTCTCCCACTGCGGGTGCAACAACATCAGGTTCAGTACTGTTATGTCGGCTAATCAATGTTGATGCGCCAACTATTACGCCCATTCCTACTATAACCAAGATGCCTATTAGTATAATGTTCATATACCGTTCGTTCCGCTTTTACTTTATTTCCTCTATTATGAATCCTGCCTTTTGCAAATCGTTCCAGAAATGAGGATACGATTTTGAAACTACTTCAGGATTATTAATGAATAATTCGCCCAACTTAATGCTTAATGGGGCGAAGGTCATTGCCATACGATGGTCCTTGTAGGTATCTATTACGATAGGGTCAGACACTTCACAGCGCTCGCCGTCCCACGACATTTCCGAATCATTTGTGTCGTGTAATACATATCCTAACTTTGCCATTTCTATTTTCATGGCCTCGATACGGTCGGTTTCTTTTAGTTTCAAGCTACTTAAACCCATGAACTTAAAGGGGATATTCATAATGGGACAAAGTGCCATTAGCGTTTGTGCCAAGTCGGGTTGGTTCTTAAAATCGTATTCCAAACGAGGCAATTTCTGTGGTTTTTGGGTGATGGTTACATCTGTAAGTTCGTCCATTTCTTTGTCAGCAAAACAGGTTTTTACACCTAATAAAGAGAATATGTACTTTATGGCAGAGTCTCCTTGACGTGATCCGTTCTTTAGTCCTGTAAAGCGAATGTACGACTTACGGTCGTTCAGCAAGGTGAGTATGGCATACCAATAGCTGGCTGACGTCCAATCGTTTTCTATCGTGTAACTTCGCTCCTCGTAGCGTTTGGGGCGAATGGTAATCGTATCTATATCTGTCCACTCTGCGTCGGCTCCATATTCGTGCATTACGTTCAGTGTAAGATCGATGTAAGGGCGCGAAATCACATTGCCTAAAAGCTTCAGTTCAAGCCCTTTTTCCAATGTCGGTCCAATCATTAGCAACGCCGAAACATATTGCGAACTAACGTTTCCTGCTACTTCTATGCTCCCTCCTGTCAGTCTCTTACCTTTGATTCGCAATGGTGGGAAACCCTCTTCGCCTACATATTGAATGTCTGCTCCAAGAGAACGCAGCGCATCAACCAGTATTTTTATAGGGCGTTGCTTCATTCGTTCGGTTCCCGTCAGCACGTGTTCACCTTCTGTAACAGACAGATAGGCAGTCATAAAGCGCATTGCCGTACCTGCTGCCATAATGTCTATTTCGTATGGATTATCTTTAAAAGCACGTGCTATAACAGCTGTGTCGTCGCAAGTAGAAAGGTTTTCGGGCATAATGTTTCCGCCTGCGAGCGCATGGATAATCAGTGCGCGGTTGCTGATGCTTTTCGATGCGGGAAGCTGAATGGTATCTTCAATATGCGTTGGAGGTGTTATTTTGTATTGCATTTTATCTATTCGTTAAATATTCCTGCCGTTTTTTATGGCTATCAGAAGTTCTCTTTTTATTATACAAAAATACAAATAAAAGTCGGGAACGCAGAAAAATAACTCTAAAAGTTTGCTAATCTCTCAAAAAGTAACTAATTTTGCATCGTTAATTCCAAGCGGGATGTAGTTCAGTAGGTTTAGAATGCTGGTCTGGGGGACCAGTGGTCGCTGGTTCGAGTCCAGTCATCCCGACAATAAAAAGTGCAAAGGTTCGTTCCATAGACCTTTGCACTTTTTCGTTTAAATGGCTCTTTCCTTTCACGATTGGCTTATCCGACTCCAGCGTATTATCATCTTTAGTTTTGTAAAAATAATTTTATTTAAAAGCGATAACTACCTTTTTACGTTCCGAAACAGGCTCTTTTGCATCGTAAAAGAACCTGTTTCGGAACGCAGAACAACTGTTTTTGGAATGCAATACATTAGGTTTTGCAATATATTGATAAATAGCAAGTTAAAAGATAAGTACACTTACGAAAAACATTTACAGTTGTATAGTCTTTCCTTTCGTTTATAAAAGAAGAAGTGAAACTTAAAAGCTATTTATCCAACTTTTGAGTTTCACTTCGCTTTTGAACATCTGCTTACAATCTTTTATGATACGATAAACTTCATATACTTCATGCCTTGTACCTTTGCAATATAGATTCCTTCAGGTAGTGGTATTGTAACAAACTCGTTGGCTTTTATACTGCGACTTGCTATGTGTTTGCCTTGCACATTATATATATGTATGGTTGTGTCGCTTTTTGCAGAAACCGTTACAGCATTGGCTAACTGACAGATTCTTATTCCAGCTTTATTGTCTTCTATATTGCCGATGTTGTTAGTTACAGCCTTCATTGTAATTGGCTTTGTATGGTAGTTCTGTGCTTCTGAAGCTAAATCGGGAAATGCTGAAGTCTGCATGCTGCAATACATTTTTGTAGTCTCCGGAAGCTTGAAAGTAAATATACCGTCTTTCTCGTCATAGTGTAATGCTTTTATAATCGGTGTTGATGAGTTGTCGGTTGTGAGCCACATATACGTCGTAGGCTGCGGATTGCCGGTTACGCCCTTCAGGTTATTGAACCTTGAAAGGTCTACAGTGTATCCGTTAATCAGTGCTTCTGGTATATCGTACGATTCTTGTGGAGCATACATATACACGGTCATATTCTTCTTTTCGGGCAACATATACATTGGAATGGCATTATGCCCACATTTCATTTCTGATAGTTTAGCATAATCGCCGTTCAGTTTTAAATTGCTGATTTTGTTGTATTCGATATTTACTTTCGTTAGGTTGTTGAGCTGTCTGATGTCTATTTCCGTGAGTTTGTTTCGTTCTAAACTTAGTTCTTCCATTTTCTTGTATCCACTAAGCGCAATTTGTGTGATATTGTTTCCGTTCAACGACAGCTTCCTTAAGGTTGCGGTTACAGGTAGTTTTATTTCGTTGGCATAACAACCATTGGCAGATATTTCTTCACATTGCTTGAAGTAAGTAAGGTCGAGCGTTGCAATGCGGTTATTGTCGAGTACCAATCGTTTCACAGGACTGTCGGCATTGCAGGCTTCAAAGCGAATAAGCCCGCATACTTCGGGAAGTTTTACCAAATCAATATCGACACATTCTATCTGTACCAAATGTTGTTTATCTACCTTGGCATCGATGAAGTTGTGTTTAACAACCTTTGCTTCTTTGTTTAAAACAAGTTCCTCAATCACACCGTCGCCCCAGTTTATGTTGCATGGACTGTTGTCTTTTAGGGCAGACAACGTTAGTTCGAACGGCAGTCCATCGGTAGTAAACTTGTCGGTAACGAAAGCAGCGTGTACTTGTTCCAATTCTTTCGGTTTGCCATTTAGTTTTATCGGCATAATGCCGTAATGGTCGTTAATGTTGTTCAGGCGTGGTAGTTCAGTGTTGGCAACAACGCAATAAATCTCTTTTTCAAAAGACTGATTGAAAGTGAATACTCCGTTTTTTTCCTTATAGGTTTGTGGATCGATCAGCATTGCCGGGTCGGCATCGTTGCCTTTGCCGTTATAGCGATACCATTGAAAGGTGGAGGTCGTCTCGTTGTATTTTAAGAAGTCGGTCAGGTCTACTGTCAGTCCATTTATTTTATCGGCTGACAGATAGGCAGGACGCATCGGTCCATAGGTGTACATACCGTTTTTCTTGGGGAAATCGGCAAGTGCGAGCCTGTTTAGCTTGAAGTCTAACCACGTAACATTGTTGGGAATAAGTAGTTTTTCTATTTCGTTGGCATTGCAAATTACTTTCTTCAGTTTTTCACATTTCGATAGATCGAGTTTCTTTAACTTACTATTTGCACACGAGAAATTGATTAATTCTGTACAGTCCGTTAAGTTTATTTCAGTTACTTTCTGGTTGCTGATAACCATAAATTCTGTGAAATTGGCTCCCCATATTCTTACTTCGTGTTCTTTTACCTTTGCCATGTCGGCAAAATGATGGTCCATATATTCATTATATCCGCTACCTTTTTTCGTTATTGCTTCTGTTCCGTCTCCATAGTCTATATTGTATGTACTTCCTTTAGGCGCATTGATTTTGAGTTTAAACAATGCTGATTTTGCTGGATTGGTCTCTAATTGTGTTTTCAAAACAATTTCCTGTGCTTGTGTGAACTGCACTATTCCTGCCAAGAAAAGCAAGATTAGCAGTAACATACCTTTTGTCGTAACTTTCTTCATCGCTTTAAATGTTAGTAGGTAACTATTGATTAATTGTATTTCGCAAAGATAATGAAATTCCGTCTAAGTGGCAAATATAGTTACAGATAACTATATTTAACGACCAGTATATTGGCAATATCCCTATTTTCATAGCGTTTTGACACACCCATTGATTTATTAGCTGTATACAAAAAACGCTCAATAATGGTCGTAAAGAACTTATTGGGCGTTTCTTTAAAGAACAATAAAGATGTGATAGGCATCTATATCATTCTGTCTTTCTATCGGTTGTATAATACCTTGTTAGTGCTTACTATTATCTGTAGAGGTATCGCTGTCTATGAAATCGACGTATTCACCTTCATCATCGCTTATTATCTTTCTGTTGCGCTCAGACTCCGGACGACGGTCTACTACGGTGTTACCGTTAATGTTTACTCCTTCTTCCGTATTTTCAGGGCGAAATCTACGTCGTGTACGTGTTATAACCTTATAGAATTTAAAGGCTATAGAGAATAAAACAACAAGGAACGCAATAAATATAAGGAAGATAAACTTTAAAAGAATCATAGTTTCTTATTTATGAATCCAGTTCGAAGTCAGGACGTATTAATATTTATTTCTTTATAAGGTACGATACCACAACATACCAGGCAATGATAATGGCAAACCCTATAATCCCGAATATTGCAACTAAAGGAATACAAGTCAGCAAGAAAATATATTTAACCTGATTGTTTTTCCAACTCCACTCTTTAAATTTAAGTGCGAACATAGGAATTTCGGAAACCATTAACCATGAGCTTAAGAAAATTCCTGCAATTATGAAAAGGCACATAATCGGAGAGGAATCCATTTTATTGCCTGCCCCAATAATAAGCGAACCCCAGAAAAGAGCATTGGCAGGAGTTGGCAATCCGATAAATCCGAGCGCTTGTCGTTCGTCAAGATTGAACTTTGCCAAGCGCAATGCTGAGAATGCAGCCATAATATATGCAGTGAAAGGAAGTATGCTGCGTAATGGCTCAAGCAAGTCTGGATAGGGCATTACACTTAGTTTGCTGAAAAGAATTGTAGATGGAGCCACACCAAACGTAACAATATCGGCAAGCGAGTCGAGTTCTTTCCCAATCGGAGAACTTACCTTTAGCAAGCGTGCAGACATTCCATCGAAGAAGTCGAACACTGCACCTATGATAATCCAAGTAAATGACAGTTCTATTTTGCCACTGAAAGCGTATGCAATGGCTACACAACCTGATACAAGATTGCAGCAAGTTATAGTGTTGGGAATGTGCTTCTTAATAGCCATATTCAATATATCTTTGTTGGTTAGCTAAGTCTTGCTATAACTGTTTGGTCGCCTACGGTAGATTGTCCCATCTTTACACAGATTTCAGAGTCTATTGGCAAGAAGACATCAACACGGCTACCTAACTTTATAAAGCCCAAATGTTCGTCGATAAAACATTCTTCGTTTTCTTTGGCATAAGTTACAATGCGGCGCGCAACTGCACCCGCAATCTGTCGACATAGGATTTCTCTGCCATCAGGAGTTGTGATTATAATGTCGGCATGCTCATTTTCCTCACTTGCTTTTGGCAGCCATGCCTTATGATAGTTACCGTTGAAGTGTTTAACAGCCTTTACTGTTCCGTCTACAGGAAACCAATTGGCATGTACGTTCCAAAGACTCATGAAGATGGAGACCATGATACGACGTTCGTGGAAATACTTATTCTCTTCTACTTCCTCTATAACAACGATATGTCCATCGGCTGGAGCTACTACAATCTTCTCGGTATCTTCGCCATCAAAATAGCGGATAGGACAGCGATAAAAGTTTAAAACAATACAATAGACAGTTCCAAAGATGGCGCTAAATATCCAGAAAGGTATCTTAGAATCTATGCCAAACCATAGTAAAAGAGCTATCAGCCCTATGCCGATACCTCCATATAGAAGCTGGTCTGTGCCTTCGTGATGTAATCTTATCTTCTTGAGTTTCCTCTTTATTCTTCCCATTCTGTGAGAGTGTGGTTTTTAACGAATGCAAAGATAAATATTTTTTATAACCCTCACAAATTTTTACTCTTATTCTTTTGGTATGTCGTGCATATGTAGTATCTTTGAAAGCCCAAAGAAAACAGCAGTATATAGAAGATAATAGACAATGGAAGATTTCGTACATTTACACGTACATACATTTTATTCGGTGCTTGATGGTCAGTCTAAGATAACTCATCTTGTTGACAAAGCGATTAATAATGGCATGAAAGGTATGGCCATTACCGATCACGGTGTGATGTTCGGAATAAAAGAATTTTCTGATTATTGTGCGAATATCAATAAAAAGCGGAAGAAGAACGGAGAAGAACCTTTTAAGCCAATCTTCGGTTGTGAAATGTATGTGGCAAGGAGGCGTAAGCAAGATAAGGTGAAAGACATGCACGACAACTCTGGTTACCACCTTATAGTATTAGCAAAAAATTATCAGGGTTACAAAAACCTTATAAAATTGGTATCACGTTCCTGGATAGATGGCTTTTATTATCGCCCACGTACTGACCGTGCTGATTTAGAAAAATACCATGAAGGCTTAATTGTCTGCTCTGCTTGTTTGGCAGGTGAGATACCACGTAATATATTAAAAGGTGATATAAATGCTGCCCGAGAAGCCGTAGAATGGTATCAAAAGATTTTCGGCGATGACTTCTATCTGGAGTTACAACGTCATGAAGTGAAAGATCCGACATTGATGGCTAACCGTGAGGCCTTTCCTTTACAACAGAAAGTAAACCGTGTGCTGTTGCAATTTTCAAAGGAATATGGTATTAAATATGTGTGCACTAACGACTGCCACTTTGAAGATAAAGAGACTGCTGAGGCTCACGACCACCTACTTTGTCTTTCTACACAAGAAGAATTGAATTCTCCCACGCGAATGCGCTACTCGAAGCAAGAGTGGTTTAAGACGCGTGAAGAGATGAACGACGTGTTCTCAGATTTACCAGATGCGCTAAGCAATACTTTGGAGATACTTGACAAAGTAGAGATGTATAGCATAGACAATGGTCCTATCATGCCTTTCTTCCCTATCCCTGAGAGCTTCGGAACAGAAGAGATATGGCGCAAGAGATTTAGCGAACAACAACTTTACGACGAGTTTACGACCGACGAGAATGGCGAAAATCAACTTTCTCCAGAGAACGGACAAGCTGTAATAGACCGCTTAGGAGGCTACGAAAAGATTTATCGTATCAAATTCGAAGCCGACTACCTGTCAAAGTTAGCGCACGATGGCGCAAAGAAACTCTATGGCGACCCTATCCCGGAAGACGTTCAGAAAGCAATAACGTTTGAGCTACACGTCATGAAGACTATGGGATTCCCTGGCTACTTCCTTATTGTTCAAGACTTCATTAATGCTGCCCGCCACGAACTTAACGTAATGGTAGGACCTGGGCGTGGCTCGGCAGCAGGTTCGGTGGTGGCTTATTGTTTAGGAATAACACGTATAGATCCCTTAAAATACGACTTGCTGTTCGAACGCTTCCTAAATCCCGACCGTGTAAATCTGCCCGATATTGATACCGATTTCGATGATGATGGACGCGGAAAGGTGTTGCAATGGGTAATTAATAAGTATGGTGCGGAGAATTGTGCACACATTATTACGTACTCTACAATGGCAACCAAGAACTCTATTAAAGACGTTGCACGTGTAGAAGGTCTGCCTTTAGAAATCTCAAACCGACTTTGCAAGGCTATCCCAGACCGTCTTCCCGATGGTATGAAGATGAATTTGACGAATGCCATTGCTTGTACGCCACTGCTGCAGGAAGCTGAAGTGAGTGAAGATGCACGCGAACGAAATACCATAAAGTATGCGAAGATGCTGGAAGGAACGGTGCGCGGCACTGGCATTCATGCGTGTGGGTTCATTATTTGCCGCGACCCTATCAGCGACTGGGTTCCTGTCTCTACGGCTTCCGACCCCGATTTCCCCGAGAAGAAAGTCCCTGTAACGCAATACGATGGGCACGTCATAGAAACAACAGGACTTATAAAGATGGACTTCCTCGGTCTTAAAACGCTGTCCGAGATTAAAGAAGCCTGCAAAATAATAAAGCAGACCACTGGCGATGTAATCGATATCGATAACATTCCGATTGATGACGAACTTACCTATCAGCTTTATCAGCGAGGGCAAACTGTGGGGACGTTCCAGTTTGAATCGGCGGGAATGCAGAAGTATCTGCGCGAATTGCACCCAACTGTGTTCGAAGACCTTATCGCAATGAATGCGCTCTATCGCCCGGGACCTATGGACTACATTCCAGACTTTATCAAACGCAAGAATGATCCGTCGCTGGTTAAGTACGACATTCCCTGCATGGAGAAGTATTTGAAAGACACTTATGGCATTACGGTCTACCAGGAGCAAGTAATGTTGCTGAGTCGCCAGCTTGCAAACTTCACCCGTGGCGAGAGCGATGCCCTGCGCAAGGCAATGGGGAAAAAGAAGAAAGCCATTGTAGACCAGATGAAACCTAAGTTTCTTGCACAAGGAAAGGCTAACGGACACGACCCCGAGGTGTTGGAAAAGATATGGGGCGACTGGGAAAAGTTCGCCAGCTATGCCTTCAACAAGTCGCATGCCACTTGCTATTCGTGGGTTGCTTACCAGACTGCTTACCTGAAAGCGCATTATCCCGCACAGTTCATGGCTGCCTTAATGACACGCCGCTTCAGTCAGATAACCGAAATAACGAAACTGATGGAAGAGTGCAAGGCACTCAAGATTCCAACTCTTTGTCCTGACGTAAACGAAAGTCAGATAGGTTTCAGCGTGAACAAGAAAGGGGGCATTCGTTTTGGGCTTTCAGCCATCAAGGGAATGGGAACAGGTGCAGCCATGGCAATCGTGGACGAAAGGGAAAAGAATGGACCTTACACAAGCATATTCGACTTTGTTGAACGCATAGACCTTAGCAATGTAAACCGAAAGGCCTTCGAGAACTTAGTCAAGAGTGGCAGCTTCGATGGGCTCGGGTTACAGCGAGAAGAATATTTTGGTGTAAATGCCAAAGGCATATGCTTCCTCGATTCGCTAATTAAGTACGGACAACTATTTCAACAAGAAAAGGCGCAAATGCAAAACTCCCTCTTCGGTGGCGACGATGCAATCGAGATAGCGCAACCCACTATTCCGAAGGTTGTGCGCTGGCCAAGTGTAGAGAGACTGAACTACGAACGCGAACTGATTGGCATTTATCTCTCCGCCCACCCGTTAGACGATTACAGCGTGATTATGAAGAATATATGTAATACGCACATTGAAGAGATTGGACGAGGAGCCGACTTGGAAAAGCTATCGGAGCGCGACGAAATTACGTTCGGAGGAATCATAACTGCCGTGAGCGAGCGCTTTTCGCAGAAAACGGGCAAGCCGTTCGGCATCGTTACCCTACAAGACTTCAAGAGTTCGGGCGAGCTTGCACTCTTTGGCGACGACTGGGCACGGTGGAACGGACTGATGAAAGAAAACTACACCATCTTTATAACGGCAAAATGTCAGCCCCGCTATCGCAACAGCAACTTGTTCGAACTAAAGGTGCAGAACGTGGAACAGCTCTACGACGTAAAGAAGCACCGACTGGAACGGTTTACGATAATGATGGACACATCGGCAGTTGACGACCGGACAGTTTCCGAACTTGTTACGCTGGTGGAACGAAACGAAGGCGATACGCAACTTTACATTGAACTGCATACGGCAGACCAGGCTTCGGTAACGCTTCACTATCGCAACAAAGGTATTGACATAGACCGCACATTGCTCGACTTTATTGCCAGCGAAGAGAATATGGAATACAAGATAAACTGACAAACCAAGAAAGTTGGCACAGTGTTTGGAGAATAAACGGTATTTAAAATATAATTGTTTAACAAAAATCTAAAAGACATGGAAGTAGAAATTACAACCGAAAACTTCGAGAGTTATAAGAATGGCGAATTGCCATTGGTAGTTGATTTATGGGCAACGTGGTGCGGGCCTTGCAAGATGATAGGTCCGGTTATCTCCGAATTGGCTAACGATTACGACGGCAAGATTGTCGTTGGAAAGTGCAACATAGAAGATAACGACGACATTGCCATCGATTATGGAGTACGCAACATTCCTACAATCCTATTCTTCAAGAATGGCGAATTGGTAGACAAGTTTGTGGGAGCTGCATCTAAAGACAAGCTCGACGAAAAGTTCAAGACATTGCTTTAATTGGCAATACAATTAAAAACGCACAAAGGCACCGGGCTGATACAGCTTGGTGCCTTTTCTATTTCGGTCCGGTTGAACCAGAAACAGGTGTTACGGCAGCGCCAAGTAGCCGTGTTTACAGGTGTTCCAAAGCGGTGTTTGCCGTAACCCCGTTGCGACAATTGCCGTAACCCCGTTGCGACGAAAGGAGTAACTCCGTTGCCGTTCTGACAGTTACTCGGAAGGGATTTACCGACGGACTCGCACTAACAAAAATAATTTATAGAACCCGACCTTACGGAGCTCTCTAATCGTCTGAACGATACGAAAAAAGGTTGGATTCTGTGCGAAGAACCCAACCTGTATAAGGCGTATCTCTTTTAGTTGTCTTTTGTAGCTTAATTATGTACCAGCGTACCTATGTCCTCGCCGTCGATTACTTTCTTCAAGTTGCCGACAATGTCCATATTAAACACATAGATAGGAAGATTGTTTTCCTTGCACATTGTTGTGGCAGTAAGGTCCATTACCTTCAAACCCTTATTGTATATCTCATCGTAAGTTATTTCGGTAAACTTCGTTGCCGTAGGGTCTTTCTCTGGGTCTGCCGTATAAACGCCATCTACACGCGTACCTTTCAGCATTACGTCGGCTTCTATCTCGATGCCACGCAAGCTCGAACCCGTATCGGTAGTAAAATAAGGGTTGCCCGTACCTGCCGAGAAGATGCAGACGTAACCATCTTCGAGTGCTTCAACTGCTTTCCATTTGCTGTAAAATTCGCCAATAGGTTCCATGCGGATTGCCGTCATCACCTTCGACTTCACGCCAAAAGCACCCAGCGCAGAACTCAATGCGAGCGAATTAATCACCGTTGCACACATACCCATCTGGTCGCCCTTTACTCGGTCGAAGCCTTTCTGACTGCCTGTCAGTCCACGGAAGATATTACCACCACCTATAACGATACCGATTTGCACGCCCATTTCCTGTATTTCTTTTATTTGGCGTGCATAGTCTTCAAGGCGTTCCGCATCAATGCCGTATCCTTGCTTGCCCATTAAGCTCTCGCCTGAAAGCTTCAAGAGAATTCTTTTAAATCTTGCCATACTTTATTTCTTTAAATTCGTAACTTCTTATCATTCCTTCGCGGTCGCGAAGTATCAGGTGTCCGTCGTCCTCAACTTCCACAATAGCCCCTTCAAATACTCCGTCCGCATCTTCGTAAGGGTAAAAACCTTTTGAACGATACAATGCTTCGTGATACATTGCCGAGATTGCGCCATAGTTCGCACTGCGAATCAACTCGTAGTTTCGTTCAAACGAGGCTATAATCTTTTGCAAAAGGTCTTCCCTATTCACCTCTTTGCCTAAAATCTGACAAAGCGAAACGGGGTTGGGAGCATCGCTTTTAAATTCTGTTTGGTTCACGTTCAGTCCCACACCAAACACGCAGTCTTTTATCCTGCCACCGCTCAACTTGGTTTCTATCAGCGTACCACTTAGCTTTTTGTCGTTCCAATATATGTCGTTCGGCCATTTCAGCGTAATGCTACCCTTGTCCACATAGTCTGTCAATGCTTCTCGCAACGATAATGCGCCATATTCCGACAACAGAAACTGACAGGCAACAGGCACTTCAACTGGGTGTAAAAGCACAGAAAACAACAGGTTCTTGCCAGCTTCGCTCTCCCAACAGTTCGCTCCTTGCCCACGTCCAGCAGTCTGAAAATCAGCCACAGCCACAGTCATCTGCTCCCCTTCCAGGGGCGTATAAGTTTTCAGAAAGTCGTTGGTACTGCCAATGGTTTCCAATCGTACAACGTTAGTGGTAGACTCCTTTTCCCTTTGGAAAGCTGCTCGTATCTTATGGATAATGTTCATTGAAGTAAATACATTGTTAATGTTCCACATTCTTCTGTCATACAAATGGCAGAAAGGCATCTTTAACATGGCGAATTTCGTATTTGTCGGGTGTGCCTACAATAGTTATAATATCGAAACGTAGTTCTCTGTTGAGATTATGACTTTTAACGTATGCGTTAGCAGCAATGGAAACAGAGCGTATTTTCTGTGGCGTTACAGCCTCATCGGCGTTGGCAAAACGCTCGTTTCTACGTGTCTTAACTTCAACGAAGACATAAACATCGTTTTCAATAGCAACAATATCTATATCGCGCTTACCGCACTTCCAGTCTCTTTCCACAATTCTGTAGCCCTCGTGCATAAGATATTCGCACGCCAACTGCTCGCCCCATTTACCTGTTTCGTTGTGTAATGCCATCTTATTCGGAAATGATAGGTTGTTGAAATAATAAATAAACAGTTTGTCTATCCTTATCGGACTACAAAGGTAGAGCTTTTTTCCCAATTATAGAATTAATATCGTAATTTTGCAAGCAATAGATAATTATGTATGAGTAGCGAAGAACAAATAGAGAAAGACAAGTTTTATATGGGGCGTGCCTTGGTATTGGCGGAAGAGGCATTCGGAAAAGGAGAAGTTCCCGTTGGTGCCGTGATAGTGTGCAGAGACCGAATTATTGCACGTGCACACAACCTGACAGAAGCTTTGACCGATGTTACTGCACATGCGGAGATGCAAGCCATAACAATGTCTGCCAATGAATTAGGCGGAAAATACCTACAAGACTGTACGCTCTATGTAACGGTAGAACCTTGCGTTATGTGCGCCGGTGCATTGGGTTGGTCGCAAATCAAGCGCATTGTCTATGGCTGCAGCGACGAGAAGCGAGGCTATTCGACCTTTGCTCCGCAAGCACTTCATAAACGAACCATCGTAACAAAGGGTGTCCGTGAAGAAGAATGTAAACAGCTGATGCAACAATTCTTTAAGCAAAAAAGGTAACGGCTTTGTGTGAGCGAAAAAACAGAAATCTCATTTGAGCGGGACAGATATCTGAAACGAGCGAGACAGACATCTCATTTGCAAGTTTGAGATATCTGAAGTTTTCAACACGTTTAATGGGGCTGACAACATAGTCTCTATGGACACCTGCTGACTACGACATCTTAAACTTAGAGAAGTCGGTAATTCTTAAAAGTTCATCGTACGATACATTATGGTGTTCTTGCATATAGTTTTCTACAGCCACAACGTATTTGGTTCTGAAGATACGATGTCCTAAAGCCTGATTTATTACCCAATGAATCTTTCCTATATGGAGGTCGCGCTCTAATTGAGGACGCTTATCGAAATCTTTCAATTGATAGATGCTCATTAAATAAAACGACAGACAATCGGAAACAATATGGTCGCGCGTCATTTGCTGTCTTTGCAATGGAGTGTAGTATTTAAGATAGAGTGGAAAGTCCTCGCCTAAATATTTGTCGAGCGAAATGCCTACTGTACCATTTCCTACCACAATACTTTGGTCTAATGCAGAAATTTGCGCATAGATACGCGGTACCTCTATATTGGGCAATTTATGTTTCAAATATTTAAAGCCTGAGCTAAGTTGTTCGTTCAAATCGTCGACATTTGCATATTCCGACTCTACAGAAGCAATAAGCGCCTGCAATGTAGTATCTTGATAAAACTTTAGGAACTTGGCATTTATATCAGGATCGGTAGCACTGCCAAGCTCTATAACATCTTCTATAAGCGTGCGTGTCTCCATTGGGTATTCTGTGTTCATTTGTTGCAAAGCAGAGAAATCGCCCGTAGTCAAATAACGATATTCTAAGCGGTCGTAACGTTCTATTTCTACAATATTACCATTGTCTTCCTCTTCAGAAGTTAGTTTCATGTGGCAACTTGTTAGAGCTATACACAATGCAAACAATATATAATAAACTCTTCTCACTACTTTTCCTCTAACTAATTTAATCCGTTGTATATGTGCAAAAGTACTTAAAAATATTTAATCTGCAAACTAATTAGCTAAAAAATATAAAATATGGGCATTGCTAACCTTTCTTTATATGTCTTTGTGGTACTTCTTTGCGCCTATTCTTTTTCTAATTTCTCGAATGTATCTTTCTTCTTTGCGTAGTATTGCCATAGAATAGAGTAATGGGTACGCTTATCCTCATAACTTTGTTGTTGGGTACGTTCAAACGATTTTCTCCATTTCCTGAAAGCTCTTCTTGCCTTTATTATGGCTAAGCAGTCGCGCCAATCAGACTTTAGCAGTAGCATTTGTAAAGCTGCGATATAGTCTAAAAAACATCTTGTGCGCATTACCGACTTCAGTTCTCCTTCAGGAAGATTCTTCCATAACATTGTTAAATTGTTACGGAAATTCAGGAATGTCTTTCTCGAATTCGATTTAGGCAATGTTCCTCCACCTTCGTGAAATACATAACTTGTAGGAAAACAATATATCTTTCTTCCCTTAAGCTGTAACCGCCAGCATAAGTCAATCTCCTCATTATGTGCAAAGAAACGTTCGTCGAACCCTCCTACAGACCAATAGTCTTTAGAACGAATCATAAGACAAGCCCCTGTTGCCCAGAATATTTCAGAGTTTGTATCGTATTGTCCGTCGTCTTCTTCCACCTTATCGAAGATTCTTCCTCGACAATATGGATATCCATATTTATCCAGAAAGCCACCAGCAGCCCCTGCATATTCAAAAGCATCTTTATTGTTAACCGAAAGCAATTTGGGCTGGCAGGCGGCAACCATTTCCCGAGCATCCATTTCTTCTATCAGTTCTGTTAGCCAGTGGTGTGTTACTTCTACATCGTTGTTCAGCAATATATAGTATTCGCTCTCTACTTGTTTCAAAGCTTTGTTATAGCCACCGGCAAAACCATAGTTCTGGTCTAACACAATGGTTCTTACTTGCGGAAACTCGTTTGCCAACCACTGTAGAGAGTCATCGGTCGAAGCATTGTCTGCTACTATAACCTCGGCTTCGTCTTGCGAATACCGTACCACCGAAGGTAGATATCTCTGCAACATAGCCCTGCCATTCCAATTTAAAATAACAATGGATACCTTCATAATAGTTCTATCTTTAATGCTGATTTATCGAAGTTAAATTCGCCAAGACGTACTCGCATAATCTGATTGTCGAATGTCTCTTTTACTTGGGCAGGCGAAAGTTCGACGCGAATATAGTTCTTTGTAAATCCGTGCATTGCTTTCCCTCGTACAGCCTTCTCGAACAACACTTCTGCCTCGCGCCCGACATGTTCCGCATAGAAATTGCGTGTCATTCTGTCGGACAGTTGTAACAACTGCTGGGCACGACGTTTCTTTTCCCTATTGTCTACCACGTATGGAATGGAAAGAGCCGATGTACCCGGCCGTTCAGAGTAAGGGAATACGTGGAGTTGTGTGATGGGCAACGACGATATAAAGTTGTAGCACTCTTCGAAAAGCTTCGGTTCTTCGCCTCGACAGCCCACCATTACGTCTACGCCGATAAAAGCGTCGGGCATAATTGTCTTTATAAAATTTATTTTGTGAGCAAACAGCGCAGTGTCGTAACGTCGGTGCATTAGTTTCAACACTTTGTCTGACCCACTTTGTAATGGTATATGGAAGTGCGGCATAAAGGAACGCGATTGTGCACAAAATTCTATAAGTTCGTCATCAATAAGGTCTGGTTCGAGCGAGCTTATCCGGAAGCGTTCAATGCCTTCTACTTTATCCAAGGCTTTCACCAAATCCAAGAAGCTTTCGCCCGTCGTTCTGCCAAAGTCGCCAATGTTTACACCCGTCAATACTATCTCTTTTCCTCCTTCTGCTGCAGCTTCCTCTGCTTGTTTTACCAACGATCTTATATTAGGATTACGCGAGAAACCTCGGGCAAAAGGTATGGTACAATAAGTGCAGAAGTAATTGCAGCCATCTTGAACTTTCAGGAAATAGCGCGTGCGGTTACCTCTGGAGCAACTGGGTTGGAATTTCACAATGTCTTTTGTCTTTACCGAATGATAGCTTCCCGGTTGTGGCTGTCCGTCGAAGTTGTTCCATGCATTACTAAGATATTGTATTAAGTCTGCCTTCTCATTGCTTCCCAACACCAAGTTTACGTTCGGAATGTTGGCAACCCGCTCGCTCTCTAACTGTGCGTAGCAGCCTGTTACCACGATAAAAGCACCAGGGTTTTGTCTTGCCATACGGTTGATAACCTGTCTACATTTATGGTCGGCAACTTCTGTTACCGAACAAGTATTTATAAGGCATATATCGGCAACTTCGTCTTTCTTTGCTTCTCGTACGCCCATGTCGCGCAGCATACGAGCGAAAGTACTTGTTTCAGAAAAGTTAAGCTTGCACCCTAAGGTGTAATATCTAGCCGTTTTCCCTTGAAATGAAGATGTATCTATCATGCGTGCAAAGGTACAGCTATTCCATCGTTCTGCCAAATCCCGAGTCGTCGGTTGATGTTATTTTACAACTTAACCCACGCTTAACCGTTCGTATAGTTTTATATATAATATGGTGTACAGTATTTAAACTGACGTGAGTTCGATAAATTTATTGGTTGTTTCATCTTGCCTGAGACCGCTTTCACACTCCATAAGCGGGATACAAACATTTGCCGTATTTACAAATAATTGCAATTCGTAGAACCAATAGTCCGTTAAATATTATGCTGCTTCAGCAGCGAAACTCAATATATCATTTATCCTTTCTTTATTTAATGGCGTGTTCGGGTTTTCTCGAACACGTCAATAATTCGTTGTGCGTAATAGGCATTGACCATCTGCGCTTTAAGGCGACCGATGGACGTACCAAGTTCCTTGCACATGATTTTCGCCACATTGAGTGCTGTCAATGAAGAGCTGAAAGCAAACTCAAGTTTTCTCTTGTCGCGTGCCTGACAATCGGTAAGACCTAGGAACTGCTTTGCCTCGCGAAAGCAAAACTCCTCTTGGAAACGTGTGGTGGAGTACTACACCACATCGCGTCCGTCCATGCTCTCATCCGTACAGAAATACAAGCGCCGACTGCCATTAGGTAACTCGTGGATGACAAGCGACACGACCCTGTGCAAGGACTTGCACCATGCCTTGAGCGCATAGGCTTTGCCTTCGGTCTCTCCTAAATCACGCTCATTGCCTTTGGATATGTCGATGTTCCTCACGTCAATCTTGTCACCTTTGACACGGGGACGGCCGGGCTTTCCCGTGGGTTCCCCGTCCCATGTGTAGAACAAGGCTGCGTCGTGACGCAAGCGGCTCACAACATGGAATCCCATCTTCATTACCTTGTCGATGAAAGGCCTTTTGGAGAAGGCTGAGTCGGCGACAAGAACCTTGCAGATACGCTGTAAGGTTACCTTGTCGTCCTCCAATACCTTGGCATGCCAGTCGTACAGGCTCATCTCTTTTTTCTCCTCCCCTTTTTCCAATGTGGCCTGCACAGCCTTGAGCATCATACACTCATGCAAGTCCACGTCTATCACACCGATGCCGAGGATCTCAAGACCGTGCTTTACCGCACCTGCACAGCCCGACCAGAACGTACCCACGTATGGGTATGCTTCCCAGCCTTCTTGATGAAGCTTGGATCAATGACGATGGCATTGCGACCCTTACCCTGCTTGAAGGCGAAAGCACTCAGCCACATGTTCATTTCAAGCCAGTTCACGCTGCGTCTACCGTCTGCCGATAACATTGCTCGACACGCTTTCCATAGCGTCCCATCTGCGTGAAATTGCATCTCCTTGGGATGACCATCAAAAGAAAAAGCATTTCCATGACGGTTGTTTGAATACTTTTGTTTAACTTTGCTCCATCTTCAGCACTAAATGCTGCTTTGCAGAGCCTCATATATCGACTAATCAAGTTGGTTATCAGCATAAACTTTATGTTTCTTTTTACATCTATAAAGTTACTGAAATTCAATGAGATAGCCGATTTTATTATGTTATATTTTGTTACCTAATCATCTCTTTTTCAGAGACCTGTCATGTTTTCTTTCTGCCACAATTCCTGTTAGCTTAAGGACGAAAGATTCGCAAACCACAAAATTTTAACGGACTATTGGAGTTTTAAAACAACTATATTATATGTTCGAGAACATTGAAGGAGAAAGATATGCGTTTAGCAGCATTTAATGTTTTAGTATTCGCAATACTTGCTCCTCTGTATTATTATTGCTTTTTTGTTTGGGTAGATGTGAGAGAAGCTTTCGGTGAAATTATAAACTATTTCAGTTAAGGCAACGTGAGTTCGACGAATTGTAAGTGCCTATAAATTTGGTGATTAGCGAAATTTGTTGTAACTTTAAGGCGCTAACATACAAACAATTACAAACAAAAATCGCTATGATCACCGAAGACAAAGTTACTGAAATCTTTTGTATGGCAGATGACTTCTGCAAGTTTTTTGATGCAATGACAGCAAAATATACGTTAAAAGCTACTGAAAAAAGAAAATATCATCGAAATTCTACAATGTCAAAGGCTGAAGTCATGCTGATAATGATTCTTTTCCACGGCTCCGGTTATCGCTGCTTTAAACATTTCTATCTTGAAAAAGTATGCAAGCATCTTCACCATCTGTTTTCCAATGTTGTTTCTTATAACCGTTTAGTAGAATTGGAAAGGGAGGTAGCCTACCCTTAACCTTGTTTATCAAGAAGGTCCTGTTGGGCAAATGTACGGGCATAAGCTTCGTTGACAGCACACCACTGCGTGTCTGCAAAAACCAAAGAATACATATTCACAAGGTTTTCAAAGGCATAGCTCAAAGAGGAAAATGCTCCATGGGTTGGTTCTTCGGTTTCAAGTTGCATTTGATTTGCAATGAGAAAGGAGAGCTTCTCAACTTTATGATAACGCCGGGAGATGCTGATGACCGTAAACCTTTGGAGTACAAAGCATTCATAGATTTTATATATGGTAAGCTAGTCGGTGACAAGGGATACATCGGCAAGAACCTCTTTCAAAGGCTTTTTGTTGACGGAATACAACTTATTACCAAATTGAAAAGTAACATGAAAGGAGCTTTAATGAGTGTTTCAGACAGACTTTTACTCAGAAAAAGAGCCATTATAGAAACGGTGAATGATGAACTTAAGAACATTGCACAAGTGGAACACTCCAGACATAGATGCTTTGACAATTTCATCGTCAACTTATTAGGGGCTATTGCTGCCTATTGTCTGTTTCCAAAGAAGCCGTGCATAAATCTGCAAAGGACTATTGATACACAACTTGCATTGTTTTGAATTCATCGAACTCACGTTACATTATAATTGGCTATTCAGTTTGTTTTATTGCTTCTTGTTCCGTCCCTTATAAGAAATATCGCTGACGTTGTTAAAACTATCGATAAGTACACATAGTAGAAATAAAGGTGACAGGATTTTAGCTTGAAAACTAAAATCGAAATCCCCATCGATTAGGTGAAGCAGTCCATAGTATGCAAATATTATATACAAACTTACACTTGTGTTATTTGTGCGCTCCACCATTCTGAGACACAAACCTGCCAAGGCAATGCTGAAGACTGTAAAAGAAAATGGAAAAAAGTTGCTGATTTCGTATTTAAGAGACACTAAGAGAAAGGGTGTTATTAAAGCAATAAAGGTCCATACGCTTAACATTCTGCGTTCTACAACATTGTAGGTTACAAGTCTTTTCTTCTTTCGAATATAGGTAAAGCCGAACGTACTCCATGCAATTAAAGGTGCAGCACAATACAAATAAACTATCCAAGAGCCTACGAAGTAGCTTATTGAATACAGAACAAGTGATAAGGCAGACCAAATTGCAAGAAATCGTGGCAATCTTCGGTCAATACCATCAGCACTTTCAGCACTTTCCATTACATTTTTAATCGTTTCAATGCTTTCGGCTGTTCCTATTTCTTTTTCGTGTACAACTTTGTCTGTTGTTTCTTTCATAGCATCGGTTGTTTCTTCTTTCATATTATTCATAAACATAAGTTTTTATTTGCGCCTGCAAATATAGCAAAAAGAGGAAGAAGATTATAAAGACAAAGTGAATATCTTATTATTCTACACTTTTATTTCCATATTAATAGCCTTCGGCAAGTAAACAAATCGTTTAATTTGCCTATACAACAAAAATATAGTAACTTTGCACCACTAAACTAACGGTTATGAAAAGTAGCTTGGCATATTTCATTTTAGCTTTATTCTTGCTCATGTCGTGCAGCAAGAAAAGCGAAGCACCAGATGCTTCCAAGGCAATAGATACAATTCCAATGTTGGTAGAACGGGTGCAAAAAAGCTCTCGTCTGTACACTTCAGAGTATAGAATACACAAAATTATAACGCACACCGACGAAGTTAAAGCAGAAGGAACATTCTTTAACAAGAAGTTTTCCATAAACCTTCCATTCGGCGACCGACGTGTAGCAATACCACTCGATGCTGTTGTGAAGGCATATATAGACTTCTCTGACTTTAACGAAGAAAACGTGAAGAAAGACGGCAATGGGAAGATTACGATTATTCTGCCCGACCCGCGTATTGTTCTTACCAGTACAAAGATAGACCACAAAGGAATGAAAGAGTTTGTGCCGTTCATGCGCCATAACTTCACCGATGCCGAACTAACGAACTACGAGCGGCAAGGCAGAAAGCAGATTATTAGTTCTATCGGACAGATGGGAATTATAGAGCATGCACAAGAGAGTGCAGCCAGACAACTAATTCCGATGCTGAAAATGCTTGGGTACGACCAAAAGAACATTACCATAAGTTTCCGCAAGCAGTTTACATTGGCTGATATTACACGATTCATTGAAAATTCAACTATTCAGAACAATAAGAAAGATGAGTAACGAGATACAAAAGTTCGTGCAGAGAACATTCAAAACCTTCTGGTTACAAGTGCTTGGCATTGCAGTGCTCATTGGAATTGGCATTGCACTTGTGAAATGGATTACCAATACAAATTCCTTATCGGTGAATGTAGACCAACGAATAGATGTTACACCGCAACAAATTCAATCTATTCAGAGCATAGGACAATGGGAATTTCTTGCAATCAACGACGAAGAACTTGTTGATACAGTACGGAAAAGCATCTTTGTAGATCACGAATTGGTTCGTATTTATTATGGGACATTACGCTTAGGAATAGATTTACACAAAGCCAAGCCACAATGGCTACATGTGGAGAACGACACTGTTGTTGTTGCTACATTGCCTAATGTTGAATTATTAGACCGCAACTTCATAGACGAGGCACGTACGCAACCATTCTTCGAAAGTGGTTCATGGTCGGAAGCCGATAAAGAGAAACTATATAACATAGCTTACCGGAAAATGCTAAAACGTTGTTTCACTAAAGGGAATATAGCCACAGCAGAAAACAACGCACAACAACAATTCGAGAAAATGCTAAAGGCGATGGGATACAAAAACATAAGAGTTGAATTTGAAAAAAGAGCCAAAACAAAATAACTATTCAGAAACATTCAGGGAACAAATTATGTACACAGTTCTTAAACCCTACTACACACACTACAAGTCGCTTACACAATTAGGTCTGCCTATCATTATCGGACAAATAGGAACGATTATTCTTGGACTTGCCGATACGCTCATGATTGGACAGCACAGTACCACCGAACTTGGTGCTGCTGCCTTCGTAAACAATATGTTTGTATTGGTTTTAGTTTTGGGAATGGGCTTTGCATACGGTTTAACTCCTATTGTCGGTTCGCTTTATGGGCGGGAAGAGAACAACAAGATTGGCGGAATACTTAAGAATGCTCTATTAGTAAACACGCTGTTAGCAGTTTTGCTTGTGGCTGCAATGTTCTTACTTTATTTAAATCTTGAAAAATTGGGTCAGCCAGAAGAATTACTTCCCTTAATGCGTCCCTACTTCATTGTAAATCTTATATCGCTACCTTTCTTTTCTTGGTTCAATACCTTCAAACAGCTGTTCGACGGAACAACCGATACTAAAATCCCAATGTGGATTATGCTGGGCGGGAACGTATTCAACATTGTGGGCAATTATGTCTTGATATATGGCAAGGCAGGATTTCCCGAATTAGGATTGTACGGAGCAGGAATATCTACCATGGCTTCACGCATTCTGATGGCAATCGCAATTACTATTATATTCTTCACATCTAAAAGATACAAGATATATCACCACGGCTTCTTTAAACAGTCCATTAATCGTGCCGACCTTATATTCTTTCTCCGGATAGGCTTTCCCTTAAGCCTGCAAATGGGCATGGAGACGGCAACTTTCAGCCTAAGCTCTGTCATGGTAGGCTGGATTGGAACAGAAGCACTGGCAGCCCATCAGGTCATGCTTTCCATTTCGCAACTTTTCTATATGGTTTACTATGGCATGGGAGCTGCCGTTGCTATACGTGTGAGCTATTTCACGGGGCAACGCGACTATAAAGCCGTGCAGTTGTCATCGGCGGCAGGCTTCCATCTCATTATGTTGATAGCCTTTATCGTTGCCATTCCTGTTTTTATCTATCGTAACAGAATGGGAGTCATCTTTACCGACAACGAAGATGTCTGCCAGATGGTAGCACAACTGATATGGCCCTTGATGATTTACCAAATAGGCGACGGCCTGCAATGTGCGTACGGCAATGCAATGCGCGGTCTTTCGTATGTAAAGCCACTCGTGCCTACAGCCTTCGTAGCCTTTTTCCTGATTAGCCTGCCCATGGGTTTCCTGCTTGGTATAAAACTTAATTTTGGAATACAAGGAATATGGTATGCGTTTCCATTTGGTTTAACTACAGCTGGCATGTTCTACCATTATTTCTTCAGAAAGGAATTGAACAAGCTATCAAGTAGCAAGGAGGCTATTCTCCCAGAATAGTTTTTCACCTGGCATTCCTTTGTCCATCGATAAAATTAGCCTGAATTTTTATTACAGAAAACACACATGCAATCCTATAGTCGAACAGCATTTGCCGGAAGAATTCATTCACTACATACAATTTTTACGGCACATAGCCTCTGCTGTAAAGGCAACGACTGATGCGATGAATACAATTGTCTGGCATTCAATTATTTGCAAAAACATTGTGCATTTCTGAAAAAAGTACGGACGTTTTTCCTGGAAAGCAGGGTAAAGTATTCGTTAAATTATATTTTTTACCGTAGTCTTATGCCTTCTTTCCTATTTATTAGCTATCTTTGCGCATTGGAATGCAGAGCAAGGATAATAAGACACGAACAATAGAACTGTTGGCTCCAGCCAAGAATTTGGCTTGGGGAATAGCAGCAATAGACCATGGTGCAGATGCCGTTTATATTGGTGCAGCTAAGTTTGGTGCAAGGCAATCGGCTGGCAATAGTGTGGAAGACATAGCAGCGTTGTGCGATTATGCTCACCAGTTTGGTGCAAAGGTACATGTAACGGTGAATACAATCATCTACGACAACGAGATGGACGATATGTTGCAGCTTGTTCGCCAATTGGAAAAAGCTAAGGTCGATGCTCTGTTGATTCAGGATATGGGACTGTTGAAGGCTTGCAAGGAACAGCTAAAGACCAACATATCGCTGCATGCCAGTACACAGTGCGATAGCAGAACCGCCGAAAAGGTGCGTTGGCTCGCTTCCTTGGGCTTTGAACGAGTGGTATTGGCACGAGAGTTGTCGGTGCAAGAGATAGCCGATATACATACGGCTGTGCCAGAAGTAGAGCTGGAAGCCTTTGTGCACGGAGCACTTTGTGTGAGTTACAGTGGCATTTGCTATGCTTCTCAATATTGTTTCGACCGTTCAGCCAATCGTGGAGCGTGTGCCCAATTCTGCAGAATGGCATTCGATTTGAAAGATTCCGACGGCAAGACGATAGAGCATCAGCGTTATCTTCTTTCGTTGAAAGATATGAGCCAGATAGACAATCTTGAGGCATTGATGCGTTCGGGAGCGTGTGCCTTCAAGATAGAAGGGCGACTGAAGGATATTAATTATGTGAAGAATGTTGTGTCGGCATACAACCAACGTTTGAACGCCATTATAGCAAAGCACCCCGACGAGTTCCGACGCGCATCGTTCGGAAGAGTGGAATGCAACTTCACACCCGACCTTAACAAAACTTTCAATCGTGGATATACCCATTATTTTGCCGATGGACGTCAGCAAGGCATCTTCTCGCCCAATACGCCGAAGGCATTGGGAGAGTATGTTGGCAAGGTAAAGGAAATACGCCGCGACTCGTTTAATGTTTCTACGACGGCAAGTTTCGCCAATGGCGACGGTCTGTGCTTCATCAATCGACAGGCCAACCGCGAAGGACGAACGGTGAAAGCATTGGAAGGATTCCGTGTGAACAAGGCTGTGGGCAACCGATTGTACCCTTACAAGATGCCGCAAGGCTTGAAGGCGGGTATGGGTTTGTATAGAAACCAAGACCAAGCCTTCGAGAAAGAACTTGCCGGACAGTCGGCAGTACGCCTTCTACCCATTGATATGGAGTTTGGATTAACCCCCGACGGCTATTCGCTGACGGTTCGTTTAAGTGGCGTCGGTGTTCCAAAGGTAGAAGCAAAGGCTACCGTTCAGTTTGAACATCAGGAGGCTAAGAAGCTACAGCGCGACAACATCGTCCGCCAACTCACCAAGTTGGGCAATACCATTTATGCTTGCGAGGGAGTGGAAATAAACGATAATGCCGACCGATATTTCGTTCCGAGCAGCGTGCTTGCGGAGTTAAGGCGCAGTGCCATCGAAAGTTTTGCACGCCAATCGTTGTTTGTCGAAGAAGCAGACACGCTGAAAAAGCACGGTTCGGACAGCACCAATGTGGCAGCTTTTCAATACGTAAATCCGTCGCAATACAAGCGTTTTCCCTACTTGTATAACGTTTCCAACCGTGCGGCAAGGGCATTTTACGAGCAACAGGGAACGAACGTAAAGTCTGCTTTCGAGTGTATGGACACGAAACCCATGCACGATGAGGCACTCATTATGCAGTGCCGCCATTGCATTCGCTATTCGTTGGGCTATTGCGTGGTGCACGGTGGCAAGAAACCAACGTGGAAAGAGCCACTGTTCTTGGAACTTGGCGACAAGCGACGTTTCCGTTTGGAGTTCGATTGCAAGGACTGTCAGATGAATATATACGCTGAATAACGACCGAATGAAACAACGATTTGAACATAGCAAGCCATTAAAGAACCTCCGAAAGATGTATGTTTCTTTCGGAGCAGTGGTTCTGTTGCTTCTTCTTTCGCTTGCTTCTACAAGTTGCTACCACAAGAAAACACCTTCAAACTTCCGTCTTCCCGACAGTATTCAGGAAGCACAGATTTCTCGGCGCATACTTCCGAACCACGATTCGATTGATTTGACGAAGCAAACGGATAATAGCATAGAGTGGTCTGGCACTACGACAAAGATGGATTCGTTTGCTTTCCGTGTGAAGCATCATTATTCTGAAGGGTTCAATTTCGTAGTAAGCAAAGACTCCCTGATGCTTTTAAGGCAACAGCCAGAGGAAGTAGTGAACAACCTTGAAACCGATTCGTTTGCTGTAGCGAAGGGTAAATCGTTGGTGGTAGCTGATATTCGCATTCTTCCGAACGACAGTATCGACTCGGTTTGGGTGCGTGTTGCCACGGAAGATTACGCCTTTGGTTGGGCAAGAGAGAAGCAACTGTTGAAGAAGGTAGACCCCGATACACCCATATCGCAGTTCATTTCTCTGTTTTCAAACACCCACTTGCTTATTTTCTTGGTCGTTATTTCATTGATTGGTGTTAGTTATCTGATGCGGAAGATTATGAAACGCAATGCCAACATTGTGCATTTCAACGATATAAACTCTTTTTATCCAACGCTGTTGGCTATCATTGTAGCGACGTCAGCGACTTTCTATGCCAGCATTCAGCTCTTTGCTCCTGAAACGTGGCGGGAGTTTTACTTCCACCCATCGCTCAATCCGTTCTCGCAACCCATACTTTTAAATATTTTCTTATTGCTTGTCTGGGCAATGTTGCTGATAGGCATTGCTGCCTTCGACGATGTCTGCCGATTGCTTCGTTCGGGCGATGCTTTTATGTATCTGTGTGGTTTGGCAGCCATCTGTGCGGTAAACTATATTGTTTTTTCGGTTCTCACCTTATATTATATAGGATACTTGCTGCTTTTGGTCTACATTTATTATGGCATTCGGGTTTGGTTCAAGAAGAGCAGCGACGCCTACGAGTGCGGAAACTGCGGCTCCCGTCTTCACAGGAAAGGGCGTTGCCCCCATTGTGGTGTAGTAAACGAATAGTTTTTCGGCTTACTTTTCTTTCTTCTATATATCGATCTCCATAAAACCATACGATTAGCTAAGAATACTTACCAATATAGATTTATCCATATACGCTTTCCTATATATTCTTAATTCTGCAGACAGGTCCTTCACATACATTTCAAATACGGATAGAGATCTTTATAGAAGTTCTGCTGCTCTAAAATAATAGAATATTGAACTCGATAGGACAAATCTCTCTGTTCATACAGATATACCTCCCCTTAACCATGAAGATGACATCCATTGTATCCTTTCAGAAAAAAATATTCATATTTCTTACTTGTAGGGATATTAGGTATCGTATCTCTTGCAGGGAATGACCTGGTGATCGAAGACTATGTTCACGTGTTTGCTCTAATTTTAAATCACAAAATATGTGAGAGTTCTGATACAGTCAAGTGTTTGGAATTTTTTGTCTACCAAATAATTGGATTTATAACAAAAAATGGTGCGGAATTAATGAGTTCTCAGAATGTCCGTTAATATTCCCAACCTCATCTAATATTGTATTCCTAATACACTAAAAGCTCAAGATATAGTCGTAAGAGTATTGTATTACATAAAAAATCCGAAAAAAATGTAGTAAAATTTGGAGGAACAAAAAGAATACAGTATCTTTGCACTCGCAAATCGGAAATAGGTCATCTATTAGATTTCAACGGGGTGTAGCGCAGCCCGGTAGCGCGCCTGGTTTGGGACCAGGTGGTCGCAGGTTCGAATCCTGTCGCCCCGACAATTTAAGGCATTTGGCGAAATGTCAGTTTTGCGGAAATAGCTCAGTTGGTAGAGCACAACCTTGCCAAGGTTGGGGTCGCGAGTTCGAGTCTCGTTTTCCGCTCTTGTTTGAAATTTTGATGTAAGTAGATAGAGACCTGTTCTCAAAAGCCCAGGTGGCGGAATTGGTAGACGCGCACGTTTCAGGTGCGTGTGTTTATAACGTGCAGGTTCGAGTCCTGTTCTGGGCACTACTACTTATATAAATGTATTTGGAGAGGTGGCGGAATTGGTAGACGCGCTACTTTGAGGGGGTAGTGAAAATTGCTTCGTGGGAGTTCGAGTCTCCTCCTCTTCACTTATATAGATATAATTTCTCTGGATGAGAAATATTTATTTGCCTGCGGAAATAGCTCAGTTGGTAGAGCACAACCTTGCCAAGGTTGGGGTCGCGAGTTCGAGTCTCGTTTTCCGCTCTTGTTTTTTAGAGAAACATTCTAACACCAGCTAAATGAATTTATATTTAAGATATTTCAATAATGAGGCATTAGTATATAATGTTGAAGAAGCTTTAGATTTTTTGGCTTCAATTCCTGATATTCAACTTACACCGGAGTTGGAAGATGATATACGATTGTATGCTGAAAGCGATGTTTACTATCCTAAGAGATATAAGGTACGCCCGCGTGTCTACTTTATTATTATAAAGACCGAAGCTCAGACGATGCTTGATTTTAAACAAAAGAAGGCTATCAGGCTGGGGGGGATGGCTTTGAAAAAAGAGAATCCAACTATAATGCACCTTAATGAAGAACGTGATGGGTGGTACGAAGGTACTTTAAATTTTAAGCGTGTAGTATATATTGTCGCAACTGGCAAATACGAATATCGAGATACGATATTTGTTGCACAATGTAAGTCTATTTCGGGTATCGATTGTTATAATCGTATTGTTGATTACTTGCGAGACCGTGTTGATTCGCGTAGTCAGTTTCCATCTGCTAAAGGTAAAAACTTTAATTTCAGATATCTTGGAATGTGGAAATAACAACCTATCTTTGCGTGGTTGTCAATTATCATTTTCTCTACTATGAATAAAGTAATGTTGATAGGATATGTGGGGAAAGAGCCAGAAGTGCATTATTATGATATAGATCAATCTGTAGCATCTTTCTCTTTGGCAACAACAGAACGAGGATACACTTTACCAAATGGAACAAAGATTCCCGATCATACTGATTGGCATGAGATTGTATTGTTCAAAAATTTGAGCAAGTATGCAGAGAAATACATTCACAAAGGTGATAAACTGTATGTAGAAGGACGGGTACGATACCGAAACTATGATGATAAGAAAGGTATACGTCGGCAAATTACAGAGATTTATGCAGATTCTTTAGAATGGTTAGCGGCATCTAAGACGAACGAAATCTTTAGTGTTGATAATGGAGATTCATTACCAACAGTGGGAGAAATAGAAAATTTCAAATAACCATTTTTAATGGATGATTTAGTTACATTTATTACTTCTTCTGTAGAAATTCATACTCCTACAGTAGGAGTTGTTTTTGCTGCAATATTAGTTTGTTTGCTTCTTTATGTTTCTGGTTTTGCAAGTGGTTCCGAGATAGCATTCTTCAGTTTGTCTCCTAATGATATAGAAGAACTTGATCCACAAAAAAGTAAGGCAGACAAGAATATTCAAATGCTTCGAGACGATAGTGAACGTACATTGGCCACTATTCTGATTCTAAACAATTTGGTAAATGTTACGATAGTTATGTTGTCTGGATTCGTATTGCGCGAAACTGTAGTATTTAAAGTCGCTTGGGTTGAAATACTCTGTGCTACTATTCTTCTTACCTTTCTTCTTCTACTCTTTGGAGAAATAATGCCAAAGGTGTATAGCAGTATGAATCCTCTAAAGTTTTGCCGTTATGCCGTTAATGGAATATTAGTTGCACGTCGAATCTTTTGGTCCATTGAGAATGTGCTGATGTGTAGCAGTTCTTTCGCTGAAAAGGTTCTGAAAAAAAAGACACGAAGACTTTCTATGGATGAGATAGAGCAAGCCTTGGAATTGACCAATAAGAATGAAATAAGCGGTGAACAAGATATGCTTGAAGGTATCATTCGTTTCGTTGATAAAACAGTTAAGGAGATTATGACGTCACGACAAGACATTATAGATCTCAATATACGTTCTAACTATGCCGAGGTCTTGAAATGTATCGTAGAAAATAACTATTCACGAATACCTGTTTACCAAGATAATGAAGATAACATTCGAGGCATCTTATATATAAAGGATCTTCTCCCATACTTAACAAAGCCAACTAATTTCAGATGGCAAAGTTTGATACGTCCTCCTTTCTTCGTTCCAGAAACTAAGAAAATTGATGATTTATTGCGTGAATTTCAAGAAAATAAGATGCATATCGCAATTGTCGTCGATGAATTTGGTGGTACTAGTGGACTTGTTACATTAGAAGATATACTCGAAGAAATTGTTGGTGAGATAAATGATGAATTTGATGAAGATAAATCTTTTTATCGGAAATTATCAGTCAATGAATACGTATTTGAGGGGAAGACATCTATAGGCGATTTTACAAAAGTATTGGACATAGATGATGAAATGTTTGAAGATATTCAAGGTGATGCTGATTCTATGGCGGGATTATTACTTGAGATAAAAGGAGAGTTTCCTATCTTGCACGAAAAGCTAAAATATAAAAACTTCCTGTTCGAAATAATGGCTATCGAAAATCTTCGTATTAGCAAAATAAAGGTAACTATTTTACGAGATGAGAAGCAGTATTAACTATCCTGCTAAAGATGTTGTATTAGGTGTTCTTGAGATAGCGATAGGGAGAGAGGCCGAGAAACAAGGTGAAATTGAATTGCTCAGACAAATGTTGGGCTACGATGTCGTTCTAATTCATAATGAAGATGGGAAACCTTTTATAAAAGGATATAACATAAGTATATCACACACAAAGGGTTTTGTTGCTATTCTTTTGTCAAAGCATTTACAAGTCGGAATTGATATTGAATACCATTCGGATAGAATACAAAAGATTGCTCAAAGATTTTTACGGTCGGACGAAAAATATACATTAACGTCTGATTTATTAACAGTGTGGTGTGCGAAAGAAGCTGTATATAAACTCTTTTCTGAACAGCATCTCACCTATCAAGAAATGAAAGTAGATGTCATGAATAGACAATTATTAAACTTAAAAACAAATGTAATTATAGATTTCGTACTATCGGTATATTCCAAGTATATAATGGTTACATGTTGGAGGAATAATAAAAAAAGAGTTTAGATTCTTGGAGAAGCCATTTTAAAAACGTATCTTTGCAATTAAAGGTAATTGTGAATATAATGAAGAATTTATATATTGTGATATTTTTTTCCGTTATGCCTTCCTTTCTTGTGGCACAAAACGGAGAAGTAAACTCCTCAGTTTTACGAAAAGACACTCAGAACAAAGAAAAAGTTATAACAGGCAAATTACCTGAACGTAACAAGATTCAATACAAAAATGGTGACGTTTATGAAGGTGAATTTGTAAAAGGTAAGCGTCAGGGGGAAGGCACTTATATCTTTTCAGATGGCGAGAAATATTCTGGGCAATGGTTTCAAGACCAACAGCATGGTAGAGGCGTTTTTACATTTAAGAATGGAAATGTGTATGATGGTCTTTGGTATAAGGATTATCAGCAGGGGCATGGAATTATGCGTTATTATAATGGTGATGTGTATGATGGGGAATGGGTAATGGATAAACGGAACGGAATAGGCCGTTATACATTTGCTAACGGTGCATATTACGATGGAATGTGGAAGAATGATGTAAAAAATGGGCACGGCCGTTTTGTTTGGAAAGATGGTACTGCATACGTAGGTGATTGGAACAATAATATGAAAGAAGGTAAAGGTATTTATATTTATCGTGGTGGTGAAGAATATAATGGAGATTGGAAGAATGACCTGCGTAACGGAAAAGGAGTATATAAGTTTAGTAATGGCGATGTGTACGAAGGTGATTATCTTGATGACGAACGAACAGGTCAAGGAAAATTGCATTATAAAAATGGCGAAGAGTATACAGGGCGATTCTTAAAAGGAGCAAAGTCTGGACTTGGAACTATGATATGGAAGAATGGCGATGTTTATGTTGGAAATTGGGAAAATGGTTTGCAAAGTGGACAAGGAAAACTTACCAAAAAGAATAAAGATATTATTGAGGGGCAGTTTCGTAATGGCTATATGGATGGGCAAATCATAATTCATTATGCAGATGGAAGCAAATTCCGTGGTATGTATCGTAATGGAAAACGTAATGGAGCAGCCATAGAACAAGATAAAAAAGGGATACGTTTTGAAGGTTCTTATAGAAATGATATGCGTGATGGAAAGTTTACCGAAACTGATTGCAATGGTAAAATAGTTGCACAAGGTTATTACGAGAATGGTATCCGACACAATAATTAATAGTAAAAATAAATGGTTATGAAGATTCAGGATAAAATAACAGCTGCAAAAAGAGCAGAAGATAACGCACAATTGATGGGTATAGTAAAGAATGATAGCTATTTAGTTCCTTTCAATGAAGCTATTTGTGGTAGACATAACCATGCTGTAGAACGTATTAAGGAACTAACTTTTGAAGGTAAGCAAACTCTTTCAGATTTTGCCAATGGATATAATTACTACGGATTGCATAAAACAAATGGTAAATGGATATTCCGTGAATGGGTTCCCAATGCTACAAATCTGTATCTAATAGGCGATTTTAATAATTGGGAGCGCAGCAGAGAATATCAATGCAAAAGGATAGAAGGTACTGCCGGCGACTGGGAACTAATACTTGATGAAGATAAAATACACCATGGCGATTTGTTTAAGATGTATGTGTTTTGGAATGGAGGAGAAGGTGAACGTATTCCCGCATGGGCACAACGAGTTGTTCAAGATGAAGGAACAAAGATTTTCTCTGCTCAAGTATGGTTTCCTGAAGAAGAATATCAATGGAAACATAAAACCTTTAAACCAAACAGAGCTCCACTTCTTATTTATGAATGTCACATTGGAATGGGGCAAGATGCAGAGAAAGTTGGTACTTACATTGAATTTAGAAAAAATGTATTACCCCGAATTGTAGACGAAGGCTACAATGCCATTCAAATCATGGCGATTCAAGAACACCCTTATTATGGAAGTTTTGGCTATCATGTAAGTTCTTTTTTTGCTCCCAGCTCTCGCTTTGGTACTCCCGAAGAACTTAAGGAACTTATCGACGAGGCACATTCCAATGGGTTGGCAGTCATCATGGACATTGTTCATTCGCACGCTGTAAAGAATGAGATAGAAGGATTAGGAAACCTTGCCGGCGACCCTAATCAGTATTTTTACCCTGGTGAACGCCACGAACACCCTGCATGGGATTCACTTTGTTTCGATTATGGCAAGAACGAAGTGCTGCACTTTCTCCTGTCTAATTGCAAATTCTGGCTTGAAGAGTATCATTTCGATGGTTTCCGTTTCGATGGTGTAACGTCCATGTTGTATTACAGCCATGGCTTAGGCGAGGCATTTTGCAACTACGCCGATTATTTCAACGGACATCAAGACGACAATGCCATCTGCTACCTAACGTTAGCAAACTGCCTAATACATGAAGTTAACAGCCATGCCATAACAATTGCCGAAGAAGTTTCAGGAATGCCAGGATTGGCTGCAAAGTTTAAAGATGGCGGTTATGGATTCGACTACCGAATGGCAATGAATATTCCTGACTATTGGATAAAAACAATAAAGGAACTGCCTGACGAGGAATGGAAACCCTCATCTATATTCTGGGAAGTAAAGAACAGACGTAGCGATGAACGTACAATATCTTACTGCGAGTCGCACGACCAAGCCTTGGTTGGCGACAAGACTATAATTTTCCGCTTAATAGACGCCGATATGTATTGGCATTTCAAGAAAGGCGACGAGAACGATAGGGTGAGACGTGGTATCGCATTGCACAAAATGATACGATTGGTTACTGCCGGTACTATCAATGGTGGGTATTTAAACTTTATGGGTAACGAATTCGGACACCCAGAATGGATTGATTTCCCCCGAGAGGGCAATGGCTGGAGCTATAAATACGCACGCCGTCAATGGAATTTGGTAGACAACAAGGAACTCTGCTATCACTATCTTGGCGATTTTGACAAGAAAATGCTGGAGGTTATAAAGAGCGAGCCACACTTTAACGATACACCACTGAAAGAGATATGGCATAACGACACAGACCAAATCTTGGCGTTTAGTCGTAATCAACTGATATTTGTTTTCAATTTCTCGCCTACACATTCATTCTCCGATTATGGTTTCCTTGTTCCTAATGGAACTTATAATGTAGTGTTGAATACAGATTCGTGGGAATATGGCGGATTTGGTTTTGTCGATGAAAACGTTAAGCACATGACTTTAGCTGATCCTCTCTATGAGAAAGATGGTAAAGGGTGGCTGAAACTCTATATACCAGCTCGAAGTGCATTAGTTTTACGAAAGAAAAAATAATGCCAATGGAGATAAAGAATAGGTCAATGCGTATATGTTGTGCTATAACATTTTGTGTTTTCACATTCTGTTATTTGTATTTCTATCAGACCGACATACTCTCCTATACTCAACTTGTAGCATCTAATGGACAAACACATTATGTGTCGTGGTTGGGTGCAGGTTTGATAACATTTGTGTTACAGCTCCTCCAAGTCTGTGTTTATTCTGTGTTGAAACTTAATAAACGCGGACATGCCTCAACCTATTTCCCCTCTATTCTCTTCCTGACAATTCTTACTTCTATAAATTCTAATGGTCCAATATCGACAATATGGGATACTTGGATTTGGCTTGCCCCATTGCTGTTAGTTTTATATTTTATAATAGCATTCAGTATGCGGCGTTATGAGCCGTACGAACCCGAACTACGTAACGTTGGTTTTGCCTCTCAATTATTGTGGATAAACCTCGGAATAATGAATCTTCTCTTCTTGATGGTAGGTCTTTATAGCAATTCTGACAGAATCTTCCATGAAAAAATGAAAATAGAGGCTTTGGTGTTGAACCGACAGTATAACTCTGCTTTACGTAATATACAACGGATGCAAAATGTAGACTCTGCCACAACAATGCTGACGATATATTGTGTTGCACGTGAAGGACACCTGCCTGATAGTCTTTACGAATATCGATTACTTGGTGGTAAAGATGTTCTGCGTCCAGGTAAAGTCCATTCAATGCTATTGCCCGACTGTATCATAAATAAAGCAACTGCACGTTCTGTGCACTATCAACTAAATAATTATTTATTGGATAGAAACCTATCGAAATTTATACAATTGATTTCGGAATATTATCCTATTGATAGTCTTCGCCCTCGATATTACGCCGAGGCCTATAAGCTGTATACATTGTTGTCTAAGGGGCTGAAACCTAAGTATCCTTATGCAAAAGGAAGTTATACAAACTACTATTTTTCTACGAAAAACTAACGAATATACTTGTCTTCTATCTCATTATTCTGTATAGATTTTACCCAGATTTATCAATATTGTATAATATTGGATATTTCCTTCCCCATTTGGCTACAAAAGTAATAGCTTCCTCCAGTCTTAATGTAGTTGTCTGTACCCTCCACATTGAGTATTATCTCTCCATCTATTACTTGAATAAATGCATCGAAAGGCGTTATGAATTAACTCTTTGCTTACTATACCACCATCAGCGTAATCTACCAATTCGTTGGCATTGAAAATTTTTCCTTTTTCGAATTTCATAATCTCTTCTCTTTATTTTGTTGTCATTATTAATCTTCAACAAACCTACAATATGTGAGCCACCTAAAGACAATAGATGATGAATAAGAGAAAATTATCTTTGAATCATAAAGAATAAACTAAGATTAAAATAATAAGCTATAAGCATATTCTAAAATTCTACGTAGGCATACTATTACTATAAATCAGTCAACTTTTTGTGTCCTTTGGCTTTTATGCGACATTTTTTCTGCTTTCTTCTAGAAAGTGCATAGTCCACCATGCACTTTCTAGAAGAAAGCAAAATCTACTCGCCTAAAAAAAGAAAAATTCATCAAAGATAATTTTTAGAACCTGCTTATAGTATTATGAAATACCACAAAATAAAGAGGGTCTTGTTACCGAAACCCTCTTTATTCTGTGATCCGCATGGGGCTCGAACCCATGACCCCAACATTAAAAGTGTTGTGCTCTACCAGCTGAGCTAGCGGATCTTACCAAACTTCCTTCCTGAAAGCGAGTGCAAAAGTATAGCTTTTTTTCTGTATCACCAAATTATTCATGAAGTTTTTATTTATTTTCATTCCTTATGAACATTTTATAGAGTCAACCAGCAAGTGCAAAATAAAGAATAAACCCTGAAGAACTCATCTTTTGGTGTCGAAAAGTTCAGTTTTTCCCTTGGTCTTCTGTTTATTTTCTCTTGAATAGAAGCAATTTTTTTATCGATTCCCCTACTTATATTCATTCCTTTTGGAATGTATTGTCTTACAAGTTTATTGGTGTTTTCTACAGCTCCTTTCTGCCATAAACAATAAGCGTCCGTAAAGAATACAGAGACGCCGAGTTTATCTGTAATCCACTCATGGGCGGCAAGCTCACTTCCGTTATCAGTCGTGATTGTTTTTAGATTGTCTCCTTTATATGGTAGTAAAAGCCTCCATACAGTCTTTGCAAGGGGCATAGACTTCTTTCCCTCCTTAAGTTTTTGCCATAAGGAGGAAATTGGCGCTTCTCTCTATCACCGTTAGAATCGCATTATTGTTGCTATCAACAATGAGATCCATTTCACAGACGCCAAAACGTTTACCATCCGTTTCTGCTGGACGCTCATGTATGCTTACACGATTCTTTATATTGGTCGCCTTGGTCTCTCTCACTTTCGAGTGTCTCCAGTGGTATGTCATCTTATGGCGGCAGTTACCAACTAGCCCCGATATTTTTCCGGGAGACCATTGCTCGTCCGTTATGAGCTGCTTGACACGTCACCGTAATGCTTCCGAGATACGCCTGTCCCTGGTATACGCCTTGAACGACTGACTGCGATGTCATCAGCCTTGTCCCACACGTATTTTCCTGTCTCTGTTCTGTTGCGTGAAATCTCACGACTTACAGTGGAGGGGGAGTACATTTTATGGACTGTAGACACCTAAAATCTGTGGATTATACCGTAAACTAAGGTGACTTTATGAGTAAAATAGGATTATATTTTGAGGATAATAACAATTTTGACTTCCATTCCTTATTATTTTATTAATGTTGAATTTTTGTTCGACTATTCTTTGGACGAACGGAAACGACTGAAAAGATATTTTTTTGACCAAAAGAATTGAAAAATTCCACGGAGTGAAAGGAATATAAGAAAAGCAATCCATAAGGCATTGTTGTCCCAAAAAGGTTCAGCCACATAATAGAAAATAAAGAAACAAAACATTGCAACGGCAGAAGAGACGAGCATTCCTTTCGTTTCGGTCATACCGATAAATATACCATCATAAATAAAACCTGCTACACCCGTAAGTGGAATAAGACAAGCCCAAACAAGATAAGGTAAAGATGAACAGATAATAAAGTCATCGTCGGTAAGAAGTTGCAGAAAGTCAATACCACCGAAAACATAAACAGACGTGAACAAAACTACCATAGCACCGCCAAATAGAAACAAGCGATGCACCATTTTTAGAAAACCAGATTTGTCGTTCGCTCCATAGAGTTTACCACTCAATGCTTCACCAGCATAAGCGAAGCCGTCCATAAAGTACGAAAAGAGAGTGAACATTGTCATCAGTAACGTATTTACAGAGAGTATCAGTGCCCCTTGTTTCCCACCTGCACTTGTGAAGAAGAGATTAACAGCTACCAAACAGAGCGTACGAAGGAATATGTCGCGGTTTACAACGAAGAAGCGTCGCCATGCTCCTGTGCGAGTAAGTGTAGACTTAAAAAGCGAAATGGAAAGCTGCACAATGGCAGACGACTCATAGAATGTTTTATTTCCAAGTCCACGACGTACAAAAAATAATGACATGAGGAAACCGCTCCATTGTGCAATAAGCGTACCTGTAGCAACACCTTCTATTTTCCAACCAAAACCAAAGACAAACATCAGTGAAGCAAAAATATTAATTATGTTTTGTACAATGGCAATAAACATAGGTATTTTGGTGTTCTGCATACCAATGAACCAGCCTGTCAGCCCGTATAAGCCGAGCATAGCAGGCGCGCCCCAAATTACAATGTGGAAATAAGAACGAACCAGTGGCAAAGAGCTTTCTGGAGTATTCATTGCACGAACCATGCCCCATTCTATGGCAGATTGACAAATAATAAAGACCATACCCATACTTACACCTATGGTTAAGGCACGGAGCAACACGCGCAGTGCCTCCTCCCAAGACTTTCTGCCGTATGCCTGCGACGTCATTCCACTTGTCCCCATGCGCAGAAAGCCCAATATCCAATACATAATATTGAATATCATAGAACCTATGGCTATTGCTCCGATGTAGTTTTCGTTGCCTATATGACCTACGATGGTTAAATCTACCAGACCCAGGAGGGGCACAGTAATGTTACTAACTATTGACGGAAGCGCAAGATTGAGTATTTCTCTGTTCGTTTTATCCACGTTGTCTTATCGAATATAGTCTTTTGATACTAAGTCATAGTACAGTGCTTCGAGTTCAGCAAGTGATAATCGTTCCACCGAGTGCTCTATAATCCGCACGAGTTCTGCTCTTCGTGCATCGTCTTGTATCTTGTCGAAGTTCATGTTTATAATCGTGATTCTAATTCGTTAATAGCTTCTTGCATGTCAGCAGCAAAAGTTGTGTGGTTACAAAGAAATTCTTCTCTACCTTTCGCAAGCTGTGCATAGAGTTCTTTGTTCATCTCTTCTACGTACGATGCAATGGCAATTTCTATGTCGTCGCGCTGCGTTTCGCTTTTAGAAAATTCGTAAACACGATATTTCTGATGCAAAAAGCAGTAGGCAGACTCTATGCTGTCTTTACTAATCATAGGGAATTATTAATTTAAAGGATTAGGGTATTACTTTAAACCGCACACGAAACAAATGGTCATGCTCGTTCCAGTTCGTACCCAAAAGTTCGAACTTGCCTATCTGCCTTGTAGAACGGACATGCTTACCGATACACGGGCACACATCGTAATCGCCTATCCTGACGAGTCTTATTTTCTCGGAAGCATTTTCCGGCAAACGTTCGAGTGTTACGCCTTCGGGCAAATGGGTGCGTTCCACAAGTTCATAAGTAACAGGAAGGTCGGCATCTATCAGCCTATTCATCTCGTCCGCTATGGCTTTCTCGTCTTTTCGCGTTGGCTTTTGTTCGAGCACGAAGGTCATTTTGCTCTTCTTACGTTCAATGTGTGCATTTTTGCTACGTTCTGTTCCGAACATTCTTACCATAAGTTGGTTAAGAAGGTGTTCAGCCGTATGGGCAGGAGGGAACTCCTCTTTGTTATGCGCATTGAATGTATAGTCGTCTAATTCCATAATCTAAAACTTATAAACTCGTCCACTAAGCGCAGGAACAATCATCTCGATAGCACCATCACGTTGTAAGGTAGCTGTCTGATAGTTCCCCGAAAGTAAATCAACCATATCTTTCTTGCCCTCTTTCAGCTCCATATAATCGAACGCATGGGAAGGGATATTCACACGAACATGAGCCTCTGTTTCGCCAAAGTTGGCTACGATAAGCAAAGTAGTATTACCCGAACTGCGCAGAAAGGCGAACAACCTACTACTATCAAAGCTTTCGTTAGCCTCGTTGGCATACGTAAGGTCGAACGTTTTGCCCTCTCTGACAGCTTTCTCGCTATTGCAGAGTGTTAATATAGTGCGGTAATTCTTCTCTAATTGCAGTTGTTCTGCCGACAACTCGCTACGCTCAAAGAACCCTTTGCGAATGGCATCTACGCTCCAATAATCGAAAATGGTAGAGCGACCGTCTACGCCTGAGAAGCCTTCTCCGTCCATTCCCCGCTCGCCAAACTCCTGTCCAGCATAAATCATCACCGGATTACACTGGAACAAGGCTGAAACAATAAGTGCGGGAATACCTTTTTGCATATTTCCGCAGAAGAAGTCGGACGCTATTCGCTGCTCGTCATGGTTCTCAAGGAAGTACAATATATGCTCGCGAATGTCGTCGGTAGCCTGCCATTGCCGTGTAATATCACTTGCCGGACGATGCCCGCACATCACATCGCGCAAGCAATCGTACATGCCTACCTTGTCGTAAAGATAATCGAAGCCTGCTGCAAGATACGTTCTGTACTGGTTAGGGTCGTACACTTCGCCAATGAAAATGATGTGGGGATATTGCGCTTTTACCTTTTCGGTGGCATACTTCCAAAACTCATGGGGCACCATCTCTGCCATATCGCAGCGGAAACCATCAATTCCTTTAGCCGCCCAGAACAGCAACATGTCGGTCATCTTGTGCCAAGTATCGGGTATTGGTTCAAAATGGGTGCTGCGTCCGCCCCAATCGCAATAATCAACACCGTAGTTCAGCTTGACCGTTTCGTACCAATCGTTGGCTTGTGGGTGTGCATCGAACCTGTCGTTACCTGTGCAACGTGCCACCGTCTCAGTGTATTCAGCCGTTATTTTGTTTGAATCATCAGCCTCTATACCATTGGGAAGCGGTATAGCCGACGTGTCTAAAGGCTCGTTAGGACAATAATAGAAGTTGTTATTCGCATCGAAATGCTTGCCCATATCGTCGGTTTCGCCCAAATCCTTCACGCCCTTTGGCTTGCACATGCTCTTGTATTCGCGCGCCACATGATTAGGGACAAAGTCGATAATCACCTTCAACCCTTCCTTATGGGTGCGTTTTACCAAGTCTTCAAACTCGCTCATACGTTCCGCAACATTATCAGCAATGTCGGGGTCGATGTCGTAATAGTCGGTAATGGCGTAGGGCGAACCAGCCTTACCCTTAACAACACGCGGTGTCTGACGTGGAATACCGAAAGCAGAATAGTCGGTACAGGTGGCATGGCGTATAATGCCAGTGTACCAAATGGTATTTACACCGAGCGATTTTATCTGCTGCAACGTTGCATCATCAAAGTCGTTCATCTTTCCAACACCATTTTCTGCAAGCGTACCGTTTGGCTTTCTGTTGCTGTTCTTGTTGCCAAAGGTGCGTGTAAACACTTGGTAAATTACTAATTTCATAAGGTTTGGCTTATATCTGATAGAATAAAAAGGACACAATTCCCCATATTTCCTTACGCCTCCTTAGGCTTTTTAAGCTGACCTTCTACAAGCCAAGCAACAGGAAATACAAGAGTTTGTGTCCCTACATGAAAACTATTGGGGGAGGAACAGCACTGCCGTGAACTGCAGTTGCTGCACTTTGTTATTCCACTCCGTGGACATTCACGTTCTTGTCTATTCTGCCTATCATGCCTTGGAGAGCCTTTCCGGGACCGCATTCAATAAATTCGGTTGCACCATCGGCTATCATGTTCTGTATGCTTTCTGTCCAACGAACGCTCGATGTAAGCTGTGCAATAAGGTTTGCCTTTATTTCGTCTGCAACGGTGTGCGGCTTGGCGTCTACATTCTGATATACAGCGCACTTAGGCGATGCGATATTGGTAGCCTCGATACCTGCCTGCAACTCGTCTTTTGCAGACTGCATGAAGGGCGAATGGAACGCTCCGCCCACCTTCAAAGGCAATGCCCGCTTGGCACCAGCTTCCTTCAACAGTGCGCAAGCTTCGTCGATACCTTCTTTAGAGCCTGATATAACCAACTGACCGGGGCAGTTGAAGTTGGCTGCAACAACCATCTTGCCACCATCGGTAACTTGTTTGCAAATTTCTACTACCTTTTCATCGGCTACGCCTATGATGGCTGCCATGGTGCCAGGGTTCAACTCACAAGCCTTCTGCATGCAGTTTGCACGCAAGGCAACGAGCTTCAAGCCGTCTTCAAACGACAATGCGCCTGCTGCTACCAATGCCGAGAACTCGCCAAGAGAGTGTCCTGCCACCATGTCGGGCTTGAATTCGTTGCCCAAGCAAAGTGCCGAGATAACACTGTGGAGGAACACTGCAGGCTGTGTTACGTTGGTTTGCTTCAACTGTTCGTCCGTTCCTGCAAACATTATATCGGTTATCTTGAAACCAAGAATTTCGTCGGCTTTATCGAAAAGTTCTTTTGCTAAAGGGTTGTTGTCGTATAGGTCCTTGCCCATACCTACAAACTGCGAGCCCTGTCCGGGGAATACAAATGCTTTCATCTTTATTTCTTTTAATTTAATCTTTTAGGTGCAAAAGTACAATAATAATATGAAACACACAAACGTTTGCCTTATATATAAAATAACGTGTGTCCGACGAAATAAAGATGATAGGGATTCAGCCAATAGCCCTCTTCCGAACAAGTCCTAAAATCGCAACGGGGTTACGCCAATTGTCGCTACGGAGTTACGGCAATCGTCGCTACGGAGTTACGGCAATCGTCGCTACGGGGTTACGGCAACAGTCGCTACGGGGTTACGACAGATGCCGTTACGGAACAGATAGACACGGCTGTTCTCCGGCACCGTGAGCAACGGTATTCTGATGATTGGAAAACGATGGACTCGTGCATTGGCAATTCGCCGAACTCACGTTAGATTTTGAATAATAAAGATGTATAGAAGAAACACTTTAGGCATCTTCCTAAAGATTTCACGTAGGTATGTCAGTATTCTTAGATCAGACATCTCCTCATACCTTTAAAAGAAATCTGACCCTGAATATTTAATGGAAATAAAAGCAGTTTACCTTTCCCTATTCTTGCAATTTGCCGTCCATGCCTACCTCGCCTACCTTCTCTTCTTTCGTTACATAGCGTTTCCAGTAGGCAATGATAAGGGTGGTTAGCGGCAGGGCTATTATCAAGCCAATGAAGCCCAACAGCGAACCCCAGACTGAAAGGGAGAGCAACAGAATGGCTGGGTTCAGGTTCATGGCTTTTCCCATTATCTTCGGCGTTACAATTAGGTCGCAAATAAGCTGGATAATGGCAAACACCAACGTTGCCGTTCCGAATACAACCCAGAAGTTCTGCCCCGTATCGACTGCCTTAATCAGCGAAAGAAATATCATGGGAATGAATGCCAATGCGTGCATATAGGGTATTAAGGTGAGCACGCCTATCAGTATTCCCATGCCGATGGCTATTGGAAAGTCGATAATGGTAAAGCCGATACAAAACAGAATTCCCATGGTGAGCCCCACCAAGCCCTGTCCACGAATATAATTATTCAGTTCTACTTCTACGTCTTGCATCAGGTCGGTCCAGAAGGGTCGTTGTCCCTTCGGGAAGATGCGTATGAAGTTTTTGACCAGGCGCTCGTAATCGAGCAGGATAAAGAACAGATACAACAGCGTAATAAACGATGCTATTATGCTGATGACAATACTCGCTGTCTGCCCTAAGAACGAAAACAGCTTTGGTATGGAATTCTTTATCGTAGCTGTAAAATCTGCACTGTTGAGATAATGGCGTATCTGCGGCAGATATTCCTGTATCCATTCGCGCACCATTACCATTATGCGGTTACCGTTGGCAGTATGCAGCACGTACTTGTTGGCGGCATCGCCCAGCCTTTCTGCCTGGTCTATCATAGGCGGAACTATCGCATAGACAACACATGAGATGCCTGTTACAACCAACAGCATTGTTATGATGACAGCGATTGCCCGCACTTTAACTCGCAATTTGTATTGCACGAACTTGACAACCGGATTTAAAAGGTAGGCAATGAACCACGCTATGAAGAAGGGCAACAGTACGTGGCTAAGATAATTCAGCACATAGAACACGGCAAATATTAAAGCCGCAACCAAGAACCAACGTATAAACTTGTCGAATGTAATCTTCTCGTCAAACATAATACTTCCTTTATCGAGTTTTTTCTTTATCTTCCTTTAAGCCTGCCTGCTTCTCCTTACCGCTTCTTCTTTCAATGCTTTCTGATAGCATTCCCTGCACAAGGGCTCATATTCGGCTTGTTCGCCTATCATTACCCTATGTTCGTCGGGCACTAATCTATGACTGGCGTAAGCAAGCGCACCACACTTAACGCAAATGGCGTGCACCTTCGTTACTTGGTCGGCAATGGCACAGAGCGCAGGAATAGGTCCGAACGGAACGCCTTTGTAATCCATATCGAGCCCGGCAACTATGACTCTTACGCCATTGTTCGCCAATTGGTTGCAAATGTCTACAAGTCCTTCGTCCAAGAACTGTGCCTCGTCTATGCCTACAACATCTATGTCGGAAGCCAACAGTAATATGTTTCCCGACGAATTGATAGGAGTAGAGTGAATGGCGTTCTTGTCGTGGCTCACGACATCTTCTTCCGAATAGCGCACATCGATAGCCGGCTTGAATATCTCTACCTTCTGCCTTGCAAACTTAGCACGCCTAAGTCTGCGGATTAGCTCTTCCGTTTTGCCCGAGAACATACTCCCGCAGATTACCTCAATTCGTCCCTGACGGTGTCTTTCTCCATTCACATTGTCTATTATTTCCATAGTTGTTGCGTTATAAGTAATCTCTATCCGATATTCAGCATTTCGTGCACCTGTGCAAAGTCTTAAACGAAAGTTTCCAGGAACTTCACTGTCCCCGACACGTTCACTGTTTGCGTTGTTGCAGGCAAAAGTACTGTTTCGCCTGCTCTTAGTTCCACATCTTGCCTGCCCGTGCTCAGTATGCATTTACCCGACAGTGCCATCAGCACCACAAACGAATCGAGCTGGCTATAGTCGAGCTGCATAGGTTCGTCCAGGTCGTAGACTGATGTCGTGAAATGCTTACACCGCACCAGCTCTATTCCTTTGTTCTTGCAAGGCTTATACTTTGCCCGATAGTCGTCTTCTACATTATAATCAATGCACCCTGCAGCTTTCTCGGTGTGCAACTGTCGGTAATTCCCATCATTGTCTTTGCGCTTAAAGTCGTAAATACGATAAGTAATGTCGCTTGCTTCCTGTATCTCTGCCAAGAATGTGCCTGCGCCTATAGAGTGAATGCGCCCTGCAGGCAGATAGAACACATCGCCTTCACGCACTTTGTATTCGCACAAAGCATCGATTATGGTTTCGTTTTCCACCATTGTTTTATACTCCTGGGGAGTTATGTTGTGCTTTAATCCGCTCAACAAGGTTGCATGGGGTGCGCTTTCCATAATATACCACATCTCTGTCTTTCCCCGCTTCAGTCCGTTCTTTACAGCGTGTTCATCGTCAGGATGCACTTGTATGGACAGCTGTTTTTTAGCATCGATAAACTTTACGAGCAATGGAAACTCATTGCCGAAACGCCTATAATTCTCTTTTCCAACAAGGTTGCCTTTCAACAGAGCCACCAGGTCGTTGAGTTTCATGCCTTCATATTGTCCATTGGCAATAATGCTCTCATTGTTTTTCACGCCAGACACTTCCCAACTCTCGCCTACTTGGTCCATTTCGACATTGAGTTGCTTGAAAGGTATTATCTTGTTGCCGCCCCATAGTACTTGTTTCAGTATAGGGCGAAACTTTATTATCTCCATTCCTTAATATGTTCTTCTATGTTCATCTGTAAGATGCAAAGATACAACTTTTACATAAAAGAAGCATAATAAACGATCAAAAACATCATATATCGAATTATTTCAGTACCTTTGCAGCGTTCAAACAGAATGTTGTCTATTATGGCTGGCTGACAACTTAATTGTGTGAACGAGTAATAATAGACAGAAGTTTGAGGGATTACAGATCTAAAACTTATAAGAATTTAGAGTTAGACACTTAGTTATGATGTGTTTAGGTGGCATTATTTTTTAATGTGTGGTCTGTTCAGACTTTTATAAACAAGGATTAATTTGAAAACATTTGAAGAATTAGGCGTCAGCGAAGAGATTCGCCGCGCCATTGAAGAGCTCGGTTTTGAACAACCGATGCCAGTCCAGGAAGCAGTTATCCCTTATTTGTTGGGTAATGGTAACGACGTTATAGCACTCGCACAGACGGGTACAGGCAAGACGGCAGCATATGGAATACCAGTCTTGCAGAAAGTAGACCCAACACAGAAAGAACCCCAGGCACTTATTCTCAGTCCGACACGCGAACTCTGTTTGCAGATTGCTGACGACCTTTCCGATTTCTCCAAGTATATCGACGGTCTGCACGTAGTCGCAGTTTACGGTGGTGCATCTATTGAAATGCAAAGTCGCCAGCTTCGCAAGGGCGCACAAATCATTGTGGCTACTCCTGGGCGTCTTATCGACCTGATGAAACGCGGTGTTGCTAAATTGGACGCTGTATGCAATGTTGTGCTCGACGAAGCTGACGAAATGCTGAACATGGGCTTCTCTGAAAGCATCAATGCCATATTCGAGGGCGTCCCGTCAGACCGCAACACGTTGTTGTTCTCTGCTACAATGAGCCGGGAAATAGAGAAGATAGCCAAAAGCTATCTGCACGATTACAAGGAAATTGTAGTGGGCAGCCGCAACGAAGGAGCCGAGAAAGTGAACCATATATATTATATGGTACACGCAAAAGACAAGTATCTGGCACTGAAACGCATCGTAGACTATTATCCAAGCATATTCGCCATTATCTTCTGCCGTACGAAGGTGGAGACACAGGAGATTGCCGACAAGCTCATTCGTGACGGATACAACGCTGAAGCCTTGCACGGCGACCTTAGCCAGCAGCAACGCGACCTGACAATGCAGAAGTTCCGCCAGCACAATGTGCAATTCCTCGTGGCTACCGACGTTGCTGCTCGTGGGTTGGACGTAGACGATTTGACCCACGTCATCAACTACGGATTGCCCGACGACATTGAAAGCTACACCCACCGAAGCGGTCGTACAGGTCGTGCAGGCAAGAAGGGTACGTCTATTTCGATTATTCATTCGCGCGAACGCCACAAGGTGAAGGCAATCGAGAAAACCATTCAGAAGGAATTTGTAGACGGAACGCTGCCTTCTGCAAAGGAAATTTGCAGTAAACAACTCTACAAGGTGATGGACCAAATTCTGAAAGTAGACGTAAACGAAGAGGAAATAGAACCTTTCCTGAAGGAAATCAACCGCCATTTCGAATACGTCGACAAAGAAGACATTATCAAGAAAATCATCAGTATGACCTTTAATCGCTTCTTGGATTACTACGCCAATGCACCCGAGATAGAGAAACCATCGGGCAAACGTGGCGACCGAAAAAGCGAACGCGGCAGCCGCAGCAGTCGTGGAGAGCGCAACCGAAAGGGGCCACGCACTCCTGAAGCTGGTTACAAGCGTTTGTTCATTAATCTTGGAAAAGACGACGGGTTCTACCCCGGCGAAGTCATGCAGTTCATAAACAAGAACGTACACGGTCGCCAAGCAGTGGGACACATCGATTTACTGGGCAAGTTCTCTTACATAGAAGTTCCGGAGAAAGACGCTGCCAAGGTGATGAAAGCCCTTAACGGCGCCACCTACAAGAAGCGTGAAGTGCGTTGCAACGATGCCGAAGAAGGCGGACACGGCCGCAGCACCGGCGAAAGAAGAAGCAAGCGAAGCAACGAAGAGACTAACAAGCGTCGTTCTAATAGCACCCGCCAAGAACGTGGAAGCAAGCAAAAAGGCAACGCACAAACACAGCAAGAAACAGGCGATACAGGCGATTGGCGACAGTTCTTCCAGCACGATACCAAATTAAAAGGTGAGATACCCGATTTCTCAGAGGAAGGTTGGGCAAGAAGAAAACCAAAGAAGAAGTAACTTTACTCCACAATAAAACAAAAGACACCCCATTTGCTTGAGGTGTCTTTTTTATCTAAATCGTAAGGGCTCTTCCGTTTAACTTTGTAAAGATAATCCCGTTAAAAAGTGATAACTGCGTTTTGACGTTGCGAAAACGGCTGTTTTGCAGTGCAAAAGAGCCGCTTTTACCGTGCAAAACCTACGCTTTTGGAATGCAAAATAATAGGTTTTGTAATACACAAGCAGGAATATTCTACCAGACAATACAATACTTGTCCTTAACAAACACTACGACAAATGTAAAAAGAACAGTAATTCCACGAAAAAAGCGATTGTTCTGCCTTTCTTTGGCTATTCCATGCAAATGTAGTAACTTTGCAACGGTTATCAGAATGATAACTAAGGGGTGCTTGTTCGTTTGGACTTGCTGAGAATAGACCCATGAACCTGATACGGGTAATGCCGTCGTAGGGATACTCCCCTTCTGTTTTATTATATCAAAACACATAACATGAGAAAACTATTGGTCTTCACAGCATTGACATTTGCTGTGAGTGCACAAGCTCAAAAGGCTGATACTTTGACAAGCCATGAACTTCAAGAGGTGATTGTTGCAGGGGTCAGAGCACCGAAGAATGCTCCGTTTGCCGTTGCAAACATTAAAAAGACAGAGCTATCGAACTTCTCAAAGACCGGGCGCGAACTGCCTTTCCTCTTTGCACACACCCCCGGCGTATTTGCTTGGGGCGAGAATGGACTCGGAACGGGCACGACGGCCATGCGCATTCGTGGTGCAGGTGGCAGCCGAATCAATATTACGCTCGACGGCGTATCGCTCAATTCGCCTGAAGACCAGACCGTTTTCTGGGCGAATATGAACTCTTACGGCGCACTGATGGGTAGTGTACAAATTCAAAGAGGCATCGGAACATCGACCAATGGCGACGGAGCGTTTGGCGGTTCCATCTCTTTGGCAACGGCAACGGCCAACTATCGCCCTTCGGCAGAGGTGAGTGGCTCGTTCGGAACGTACAATACATACAACACGGGCGTGAGTTTCTCAACGGGATTGCTCGGTAATCATTTGGTTTTCGATGGTTCTTACCACGAAACAGCTACCGATGGGTATCTCCATGGTACGGCAGGCAGGTCGGGTTCCTACTACGGTGGCTTGACATACGTGGGCGATAACTTCCAGATAAGATACAAGAACATAGGCAATTTCGAGAAAACAGGACAGGCATGGAGTGGTGTTGTGGCGGGAAACGACGATGCTACACTGATGGGAAAGGACATTAAAACCTACAAAGACCTGTACAAACGTGGATTGGGACGCTTTAATCCGCTCTACGAAAGCTTGGTATTCGACGACAACAAATGGACTTTCCCAACCGATGCTAATGGAAACTACCAGACACAACGCTACAAAATGGACGATGGAAGCTATTGGAAGAAGACGACCGACAACTTCTATCAGAACCACAACATACTCTCGGCAGTATGGAAGCCCAACCTTTCTTGGTCGCACAACATCGCCTTGCACTACACTTACGGATACGGATATTATAGCGAGTTCCGCCCAAACAACAAGTTCAGCAAGTTCGGTTTGACAGCAACCGATGCGAATGGAAAGAACATTAAGCGCGGCGACTTCGTAAGAAAGAAAGGCTTAACCCAACACACTTACGGCATTCTGTACAACGTAAACTACAGGAACGACAGGTGGGACGTACTCGGTGGCATCAACTTACAGCAGTTCCGAGGCAACCATTTCGGTTATCTTACATACGTTTCCAATAAAGGTCAGGTGCAGAACTTCACGGGGTTAAAGTACTATGACTCCGATGGCGACAAGAACGACTATAGTGCTTTTGCGAAAGCAACCTACTATTTGCACACCTACTGGAGTTTGTTTGCCGACGTACAGTATCGTCACGTGAACTATAAAGCTACTGGAAAGAACGATAAGTTCTACGAATTAGCAAATGGTACTTACACAAACCAGTTGCTAAACATTAACGAAAGCTACAACTTTGTGAACCCAAAGGCAGGCATTAGTTATAACAATGGTGGGCATAAGGCTTATTTCTCTATGGCATACGCAAGCCGTGAGCCTGAACGAAACAACTTTACAGACAACGGAAAGTATCCTGCACCAAATGCAGAGCACTTGTTCGATGTTGAATTGGGCTACCAATACACGGGCAACAACTGGTACGCAGGTACTAATTTCTACTATATGGGCTACAAAGACCAGTTTGTTCAGACCGGCGAACAGAGCGATATAGGCGAAAATCTTACAACAAACGTAAAAGATTCCTACCGTATGGGAGCCGAACTATCGGCAGGTTGGAATGCTACATCGTGGTTTACACTTGAAGGAAATGCAGCTTTGAGCATCAACAAGATTAAGGATTTCAATGAGTTTGTGGACAATTGGGACAATAAAAAGAATCCTTTGAAAGTGCATTACGACAACTCTACGCTTGCTTTCTCGCCTTCGGCTATTCTCAATGGCTTTATGAATTTTCACTATAAAGGGGCACAATTGGTTTGGCATACGAACTTTGTGAGTCGCCAATACTTGGATAACTCAGAGAATAAAGACCGTTCGCTTCCTGCCTTTTCGCAGTCAGACATAAACCTCAGCTATGCCTTGAAAACAGGCAAGAAACAGAATTGGCTGAAAGAAGTGGTGTTCGGGCTTAACTTCAACAACATTTTCAACAGCCATTATGCTGCAAGTGGCTGGGTTTACAGTGCAGTAAGCGGAAAGTATAAATACACAAACGACAAGCGTTACTATCAGATTGGCTTCATGCCAATGGCAGGATTTACGATGATGGGCAACGTTACATTGAGGTTTTAAGAACGAAACAACCTCTCTTCGATAGCCTCGAAGGGAGGTTGTTTATGTAATAAGAGAAAGCTAAATGCTAAGCAACATTATCCAATACTTCCAAGAAGCCGACACTTACCAAGTGTTAGATGTGGTCGGAACCGTCATCGGGTTAATCTATATCTACCAAGAATACAAGGCAAGCATTTGGCTTTGGCTTACAGGCATAGTAATGCCAGCCATCTATACCGTGGTTTATTACGAAGCAAAACTATATGCTGACTTCGGCATGCAACTCTATTATATCGTCGTAGCTGTCTATGGCTTCCTCTATTGGCGTTTTGGCAAAAGGACAAAAGACGATAGAGAGCTACCCATTACAAGGTTTCCAAAACGTAAAATCATACCTTCAATAGTGGTTTTTATGGCGTTATGGAGTACAGTTTACTATATTTTGATTACTTTTACCAACTCGAATGTACCCGTATTGGATAGTTTCGGCAATTCGTTAAGCATTATCGGACTATGGGCTTTGGCTAAAAAATACATAGAACAATGGTGGATTTGGTTTGTAGTAGATATAGAATTGTCGGCTCTTTACTTCTATAAAGGCATACCATTCACGAGCGGACTCTATGCGCTTTACGCCCTTATAGCCATTGCGGGCTACTTTAAATGGAAGCGAATGATGCAGGAAGACATACAAACCAGAGGATAGAAACAATGAAAGAACTGAAGAACGAATACGATGTAGTGATACTTGCGGCAGGCGATTTCCCTACCGATGTGGCAGCAATGCGTATTCTGCGCAACGCCAAGCACCTGATAGCGTGCGACGGAGCAGTAGAAGAATTGTTGGAAATGAATATTGAACCCGAAGTGATTGTGGGCGATGGCGACTCTGTTTCGGCAGCTACAAAGGCGAAATATCTGTCTATTTTCCACACAATAGAGGAACAAGAGGACAACGATTTGACAAAGGCTACAAAGTATGCGTTGCGATGTTTCGACCTAAAAGAAAAACCTACATTCTGTTATTTGGGTGCAACTGGCAAACGAGAAGACCATACTTTGGGCAACATAGCATTACTAATACATTATTATAAGCACCTGAACATTGCGCCAACGATGGTTACCAACTATGGCTGGTTTACCGTTTCGCAAGGCAAAACAACGTTTGCTGCCTTCCCGAAACAACAAGTAAGCATCTTCCAGATAGGTTGCAAACGCATGGAAAGCAAAGGTTTGAAATGGAACGTCTATCCTTTCAGCGAGTTTTGGCAAGGAACATTGAACGAGGCAGTGAGGAATTCGTTCACCATTGAAGCCGATTCGGCATACTTAATCTATCAGACTCACAAACCAAAAGAATAGTCCACAAGCAACAAGAAGACACTTACGATTTCAGTTTAAACGAATTTTCGATTGTTGAAAGTTCGGCAGTGAACCCCTTATCCACCTGCAAACGCTTTTCGATTTGCGAACAACTGTGAAGCACGGTACTGTGGTCGCGCCCTCCAACAAGCTTTCCTATACGGTTTGCAGGCATCTTTGTGTGTTTCTGCGCCAAGTACATACTCACCTGTCGGGCAAGTACGATGTCTTGTTTGCGTGAGCGTGAGTTTACGGCAGTGGTGGTTACATTGAAGTGAGAGCAGACTTTGTCGATTATTTCATCAATTGTCAAAGGTTCATCGTCGATTTTTACCGAACGCTTAATCACTCTTTCAGCCAGACGCATATCGATATTGCTGTTGTAAACCACGCTGTAAGCCAGCAAAGAATTGATGACTCCTTCCAAATCGCGCACGCTTCCGTTAGCTGTCTGTGCAATAAACTGAACAACGTCGTCAGGAATATTCAAGCCGTCGCGCTTTATCTTGCTATTCAATATATCTATGCAGAGCTGCACATTCGGCTTTTCGAGTTCGGCAATAAGTCCGCAGGCAAAACGTGTCAGCAAGCGGTCGTTCATGCCTTTGAGCTCTACTGGTGGTCGGTCGGAAGCAAGAACGATGCGCTTTCCGTTCTTAAACAAGTGATTAAAGATGTGGAAGAACGTGTCCTGCGTCTTGGTTGCAGTTATCCATTCCTGAATATCATCGACGATTAAAACATCTATTGTCTGATAGAAGTTGATGAAATCGTTGGTCGTATTATTCAGAACAGAGTTTGTGTACTGCACCTGGAACAGCCGGGCAGATATGTATAGCACACGCTTTTGCGGGTAAAGCTGTTTTATTCTTAGTCCTATTGCATTGACAAGGTGGGTTTTTCCACAACCAGAAGGACCAAAAATAAACATCGGATTGAACTGTGTGGTGTTCGGGTGCTCTGCTATTGACAAGCCGATAGAGCGTGGCAGCTTGTTGCTATCGCCTTCAATATAGTTTGAAAACGACTTGTGCAAGTCTAATTGTGGGTCAATCTCTTGCAGAACGGCATCTAATGGCGTCGGACTTTGGTTGGCACGATTGGTTGGCAGCTGCGTTTCTACGTCATCAACAGTGTCCGATTGAATATCTTGCGTTAAGTTATGAGCCTTGTCGGTAACTATTCTATACTTTAATTGAATGCCTTTGCCAAAGACACGGGTAAGCACTTTGCTCAACAAACCTACATAATTTTCTTCCAAATACTCGTAAACAAACGGACTCGGAACCTGTACCAACAGAATATTGGCAGCGGCATCGAATGTTTCGAAAGTAATTGGGCTGAACCATGTTGCATACTGCTGCTTGGTTACATTCTCCTTGATAAGCTGCAGACACTGCTCCCAGAGTGCTTTGGGTTGAACTTTCATGCTTATAATCTATATCTAAATGGTTTCTTTATTAGTAAATAAATCAAATCATTCTCCTTATACAAAGGTTATGCAAAGTTAGGAAAAAAAAGCCAAACAAAGAATTAATACGTGAACTAAAATATTATATTGAATTATGCTAAAGTCTTATTCGCTTGGTACTTAAGGCATCTTTACATTCCCCAATAGACAGGAACACTTTTGCGTATATCCAACATTCTATATATCAATAGTTTATATTATACTTTCCAGTACATTCCCATAAAACATGGAACATCGGTTTTCAAGTCAAAAAAGACTGATTGCCAACTAAATTACAATATCTGTTTAAAGCGTGGAACTTTAACTCTGGTATTTAGACTCTTTTTAAATAGCGTGGTAATCATCGTGTTTTTACAACTTCATTTCTGCACGTTTTAAAAGTCATGATGACGGTTCGGTAAAAGCTTATTGAGAGAATGGTTTTCTTTCTTATTGTCCGAAGCAAGCACTGAAAATATCTTTGGTTTTGTAAAGATAATTCTCTTAAAAAGTAACAACTGCACTTTGATATTGCGAAAGCGGTTGTTTTGCAATACAAAACAACCGCCTTTACCGTGTAAAACCCATTGTTTTGAAAAGCAAAACAATGGGTTTAGAAATATATTGATAACAAGATTATTAAGCAACTCCCATGCTTATAAAAAATATTTACAATCTTATGATGGCTTTCTTCTACACACAAGGGTACTTCTGAACCAAGCAACAACTTATATAGCATAGTTCTAATGAATGTCCTTACAAAAGAATGGCGAACAGAATGTAACCAATTCTGTTCGCCATCTTCTACTGTCAGACTATTTCTTACTTATCTTTTCTCCCGAATATAGAGAAGTGCACATATCGTTTCGGGTGTGCCTTAAGATTTACAACCAAACTATCGACACTACGCAATGTGTTGTTCAAATTGTTATAAAGAGCAGGATCGTTCATTAACAAGCCCATAGACCCTCTGTTACTATTCAATGTTCCCGCAAGTTTATTAACTTCGTCGAGTGCCATATTTAGTTTTGCCACTGTTGTCTGTATATCTAATGCATTTACTTTATCGTTCAAAGAGTTCATCAATACATTTGCTCCTTTCACAGTAGTACGTGCATCGGTAACGCCATATTTGGCTTCTGTCATTACTTTATTTGTATTGTTAAGCAGGCTATTTGCTTTCTGTGTCATGGCAGGAAGCGAACCGTTGAGTTGTGCCAACAATACATTGAGTTGTCGGCTTGATACAGTCAAGTCGTTGCTTATCTTGTTTGCGTTGTGCAATGTACCTGCTAATGCAGGGTCGGAAGTCAAAGCTACAATGTTTGAGAGTATGCTGTCTATTTTCGGTATCATTCGTTGCACATCCGGAATAGCCTCTTTTACCTTTCCGAACACACCGTCATTGACTATACCAGGGATAATTCCGTCTTGTTTTAGATACTGCTTTGCGTTACTAAAAACAAGGTTTACTTTCACATTTCCCATTATATCGCTCACTATCTCTGCTGTTGAGCCTACAGGAATTTGCATATCCTTACTTATCGCAACATACACATTGATAGGTTTAGACGGGTCCTGATAGTCGTAAACAATGTCTTTCACCGTTCCCACTTTAAAGCCATTGGCATAAATTGGCGTAGTCGGTGTAAGTCCGTCCACCTTATTAAACTGCATATTATACTCTATATCCGAGGAGTACAGATTAAGTCCTTTAAGGAAATTCATACCGAAAAACAAGACAACAATGCCAACAATAGCCACCAACGCAATCTTTATTTCGGGCGATAATAATTTCTTCATATTCATTTTCTCTTATTCTTTACAAATTCTTTTACGGCTTCGCCTGTATTCATTCGCTTGCCGTTTTTAAACGCTACGATGAAGGCTTGTGGGAAATCTTGCTTTAAACTTTCCTTCAAACGTAGAATTTCATTATAGTTTGTGCTGCTTCCTATCATGTATTTTCGGAGATTTCCTTCTGTTTCGGAAGATACATTCTTATGTCCTTTAAATAATTCGCTATCGGAAGCCAACTGCCTGTTTATGGCAAATATCTGTATTTTGAAAACCGGAACGTTTGTAGAATTGCTTTCAACTGTCGGTTGCTTTCGTTGCGACACCTGCTTCTGCTTTACTGCAGATTTCTTTTCTAATTGCGGTTTTGCTACAACGTTCATTCTTTTAGACGTTCCTTCCTTTGCAGGGGGCTTCGTCGCATTGTTCGATAAACGTCCTAACACATTTTCTATTGGTAACTGATTTCGTGTTGAAGCACGATAAGGAATGGTTACTTTGCCATCGTACTTGTTTCTATATTCTACAAAAGCCTCGTAAATACCACGTGCCATAAGGTCTATTCCTCGTTGAGAGTTAAGGAACTGCTCTTCTTCTTCGGACGTAATAAAGCCTAATTCGATAAGGCAACTGGGCATGGACGTTTCGCGTAGAACAAGAAATCCGGCTTGGTGCACCCCCTTATCGTTTCGATTGGCTTTGGAACAAACGGACCGTTGAATAAGTCGTGCCAATTCGACACTCTTCTCCATATTGCCCGACTGAAGTATTTCGAACATTATATAGCTTTCCGAAGACTTTGGGTCGAAACCTTCGTAAGTCCGCTCATATCCTTTCTCCAAAGAGATAACGCTATTTTCGCGCATAGCTACATCAAGGTTATCTTTAGCACGATGCATACCTAAAGTGTAAACCTGGAAGCCTTGTGGTGGTGTTTTAGTGGGAGGAACAGAATTTGTATGAACCGATATAAACAAGTCGGCTTTTGCTCTGTTGGCTATTTCGGCTCTGCTTTTCAATGGTATGAAGACGTCTGTCTTGCGCGTATAAATGACTTTAACGTCAGGCAGATTGTCTTCTACCAAACGACCAAAAGCTAAAGCTACATTCAAGTTAATATCTTTTTCATTCGAGAATGCGCCTAAGGCTCCCACGTCTTTTCCACCATGACCGGCATCGATAACAAGTGTAAACTTATCTTTTGCACTTATTTTTACGAGTGCAAACAAAGAGAATATTATAAGGAATAAAGTAATTCGTCTATTCATACTTCGTGTAATTGTACGCAAAGTTAAGCATTTTCGTTCGAATAGATTAGGCTAACGCTTGGTTTTTTCATTTATTAAATGTAATTCTACACCTGCTCCACTGCAATCTGCTCCCATTGGCGGGTTTAATTTTGTCAGGTCAAGGTCTATTGCTTCTATGTCCGGGAACGCTTTCATTATAGCTTCTGCTATCCGATATGCAGCGTGTTCCAACAGTTTAGCGGGCTGAAGTATTGTTTCTTCTACTATATTATATACATCGGCATAGCTTATGGTGTCGTTTACATTGTCTGTCGTCATTGCTTTTTCTATAGAATAACGCAAACGAAGGTCGGCAACATAATCGTTGCCAACCTTTCGTTCCAATTCGCTTACACCGATGTAGGCACGAAACCTCACACCTTTTATATATATATAGCTCGATTCTAATTTCATTTTTCTACTGAACCATTTGTTTATCCGCAGCGAGAAGCTCCACAGTTTGTACAGATAAGACAGCCTTCCTGATAGACCAATGTCTCTTGTCCGCATATCGGGCAGGTTTGTCCTGATACTGTTGTGCCGTCGGTTACATATTTCTTCAGAGCGCGTTCCACACCATTTTTCCAAGTATTGATGCTTTCGTCTTTCAACTGAAGCGAACCTACAAGGTGAATAACATGGTCTATTGGCATGCGATAGCGCAATACTCCAGAGATAAGCTTTGCATAATTCCAGTATTCCGGATTGAACTTCTCCGACAATCCTTCCACCGTTGTCTTGTATCCGCGCTTGTTTTCGAACTGGAAGTCGTATCGGTGCGTACCGTCGGCATTGGTTTGCTTTATTATCTTGCCCTTTGTTACACTCTTAGGCAATACTATTCCTTCGTCGTCGTCTTGCAATCCGGTAAATATTTCGTAAGGATAACCATCAAGAAGTCCTACGAATGCCACCCACTTTTCTTTATTGTTTTGGAAGCGGACAACATCACAATCCAACACTTGTGGGCGTTCTTCTACTACTTGTGGTGGCGTACAAACGTGTTCGTGCTTCTCTTCTGACGAGTTTAAATCAGAGTCCTGACTTGTTTCTCTTCCGTTGTCGTTCTTCTTTTTCTTGTCTTTTTTAGACACGGAAATCATTACGCCCGAACGAGAACCATCGCGATAGATTGTACAACCCTTGCAGCCGGAACGCCAAGCCTCTACATAAAGCTTGTTTACCAATGCTTCGTCCACATTGTTTGGCAGGTTTACCGTTACGGAAATAGAGTGGTCTACCCATTTCTGGATAGCTCCCTGCATGCGAACCTTCATTAGCCAATCTACATCGTTGGCAGTGGCTTTGTAGTAAGGCGACCGTTTCACAAGGTCGTTTATCTCTGCCTGTGTGTATTTTTTAGTAGTATCGAGACCGTTTATCTTCATCCATTCCAAGAACTTCTTGTGGTAAACAATGTATTCTTCGAACGAGTCGCCCACCTCGTCTACATAGTCTACATGCACATCGGTATCGTTCGGATTTACTTTCCGACGGCGTGTATAGACCGGCAAGAATACTGGTTCTATGCCCGAAGTGGTCTGCGTCATCAAGGAAGTAGTACCCGTAGGGGCGATTGTCAGGCAGGCTATGTTGCGACGGCCATGCTTCATCATATCGGAATAAAGCTGCGGATCGGCTTCTTTTATGCGTAGAACGAACGGATTGTTTCTTTCGCGTTCGGCTTCGAATATGGAAAAGGCACCTCGTTCCTGCGCCATTGTTACCGAAGAGCGATAAGCCGACAATGCCAATGTCTTATGCACTTCTACTGCAAACTTCGTTGCTTCTTCCGTTCCGTAGCGCAATCCCATGGCAGCAATCATGTCGCCTTCGGCTGTTATACCTACTCCTGTGCGGCGTCCCTTGCCACTTTTCTCTTTTATCTTCTCCCAAAGATGGTATTCGGCATGCTTCACTTCGTCGTTTTGTGGGTCGCTTTTTATCTTTTCCATGATACGGTCTATCTTTTCCATCTCAAGATCCACGATGTCGTCCATAAGTCGCTGCGCAAGAAGAGCGTGCTTTCTGAACAAATCGAAGTCGAAGGCTGCTTCTTCCGTGAATGGATTTTTCACATAGGAATAGAGGTTGATAGACAGCAGACGGCAGCTATCGTACGGACACAAGGGAATTTCGCCGCAGGGATTGGTCGATACCGTGCGGAACCCCAAGTCGGCATAGCAGTCGGGAAGGCTCTCCCTGATGATAGTATCCCAGAAAAGCACGCCAGGCTCTGCGCTCTTCCATGCGTTGTGCACTATTTTCTCCCACAACTTCCTGGCAGAAATTTCCTTTTTGTAAACTGGTCTTTCGGCATCGATGGGGAATTGCTGCACGAAAGGCCTGTCGTTTACGGCTGCTTCCATGAAGCTGTCGGTTATCTTCACCGATACGTTTGCACCCGTAACCTTGCCCTCTTCCATCTTCGCGTCCACAAATGCCTCGGCATCGGGGTGCTTGATGCTCACCGAAAGCATCAACGCGCCGCGTCGTCCGTCTTGTGCAACCTCGCGCGTACTGTTGGAGTATCGCTCCATGAAAGGCACCAGACCTGTGGAAGTAAGGGCTGAATTGTTCACCGGCGAACCTTTCGGGCGCACGTGGCTAAGGTCGTGCCCCACTCCACCGCGCCTTTTCATCAGCTGAACCTGCTCTTCGTCTATGCGCAAGATAGCACCGTAAGAGTCGGCATCGCCGTCTAATCCTATCACGAAACAGTTCGACAGCGAGGCTATCTGGTAGTCGTTTCCTATTCCCGTCATCGGACTTCCCGCAGGAATGATGTAGCGGAAATGGTCCAGCAGGCCGAAAATTTCCTGCGCGCTTATGGGGTTCTTGTACTTTTGCTCCATACGGGCAACCTCGTTGGCAATGCGCCAGTGCATGTCTTCAGGCGACTTTTCGTATATGTTGCCAAAGCTATCCTTCATGGCATACTTGTTTACCCAGACTCTCGCAGCCAACTCGTCGCCGCCAAAATACCTCAGCGAGGCCTCAAATGCTTCATCAAATGAGTATTTCTTGTTTTCCTTCATTCGTTTGTATAGTAAAAAATGTGCCTGCGAAGTTACGAATTGTTTTCCATGACAGAAAACTTTTGCTTAACTTTGTAGCCTAAAATTTTCTAAAATGAACACTATTTCAAACAGAAGAAGCATCAGGAAATACTCCGGCAGAGAGGTGCCCGATGCACTCTTAAGGGAACTCCTGAGCAAGGCGGAGCGTACTCCCACGATGGGAAACCTGCAGCTTTACTCCGTCGTGATTACACGAGACAGCGAAATGAAAGGCAGATTGGCACCCGCACACTTCAACCAACCGATGGTGGAAAACGCCGCCGCAGTGCTGACCTTCTGCGCCGATTTCCACAGAACAACCCTCTGGGCGGAAAACCGAAAGGGAACGCCGGGCTACGACAACTTCCTTTCGTTCCTGAACGCCGCCACCGACGCCCTGCTCTATTGCCAGACTTTTACGAACCTGGCCGAGGCGGAAGGCATCGGAACATGTTTCCTCGGCACAACCATCTATAACCCCCGCCCCATTATAGAGCTGCTCCGGCTGCCGAAGCTCGTCATGCCCGTGGCAACGCTCACCATCGGCTGGCCGGACGAAGCACCCACACAGCCCGACCGGCTGCCCGTCGAGAGCATTCTGCACGAAGAAACCTACACCGACTACACGACGGAAAGCATCGACCAATACTATAAGGTGAAAGAATCGCTGGAAGAAAACAAGCATTTCGTAGAGATGAACCACACCGAAACACTGGCGCAAGTCTTCACCGACATACGATACAAGAAGAGCGACAACGAAGCAATGTCTGCCAATCTGATAGATACGCTCAGGCAACAGGGCTTCATTCCGTAGCAGAAGAACGGATACCGACTCCCGATTTGTCGGTCCAGACAAGACTTTTTCCATGCCCAACCAGGTTGGAAGAAGTCTTTTTTTGCCTAAAAGTTCCATCTTGCCGAAGCTGCTGCATGTTGCAGACAAGTCGAAAATAGTTTACATTTTTCGGGGTCTGATACTACCTTTTTCATAGAAAGATTATACCTTTCAAATAAAACTATTATACCTTTTATAGAAAAGATATATACTTTCAATAAAAAAAGTATATACTTTTCATCGAAAAACATTATACTTTTTACCTAAAAGGTATATACTTTTTTGGTAAAAAGTATATACCTTTTTTAAGGAAACCATAATCCTTTCATAAACTACTGAATATCAAATATTAGCAATAGTAGCATCGTTTGTCGCTTTTATAGCAAATCTGTGTCGGGAAATAGTGGTAGGCGACAAATGAATCTTACCAACGAATGCAGTTGCGAGATAGGATAGACGGCTTGTTTTCTGTAATAAAAAGCCAGGTTTATTTTATTGGTGAAGAAAGTATGGAGCTGCATTGTCTGCCTTCCTGAATGGTGATGACGGAAGAAGTGCATGGCGGACGGACTGAAGGCTACCGGCTCTTGGGTGGAATGCAAGGAACGGACAAACAAAAAGAATGCTCCCAAAGCATCGGGAACGATGTTCGGGAGCATTGACCTTGTCGGTCGTAATTATGAAAAGAATTATAGTTCGTTTTTTAACCTATTGTAAAGATATGCAAAAGCCCTGTGTTCCTGCCGGAAATTATTCATCGTTCATATCCATTGGATACCAAGGAATGCCCCGACACGGGGGAGGCTATTGTTCAATCTTCTCTACTTTTGGCGACGAAACTTTCTCGATGGCTGGCGGCGTGGCGGGCTTCGACGTCGTTTTTGCGGGTGCATTTACCGTAGGATCTGCTGCTGGAGTTGGCAGCGGAACTGTTGGTTCTGCGTCAGCCCTGTTGTCGTTTGCTTCTTTGCGATGCGTGTCCGATTTGTTTTCTCCGTTGTCTTTATGTGCATCGTCCTTGTTGGCTGCCGTTTCTTCGCCGGCTGTCATGTCGTTTTTATGTAGCTTTCTGTTCTGCCATAGGTAGTCGCCCACCACATCGACCGTGTCGAGCACGGCATTCCGTTGTTGTTCTTCCTGCTGTTCCTGTTCCGAAACTATATCGTCTTCGGCTATTACAAGGTTGTAGAACAGTCCGAAACCTAACAGAACCAATAGTACCAAGAGCAGTTTAAAAGTGAAAGAACTTATAAACTTGCGTTTCTTCGCTTCGTTCGCCATAGTTTTTATGTTTTAAATCAATTGAATGTTCGTCTGCAAAGATAGGAATAAAAAACTGAAAAAAAGCGTGGGGCAACAATACTTCACCTGTTTTTATTCCTTGATGCGAATGAGTGCGTTTGCCAGAATAGCCGTCAGTCCGCCCATCGTTATGCCGCTCGAGAATATGTTGCGTATCACTTCAGGCATCTTGTCCAATATGTTCGGCACGAGTTCTACGCTCAGTCCCATCGCAAAGCTGATTGCCATGACCAGAACTGCCTTGCGGTTGATGGCTGTGGCAGCTATGATGCGAATGCCCGCAGCGGCTACTGTTCCGAACATCAGCAGTGTTGCACCACCGAGCACACAGTCGGGGATAAGCGAAAAGAACTGTCCCACCACTGGGAACAAGCCCAAGACGAGCAGGGCACCTGCCACAAAGTAGCCCACATAGCGGCTGGCGACGCCCGTAAGCTGTATCATTCCGTTGTTCTGCGCGAAGATTGAGTTCGGGAAACTATTGAATACCGCTGCAAGAAACGAGTTGAAACCGTCTGCCAAGATACCTCCCTGCGCGCGTTTCATGAATACTGGTCCCTCGACTGGTTCGCCCGAAATGAGCGAGTTGGCGGTAATGTCTCCGTAGGCCTCAACTGCTGTTACCAAATATATCAGTCCCAATCCGATGATGGAGCCGGTGTCGAAATGCAAACCATACTTGAAAGGTACCGGAATGTTCAGTGCGCCCGTGTCGCCTAACCGTGAAAAGTCGATTAGTCCCAGGAAGTAAGCCACCGTAGATCCCAGTATCAAGCCCAGAACGATAGATGCCATTCGCAGGAACGGATTGCTCGAACGGTTGAATATTACAATGCTTACAAGCACAAGCAGCGCCAGTCCGAGGTTTTGCATAGAGCCGAAAGTGCCTGCGTCCATAGCCGCATTGCCGCCACCACACGAGTTTATGCCCGCTTTTATTAAGCATAAGCCAATAAGCGTAACAACTATGCCCGAAACCAACGGAGTTATTATCTTGCGCATATAGGGCAGCACGCGGCTGACCAGCATCTCTACAACCGAAGCCACCATGCAAGCTCCGAATATATAGCTTAGTCCCATCTCGACATTCATCTTCCCGTTTACCATTCCGAGCATGCCGGCTCCGATAATGGGACTGATGAACGAGAACGATGTACCTTGAATGCACAGCAAACCTGCGCCAAGACTGCCGAAACGTCTGCACTGAATGAAGGTTGCAATGCCCGAAACAAACAAAGACATAGAAACAAGGAATCCGGTTGTTTCCAAATCAAATTGTAACTCAGAGCTGATAATGAGTGGTGGAGTAATGATAGCTACGAAAATTGCTAACAGATGCTGCACGGCAGCAAAGATTGTTTCGCGCAAAGGTGGGCGGTCGTTCAGCCCGTAAATAAGTTCTTTTGCTTGTTCCATGGGTTTTATTGTTGTCTAATCTTTATTTCGCAGTTGTCTAATGACTCGATGATTGCCAAGCTTTCACAGCGTATTCCCGCTGCCTCAATAATCTCGCGACCGTGTTGGAACGCTTTTTCTATGATAAATCCCATACCTACAAGCTCTGCTCCAGCTTGCTTGCACAGGTCTATAATGCCTTTCGCAGCATTTCCGTAAGCTAAGAAATCGTCTACGAAAAGCACCTTGTCGGCTGGTGTAAGGTATTCTTTTGAAATGCAAACATGGTATTCGCGCTGCTTCGTAAACGAGAATATGGTAGACGAAAGCATATCTGCCATCGTGGAGGGCTTCTTTTTCTTGGCAAAAACAACAGGCAAATCGAGCAGGAAACCCATCATAATGGCAGGCGCAATGCCACTTGCCTCCACTGTTATAATCTTGTTTATCTCCGTAGAAGCGTAGCGACGGATAAACTCCACGGCTATTTGCTTCATCAAGTTAGGGTCTAACTGATGGTTAATGAACTTGTCTACCTTCAATATTCCCCCTTCATAGCATTTCCCGTCCTTAAGAATGCGGTCTGTCAATGTTTTCATTGTACGGTTACTTACTTAGCTTTCTACTTTTTTGATACTTAAATTTGCCTAACAACGATATAACTATCCGTCTGTTAGAAATATAAAGTGCAAAAGTAGTAAATAATAAAAAACTATCAGCCTATCTTATCATTTATTTTCCTGTTTAGTGGAAAGAAGCGAAACAAAAGGAAAGAAATAGCCGAAGTAGCAGACTTTTCCGTAATAATTTATGTACTTTTGCATCTCGGTTTCGGCAAGGTCTGCCTCCCACTAAGAGCAGATAGCCCGAACCATTAATAAATTTATTACATCATGTACAAACCAATTTTAAACAAGCGTAGTGTACTGAAGTTTACCCACTTCTCCAATCACGGCTATTCGCTCTTTGCTGTTCTCGGCAAGGAAGTGATAATTGGTGTACTGAGTGTTGCTACTCTTCAACACGCAACGGCACACAACACAAGTAATGAAGCCTTGCAGACGAGCAGCGATTCCACAGTAACCAACAAGCAAGTGATGCTCGAAGAAGTGAATGTAACGGGTACGCGAGCGCCGCTGACTGTCAGTCAGCAAGCGAGAATGGTAACTGTACTGAGTCGTGAAGACATTCAAGCCGCGCCAGTACAAAGTGTAAACGACCTGTTGAAGTATGCCGTAGGGGTAGACGTGCGCCAGAAAGGAGCTTTAGGAGCACTTACCGATGTGAGCATACGGGGCGGAAACTCCGAGCAGATTACTGTTTTGCTGAATGGAATCAACATCTGCGACGCCCAAACAGCCCATAACACTTTCGATTTCCCAGTCGATATAAGCGAAATCGAACGCATTGAAGTTCTCGAAGGTCCGGCAGGACGCGTTTATGGCACATCTTCTTTATTAGGTGCGATAAACATTGTAACCAAGACTCCCCAATCTTCTTCTCTCTCTGCACGCATAGAAGGTGGCTCTTATGGCTATCTTTCGGCGGGCGCACGTGCAAACATTGCGCAGGGACATTGGAATAACCAGCTCTCGGGTTCGTTTACGCATAGCGACGGCTATCTGAGAAACAAGGTCGGAAGACTGAATGCCGATTACAAAACGGGCAAGGTTTTCTACCAAGGCAACTACAATGACGACCTAATTGCGGTGAACTGGCATGCTGGAATGAGCGTTAAAGACTTTGGTGCAAACACGTTCTATGCGGCAAAATACGATGACCAGTTTGAACATACGTTCAAGACTTTCACTGCCCTGCAGGCTGAAAACAAGCAAGGAAGGTTCCACATCCGTCCGTCTATCTATTGGAATCGCAGCATGGACAGATTCGAGCTTTTCCGTGGCGCACCGCAGAAGTATGCGTACAACTACCACAGAACCGACGTATATGGTGTGAACCTCAATGCTTATTTCGACTGGAGTTTGGGGCGGACTGCATTTGCTGCTGAACTGAGACAAGAGGAGCTTGTGAGCACAAACCTTGGCGAAAAGCTCGGACGGCAGCACCACATTCATGGAACCGACCGCGACTATACGAACGGAATTAACCGCACCAACCTGCAATTCGTGCTGGAACACAACATAATTCTTTCGCGCTTTACGTTATCGGCAGGCATCGTTGCGGTGAAGAACAGCCAAGCCGACATGAATATGCGCGTTTATCCGGGCATAGATGCAAGCTACCGGATAGGCAACGCATGGAAGGTGTATGCGTCGTACAACACTTCGCTGCGTATGCCTTCGTTTACCGAACTCTTCTATTCTGTGGGTGGACACAAGGCAGACAAGCACCTGAAACCCGAAGAACTCTCGGCACTGGAAGCCGGCATGAAGTACGATGCACACGGAATCAGCGGTAAGACAAGTATTTTCTATAATCGTCAGAAGAACCTTATCGACTGGATTTCTGACGGAACACTCGACGCGAACGGTGCCACGCTGTGGAAAAGCGTGAACTTCGGACGCATCAATGTCGTAGGCATAGAGGCTTCGCTTCGTTTCGACTTCCGTGCCCTGATGCCTTCACAGCGTTTCCTGAAGCACTTTGGCATAGCCTATTGCTATCTTAACCAGAACGAAAAGGAGCACAAGGGCATTACGAGCAAGTACGTTTTAGAGTATGTGAAGAATAAAATGGTGGCTGATTTGCAGCTGAACCTGTGGCGAAACCTCGACTTCGGTCTGAACTACCGCTTGCTCCACCGCATGGGAAACTACATCGACACCGCCAATCAGCACCATAAATATGCAACGTATGGCATACTCGACACACGCCTTTCGTGGAACGCAGGCAAGTGGACAGCCTTTGTTGCTGCCAACAATCTGCTTAACAGAGCGTACGTAGACTACGGAAACGTGCCTCAACCCGGCACTTGGCTCACTACCGGCATCAGCATACAGATGTAGCCTCTATCGGGCAACTATAGAGGTTGCTCTATACATTATATTAGTAATCCACAGAAAGTACTGTTCAGCAAGATATTGTCAGCAGACATTGTCTTGCTGTTCGTCATTTTGTACAGATGCAGATAGGGCAGGGAGAGAAATAGAGTTTGCTTTTTTCGCAATGGGAGCCGGGACAATGGACAAAGTCGGCATCTAACAGATTGCTACCAATTTCAGCACTTCAGCATATTTTTTTCATATTTATTGCAACTTTCAAAGAAAAAAGTTTATCTTTGCAAGTGAATGGCTAAATAAAGCGTAGAACTCTCTAAGCCTATTACGATGAAACTATTAACAAAGTATATACCAACAAGCCTCTGCAGGGCATACCGAAACAGTAGCGCAGACACGCTTTGCGTGCCCTCTGTGCACCTTTCCAAACCGTTCGGAGAGAGCGACCATTTAAGAGTTTCAACAGCTTTTACACTATTTGGGGATTTCGCATATTTAATCGAACATATACCACGCAGGCTTCGCCTGTATCTCTATTATAAGGAGATGCGAGTGGGAGGGCTGCATTATCAGCCCTCCTTATACTAAGGACAGGCACCCCAGACGAAATGATTCCTCTAATTATTAAATATTAAAAACAAAAAAGTTATGAAAAAACAACTATTACTTATGTCCATTCTCACTACAGTGACGACAATGTGGACAGGCACGGCACAAGCTCAAACCAAGTACGACCTCTACATTGCCGGCACGCAGGTTACCTCTGACAATTGCAACGACCTCTCCAAGATTAAAGGCGTAACAGGCAAGGTGAAGTACGACAATGCCACCAAGACGCTTACACTCGACAATGCCACCATCAGCAACACTGCTGACGAAGATTATAACGGCAGTGGAGTCGGCATCGACAACAAAACCGACGGTTTAACCATTCATCTCATTGGCAACAATACCGTTACTTCAGAGAAGAGCGTGGGTGTGTGGAATGCTGACGGCAAGACCCTCACGTTCACGAATGATGGCAGTCTTAAGGTGAAAGGCTCAACTGCATCAAGCGACGCATACTACCAAAGCGGTATTTTCAACTACGGCACTATCACCGTGAACAACTGTACCATCGAGGCAACGGGAGGAGCAGTGGGAATAGCTTTCGGCTATTGGAAATTCGACAATTGTAACGTGCGTGCCAAGGGTGGTGGCAAAAGTGAAGATGTCTATATAGGCAGCATCAGCTATATGTGGGGAAAACAGCCCGAATTCAAAGGCTGTGCCATTACTGCCCCTGCAGGAAACTACTGGGAAAAAATCGAAGCTGGCGACGATAACTTCTACTCTCTCTTTGGTACTGGCGAAAAGGTTATTACCGACTGGGTAACCATTACCAAGGGCGCAACGGGCATCGACAAGTCTACTACCGACACTGCTATAAAGGATAATCGTGGTATTTATACGCTTCAGGGCGTGCGCTTATCAGACAAGCTCGAAAGCCTGCCTAAGAATATATATATTGTGAACGGACAAAAGGTAGTGAAAAAGTAAGAAACAACCATGTTCCGCACCCGTAATCGAGGTGCGGAACACTGCTTTCAGGGGGTGTATGACAACGCCAGGAACGTGGAGTTTACGTTAGTTCGATATAAGAAAGCAGGCTAAGCAAGCAATCCTATAGATATTCTTTTACCCACTAATAAACTTTTACTCACCAATGAAATAGTGGGGATTTTCCTATTTAACTTTGTAAAGATAATTCTGTTGGAAAGTACCAATTGTGCTCTGACATTGCGAAAGCGGCTGTTTCGTGATGTAAAACCTATGCTTTTAACGTGTAAAACAGCCGCTTTGGGAACGCAAAACGATAGGTTTTATAATACTCTGACGATTAGACTGTTAAGCAATAACTAAGTTTGTAGAAAATATTTACATCTTTATTATCTTCTTTTCTGTCGATTTCGGAAAGCACACCACGCCGCCCATATTCGAGATAAGGGTGCAACACATACAGAGAAAGCCACCGCAACGAAGGTCATTGCGGTGGCTTCTTCTTTTTAAGATAATTTCAGATGGCTGCAAAAGTCTTATTCGTTCGCTGCCTTTCGCTTCTTCCATTCCACGAAGAGGGCTGCGCAAATGGCAAGCAGAAGAACTGCGAGAGCTGTGTAGGCTATGGTTTCGGTGATGCTGATGCTCGATGGGTGGAAGTCAAGCACTACTTCGTGCTTGCCTGCCTTCACGTTCAGGGCACGCAGAATGTAATTCACACGACCGAGTTCGGCAGGCTGTCCGTCTATGGTAGCAGACCAACCAGGATAGTAAACTTCCGAGAACACAACCACTCCGCCCTTTGCAGAGTTCACGGCGTAGGTCATATTGTTTGGTTCATACTTGGTCAGCACGACGCTTGCAGTAGAGTCGTTGGCTGCTGTTTGCCCGAGTACGGCTTCAAACTTCTTGTCGGCTACGGCTTCGTGGCTGACGTCTATCTTGCCCACTTCGGCGTATTCGGCATTTGCATCGGCTACATAGGTAAGTTTATCTACAAACCAGCCGTTGCCTTGCGCATACGGATTTTGGATAGAAGTGGTGGCATTGCCCTGCAACGGAACAATAAAGTATTTGGCGTTGAGCATATTCAGCACGGGGAATAGCTTTCTGCCGTCTACCTCCGACATTACACCTCCCTTGCTTCCAATGGCTTGCATAGCTGCCTGCATTTCGGGAGCGATGTACTTGTCTATCATTTCCTGATAGCGGCGGAGCTTGGCTGGGTGATAGCCACCAATGCTCTTGTGGAAATACGACGTATTGTTTTCGTTGAATGCGCCCGACGCGAAGTTCAGCACACGGTACGACAAAGCCTTGTCTTTCAATATTTCCATATCGGTTGCGGTAGCCTGCTGTGGTGTGTCGCGTTCGCTCTTAGGTACAAACATCTCGTCGTTTAAGTAGCGTTTGTCTACTTGCCAAAGGTCTATCAAGCAGAGTGCTGCTATTCCAATAATAAGATAGATTGCCTTAATCTTCTGTGCCTTAAAGAGTAAAAGCATGGCAACACCAATGATTATGACGATAATTGAACGCCAAGCATCGGCACTTACCATTGCAGCACGCATGGTGGCAATGCTCGAAAGCATCATATTCTGAACATCGGGTGTCATACCTTGAATGCCCGAAAGCATCTGACGCTCTTGCTCTGATATGAAAGGTCCCATCATACTTGGCATCAATGCCATTACGAGAGCTACACCTGCGGTAAGCGCAAGACTGGCATAAACAAACTTCATGTTCTTTGTAAGCACCGTCGGTTCGTCCACAATGCGCTTCAAGGCAAGGGCAGCGAGCAACGGAATGGTAAACTCTGCTATTACCAATATGCTGGCTACGGTGCGGAATTTAGCGTACATCGGTACATAATCGAGGAAGAAATTGGTGAAACCCATGAAGTTGTGTCCCCACGAAAGCAATATAGAAAGAATGGTTGCTGCCAACAATGCCCACTTCAACGGAGTCTTAACAATGAACAAGCCCAGCACAAAGAGGAAGAGAACGAAGGCTCCCACATAGACTGGACCGCTCGTACCGGGTTGCGTTCCGAAATATTGTGGCACTGCTTCGTAGAGTTGTGGCAGCATATTTTGCACTTCGGGATTGGCTTTTGCCATTGCTGTTGCGTTCTGACTCAACGGAACACTTGCGCCACCCTTGGCATCTGGCACAAGCAGCGTCAGGGTTTCGTCTATTCCGTAGCTCCATTGTGTAATGTAATCACGGTCGAGTCCCGAACTGGTTTGATTGGCACTGTTGGCTTTTGTCAGTTCGCTCTTGCCGCGCATACTTTCTTTCTGGTATTCCCAAGTATGGTATAGGTTCGAAATATTGATGGCTACACCTATCAATGCCGCTGCTACGAGTACGCCAGAAGCCTTCAGGAAGTGTTGGAAACGCTTTTCGCGAATGGCTTGCACAAGGTAGGCAACTACCATAAACAGTACTATGAAGAGGTAGTAGTAAGTCATTTGCACGTGGTTGGCTTTTACTTCAAAGGCTGTGAACACCGCTGTAACGATGAAGCCCCACAGGTATTTGCCCCGATAAGCCAGCACCACGCCTGCTATCATCGGCGGAAGATAAGCCAATGCCATTACCTTCCAGAGGTGTCCGGCGGCGATAATGATAAGAAAATAGGAAGAGAATGCCCACAAAATACTGCCTAATGCAGCCAGCGATTGGCGGAAGTTAAACGCACGAAGCAGGATATAGAAGCCCAAGAGATAGGCAAAGAGGAACCAAACATAGTCGGGCAACCAAAGGTGATATGCCGACATGGCTGCCGAAAGTCCATCGGTGGAACTGTACGCAGGCGAGATTTGATAGGTCGGCATACCGCTGAAAAGCGAGTTTGTCCATCGTGTTACCTCGCCTGTACGCTGTTCGTACTCGGTAAGTTCCTGTCCTAAACCTACACTTGCCTGCGAATCGTGACGGAAAAGTATCTTGCCTTGCGATACGGGCACTAAAAAGTAAGCAAAAGAGATTACTGCAAAGAGTGCGACAACAATCGCATCGGGCAGACATTTCTTCAAAGTATTCATGTTCTATTTCTGTTTAAATCTTCGTGATATGCGTGCAAAGATACAAAAAACTCGTTACTTACAACTGCCTCCTACTAACTTTTTCGTACCTTTGCAATATGAAAATAGGCATTATTGTGGCAATGGACAAGGAGTTTACGCAGCTCAAGTCCATTCTCGAACATACGGAAACGGTGTGTCGCAACCATAAGGAGTTTGTGCTTGGAAAGGTTGGCGACAAGGAAATAGTGTTGCAGAAGTGCGGCATCGGTAAGGTAAACTCTGCCATTGGTGCAGTGGAAATGATAAACAATTATAAGCCCGACCTTGTTGTTTCGAGCGGTTGTGCGGGCGGAGCAGACACTACGCTGAACGTTATGGACGTGGTGGTGGCTACGGAATGTGTCTATCACGATGTTTCGTGTGGTACCGAAGCCGCCAAAGGACAAGTTATGGGTATGCCTGCACGCTATGCAACGCCTGCGGAACTGGTAGAGAAAGCACTTTCGCTGAACGATACGAAGGACGGAAACGACTTCACCATCAAGGCTGGACTTACCGTGAGCGGCGACTATTTCGTTACGACGAAAGAGAAAATGCAGTCTATCATGAACGATTTTCCCGAAGCAACGGCAGTCGATATGGAGAGTTGCTCCATTGCGCAGGTATGCTATGTATATGGCGTGCCTTTCGTTTCGTTCCGCGTCATCAGCGACATTCCGCTCAAAGACACCGACGCGAGTATGTATTATGACTTCTGGAACAAGGTTGCCGAAGGCAGTTTCGAAGTTACAAAGCATTTTATCAACACACTTTAAACGCAAAGAACAATATGGACAAGATACCTTCTTTCACCATCGACCACGACCGTTTGCTGCGTGGTATCTACGTCAGCCGACAGGATTGTGTAGGCAACGAAGTAGTAACAACCTTCGACATTCGTATGAAAGAGCCTAACCGAGAGCCTGCATTGCACATCGGTGCGCTCCATACCATAGAGCATTTGGCGGCAACCTACCTGCGAAACGATGCCGAATGGAAAGAACGTGTGGTTTATTGGGGACCTATGGGCTGCCTGACGGGCAACTACTTGATACTGAAAGGCGACCTGAAGTCGGCAGAGATAGTAGACCTTATGCGCCGCACCTTCGAGTTTGTAGCTTCGTTCGAGGGCGAAATACCGGGCGCAACACCCAAGGATTGCGGCAACCACCTGCTTCACGACCTGCCGATGGCGCGCTGGGAAAGTCGCAAATTCGTAGACGAGGTATTGAATAAGATTACCGAAGACAACCTAATCTATCCGTTCCGCGAAGAATAATAAGAAAAAAAACACTTTTACATTCCAAATTGTTGTGGTTCTTAAAAAAAAGAATTATATTTGCAACTGAACGGAAAGATATCGTTTACCACTGACAAAAGCGTTCATAAACATTGCCCCCGTTCCGTCCCATTGTATGAGGCAAACGGGGGTAATTTGTCTAACTAATTATAAAAAAATACGACTATGAAACCAAAACTACTTTTCTCATTGTTTGCCATAGCAATAATGCTAATGGCAGCACTACCGACGCAGGCACAAAAGAACGAAGCATATGTCGTAGTAAGCGACGACGGCGCAACGCTCACGTTCTATTACGACGCACAGAAATCGAGCCGAACGGGTACGGTGTATGGTATCAAGGAAACCCGATACCAAGGCAGATGTCCAGCTTGGGCAGGAGTTCCCGAAGCTAATAATACATGGACTACTACGGTCGTGTTCGATACATCGTTCAAGAACTACCGCCCGACAACCACCCGTTGTTGGTTTGGCGATTGCAGAGCCTTGAAGAATATCACGGGTTGGGAAAATCTCAACACGTCTGAAGTAACCGATATGACGGAAATGTTCTTTGCTTGCACTTCCTTAACCTCGCTCGACCTATCGAACTTCAACACGGCAAACGTTACCAACATGAGCATGATGTTCATGCACTGCATTGCTCTGACCGCGCTCGACCTATCGAGTTTCAACACAAAGAACGTAACCAACATGAGGCACATGTTCTTCAACTGCAAAGCACTGTCTTCGCTCAATCTTTCAAGTTTTAACACGAAGAACGTAAGAAATATGAGCAGTATGTTCTCTGTCTGCGCCAATATGACCTCGATTAATGTCTCGAACTTCAACACCGAGAACGTAACCGATATGGAAGAGATGTTCATGAGTTGCACCAAACTGACATCGCTCAATCTTTCAAACTTCAATACAGCAAAAGTTACCCGTATGGGCTATATGTTCCGGGCTTGCTCAAACCTAACCGCACTTGACCTTTCGAGCTTCAATACGGCAAATACAATAAACATGGGAGAGATGTTCACTGAATGTCAAAACCTGACTTCGCTCAACCTATCAAGCTTTAACACAACTAACGTAACCAGTATGGCAAATATGTTTCGTGGTTGCAGCAGTCTGAAATCGCTTGACTTATCAAACTTCAACACGGCTAAAGTTGGTTTTATGGATAATATGTTCGACGGATGCATCAGTCTGACCACCCTCAACATTTCGAGTTTCAATACAAAGGAAGTAATCCATATGAGGAGTATGTTTCGGAACTGCAAGAAACTGACTTCGCTCGACCTGACAAATTTCAACACGAAAGGTACAGTGTCGTTCAGCGAAATGTTCAGTCATTGCGAGTCTCTGACCACCATTTACTGCAATGATGCATGGAATTGCAGCACTGCAAAGGATATGTTCAGCTTCTGCGAGAAACTCAAAGGTGCAGTCGCATACGACAAGAACAAAACCGATGGGTCGATGGCAAACCCCGATACGGGATATTTCACAAGAAAAACACCATCGGGAATTTCGGCAGGCATGTCATCGAACAACGCTACCGTAAGAACTATTTACTCTGTCAATGGCAAGAAACAGAAGGAATTGCAGCGTGGAGTAAATATCGTTCGTATGAGAGACGGAACGACGCGTAAAGTTGTAAAATAAGAAGCAATAAACACGTAACGGAACAACGCCGTTTGTCGTAACGGAGTTACGGCATTCATCGCAACGGAGTTACGACCAATGCCGCAACGGGGTTACGACGATCGTCGTAACCCCGTTGCGGCAAGAGTCCCTATTTGGCAAGTATTTCGACAGCCTCCAAACACAAAGCAACAAAGCTTACCATACTCTACGAATAAAGTGCAATTATACCCCACGAGGGTTATAAAAAGCAATAAAAGCATACAACAAACCGCCTTGGCAGAGCTGCCAAGGCGGTTTGTTGTGTTGTTTACTTTTACAGATTAAACTTATATCCTACCGACACTGTGATGATTCTGTTTTTGCTATCGCCTAAGTCGTGACCGTAAACATTTGAAAGCCCGAAGTTGTAGCGAGCCATCAGCATCACGTTCTCATATTCGTAGCTTATGCCAACAGGTATCGCAAAGGCAGTTTTCTTGAACAAAGACTTTGCATTGCCTTCACTGACTAGATTCTTATCGTACTTTATTCCACCTTTCCCGTCCGTTTCATACTCTTGCATTTCAGTGTGCGATGTAGCCTTTGTAAGGAAAGATGGCTGACACCCTATAGAGAGTGCCAAGTCTTTTGATATATAAATGTGAGCAAGCAGTGGAACATCAACATATCCCAAATTGTAATATGAATCGTGGAGAACGGTGCCACTCCTTGCTGACAGGTCGGCAGGAATATCTTTAAAGTTGCAACCAGCCTGTGTGTAAGCAACACCACCAGACAGCGCCAACTTGTCTGTCAGCTGGTAATACACGTCTGCACCGCCCGAGAAACCTATTCTTGTCTGCGAATGCGAAGTTCCATTATATGGAACATAGATAGCATCTTTAGTTAAATTAGCAAAGCTAACGCCAACGTGTGGTACCACCGACCACGTTCCCCACTTAGGTTGTGCCTGTGCACCAAAAAGGGTGAGCACAAATAAACATAATAAAAAAAGTCGTCTCATAAGTATGTTTTGTTTTACTTATAAAACGACCTTTTCACCTTATTATTATATTATAGGCTGGCTTTTTCAGCTCTACAACCGAATAGGCAGGGATAATAAAGAAAGTGTTTACTCCTTGCTTTCGCGCTTACGCTCAAGGTGGTCGAGCAGTATCTTGCGCATACGAATGCTCTTCGGCGTTACTTCGATATACTCATCTACCTTTATATATTCTATACATTCTTCAAGGCTCATCTCCACTTTCGGTATCACGCGCGCCTTATCGTCAGAGCCCGACGCACGCACATTGGTAAGTTGCTTCGCCTTCGTTACGTTGATAACCAAGTCTTTCTCGTGCACATGCTCGCCGACAACCTGCCCGCCATAAACCTCTTCGCCCGGGTCGATGAAGAATTTGCCACGGTCTTGCAACTTGTCGATAGAGTAAGCGTATGCCGTTCCATTTTCCATAGCAATCATAGAACCGTTGGTACGGCGTGTGATTTCGCCCTTGAAAGGCTGATATTCCTTGAAACGATGCGCCATAATCGCCTCGCCCTGACTCGCAGTAAGCACGTTTGTGCGGAGTCCCATTATACCACGAGAAGGTATTTCAAACATTATGTTCACACGGTCGCCCTCCGTATCCATACTCAAGAGTTCGCCCTTGCGACGCGTTACCATATCAATCATCTTGCTCGAAAATTCATCGGGAACGTTTATTGTAAGCTCCTCAATAGGCTCGCAACGCTGTCCGTCTATCTCCTTATATATTACTTGTGGCTGTCCCACCTGCAATTCGTAGCCCTCACGGCGCATTGTCTCTATTAGAACCGAAAGATGCAACACACCACGACCACTTACAAGCCATCTATCTGTATATCCCTCTACAGGTGCAACACGCAAAGCGAGGTTCTTTTCAAGCTCTTTCTCAAGACGCTCGTTAATATGGCGCGACGTACAGAACTTGCCTTCCTTTCCGAAAAATGGCGAATCATTGATAGTGAAGAGCATACTCATAGTTGGTTCGTCCACAGCAATTGGTGGCAATGCTTCAGGATTATCGTAATCGGCAATAGTATCGCCTATCTCGAAATGCTCTAACCCAATAATTGCACATATATCGCCCGAGCCAACAGCATCGGTCTTGCGGTGCGTCATACCCTCGAAGGTGTGCAGTTCCTTAATCTTTGTGCGTTCCTTGCTGCCGTCTCTATGGCATACAGTAATATTCTGACCATCTTTCAACGTGCCTCTATGCACACGACCGACAGCAATTCTACCTGTGTAACTAGAGAAATCTAACGATGTAATAAGCATCTGCGGTGTACCTTCTAACTGCTCAGGTGCAGGAATAGCCTTAATAATAAGGTCTAAAAGATAATCAATATTATCGGTTGGAGTCTTCCAATCAGCTCCCATCCAACCATTCTTAGCCGAGCCATACACAACAGGAAAATCTAATTGGTCTTCTGTTGCATTCAAATCGCACATAAGGTCGAACACCATTTCGTATACTTCTTCGGGCCGACAGTTAGGTTTATCTACCTTATTTACAACCACTACAGGCTTCAAACCAAGTTGTAAAGCCTTCTGAAGCACAAAGCGTGTTTGTGGCATTGGTCCCTCAAAAGCATCTACCAATAGCAAACAGCCGTCTGCCATATTCAATACACGCTCCACTTCACCACCAAAATCGGAGTGTCCTGGCGTATCAAGTATATTAATCTTAGTACCCTTCCAATTGATACTTACATTTTTGCTAAGAATTGTTATCCCTCGTTCGCGCTCCAAGTCATTGGAGTCTAACACTTCGTCGCTGTTATTTTGTCCATCACGGAAGAGTTTACCAGCGAGCATCATCTTGTCTACCAACGTTGTTTTACCGTGGTCTACGTGCGCAATTACTGCGATGTTCCTAATATCTTGCATTTATTATGTCTTAAATCCACACTCAATTGTGGGTGCAAAATTACAAATAATAATCGTAAAAGTATTGTGGAATAAATAAAATGTTGTAACTTTGCAGCGCACTTTCGGAAATACCGATGCATTTGACATTGTGAGCCGTTACGATTAAGGCGGCTTTTACAATGGAAAGATGTAATTGCAAACAACATTAATCAACAAAGTAAAATGTATTTAAGCAAAGAAAAGAAAGAAGAAATCTTCGGCCAGTACGGCAAAGCACAGAAGGTAGAGGACACAGGTTCAGCAGAAAGCCAAATCGCATTGTTCACCTATCGCATCAAGCACTTGACAGAACATGTAAAGAAGAATCACAAGGACTTCGTTACAACCCGTTCACTTACACGTCTTGTAGGTAAGCGTCGTGCGCTTCTCGACTATCTGTACAAGCGCGACATCGAACGTTACCGTGCAATCATCAAGAAGCTCGGCCTTCGTAGATAAGGTTTCAGAAAGCATACAAATCCCCACAAACAATCGCTGTTTGTGGGGATTTTTAATACCATTTCTGATCAGATATATCTGTAGTTCAAATGGTATTTCTCATCTAAAAACACTATCTAAATCTTTTTCTATATCGTTATAAAACACTTATTATCCGATTCTTACAAGTTAATATAGATTAATTCTATAGGCATATAGATAAAAACATTTGGTAGTTAGGTGAACCTTACCTATCTTTGCAATACAATTAAACAGATAACTAATAATTAAATTAGAAAGGAAAAAGTATGAATAACTTAGAAATTTTAGGATTGGAAGAGAATAAGGTTAACGCAGTTAGAAAAGGACTTGCACAGTTATTGGCAGATTTCCAGATTTATTATACAAATCTTCGCAACCTCCACTGGAACGTAAAAGGACATGGCTTCTTTGTTTTGCACGCTAAGTATGAAGAACTATACAACGATGCTGCAGAGAAAGTAGATGAGATTGCAGAACGTCTTCTCCAGCTTGGTAGCATACCGGAAAGTAAGTTCAGCGAGTATTTAAAAATTGCAACAATCAAAGAACTTAAGGAAGTTGAGTGTGGTCAAGAAGGTATGAAAGACGTATTAGGCTACTTCAAGAATCTCATTGCACAAGAACGTAAACTCATCGACTTGGCTAATGATGCTCACGATGACGTTACGGCAGACCTTATGACGGGCTATATCAAAGGACAGGAGAAGACTGTTTGGATGCTCCTCGCCTTTGTTCAGCACCACGGCAAGAACGGTAGTTGCTGCGAAAACAAATAAGTAACAGAATAAATACGGTATTTTAAGAGAATGTATCCTATCGTGGATACATTCTCTTCTTCATTGTGGTAGTGTCTTAAAAAGTGTGTAAGACCATATTTTTCTTATCTTTGCATAAAGCAAAAAATAACAGAAAAATGGAACTTACACAAGCACAAATTTCAGAAATTATTTCCAACTACACAAGCAGTAGCAAGGGTTTTATTACTCTTCAGTCTTTAATCATGAATTCTCTGATGGGGCATGAACGTGATTTATTTGTCAAAGCGAATGAGCACAAGCAATGTAATGGCCTTCGTTCCCGTCGTTGGTATAGTCATGCCTTTGAGTTTTCTCTTCGTATTCCACGCAGTCGCAGTGGTAATTTCTATCTGGTTTTTTCATGCTTGATCCGTAGTGAAAGCAAAGAACATGCAAGGTTTCCAACCTATTTTACACCAAAGGTCTTACTCAGGGCAGATAGACGGAAACTCTGAAGCTATTTATGGACACATCTATAGTAAACAGCAGGTATCTTACTTGAGCAATAGCTACCGTGAAGATGTTGAGTAATGACTCAATCGCTTTCTCCCCTCCCATTATTTGGCAGTTTATATCGATGCCACTTTCATTGCCAATCTCAGGGGCAAGCAGATCTCTAAAGAGGTTTATTATAACATAAGTTCGACGAATGGTAATTACCAAGACTTGGAATGCAACAATATATAGAGGGCAAACTATTCAGCCATAGGAATGGTATAACAAGAATATATATGAGCATAGAAGCCACTGAAACCCCATAAATATTTAGAACTTATCGGGATATAAGGTAAAAGTTGTACCTTTGTACTTCAAAAAAGAAATCCGACGGTTTGTCGGAACGCAATGATTGCGATGAATATACAAGACATACAGAAACTATATGGAGTGTTGCCACAGGGCGATGCTTTGATGAAAACAATGGAAGAAAAGTCGGTTCGCACGGTTTTTCTTCAAGGATTATTGGCTTCTGCCACACCAATGTTCTTTGCTTCGATAGTGAAACGATGGCAAAAAACAATGCTTTTCGTACTGAACGATAACGACGAAGCGGGCTATTTCTACAACGATTTGAAAACAATTGCCATGCCCGAAAATGGGCAGGGGCAGGCTGCTGAGGTGTTGTTTTTCCCCTCTTCGTATCGCAGGGCGGTGAAATATGGTCAGCGCGATGCAGGAAACGAGATACTGCGTACGGAGGTTCTGTCGCATTTGTCGGTCATCAACGAGGCAAAAGCTACCGCTTCGTTGCCTCTTTGCATCGTTACCGAGCCTTCGGCGTTGGCAGAATTGGTGGTTGCCAAGCACAAGTTGGACGAGCATACCTTGTCTGTGAGTGTCGGACAGACGATGGATTTAACTGAAACAGAGAAGACTTTGCGCTTGTATGGCTTCCAACAAGTAGACTATGTGTACGAGCCAGGGCAGTTTGCCGTACGTGGCAGCATTCTCGATGTCTATTCCTTTTCGAGCGAACTGCCTTATCGTATCGACTTTTTCGGCAACGATGTAGACACGATTCGTACTTTTGAGGTGGAAACGCAGTTATCGAAAGACAAGAAAGAAAAGGTGGAGATTGTGCCGGAATTGGCTACATTGAGCGAAGAGAAAATACCTTTCTTGCAGTTTCTGCCGAAAGATTCTGTCCTCGTAATGAAGGATTTGCTGTATATTCACGATACTATCGAACGCATTTATAACGATGGTTTCACTGCACAAGCACTGACCGAGCAGCTCGAAGGTAAAACGGAAACAGAGCAAAACGAGTTGAGAAAGCAGTTGCAGGCTAATCTTCAACTCATAACGGCGCAACAGTTTACCGACGATGCCTTGAACTTCAAGCGCATAGAGTTTGGTGCGAACCGTGCAAAGAACGAGGAAAGCAAGGCGATTATACGTTTTAATATCTCGCCGCAACCGCTCTTTCACAAGAACTTTGAGTTGCTTACGCAGTCATTGAAAGACTATCTGCTGCAAGGATACAAACTCTATATTCTTGCCGACAGCGAAAAACAAACAATGCGTTTGCGCGATATATTCGACAGTAAGGGGGCTGACAGCAAAGCCGAGACGACCTCTGTGGCAGACAATATCCCCTTTATGCCCGTGAACAGAACCATTCACGAGGGCTTCATCGACAACGATTTGAAAGTTTGTTTCTTCACCGACCACCAGATTTTCGACCGCTTCCACAAGTACAGCCTAAAGTCCGACAAGGCTCGACAGGGCAAGATGGCACTTACAATGAAAGAGTTGCAAGAGATGGAACCAGGCGATTTCCTTGTTCACGTAGACTTTGGCATTGGTAAGTTTGCAGGTTTGGTGCGTGTTCCGGCAGGCGAATCCTATCAGGAAATGATACGCTTGGTGTATCAGCACAACGATATTGTGGACGTTTCTATACATTCGCTCTACAAAATAAGCAAGTATCGCCGTGCCGATAGTGGCGATGCTGCCCCACGTCTTTCGGTTCTTGGCTCGGGAGCGTGGGACAGACTCAAGGAAAAGGCGAAGAAACGCATCAAGGATATTGCTCGTGACTTGATAAAGCTCTATGCCAAACGACGCCACGAAAAGGGCTTTTCCTTCTCGCCTGACTCGTTTATGCAGCACGAATTGGAGGCTTCGTTCCTCTACGAAGATACGCCCGACCAGCTGAAAGCGACGCAAGACCTGAAACACGATATGGAAAGTAGCCGCCCAATGGACAGATTGGTGTGCGGCGACGTTGGCTTTGGCAAGACCGAAGTAGCGGTGCGGGCAGCTTTCAAGGCAGCTACCGACGGAAAACAGGTGGCTGTGCTCGTGCCAACTACGGTGCTTGCATTCCAGCATTACCAAACTTTCAGTAAGCGACTGAAGGATATGCCCGTTACGGTAGACTATCTTTCGCGAGCAAGAACAGCCAAACAAACCAAGCAAGTATTGGCAGACTTGGCCGAAGGAAAGATTGATATTCTCGTGGGAACGCATAAACTGATAGGCAAGAGCGTAAAATGGAAGGATATTGGCTTGCTGATTATCGACGAAGAACAGAAGTTCGGCGTATCGACAAAGGAGAAACTGCGCCAACTGAAGAACAATATCGACACGCTAACGATGTCGGCAACGCCCATTCCCCGCACTTTGCAGTTCTCGTTGATGGGCGCAAGGGATATGAGCATTATGCGAACGCCACCGCCCAACCGCTATCCAATTCAGACGGAAATAGCTTCTTTCTCGTCAGAAGTAATCGCCGACGCGATAAACTTTGAGATGAGCCGAAACGGACAAGTATTTTTCGTGAACGACCGTATAGCAAACTTACCCGAATTGGCAAGTCTTATCAAGAAATACGTACCCGATTGCCGTGTAGCGATTGGGCACGGACAAATGAAACCCGAAGAGTTGGAAGAAACCATCATTGGTTTTATGAACCACGACTACGATGTGCTGCTTTCAACAACCATCGTTGAAAACGGTATCGACATTTCCAACGCCAACACCATTATAATAAACGATGCGCATAAGTTCGGACTTTCCGACCTTCACCAAATGCGTGGGCGTGTGGGACGTTCCAACAAGAAAGCTTTCTGCTACTTGCTTGCACCGCCATTGGCAGCCCTGAATCCCGATGCACGCCGTCGTTTGGAGGCTTTGGAAACATTCTCCGACCTTGGCAGTGGCTTCAGTTTGGCGATGCAAGACCTCGATATTCGTGGTGCAGGCAATCTTCTTGGGGCTGAACAAAGTGGCTTTATGGAAGATTTAGGCTACGAAACCTATCAGAAGATATTGAACCAAGCAGTTACCGAACTCAAGAACGACGAGTTCCAAGACCTTTATACGGAGGAAATGGCAGAGGGAAAAGAACTTACGGGCGATGACTTCATTGACGATTGTGCGGTGGAAAGCGACCTCGAAATGTATTTCCCCGACACGTATGTGCCTGGAAGTTCGGAGCGAATGTTGCTCTATCGCGAACTCGACAACATTGAAAACGATACTGACCTCGATGCTTACCGCAAGCGATTGGAAGACCGTTTCGGTCCTGTACCACGTCAGGGAATCGAGCTGATGCAGGTAGTTGCACTCCGCCGAGTGGGCAAACGTCTTGGCTGCGAAAAGCTGATACTGAAGCAAAGCACCCTCCAGATGCAGTTCATATCAAATCCCGACAGTGCCTATTATAAGAGTCGGGCGTTCGGAAAGTGCATCGACTACATCGGAAACAATCCCCGCCGTTGCAACATCAAGGAGAGAAACGGCAAACGTTCAATGGTAGTTACAGGCGTAAAGTCGGTTGGCGACGCCGTTTTCGTGCTGCGTGAGATAGACAAAGGACTATAAAATCCGATTTGTCTGTATAGTAAAGAGCAATTATAATCGTTTCATCAGCGATTATAATTGCTCTTTTTTGTTCAGTAGATTATTCGTTTTTACTTATTCTTCTATTTCTCCCAGCTCTTCAAAAGCTTCTTGAATAAGTTCGAATTCTGTTTCGGAAAAAGATACAAGTATAGTATTTATGTCTTTATCAAAAAGATAAAAACCTGTTCTTAAGAACGTATTTCCTTCGTTATTATCAGCACGATAATGATGCATAGTTTTGTATCCAATAAACTCACGTTTAGCATTTACAAGTTCTTTTATTTTTTTGCCCGAACGCTTTAAACGTCTTTCTATTTCGTTCTTTTTATTTGTTGCTTCCTTATATTCAGCTTTATGTTCATTATACTTGTTCTTTACATAGGGAGAACCTAAGTTATCTTCATATAGAGTCATCATAGATTTTGCATCTTTGATGTTCTCTTCATATCTTTTAAATTCTATAAATAATTGCACACATTTTAATATGTTTTCCATACACTCTGGTGTTTCATACGGTGCAAATGCACTGTCTAACTTCGTTTCAATAGGTTCATAAGTATCAGGTTTCACTAATACTTTTTGAATATCTTCCTTAATAAGAAGGTTAGCCTTCTCTTCTTGTGTTCTACTGCAGGCACCTAATGCCATTAGACAGAAAATAAAGCCAATTACTTTTTTCATATGAGATTGTTTCTAGTTAGTTTTTTGATATTATTAATACTCATTTGCAAAGTTAAACAAAAACCATTTAAATACCAAATGAATGGAAGAAAAACAGAAAAGAAGCTTAATTGCAAATATAAGTATGGTCGGAAGCGGCTTCTTTGTATTCTTTAATACTATGAAAGTGAAGCTTCAGTGAATTAGAAAAATTGGTATGTTTCTTTACAAACCGAACATTGACGATTTCTTTACGTGTAGAAAAATATTTATTTACACGTAAGTAATAATTTCCATACACGTAAAGAAATATTTATTTACGTGTAAATAATTTCTGCGACAAGCGTTGAAATGGGACAGAGCTGGCAAAACAGCAGGCTGAAGAAAAGCACTGGCTACTTGGAAAAGTGTCAGATAAATTTGGAAATATGAATTTTAATGTCTATATTTGCGAAAGACGCATAAATCTGTAATTACCAATTGATTTCCAAAATGTGGCGGTATTCGGTTATTGCAAATGAGTTTGCTGAACTTCTCGATGCCGTTTGCAGTATTTATCAATGTTTGTATCAAAATCTATTGAAATATTAACCAACGTACAGATGTACGATAAACTATTTAATTATGAAAAAGAAATTCTTATTAGCACTTGCTTGTTTGTTATTGGCAAGCGTACAAATGAATGTGAAAGCACAAGTTAAACCGTATGACTTTACCGATGGAAAGCTTTTCTACAAAATAACCAGTAAGGAAGGCAAGGAGGTTTATGTGGCATCGGAAAAGCCGAGAGGAGTCTATACTGTAAAACTAAAAGGCGCACTTACGATACCCGAATCAGCCACTCACGAGGGAACTGCGTATGCCGTTACAGGAATTGGGAAACAGGCTTTTTATATGTGCGAGGGGCTGACAGCCGTAACTTTGCCAAATACACTGAAAGCTATTAGCGACAAATCCTTTTTAGGTTGCCATGGTTTGACGTCTATTAAAATCCCCAGTCTTGTTGAGAAAATTGGGAAATGGGCTTTTATGTCTTGTGCCCAGTTGGAACGAATAGACGTGGAAGAGAGCAATAAGAAGTATTGTAGCAAGGACGGTGTGTTGTTTAACAAAGATGTGTCGATAGTGATACAATGTCCCAGTGGGAAGAAGGGCGATTGCAATATCCCCGAAAGCGTAACGAAAATATCAGCACAAGCCTTTTATGGGTGCGTCGGATTGACAGCAATGAGAATACCGCACAATGTTGTATACATTGGAAACGATGCTTTTTACGGCTGTGTGAAGTTGAGAACTATCAAATGCGAACTGAAGGAACCTTTAACAGGGATAGCAATGGGAACAGAAGTTTTCGAGCAAGTCAGCACGGGCGACATCGGCGGTTCTTGCAAGTTGTATGTTCCTGTTGGCAGCAAAAAAGCGTATGAAGAAGCTGACCAATGGAAGAAATTCGTTCCCAACATCGTGGAAGACGAAACGTTAGGAATCGGTGTCGTTTCAAATTCGGACATCTCTGTCAGAAGCGAAAGCGGTAAAATACTCATAGCAACAAAAGGCAATGCTGCCAACATACATATATATAATGTGGCAGGAACGCTCGTTTACAGTTGCATTGTACCAACTGCAACCAATGTTTCGCTGCCTGTGCAGAGTGGCGTATATGTAGTTAAAGCAGGCAATAAACAAGTAAAAGTAAGCGTGAAATAAGAACTTGTCTTAAAGATATTCTCTTTTTCCACTTGCATTAGGAAAAAAAGTAGTATATTTGCGGTGCATTCGCTTTCGTAGCGTTGCAACTATGGAAAAAGAAATCTCAAAACATCAATGACTATGATAAAGAAATATGTAGAAGAAAACGAGGCGAGAATGCTCGAAGAGCTTTTCAGCCTGATACGCATTCCAAGCGTAAGTGCACAACCAGACCATAAGGAAGATATGGTGCGCTGTGCCGAAAGATGGAAGGAACTGCTTTTAGAAGCTGGTGTAGACAAAGCAGAAGTGATGCCTTCAAATGGCAATCCTATGGTTTATGCAGAAAGAATAGTAGACCCAAATGCCAAGACGGTTTTGGTTTACGGCCACTACGACGTGATGCCAGCTGAACCATTCGAGCTTTGGAAGACCGAGCCATTCGAGCCAGTTGTAAAAGACGGACACATCTGGGCGCGTGGTGCTGACGACGATAAAGGGCAGTCGTTCATTCAGGCTAAGGCATTTGAATACATCAACAAGCACGACTTGTTGAAGCACAATATGAAGTTCATCTTTGAAGGCGAAGAGGAAATCGGTTCAAGCAGCCTCGGTCCGTTCATCGAAGAGCACAAAGAGCTGTTGAAGTGCGACGTTATTCTCGTATCAGATACATCGCTTATCGGTGCTGACGTGCCTTCTATTACAACAGGATTGCGCGGTTTGGCTTATTGGCAGATTGAAGTTACCGGTCCAAATCGCGACCTTCACTCTGGTACATTCGGCGGTGCAGTGGCTAACCCTGCGAACGTTCTGTGCAAGTTGATAGGCGATGTAACGGGTCCTGACGGCAAAATACGCTTCCCAGGATTCTACGACGATGTTGAAGAGGCATCAAAAGAAGAACGCGAACTTGTTGCTTCTATACCTTTCGATGAAGATGAATACAAGAAGTCGCTCGGCATAAAGAATATATTTGGCGAAGAAGGTTACAGCACAATCGAGCGTACAGGCTACCGTCCATCGTTCGACGTATGCGGACTTTGGAGTGGTTATCAGGGCGAGGGTGCAAAAACCGTAATTCCTTCAAAGGCGTACGCAAAGATTTCTTCACGTCTTGTGCCACATCAGGACTACAAGAAGATTGGTCAGCTCGTTGTAGACTATTTCAATAAGGTAGCTCCCGATACCGTTAGCGTGAAGATAGAAATGCTTCACGGTGGTTATGGCTACGTTTGTCCTATCGACTTCCCTGCTTATAAAGCTGCTGAACGTGGTTTCGAAGCTGTCTTTGGCAAGCGTCCATTGCCAGTTCGCATAGGTGGTAGTATTCCTATCATCTCTACATTCGAGAAATTGCTCGGCACAAAGAGTGTGCTCATGGGCTTCGGTTTGGAGTCAAACGCAATCCACTCTCCAAACGAAAATATGCCAGTAGACCTTTGGAAGAAAGGCATAGAAGCTGTTGTCAATTTCCATTTGGAATACGATAAGGAAGCGTAAGCATACCAACATATAAAATCCCTGTCTCATTTGACTGTTTGAGACAGGGATTTGTTTTATATTCTGTAAAACAATTACACTTTATAGCCTTGTAACCTTCTTAAAAAGATAGCCGAAAGTTTTGTTATATCAGAAACTTACAATACCTTTGCACTCGCATATCGCAATATTTATTCGGGCTTGTATGGATTTGACGGCAAGACGAAATGGTATGTAAGCATGCGGAGCATTGGTAGCTGGCTCCTAAATATCGGTTATCAAACAGTTAATTGGCGAAAACAATTACGCTCTCGCTGCCTAATCGAAGTACAGTAGATTACTGGCTTTATTCGACTATTAGATAGTTGAACGAGACACTGCTCCAAAGATGTTGTTCCGAATCGGAGGGTAAAGCGGTGCAGGTTAAATCGGAAATAGTTTGGGTATGCCTCGCTGCCCAAATGAAATTTAGAGGATAAGGCATTGGTTGGTGGTTCAGGTCTTGCCAATGCTCGAAAACAAAAGGCTGAAATAAGCATGTAGAAAGCGTATGGTTTCCTTGTGCGGACCGGAGTTCGACTCTCCGCAGGTCCACTTATAACGAACAAATGATTAATTTCTCATTAATCATTTGTTCGTTTTTCTATTCAACAATAGTCCGTTAAATATTATGCTGCTTCAGCAGCGAAACTAAATAGTTCTCCCTTAAAAACCTAATATTCTCCTGATTCATAGTATATTATCCTGTAAATTATTTGCTCATATCTGCAAGTTTTTGTACCTTTACATTATAAATCTTGCAGATATTTATGCTTAAACGTACATCCAAACAGCTTTCTATGTTCTCTTCTTTAGAGGACATGCTTAGCCATGAACATCCCCTTTTCCAACTTAGTAATAAGATTAATTGGGAATGTTTTGAAAATGCTTTTTCTCCTTTGTATTGCAGCACTAATGGTCGCCCTGCCCATGCTATTCGCTTGATGTGTGGTCTTTTAATTTTAAAACATTTGCGTAATGTGTCAGATGAAATGGTGGTTTCTCAATGGAGCGAGAATGCTTACTACCAATATTTCTGTGGTGGACTTGAATTTATGCCAAAAGAACCCTGTGACGCTTCTGAGTTAGTTCATTTCAGAAATCGTATAGGTGAGAAAGGTATGGAGTTAATATTAGCCGAGAGCATCCGCGTTAATACTGACCATGATAACGAAGACCATTTTGATACGGCTTTCATTGATTCTACCGTGCAGGAGAAGAATATAACCTATCCTACAGATGCGAAGTTGCATAAAAAGATAATCAAAAACGTTCTGAAGATAGTTCATGACAATTGTCTCCCTCTACGACAGAGTTATACGCGTACCTTGAAAGGAATTTACCGTTCCCAACGTTTTCGTAATCATCCCAAGAATCGTAAGAAAGCTCTTAAGGCAGATAGGCAACTGAAGACCATAGCAGGTAGATTAGTAAGAGAGCTAGAGCGTAATCTTGTGGGAAGGAAAGGATATGAGAAGATGTTTGAGCTATACCTTAATTCCGCAGCATTATTCCTTGTGAGGTACTTTTATATATTGAAGTGACATTTTTGGGCTCTATCCATTGATATGGGGATTTTCTGGGATTTTTGGTTCTTGCATAGACATGAAATCCCCCACCCAAACCAATGGGGAATGTGAGAACCACAAAGACATGCTGTTTATTCAAGGAATACCTCAGAGTAGTATGCTTTATTTGTATATAGGTTCAGAACGTTCCGCCTTCCTGTTCGTACCCATTTTGCTGGTACACTGACAAAATGCAGGATAAAGGCTTTCAGCCTGCTTGTCTTTTTCAATGGCTTGACCTTCTCGCTGATATGACGGACGAGATAGAGATAGAAGTTTTTCAGCATGGCGGTAACCATCATGAAAACCATGTTCTCAGCCATAAAGGAAAATGGCAGATGTGCCCAGCCGAAGTCATTGTTCTGTATGTCGAAGTTCTTTTCGCTCGCTCCACGTTCATTGTAGAATGTAATGATGTCCTTCTCGGTAGATGTCCGGTTGTTGGTAAGGATACAGCGGTATGTGTATATCACTCCGAACATATCCGTCTGTTCCCTGCCGTGCTTGTCTTTCAAGGGAGTACGCTGTACGACAAGCCTGTATGACTTTCCTTCGATGAGGTCGTCCATGCTGACGGAGGTGACATCGCACCTCTCATAACCAACCTCAACGCTCTTCCATTCTTCCAGCTGGCGGAAGTCCTCACACCGGCTGCCGCAGTTGGCAGCACGTATATAGAACGTGTTGCAGCGCGGCTCTACGGTCTGGATGATTTCCTTCGAGAACGACCCGCAGTCGGCACGGAAATGCTCTATCACAACACCAAGTTCGGAGGTCACACGGTCCATAATGCGACGGAGCGTGTCCTCCTGATGGAATTTCACATTGGTGTTCCCGTCACGGTTCTCACCTCCGACTATGATGCCCCCGATGGAAGCCCAGCCTGGGAAATAACCATGATCCTGCTTGTAGGAATACTTTGCATCGAACTTGCGGGATGGAATAAACTGGTGGTCAAAGTCCAAGTCAACATGACTGCCCGCCTTTATAAGCCCCATTCTACGTATCATCCGTAAAAGTAAGGTGTTCAGCTTCTCTGCAGTATTGAAACTATAAGACTTGCCTGATGTCTCGCTCTTGTAGATAATGTTCTCTTCGGCAAGCTCCTTCAGTCCACGTCCCACGGTGTCGGCACCGGGTAATAGCGTGTCAGGCCTCTGCTTGAACTGCCCTATAAGCGCATTGATGTCCTCAAGGCATTCTCCACCACAAAGGTAACTGAAGAAGAGAGAGCCGAAAATGCTTCCATGGCTGAATGCCTTGCCACTGCTTCCGCGTCTGCCCAACACGGATTCGGTAAGTTTTTCAAAGCCCAACTTTGAAAAAACATCCATAATGTGATAAATTCCTCCGAAAGAAGTGATATTCTCGTTTTTAATTGCTACCTTTGTCATGTCAGATTTTTGCTTACTTGTTATGTTTGTTGCACTAAGATTAGGTGAAAATTCTGACATATCCAAGTGTTTTGAGGACTTTGTTTCTCAGGCACTTGGATTTCTTAAAAGATTTTATGCTGCGGAATTGAGGCTATATTACAGAGTTCTTTCTCAGAATAGGAAGTCAAAGAACAAAGTATATTCTCTGCACGAACCAGATGTAGTTTGCGTCAGCAAGGGTAAGGACCATAAGCAATATGAGTTTGGCAATAAAGTATCTATTCTTCGCTCATGGTCAGGACTTATTCTTGGTGCATGTTCTTTTAGGAATGAATATGATGGGCATACTATCGAAAAGACGCTAGAACAAACCCAAAGGATGACAGGAAGGCAGGTTGATAAGTTAGCAGGAGATAGAGGGTATAGAGGTATAAGGCAGATGGGGCAGACAAAGATACTCATCCCAGACACTCCTAAAGCTAAAGACAGCTACTACCAAAAGAGAAAGAAACACAAACTATTTTGTAAACGAGCTGGTATAGAGCCAACGATGGGACATCTTAAAGAAGACCACCGATTATCTCGCAACTTTTATAAAGGTGTCAAAGGAGATGCTATCAATGTATTATTAGCTGCCGCAGCATAACTTGGCGTAATGGACATTTGGTAGGCTGAAAACCTCTCGTATTTTAGTAATGGACATTTGGTAGGCTGGTAATTCCAGCCTACTTTTTTATATTCAGGAACCCATCTATGAACTTCTTTTTATTAACCTCCTTCATTCCATTATGATTACGCAGTGCCTTTTTAAGTTGTGAGTTGAATCCTTCCAATAGATTTGTTGTATTGGGTATCTCTAATTCAGGATATTCTTCATACGTATAGAGCCATTTAAGGTGTGTCTTTACCGAACGCCTTGCACTTCTCAGCCTTCTATGTGTATAGGTTGTCTTGCCTGAGATTAGTAGAGTTCGTTCATCAAGGAACTCTTTCCATTCGTCACACCATTTATCAAAGCCTGATGTGAATTCTTCTTTCCCAATAGAGAACATGCTTCTCATTAATGCCAGCAGCTCGATGCCTGCTGGCAAATGCGGATTGTTGGTAAGAAGCCTTCTGACTATCTGCAACTGGTGGAATTGACACATCTGCACAGGGCAGGATGTTACAGCTTGTAAAAGCCCGACATGTCCATCACACACCACTGCCTTTATCCGAGTTCCACCTGAGTTTAAAAAGACAAATTTAAAATACAGGTGGAATTGACACATCTGCACAGGGCAGGATGTTACAGCTTGTAAAAGCCCGACATGTCCATCACACACCACTGCCTTTATCCGAGTTCCACCCTCCTTAATGCATCTGAGTCCCTCAAGGTATTCCTTGTTGGTCTCGTTCCTGACAAACCTACGATGAAGTATCCTGCCTGATGCGGCATCTTGAAAGAGCATCACACCAAAGGTCTTGGGGAAGTAGGTCGTGTCCAGTATTATTGTTGCAGATTCAGGATAGATGGGAGTGAAGCTGTCTGCCACTGAACTTAGCCTACGGCGTATGGTTCTTTCTGAGCATTTGTGAAGAGTGGAAAGCTCAGAAATAGTTCGCTTCTCGGTCAGATAGTCACTCCATAAACACACATTGTCTATACGCTGACCACTTTGAAATTGCCTGCCACAATCCCTGCAAAAGTACATTTGGACATTACGCCGATGACCATTCTTTTTAACATTTGAACTGTTACAGAATATACAGTTTTTTATTCATAAGCTTTCAAATGCTGCAAAGGTAATAAATAAAGGACATTTGAGAGGTTTCAGCCTACCAAATGTCCATTACGCCTATAACTTCAAAAGAGCTATGAGAGTTCTTTTGTACCTTATAAAAAGAATCAGCATAGAGCTTGTCAGTACAAACTTTATGCTGAAATATAGTTTTTAAGGGACGACTAAATACGATTTTAATATTTTTCTCTTATTTGCGTTCCACCGTTTCGTCTTAAAATATATTGGGTATTAATTATGATTACCTGCTTACTTAATAAACAATTCGGCGTTTATTAATCCTGGAGCGAATAGATCGAATAGACCCATCAGCAAGTCCCATAATACGCATTATCTCCTTATCGCTTTTACCTATGTGTTCCATTATAAGGAAGAACTGATTTTTCGGGGATAGCGAATCGTACTCAACCTCTAATGCATCAACATAACTCATATTTATCAGCCGATAGTATTCTATAAAGTTTTCGAATTCCTTCTTCCTCCAAAGGGCAATGGTTTTCCCTTCCATAACATCAATATAAAGCTTGTGTCCCTCGCTTAGATTTTCTCTATGCTTCTCGAGAAAATTCTTGCGCTTTCTGTACAATTCTTCTATCTCCTTTTCTTTTGCCTGTCCTTGTTTTTCAAAATCTGCAATCTGACATTCAAAATCTTTAATTCGCAGTTGGTCCAGGGCAAGTGCATTCCTTGCTTTATAAGTTCTGTAGCGCAAGAATAGAAAGATGGCAACGAGCGAGAGCGACAATAGCACAATAGTAAAGATTCCCATTTCAGTCTTGTGTTCGTATTCTTGTTCGGCTTTTATATTGTCGAATGCCATCTGATTGTTTCGTATGTCGTTCTCTTTCCAACTCTTATACAAGCTGTCTTTTGCACTAATAAGTTGCTGTGCGGTTTCTGCAGCTCCTTTATAGTCTGCCGTAGCACATTGATGTCTGAACCTTGAAGTCATAACATCGGTCCTTACCTGCATGCTATTCGTTTTAAGTGCCTTGTCCCACAACTCGTTTGCTCTATGCATATTGCCCTCACGCATATAAATAGTAGCAAGATTATCGAATGCAGCTCCCATTGGTGCTATGCTTATTGCTTTCAATAATACTACTTTTGCCCTCTGTGGGTCGGTCCCAATAAGTTGTGCCCCGATATTGTTAAGTATATATATTTGTTCGTTACGAGGTATATAGTGCAACATCTTCATGCTTTTTGTTATATAAACATTCGCACTATCGGTTTGGTGCAGCTTGTTATACGCCACCGCTATATTGTTGTAGGCTCGTGCCAATTGCACCTTATCTTTTAGTGTATTGGCTATGTCGAGCACTTTCTTCGCATACTTTAAAGCAAGTTGTCGTTCGCCTGATTCTTCGTTTATCACAAAAAGATTTTCGTATATCTGTAGTTTTATAGGGTGTGTTGAAAGCTTTCGTGCTACATATTCTGCCTTTTTAATATAGACAATGGCATCTTTTATTTGTTTGTGTTCGTACAGAACTACTCCCTTATAGAAATATGCTTCGGTTAATTTCTCTATATTGTCGTTCTGATTTTCATAATAACGTATGCTGTAGTCTATCATTTCGGTAGACTTTATTGGCTTATAGAGTTTATAAAGAAGACGAGTTTTCTGAAGAAAGAAGTTAGCAGAATCTGTACTGCTTGTTAAATTGGCTACATCTACCCTATTTATTATTCGAAAAGCAGAATCTATTTGGTTTCGTCGAACCAACGAATCTACCTCAGTTAAACATCGGTTCGTCTCAGTCGAGGTGCACCTACAACCGAATAGAATAATTGTAAACAACAATATAATATGGAAGAATCTTTTCATTTCTGTTTATTTCTCTTGCACAAAAGTACATCTTTTTTTCTTAAAGATAAACAAAAGTAATACTTAATATGCCTATTTTCCGTTGCATTTTAGCCCCTAAAAGAAGTATACTACATTAGTATATATACTATAACATGCTATAAATCAACCACATACAGTATATTCAGATTTGCAACGCAGCATTTAAATAAACTTGTAAAACATTTCATTTGTTGTGTAATTTATTTTATTTTTGTCCTGACAATAATAAACTTAGAATGCTAAAATAGAACAACTTATAACAAACGACGGTATGAAAAAGTATATGAAACGAGTGTTATTAATGGCTACTTGTGCCATTTTAGGCTCGCTGAATGTCATGCGAGCAGGACACAACCAGCCTGGTGCACCTTGTGTAAAGATGCACTTTGCAGGCAAAACTGGTAGTAAATATGCGCTCTTGATTATGGGTGCAGAAGCAGGAGAGTACACGCTTGACTGGGGAGATGGTAAGACCCACAAAGGCAAACTCAACAAAACAGCCACACGAATACAAGGAAATATCGAAGCACAAGACCTGACTATTTATGGCAACATTGCAGTGTTGGAGTGTTCCAACAACCAACTAACAACGCTTGATGTTACGAAACTGTCCGCACTAACATATCTTATCTCGCGAAAGAACTTTGTAAGAGACTTGGACGTATCGGGCAATCCAGAACTGAAACTTCTCTACGTGCAAGACTCGCCGTTAGAACAACTCGACCTAACGCATAATTCCAAGATAGACAGTCTTATTCTAACCAATAACCGACTTAAGGAACTGACGCTTGCATCGCACCCAACGTTGGAACTATTAATGTGCACATCGAACGCACAACTAAAACACTTGAACCTAAAAGACTGTCCCAAGCTGAAACATCTTGATGCTTTGCAAACACTTGTGGACGAATACGACTTGAGCAAGAACAGCGAACTGAGGTATGTAGCCGTAGGATTAGGACGGCCATTGCGCACACTCTCACTACCAACAAACAACAAGATTGACACGTTGATGGTGCCTGCTGCCGGACTGAAGACGATAGATTTATCGCAAACAAAGCAGCTGAAACTGTTAGGAATAGACAACAACTACGAGCTTTCCCAGCTCGACTTGACGGGAATGACACAACTTAAAGCTCTGTCATGTGAAGGGAACGCCCTCACAAGTCTGAACCTATCAGCCTGCCGAAACCTTGAGTCGCTGGTGTGCAACAACAATCAGCTAACTACGCTCGACGTCAGCGGACTGAATAAATTAGAAACACTTACCTGTTTTTCTAACGACCTTGCCACACTGAACCTAACAGGCTGCACAAGCATGAAAAACTTAGACTGCTCGGTAAATCCGAAATTAAGCACGGCAGATTTCCCACGTTCGCTCACCTCGCTCAATTGTAGCAGCTGCAATTTCACACAGATAGAAACAACAATACTGCCATTGCTAACCAATCTTACTTGCGACGGTAACCAAATAGGCACGCTCAACCTGACTGCACAGACAAAACTCACTGCTATCAATTGTGGTAACAACAAAATTGAACAGCTCGATTTCAGCAACTGTACAAGTCTGCTCGACGTTGTCATTGCGGGCAATCCCATCAGCGGTGGCATTGGTTTCAACAACTGCAACAATCTGCGCTATGTTTCGGTGAACAACACAAAGTTAGATGCGTGTGCCCTGAATGCCATGTATCGTTCGTTGAGAGAAAAGCGGCCAGAGGACGACGAAAGCGACTTGCACGGCATTCTGCTATATAATAATGTGCCAGGAGCAGCCAAAGTGAGCAACACTCAGATTGCAACAGACAAGGGCTGGATGGTTTCGGTAGTAGGCGACGGAACAGGTTGCCAAGAAGAAGGCGACCGAATAAAGAAGGTTGTGGTAAGTGTGGATAAAGCAGGCGAACTTGAAGACAAGATTCCCGAGAACGTTTGGCTCGATGTTGTGGACACGCTGAAGATAGTTGGTCCGCTGAACAGTTACGACCTGCGCTGGGTAAGAAAGTTCTGCGGTTCCGACGAATACGGTGCGCTGATACCCACAACGCTAAAAAGAATAGACCTCTCCGAAGTTACCTTTGTATCTACAGGCGACACATCGGATAGCTATTACATCTTTACCGATGACATGGGCAAGGACAGAAAGTACTTTGTTGATGGCGCAAAGCCTACCTTGCTGCCCGAGAAGCTATTCTTTAAATGTTGCAGCATAGAGTCGGTGGTGCTTCCGAAACATATCCGAGAAATAGGCATCGGTGCATTCTTTAAATGCGTCAGCATGAAAGAAGTTTTAATTCCAGACGAAGTTACCGAGATACAAAACACGGCATTTGGCGTTTGCGACGCATTGGAAACTATTCAGTTGCCATCGAAACTAAAAACAATGGGCAACTACGTATTCACCTATTGTGCGAAGCTGAAAGAGGTTACGATACCCGATGGCGTAACGAAAATAAACAAGCGGACATTCGACCAGACGCCCAAGCTCAAGAAGCTGACGCTGCCAAAATCGCTCCGAGAATTAGCTATTGAAGCTTTCTTCGGTGCGAACGGATTGGAACAGATTCAAATTCCCGACGGCATTACCACCTTACCCGAAGGCGCTTTCGGTATGTGCGAAGCACTGAAGAAAGCAGAACTGCCCGCATCGCTCACAAAGATAGACAAGAATGCTTTCCAGGATTGCCACAACTTGGAGACGATAGAACTGAAAGAAGGACTAAAGCACATTGCCGTGTATGCGTTCCAGAACTGCAAGAAGCTACACAACGTTACGCTTCCAAACTCATTGGAAACCATAGAAAACGAAGCTTTCCTGAATTGCAACGACATGGCAGGACTGAAGTTGGGAAGCGGATTAAAGACGATTGGCGAGAAAGCATTCTTCCACAATCACGGCATAGAATCGCTCGAAATCCCTAAGACGACAGAGAAGATAGACTACGCTGCCTTTGCCGAATGCCTCGGACTGAAGCGAGTGGCACTGGGCATGTCGGCTGCCGAACTTGTAGACAATCCGTTCCTGGGTTGTGCTGCCCTCCAGTCGTTCGAAGTTGATGCCAACAATGAAAAGTATGCTGCAGAGAATGGTACGCTCTACGCAAAGGATTACACGACGCTCTACATCTATCCGAACGGAAAGAACGACAAGAACTTTACGATGAATGCCAGCACAAAGAAAGTAGCCGACTTTGCCTTCTGGTATTGCAAGAATCTTGAGAAGGTAGAGTTTTCGCCTGCTTTCAACGAGTTCGGATACAGAGCATTCTGCGGTTGCAGCGGGTTGAACAGTCTGACGGTCAAGACCAGTGCCCCCGTGGAAAACCCTTACACGGACGATGTGTTCGAAGGCGTAAAGCGAGAAACATGTACACTTACCGTACCGGCAGGAAGCAAGCAAGCTTACAGTGCATCGCGCACATGGAAAGACTTTAACATTGTTGAGGCCACGCCAGATGCTATAGAATCCGTGTACAGCGAAAAACCAACGGTGCAGAACCACGAAAACAGCATAGTCGTATCAGGCGTAGAGCCCCAGTTCAATACAGTTGCACTCTACAACCTTACTGGCTGCAAGCTCGCAGAAGTTGCAGTGCAATCAGGCAATGCCCGAATAGATGCAACTGGCGTTCCTTCAGGAGTCTACGTGATTACACTCCGTGGTGCCAAGAGAAGTTGCTCGCTGAAACTTATACGGCAGTAACCGCCACATCATCAACAAGACAAAGCATGCCGCCCCGACACTTCGAGGCGGCATGCTTTGTATTTGTCGGCATCGTCGTCGGTACGACAGCCCGTCAAACCCAGTTCCCTACAGCTTACTTTTCTTCTTCGACTTGCTCACTTGTTCGTACGACACATCGTTCAGCGTGAAATATTTAGGCGATGGCGAAAGCTTAACCATAGCCTTTTCTATATGCACGTTGGGCTTGAATTTTTCGCCCTTTGGCACTGCCTTGCTTTTAAACGATGGTTTAAGCGTACCCAGGTCGCCATATTCAACAATGTCGCCACTTGCCACAAGATCGCGTGCTACCTCTGCAGAATAGCTCAAAACAGCCGCAACTTCTTGCCGGGTGAACGTGGTTGCACGAGCCACTTGCGCACAAAAGCTTTCAAAATCTACCCGGCGACGTTTCGTCGGCTGTGCAATCTGCATTATCTGTTTGCCTTTCGGACCTACGTTTAGTTTACGCTCCACCAGAACATAGCTCAATGATTTTCCTGCCATAAGTCAGCAATAATCCTTCTCTTATTCTGTCTTCCGAAGCCGAAGGAATTAATCTTCAGAAGCCTTCTTACTACATTAACAGCACAAAGATAATTAATTCTTTCGGTTTTTACAACGAATAGATCCATAAAAACTTATAAGTTTTCAATAAAGAGTTTATAAGCTATAAATGAAAAGCTTATAAGCTATTTGCAGAAAGCTTATAAGCTATTTATAGAAAGCTTATAAGCTATTAATTAAAAACTTATGAGCTTTTAAATAAAAGCTTATAAATTACTTGTAATAAGCTAATAAGAAATCTGCAATGAGTCAATAGAGAACAAGGGCGTTATCAATGGTGAACGCCTGGAGACACATTGAATTGGCGTTGCTTGGTTCGTTATGTTTTATACGTTGAACCATTCAGTCCGTCCGGCTTCACCTTAATTATATATGCATTTAAAGCCACGTCATATGGCTTTACAACATTTGCAAGGTGAAAAAACAACAATAAAAAAGAACAAATATAACATAATGGCTTTGTTTTTAAAAAAATAACATTACCTTTGCACGCAGTAATCTTTCCATATAAAAGACTGCATTACATGAAAACAAAACAACAATTTAAATAAGCTAACAACAATGAGATCTAAGATTCTTTTAGCCTTGTTTGCGTTATTCAGCCTCACAGCGATGGCGCAAAACCCTGTACGTTTCAGTGTACAACAAAAGAAAGTATCGCCAACAGAGGTAGATGTTATCTTTACAGGTAAAATCGATGCAGGCTGGCACGTATATTCAACAGGACTTCCAGCCGGAGGACCAACATCGGCTGCACTCACCACTGAAAAGGCAGAAGGTGCGCAGCCAATGGGCAAACTGACACCACGAGGTAAAGAAATAAACGTGTTCGACAAGGTGTTCGAAATGAAACTCCGCTACTTCGAACACAGTGTGAGCTTCGTACAGAAATATAAAATAACGGGCAAAACCTACAAGATTGCAGGCTATATGGAATATGGCGCATGCAACGACGAAATGTGTATGCCACCTTCTTCTGTAGAGTTCAGCTATTCTGGCAACGGGCCAGCCGACGCACCGGCAGCAACAGAAACTACAGCAGCCAAAGAAGGAGAAAACGAAATTGGAGAAGCGGCAGCTGCTCCAGGTGCAACGACAGATACGGCAAAGACAGCCGAATTGGGCGGAACAATGCCAGGCGACTCTGTGCAAGCTGCAGGTACCGGCGCAGCAACGGCTTCAGAACTTTGGCAACCCGTGATTAAAGAGCTGAAAGCGTTTGGCGCAGAGAAAGACAACAACGACAAGTCTTTATGGGGCATCTTCCTCATGGGCATCGTGGGAGGCTTCATCGCCTTGCTAACACCTTGCGTATGGCCTATTATTCCAATGACGGTAAGCTTCTTCCTGAAACGTGCCAAAGACGACAAGAAGAAAGGTATCCGCGATGCCGTAACCTACGGAATCTCCATCATCGTAATCTACATGGGTTTGGCAGCCGTCATCACAGCCCTATTCGGTCCGCAGAAGCTGAACGAACTGGCAACAAACGCACCGTTCAACATCTTCTTCTTCCTCATGCTGGTAGTGTTCGCATTGAGTTTCTTCGGCTGGTTCGAACTCCGTTTGCCAGCATCGTGGGGAAATGCAATCGACAACAAGGCAGCAGCAACGACAGGTCTGCTTTCCATCTTCCTGATGGCATTCACACTTTCTTTGGTGTCATTCTCTTGCACGGCACCGGTAGTAGGACTTCTTCTTGTACAAGCAGCCACAAGTGGCGACTGGGTAGCACCGGCAATCGGCATGTTTGGTTTTGCATTTGCATTAGCTTTACCTTTCACACTGTTTGCATTGTTCCCAACATGGCTGAAGCAAGCACCTAAATCAGGTTCATGGATGAACATGATCAAGGTAGTGTTAGGCTTCATAGAATTAGCATTCGCCTTCAAGTTCCTGTCAGTTGCCGACCTTGCATACGGCTGGCGCATACTCGACAGAGAAACATTCCTCGCAATATGGATTGTTATCTTCGGAATAATGGGACTCTATCTCATTGGCAAAGTGAAGTTCCCACACGACGACCAGACACAAACAGCCATGCCGGTACCAGCAATTATGCTTGGCATGATATCTTTAGCCTTCACCATATATATGATTCCAGGTCTTTGGGGTGCACCTTTGAAAGCTGTCAGTGCATTCGCACCACCTATTTACACACAAGACTTCAACTTGCACCATCAAGAAGTAGAGCCAAAATACAAAGATTACGAAGAAGGAATGCGTGCCGCTGCACAAGCCGGAAAGCCAGTCTTGCTCGACTTTACAGGATTTGGTTGTGTAAACTGTCGTAAGATGGAAGGCGCAGTGTGGACAAATGCAGAAGTAGCTGAGAAACTTAACAACGACTACATATTGATTTCACTCTACGTAGACGACAAGACTCCGCTGAAAGAACCTATCAAAGTAAAACGTCCCGATGGAACAACACGTACGTTACGTACAGTCGGCGACAAATGGAGCTATCTGGAAGAATCTAAATTCGGATACTTGGCACAACCATTCTATGTAACGGTAGACAACCATGGAAATCCACTTAGCGGCAGCTTCGTTTACAAGGAAGATATTCCAGGGTATCTTGACTTCCTGAATAAAGGTATTGAAAACTACAAGAAGTAAACCACATAGGAAACATATCCTATCATCATAACTCAATAAGGCGGAAAACACAGCCTTATCAGTAAAAACAACAAGACCAACAAGTTTTAGTTCTCAGACAAACACTTGTTGGTCTTTTTCTATCTTAAACACCCACCTTTGCGCATTCTACTTTCTCTTCCACAACTACAATTATACAGAAAAACCAAGAAGTATTTGTTTTTATATGAATATGAAACAAAACTACATGTAAAAAATCCTAATTAATTTTGACATTCAATACTTTTCATTTACATTTGCATCACTTATGGGAATTTTATATCTTGTACCAACACCAGTAGGGAATATGGAAGACATGACATTTCGTGCCGTTCGTATTCTTAAGGAAGCAGACTTGATACTCTGTGAAGATACTCGCACGTCGAGTAACTTGTTGAAACATTTCGATATAAAAAACCATTTAGTATCCCACCACAAATATAATGAACACGGAACAGCAGCAAAAATAGTAGACAGGCTAAAGGCTGGCGAAACTATTGCGCTCATCTCCGATGCAGGTACACCCGGAATTAGCGACCCAGGCTTCTATTTGGCTCGCGAAGCTATTTCAGCAGGCATTACAGTCCAGACACTTCCAGGTGCCACTGCCCTAATTCCAGCAATTGTTTCGAGTGGTTTTCCGTGCGACCGCTTTTGTTTCGAAGGTTTCTTGCCACAAAAGAAAGGACGCAAGACACAGATAGAAAGCCTTGCCAGCGAAACCCGGACAATGATATTTTACGAATCACCCTATCGCATCGTAAAAACATTGGAACAATTCATCGAAGGCTTTGGTGAAAGTCGTATGGTTAGTTGTTGTCGCGAAATATCTAAGGTGTACGAAGAAAGTGTGCGCGGAACTTTAGTCCAAGTGCTTGCACATTTCAAAGAAACTACACCCAAAGGCGAATTTGTCATAGTATTGGCAGGGAAAGAGAAAGAGAGAAAAAGAAAAGACATTAACGAAGAGCAACATTCTTCGAAGTATAATGAAAATAGATAGAATATGAAAAAGCTATTAATTTATGCAGCTTGCGGTGCTATAGCACTTGCTTCTTGCAAACAAGAAAAGTCTACAATTAATCCCGCAGAAATCCAGAACGATTCTTTGCGTGCTATTATTAATGCCCGTGATAACGAAGTAAACGATATGATGGCAACACTCAATCAGATTCAACAAGGATTTGCAGAGATTAATGCAGCAGAAAACCGTGTTACTTTAGCAAAAGAAGGAGAGAAAGGAGATAAGACTGCACAGATAAGAGAGAATATACAATTTATTGCTCAACGTATGCAGGAAAATCGCGAACTGATAAAGAAACTCCAAAAACAGCTTCAAGAAACAGGATTCAAGGGTGAAGAAATGAAAAAGACCCTTAGTCAAATGACTGCTCAATTAGTACAGAAGGATAATGAGCTGAAAGCACTCCGGACAGAATTGGCTTCTAAGAATATTCACATTAAGGAGCTCGACCAAACAATTACTGGTTTGAACAGCGACGTTTCCAATTTAAAAGCCGACAAAGAAAATCTGACAGCTGCAAAACAGAATCTTGAAACAGAAAAGGCAAACTTGCAGACAGAATCGAACCAAAAGAGTGAAACTATATCTTCACAAGACATGCAACTAAATACTGGTTGGTATGTATTCGGCACAAAGAAAGAGCTTAAAGATCAAAGAATTCTTTCTGGTGGAAAAGTACTACAAGGCAGTTTCAACAAAAACTATTTCACAAAGATAGATATTCGTTCTACACGTGAAGTTAAATTGTACAGTAAGAATGCAACTATTCTTACAGCTCACCCAAGCAGCAGCTATTCACTTACGAAAGATGCAGCAGGACAATACATTCTTCGCATCAACGACCCACAAACTTTCTGGAGTACAAGCAAATATCTTGTAGTACAAGTAAAATAAGAATATAAACTTATTAAGTAGGAGGTAAGCACATTCACAGCTGTTTACCTCCTTTTTCATGCTAATCCTCTTCACACTGTATCGGACAGTAGAATTTATAATAAGAAAATAAAAATTCATAATAAGAAATGAGGAGAACTTTAATTAAAGATCATCTGTATTTTCATTATAAGTAGGTGTTCATAATTAATTACTGTAATATTTTTGGCATCAAGATGTTAAAATTTTATCCGTACGATTTCTTTCATAAGCAAACGTTTGCAAAATAATGAATGAATGTTTATATTTGCAAAATGAATGAATATGACATCTTTCAGATGTCATATAATTAGATATTAATCATCAGAAATCCATTAGAGATTGAATTACAACATTATATATGAAACTCCTATTTTCAGCACTAATAATCTTTATATTTAGTCTTGCTTCTTCTGCCCAGAGTCAGGATACATTGCAGGTGAAAAACTTACCAGAGGTAATTGTCAATAGCGGTAATCAGATAGAAACTTCACGAAAAGTCATTTTGCGCCCGACAGAAATGGAAAGAAAGCACGCCACTAATGGATTTGAACTAATAGACGTAATGAACACTTCTGAATTAGAAATTAATACACGTTTACATAACATTACCACAAAAAGTGGAGGAAGTGTCGTAATATGTATTAACGGAATGGAAGTGTCAGACGAGGAAGTAGCTTTGCTCCGGGCAAAGAATGTGCAATCTATCGAGTATGTTCGTACACCTGGAGGAAAATATGCAGGAAAAGCAGGTGTTCTCAATTTTATAACAATACAATATAAATATGGTGGGAATGTATATTTCTCAGCAGAAGAAGGATTTGCTTATAAACAAGGCAACTATCTTGGCTATTTAGACTACACTCGCAAAGGCGTTACACTTTCGTTTACTACTTCGATTGACTGGAACCATGAACATAGCTATAACGAAGGAACAGATAAGTATGTTTTCTCTGATGGCAATACACTTGAAAGGAATTATACATCAATGTCGTCATTATGTAAGACCAACAATCAAGGTGGGAAACTTAAGCTTACGTCTATCGGAAGTAAACATCGACTCAATATATATGCATCTTTTGTTCGTCAAGCTGTACCAAAATCCATTTCAATAAGTAATACTGAATATAATGGAATGTTCATTGGAAGAACCATGAAGAACGTTACAACACAGAATAGAAATATCTCTCCCTCTGTTTTTGCAAACTATACACTATGGCTTCCTAAAGAGCAGATGCTCGATTTTACAGGTTCTTTCTCTTATGGTCATAATAAATATTCAAGCTTATATGACGAGACTACACAATCTTCTATTGCTACAAATAGTCATGAAAATAACCATGCAATGACAGGCAAGGTTCAATATTTCAAAACTTTAAGGAACAACTATACTTTAACAGCTGTCGCCTCGCACGAACATAATTATTATAAGGATACTTACAATGGAAACTGGGGTGACGAACAAAAGCTTATTACAAATGCTACAATAGCAATGCTTCAGGTTGGCAAGAATTCAGAGAAATACTATTATTACCTATCTACTGGCATTTCCAACACAGCAGTAAGTCTGAATACAAATCATTATAATTATTGCCACCCAATAGCTTTTTATGGTGGAAACTGTATAATAAACAATCATAATTCGCTGTCGTTGAATGGTCTTTACACTCACACACTTTTCGATCCATCGAACAAAAATAATATGGTAATGAGGAAGTCCTTCTTTGAAGTTGTAAAAGGAAATCCCAATCTTAAAACACTGCGTGTGCTTAATAACACGCTATCTTATAACGGACAGTTCGGAAATTCGCGAATATCGGTATCTTATAACAATTTCATATACTTTGACAATATCTGCCATGTGTATACAGCCGAAAGGCAGGTTATATACGACACGAAAGTTAATGAGGGGAACCTTTATGGCAATATGCTAACGGCATCTTACGCATACAATGCTTTTAACAATAAGTTGCGTTTGAATTTAACTGGCATTGGAGAACATAATGCTCTTAAAGGTAAGCATTACAACATTTCAAAAAACATATTGAGAGCCCATCTGACTGCCACCTGTCTCATTGGCGAACTACGAATTAAAGCCACTTATAAAACCCCATATACAGCTTTATTTGTGAGTGAACCTTATTTGGCACACAGAAAGCCACAATATGAACTTTCAGTAAACTGGAAACATAAGAACCTTTCTGTTGAGGGAATGGTACGAAATCCTTTCAGACGTTACGATGTCTCACATATTTCAATGGACTATGGCTGTTACAATCAAAATAGTTGGAGTTATAGCGAAAGCAATGGAAGGTGTGTAAATCTAAAATTGACATATAACTTCGGGTATGGTAAAAAGACAGAGAGAGGCGAAATAAACATAGACAAGTCTATTAATAATGCACTTTTGAAAGTGTATTAAAATTTGGGAAAATAGTTTGAAGATATATATACCTTTGTGCATAATTACGAAACTTATTTAATCTATTAAAAATGAAGAAATAACCTTTGTGTTGAATATAGCAATTCTGCTAACTTAAAATAGAAAGGAAAAGGTGATGAATAAACATTTTAAAAGAGGAATAATATCCATGAGTATATGGAATTTGTTCGTCATACTCCTTTTGGGAGCATATCTGTATATAACTAAAAGACCATTTAGTTATTTCATAGACGAAGAGACTGGAGGTTTTCTATCAGCAACTCTTTTTCTGTCGTGGGCACTCATTTGGTTTGGTATCGGACAACACTACAGTAAAGATTATGACATAAAGAGAAATATTTTCAAACAGAAGCATCAAGATATTGATATAGAAGGGCTTAATGTAATGTTCAGAAAAACGTACTTTGCAAATATTGCCAAGATGCTATCTTCGCTCTTCTTTATTTCTGTTCCGTTTTATCTGGCAGCTAACGTAAGAGATACCCCATCTTTAAAAGATTGCATATTCATTGGTCTGTTTATGATACTTTCTACCATTTCTTACCTATATTATAAAAAGAATAAAGAGGAAGCATAAAGGCAACGTCCTACAAATCTCACTGGGAAAGATAATTGTTACAGGATTTTTCTTCTTGAAACCTATATACCTTTTGCATATTTCGTTTCTCTTTTTCAGTCGTATAGACCTTGTAAAGAACATCAAAAAAAGCAAAATATGCATATTTTTTTAAATGTAAAAATGAATTCACCCTGCATTATACATAAAACAAGAAAATAATTGGGCAAAAAAAAGAGTACTTAGTGAAAAGTACCCTTAAAATTACTATTTATTTCGAGCCTCTTGTCGGATTCGAACCAACGACCCCGAGATTACAAATCACGTGCTCTGGCCAACTGAGCTAAAGAGGCGAAGGTGGGCAAGCGATTCTTATCGCGTCGCTACAACCTTCTGCCCTTGCTACGTTCCCGTCCTGGGGGATTAAAAGGGAGCTGACCGTAAGAGACTTGCCCATTTCTCTTTTCATTACTGAAAAGCGAGTGCAAAGATAGGAAGTTTTTTCTGAATAAAACAAGTTTTCAGTCCTCTTTTTGTGTTTTTAATAAAAAAATCGATTTTTGCAACAGCTATACACCTTATATATTATATAATTTCCGTATTTTTGCAGTATGAATTATGAAGAAATAAAACAACTTCGTGTCTATGCACGATACGACGGTATATATTTAGCAATAGTATGGACAGCAAGTTTCGCCTGCTTCTTGCTATTACCATTGTCTTCTGTTTTTTCTACTTTCAGTTCATTGCTCACAATATCAACTCCATTCTTTGTGGCCTACCGATTGAAAATATACAGGGAAGTAGGTTTAAACGGAATTATTTCGTTTAAGCGAGCTTATTTTTATTGCATGCGTGTTTTCGTAAATGCTGCTTTGCTTTTTAGTCTGCTGCAATGGCTTTATATGACCTACTTAGACCATGGGAAAGTGGTACGAATAATAACTTCCGTAACATCTCTTCCCGAATATAACAGTTTCTTTGCAGCAATGGGAATAGGCAGAAAAGAATTTATAGCAACATTACCAGAAGTTTTTTCGCCAACACCAATGGCAATAAATTGTTTAATGTACGAAGTTCTTTTTGGAGCAATTATTAGTCTTATAGTATCGGCTATAATGGCACGTAATAAAAAATAACAGAAACAACACTCGAAAAAATCAAGATATGGATATATCGGTTATAATACCACTCTATAACGAAGAAGAAAGTTTGCCTGAATTGCATGCTTGGATTTGCAGAGTAATGGATGCAAACCACTTCTCGTACGAAATAATTTTTGTAAATGATGGCTCTACCGACAAGAGTTGGGAAGTCATTCAACAGCTTAGCAAAGAAAACAAAAATGTGCGTGGCATCAAGTTTCGTAGAAATTACGGAAAGAGTCCTGCGCTTTTCTGTGGTTTTAAAGCAGCACAAGGCAATGTTGTTATAACTATGGACGCAGATCTCCAAGATTCGCCCGACGAGATTCCTGCACTTTACCAAATGATTACCGAAGAAGGTTACGACCTTGTAAGTGGTTACAAACAAAAACGCTACGACCCATTAACAAAAACCATTCCTACAAAACTTTTTAATGCTACAGCACGAAAAATTAGTGGCGTAAAAAATTTACACGACTTTAATTGTGGACTGAAAGCATACAAAAAAGATGTCGTAAAAAATATCGAGGTGTATGGAGAAATGCACCGTTATATTCCATACTTGGCAAAAGAAGCCGGGTTTACAAAGATTGGAGAGAAGGTAGTACACCATCAAGCACGTAAATACGGAACTACAAAGTTTGGGATTAATCGTTTTTTTAATGGTTATCTCGACTTAATAACACTTTGGTTTCTAACCAACTTCGGAAAAAAACCTATGCATGTATTCGGACTGTTGGGCAGTTTCGTTTTCCTTGTTGGGTTCATTTCTTTTCTCTGGCTGGTTATTGAAAAGACCATTAATCTTTTTAGTGGCATTTATGGCGATTTGCTCACCCACCATGCAACATTCTTCATTGCATTAACAGCAATGATTTTAGGAACACTACTCTTCCTTGCCGGTTTCCTGGGCGACTTAATAAGTCGTAACAGCGATAGACGAAACGACTATCTTATCGAAGAGGAAATAAACTTATAAAGTAAATACAGGATAGGAATATGGCACATACCATATTTCTATTCTTTCGTTTCTATACTTTGTAGTCCAACCGCTGAATTCGAATAGATTTATGGATAAAAAAACAAATAAGAAACTACTTTGGCAGTTGCCTTTTTTAGTGTTGCTCATAATAGGTGCTGTTTTCGTTATAAAACAACAACATTCTGCACCCTATCAATACAACGAGGGGCAGATTTTTGGAACGTTTTATCACATAACTTATCAAAACAATGAAGACTTGCAAAAGGAAATCGAGGCAGAATTGAAGAACGTAGACAATTCGTTGTCTACGTTCAATAAACAGTCTATCATTTCAAAAATAAACAGAAACGAACCTACTCAGCTCGACGAACTGTTCATAGATGTTTTCGATAAAGCAAAAACAATATCAAAAGAAACCGTTGGTGCTTTCGACATTACAGTTGCACCACTTGTAAACTTATGGGGATTTGGCTTCGGGGTTAAACATGGACAAAAGCCATCAAAACAAAGAATAGATAGTTTAATGCAATTTGTTGGCTATGACAAAATATCGCTCGTGGGGAAAAAAATACAGAAAACAGATCCACGCATAATGCTCGATTGTTCAGCTATTGCTAAAGGATACGGTTCAGATGTTGTGGCACGGTTATTCAGAAAGTACGATATTAAAAACTTTATGATAGAAATTGGCGGTGAGATAGTTGTAAGCGGAATTAGCGAAAATAATCAACCTTGGAAGATTGGCATTAATAAACCCGTTGAAGACAGTACTAATATGAATACCGAAATACAAACCATACTCAGCATTACCAACAAAGCAATGGCAACCAGTGGGAACTATCGCAACTTCTACTATAAAGGTGGGAAGAAATTTGCGCATACCATCGATCCTGAAACAGGTTATCCTGTACAACATTCTCTGCTTTCAGCTACAGTATTAGCTAACGATTGTGCAACAGCCGATGCTTTCGCTACAGCTTTTATGGTAATGGGTGTAGAGAAAGCCAAAAAGATTTTGGAAAATCATAAGGAACTTATGGCTTATTTCGTTTATTCCGACCAGAAAGGGAAACTCAAAGTTTGGTACAGCCCAGAACTAAAAAAGAAAATTGTACAATAATAGTTTAGCAATAAAGAGCTTCGTTTAAATAAATGCTTCAAATATACGATAAACTTCTTGAACTTCCTTTGTTTCTTGGTATCGGATCTACCGATTTAGCCGAAATTGTTAGAACTACAAGATTTGGATTTCTCAAATTGAAACCAAAAGAAACATTGGCTAAAGAAAATGAGAAAAATGACAAACTCTATTTTCTTATGGATGGCAGATTGTCCATAGAAAGCTGTGCCGACAATCATAGCTATAGTATAATTGAAGAGATTGACCCCCCAACTGCCATACAACCAGAACGTATATTCGGGCTTGTACAATTTTATTCTAAAACTTTTATTGCCGAAACGAAATGCAATATTTTATATATCGATAAAAGTGAAGTATTAAATCTTGTAAACAAATATCTGATATTCCGCCTAAACTTTCTGAATATGCTATCTTCGCAAGCACAACGTGGCAGCAGGCTACCTTGGCAACAACAACCAAAAGATATAAAAGAAAAGTTTATCTACTTTGTAAGAACGCACTGTGCACATCCGGCAGGTAAAAAAATAATAAAAATAAATATGCAAACATTGGCAAACGAGTTGCACGAAAGCAGACTTAACATTTCAAAAATGCTCAATATGCTAAACAGAAATAATGCAATCACACTAACAAGAGGACAAATAAACATAGCATTATTAGAAAAATTGCGTTAAATCTAATACACTCTTTCGTCCATACATAGTTTTTCTGTATCTTTGTAGCATATTAGAGAGAAAGCAAAACATGACAAAGAATATTAATGGAAAGGGACAACAACACTTGAACCCTTTCTTTGGATTGTATAATACACCACACGAAACTATTCCATTCGACAAAATAACACTTGCCGATTATGAAGAGGCAATGTTAGAAGGAATACGCCGTGAGGACGAACAAATAGAGAAAACAATAAACGACCCGGAAGAACCTACTTTTGAAAATACGCTTATTCGCGAAGACGAAGTAAAAGGACGTAAGCATTATTACGATTTACTTTCGCGTGTAGAAAGTGCTTTCTTCAACATGCTTAGTGCAGAAACAAACGACGAAATGGACGCTTTGGCGCAAAAAATGAATCCCATTCTCACTAAGCATGCAAACGACATCAGTCTCAATCCCAAACTTTTTGAGCGCATAAAAGCCGTTTACAATAACCATAGGGAACTTACTCCTGAGGAAAACAAACTATTGGAGGAGAGTTACGATGGCTTTGTACGTAGTGGCGCACTGCTGAATGAAACTGATAAAGAGAAACTACGCAAGCTTACAGAAGAGGCAAGTATGCTCGCATTGAAGTTCTCGCAAAATGTATTAAAAGAGAACAAAGCATACAAACTTCATATTACCAATGAGGAAAGACTTGAAGGATTACCAGACTCTATCCGTGAAGCCGCTGCCGCAACTGCCAAAGAACAAGGTCTTGAAGGCTGGATATTCACGTTAGATGCGCCGAGTTACGGTCCTTTCCTAATGTATAGCACTCAACGAGACCTAAGGAAAGAGCTATACATGGCGCACAACACGCTATGCATAAAAGCAAATTCGGAGAATAATATCGAAGTTTGCAAACGCTTAGTGAACCTCCGTAGAGAAATGGCACAATTATTGGGATACGACACTTATGCCGATTTCGTTATGAAATATCGTATGGCAAGTAACGTCAAGAATGTCTATAAATTGCTTGACGACCTTATCGAAGCCTACAAGCCAGCTGCAATTAAAGAATATAACGAACTTTGCTCTATTGCCAAAGAACAAGAAGGAGATAGTTTTAAGCTGATGCCGTGGGATACAGCATACTATGCACATCAATTAAAGTTGGCAAAATATAATCTTGACCCAGAGGCGTTGAGACCTTATTTTGAATTAAACAACGTTATAAAAGGCGTGTTCGGATTAGCAACCCGACTTTATGGCATTACTTTCAAAGAGAATAAAGACATTCCTGTTTATCACCCAGATGTGAAACCATACGAGGTCTACGATAAAGATGGTTCTTATCTTGCGGTGCTTTATGTTGATTTCTTTCCACGAAAAGGTAAACGTGCTGGTGCGTGGATGACAGAATTTCAAGGACAACGTATTACGAAAGAAGGCGAGAACATACGCCCACACGTATCGTTAGTAATGAACTTCTCTAAACCGACAGACGAGAAGCCTGCACTATTACGGTTAGGCGAAGTTACAACTTTCTTGCACGAATTTGGTCATTCACTGCATGGTATCTTTGCAAACAGCCGTTTCGAAAGTCAGTCTGGCACAAATGTATGGTGGGATTTCGTAGAACTTCCATCTCAATTCATGGAAAACTTTGCTGTGGAAAAAGACTTCTTACGTACTTTTGCCTTCCATTATGAAACAGGGGAGCCTATGCCTGACGAACTTATTGAGAAGATTATAGCCAGTCAGAATTTCAATGTTGCAATGGGTTGTCTGCGCCAAGTTAGTTTCGGATTATTGGACATGGCATACTATACACAGCAAGATAAGTTCGAAGCAGATATCATTCCGTTTGAAAAAAAGGCATGGGAAAAAGCCATTATTGGCGAACAAACAGATGGAACATGTATGACAACTCAGTTCTCTCACATTATGTCGGGGGGATATGCGGCAGGATATTATAGTTATAAATGGGCAGAAGTGCTCGATGCTGATGCATTCAGCCTATTCAAGAAGAATGGAATATTTAATCAGGCTACTGCCCAAAGCTTCCGGGATAATATTCTTTCCAAGGGAAGTACCGAACATCCAATGACACTCTATAAACGTTTCCGAGGACAAGAACCTACCATCGACGCACTTTTAGAACGCAATGGCATAACAAAAGAAAACTAAAACAAGCAATACATATTCTATTTGGACAACATGAAGACTGAAAAGCAAGAGCTTCTTGACTATCGTTACCTGCGCATGGCACGCGTCTGGGCGGAAAATTCCTATTGTAAACGGCGACGGGTGGGAGCATTGGTGGTAAAAGAGAAAATGATCATCAGCGATGGATATAACGGGACGCCAAGCGGTTTCGAGAATATTTGCGAAGATGAGAATGGCATTACCAAACCATACGTGTTGCACGCCGAAGCCAATGCAATAACCAAATTGGCACGGAGTGGTAACAACAGCGATGGCTCGACATTGTATGTAACGGCTTCGCCCTGTATAGAATGTGCCAAACTCATCATTCAGGCAGGCATAAAACGTGTGGTTTATGGAGAGAAATACAGACTTACTGAAGGTATCGACTTGCTTAGGCGCGCCAATATAGAGGTTGAATATTTAAATCTGGGAAATAATGAGTCAGAACAAAAATAATCGTTTCATGCCTTTATGGCTGGCATTATGTGTCGTGATAGGTGTCCTCGTCGGAACATTCTATGCCAATCACTTTTCTGGAAACCGGTTGAACATCATCAATAGCGGAAGTAGCAGATTGAGCAACTTGCTTCACATAATCGACGACCAGTATGTTGATTCGGTCAATATTGACGAATTGGTCGACAAGGCATTACCTCAGATTCTTGCAGAACTCGACCCTCATTCGGTCTATATTAGTGCGAAAGATGTACAGATGGCTACCGAAGACCTAAAAGGCTCGTTCTCCGGTGTCGGTATAGAGTTTACCATTCAACAAGACACCCTGCATATTCAGAACGTTATAAAGAACGGACCCGCCGAAAAAGCCGGAATTCTTGCAGGTGATAAAATTGTCAGCATAGACGACAAACCTTTCGTTGGAGACAGCGTTACCAACGAGGAAGCGCAATACAGACTTAAAGGTCCAAAGGATTCTAAAGTGAAGATTGGCATAAAACGCTTTGGCGAGAAGAACATAAAGTATTTCGTTCTCACTCGAAACGACATTCCGATGAAGAGCATTTCTGCCACTTACATGCTTAACGATTCCATTGGTTATATCCGCATAAAGAATTTTGGCGAACGGACCTACGCAGAAATGCTTTCATCGTTGCAACAGCTGAACTTGCAAGGAGCCGACAAACTGGTCATCGACTTACGCGATAATTCTGGCGGATACCTTGAAAGTGCCGTACAAATGGCTGAAGAATTCCTGAAAAAGAACCAGCTCGTCGTCTATACGCAGGGAAGAAAAAGCCCGCGGCGTGAATACCGCAGCCGCGGAAAGGGCAGCTATCAACAAATTCCATTGGTAGTGCTCATTAACGAAGGTTCGGCATCTGCTTCTGAAATCTTTGCTGGAGCCATTCAGGACAACGACCGTGGCACCATCATCGGACGCCGCTCATTTGGGAAAGGTCTGGTTCAACAGCAAATACAGTTCCCCGACGGCAGCATGATTCGTCTGACAATCGCACGTTATTATACTCCCTCGGGCAGATGTATACAGAAACCTTTCAAACCGGGAGGCATTGCCGCATACGAACAAGACATGCTGACACGCTATCAACATGGAGAATTTTTCTATCAGGACAGCATCAAGCATACTGGTCCCGCTTATCACACCGGCAACGGCCGCATAGTTTATGGGGGCGGAGGGATTACACCGGACATATTCATACCGGAAGACACTACCGACGTAACCTCGTATTACAAGGAAGCTGTAATGCGTGGACTTCTCTTGCAATATGCGTTCAAATATACCGACGAGAACCGTCAGACTTTAAATAAATATACTGAGATGAAGACGCTCGCAGCATATTTAAGAAGTAAAAAACTTGTAAATGGATTCGTGAACTTCGCAGAAAAGAATGGGTTGCAACGAAGAAACAACCTCATTCGCAAGTCGTATTCATTGTTGGAAAAATACATTCACAGCCGAATTATCTATAACATGCTCGACGAGCAGGCATGGAATGAATATCTGAACAACGACGACGACATGATAAAGATGGCTGTCAAGGTACTCGACAGCGGAAAGGCTTTCCCAAAAGCACCCGCAAAGAAATATCGCCAACAAAAGAAGAACAGAACGAATTAACATAACATGGAAGAACAGGGGCTGGACTTCCGCAGGCAAACGGCCCCTATTCCCACAAAAAGAACATTAGCACATCATTCCACGACTATGAACAAAAAAGAACTGAGAAAGGAAATACGCAACCGTAAACTTCAATACACTCAAGGACAATTAAAAGAACTTTCGGAACCAATTATCAACCGCTTGCGCCATCACCCTAAGCTCATTGCAGCAAAAACCGTCATGCTTTACCATTCATTGCCTGACGAAGTGTTCACGCACGACTTTGTAGACGAGATGGTGCAAATGGGGAAAGAGGTGCTCTTGCCGGTAGTGACCAGTGAAACCGAAATGGAAATACGCCGCTATACTGGTCCGGAAGACATGAAAATCAGCTCATTCAATATCCTGGAACCGGTCGGAGAGCCCTTTGTCGACTATGACAAAATAGATTTCATCGCAGTACCGGGAATGAGCTTCGACACAAGCGGAAACCGACTCGGACGCGGGAAAGGATATTACGACCGCTTCCTGAAACAGGCAAGGCAAGCCTATAAGTTAGGCATCTGTTTCGATTTTCAGAAGCTCGACAGCATACCTGCAGATGAATACGACGAGAAGGTCGATGCCGTCCTATAGGAACATTCAGCCGGCATAACAGAACTTTCCGTCTCAAACGTCCGACGGATTTACCAAATAGCCCTTATATGCAACCAGGCATATAAGGGCTTTCTCACATTTGCAAAACGACTTTTTCAGCTAATCTCATTACACCTTCGTACTCAATCGCTGGTTATAAAAGCCGTGAAAATAGTTTACATTTCTTAATCCGATATTACCTTTTTTCCAGAACGATAGTACTTTCTTTTTGGAACGATACTACCTTCCCAGAAAAAACGATAGTACTTTTAAAGTAAAAAGTACTATCGTTTTTTATGGAACATTGTATGATTTTATAAATTATCGTATATCAGATATTTACGCACCACACAAGAAACACTGTCGTTAGTATGGGACGATACACCGGAGGGTGGCATGCGATGCACATTTCCCATGAACGCATTGAGCTGCACGATAAGAAAAGCACCTCGTTTGCTGTAATAAAAAATCATGCCCATACCATCGGAAAACAAAGCCTGCAGAGACCTTGTTCCCATCTGATAAGAATAAAAGAACAATTTGATATGGGGAAAGGAAGCTAATAGATACGGATATCGGAAATAACAAACGAACCCACGTGGTCGTTCAAACGCTTTACCAGCTGTGTGCGCATCATGGAAAGGTCCTGACGCAGGGCAGGATTAGTTATTTTCACGAATAAAGTCTGGTTACGAATACTCTTCTCTTGCGTATAGCGTACGACTGTCGGACCTGCTACGATATCCCAGGCAGACACGATACGCTTCTGAAGCAGAGGAGCTTCAAGCCCTTCTTCACGCAGAAGCTTGCCGAGAATTTCCGAGAGAGGCTTCACCTTACGCCTGAACATTTGTAGCACTCCTTTCCGTTACTTCCCCATTTCCAACCGAAAATATCTTATAGTCAAAGCTGCCGTTACCCAGAATTCTGTCTAAATGCTCACGATTGGTGTCCGTAATGAATATCTGTCCAAAGCCATCACCCGACACCAACTTCACTATTTGCTCTACCCGGGCAGCATCTAACTTGTCGAAAATATCATCGAGCAACAGCAATGGAGTCCTGTTCCCACCTGCCTGCTTTAAGAAATAGAACTGTGCCAGCTTCAATGCCAATACAAAAGTCTTGTTCTGTCCCTGGCTTCCCTCACGCTTCATGGGGAAACCATTCATCAACATGGCAAGGTCGTCTTTATGAACGCCATGCAGCGAATAGCCCATAATGCGGTCCTTCGCCCTGTCACGCTGTATCACATCGAGCAAGTCCCCCCGTTCTCCATGCGACACATATTGCAACAAGACCTGTTCGCGGTCCTGCGAGATTGACTGATAGATTGACTGGAAGACAGGAACAAGCTGCTCTATGAAGGCAGCACGCTTCCTATAAATTTCCGTTCCGTATTCTGCCATCTGCATTTCCAGCAGCTCCAGCAACGTGGCATCAGGCTCCTCTTCCAGCTTCAACAAGCTGTTGCGCTGTTGCAGAGCCTTGTTGTATCGCATCAGCGACTCGATATAAGGACGGTCGTACTGCGATATAACTACGTCCATCAATCTGCGGCGCTCTTCACTTCCTCCCTCTATAATCGAAATGTCAGACGGAGAAACAAAAACCAAAGGTATCAGTCCTATGTGCCCCGAAAGCCTCTTGTATTCCTTTTTGTTCCGTTTGAAATGCTTCTTCGCCCCCCGTTTCATGCTACAATATACTTGCTCGCAGGCATTAGTATCCGCGGTATAGTCTCCTTCCAGCACAAAGAAGTCGCTTTCATGGCGCATTACCTCCGAATCCTTGGCATTGAATGCGCTCTTGCAAAACGAAAGGTAATAGACAGCGTCTAATAAATTCGTCTTTCCCTCACCATTATGCCCGATAAAACAATTCAGCTTCGGCGACAAGTTGAGTGTTGCCGCCTCGATGTTCTTGTAATTTATAATTGAAAGTTTATCCAACCGCATCGTATTCCACACAAATTTCGTTCAAAAAAACTTAGCCTTACAAAGGTACGGAAATTACTGATTATAATGAAAAATGGATTCGTTTTTGTTAAGCACACTAAAAAAAGAGTTACTCGTTGGTAACTCTTTCCCTTAACAACCGCTCCCATCTATATTACAAGATGTCTTGTATTCCTGTCTCTTCTGTAAGCCTACATCTTCGGGGTTCAGCGTTACAGTGCCATCTTCGAGCACAAAACAAGGAATACCTACATAACCTTTCTTCCGAACTTCTGCAAATACAGCGTCATTATCGCGTAAGCGCAAGAACTCTTTTAGATATCTAACGTGTTCGCCGATATCTATTACCGCAAAACGGTTGTTATCTTTTACTTGTTCATCTATTGCAATGCAATCCGGACAAGTCTTCATTCCATAAATCTTTATCATAACAATTAGCCTTAGTGATTACAGATTTTAGTTGTATCTACCGTAAAATCTTCGTTACCAGAAGGCATAAACTTTCCCCTGACTTCAAGGAAATCAACTAATTCCTCAGCCGTCATTCCCTCTGCAGAGCAAGTATAGAAACGCTCATCAGGACCAAATTTACTTATAATTGCCTGTACTAAACCTTCTTTAGTGCTATAGTTGTTACCCTCCATCATGTGGAGAACCTCGTGTCCATGTACCATCTTTGTGTCCTCATCTTAATCATTTACATCGTTCAGAACGATGTTTTTACTTATCTTTTACTAAAAAACAAAGACGAGGAATATCTTTACAGAAACTCCTCGTCCACTTTATGGGGTGGAAGGTGGGACTCGAACCCACGACATTCAGAACCACAATCTGACGCTCTAACCAACTGAACTACGTCCACCATATATTTTTTTGCTTCTCAAAAGCGAATGCAAAGGTACGAACTTTATTCTTTCTGTACAAATAAAAATTATACTTTCTTACCTCTCTTCATTACTTTGCAGGGGTTGCAGGAGTCTTTGCCGCCTGTCCTTGCGCTGCTGGAGCTGTTTGCTTTTGTTGACTTGCACCAAAGTTAGGCAAGTTATTTGGATTTACAGAACCATTTTCCGTAGCAGCCTTTTCAATTACACTCTGGTCTGTTTCAGCTTGTGGAGCGATACGTGTTGACATTATACTCAAAACAATCATAAAGATTGCACAACCCCAAGTGAGTTTTTCCACAAAGTCCGTTGTCTTACGAACACCCATAATGGCATTAGAAGAGGAGAAGTTTGATGATAGTCCTCCACCCTTAGATTCCTGGATTAGAACTACACCAATCATCAAGATAGCCGCAATAACGATAAGTATTACTAAAAGCGTATACATTTTCTATGTTATTTTTTATTATTGTTTATTATCAATTTCTGTAGAAACCGGATTTGGTCTGCAAAGTAACGACTTTTTTTTGGATATACCAAATTTAATCGATTAATTATTTCCAAGGCCTTAGAATATCTCCCTTGCTTTATGTATATTCGTGCCAAAGTTTCTGTAAAATAGCCATTTTCTTCTGCTGTAGCTATTTTTTCATCGCCTTCATCTATATTTTCTGGCTCGTATTCTGTTTCTTCCTGCAGGACAATTTTCCCTCCTTCATTATGGATAAAATTGTCTATCAGACTTTGTCCACGCAATTCGGGTGCTTCGTCCCTACCCTCCTCCTGTCTTTCAGCGTTCATTAAGTAGGCAACATAATCCACAGTTGCATCGACGGGTGTAGGCTTTCTGTTACCATTCTCGGTTTTCTCCGGAGTGTCTGGAATTTGTTCGAGGAAATTATCAATAAGCGATACTGTTCTGTCAGTATTTGTTTCTGTCGGTGTTTCTTCTTTTGCAGACTGCAATGTCGCCTCTTGGCTTTTCTCCGGACGTAGTTGATAATGTGCTGCCTCCACCAGATTAAAAAGTACTCTACGGTTGGTAATATAGATAGCTGCACGCCTTAACTCCTCGTCAAACGTTGCATCGTGTAACAGAAACAAGTTTTTCAGAAGCAGTATGCGAGCTGGTTGATAGAACGGATAGAGCGCGATAAGATTCCGAAGTTCGTATAATGTTTCCTTATTCAACTCTTCAGGATTATCAAAATAATGCGCTATGTCCATAGTTTTATTCCCTTTACAATGTTAATGTCCGTTATATTTACCAATTAGCAACAGTTGCATTGAAGATTTGTTCGGTAAGATCTTTTATCATTTGTTCCACCAATTCTTCCTGAACAGCATTCAAACTCTTTGTGGTATCGTAGCTGGCTGTTGCCGTAAATTGCTTTTCAAAATTTTCATTACGGTTCGTACTGTTTACAAAACGCACGTTTACAGTGATAGATAGTTCTGTCTGAGCCGAATAGCCCTCGCTCGAAACACTCTTGTTGCGCTGTTGATACTGTGTTATTTCGCCCTCTATCTTCAGGTCGCCATTGCGTTTCACCAGCTCCAAGCGGGTATGATTGGCAAAGACATCTTTCAGTTTATTGTTGAACATAGGTCCCATTGGTCCCCACACATAAGCAGAACGGATTGGGAAATCGGCTATCTGAATGGTGTGCACCTTGCTGTAATCGATGCTTGCACCATTGAATTTATAGCTCACCGAACAAGCGGTGAGACACATCAACGCCACTACTATATATATAAGGTGTATTTTTTCTGTTTTATTTGCTATCCAAGCCATATTGCTTAATTCTTCTGTAAAGCGTTCTGTCGCTGATGCCCAACTCCTGTGCCGCCTTCTTTCGGTTGCCGTTGTTGCGTTCCAAAGCCTTCTCCACCATCTGTCTTCCCACATCGCTGAGGTTCAAAACCTCAGGCTCGGATATTTCTTCGGCATCTGCAAATTCTACCATGCCATCGGAAAGTGATGTCCCCGGGACAGCGTGTTTGGAAGGAACGGACATTGTCTCATCATGTTTCTCGGGCAAAGGCTCAAATCCTCGTGCTCCATTCAGTGCACGTGTTTCTTCCAGTTGCTTGCGAACAGTATTTAAATCGCGGCGCAATTCGCTCACATTGCCACGCAGTTCGTAAAGTATTTGGTACAGTATGTCGCGTTCGCTCTCGTAGCTATGCTTTCCTCCTTTTTCTATAATGGCAAGCTGTGTGCTATCGGGGTCGCGCGGAATAAAGTCGGTCAGCATGTCTGCCGTTATCTCACGTTGCTCGCTCAGCACCGACATTTGCTCGGTAATGTTCTTCAGCTGCCGCACGTTTCCAGGCCATTTGTAGTGCAGCATTATTTGTTTTGCATCGTCGTCCAGCGTTATTTTGGGCAAGCGGTACTTCTCTGCCATTTGCATGGCAAAGAGCCTGAACAGCAAAAGAATGTCTTCGCCACGGTCGCGAAGCGGCGGCATCTGAATAGGAATGGTGTTCAGGCGGTAGAACAAGTCTTCACGGAACTTTCCTTCGCTCACCGCCTTGCGCATATTAACGTTGGTTGCAGCCACTATGCGCACATCGGTCTTGCGCACTTCCTGTCCTCCCACACGAATATACTCGCCTGTTTCCAGCACACGCAACAGCTTGGCTTGTGTTGCCAAAGGCAGTTCGCCCACTTCGTCGAGGAAAATCGTACCTTTGTTTGCAATGCCGAAATAGCCATCGCTCTCGCCGATGGCACCCGTAAACGAGCCCTTTTCGTGTCCGAAGAGTTCGCTGTCAATCGTTCCTTCGGGTATGGAGCCGCAGTTAACGGCAAAGTATTTCTCCCGCTTTCGTGGCGAATTATCATGAATGATACGAGGTATAATCTCTTTGCCCACACCGCTCTCTCCTACTATAAGTACAGACAAGTCGGTAGGCGCAACCTGCAATGCAATATCTAAAGCTCTGTTCAGTGCATCGCAATTGCCCACAACGTTGTAACGCTGCTTTACGCGTTGAAGTTCTGTATTGTTCATTTGGCTGACAAATTTACCTATTTATTTTTTAAATTCTGCAATTTTGGCAGAGTTTAACAAACTCTAATAACTCTCTTTTCAATTTATCCAAACCGACACACAAACATCTTTGCCCCCTCAAAATGGTACATACTGATATAATGCATCGTTACAATCTCACTATAAAAGAAACAGTATTCTCATATATTCACTTCCAGTTCAATTTCTTGTATAATTGGTATCATAATTATACAACAAGGCTTTTACTTCTCAAAAGGGTGGGTTTTGAGAACTAAAACAGTGGTTTTTATCGCCCCAAAGGGTGGGTTTTGCATTGCAAAACAGGCTTTTTACGATGTCCAAAAGTAGATACTGTAATACGTTGATAACTAAACCATTATGCACACGCATATTTATCATTTTATTTATACTGCTTTTTTACATTTCTTATTTATGTTACAGGACACTTGCTACTACGTCTCACCTTTGCAAATAGTAATAATTCTGGGGGTATTTCGCAATTTCTAAAAACTTTTGAGTAACTTTGTAGCATGAAGATAAAACTTAATTGGAAAATGTTTATAGTCTTCTTCGGCATCATAGGGGGACTTTACTTTTTAACAAGAAGTATCTTGATAACTTCGGGTATAATGGTTATCTTGTTGCTTATTGATGGTTTCTTACGCGAATACGAAATGAAAAAACAAGGTGAGAAACAGGCTGAAGATATTTTAAAAGAAATAGAACGGGATACAAAAGAAGGAAAAGAAAATAAAGAAGAAGGCACAAACTAAAGGAGAAACATTTACAGAGTAATGGAAAAACTCGTAGAACTATACAAGCAATGGGCAGGCAATGTTCCTGCAAACATAGAGAAAATGGCTGGTGCAGGCAGCAACCGGACGTACTATCGCTTTACTGACGACGAGGGGAAATCGGTGATTGGCGTCATCGGTACGAGCCGCGACGAGAACCATGCCTTTATTTATCTTGCCAAACACTTCGCCAAACGACAGCTGCCCGTACCACATGTGCTTGCTGTTTCTGAAGATGAAACACGCTATTTGCAAACCGATTTGGGCGTAACATCGCTTTTCGATGCTATTCGGGGCGGGCGCGAAGCGGGCGGACGCTACAATCTTGCCGAACAGGAACTGTTGCGCAAGACGATAAAAGAGCTACCCAACTTCCAACTTCGTGGTTCACGTGGGCTGGATTACAGCTATTGCTATCCGCAAGCAGAGTTTAACGAAGAAAGCGTTCTCTTCGATTTGAACTACTTTAAATATTGCTTCCTGAAAGCAACAGAACTTGACTTTCATGAACTAAAGCTACAAGCCAACTTCCGAATGTTTGCAAAAGACCTTACATCGGAGAAGATGGACGCCTTTCTTTATCGCGACTTCCAAGCACGGAACATTATGCTCGATGCCAACGGAAAGCCACAATTCATTGATTTCCAAGGTGGACGAAAAGGTCCTTACTACTACGACCTTGCTTCGTTTCTGTGGCAGGCAAGTGCAAAATATTCGTTCAAACTGCGTCGCGAGTTGGTTTTCGAGTATTATAACAGCCTGAAGCATTTTACCGAAGTGCCGTCGAAACGCCATTTTGTAAACCGTCTTTCGCTGTTTGTGCTCTTCCGTTTGCTGCAAGTATTGGGTGCATACGGCTTCCGTGGCTATTTTGAACGCAAGAAACACTTTATCGATTCCATTCCGCCAGCCATTCAGAACCTCCGCGACGTACTGGATTTGGGCGAGAAAATGTTCCCTTATCCGTACCTGCTGGATATGTTGCGCAGGCTGACACAGCTACCACAGTTCGCTCTTATCGAACAACCTGCAAAGAACAGAACCGACGGTTACAAGGTTGCTGAGAAAGATGTGTACAAGGCAAACCCATTGGACGGTCCCGCAACCTTCTCCAAGTACGATGGAAAAGGTCCCTTGGTGGTGCGGGTGTTTAGCTTTTCGTTCCGGAAAGGCATTCCTGAAGACACTTCGGGCAATGGCGGCGGCTACGTTTTCGACTGTCGCAGCACGCACAACCCCGGTCGTTACGAACCTTATAAGAAGATAACAGGACTTGACGAGGCTGTTATCCGCTTCTTGGAAGACGATGGCGAAATCTTGGAATTTCTTCGTCCGGTCTACAAACTCGCCGATCACCACGTGGAACGCTATATGCAACGTGGCTTCACCAACCTAATGTTCTCGTTCGGTTGTACGGGCGGACAGCACCGTTCCGTGTACTGTGCCCAGCATTTAGCAGAACATCTGAATAAGAAATACGGCATCGAAGTGCGCATTACGCATCGCGAACAAGGCATAGAACAAGTACTGGAAGCGAAAACTAAGCGTACTTAGGCGAAGGTAAAACTTCACCATGGCAACTGAAAAGAACAGCTAAGGTTATAAGTTTATTTCTTTGCTGTCTGAGATTTAATTAGTAAATTTGCACACATTAAAACCAGAAGACAATGCAATCAATGATTTTTGCCGCCGGACTTGGCACACGTCTGAAACCACTTACCGACAGAATGCCCAAAGCATTGGTAAGGGTTGGGGGCAAACCGCTCATTGAACACATTGTCAGACGACTGGTTTCAGCAGGCAGCCGGCGCATTGTAGTGAACGTACACCACTTTGCCAATCAAATCATTGAATATTTACGACAAAACAATTTCGGTGCAGACATTCGCATTTCCGACGAATCGGAAATGCTGCTCGATACAGGTGGCGGAATAAAAAAGGCAACACCGCTTTTCAATACGAACGAACCTGTACTCATTCATAACGTAGATATACTTAGCAACGTAGACTTACGCGCGTTATACGATTACGCTTGCGAAGCAGAAACAGAGCAAAAGGTTGATGCAGTTCTACTTGTAAGCCCAAGAAAAACAAAGCGTTATCTTATCTTCAATAAAGATATGCGCTTGGTGGGGTGGACAAATGTAGACACCGGAGAAGTGAAATCGCCTTACGAAACCTTGCATGAACTCACCTTTACGCAGCCTTACAAGAACGACAAAGCTACCAACGAACAACACGGCTACACGCTTTTTGCTTTCTCTGGAATACACGTTGTGGGAAACAAAATATTCGAAACGATGAACGAATGTCCCGAAAAGTTCCCCATAATGGACTTTTATCTGAAGTACGCAAAGGACTTACACTTCGTTGGAAAGGTGAAAAACGACCTTAAACTTATGGACGTCGGCAAGTTGGACACGCTCTCCGAAGCCGACGCCTTTGCACAACAATTAGGCTATTAGGCAATAACAACAACAAAAGAACAGAAACAACAACAACATACAGAATATGCAAAAAATCATCATCTTGGATTTCGGCTCACAGACAACCCAGCTAATTGGTCGCCGATTGCGTGAATTAGACACGTTCTGTGAGATACTTCCATACAACAAGTTCCCCAAAGACGACCCGTCGGTGATAGGCGTTATCCTTTCAGGTTCGCCCTATTCGGTTCACGATCCAGAAGCGTTCCAAGTGGATTTAAGCCAGTTTGTAGGCAAAGTTCCTGTACTTGGTATCTGCTACGGTGCACAATACATCTCGCACAAGAACGGTGGCAAGGTAGAACAAACGGGTACACGCGAGTATGGACGCGCTAACTTGGCAACTGTAGATACGGAAAATCCGTTGTTCTACGGCTTCGACAAGAACTCACAAGTATGGATGAGCCACGGCGATACCATTACTGCCATTCCCTCCGACTGCAAGACTATCGCCTCAACAAGTGATGTAAAGTTTGCAGCTTACGCCTCAACGACGCAACCTTTGTGGGCAGTCCAGTTTCACCCGGAGGTCTTCCACACTGCACAGGGAACTCTGCTTCTAAAGAATTTCGTAGTGGATATCTGCGGCAGCAAGCAAGAATGGAGCCCCGCCTCGTATGTGGAAACAACCGTGAAAGAACTGAAAGAACAGTTAGGAAACGACCGCGTGATACTCGGTTTATCAGGTGGTGTCGATTCTTCGGTATGCGCTACCCTGCTCAATCGTGCCATCGGAAAGAACCTTACCTGCATTTTCGTAGATCACGGCATGCTCCGCAAGAATGAGTTTGCGAAGGTAATGGAGGCTTACGAAGGTTTAGGGCTGAACGTTATCGGCGTTGATGCATCGGAAAAGTTCTTTGCCGACCTTGCCGGAGTTACCGACCCAGAGCAGAAACGCAAGATTATCGGTCGCGATTTCGTAGAGGTTTTCAATGCCGAAGCTAAGAAAATAACCGATGCAAAGTGGTTGGCACAAGGCACAATCTACCCCGATCGCATCGAAAGTCTAAGCATTACGGGCATGGTTATCAAGAGTCACCACAACGTGGGAGGACTTCCTAAGGAAATGGATCTGAAGCTTTGCGAACCGTTACAATGGCTTTTCAAAGACGAAGTGCGCCGTGTGGGGTACGAATTGGGCATGCCTGAACGCCTCATCAAGCGCCACCCATTCCCCGGACCAGGCTTGGCAGTGCGCATTCTTGGCGATATTACCCGCGAAAAGGTACGCATTCTGCAAGATGCTGACGACATTTACATCGAGAACATGCAGCACTACGTTTGCGAAGACGGCGAAGTTCTCTACGATAAAGTATGGCAAGCTGGTACCGTTCTGCTGTCTACAATCCGCAGTGTAGGCGTTATGGGCGACGAACGCACCTACGAGCACCCTGTTGCCTTGCGTGCCGTAACCAGCACCGATGCCATGTCTGCCGACTGGGCGCAACTGCCTTACGACTTTATGGCAAAAGTTTCAAACGAAATCATCAATAAAGTAAAGGGGGTAAACCGCGTTTGCTACGATATTTCTTCAAAGCCACCTGCAACCATTGAGTGGGAATAGCGATCTAAAGTATAAGAAACGATAAATATAATATTGTATTAACAAACTACAAATAATACCAAAGGCGCATCCTATTCAATGCGCCTTTGGTGTTTTATATTGCCCATTCCGAAAGCTTATGATGCTTCCGCAGACAACTTTACAACCTGCTACCATAAGTTCATTTTCATTATTTATTCTTCAACAAATCGCGAATTTCGGTTAGCAATTTCTCTTCGTTTGAAGGTTCTGCAGGAGCTGCAGACTCTTCTTTCTTCTTAGTAGACAAACTATTCATGGCTTTAATCATCACAAAGATGCAGATTGCGATAATAAGGAAATCGATGATGTTCTGAATGAACATGCCATATTTAACTTCTGCATCGCCTACCATTAAGCTTATTTTACTAAAGTCTATGCCGCCCGTCAGCACACCGATAATCGGCATCATAATATCATCTACCAACGAAGATACAATCTTCCCAAACGCACCACCAATGATAACACCAACAGCCATGTCCATTACGTTACCACGCATGGCAAATTCTTTAAATTCTTTAAGGAAACTCATAAAGTTACTTTTTGTAAATGCTGCAAGAGAAAACAATAATCTTATTTATTAATATAGGTCAAGTTATCCTGCAAACACCTTTTAATTTAATAATGTTTAATACTCTTTTCGGTTGCAAATATAAGAACTTTTTTGTAACTTTGCAGCATATGAGGGGTAAAAATATTACTTTTCGCACAACCACACATTAGGTAACAATAAGTTTTAGGTATTATAGTTTAGTATTCACTTTAAATAAAGACAAATGATTAAAATTGGTATTAACGGATTTGGCCGTATCGGCCGTTTCGTATTCCGCGCAAGTCTTGAGGAGGCAAACGCTAAGGACGTAGTTGTAGTTGGTATTAACGACCTCTGCCCAGTTGATTATCTTGCTTACATGTTGAAGTATGACACCATGCACGGTATATTCAATGGCACTATCGAAGCTGACGTTGAAAAGTCTCAGCTCATCGTAAACGGTAACGTTATCCGTGTAACTGCAGAGCGCAACCCTGCTGATTTGAAGTGGGACGAAATCGGTGCAGAGTACGTTGTAGAGTCTACTGGTCTCTTCCTTACAAAGGAAAAGTCTCAAGCTCATATACAAGCTGGTGCTAAGTACGTTGTAATGTCTGCTCCTTCAAAGGACGACACCCCAATGTTCGTTTGCGGTGTGAACCACGAAAAATATGTAAAGGGCACTCAGTTCGTTTCTAATGCATCTTGCACAACAAACTGCTTGGCTCCTATTGCTAAAGTATTGAACGACAAATTCGGTATCAAAGACGGTTTGATGACTACTGTTCACTCTACAACAGCTACACAGAAGACTGTAGACGGTCCTTCCATGAAGGATTGGCGTGGCGGTCGTGCCGCTTCAGGCAACATCATTCCTTCTTCAACAGGTGCTGCAAAGGCAGTTGGTAAGGTTATTCCTGAACTCAACGGCAAGCTCACCGGTATGTCAATGCGCGTTCCTACACTGGACGTTTCTGTAGTAGACCTCACCGTAAACTTGGCTAAACCCGCTAAGTACGAAGAGATTTGCGCAGCCATGAAAGAAGCTTCTGAAGGCGAATTGAAGGGTATTCTCGGTTACACAGAAGACGCAGTGGTTTCTTCTGACTTCCTTGGCGACCCACGTACATCTATCTTCGATGCGAAGGCAGGTATCGCTTTGACAGACACTTTCGTAAAGGTTGTATCTTGGTACGACAACGAAATCGGTTACTCTCACAAGGTTATAGAGTTGATTAAGCACATGGCGAAAGTGAATGGCTAATCTTCCGATTTCACAAGAAAACAATATTAAAAAGCCATTCGGTTTATTGCCGAATGGCTTTTTTTTATTATTTTTGTGCAGTAAATGGATAAAATGCTTACGATAATAGGACCAACGGCGAGTGGGAAAACCGCTTTTGCCACTGCATTAGCTGCCACAATGGGGGCAGAGATTATCAGTGCCGACAGCCGTCAGGTGTATCGTCGTATGGATATCGGTACGGGGAAAGACCTTGCCGATTATGAAGTGAATGGCATAAAAGTACCCTATCACCTGATTGATATTGCCGAACCGGGCACGAAATACAATCTTTTCCAGTATCAGCAAGACTTCTGGACTGCCTATACGGATATTGTCGAACGTGGCAAACCTGTTATTCTGTGTGGTGGAACAGGGCTTTATGTCGAGGCAGTGCTGAAGGGTTACGCCCTTTCGCCAGTTCCACAGAACGACGCTCTGCGCGCTTCGTTAGCAGGAAAATCACTCGCCGAACTTACCGAAATTCTTTCTGCATTGAAAGAAAGAAACCATTCGGCAATGCACAACCGTACCGATGTTGATACAACCAACCGCGCCATTCGTGCCATTGAGATTGAAACCTACGAGCTGGAACACCCTACGCCCGACCGTCCGATGCCTGCTGTCGATTCGATAATTATCGGTGTAGACATCGACCGCGACGAACGCCGCCGCAAAATAAGCCACCGCTTAAAGGCAAGGTTGGACGAAGGTATGGTCGACGAGGTGCGGGCACTGCTCGATTCGGGCATTCCTGCCGACGACCTCATCTACTATGGCTTGGAATATAAGTTCGTTACACAATACGTCATAGGCAAATTAACCTACGACGAGATGTACCGCAACTTGGAAATAGCCATTCACCAGTTTGCCAAACGACAAATGACGTGGTTCAGAGGAATGGAGCGACGTGGGTTCCACATACACTGGATAGACGCTGCAACACCATTAAACGAAAAGATAGCGCACGTCCAGGCACTCATCGAAAAAGCATAAAAACGATTCAAACGAGATAATATATATGGTAGACGAAAAGAAATGGGGCATACTTTACTGTCCGAAAGGCGGATTGCTGGGCAGTCCGCAGAAGCGCTGGGAACGTGTAGAGCGTTGCCTTAAAGCACACAACATTGCTTTCGACATGGTTCAGAGCGAGAGTTCGGCAGGTGTAGAGCGTCTTGTCCGCATGATGATAGGCAACGGCTACCGCACCATCATTATCTTCGGTGGCGATTCGGCACTCAACGACACCGTCAATTGCCTGATGCAAGAGAAGAAAGAGGTGCGCGACAGCATCGTATTGGGAGTAATTCCTAACGGTGTTATGAACGACTTTGCCCACTTCTGGGGCTTCAACGAAGACAATATAGAACAGACCATCGAGTGGTTGAAAGCACGCCGTGTACGTAGAATAGACCTTGGCTGCATTCGTTACAGAAACCGAGAGGGCGAAGGTTGCCACCGTTATTTCCTGAATTGCATCAACATCGGGCTTATTGCCACCATCATGAACCTGCGCCGCCGCACGCGCAACCTGTTCGGTTCGCGCAGTCTGTCGTTCATTTTCTCGTTCATTCTTTTAGTTTTTCAACGCATGGACTTCCACATGCACATCAAGATAAATACCGACGAGATAAAGCGCAGAATTACTACCGTCTGCATAGGAAATGCTTTAGGATACGGACAAACGCCAAACGCTGTACCTTATAACGGACTCTTAGACGTATCGGTGGTATACCATTCTGAAGTTACACAACTTTTCGAAGGTATTTATCTGTTCCTGCGTGGCAAATTCTTAAACTATAAAAGCGTACACCCTTATCGCACGCAAGAGGTTACAATGCATGTAGAGCCACGCACACTTATCGGAATCGACGGCAGATTGATGGCGAAAACACCCATTGGCCCTTTCAAGGTTACTGTGAAAAAGGAAATAATCAACTTCTTGATACCCGCATAACAAACCACAGAAGTATTACAACAAACAAACACCTAACAGCTTAATCACTCTCTCATTCAGCATCTGTTGCTGATGCAAATATAGTCTATTCTTCCACCGAAGCAATAGACTTTTTGTCGTATCTCTATTCATTTCCTCCCGAGCACTCATAAGTTTCCCCCAAAAAGCTTATAAACTTTTGGCAAAATCTCCATAGTATTTCGTCAAGAAATGAATGGAGTTAGTGGATAAACACACGAAGTCAAATTAAACAAATAAAGGTGCTACGAAACTCCATTAACCAATGATTTTAGTTCGATTTTTTATTATAAAAAATAGATAAAATTCGTATGGCATTACCACATTCGCGAGCAGGAAACAACTACCGAATACTATCTCATCAGAACACAGACTTGCCATAAAAACGACAACTGAAGTGATGAACGCAAATACCTGATATTTATTTATAAAAAGATTATACTTCCTATAAGAAAGTATATACTTTTCACACAAAAAGTACGGACGTTTTTCATGAAAAGTACGGACTTCTTTTCTAAAATATACGGACGTTCCATTAAGAACATACTATAGTTCTTTAAAAAAGTTATATTAATCCTGAAAAAAGTAAACTTATTTTCATGTATCTACTTCATACATTTTAATCAATAAGTACCATTGGTTTAGAGAAAAAGTATTATTGTTTCACACGAAAAATACTACCGTTTTGACAACACTTTATCCTATTCAAACGAGAGTTTATTCAGTCGCGTTTCGAGTTGTTCGGCAAGTGACTGACGAATGGAAAGGACGATTTCGCAAGTGTTGTCGAAGTTTTGTTCAACGATGTTGGCATTCATTTCCTTCACTATCTTCATAACATCGTTCATCATCGGATAAGAAAAGATGTAGCGAACAATGTGTTCTACAAACTTTTCTTCTATTTTCGAATGTGCTATTCCGTCGGCAGCGGCTTCGCGATAAGCAACAATCAGTCCGCTCGTGCCAAGTTTTACACCGCCGAAATAGCGGATTACGCAAATCAGAGTATTGGTAATATCGTTACTGACGAGCTGTCCGAGAATGGGCTTACCTGCCGTTGATGATGGTTCGCCGTCGTCGTTGGCACGAAACTCTGCACCGTCGGCACCCAAACGGTAGGCATAGCAGTAGTGGCGTGCATCGTAAAACTCCTTTTTGTAGTGCTTTACGATGTCCAAAGCCTCTTCGGCAGAATCTATATGATGCACAAAGGCGAGGAATTTACTCCTCTTTTCGGAATAAAACCCCTCGCCAATTGTGTTTTTATGTACTGTTCTGTACTTATCTGTCATTAATTAACTTGATGTGAAATCAAAATTAATGATGTCGTAAACTTATGAAAGCTTGTGAATGATAAGACCTGAACGGAGTTTTGGCTCGAACCAAGTAGCCTTAGGAGGCATAATCTTGCCGCTGTCGGCAATGTCCATAATCTGCTGCATAGAAACAGGGTAGAGTGCCAAAGCCATCTTCATTTCACCACTGTCCACACGCCTCTTGAGTTCTTCGAGACCACGGAGACCACCCACAAAGTCGATACGGTCGCTTGAACGCAAATCTTTGATGCCGAGAAGTTCGTCGAGAATCAAACGGCTTGAGATATCAACGTCGAGTACGCCTATTGGGTCGTTGTTATCGTATGTACCTTCCTTGGCTGTGAGAGAGTACCATTCGCCTTCTAAGTAAAGTGAGAATTCGTGCAAATGAGCTGGTTTATAAATTGCAGTGCCTTTCTTTTCAACAATGAAATTCTTTTTCAATGCTTCGAGGAACTGTGCAGGTGTCATACCATTCAAGTCCTTAACGACACGGTTGTAGTCGAGAATGGTAAGCTCAGATGCCTGGAAGCAAACTGCCATGAAGTAGTTGTACTCTTCTTTTCCAGTGTGGTTTGGGTTAGCCTTTGCCTTTTCGCCACCTACAAGACCTGCTGCAGCTGAACGGTGGTGTCCGTCTGCAATGTAGAGACTTGGCATCTTTGCAAACTCTTCGGTAATGGTCTTGATGTCCTTATCGTCAGAAACGACCCAAAGCTGATGGCGGAAACCGTCGATAGGAGCAATGAAATCGTATTCAGGAGTAGTAGCTGCATAACGAGTAGTGATTTCCTTCAACACTGGATTATCGGGATAAGCGAAGAATACTGGCTCGATGTTGGCATCGTTTACACGAACGTGCTTCATACGGTCTTCTTCCTTGTCGCGGCGTGTAAGCTCGTGCTTCTTGATGACACCGTTTACATAGTCCTGACAAGCAGCACCGACAACGATACCATACTGTGTCTTGCCGTTCATTGTTTGTGCATAGATGTAGTAATGTTCCTTGTCGTCTTGTACCAACCAACCTTTTTCTTGGAACATCTTGAAGTTCTCTGCAGCCTTTTCGTAGACACGTGGGTCATATTCACTTGTACCTTCTGGGAAATCTATTTCAGGCTTAATGATATGGTAAAGGCTCTTTTCGTTGCCCTTAGCTTCTTCGCGTGCCTCCTCTGAATTCAATACGTCGTATGGACGACTTTCTACTTGTTCAACGAACTCCTTTGGAGGACGAACACCTTTAAATGGTTTTACTATTGCCATAATATATTATAGATATAAAATAAAAGCAGACTATCAGGGCTTCTGCCGTTTTATAAGCATAGTTCCTAATAATCTGCAATATGGGTTTAAATATTATTTGTTTACTTGGAATTTGGTATCACCGTTAGCAAAGAAAGCATTGATTTGCTTTGCAGCTGCAATACCTGCATTGATGTTAGCTTCTGCTGTCTGAGCACCCATCTTCTTAGGTGTGCTGAAGTAACGACCTTCAAACTTAGCAAATTCTGCGTCAGCGTCTGGCTTGATGTCGGTAATGAACTTCAAGTCTTCGCGTTCATTCATCAACTTGATAAGTTCTGGCTCGTTGATAACTTCCTTGCGAGCAGTATTGATAAGAGTTGCCCCCTTGTGCATCTTGTTTACGAGAGCGTAGTTGATGCTCTGCTTTGTTTCTGGAGTTGCAGGAATATGGAGAGAAACAATGTCGCAAGTTTCGAACAAAGCGTCCTGATTATCAACAGCCTTAACACCAGCAGCTTCAATAACTTCCTTTGGACAGAATGCATCGTAAGCATAAATTTCCATACCGAAGCCCTTTGCAATGCGGGCAACGTTGCGACCAACATTACCAAATGCAAGAATACCGAGCTTCTTGCCCATCAATTCAGAACCGCTTTTACCGTTGTAGAAGTTGCGAGCACCATAAACAAGGAGACCTAAAACAAGTTCGGCAACTGCGTTTGAGTTCTGTCCTGGAGTGTTTTCAGCAACTACGTTGTGTGCAGTAGCTGCAGCGAGGTCGATGTTATCGTAACCAGCACCAGCACGAACAACAATCTTCAAGTTCTTGGCTGCATCAAAAACTTCTGCTGTAGCTTTGTCTGAACGAATAATAAGTGCATCTACGTCTTTAACAGCATCTAATAACTGAGCTGTCTCTGTATATTTTTCTAAAAGCGCAAGTTCGTGTCCTGCTCCTTCAATTTCTTTTCTGATACCCTCAACAGCTGCTGCTGCGAATGGTTTTTCTGTTGCAATTAAAACCTTCATAGTAATAAATTTTATAATGCAAGTACACGGATATAACCTTTCATGGGTCTATCCGTGCATTTGCTATATTAACCTTAATTAGTGTTTAGCCTCGAATTCTTTCATGGTTTCAACAAGAGCCTTGCAGCCTTCTATCGTCATTGCATTGTAGCAGCTTGCACGGAATCCACCAACATCACGGTGTCCCTTGATACCAACCATACCTCTTTCGGTAGCAAACTTGAAGAACTCGTCCTGAAGTTCTGCATACTCATCGTTGAGAACGAAGCAGATGTTCATGTAAGAACGGTCTTCCTCGCACTTGACAGTACCACGGAACAACTTGTTGCGGTCGATTTCACCGTAAACAATATCAGCACGCTCCTTTGCAAGCTTAGCCATTGCTTTTACACCACCGTTAGCCTTAATCCAACGAAGATTCTCTAATGCGGTATAAACAGGAACAACAGGAGGAGTGTTGAACATTGAACCTTTCTTAATATGTGTACGATAATCTAACATTGTAGGTATTTCACGCTGTACACGCCCGAGTACATCATCTTTGATTATAACGAATGTTACACCAGCCATTGAAAGATTCTTCTGTGCACCACCATAAATACAGTCGTATTTAGAAACATCTACTGGACGGCTGAAAATGTCTGAAGACATATCACCTATCAAACGAACAGGCACATCTAAATCCTTATGATATTCGGTACCATAGATTGTATTGTTGGTTGTTACGTGCAAGTAGTCTAAATCTGTTGGAACATTGAAGTTCTTTGGAAGATATGTATAGTTGTCGTCTGCAGACGATGCAACTTCAACGACTTCGCCAAACAATTTAGCTTCTTTCATTGCCTTCTTTGCCCATACACCAGTATTTAAATAACCAGCCTTCTTTACCAAGAAGTTGAAAGGAATCATGCAGAACTCAAGCGATGCGCCACCACCTAAGAACAGCACTGAATAGCCTTCAGGAACATTTAATATTTCCTTTACCAAAGCCATTGCTTCATCCATTACAGGTTGGAAATCTTTTGAACGGTGGCTAATTTCAGCGATTGAAAGACCTATCCCGTTAAAATCCAAGATAGCACTTGCTGTTTTCTCTATTACTTCGCGTGGAAGAATACAAGGACCAGCACCAAAATTGTACTTCTTCATGATGTCTTAATTTTTTAGTTGAACTTATTTATTATTATATCATTATATTCCTCAAAAGGGTGTATAGACTTAGTCATACGTCTGCGAAATTAAAGATTTTATCTGACATAGACAAATATTTAAGCATATTTTTGTATTATACTTTATAGTCTGGTCATTCTATTTTGTTTATAAACTGCAAATAACACTACATTATAACACAACTATTAGTGGACTTCTTCCACAACGGTACTAATCCCCTTTATTTTCTCCCCTTTCGTCATTTTCAATATTTGAGATATTTTCGTACGAGAGACAGCCACATAAGAGTAACGTGGCATCACATCAATCTTGCCTATGTCTGTTTGTTCTATCCCTGCTTTCTTGCACAAGAAGCCAACTATGTCGCCTTTTGATATCTTGTCTTTCTTTCCCTTGCCTATGTATAATGTCGTCATTCGGGCCTGTTTTATGGCAGGTAACACATCAGGGAGTTCCATTACATCTACCTTCTGTTGCACATAATCAGGCAGTTGTTCGTCTGGGCCAAGCACAAAGAAGACATTGCCCTGCTTGTCCCAGCGCGCCGTTCTACCTACTCTGTGTACATGCTCCTCCTCGTTCTCGGGAAGATGATACTGAATGATATTATCTACATCGGGAATGTCTAGCCCTCTTGAGCCTAAATTGGTGCTTACAAGAATGTTTGTTGAACCATTTGAAAAGCGATACAACATAGCTTCGCGCCCCTTCTGTTCCAAACCTCCATGGAACATAGATACATCGAAACCTGCTTCCTTCAGATAAGTGGCAGTGCGGACAACGGCGTCCCGATAGTTCAAGAACACGATGCTGCTTTCATCGCCCAAGTATCTTAACAGATTGGAAAGTGTTTCCAGTTTGTCTTTCTCCGCACTGCGGACGATGTGCAGCCGGACGCGTTCTGACACCTCTTCGTCCTCGTCTCTGTAGTCCACACGTATGTTTCTGCCAACATGAACAAACTTAGGAATGGTTTCAGACTCGGTCGCAGAAAGCAAGATGCGACGTTCTATGGCTGGCAACTTACCGACAATTTCTTGCATTTCATCTTGGAATCCCATTTCCAAACACTTGTCGAACTCATCGATAACAAGCCATTTAATGCTTTCTGGTACTAAGTTTCCTTTGTCCAAGTGGTCGTTCAGCCTGCCTGGAGTAGCGAAAAGGATTTGCGGTCTTACGCTGCGCATTTCCCGATGCTCGTCCATAGTTGGCCTGCCACCATAGAGTGCCATTCCTTTTAATCCTGATTTTATATCTTGAACTACATTTGCCGATTGCCTGGCCAACTCTCGCCCTGGTACTAAAACGACAGCCTGCACATCGTTGCTTGTAGAATCCAACATTTGTATCAATGGCAACAAGTAAGCATAGGTTTTCCCTGAACCTGTCGGCGATAACACGATAACATCTCGGTTTGAATGCAAGATGGCTTCTGAAGTATCTTCCTGCATCGGATTTAACTTTAAACCTAACTTCTTTATTATTTCATTTTGTTTCATTTCGTAGTTTGTCTATTTCATCAAATTCTTTTCCCATATTCAGATTCAAATAAATTGTGTATAACGGTGCCAACCATTTATCTCGCGCTTTCGGAGCCAACTTTCTGTATTGCTCAAGATAGGGCAATGCCGTTTCATACAGTTTATTTATTCTTGCACGTTTAGAGCGACTCTGTTGAGTTTTGGCCAATTCTATTGCCTGGTCGAAATACGCCAATCCTAAATTGCAATAGGCATCGGCAAAATTAGCATTCTCTTTTACAAGTTGCAGGCAAATGTCTATGCATTCTTTATATTTCCCAAGATTAAGCAGTACTGTACTCTTTGTGAAACGGAACAACACACTTGTAGAATCCGTATCTAAAGCTTCATCAGTTATTTGTAATGCGACCTTATTATCTCCCTTTTTAACATAGTACTCTACTAAACGAGGAAAGAAGAATGCGAATTTGGGATATTCTTTGAAACCTTCCTGCAAAGCCTTAAGATATCTTGCGGTATCTTTCTGTACCAAATAAGCATCGGCTTCATACTGTCGTACAAAGTTCAACATAGAAGTATCACGTTCGGCTAAACGCAAATGACGCATTGTTTTCTCGGTATCTTTAAGCTTATAGCCACAATACATTGCCCAATATGCCGCATGTGGCATCAAAGCGTCCTTGTGTTCATAATCGTAACCAGTAAAAAGCGACTGCTTGTCGGTCCGTATATAGTTATCGAAATAGTCGTAAGCAGTCTTGTAATTCTTCAGATGGAGGAAGTATGTGCCCCCATTAAAGAGATTTGGCCGAATAGAATTGAGCAATTGGGCATGGCGTTCCCTATATTTAGGGGACACAGGAGTGGGCGTATCTAAACGGGCATCTACAGAGTCGAAACTTGCCATTGTTTCATACATTCGTTTCGTTACAGAGAAAAAAGCCGCCGTATCGTATTTTTGTTTCAAATATAATTTCTCGTTGCCTTGCTCGTATTGCTTTGTCAAAACATCACAAAGCATTACCCAAATCTTTGTATTGGTCCGGTTTACTGAATCGTCTAATAAAGTTTGCATAGACTTCTCGGCCTTCGCCAGCTCCTTCCCACTCTTCAGTAATTCGCGCGCTACTGCTAACTGTTTCTTTTGTGCATATAATAACACAGAGTTAAATATAAACACAAAAAGCAATATTTTCTTTAAATTATCTCTTATCACTTATTACCTTTATTAGTCAAGCCCTCTAATTCTTGCGCCTTTATCTTATCACCTAACATCGTGTAGGCCATGTACAGAGGATTTACCCAGTCCACTTTATTACGTCGAGGATCTTTTGCTTTTACCCTTTCAAGATAGTTTCGGGCATCAGCGAAATATAACATATATTCATCTTCCTGTATTGGCATTCCTTCCTTCTGTTTCTCCAACACTTCATTCCTTATCTCTAATCCTCGCATATTTAGGCAGACACCTATATTAAAAGCCACAGGAATTAAGTTTGGTGAAAGTTCATCAGCTACTTTATAAGCTTCAATAGCTTCGTCCCATCTTCCCGCTTGCATGGCTATTTCTCCCTTCAGTATCCACGGAATGGCAGATTTTGAGTCGTTTACCAGCTGATGATCTATAAAACTCTCTATATTAAACCGAGCTGTGGAATGTTGATAAAACTTCATCAACCATGAGAAATATTTGGTATTGGTGGGTTCTGTCTCGTATAACTTAGCCAAAACAGCAAGATATTTCAACGAATCGTCGGCATTTTTCATCTGTTCTCCCATACATTCTGTTTTCACTTCTACAGCAGGCTGCGCTGTTTCATCATATAGTATGGCTATATTAGCATATTTTTCTGCTAATCTGAAGTTTCTTAATTTTAAATAGTCGTAGGCCAGATAATAGGCGGCGATACCGCTTTCATCAGGAATATCTGCTACCAAAGGATTAGTTCTCGTTGTCAGATAAAGCTCTAAAGCTTTCTGCCCCTCCATCTTTGTATAATTATTTTTTAGCAGGAACAGCCCTGCATCTATCAACATGGGATACAATGTTGTTACACGTTGCAAATTTTCTTCACTGAACTCTGGCTTCACTTTACCTTTACGATTAGGCATCCGATCGTATTCATCGCATTTTAACGAAGATAATATTCCATCTACCACAGCACGATAGATTGCGAGTGAATCCCTATCCGTATTCGATTGTACACGTTGATATGCAGCTTCAGCTTGTTTATTAAACTTCTCAGCGTTTATTTTATTGTTTTGTGCCAGTGCCGACAAAGAACAGAAAGATAAAAATAAAACATATATTGTTAATTTCCCCATAAGCCTTCATCTTAATAATACAATCTCATATTCTTTCATTAGAGACCAGTTCATCTTACTAAAAGAACAAGATGAGATTTACAATAAATCTCCCTCTCTGGTATGAAGAGATACCAAAAAGGGAGACACATTATGTTATTCAGCATAACCGGCATCGGCAGCAAGGGCCTTTGTCTCTGGAGCCTGAGGCCCCTTTACAAAGTAATAGCTTCCATAAAGAGGAGATGCCCACAAGTTTTTATTCTGTTTTGATGTATCAAGAGCCTTTGCCTTTTCCAAATAAGAGATGGCTTCATTGTAAACAACGTTGAATTGTGCACGTGCTTCTTTGGTCAAATTCTTCACAGCCATCACACGTTCCTGCGCTTTGTAGAAGAGGCACTGACCGATAGAAGCGTTGATAGCAATCTGCGCACTTTCATCGTTTGCCAATGGAAGAGCCTTCTTCAATGCTTCAACAGCACCGTCGTAATTTCTCTTAATACTTTCGAACTGACCTTTCAATACGAGTGCGCTGTAGCTGTTCGGGTCCTTTGCGAGGTGGTCGTCGATAACTTTCATTGCCTTGTCGCCCAAACCCAGTGCATTGTAAGTAGAAGCCAATGTTGAGAGAAGCGCCTCGTTTGACTCGTCCTGTGCATAGATGGCAGCGAGCTTGTCTGCGTATGCAAGAGAGTCTTGACGTGTCTTCAGTTGTGAACCTAAGATTGCTAATTTTAAGTTCTGCACTTCTTTTGCACGTTCCTTGTTGTCTTTTGCATATTCAATATACTTTTCTGCTTTTGCAAAATCGTTGTTCTGATAAGCATAAACAGATGCGAAGTAAGCTATTTCAGACAGATTTTGGTCTTGTTCCTTAAACTTTACGAATTCAGGATAATCTGCTGACTCTACATATTCGGCCAAATACTTATATGCCTGCTTATCATCTTTATTTTGATAATAGACACCTCCGTTAATCAAATCGTTACGAAGTTTATACACGCGTTCTACTAAGGCAGTGAACTTTGGCTTTACTTTGCCTTTCTGGTTTGGCATATTATCGTATTTAATGGCTTGAACACCAGAATCAAAAGCAGCATCTACGGCAGCATAGAGTCCCTTTTCGTCTACAGGTTTGTTGCCTTCTTTACCCATTTGCTTCTGGGTTTCGTTCTCAAGCTGAATGCCTTGCTCATAATTTACCTTCTTCATTGCTAATTCGTAAAGGTGATTATACGCTTTAGCCTTCTCTTCGTTGCCTGCGAGTTGTTCTAAAGTAGATTGCAAAAGATTAGCAGCTTCAGCGTAGTTCTGAGCTTTTAAGATAGCTTTCAATGGTTCGCTGTCGCCAGCAAATGCAGCAGATGCTCCTATTAACATCATTACTGCCAAAATCATTTTTTTCATATTAGTTTATAATTTAAAGATTAATATTCGTTATTAAGTCTCCTGCTTTATGTTTATTTTATATATGCACTTCTTCAATAACGCTTAAGACCCTCTCTATTTTATTCGAAATCTACCGATGGCGGTATTGTCTGATTGTCGTCATCAGCTACATCCGCTTCATTTGAACAAGAAGTCTCATTCTGTTGATCTGCTTGCGAATGCCCTCTCTCTTCAACCTGCTCTTCCATTTCGGCACTCATAACTTTGCACACCGATGCTATAACATCGTTTTTCTTTGCAAGGTTGATAAGACGAACACCTTGTGTAGCACGTCCCATAACACGACATTCAGCTACAGAAAGACGGATAACGATTCCACTTTGATTGATAATCATAAGATCGTTTTCATCGGTTACATTCTTTATTGCAACTAATTTTCCCGTCTTTTCGGTTATGTTCAGAGTCTTCACACCCTTACCGCCACGGTTTGTAAGTCGGTAGTCTTCCACGACTGAACGCTTTCCGTAGCCTTCTTCCGATACAACCATTACGGTTTCAGTTTCAGCATCGTTTACAACAATCATACCTACCACTGCATCGTCGCCGTCCTCGTCGAGGCGCATGCCACGCACCCCCGTAGACACACGTCCCATTGTGCGTACTGCCTCTTCGTTAAAACGACACGCACGACCGTTGCGATTGGCTATGATGAGTTCGTTATGACCGTTTGTCAAACGTACATTTACCACTTCGTCGCCTTCATTTATGTTGATGGCTATCACGCCATTGGTACGTGGACGCGAGTAGTGGCGCAGCGACGTCTTCTTTACTAAACCGCATTTTGTAACGAATACTACATAATGTGAGTCGAGGAACTCTTCGTCGTCTAAGCCTTTTATACGCAAGAATGCATTTACGCTATCATCTGGGTCGAGTGCCAACATATTCTGAATGGCACGTCCTTTCGATGTTTTGTCGCCTTCAGGAATGTCGTAACACTTCATCCAGAAGCAACGTCCTTTCTTCGTAAAGAACAACATTGTCTGGTGCATGGTTGCGGGATAGATGAATTCCGTGAAGTCCTTATCTCTCGTGCGTGCACCTTTCGACCCTACGCCGCCACGTGCTTGCTCCTTAAAGTCGGCAAGCGGTGTGCGCTTGATGTAGCCAAGGTGGCTGATGGTGATAACTACAGGATCGTTAGGATAGAAGTCTTCGGCATTGAACTCGTGCTCGTCTGGAATGATTTCGGTACGACGGGCATCGCCATACTTCTCTTTCACTTCTTGGAGTTCTTCCTTCATCACTTCCTTGCAACGCTCTGGGTTGTCGAGAATTTCCTGCAAGTCCTTTATGGTCTGCATCAATTCGTCGTATTCGGCATGTAACTGATCCATACGCAAGCCTGTGAGTTGCGACAGGCGCATGTCTACAATGGCTTTTGACTGTAGTTCGTCCAGCTCAAAGCGCTTTTCCAAATTGGTTTGAGCTTCTGCAGGAGTCTGACTTGCACGAATGATGTGTACCACTTCATCAATGTTGTCGCAGGCAATAATCAGTCCTTCCAAGATATGGGCACGTTCTTTTGCCTTGTTCAACTCGAACTTTGTACGGCGAATGGTTACGTCGTGGCGATGCTCTACAAAGTATTTTACGCAATCGTACAGACTCAACAGGCGTGGACGACCATTTACAAGAGCAATACAGTTTACAGAGAATGAACTCTGCAAGGCTGTCATCTTGAACAGTTTGTTCAGGATAATGTTGGCGTTGGCATCGCGTTTCACGTCTACTACGATGCGCATTCCTTGGCGACCGGTTTCATCATTCACGTTTGAAATGCCTTCCAACTTACCTTCTTTCACCAAGTCGGCAATGTATTCAATCAGTTGTTGCTTGTTTACACCGTATGGAATTTCGGTTACAACAATCTTGTCATGCTGGTCTCCGCTTTCTATTTCTGCCTTTGCGCGCATCACGACGCGTCCCTTACCTGTTTCGTAAGCATCTTTTACACCTTGCAATCCGTAGATGTAAGCGCCCGTAGGAAAGTCTGGCGCAGGTATATACTGCATCAATTCATCGACTGTTATATCGGGATTGTCTATGTAAGCACAGCACCCATCTATTACTTCGTTCAGGTTATGGGTAGGTATATTCGTCGCCATGCCCACGGCAATACCATTGCCTCCGTTTACAAGCAGGTTTGGAATCTTGGTCGGCATCACGGCGGGCTCCTTCAACGTGTCGTCGAAGTTGTTCACCATATCCACCGTATCTTTCTCTATGTCGTCCATGACGTGCTCGCCCATCTTTGCCAAGCGGCACTCCGTATAACGCATAGCTGCCGGTGAGTCGCCATCGACAGAACCAAAGTTTCCCTGTCCGTCCACAAGCTTGTAGCGCATGTTCCACTCCTGTCCCATGCGTACTAATGCGCCATAGACCGAAGAATCGCCATGTGGGTGGTATTTTCCGAGCACCTCTCCTACGACACGTGCACACTTCTTATAGGGTTGATTACTAAAGTTACCTATGCCGCGCATACCGTAGAGAATACGACGGTGCACAGGTTTAAAACCATCGCGTACATCAGGAAGCGCACGAGCCACAATCACCGACATGGAATAGTCGATGTAAGAACTCTTCATCTCCTCCTCAATGTTTATCTTCAAGATGCGATCTTGGTCTATTGTCTGATTTTCGTCCATTATTATTTGTACTTTTATCTATTGCTTTTGTTGTTCAACAACCTTTTAAAATCTAAGGAAAATTGCTTTAAACGGCATTTATTTTCGTTTTAAGCATTTGTTGGCTGTTATTCTAGGGTGTAAAAGTACAAAGAAAAAACGACATACAAACTCGTAAAACCGAAAAAAAACAATATTTTAAGGATTGTTAGAGCTGAAACAATTATGAACATGACTTTACAAAATCCTCATGCCCATGAATATCGTTTCCGATGGTTCCAGGGTATTTCTGGCTTTCTCTGTTCCCCACATTATACAAAAAAGATATATGGCTTTCCTCATCGGTATCCAATAAAGACAGATAAAGACTCTACCGACTCTATTCGCCGACAATATGGCATGCTTTCTTATTATAAAATATAGATGGAAATTCTTATCCGATGATTATATTCCTTGAAAGGAGCTATCTGTCGAATAATATCTTTGCAACGCATAATCTTACCATAAAACCGAGATTGTTTCGACAGACACACACTACTGATATCCAGTTATTTACAAATCCACAGTTCGTTCTCTGAAAAAAGTACTATCGTTTTACTTAAAAGAAAAATATTGTTCTTGCAAAAAAGTAGTATCGTTTCAAAAAGCGGGTAGTATCAGAACTTAAAATTGCAAACTATTTTTCTATATTTTTAGCTGACAATCGGGTGAGAAAGTAGTGAGAAAATGTAGGGGAACAGATTTTTGAAACCTTAAATCTAAATCGGCATCAGACCGCTTATTCTATAAATTCCGTGTGAATGATAACTGTAGCAATGTTTACCCTTTGTGTCTTTTTGTTTCTATGCACATGTTTCGCCTACCAAAACATTTATGCAATCTCTGCTTTTTGAAACCACATTTACACGAAAGCAGAAACAAAAAAGAGGAAGGGCAAGTCGCAGGTCTGCTTTAGCGACATTGCCGTTTCCTCTTCATTATGTAAATCGTTTTATGCTTGTTTTACTTCACTAAAACCTTTCTTACCTTGCCGTTTGCCAACTTCACGATGTTCAGTCCGCGTTGTAATTCCTTTATTTGCTTGCCCTCAATGGTGTAAATAGCCATTACGGTTGTTTCCTCGTTTGAATTGAGTGGTGCATCAATCTTGTCAGCAGTAGGGTGCAAGTCTTCCGCACCTTTTACTTCAGTAGAAAGTTCTCCCACCCAGTTTGGCTTAGGACATTGGTCGTTTACGGCACAATATACACGCACGAAATCTATTTGGTCTAACTTTACAGGCTTTCTGTTGGCATCTACTGCGTTCTCTATGTTAAAACCTTCGGTCTTTTCGTTAGGCAGATTGTCTACATAACCATAGCGCAAGGCATTCTGTACCCACCAGCCTTGGCTGTTGAAATAACTGTTTTTGGGCAGCAACGTGCCTTTAAAGGTGAGCGGTTTGTTAATCCAAAGTGGGTAATATTCTTGGAAATGACCATAGTCGCCGCCTACTCTCTGAACTGCTCCGCTATGGCCTTGGTTGTCGGTCCAAGGTATTGGCTGCATCGGATTTGGCGTGTAGGTGATTTCGTAATTGTATATTACCTTGCCTACACTGTCTACATCGGCACTTCCCGATAGTTCATACCACGTGTCGTCGGGCTTTCCGTTGCCGTTTTCGTCTTTCATTACCATTACTATTCCTGGCTCTGAACTACCGTCAAAGGCGTTGCCATAGACAACGAAATCGGGCGCACCCTCGACGTTTATCACAGGGTGGTCGAAGTGAAAAGTGATGTAACCACCGTAAGCACCTAACGTAATAAGACCTTTTTGCTTATCGCCTGCAAGTTCTTTGGTGCAGGCTTGTGCTGCCGTTTCGGGCGTATCGTTCTCGGTAAGTTTAGGCAACTCGTTTACAAACTGTCCCGGTGCGGGCACATACTCATCTACTGCCTTTATGTAAGGTGAGTTCTGAGCAAATCCAAGTGCTGATAATGACACGAATGCCATTGATAAATAAAATCTTCTCATTGTTTATATACTTTTAGTTTCTTAATAAAAAGCACCCGTGCCCCGGTATATCGCCCGTGAGCGTGTGCCATTTGTAATTTCCATATTTATCGAAACAGAATAGTTTTCCGCTTGAAACATAGTTGGTTGCGTCCATAACATAGATGTCGCCGGTAATGGGGTGGATTATTAAACCGTAGGCAATCTTTATCGGATACTTCTCTGGCACCTTCAGGAAGTTGCTGTTCACCACCTTGTGGGTGCGTATATCTACCACCTTGAATATGGGTTTGCCCTGCTGGTTGGTATAAGAAACGAGCGAATCGCCTATCATATCGAAGCCGTCTATCTTTATATTCAGCACATCTTCCACCTTGTCGTTGTCGATAACATAGAGGTTTGAAGGTGTTTGGTCGTAGTCGCCACGCGACGAAACCCACAATTTACCGTATTTATCGCTGCGAAGGTGGAACAGATTGACGCCTACATCAATGGTTTTCGTAACCTTGAAGGTGTTTAAATCAATCACACTCACGGTGCGGTCGTAGCCCAACGACGACATTCCGTTGTAGCCTCCGCTGTTGGCAACGTATATTTTGCCGTCTTGCACTACAAGTTCTTCGGGCTGATAGCCCACCGTGCACTTGTCCACAACCTTCAATGTGGCAGTGTCTACTTTATAAACGGCACCCAAAACGCTCTTTTCGCTTATCTTTCCTACATACGAGCTGACGTAGGCATACTTTCCTTGAAATGCCAGATAGCGACAGTTGGGAATATCTACGTGCCCTCTGCTTACCGCAGTGTGGGCATTGGCAACTTCAACCTTGTTCGATTGGTTGATAACAATCCACAAGCTGTTTCCATAAATCTGAACATCGTTGCCCACATCGCCCAGTTCCTTGATTTGATTGGGGTTGCGCGAAGGATAAATATTGCGATAATACTTTCCTGAATCTAAGTCCAAGAAGTCTAACGTTGCCTTGTTAGACCCCATATTGCCCTCGTTCAAGATGTAAAGACCTGCATATTTCGTGTGCGTTACTTCACCGATGTTATGCTCGGAAGGGTAGATAATGGTATCGTCTTCGCGGCAAGAAACTGCTAAAAGAACCACCAGTAAACCGTAAATAATATGTTTTAGCTTCATCGTAGTCTGTTCGTTTTGTTATAGTTCTACTTGTAATCCAACCACGCCGTTGATGCCTGGCATTGGATAATTGAGGATAACGTCGTACTTTTGGTCAAGAATATTGTTTATTTCCAACATCGTCCTGCACTTTGTACCGAAGATTTTGAAGTCGTATTGCAGACTTACGTCGCTCGTGTACCACGGTTGCATATAGTTGTTCGGTATGTTTTCTTGCTGGTTATAGCGTTTACCCGAATAGATAAAGCTGTAGTTGAGCGTCCAATTGCGGTAAGCAAGGTTCACGATAGCAGAGCCGCTGTTGTACGGAATATACGGAATTTGGTGCTTGAAGAACGTGTCGGAAGCGTCGGTAACGTCGCGTGCGTCTTGGTAAGTGTATTGCAGGCGTGCCGTAATCAAGAAATCGCTGAGCGGTTGTAACGCTATCGAGCCCATAACGTCTACTCCCGTAATGTGAACACGCCCAAGATTGAGCATCGTCCATCGGAATTGCTGTCCTTTGGGGTACGCTATGATTTTATCGTGTATGGTGTTATAGTAGCCATCGGCTTGAAAATACAAGTTCCGAACAAAGCCTTGGTTGTACTGTTTGTGGAAAACCATACCTAAATCGTACTGTGTCGCACTCTCTGGCTTTAGGTTTGAGTTGCCCAAATCGGTGTAATAAAGGTCGTTGAACGTAGGCATGCGGAAGCTGCGCTTAGCAAAAGTGCGCACAGAGAACTTGGTTGTTGCGCCATTCGCATATTTATCGACCAATGGGAAGTCTATGAACAGTGCGGGAGTGAACTTTGTTATGTTGTCCCTTGCTTTCATTCCGTCCATTAAACGGGTCTTGGGGTGGAGCTTATCGTGTATGAACGATGCCAATACGGAACCTTGCACACGCAGGAAACGAGTCTCGAAAGCGGTGGCAAAACTAATCAAATTTGAATAGCGAGTGGGGAAAACGAATCGATAAGTATCGGCATTGAGCTTGTTCCAACGGAAGTCGTAGCTCACAGAAGCACTCCAGTTGGGCAATATTTCGTAGGCATTGGCAGTAGAAAGGTAGAACTCTTGCTGCCAGAAACGGTTGTCGGCAGGCAGCTGTGTGGTATCTTTGTTTACGTAATGTGTGCGATAAAAGGCATATTTAGCCAACCATTGCGTTGAAAAACGGTCGCTTATGTCTTTTTGAAAACGATTTTGAACAAAGAAATTGAGGTCGCCTTGCCGTTCGCCTCTGCGCCAAACGTTGTTCACAATAGCACCGGGAATGCCGCGTTGGCTATTGTAGAAGTAAACTTTTGTGTTCCAATAGCCACGCTCCAAGATACCGTTTACATTGAAATCGATACGGTCGGCGCGTATATCGCCGTTCTGGCGTATTGCCGTTGTATCGTAAGCAACTTCTCCATTGGGCGTTACACGGCGGTAATTGAACTTGTATTTGCCGCTCGAAGTAAGGTGTTCTGCATTCAGCGAAGTCGAAACAGTAGGCAGAATGTGCTGTTCCCATAAGGCAGAAAGGCGCACGAGGTCGCTCGAGCCATACTTGGCTTTCAGCTTTAGGTTGTAGTTCTTGCCATTGAAAAAACGGGGTTTGCGTGTTCGGATATACACACTGCCAGCATTGCCGAAGTCGGAAGCAGGCTGAAAAATGGCACTTTTCTGTCCATTGTAAAGCGATATTTCCTCGATGTTGTCGAGCGAAAACTGTCCAAGGTCTATCTGTCCGTTCTGCGCATTGCCAAGTTCTATGCCGTCGTAGAATATTCCCAAGTGGTGCGTACCCATACTACGAATGTCCACGGTCTTGATTCCACCCACTCCGCCATAGTCTTTCAGCTGTATGCCCGAGAAGTAACGCAGGGCATCGGCTACGGATTGACTGTTTAGTCGCTGCAGTTCTGCTCCCTCCAAACTTTGTGCCGACACTATTTCTCGCTGCGTGAGCCGTGCCGTAATCACTACTTCCTTAATGGTATGGATAGAATCCTGCTGTGAATTTTGCGCTTTTGCGCTCACTGCAAGGGCAGAAAATAGTATTAATAACAATGATTTCATGACAGCTGAAAACTTCTTTATTACACATAAATCCCTATATCGAATGTACCAAGTGGCGCATAGCGTGGCCGCCCCATTGGTTATCGTCTTTATAAACAAAGCCTACTGTTTTGTAAAGCACTTCTGCCTGTGGGTTGTTCGTGTCTACCAACAGTCCCGAGGGTAGGTTCATGCGCTTTCCCTTCTCTATGGTTGCACGCAGAAGCTGCTTGGCGATGCCGTTGCCACGATGTTCTTTTGCCACGCAAAGTGAGTCTATATAAAGTTCGCCTGCCGATGTTTCGTCGGGAATATCGGAGAAATCGCGGCCGAAAGCCACATTTGCACCATCTATAAACGCCTTACGGAGCGTGCGAAGCAAGCCTCCGTCGTAGCTGACACATACGCCAACGACTTTGTTTTCGGGCGTAGTGGCAACGAGGGTGTTAAGGTAAGAATATTGCGAATCGGTACGTTCGACGAGCTTTTTCATAAGATTGAAAAAGTCGTCTAACGTATGTTGCGGTCCTGCAAACCATTGGCAGCATTCGTGGTTCATAGCTTCCATTATCATTTCGGCTATGACGGCTGACTGCTCAAGGCGTGCTGAAACTATTTTTACCTCCATTTCGTATGTTACTGCTTCAATGCTTTAAAGTCGGAAAGTAAAGCAAGAACTCGGTCGGTGATACGACTGACGCCGCCTTCAACGTTCGACTCGATGTTCAAAGGCAGCACTGGGTCGTGCAGCGATTGGCGAAGCAAGAACCAACCTTGTTCTTTTTCGTCCGTGCAAGCGATGCGCACACCTTCGTAGTTGGGTGCTACCAGCTGCCAATCGTGTTCTTTTTCGGCTGCCGCCTTGGTGTGTTCCAACACCTGTTCGCCATAGGTTTTAAAGTCGTCGGTGTCGATTTTAAAGCGTATTTCCTTACTTTCGGCAGGTTGCTGAAGGTCGGCGATAAGGTCTTGGAGTTCTTTTCCCTCCTTGCGCAGGCAAGCTGCTTCTATAATTAGCTTTGCCACAAGATACGCTCCATCGTCCAAGAAGTAGTTTTCGCGCAGTGCAGCGTGTCCCGATGTTTCGATTGCAAGCCACGATTCCTCGCCGTTTTCATTCAAACGGAGCGACTCGTTGATGACGTTCTTGTAGCCACGGCGGAAACGATAATGCTTTCCGTTGCGGTCGGCAATAAACTTTGCCAAGCCATCGGACGTTACCGAGTCGGTAACGATGGTGCTTTCGGGGTGCTCGCGCAATATTACGGCTGCTATTAACGCAATGAGTGCGTTGCGGTTGATGGATTTTCCTGTTCTGTCTACAATGGCAGAACGGTCTACATCGGTATCGAAGATAATGCCTAAATCGGCTTTATTGTCTACAACGGCTTTGCAAATAGAAGCCATTGCCTCTTTGTTCTCAGGGTTAGGAATATGGTTGGGGAAGTACCCGTCAGGCTCAAGGAACTGGCTTCCCGTAGTGTCTGCTCCCAATGGCTTCAACACGTTGGTGGCAAAAAAGCCGCCTGCGCCATTGCCTGCATCTACGATGATACGCATACCCTTCAGCGGTTGGTCGCCGTTGTTCACGCCACGGCGAATATAGTTGGCAAGTATGTCGCAGTAGGTTGCCATAAAATCAATGGCTTTCACCTCGCCATTGCCTTTCTTTTCAGCACCCATAAACTGCGGTGCAAGCTCCAAGATGCGCGCAATGTCTGTCTTTTCCAATCCGCCTTTTGCTGTAAAGAACTTCAGTCCATTTCTGTTCCAAGGCAAATGGCTTGCTGTAATCATAACTGCACCGTCGGCATTGAGCTGCTCATCTACCGTTGCCATAAACATTGCTGGCGTAGATGCCATACCAAAGCTAAGCACCGTTGCACCAACAGCAGCTGCACCATTGGCAAAGGCTTGTAGGAGTGTAGGACTGGAAATGCGAGAATCGCTGCCTACGGCAATGGTTTGCGCCGTCTTTCCATTCTTTTCGCCCAGCCAAGCTACAAATGCTTGTGCCAAAGCAGTTGTTACTTCGTTGGTGAGGTTTACGCTTTCGCCTTCAATTCCTTCGAGTGCCACGCCTCTTATATCCGAGCCGTTCTGCAGTTTTTTCCAGTCCATTTGGTTTCTTTTTGATAGTTCTTTATATATAATAAGGTGTAAATAACACGCAAGGCAACCTGCTTTTACGTATTCTGAACGCAAAGGTACAGCTTTTTTCTATATTAGACAGTCCCTATTGGCTTATCTTTTGGAATAGCTATAAATTCTTATCAATAGCCCATTATCGGTAAGAAAAATGCGATAGAATAGATATTCATAATTCAGAAGCCGTTTAAATGGTATTTCAACCACAGTTTAATCATATTTTTATAGGCGTCAAATAGCAGTACTTAAAATTAAATACAATTATACTTAAATTTAAAAATTATTATACTTAATATTAAATACAAACATACTTAAACTTAAGTACTACTATTTAGTGTGTATAAAAATAATATGAAACCATAGAGAAAATAAGGCGAGAACCCGAAAGAAATGTTGCGCATACATACTAAAACTGCTGTTCCGCTATTGTTCTACTTCCTTTTTATAGTTTAAAGGCTACTTAGATACAACAATGGCAGTACGCAATAACCGTAGATCCAAAAACTTGTTCGTATACATATATTATATAAATGATTTTGTTAGTTCGTATATTTTCAGTATTTTTGCATTGTAAATAAAATATCCACTATGCCGGAACAGATAGCAAAGACCAAGCAAGAATTTAAAGAAGTTCTGAGCGAATGCAAGTCGCTCTTCTCGAAGAAGCTGCACGACTATGGTGCTTCGTGGCGAATACTGCGCCCATCGTCGCTTACCGACCAGCTCTTTATAAAAGCAAAGCGCATTCGTTCGATAGAAATAACAGGCGAAAACCACGTGGGCGAAAGTGTCAGGGGAGAGTTCATCGCCCTCATCAACTACGGAATAATTGGTTTGATACAACTTGCACACCCATTCGCAGACACAGTGGACATTACTCCGGAAGAGGCTACTGCGCTCTACGAACAATACGAAAAGGCTACTTACGAACTAATGCTGAAGAAGAACCACGACTACGGAGAGGCATGGCGCGATATGCGCGTGAGCAGCTACACCGACTTTATCCTCACGAAAATAGAACGCGTGAAGGAAATAGAGAATATAAAAGGTGCAACATTGGCGAGCGAAGGCATCGACGCAAACTATATGGACATTATTATCTATGCAGTGTTTGGAGCTATAAAACTAAGTAATGAGTAAACTAAAATCAACATTAGTAAATATCTGCCGGTTCCTGCTTGCCCTGACATTTATCTTTTCGGGCTTCGTAAAAGCAATAGATCCACTCGGCTCACAATACAAGATAGGCGACTACCTGACGGCACTGGGCATGGCAGGAAAGATACCGGACTGGGTGCAGCTCATGATGTCCATCTCGCTTTCGGGTGCCGAATTCACAATCGGAATATTACTTCTGTTGGCAATCCGCCGCCGTCTGGTAAGTAAATTGTCGTTCGTGCTGATGCTCGGAATGACACTGATAACGCTCTGGCTCACCATAAGCAATCCTGTTCAAGACTGCGGTTGCTTTGGCGATGCCATACATCTGACAAACAGTCAGACCTTTGCGAAGAATTTGGTGCTGCTCGCTGCGGTTGTTGTCGTTATGCGGTGGCCACTCTATCAAGTTCGTTTCATCTCGAAAACCAACCAGTGGATAGCTACTTACTTCACGATGATATTCATTGTTGTAGTATCATTGTTAAGTCTTTACCATTTACCTTTGTTCGATTTTCGTCCTTATTATATCGGTCAGAACATTCTGAAAGGAATGCAGATACCCAAAGGTGCGAAGCAAACCAAATATAAAACAACATTTATTTGTACCAAGAATGGGGTTCAGAAAGAGTTCAACGAAAACAATTATCCCTACAACGACAGCACATGGGTGTTTGTAGACACAAAGCAAGAGGTCGTAGAGAAAGGATACGAACCACCCATTCACGACTTTTCCATCACGGACGAAAAAACAGGGGAAGACCTTACCGAACAGATATTGAGCAAAGATGGATATACATTCCTGCTGGTTTCTCCCTTGCTCGAAGTAGCACAAGATAGGAATTTCGGCGATATTGAAGGCATATACGAATATGCAAAGGAAAACGGCTATGCTTTCTACGGCTTGACATCGAGCACCGAGAAGGGCATAAAGCACTGGCGCGACATAACGGGGGCGGAATATCCATTCTACACTACCGACGGTACGACGCTGAAAACCGTGATAAGAAGCAACCCCGGACTCGTGTTGCTGTACAAGGGAACGATAATAAACAAGTGGAACCACAACGACATTCCAAAGGTGGAAGAATTGAACGCACCTTTGTCGCTGCTCACCATCGGGCACGAACCTGAAAGCAGTACGTGGAAGAAAATACTGACAATAGTGCTTTGCTACTTGCTGCCACTCGTGTTGCTCATTATTGCCGACCGCTTCTGGGCGTGGACAAAATGGGTGAAGAAGCGCGAGCAGTGGATTAAGGAAAAGGAGCAATGGCTCGTAAAGAATGAACAGAAAAGGAAACTTTATCAACTTTTAAAACGTAAAAGAAATATGAGAAAGAAAATTGTAGCAGGTAACTGGAAGATGAACGAAACCCTGCAAGAAGGTGTTGCATTAGCAACAGAAATCAATAACGCTTTGAAGGCAGACAAGCCTAACTGCGATGTTGTAATCTGCACTCCTTTTATTCACTTGGCAAGCGTTGCCAACGTGTTGGACAAGGACTTGGTAAAGCTTGGTGCAGAAGACTGTGCCAACAAGGAAAAAGGTGCCTACACAGGTGAGGTTTCTGCTGCAATGGTGAAGAGTACAGGTGCTGAATATGTTATTCTCGGACACTCTGAACGCCGTCAATACTATGGCGAAACAGCCGAAATATTGAAAGAAAAGGTAGAATTGGCACTCGCAAACGGCTTGAAGGTTATTTTCTGCTGTGGCGAAACATTGGAAGAGCGTGAGGCAAACAAGCAGAACGAGGTGGTGAAGGCTGAACTCGAAGGTTCTGTTTTCCATCTTGGCGCAGAGGCTTGGAAGAACATTATCCTTGCTTACGAGCCAATCTGGGCTATCGGAACAGGAAAGACTGCAACATCTGACCAAGCAGAGGAAATACTTGCATACATTCGTTCTATCGTAGCAGAGAAGTATGGCAAAGAGGCTGCCGAAGATACAAGCATTCTTTATGGTGGTAGCTGCAAGGCAAGCAATGCACCTGAATTATTCTCAAAGCCTAATATTGATGGTGGTTTGATAGGTGGTGCTTCGTTGAAAGCTGCCGATTTCAAGGGTATCATCGACGCTTGGAAGAAGTAAAAACAAATAAACGAAAAGTCCTGCGAGCTGCTAACCGTAAGCGGTGGCAGCTCTTGGGGACTTTATAAAAACAAGAAAAATGAAGAAATTCCTTACCATATTGGTCGTCGCACTCCTTAGCTGTCTGGCTGTTGGTGCACAAGGTACTGTCACTGTAACGCAGAGTGAGGATATTGACGCGTTGGTGAACGGAAAGAAAAATACTAAAGCGAACAAGAAGAAACCACAACCGCAGCCACAAGGAGCGGTGAAAAAACTAACTGTACCTTCGGCAGTTCTTCCACGAGTAGAGCCTCGTATCGAAGCACCGACACCATCTCCGGCACCGCGCACTGCGTCTACGCGTACGAAACTTGTACGAAAGAAGGTTCGCCGCCCACTTATCGACCCCACTGATGGTACTACAATCAGGCAGACGGTAACGAAACGTGTGGCAAAAGGTGTAAGGAAAGTAAGGGGATTTCGCGTGTTGGCTTATTCAGGAGGCAATACAAGAGAAGCCCGAAAGGAAGCTGAAAGATGGGGACAGAAGGCTAAACAGATATTACAAACAGAGCCCATATACGTTCATTTCTATTCTCCTCGCTGGATGTGTCAAGTAGGAAACTTCACAAACTACGAACAGGCGCAGAAAGTAATGAGGAAGTTGAAGAAGGAAGGATTTACCCATGCCAACATTATCAGAACGATGGTAACGATAGAAACAACTGAAGTGCTTGGCGATGCATACGGAATGGATTACTAATCTGCTTCATTCTCAATTGCCGAACGGGCACTTTAAATCAGTCGACTAATTTGGAAAAAACAGTCGACCAATTTTAAAAATCAGTCGACTGATTTTATTTTATCAGACGAGAGGGCAGCTTTCATCAGACAGTTGAATAAGCCTTAACCGACGAATGAATAGGTTTCACCAATCGGATAAGTTCGTCTTAAATGACAGAACAAACATTATTATAAGATAGTTTTATAAGATTTATCAAGAACAACAATGACATTAAATATAGAATTCCGCGAAGGTCTCGACGAACTCGCAGGACATTACCGACACGTATTGCAACTTTTAGGAGAAGACCCCAACAGAGAAGGACTTGAAAAGACGCCTATGCGTGTGGCAAAAGCAATGCAAGTGCTGACACGAGGCTATACACAAGACCCACACAAAGTGCTTACCGATGCACTGTTTGCTGAAAAATACGACCAGATGGTAATAGTAAAAGACATTGATTTCTTCTCTATGTGCGAACACCACATGCTGCCTTTCTATGGCAAAGCGCACGTTGCATACATTCCCAACGGATATATTACAGGCTTGAGCAAGGTTGCACGCGTGGTAGATATATTCAGTCATCGTCTGCAAGTGCAAGAAAGATTGACACAACAGATTAAGGATTGCATACAAGATACATTACACCCGCTCGGCACAATGGTAGTGGTAGAGGCGAAACACATGTGTATGCAGATGCGTGGCATAGAGAAACAAAACTCTATTACAACAACAAGTGCGTTCAGCGGAGCATTCAATCAGGCGAAAACGCGTGAGGAATTTATGAATCTTGTGCATTCTGATACAATGCGAATATAAAGGAATGGTAGCCTGAGAGGGCAATCCAAACAGAATAAAAACAAAAGAAACACTACGAATATGAAGTTTATCTCATGGAATGTAAACGGTCTTCGGGCTTGTGTTACAAAGGGATTCAAAGAAAGTTTTGCAGAGATTGATGCAGATTTCTTTTGCTTGCAGGAAACAAAGATGCAGGCAGGACAACTCGATATAGCCTTCGACGGTTACGAGTCGTACTGGAATTATGCCGACAAGAAAGGTTATTCGGGCACGGCAATCTTCACGAAGCACAAGCCTTTGAGTGTTTCTTATGGATTAGGAATAGATGAACACGACCACGAAGGCAGGGTTATTACGCTCGAAATGGAGAAGTTCTACCTCGTTACGTGCTACACTCCCAACGCGCAAGATGGTTTGAAACGGTTGGATTACAGAATGCAATGGGAAGACGACTTCCAAGCATACGTGAAACGATTGGACGAGAAAAAGCCTGTAATAGTGTGCGGCGACTTGAATGTTGCACACGAGGAAATCGACTTAAAGAACCCTAAGACAAACCGCAAGAATGCAGGTTTCTCCGATGAGGAAAGAGCAAAGATGACGCAGTTTCTTGGCAACGGCTTCATCGACAGTTTCCGAACACTTTACCCAGAGCAGGTTACCTATTCGTGGTGGTCGTACCGTTTCAAGGCAAGAGAGAAGAATGCAGGGTGGCGCATCGACTATTTCTTGTTGTCGAACCGTTTGCGCGAGCAGCTTGTCGATGCTAAAATACACACGGAAGTGTATGGTAGCGACCACTGCCCTGTCGAGGTTGAACTGAATTTGTAGGCAGAGTGCGCGAGCAAAGCAAGATTTTTCTGCTGTTGGTTGTCGTGTTGGCAATCGTCATAGGCTATGCAGTTGTGCCGGGAGAAGTATCTTTTGGCAAGTTCTCGCTGAAGAAAATCAACCTTACACAACTGCGAAAAGCTGATAAAACCGATTCGGTTGCACTTGCTAAGCGAAAGGAAAAGAAGCAGTATAGGCGCAATCAGACGTTTTTATTCATAGGCGATTCGATGGTAGAAGGCTTGTCTCGACAACTCGGCGACTATGCTGGAGCGAACGGACACAAGCTCTACACCGTTATTTGGTATGGTTCTACCACCGAAAAGTGGGCAAATTCGCAAACGATAGAGCATTTCATAAAGCAGTATAAGCCTACTTACATCTTGCTTTGCTTGGGTAGCAACGAGCTTTTCATTAACGATTTAGATGCAAGAGAGGCGAATATAAAGGCGATAGTAGCGAAATTGGGCAACTATCCTTACGTTTGGATAAGTCCTGCAAGCTGGAATGGCGACACAGGAATTATCAATTTGATGAAGAAGCATACGAGACAAGGTTGCTTCTTTGACAGTAGAGGATTGAAATTGAAGCGCGGTCCCGACCGTTATCACCCAACTTGGAAGGCTGCTGCGTTGTGGTTGAACAAGGTTGCTGCATTTATGGGAAGTTCAAAAGCGGCTTATCCCGTAGTGCTGAAAACTCCTCAACAACACCATAAGGCAACGAATACAAAACTTTTACAACCTTCTTTCAAGGGATTTTAGTAGGATAAATGATAGATTTACAGCAGACAATAAACGCATTGCTTTCCTTTTTGACTACCCCCAATAAGGATTGGTCGTTCTGCACGCTGTCGTTTATGGTTGCCTTTCTTGTTTTTTTTGCGGTTTATCTCTATATAAACCATTATAGAAAGGCGTGGCTGAAAGCCTATGTCGTACTTTTCGGATTGCTTTTTGCCTATAAAGCGAACGGTGCTCTGATGGTTTTGCTGCCCATAACAACATTACTTTCATGGTTCCTGACCAAGAAGATGATGCGGTTACGGCGTGGAAAACCACGCAGAATAGGGCTTTCGCTCGTTATCCTGATTGAACTTTTACCGCTGCTTTACTATAAGTACACCAATTTCACACTCGATATTTTAAATCATCTGCTGCAAAGCAATTTCGCGCCTTTGCAGCTGTTGTTGCCCATCGGTATTTCGTTCTATACCTTCCAAGCCATTAGCTACACGGTCGATGTGTATAAAGAGCGTTTCCCCAAGACGACGGGTTTGCTGGAATACACCTTTTATCTTACTTTCTTTCCGTTGCTGATAGCAGGTCCAATTACACGTGCCAAGATTTTAATTCCACAAATAGATGCACCGCAACCAAACAATAAGCAACTCATAAATACGGGTCTGTGGCTCATTATCTGTGGCTTGCTGAAGAAAGCATTGGTAGCCGATTACTTGGCGCAATATAACAATTGGATATTTGCAGACCCATTGGCTTACACGGGTTTCGAGAACTTAATGGGTGTCTTAGGCTTTACTTTGCAAATCTATTGCGATTTTTCGGGTTATAGCGATATGGCGATTGGCATTGCAGCACTTATGGGCTTCCAGCTGCCTAACAACTTCAACTCTCCGTATCAGAGTCTGAATCTGACGGAGTTCTGGCATCGTTGGCACATCACGCTTTCGCAATGGTTCCGCGATTATGTTTATATACCATTGGGTGGAAACCGAAAAGGCGAGTTAAAGACTTATCGGAACACTTTCATAACAATGATAGTGGCAGGACTGTGGCACGGCGCATCGGGTATGTTCGTGTTGTGGGGAATCCTGCACGGTATCGGTTTAGCAGTCCATAAGTTCGCTCGCAACAGAGGTCTCAATAAAGTTCCCGACACAATATATGTGAAGATTTTCTGTTGGACAATAACTTTCGCCTACGTATCTGTTGCGTGGATATTCTTCCGCTCGTACGACGTTCACACGGCTTTTAGCATTATCGGCAAGATTTTTACCGACTTGCATTTCGTAGATTTCCAGAATTTCATTAACGCTCGCCTACTGTGGATAATGCTATTAACAGTAAGCTTGGAACTGCATTCCATTCGCCAGAACGACTACAAGTGGCTCCGGCAAAAGTTCATCTCACTACCGTGGCTGGCAAAATTGGTAATCTTCCTGTTTGTCTTGCAGCTTGTCATTAATCTAAGCCAAAACAACATCCAACCTTTTATCTATACCCGATTCTAACAAAGCCCCCCTTTAGCAAGAATTTCACATCTTTAAAACTCAATCTACTGATAGATATCAGTACAATTCTTTATTACAAAAAATTGATGAAAATTGTATTGTACAATCGTATTCGTTACCCAAATCATCTACCGCATACTGGTTTATCAGGATTATTGATGTCCGATAAAAACTTGGTAGTGTCTTAAAAAAGCGGAGACAACCGTGTTTTTGCACAGCTGTCCCGCAAGGTTACTTTTTATTTGTGGCAAACAAACCTTTATAAACCATTATTCTTTATATGTCTTCTTCTTTTGGGTGTGGAAGCACAAGGTTAAGAAGTACACCTACAATAGCCGACAGACCGATGCCGCTCATGGCGAAATTGCCATAAGTAAGGATAGCACCGCCAATACCAATGGTCAGCGTTACCGAAATAATGATGGTGTTTCGGGTGTGGTTCAAGTTCACTTTGTGCTGTATAAGGTTCTGTATGCCCACCGAAGCGATGGTACCAAAGAGCAGCAACATAATGCCACCAAGCACGGCTGCAGGTATGCTTTGCAGCAAGGCACTGAGCTTTCCGATTACCGAAAAGATGATGGCAGTGGCTGCCGAAATGCGAATTACCTGTGGTTGAGTGATTTTTGTGATGCTCATAGCACCTGTAACTTCGCTGTAAGTCGTAACAGGAGGACCACCGAAGAAGCTTGCTGCAAGACAAGCCAAGCCGTCGCCGAGCATTGTTCGGTGCAGTCCGGGGTCTTTTACGAAGTCTTTCTGTGCCACAGCTCCTACCACATAAACGTCGCCGATATGCTCAATAACGGGTGCAATGGCTACTGGAATCATGAAAAGGAAGGGTTCCCAGGCAAATTGTGGCAAGTGGAAGTCAGCCAATGCAGGCGGTAATGCAAACCAAGGTGCAGCTGCCACGTTCGTGAAGTCTACTTCTCCCATACAAACCGCTGCGATATAGCCCACTACAATGCCACAAACTACGGGCACGAGCTTGATGAGTCCTTTTCCCAAAGTAAGCACCAAGATAGCCACTGTAAGCGAGATGCCAGCCAAAAGCCAGTTGTTCTTAGCCATATCTACTGCCGAACTCGAGAGCGAAAGACCAATCAAGATGATGACAGGACCTATCACGACAGGTGGAAAAAGTTTGTTTAGCAGCTTCCTGCCTTGCCATTTAATGAGTGCCGACATAAGGAAATAGACCAGCGAAACGCCAATGATACCTGCCAATGTGCCAGGCATTCCCCACTGCTCCGAGGCTTTAATGATTGGTGCAATGAAAGCAAACGACGACCCAAGAAAGATAGGCACCTTGCCTTTTGTGGTTAAATGGAAAATGAAAGTTCCGATACCTGCCGTGAAAAGGGCTGTGGCAGGGTCGAGCCCAACGAGCAACGGAACGAGGACAGTTGCGCCAAAAGCCACGAAAAGGAATTGTACGCCTACTACTGTTCGTCTGAATGGTGATAAATTAGTTGTGTTCATTGTTATTAAATTAGATTAACCGCATAGCTTCCACTACCGATTTTGTTTGCAAAGCTACAAAAAATAATCCAACTGCTAAAAGCTATTGAATTATTTTTCTGTGGGTTTTGCTAACCTTTCGACTTCATAAGTACATAAATTACTACGGGTGCACCGATTAAAGGCGTTACCGCATTGAGTGGAATAATACCGCCTTCGCCAGGTAAATAGCAAATAAGGTTGCAGAAAAGAGCTATCAACGCACCGCTGAGAATGGTAGAAGGCAGCAGCAAACGATGATTTTCGGTGGTCAGCAAGAGGCGCGCAATGTGGGGAACAGCCAAGCCAATGAAACCTATTGGACCGCAAAAAGCAGTGGTAATGGCTGCCAGCAAACCTGTAACAACGAGCAGATAGTTGCGTGTTCGGCGTGTGTTGATGCCCAAACTTTCGGCATATTGCGCTCCAAGCAGCAAGGCGTTGAGCGGCTTCATCAGTAGCAGAGAGCAGAAAATGCCTATGCTGACAATCGCCATAAACACAGGAATGTGTTCCATAGATACGCCTCCGAAATTGCCCATACCCCATATCATGTAGCTTTTTACGCCTTCTTCGGTGGCAAAGAAGTTGAGCAACGACACTACGGACGATGACATATAGCCTACCATAATGCCGATGATGAGCAGCAAGACGCTGTTTCTGATGATAAGCGAGAAGAAGAATATCAGTGCCGTTACTGCCATTGCGCCTGCAAAAGCTGCAACCAGCACCGCCATAAAGCCCGATACCGAGAACAAAACCGTAGACACATTGCCGCCCAAAAGCAGCATTACGAGTGCCACGCCCAAGCCTGCTCCTGCATTGATACCGAACACGTCGGGACCTGCCAATGGATTTCGGAAGGCGGTTTGCAGCATCAAACCGCTTACTGCAAGTGCGCCGCCGCAGAACATTGCCGTAATAGCTTGCGGCAAACGGTTCTCTAAAACGATGAAACGCCAACTCTCCTTGCCTTCAAATCGCCCTAAGAAAATATCCACAATGTCGTTAAACGGAATGCGTACCGAACCGATATAGAGGTTCAGTAAGAACAGAATAACGATGCCAAGTGGCAGCAGAACAAACGCCCAAGAATTCTTTTTCATTGTCAGAAAGGATTCTGCCGACTTTATAAACGGTGGTAGTAACGCATTGAACCAGACCTTAAATCGGGGTGGAAGAGTTGGATAAGGTCTGACAAAAGCCAGTCCGGACGCCAGCTAACCTCCTCGAAATAGGGTGTTTTGTCTACCTGACAGCCGTAGATTTCGCCTGTCTTGAAAGGCTTTAATGCCGTGTAGCCTTGGTATTCGGATAGGAGTTGCTGCTTATTGAAGTCGCCGTAGTAGCTGAAAATCCAGAAGTCAGCCTGCCCGGCTTTGTCCAGCACGGTTTCAAAAGGCAGTGCAAGACTTCCGCTCTTGTTGTTGTCGGCAAAAGCATACTTGCCGTTGGCATCTTTATAGAGCAAGCCCACGCTGCTTTTGCCGCCCGGCATATACCACACGCTGCCTGTCTTGCGGTCGGGTAGCACCGAAAGCGTTTGCTTGGAACTCTTTGCCTTGGCTTTCAAAGCAAGGTAGTTGCTTTCCACTACCTTGAATAATGAGTCGGCAGACTGCTGACAACCGAACAGAATACCATAGAATTTAATCCATTCGGCACGCCCCAATGCAGAGGTTTCCATATATTCCGCACATTCGATAATAGGGATTTTAAGTTCGTCTAATTTGCCGTAGCCACCGCTGTTCTCGAACGGAGAGAGCAGCAAACCGTCGGGTTTAATGTCGATTATCTTCTCTATGTCGGGCTTCATACCGTCGCCACAATCGGTAATCGTCTTTATCTGAAGTCGTTTTTGTACGTCGGGTATCAGCATGTACTTCGCATCGGCAACGCCGGCAATGGATTTTTGTGCGCCCAACATTTCCATTAGGTTGGCGTGTGCTGTAGTAAAGAAGACGCCTCGACGTATAGGTATTTGCACAAGAGTGCCGTTTGCAGGCTTGTCGGCCTTGCTTGCATCTTCCACCAAATAGTAGGTGTGCAGTGTCTCTCCCTTTTTCCAAGGGTTGGCAAGCGTTACCTTAATGCCGTCGGGAGTACGTTCCATTTTTATATTCTCGGCATATTTCAATATCAATGTGCTGTCTGTTGGAGCATTGGTATTCGCCATTTTGGCTTTGTTGTTGCCACAACCGAAGCACAAGCTTAATAATAAGAGGTATAGAACCAATGATTTTCGCATAGTGAAAGAATATTTTCGACAAAAGTACAAAAAATGTTTCGATTTTTGTAAAAATAGAAACTTTTTCGTAATTTAGTAGCCAATTTAAGTAACTATAATAAACAATCATTATTAATTTAAGTAGATTTTTATCATGTCAGAGAGTAATTTAAACACGCTGTCTACCCACATCGAGATGAAGAAAGTATGGCAGCTCTTAGGAATTGTGCTGATAACAGCCATAGTCTGGAACCTTCCCATCTCAGTGTTCGATATTGATGGACTCACCGTTGTGCAGCAACGTATCATTGCCATCTTTGTTTTTGCAACGCTTTCTTGGCTAACCGAGTGCATTCCCGCGTGGGCAACGTCGTTGGCTATTATGACTATAATGTGTGTAACCGTGTCGGAGAACTCGTTCAATGTGTTCAAAGGCGATGGAATAGGGGAACTGTTGAAGTCGAAAGATATTATGGCATCGTTTGCCGACCCTATTATTATGTTGTTCTTGGCTGGTTTTATTCTTGCCATTGCTGCGTCGAAGTCGGGGCTCGACACGCTGTTGGCTAAGAATATGATACGTCCTTTCGGAAACAAGAGCGAGAATGTGCTGCTCGGTTTCCTATTCATAACAGGTATTTTCTCGATGTTTATTTCAAATACAGCGACTGCTGCCCTTATGCTGACGTTCCTGGCACCGGTGTTTGCATCGTTGCCTGCAAACGGAAAGGGACGCATTGCACTCACAATGTCTATTCCGTTGGCTGCCAACTTGGGCGGTATCGGAACGCCTATCGGTACTCCTCCGAATATGATTGCGATGAAATTCCTGAACGACCCCGATGGTTTGAACTTAGGAATCAGCTTCGGTCAGTGGATGCTCATCATGGGTCCGCTTGTCATTATCTTGCTTCTTATTTGCTGGCGCGTAATTCTTTACTTCTTCCCATTCAGCAAGAAAACCATCGAATTGGAGATTAAGGGTGAAATACACCGTGGTTGGCGTATGTACGTAGTAATTGCCACCTTCATCATAACGATTTTGCTTTGGATTATTCCGAAGGAAGTTACAGGCATCAACACAAACACGGTGTCGATGATACCGATGGGAATCTTCGCCATAACAGGCGTTATCAATGCGAAAGACTTGCAGCAAATCGACTGGAGTGTTATCTGGATGGTAGCCGGAGGCTTTGCACTTGGTCTTGGTATGAACGGTTCCGGATTGGCTGATGTTGCCATTGAAAGCATTCCGTTCGGCAGTTGGAGTCCTATTGTCATTCTCATCGTGTCTGGTCTTATCTGTTACTTCTTGTCGAACTTCATTTCCAACACTGCTACAGCAGCTCTCCTGATGCCTATTTTGGCGGTAGTCTGCCGTGCAATGGGCAACAAGCTCGATGTTATCGGTGGCACCAGCACCGTGCTTATCGGTGTGGCGATAGCCGCTTCTACTGCTATGTGCTTGCCAATCTCTACTCCTCCAAATGCCATAGCTTACTCTACAGGTTTGATAGAACAGAAAGATATGTTGAAAGCAGGTCTTACCTGCGGTCTCATTTCCATCATACTGGGCTACGGACTCTTGTTCCTCGTGGGCGAGTTGCACGTCTTCGGATAATCAAAACATATGCATGGAATAAAAGGTCGCAACCTTTCGGGGCTGCGACCTTTTCTGTTTTGTTTCGGTGCAAAGACGGTCCAGCAGAGCTTTATTAGGGAAACGGCTTTCTCATTGATTACTTATGGCAGGTGCTAAAAGCCACGAAAAAGAGTGGATTGTACGTGTAGGGGCATGATTTATCACGTTCCTGACGCCGAAGAGAAAGTAACGTGGCGATGAAGAACGGAAGGAATTCCACACCTACGACTCGTCTGTATATTCGTAGCATACATAGAATGATTCAGCAGAAAAATGGCTATAGTTTTGTAAAGATAATTTTCTTATAAAATGATGGCAGCACTTTCTGTAACCTACTTGTTGTCAATATTGTTGCAAAATCTATTGTGTTGCATTCCGATAGTGGCTGTTTTACTTCGTAAAAGCGGTTGTTTGGCAATGCAAAACAACCGCTTTTACGATACGAAACCGCCGCTATTATTTTTCAAGAGAATTATCTTTACAAAACCGAGACTGTTTTCTATATCTCCCTTTAAAGTTCACAAGATTTCTGGGAATACTATATTTTCTAAGCAAGACTGCTTCTTTGTCGGTGTCAGGAACGCGATAAATCTATACTCTTACTATATTATCTATTCTTTGAAGAGTCGCTTTACACCTGTCTTGAGCAAGCAAATTAAAACCGTTTCCACCGATAAATAACGACTTTTTCATAGTTATACCGAAGCAACCACGCATCGGAAGCAAACCTGCAGAAGAGCTTTTCGGCAGCGTTTACATTACGCCGTCTTCGCGAAGCTTCTGCTGCCACTTCCACGCTGAGGCGAGTACGTCCTCCAATGGCGTATCGGCTTTCCAGCCCAACACCGTGTTGGCTTTGGTGCAGTCGCCCCAAATCTTTTCGATATCGCCTTCACGACGAGGTCCGAACTTCCAGTTCACCTTTACACCCGTAGCCTTTTCAAAGGTGGTTACTATCTCGAGGGTAGAGTTTCCGCTGCCTGTGCCAATGTTGAAGTATTCAATCTTGTCGGTTTCCTTGTCCAATACACGTGCCATAGCAGCTACATGGGCTTTTGCAAGGTCTACCACATAGATGTAGTCGCGTATGCAAGTGCCGTCTTCGGTGTTGTAATCGTTGCCGAAAATGGTGAGTTGCTTGCGTATTCCCATTGCTGTTTGCGTAACGTAAGGGATAAGATTGTTGGGCACGCCATTGGGCAATTCGCCGATATGTGCCGTTGGGTGTGCGCCAATCGGGTTGAAATAGCGCAGCACGATACTCTTGATGGGTGCGCCGCTGTGTATGTAATCGTAAATAATTTGTTCGTTTATCTCCTTCGTATTGCCATAGGGCGATGTGGCTTTCTGGTGTGGAGCATCTTCCGTAACGGGCAGATTTTCCGGTTTTGGCTGTCCGTAGACCGTGCAGGAACTTGAGAAAATAAAGCCCTTGACGTTGTATTTAGGCATCATTTCCAACAGGTTGATGAGCGAAACAACATTGTTACGATAGTACATCAATGGCTTTTCAACGCTTTCGCCCACTGCTTTCGATGCGGCAAAATGGATAATGCCCTCTATGTTGGGATATTTTTGGAATACACGTTCGGTAGCTTCCTTGTCTTCGAGGTTCACCTTTTCAAAGGCAGGTCGTATGCCCGTAATCTTCTCGATACCGTCGAGCACTTCTATTTTAGAGTTTGAAAGATTGTCTGCTATTACTACATCGTAGCCTGCTTCCTGCAGTTCTACGGTCGTATGCGACCCTATAAATCCTGTACCACCTGTAACTAAAATTGTTTGTTTCATACCTTTTTATAAATGTTTTGCAAGTAACTTTTTCTCGTTTCTTACGGTAAGAACGAGAGAGTTTTCTGTTTTTATGCCTGCAAAGATACTGAGAAATTGGCAGTTAAGGCTATAAAAGTGGTTTAATTTATTAAAAAAGGTGCGATTGTACCCCTATAAATAAAAAGTTTTACTAACTTTGCCATAGTTTAAAACAGCATTCAAAAGTTCTTTAAATGTTTTTATCATGGAACAGACCAAGCAACAAATTGAACGCTTTCTAAAGAAGATTGCGCAGAAATTTCCTACTACGGAAGCACCAACAACCATGACCGACATTCATCTAAGGGTGTCGCAATTCAGTGGAGACCTTATGGCTTTCAACGATGAAGGGGAAGAAATAACACGCTGTGTCGTTGAAGAATGGATTGAAAACAACGACAACAATTTCAACGAAAACATTACTGCACTGCTCCGTGCAGAGGCGTTGAACCTGAAAGATGTTATAGACGGGCTTGGCATCATGAAGCCTTATAGCTTGGTTTTAGAGGACGAAGAAGGAGAAAACATTGCCGAACTCTATGTGGCAGACGATGATACGATTATCGCTGGAGACGAGTTGTTGCCAGGTTTAGAGGAAGACCTCGACGAGTTCTTGAAGAAACTGTTACCTTAAAGGAAAGGATATATGCGTATGAGAAAGGGCAGAAACACTGTCTTGCTGCTGTTGTCATTGCTGTTTTCTATGGCTGCCGTAGCGCAACGCCACGAAATACTGAACAAAAACATACGGTCGTTGCAAGTCGTGGCGAACAAAGACTGGCTCGCTCTGCCCATTATGGAATTGGGAAACGGCATGTTGGACATCGATTTCGACGACCTGACACACGAATATCATCGCTATTCCTACAAGCTGGAACATTGCGAAGCCGATTGGAGACCAACGACTTCGCTCTTTGAAAGCGACTATGTGGAAGGGTTTGCAAACGGAAACACAATAGACGATGTACAACAATCGCTGCTTACAAATACCATTTACACGCACTATCATCTCAGCATTCCGAACGAAGTATGCCGTCCGAAGATTTCCGGAAACTATCTGCTTACAATTTACGATGACGACGGCAACGATGCCATAAAGGTTTGCTTTATGGTGAAAGAGCCTTTCACGCAGTCGATGGGCATAGGTTTGAACGTCGTAACCAATACCGATGCCACCATAAACACGGCACACCAGCAGGTGGAAATGGAACTGAAGTACAACAGTTACAACGTAACGAACCCGCAGGCACAAATAAAGACGGTGCTGTTGCAGAACAAACGGTGGGACAATGCACGGTGGAATGCAAAGCCGCAATATGTTATGAGCGACGGTTTGCGCTGGAGCCACAATGCCAACTACATATTCTGGGCAGGCAACGAATACAGGAAGTTCGAGATTTTGTCTACCGATGTAGCCTCAACAGGCATCGAACGCATACGTTGGGACGGCTCAGACTTCCACGCTTATCCCTTTATCGCATTGCCAAGGCTAAACTATCTGTACGACGAAGATGCGAACGGAGCGTTCTTGATACGCAATTCGAACAACTATCACATAAATACGGAAAGCGACTATATGAAGGTTCACTTCCAGTTAAGCTGTCCGCAACCTGTCAAAGGCGATGTTTACGTGAATGGCGATTGGACTTATGACAGATTTCTACCGCAATATAAAATGGCTTACGATGAAGAATCGAAAAGCTATCAGACTGTTATTCCACTGAAATTGGGCTATTACAGCTATCAATACATTGTACTGAACGAAAACGGCAAAACCGAAATCATGCCTACGGAAGGCAGCTACTATCAAACCGAAAACACTTATCAGGCATTGGTTTACTATCGTGAGCAAGGCGGAAGAACCGACAAATTAGTGGGCTACACGTCGTTTAAGTTTAAAGCAAGATAGGCTGTAACATCGTTATCGGCACTTTTCCGCAGCACGTTTTAACAACATATATATATGAAAAGAGTTTTATTTGCATTTATGGCATTAGCATTAAGCAGTTTTGGAGCAATGGCTCAAAACAAGGATATAACAATAACATTGGTAGAAACATCGGACGTTCACGGTTCGTTCTTCCCATACGACTTCATCACGCGCAAGCCAAAAGCAGGGTCAATGGCAAGGGTTGCTACCTTTATAAAGGATTTACGACAGAAGCAAGGCGCAGAAAATGTGTATCTTTTGGATAACGGCGACATTCTGCAAGGACAACCCATAAGTTATTACTACAACTACATTCAGACACAAAAGGAAAACATTGCTGCCAGCGTATTGAACTTTATGAAGTACGATGCATCGAGCGTTGGCAACCACGATATAGAGACTGGGCACACCGTTTACGACAAATGGATACGCGAACTGAACTGTCCGGTGGTGGGAGCAAACATCATTGACACGAAAACACAAAAGCCATACGTGCTGCCTTACACCATTATCAAGAAGAAAAACGGCGTGAAAGTGGCTGTCGTAGGTATGCTTACGCCTGCCATTCCCAATTGGTTGGAAGAGGGTTTATGGAAGGGACTGCACTTCGAAGACATAGTTTCGTCGGCAAAAAAGACCGTTGCAGCATTGCAGGCAAACGAGCACCCCGATGTTGTCGTAGGACTTTTCCACTCTGGTTGGGACGGTGGAATAACGACACCCAACTATGTTGAGGACGCTTCAAAGAGGGTTGCGGAAGAGGTAGACGGCTTCGACGTGGTGTTTTTCGGCCACGACCACAAGCCACGCAATATAACTGTAACCAACAAGAGCGGCAAGGAAGTGTTGTGTCTCGACCCTGCCAACAATGCACAAAAGGTTGCTGTGGCAACCATAACCTTATCGCCTGCAAAGGAAAAAGCGAAGAATGGCAAACGTTTCAACGTTATCAAGAAGTCGGGAGAGGTAGTCAATGTAACTGATTTGGCAATAGACGAGCCGTTTATGGCGCATTTTGAGAACGAAATAAACGAAGTAAAGGGTTGGGCAAACACCGAAATCGGACGCTTTGAAAACACCATCAGCACGAAAGACTGCTTCTTTGGCAACTCTGCCTTCAACGATTTAATCCTTAATTTAGAGCTTCAAATCACGAAAGCAGATATTGCTTTCAATGCTCCTTTGGGCTTCAACTCGTCCATTAAAGCTGGTGCAATCACCGTAGGCGATATGTTCAGCCTTTACAAATACGAGAACCAGCTCTACATTATGAAGCTGACAGGCAAGGAAATCAAGAACTATTTGGAGATGAGCTATAACCTTTGGGTGAACACAATGAAGTCGGCTGACGACCATTTGCTGTTGCTTTCGGAAGACACAAGGGACGATTCGCAACGCTTGGGCTTTAAAAACTTCTCGTTCAACTTCGACTCTGCTGCAGGAATTGACTACGAAGTGGACGTTACAAAGCCTTACGGGCAGAAGGTAAACATACTAAGAATGAGCAACGGACAGCCTTTCGACGAAACAAAATACTATAAGGTAGCCGTAAACAGCTATCGCGGCAATGGCGGAGGAGAGCTCCTTACCAAGGGCGCAGGCATTCCGCAAGAGCAGCTGAAGAGCCGCATTGTATGGCGAAGCGAGCGCGACCAACGCCATTATCTTATGGAAGAAATCAAGAAAGCGGGAACATTGAATCCACAACCCAATCATAACTGGAAGTTCGTACCTACGGAATGGACCGACAAGGCTGCTGCCCGAGACCGCAAAATACTGTTCGGAGAATAAGCCAAAGACATAACAAGGAAAGGAAAAAATACGAAGATGAAGTCATATTGGTTTGTATTTTGCAAGACCGACATCGTATTGGAAAAGACCGCCGACGGTTATACTATCCCCTTATCAGAGCACTGTCCTGCCCCACTGAAAGCATGGTCGCAAGTATTGGATATAGACCTCATGCCCGACGGAACGGACGTTAAGGCGGTGAACATAGACATGCCGCTGACCGATAACCCCTCGTTCGAGATGTGCGGACTGCGCAACAGCTATTACAAACTGCCGCAAGCGTTTTATCTGAAAGCAGGAAAATGCCACGAACTGCTATACTGGAACCAGAACACACGCTTCTGCGGCGTTTGCGGAGCACCGATGAAGCTGAACAGCGGAATATCCAAACGCTGCACAAACTGCGGCAAAGAGGTGTGGCCACAGGTATCGCCAGCCGTCATTGTCTTGGTTCATCGTGGCGATGAAGTACTCTTGGTGCGTGCCAATAACTTTAAAGACAACCACTACGGCTTAGTTGCAGGCTTCGTGGAAACAGGCGAAACCTTCGAGGAAGCCGTGCACAGAGAGGTTATGGAAGAGACGGGAATACGAATAGACAATCTCCGTTACTTCGGTTCGCAGCCGTGGCCGTACCCCAGTGGCGTAATGGTGGGCTACAACGCCGACTACGCCGGAGGCGAAATACATTTGCAATGGAGCGAGCTTTGCAAGGGCAGCTGGTTCAGAAAAGACAATCTGCCCACCTTGCCCGAGAAGCTTTCAATAGCCCGAATGCTGATAGACAATTGGCTTAAGAACACGAACGACAACAAATAATAATCAAAATAAAAACTTTAAAGACCTATGAAAATCTTGGAAAAAGCCTTAGGTTTCGACCCTAAAACAATGAAGTTGCGCACCGAACTGATAGCTGGTGTTACGACATTCCTCACGATGAGCTACATTCTGGCAGTGAATCCGTCAATCCTTATGTCCACCGGCATGAGTCAAGGTGCTCTATTTACGGCAACGGCTTTGGCTTCGGCTATTGCAACCTTGCTACTTGCTTTCATGGCAAAGTTGCCTTTTGCACAAGCCCCGTCAATGGGACTCAACGCATTCTTTGCCTATACGCTTTGCCAGGCAATGGGCTATTCGTGGCAAAACTCGCTCGCCATTCTGCTCATCGAGGGCATTGTATTCATCTTGATAACGTTCTTCAACGTGCGGGAAATGATATTCAATGCCATTCCAAACAACCTACGCTATGCCATTTCGGCAGGTATCGGTATGTTCATTGCCTTCATTGGTCTTAAAAATGCAGGAATAATTGTTGCTAAAGAAGGTACTTTCGTGGGCTTGGGTGCTTTCACTGCCCCTTGCCTATTGGGCATTTTCGCCACCTTACTTAGCGGTATTCTTATGGCACGCAAGGTGAAAGGTGCACTGTTCTGGGGCATTATTGTTGCCACAATTGTTGGTATTCCAATGGGTGTTACAATGTTTCCCGACCATTGGCTGCCTGTTTCTGCTCCTCAAGACATTTCACCCATCTTCTGTAAGTTCGACTTTTCTGGCTTATTGAACCTTAAAACAGTTCTCGTTGTCTTCTCATTGCTAATCGTCAATATCTTCGATACCATCGGAACCCTGATGGGTTTGGCTGAAAAAACGGGTATCGTACGCGAAGACGGAAGCATTCCACGTGTCAGCGAAGCGATGATGAGCGATGCCATTGGTACTACTTGCGGAGCCATGCTCGGCAGTTCTACCATCTCTACCTATATAGAAAGCGCAAGCGGAATAGCCGAAGGCGGTCGTTCGGGTGTAACTTCGCTTGTTGTAGGCGGTATGTTCTTACTCTCTTTGTTCCTCTCTCCTATCTTCTTGCTCATACCAAGTGCAGCCACAAGTGGTGCGCTTATCATGGTAGGTGTGCTGATGCTCGACTCTGTAAAGAAGATAAACCTGCAGGATATGACCGAGGCTTTCCCTGCTTTCATAACAATGATAACGATGGTTTTATGCTATTCCATTGCCGATGGTATTTGTCTTGGCATTCTGTCTTTTGCCATTATGAAACTCTGTACAGGTCGTTGGAAAGACTTAAACTGGACACTTTGTATTCTTTCCCTCCTCTTCATCATCAACTTTGCATTTGGATAACCCCCTCGCAACACCATAGTCCAACTCATCTCGCCCCATATCTTCTCGCTATTTCATTGGTAATTTGCGAAGGTTAGGGCGCGATGAGTTGTTTTATTAGATGCCATAGGATACTTAGGACTCCTATGATTTCTATAACGCAGCACACTTCTTATTTTGTAAAGATAATTCTAACGAAAAACGATAGAGGCTGTTTTGCGGCTCAAAAACCATTGTTTGGTGCGCCAAAAACCACTCTTTTGCCGTGCAAAAGAGCCGCTTTTGTGATGCGAAACAACGGTTTTTACAATGCGCTGATAATAAGGGTGTTATGCAATAGATATACTTATAAAAAATATTTACACCTATTTTGCCTTTTCTTCCATTATTTTACTTCTACCCGAACAATGCGCTGATTGAAACGTTTGTAGAAGAAAGGCAGCTTGTAAAGTAAGCGCAAGACGAGCGGTATACGCCCTTGGTCGTAGTCGCTCATATAGTATTCGTGGGCAACGTGCAGCTTGTCGTGCCACGTTTCCATTATTTTCGTGTTCAGTTCCGACCACAGGAACTGTACGTTGCCGTTTATTTTCTTCACGGTTTCGTGCTGCTTGCTGTGTTTAAGTGCGAAGAAGGCAAGCATATCGAACAAGATGGTAGCCTCGCCCAACTGTTCGCAAACCATTTGGAAGAAACTTTTAACCTGTTCGGGCTTAAAATACATCAGCACACCTTCTATTATTATCAGCACAGGCTTGTGGTAAGCCTTCACCTTTTCTATCCATTGGCTGTCGAACATCGACATTTTCAAGTAGCTGTTCTTTTCGGTTTCGGGCATAAAATGCGCTCTTATGTTGATTACTTCCTCAAGGTCGAGGTCGAACCACTGCGTAACTTGCGGGCAGCCCATACGCTGGTAGCGTGCGTCAAGACCTGCACCAAGCTGTATAACTATGGCGTCGGGGTGTTTGTTGAGGAAGTTTCTCGCCTCTTCGTCTATCAGATTGGCACGAATGCAGCAACCTATTTGCGAGAGTTTGCCGTGTTTGAACTTCGTGAAATCGTAGTCGATGTTGCTGATAATCTGTCTTGCTATTTCGTCGTGGAGCAGTCCGTTGCCCTCTTCCGTTTCGGTTGCCTTTGCCCAAAGCGTTATCAGCATCGTTTCAGGTATGCTCGAAAGTTGTTTTGTTTCCATTGTCCTGTTTGTTTTTTAGTTTATTATGACAAGGCAAAAGTAGAAAGAACACAGTGTTTTGGCAATACCTAAAAGTGTGTATTTTTCTTGTTCGGGCTTCACAATAAAGCGTTTATGCTTTCGTTATAAGCTATATAAAAATGATAAAAAGAAATTAAACGATGAAGAAAGTAGTATTTTTATTTATGACTTGCTGCGCTATGGCAATGTCGCTGATGTCGTGCCACAGAGAACCAGAGCTTACCCCAGAGGGAGAAAAGACCATTGCCGTGCGCAAACTCTACCATGAAAGAGTGTTGGGACAATGGTATTATGAAGAACAAAGCGACACCAGATATTGCTACATAGCCTACAATTTTATGGAAAAAGGCAAGTTAGAAACCTATGAAAAGTTTCTTACTCGCAAGCGTATTAAAAAAGGCGATGAAGTAATTTATGGTGATTGGGAAATAGAAGAAGATTCCATAAGTAAAGGAAAATGGGACTTAGGCTGGAAAGAAGAGTATGGCGAGATGTATCTTTCTACATCTGAGGAAGACGGTAAAGGACACAGTGTAGTGCAACTTCACTGTTTAGAATATGTAAATCAGAACGAATTGGTGTTGAAATATTTCGGCACGGGCAACGAAACTATGCTTTTCAAGCGCGGCACTTCGAAGCCTTCGATTTAGAAAACATTGCTTTCGCTAAAGAATAACCACGTTTTCTTGTCGCTAATTCCTCTATTATTCGACAGAAAAACGTGGTTATTCCTTATTTTTTCGTTATCTTTGCAGCATCTATATACAGAGAACAAGATATGGAAGTCGCAAGGAAACCACTTATGGGAATGAACCTTTTGGAACTGAAAACGGTTGCAAAGGAACTCGGTATGCCTGCCTTTACGGGCGGACAAATGGCAAAGTGGCTCTATACGCAGCATATAACATCGATTGACGAGATGACAAACCTGTCGAAAGCCAATCGCGAAAAGCTGAAAGCGGCTTACACCATAGGTTGCAAAAAGCACATCGACGCACAGTATTCGAAGGACGGAACCATCAAGTATCTGTTTCCAACGGACGACGGAAAGTTTGTAGAGTCGGTGTATATCCCCGACGACGACCGTGCCACGCTCTGCGTTTCGTCGCAAGTGGGCTGCAAAATGAACTGCCTTTTCTGTCAGACAGGCAAGCAAGGCTTCGAGGGAAACCTCTCTGCCACCGACATATTGAACCAGATATACTCGCTGCCCGAGCGCGAAAAGCTAACCAACATCGTGTTTATGGGACAGGGCGAACCGATGGACAACTATGACAATGTATTGCGAACAACGCAGATAATGACTGCCGACTATGGTTATGCGTGGTCGCCAAAGCGCATTACGGTGAGTTCAATCGGTGTGAAGACCAAGCTGAAACGGTTTCTCGAAGAGAGCGACTGCCACGTTGCAATAAGCATGCACTCGCCCATTCCTGCCGAGCGGGCAGAGATTATGCCCGGCGAGCGTGGTATGTCGATTGCCGACATCGTAGAGTTGTTGCGCAATTACGACTTCTCGCACCAACGCCGCTTGTCGTTCGAGTACATCGTTTTCAAAGGTGTGAACGATTCGGAACGCCACGCAAAGGAAATCATAAAGTTGCTGAAGGGGTTGGATTGCAGGATTAACCTGATTCGCTTCCACACCATTCCCAACGTTCCGCTGCACGGCGTAGACGACAAGAAGATGGAGGAGTTCCGCAATTACCTCACCCAGCATGGCGTGTTTACAACCATACGTGCCAGTCGTGGGCAAGATATTTTTGCAGCTTGCGGCTTGCTTTCCACGGCAAAGAAGATTGCTGATGAACGTGCGTAGGCTATTTTCGCTCGTTGCACTCGTGGCAATGCTGTTGCTGACGAGTTGCAAGAACAGCATGTTTCGCCCAGCAAGCTACGGCAAAGCCTACGAAGTTGTGGTGGTGGGCGATAGCGACAGCCTTCTGTACAACGTGCTTTCGGCACCGATAGTGGGACTACCGCAGGCAGAACCGTCGTTCGACGTGGTGGAAATAGCGTCCGAAAAGTTGCAGGGCGATAGCAAAATGGTGCGCAACATAGTTGTGCTGTCCATCAATCAACGTCAAAAAGGCGTGAGCATAAGCAGTAGGCAGAACGTGTATGCACAGCCACAGGTTATCGTAACCGTTGCCGCTCCGTCGTTGCCGAAGCTGAAAGCATTCTTGGAAAAGCAGGGGCAAACGTTGCGAAACTACCTTACGAAGGTTGAACTGCACCGCACGCAGGCGGATATAGCGAAGCAACCGAATGCAAAGGCAGAAGCAACGATACGCAAGATGTTTGGCATTGCTATGCGAGTGCCTGCCGATTTAACTGCCAGCAGAGTTGGGAAGGACTTCCTTTGGCTGTCGAACAATGCACCGTCAGGTATGGTTAATATCTGTCTGTACAGCATTGGCAAGGGCGATTTCCGCCATCAGCGCGACAGTGTGATGCGAAGAAACATTCTCGGAGAGCAGAGAGGAATGTACATGCGAACCGCTTCCATCGCTTCAGTAACACGCGGACGGGGCAACTCCGTTACGGTACGGGGGCTTTGGGAAATGAAGAACGACGCCATGGGCGGTGCTTTCGTAGCCTATTGGCAGCCTAAAGGCAATCGCATAGTAGTGACAGAAGCCTTTGTATATGCGCCCGAAACCAAGAAACGGAACCTTGTGCGCCGATTGGAGGCTGCCCTCTATACAAGAAACAAGCAAGAATAAAAACAAGAAACACATATATACAGAATAAGTTATGAACAACAATAGAAAAGTCCGAGTAGCCATTACGCACGGCGATACGAACGGAATAGGATACGAACTGATATTCAAAGCCTTTGAGGAACCAACGATGTTGGAGCTTTGCACACCTATTATATATGGCTCTCCAAAGGTTGCTACGTATCATCGCAATGCCTTAAGGTTGGAGGCAACCTTCACTATCATCAATGATATAAGCGAGATTCAAGACAATAGAATAAACTTTATACCTGTTTTCGACGAGGAAATAAAGGTGGAACTTGGTGTTCCTACTGAGGAATCGGGCAACGCTGGCTTGCTTGCAATCGACCGTGCATTGGCTGATTACCGTGCAGGGGGCTTCGATGTCTTGGTTACTGCACCGATAGAAAACAGTGAGCAGTTCCATTTCAGTGGGCAGAGCCGATACATTGAAGACCATCTGCCGGCTGAAGAACCAACGCTCTCTATGCTTGTAAGCGAGAAACTGCGCATTGCCTTGGCTACTCGCAACCTGCCGTTGAAGCAAGTTGCAGAGTCTATTTCTATTGAAGGGCTTACCGAAAACGGACGTTTGCTGCACCATAGCATACGCCGCGACTTCCGCATTTCTAATCCGCGCATCGCCCTTTTGGCACTCAATCCGAAGGCAGGCGACAATGGTTTGCTCGGTTCAGAGGAACAAGAGGTGATTGAACCTGCCATTGCAGCACTCGAAAAAGAGGGCATACAGGCTTTCGGACCATACGCTGCGGATAAGTTTTTCGGTGGTAGCGATTGGGAACAGTTCGATGGTGTGCTTGCTATGTACTACGAACAGGGACTCACTCCTTTCCGTTCGCTAACGGTAGAAGGGGGCGTAAACTATCTTGCAGGGCTGCCATTGGTGCGCACTGCACCCGAAACACCTGCCAATTTCAGTATTGCAGGCAAGGGCGTTGCCGATGCTATGCCAATGCGCCACGCCATTTTCCTTGCCATAGACATCTTCCGTCATCGCAAGGAATACGATGAACCGATGGGCAATCCGTTGGCAAAACTCTACAAGGAACGTCGCGACGACAGCGAGAAGGTGCGCTTTGCCGTGCCAAAACGAAAGGAAGAATAATTGAAATGAGAAATAGTTGCGTGGGTAACTCGGAGTTTCGGTGCTGCTTTGTACGGACGGAGTTGCCTCGTTTTCTATTTTCTATAAAAGAAAAAAGCCTATGAAAAAGAAATATCAGAACGGTTTTTTCCTCTTCGGTATTGTAGTCTTGGTGATAATGGTAACACAATTGGACTTTGCCGAAGTATGGCGTGGACTGCAACACGCAGGCTATTGGTTCTTTGCGGTGGTGGTATTGTGGGCTTTTCTTTATATTTTCAATACTACCTCTTGGTATATCATCATCAAAAGTCAGACCAAAGGCGACGACAAACGTATGGTTCCGTTCTGGTATCTCTATAAAATCAGCGTCTCAGGGTTTGCCCTGAACTATGCCACACCGGGTGGATTGATGGGTGGCGAGCCTTATCGCATTATGGAATTGTCGCCCCATATAGGCGTAGAACGTGCAACCTCGTCGGTGCTCTTGTTTGTTATGACGCATATTTTCAGTCATTTCTGGTTCTGGTTGCTTTCCATTCCGCTCTTCATTCTTACGCAGCACGTCAGTGTTTTTATGGCTATTATGCTCTCTGTGGGCTGTGTTTTCTGTCTGACAGCTATTTGGTTCTTCTTCTCCGGGTATAAAAAGGGACTTGCTGTCCGCGGTATGAATCTCCTGCGACATATCCCTGGCGTTAAGAAATGGGCGTGCCGGTACATCGAAGAGAACCGCGAACGGTTGGAAAACATCGATAAACAGGTGGCAGCACTGCACAATCAAGACCCAAAGACATTCTTTTCGGTGGTGTTTATCGAACTTCTGTGCCGTGTTTGCAGTGCTCTTGAAGTTTTCTTCATATTGCTTGTGCTGTTTCCAAGCGTGAATTACCTGAACTGTATTCTCATTATTTCCTTTACAACACTGTTTGCCAACATGCTGTTTTTTATGCCTTTGCAACTCGGTGGGCGCGAAGGTGGCTTCCTGATGTCGGTCTCTGGCTTAGGACTTACAGCCAATGCAGGCATCTTTGTAGCCCTTATCGTGCGTCTTAGAGAACTTATTTGGACAGCCATAGGGCTGTTGCTTATCAAGGTTTCTAAAGGAAAATGAGGGTATTTGCACTGATATGAGATAATATTTGTCCCGATTTACATTAACCAAAACATATTGAGATATGAAGCATTCTTATTTTTTTGCGGTTGGAATCAGCTTGCTTTTTGCGGCTGCACCGTTACAAGCGAAAGTATATCACGTTTCTATAAAGAGTACAGGCGACGGCTCTTCGTGGGAAAAAGCTATGGGAAGTTTAGACGATGCCTTGGCAAAAGCAACTTCGGGCGACGAGATTTGGATTGCAGCAGGCACCTATAAGCCTACGCAACTCATTAAATCATCGAAGAAAAACTCACGCCACTTTCCATTAAAAGATGGCGTATCGCTCTATGGCGGCTTTGCCGGTACAGAGAAAAGCAAGGAAGAACGCATGAAAGTAGAAGATGGAGAAGCCTACGATTATGTGAATACGACAATACTAAGTGCCGATGATGATGTGCCCGATGAATGGGTGAGAGAGGCTAATCCCGAGAATCCCTACATGTATGGGTGGAAGGTTGATAACAACATAATACCAGGAACGGCGAATAATGCCAACCATATATTATATAAAAAAGAGGAACTGACGGCTCCGATAACGATTGACGGACTTACTTTGAAAGGGGCAAACGCCATGGTATATAACGTGCAATGTTCGGGTGGAGCTATCTATGCTGTGGGTGATGTTACCATTACCAACTGTCGATTTATAGAAAACTCTTGTTACTTTACTGCCGAAGGAAACAAGTATGCCGATGGTGCTGCAGTCTACTTAACAGGTAAAGGCAATGCAAAAATCTCTGATTGCTATTTCGAACGTACCTATGCACATTCGCCAAACACACAAGCTCGAGGTGGAGCAGTATATGCCGAGAACGCCGAAATAAGCAATTGTTTCTTCTTGGATTGCGTCGCTTTAGATGCAGGTGGTGCTATATATAATGTGAAAGGCACAGTGACAGATTGCAATTTCGAAGGTTGCTATGCTCGTGAGGGCGGTGCTATCTATTCAACGGGCTTATTACATGATAACGAAATAGTAAGTTCGCGTGCCCTTGTTGGTGGAGGAATTTACAATTTGGGTACTGCAATCAATAACGTTGTGGCAAATTGCTTTGCCGATTATACCTTGTTAGGCGATGACAAAGGCGGTGCTGGTGGTGGAGTGTATAATAAAGGTACTTTTGTAGGGGGGCTTGTTTACAATTGTACATCGTTTCATGGAGGTGGAATATTTGCCGATGGTGGTAAAATCATAAACTGTACGGTGCAAAATAACAAGTCGCGCAAGGCTACTACCAGCACTAATATAGACTATTCTACCTATACCGACGAAGAAAAAGATGTAATAAATACTATCAGTGCTACCACTGTTGCCAAGTCGAACTTTGTGGCTCCAACAACATTCGAAGGCTTTACTGTCGATGAAAAAGGTATTGGCGATATTCTGTTTGCCAGCTGGGAATTACAGCAGGGCAGCGAATTCATAGACAAAGGTACGCCTATTAGCATTGAGAACTACACAAAAGACATTTACGGCAACAACCGCATAATGGGCAAAAGCATTGACATTGGAGCTTCAGAGTTCAATCCTGCCACGTCTGTAACGCCTATTGAATCGAATACAGAAGTATCTAAATGCTGCTATTATACACTTGATGGGCGGTATATGGGCAATATTCGTCCAGCATTGCCAGGCATTTATATTATGAAGACAATAGATAAGGATATGTCTATAAATGTAAAAAAGGTATTTGTAAAATAACTTTTATCATACTTCATAATAGTTATACCTTACGTATATAATCGAAATTCAAAAGTGTAAATATAAATCAAATATCATAAAATAGAGACAAGCATCTTTAATATAAAGTTTGTGTAGAATGAAAAAGAAATCTGTGTATCAATGAAAAGGTTGATATGCAGATTTTTTATGAGCAGTATGTACAAGTAACAGGGAAGTATCAGGCACAGCCAAACCAGACTGTTGATGCTGTAAAAACACAGCCTGGAAGTGTTATCCAATTGGAAGCTAAGTGGGATAATGCTAAAAACAGATACATTGTAACCACTTTACGTTCACAAGGTGTAGATGTAATTAATGGTTACTTATTGAAGGGCATAGCTATGGTAAAGGATAAAATATATGCGAAATTGAAGGAAAAGCTTACTATATTTGCTCCTTTTGCAATGGTTTATTTAGAAACCCAAGTGCTTAATAAATGGGACTTAGATATGCATTTAGAGAAAACAACTACTACAAATGGAGCAGAGGCTTATTATGCGTATGCAACAGTACCATCTATGCAACCTATTGTAGATTTTTATAATAATAATGGTAATTTGGTAAAATCAGGAATTGAGAGTGCTCTTGCCAATTATCCAGATATCCGTGATGGGTTGAAACATGACAATGCTGATGAAGTTTGGGAAGCTGTAGAAAAATACGCAGTGCAAGCTCTTGAGAGCCGTTTTGGTGCAAGTAGCGATTTGGTTATACTGGTCAAAGGTTACGTAAAGGACAAACGCATTAACCATGGGAAAACTTACTATTTAATGGAAGGTGCGATTGACCGTGTAGAAGAGAATGGAAAAGGTGTAAACAAGTATCGCGAAGGAGAAGCAAAGTTTAATTTTTGCAATAATAATGCCACAGCATGGTATGGTCCAGAGCGTCCTGCTGTAGGCGATGCCGCTAAATGGATTTTAGAGTTAGTGGGTGAAGACAATACGAATTACTTCGGTGTAGCTCCTGCTAATAAGATGAAAGGCAAGAACGGCAAGTACTTTACTACTCTCTATACCGACTTCCCAATGAAAGTAGTAGATAATATAAATGCCTATATTGTAGAATCTATTGGCACGACTGGCGCTGAAAAGGGTTATGCACAGTGTAAAAAGATTGCATCGAAAAACGATATTATCCCTGCTCAGACACCTATTGTGCTCGAATGCGAAACCACTGCAAGTGCTTCAAACCGCCTGTTACCTTTAGCCAATACGACGCCTGCTCCTACTAACAATATACTTAAAGCCGTCTTCTTCGACGAAGCAAAGAACACTATTGAGACTGCTGGAAAAACAGTTCGGGTATTTAATATAAATCCGAAACCAGCTGTTCGTAACCCATTAGGTTTCTATCGCTACAAGGGTGCTACCATTAAAGGCAACAGAGCATTCTTGTTGGTAGATGCAAATGCATCTGGTTCGAAGTTGGACGGATACGATATGGAGGAAGAAGGAACAGCTGACGGTATTGATGAAGTTACCACAGCAACCGTAGAGACAGACGCTAATGCAGTTTACTACGACTTGCAAGGTCGCCGTGTAGACCACCCTGTCAGAGGTATTTATATCGTAAATGGTAAGAAAGTAATTATTAAGTAGGGAGGGAAACAAAATGAAAAAGACAAAATATGAAATGCCCACTTGCGAAGTGGTTACATTACAGTTAAACAGTGAATATCTTGAAAGATCACTCGGCGGACAGTCTAAGGTTCCAGTAGGTGGACAAACCGATGATGGGGAAGAAGACCCAGAAGTAGACGATATGTATTAAAAGAAAGGCAAAATGTGCAAGTTGCACACAGAAACCTGTACAATAAAAATATCAGCTGCATACCAATATTTCATTGGTGTGCAGCTTTTTGGTTGCAAAATAGGTAGGAACGTTGTTTATAATGTTCTTACTTACTACCAAATTTAACATAATTACCTTCCGCTTTCCGTCTGTAAAAAGGAATACAGACGAAATTGCATGGCGAGCAGAAAGGTCTTTCTATTGAGAGAGGTAGCACAATCAAAAAACAACAGACAGTTCGTAGGTTTGTCATAAATAAATAGTATCTTTGCAAAGAAACAAAAAAACACTATAATAATAATGGAAAATAAAACACATAGATTCATTTCTGCAAAATACGAACTATACAGTATGGAATACGGAAACGAAGTTTTGATAGAGAAAACGGAAGAAAACCGTCCGCTAACATTCTATACAGGGTGCGAAATGGCACTACCCCAATTCGAAGAAATTGCAATAAAAACACCAGCAGGACAAGATTTCTCATTCGATTTAGCCAAAGGACAAGCCTATGGAGACTATAACGAAGAGAACGTGTTAGACCTTGACAAAGAAGTATTTTCACAAGGAGGAGAATTCGATAGTAGTAACGTCTATATCGGAGCAACCATTCCTTTGCAGAACCAAGAGGGACAACGCTTTATCGCTCGTGTAATGGATATAACTGAAGACAAGGTAAAAGTTGACTTCAACCACCCATTGGCAGGTAAAGAACTGAAGTTTAAAGGACACGTGATAGAGAACCGTGAGGCTACCGAAGAGGAAGTAAAGGAGTTCTTTGAGAAACTTAACAATCACCATTGTGGCGGAAATTGTGGTTGCCACAAAGGGGAAGGAGATGGAAACAACCAATGCAGTTGTCACGGAAGCGACGAAAGCAATGGTGAAGGCTGCTGTTGTTGCAACAACTAAAACTCAAAAAAAACATTAGAAAAATATTTATAACAAAACACGGACGAGGAGAATGGCAATATGCCTAATGCGTTTGGAACACTTTACACACTAACAACCTTTGGCGAAAGCCACGGGGTTGCTATAGGAGGCATAGTAGACGGTATGCCACCCGGCATAGATATTGACCACGATTTTATTCAGGACGAGCTGGATAGACGCAAGCCAGGACAAAACAAAATAACTACCAGAAGGAGAGAAACCGACAAGGTGGAGCTGCTAAGTGGTATTTTCGAAGGAAAATCTACAGGTGCACCTATTGGCTTTATGGTCAGAAATGAAAATCAACAATCCAAAGATTACGAAAACATAAGCATGCTCTTCAGACCGTCACACGCTGATTACACTTACTATAAAAAGTATGGCATACGCGACTATAGAGGTGGCGGGCGGGCCTCGGCACGCATTACAATCGCAAGAGTAGTGGCTGGAGCATTGGCAAAACTTGTGCTTCGAAAATACAATATAACCATTCAGGCCTATACTTCCCAGGTGGGTAACATCGCATTGGACAAGGATTACAATAAGTACGACCTGTCGCAAACTGAACTACACCCCATTAGATGCCCAGATAAAGAGAAAGCTAAGGAAATGGAAAAGCTCATCTTGAAAGTGAAAAGCGAGGGCGATACCATAGGAGGGATTATTACTTGCGTGGTGAAAGGATGCCCAATAGGATTAGGCGATCCAGAATTTGGCAAACTTCATGCACAACTCGGTGCTGCAATGCTAAGCATAAATGCAGCAAAAGGATTTGAATATGGAGAAGGATTTGATGGAAGCTCGTGGCGAGGAAGCGAACAAAACGACCGTTTCACACAAAGAACAGAAAAAGAAAAAAGCAGAATTGCAATACAAACAAACCACAGCGGAGGAATACAAGGAGGTATAAGCAATGGAGAAGACATATACTTCAGAGTGGCTTTTAAACCTGTAGCAACCTTGCTGATGGAACAAAAAACTGTAGACTTTGATGGGAACGAACAGATGATAACGGTCCAAGGGAGGCACGATCCTTGTGTTCTTCCGCGAGCAGTACCTATTGTTGAAGCTATGACAGCCATGACAATATTGGACGCTATATTAGTCAATAATTCCAGAAGAATATAATATATTGCGGTAAAATGCAAAATTTATACGGCAGGAATGCTTTTTTGTAATTATTTTATCGTACATTTGCGACATATTTCGTAACCGTTTGAGAAAATAGTGCGAAAACTTTTAGTTAAGTCTAGTTTAGTTTTTGTGTTGGTTGAGAGCGTTCGGTTGAACGCTCTCAAATTTTTTATAGAAAATAAACACTATTACATCGTATCATTGTAGCTAAACAGAAAGAAAAGAAACGGTGTATTTTTATTGTGGAAACAACTAAAATACAGAATAAGGATAATACTGAACGATAAAATAACAAGGTTACAATAATATTAAGTATATTTGTATCGGTTATATAGAATTTATCCGCATTAGAAAATTAAAAAGATGGAATACATAATAAAGCCTTATGAAGGTGTAAACGAATATAAATTCGGATGTCTACTGGAAGACATTTTAAGCAAAATAAAAAATAACTTTAAACGAGTAGACAATAATGGTTTAATAAAACTATACTTAGACAATTTATCTTTAGTTTTCAAAGATAATAAGTTGGTGGAGATTTCTGTTATAGCAAATAAAGATGTTGAATTGTATTACAATGAATACGATTTGTTCAGCTACACAAATATAATTGATAAGCTGCAAGAAAGCCATTCATATATACAATGGTTTCACGATATTTGATAGCATAGGTGTTGCCTTTAGTGGATTTCAAGAAGATGAAGGAGATAGAACTGTAACGGTTTATAGTCCGCATTATTGGGACGAAATCGTAAACTAACGGCAAATAAATGGAAATTTACAAAAGGTATTTCAGAGTGTGTCCGTCAACAGAAAGTTCTGTAACGGGAATAACGGACGGTGTTACCAATCAAGTTGAAATACGACTAAAGAAAACTCAATGTTCCTTTGCTAACGCAGCAGACAAAAACTATCTTATGGAATATTGCAAGCATTTGTGGGAAGGAAGGTTTAATACTGGTATACAAGACTTTCCTATAATTGATGTTTCCAAGCTTGAGCAGATAGTATATTATAAAACTAAAAAACGAGTAAAGGAAACAGATTTCATATCGAATATGACGGACAACTCCTTTGGAATGCTCGATTTTATTGTTTCTAAAGAGACTAAAAATGTGATAGAACAATTCAAATTGCCCTTACATTCAGAAATTCAAGTGAGCATTCCTGAGTTCTCCACTGTAAAGAATTATTATCTCTTAGCTTTCCCTTGCATACCTCTTGAACAGATAGATTACACGAAAAGCGTCATTATCGACTCTATCTCAAGGGAACGTTTGACATTTAATTCATTTGAAGAATATAAAAATCGGGAGAATAAGTTCACAGAAATGCGCCACATTTTCCTTACCGAAAAATACGATTTTGACGTCTTAAAAGTCCCAACAGTGGGGCTATTCTTCTCAGAAAGACTTATCAACTACTTAAAAGAAGCGAAAATAACGGGCTTAGATTTTTTTGAGCAAACGCTCGAATGGCAATAACAACAGCTTGTTTTGAAGCAGAAAGCGACATTAAACAATATTATTTTTTTATCGATAAAAAACAAATATGTTCACAAAGACAGCAAAAGCAATCGTACAAGAAGATATAGCAAATCTTGAACGAATAACAGGGTACAAATTACCCCAAGACTTTATTTCTCAGTACATAACTTTTAATGGTGGAATGCCTGACAAGTCGCTTTTCTGCGATACAGAAGATGAGGAAGAAGGCTACGAGATTAGTTTTTACCTCCCAATAAAGCATTATAGCGATGACTTAGGAGAGATGAAAATAGAGAAAAGCTATGCGAAACTTACTTCAGTAAATGTTCCATCTCACTACTTACCATTTGCAGTTGATTGGGGAGGAAACTACTTTGCCATAGATTTACAGTCTGGAAATATTGTTTTATTGTTTATGGATTTAGGAGAATTTACTGAAGACTGCATTGAATATTTGGCAGAAAGTTATAGCGAATTTGTTGAGAACTTAGTAAAAGCAGAAGATTAATCCCTTTTGCATTCAACAGCTATAGTCTACATAAGGTACACCAATATAATTGGACGGAATAAAAATATATGGCGTCATATCTACTAAAATATGACATCATATTTGTGCGAATAGGATATCATTTTTTCTAAAAAACAAAAGTGTCAAGCAAAAGTGAGTATATTATTCTACACAACCGATGATTTCGTTCACCGACTTGTAGCCGTGGCTGTCTAACCATTCGTTGATACCGTTGCGCACCTTCAACGTAACTTGTGGGTCGATGAAATTGGCAGTACCAATCTGTATTGCCATTGCACCTGCCATCAAAAACTCTATGGCATCGGCAGGCGTAGATATACCACCAAGTCCTACAACTGGTATTTTAACGGCGTGAGCTACATCGTAAACCATACGAAGGGCTACGGGTTTAACGGCTGGACCGCTTAATCCACCAGTGCGAATACTAAGACGATGGGCACGTTTCTCGATGTCGATAGACATACCCATGAGGGTGTTGATGAGCGAAACCGCATCAGCACCTTCTTCTTCGCACGAACGAGCAATGCTTGCAATGTCAGTAACGTTGGGCGAAAGCTTTACAATAAGAGTTTTATGGTAACGTTTGCGAACCTCGCGAACTACAGCCGAAGCTCCAGAACAAGTTACTCCGAATGCCATTCCGCCCTCTTTCACGTTCGGACACGATATGTTCAGCTCGATGGCAGGAATATGGTCGAGGTTGTTTAGCTTTTCAGCCGTCTCTGCATAGCCCTCTGGCGAATTGCCACTGACGTTTACAATGATGTTGGTATCTATCTTGCTGACTTCTGGGTAAATATGTTCTACGAAATAATCAACGCCCTTATTCTGAAGTCCCACGCAATTAAGCATACCCATAGCCGTTTCTACCATTCGCGGATAATCGTTACCTTCACGAGGATTAAGGGTGGTTCCTTTCACTATAATGCCTCCAAGTTGGTCTAAAGGAACGAAATCTTGAAATTCAATACCGTAACCAAAAGTGCCACTGGCGGTCATTACAGGGTTCTTTAATCGTAGATTGCCTATCTTTACACTTAAATCTGCCATTGCTTTTACCTATTTTTCTAATTCGCTATTTATAATATGCAAACATCAATTATCTGCCATTGGGAATACAACTACCACAGCAATTTATTTACATCGAACACCGGTCCTGCTGTACAAACACAAAGATTACCTTTCGAGGTCTTCTCAACACAACAAAGACATGCACCTAATCCGCATGCCATAAGATTTTCTAAAGAAGCTTCACAACGAATATTGTTTGCTTGTGCATACTTTGCTACAGAAATCATCATAGGTTTAGGACCACAAGTAGAGATTTGATTGAAATGATATTTACTCAATATTGAATGGTTGGTAACGTACCCTTTTTCGCCCATAGAACCGTCCTCTGTTGTAACAAAGACTTCTCCATATTTTCTAAATTCATCTAATTCTAACAAATCGGAGGCTGTACGAGCACCTAACAAAAAGGTTACTGAAATACCACGCTCTTTACAAAGCTTACCAAAATAAAGTAAAGGAGCAACACCAACGCCGCCACCTATAAGCAGAAGTTTGTCGGAAGACAAAGCAGGATAGGTGAAACCATTGCCCAACGGAAGCACACAGTTAAGCGTGTCGCCTGACTTTACAGCTGCAATAGTACGTGTTCCATCTCCAACTTCAGCCACAAGCAGCCACAACTCGTTGCGCTCCTTATCAATGAAATTGATGGAAATAGGGCGGCGAAGATAGGTTGAAGTCGAACCATCAACCCTTACTTCGACAAACTGACCAGGCATCATATCGGGCAATTCAGCATCGTGAGTGAGCTTTATCAACACGTTCTTCTCATTCAAACGATCTGCAGATACAACCTTTAGGTCGAGAATAAACTTCTGTTTCATAATGATATTATAGGAAATCTCGCTGCAAAGATACACAAAAAAACTACAGCAGACTACTATTTCGATTGCTTTTAGCAAGTAAAATAGAAGCAACAAGAAATAGAGTATAGAAGGAAGCCAATAAGAAGAGAATAATTTCTGTCGTACTGTTTCATAAAATTAGCGATATTATTATATATAATGTAAGAGAAAAGCAATAGAACAAGGTATTTAATTGGATTATTATACACATTTACATTACATATTTATTCTTATAGATATAAATAAGAAATAGATATTTTAGATTTAAAAAGGAAATCCTATTTACGAAGTCAATCTGTCAGAAAACAAAACAAAAGAATAAAGCTCCCTGATGATTTTACAATCAATAAGGAGCTCCAATATAAAAGATAATTACATATATCGGAAAATGAAATGTTAATTCTTAGAAGTAGAAATCATTTTTTAGGGACAAATGTTTCCCATGTCTGATCATCAAAAAAGATGCGTATTTCAGTAATATTCCGCTGTGGTTTGTCAATATATTTTACCTCCGTTTTTACTATATCTTTAGGTTGTGGAGGAACGTTCCTATCGTTTTTAGGTTCATTAATAGAGAAAGAAGGAGCAGCAGAAGGCACTTCATCAAAGAGATTTAAATTCGGTGGTAATGTCGTAATAGGATTCTCATTTTTTATCTCAACTGTTTCATCTTTAAACATAGGTTCGCTGCCATACATCAGCCAATCAAGACTAATAGTTGGAAATTTTCCTTTTATGGCTTCAACAGTATTCAATGTAGGTTTTGTTCTTCCGTTAAAGATACTACTAAGCGAAGCAGACGAAATTCCAATGAAGTCTGCAAATGTTTGTTGAGTCATATGCTGACTCTCCATCAAGCGTTTTATTCTATCTTTCATAAGCTGTCAGTACCAAATTCTCCTTATTCGAGTAGATTTTAATGATTTTACAAAGGTAAAACAAATAATTTATAAAAACAAATTAAAAAGAAAATATTTTGTTCTTTAAACTTTAAATTTCGATATAAAAAACACAAACCTAAATTACAAAATTATGTGCAACTTTGGTTTACATATACAAATGTAAATTAGTAGAGATTTGTATCGTTAAAGCTTAAAAACAACCTTTTTACATATTATCTTAGTTCATAACAGTGTGTTGGAACAAATATATAAGGTTTATACCGTATATGTATCGTTTAACCTAAAATATTTCCTTTTTTTGTCGCAGTTCTCTTAATGTTATATTGTAAAATATTGATTATAAATGTATTATATGTTATTTCTGTTTAATGAATATTTAAACGTTTACAAATTAATATCATGAAATTTGGATTTGTAATTGCAAATTTAAATCTTCGTGTGCACATTATAATAATTTAAATTTTAATGTGCAAAACCAAAAATAACGGAGATATTTTAAATATACAAATGTATTCTTTACTAGGGTAAATGTTAATAAGCTGTAATGATAAATTTTTGGCTTTAGAAAAGAACTAAAAACAGCGTAATTTTAATATTTCGGGGCAAAGTAGAGATACATTTCAAATAAGCGAATTACAGAGGAGTTAAAATAGTATAAGTTGCATATATTCAGCTAATTAAAAGGAAAATATAGATAAACAGAAATACTTTTTTAGACGCTAAAAAATACAGAAAACAGCATTTTTTAGCGTTTTTAGAGGCTTCTTCTTGTGCTTTTTGCATTAAAAACGTCCATTTTAGGGTTTTCGATACCCAGAAATGGACGTTTTATATTCTATTTTTAATGCTTGATTTATATTTTTATTAGTGCAGAATGAAAAAGATTAATTCTTTCATCAAATCCCCTGCCCCAGTACTTATATTATTCAAGCCTTTACTTTTCGCATCAATTTCTCTAATTTTTGCTATGATGTCCATCGTTTTTCTCGCAGTAAAATTTCTCATTCCTGTACTATAATCTTTCGCTCCCCAGCTGCTTCTCAAATCTAATATTTGTGCTATATCGTTTTCCAATTTATTCTTTGGCGAATAGAAAACTATCATTAAATTTTGGAAGTAAGAAAAGAGTAAAGGCAAAAAAGAATAGAGAGAACCCGCCTTTGGATTACTATCAAAATAATTTACAATCTGATTAGCTTTAAAAACATTACGATTTACTATAGCATCGCGCAATTCAAAAGTGTTAAAATCTTTACTCACACCAACTTCTTTTTCCACTATCTCTGGTGTAATTCTTTTATCGTCTTCTGATAATGAAAGGGCAACCTTATCGAGTTCTGATGTCAGACGACTCAAATCGGTTCCAATATGGTCTGCCATCATTTGTGCAGCTTTAGGTTCAATTATTATTTTCTTTGCTGCCAAATAATTCTGCATAAAACTTGCAAGTTGATATTCTCTTATTTTTTTACTTTCAAACACCACCCCATTAGCTTCTGCCAGACTTATCACTTTTTTTCTTGCATCAATCTTCCCATTTTTATGACACCAAACCAAAATTGTTGTTTTTGCTGGATTTTTTAAATATTTCTCCAATGCATCGAGCGAACGAATATTTTGCGCTTCCTTTACAATGACTACTTGATATTCTGCCATCATAGGGAAACGTTTCGCCATATCGGTTACTTGCACAGCTGTAACATCTGCGCCAAAGCACACGTTTAAATTAAAATCTTGCTCGGCTGGCGTAAGTACATTCTCTGCGATATAATTCGTAATCTGGTCTATATAGTAAGATTCTTCGCCCATCAATATATATATAGGCGAGAACCGTCGTGCTTTCAGGTCTTTCATTATCTCCTGAAAAGTTTTTCCTTGTTTTGCTGGCATTTATTGTTTTATTAATATTTCTGTTGCACCATCAATCATTTTCAGCATTAACAGGTGCATACAATCAGAAAAAATTTTCTATATTTGTACTCAATTTCTGTCAAAAAGGTTTGCTTAAAAACTTCTGAGCGAAATTCTATCGTCTGCAAAGTTAGTTGATTAATAAGAGATAACAAAATATTACAAGACCTTAAATATCGCTTGCAAAAAGAAAAAAACAGGAAAATAATGCAACAATTAAATCTCCCACCCTATAATATAAAGGTAAAAAACGAGAACGGACAACGCAAAATTTTCGATATTTTGCGCAGAAAATATCTTGTAATTACACCCGAAGAATGGGTCCGCCAGCATTTTATCCACTATCTCATAGACTATAAAGGTTATCCGATGAGTCTACTTGCCAACGAAATTCCACTTTCTATTGGCGAAAAAGTTATCCGTGCCGACAGTGTTTTATATGACAGTCGTCTGCGTCCACGAATGATAATAGAATACAAAGCACCACATATTCAGCTTACGCAAAAAGTCTTCGACCAAATTTCTGCCTACAACCTCCTACTTCATGTAGACTATCTCATTGTTTCTAACGGAATAGACACCTACATTTGCAAGATGGATTACGAGCATCAAACTTATACTTTCTTGTCTTCGATACCTAATTATAAAGAATTATAATTCCATTTTTTATTATTTAGTTCCTATCTTAGTACATAAAACTACAAAAAAATCGATTCTACCAAAAAGAAAAAACAAGCCAGATGCAGGAATATTGCCATATAAAAATAAGTTCGTAAATAATAGAAACTCAAAAACAACTACGCCAGATAATATAAAGACAATTAAAATGCCTATTATTTCATCATAAATTTTAAACTTGTGCCACTATATAAGAAGCAGGTTTCCTGCTAGTTACAATACATAGAAAAAATATAATAAGAAAATATTTTTTTTAAATAACAAAATAAAAAAATGTAATAAGAAAAATGGAGAATTACAATTACAAAATTAGAATACCCGTATAAAAATAAATAGCCCCCCCTAATAATAGCAGAAAAATACAATGGACGTTTCGAAGATTAAAATGTAAGCTCAACCAATTATTCAAGTTACCAGCACCATTAATATACTATTTTTTCTATAACCTTACGGTTATCCACACTATTTTATTTTAGAAAAAGCCAGCTTCTGCTGCGAAACAATAAGCAAATTCTAACTCTGGTTACTTTACTTTTTCAATTAACGGTCGTCATTTGGCATCATACGCTGCACGTTTAAAATTAATTACAATCGAACTTCGTAAACATCGAATTAGCCTAATATAAAGCAGTTCTTCGAACAACAAATTAAAACAAGTCAATTGCTAATATTTCTACTAAATTAATAAAAACACACTCTGTTTCTCCGCCCTTTAAAAGATTTTTTTGTAAATATTTCCTCTATATCACCCCCCTAAAAATAAAGTGTTTTGTTGTTATTTTGAACCTATCTCCTATTTATCTCGTTACCAAACACAATTATTATATAACATAGAATGAAGTCAAAAAAAGTTAAATATCGTTATTATCTATATGAATCGAGAGATGCTTCTTGCCGCATTCATAATAAAATAGTTATATTTGTAACCGACAATCGAAAAACTTAATAAAAATTTAAATTTTAAATTATGAAAAGAACATTTTTATCGTTTATTATCCTCTTCTCTCTCGTAGCTTTATTTGTTTCTTGTTCGTCTGAATCTGAAAAGATAGACCAACCGAAAGTTAATCCCAGTGAATTTACTTTAAAAAGTAATCTAACCCTTTCTACGTTCAGCAACTTATCTGATGACATAGAAAAACAATTTGCAAAAACAAGGAGTACTGATAATTTCTTAACAGAAGAAGAAGCAAAAGTCCTTCTCCGTCCTGTTTTAGAAGATGGAAAAAATATTCAGAAAAAAGTACTGAATACCATTAGCAAAGATAGTCCTGAATATCAACAATATTCTAAGATGTCAGAACAAGAATTAATCATCTTATCGATGATTTCTGTTACAAATAAACAGTCTACAAAAACAAGAGCGATAAGTAATTTATCTACAGGAGACATTATAGGTTGCATAGGCGCAGCATTAGGAATACCAGGTGGTGCGTTAGGATTAAGAACTGGCAGTTTGGTAACTGCGAAAACAGGATTACAAATTCTAAAATCTGTTGCCGCAAGATATGCATTTGGTTATATTTCATTAGCTATTGCTACCTATCAATTCGGAAAATGCATATATGACATAGCAAAGTAAATGAGTATATATTCAATAAATGGTTGCATTTTCTTAGGAACGTCTATAGGTTATCTTTTTAAAATAGAATCTATAACCTACGCAACCTCTATATTTTGTATAATAGCAATATACAAGCTATTAAAAACAAAATATAAAAAAGTAACATATATATATTCTATCTTAATGATCGTATTCTATATTTTGTCTCTTTATGTTTCTGTGTTTATTCCTAAAAACTTATAACAGTAGCTTTATGCTTGGCATATAACTATGCAGAAATATACTTAAGAAACGCATTATACACAAAAAATCCATCAACATTGCAGGGAAGCAATATTGATGGATTTTATTTTTCTCAGAATTCAATAAGGAAATTACAGCCTTATTCAGCCTCTTCTTCCTTTTTCTTGCGGGTTGTACGACGTTTCTTAGGTTTTTCTTCTACCTCTTGAACCTTAACGCCTGCCAATTCCGGGTCGATAAGAATACGTCCGCAATATTCGCACACAATAATTTTCTTGTGCATTTTAATATCTAACTGGCGCTGGGGAGGGATTTTGTTAAAGCAACCACCACAAGCATCACGCTGTACATACACAATTCCGAGTCCGTTTCTTGCTCCTTTACGAATACGTTTAAAGCTGCGCAACAAACCTGGCTCAATCTTTGTCTCAATCTCGGCAGCTCTTTCTTTCAGATCGTTCTCCTCATCGCGTGTTTCTTGCATTATTTCGTCAAGCTCTGTACGTTTTTCTTCGAGTGCCTTGTAACGGTCGTCTAAAACTTCTTCGGTGTTGACGAGATTGTCTTGACACTCTTTTATTTTGGCCTGAGCCTCATCCATCTTCTTTTTACAGAGTTCCGTTTCCAACGTCTGAAACTCTATTTCCTTCGTCAGCATATCGTATTCACGATTATTTGCAACCTGTTCCAACTGTTGGTTATAACGTTCTAAACTTGCTTTTGCACGTTCTATATCGCCTTTGCGTTGTGAGATTGCATGTTGGAAATCGTCTATTTCATATCGTATTTTATCAATACGTGTATTTAAACCTGCAATTTCGTCTTCCAAATCACGCACTTCAAGGGGCAATTCGCCACGCAATGCTCGCTTTTCATCTATAGCCGAAAGCGTTGTTTGCAACTGATAAAGATGCTTCAACTTGTCTTCAACCGATAAGTTTTTAGGGTCTTTCTTTGCCATTGTTATACTTTTATTTTATATTTATCTTATATCTCGTTTTAAATTACACCTTATTATATATACATAATAGGGTTCGTGTTTATTTGTGTTATATGACACACAACACCTTTGCACTGTTTTTCTATGATACTTTTAAAAACTTCTGTTGTGAATTGTTCGCTTTGATAGTGTCCGATAGAGCATATTTGTATTTGCTGTTCGTAACCGAAAAAGTCATGATAATGCATTTCTCCAGTAACAAAAGCATCTGCTCCTTCGTGTAAAGCTGTTTTCAACAGGAATGCACCAGATCCCCCGCAAAGTGCAACTTGCTTAATTGGACGACGTAATAATTGATTGGCCTGCACACATTCTACGTTAAATTTCTGTTTCAATAGTAAAACGAAATCATCAGCAGCCAACGGTTCAGCGAACTCACCAATTACCCCTAATCCACCAACAACCTCTCCATTACTTGTCTGAACAGACTGAGTATCACCCAAGAAACGTACATTCTGCAAGCCCATCTTTTCTGCAATCTTAAAATTCACGCCGCCTGCTGCCGCATCAATATTGGTATGCATCGCCACAATAACAACATCGTTCTTAATTGCTTTAATAATAATTCGCTGCACATAATCCTTATCGGATATCTGCGAAAGCTTATTAAAAATAAGTGGATGGTGTGCAACTATCAAGTTACAGTCAAGTTTTATCGCTTCGTCTAAAACTTTTTCTGTAACGTCAAGGCACAATAAAGCCCCTGACACTTCCACCTCTGTCAATCCAACCTGCAAGCCAGCATTGTCATAGCTCTCCTGCAAGGGCAGAGGCGCGAACTTCTCAAGGGCATCAATAACTTCCTTAATCTTCACGCTACGCATAAATTTAGGTTGCAAAGATACGAAATTAAACTTAAAGAACAATATATCAAGTTATAATTCTTCCTAAATTAGCACGTTTTCTTTTATTTATGTTCGTGCTATTTGCTTTTATTTATTAAAACATAGAAAAAACATAACAATTACAAAAAAGAGCTTTGCAAGTTTTGATAAACCTTGCTTTTTAGCTATCTTTGCAACTAATAGTTCAATAAAATAAAATTTAAACATGGAAATAGCAGAAAGATTTATTAACTATACCAAATTTGACACACAGTCGGCAGACGAATCTGAAACTGTGCCGAGTACTGCGAAACAACTCGTTTTCGCTAAATACTTAAAGGAAGAACTCGAGCGTGAAGGATTGAAAGAAGTAGAAATGGACGAGAAAGGTTATATCTACGCAACGCTTCCAGCTACCACAACTAAGAAAGTTCCTACCATTGGATTTATCGCACACTATGATACAGCCCTCGATGCAAGTGGTGCTAACATTAAGGCACGCATTGTCAGGAACTACGATGGTGGCGATATACAACTTAATGAAAATATGGTTTCGTCGCCTAAACAGTTCCCAGAGTTGCTAAAACATAAAGGAGAAGACATTATTGTTACCGATGGAACTACCTTGCTTGGCGCTGACGACAAGGCTGGAATAGCCGAAATAGTACAGGCTATGTGCTACTTGCGCGACCACCCGGAGATAGAACACGGTAAAATTCGTGTTGGTTTCAACCCTGATGAAGAGATTGGACGCGGTGCACATCACTTTGATGTAGAGAAATTCGGCTGCGAATGGGCTTACACTATGGACGGTGGCGATCTTGGACAATTGGAATACGAAAACTTTAACGCAGCCGGTGCAAAGATTTACATCAAAGGTTTGAGCGTTCATACAGGTTATGCGAAGGGCAGAATGGTTAATGCAAGCCGCTTAGCAATTGAGTTTAACCAGATGTTACCACAAGACGAGATTCCTGAAACAACCGAAGGCTACGAAGGTTTTTACCATTTACTCGGAATTGAAAGCCGTTGCGAAGAAGCTAAACTAAGCTATATTATTCGTGACCACGACAGAGACAAGTTCGAAGAACGCAAAAGAATAATGGAGAAGTGCGTAAAAGCAATGAACGAAAAGTATGGCGAAGGTACGGTTAAAATAAAGATGAACGACCAGTATTACAACATGAAGGAGAAGATAGACCCTAACTTTCATGTTATTGACCTTGTTGTAAAGGCTATGCAGGAAGCAGAAGTTACACCATTGGTACAACCTATTCGTGGTGGAACGGACGGAGCACAACTTAGCTTTAAAGGACTTCCCTGCCCTAATATCTTTGCCGGTGGCGTCAATTTCCATGGTCCCTACGAGTTTGTATCTATCCAAGTAATGGAAAAGGCCATGCAGGTAATCATTAATATCAGTCGCCTTACAGCAGGCTACAACGATTAATTAGATGTTAATTTAACGGCTTTCGATTATTTATAAAAACAGAAATGAACACTATAAGGCTTGCTCTTTCATTCTTTCTATGCTTCAATTAGTCCGAAAGAAATAAGAGAACGCTTATAGTGTTCATTCTTTTTTATAGAAGCATTCATGCTTTCAATGGTATTGTAATATCTGTACCTTATTATAATAGCGTATTTGCAGTATCATATCAACATATTCGTGAGACTATATCAACGCATTAGCGAGACTGCATCAATGCATTTAAGATTTAGCTAACACATCAATTCAAACTACCCACACACTTACAACGCTGCTTATGTCAGAACTTCCCGTACTCGTAAAAGACCTTGCTCTGATTCTTGTTGTGGCAGGTTTCGTTACTTTGCTATTCAAGAAACTCAAGCAACCACTTGTTTTAGGATACATCGTTGCGGGCTTCTTGGTATCTCCACACATGCCTTACATCATGAGCGTGATAGATGAGTCCGACATAAAAACATGGGCAGATATTGGCGTCATTTTCCTTTTATTTTCGTTAGGATTAGATTTCTCGGTCAAAAAAATATTGAAAATGGGGGCTTCTCCCATTATTGCTGCTTGTACGATAGTATTTTCCATGATGGCGTTAGGTGTTTCTGTCGGACACGGCTTTGGCTGGAAACAAATGGATTGTATATTTCTTGGTGGAATGTTAGCCATGAGTTCTACCGCCATTATATATAAAGCGTTTGCCGACATGGGGCTTTTACAACAAGGTTTTGCCTCTACCGTCATGAGCGTTCTTATTCTTGAAGACATTCTCGCCATTGTCATGATGGTAATGCTCAGTGCAATAGCCAGCGGAAATAGCCCTGATGGTGGACAACTATTAGAAAGCGTGCTCATGATAGGGTTCTTTCTTGTCTTGTGGTTCGTTATTGGTTTGTTCGCCATTCCTTCCTTTTTGCGTAAAACCCGGAGCATTCTAAATAGCGAGACTTTGCTTATCGTGTCGTTAGGACTTTGCTTTCTTATGGCAGTAATCTCCACGAAGGTGGGTTTCAGTGCTGCTTTTGGTTCTTTTGTTATGGGCAGCATCTTGGCTGAAACCATAGAAGCCGAGAAGATTATAAAGGTTGTAGAACCTATTAAGAACTTGTTTGGTGCCATATTCTTTGTTTCTGTGGGAATGTTGGTAGACCCACATATTCTTGTCAGCTATGCCGTACCAATCCTTGTTCTTGTCATTACTATTCTGGTTGGGCAGGCTGTGTTTGGCACAATGGGATATATGTTTGGCGGACAATCGCTTAAAAACGCATTGCGATGTGGTTTTTCTATGGCACAAGTGGGCGAATTTGCTTTCATTATAGCCACTTTAGGTCTTTCGCTGGGTGTCATCAACAAATTTCTTTACCCTGTTGTAGTAGCGGTTTCGGTTATTACAACTTTCCTTACCCCCTATATGATACGCGCTGCAGAGCCTACTTACGAGTTCTTGCTACGACACTTGCCCAAACAATGGGCACGACGGATTTCGCATATCGATGTTGGAACACCACAAAACATGGCGTCCGAAAACCTTTGGCGTTCTCTTATCAAGGCGATGATAGCCAATACGCTTATCTATGGCATACTTTCGGCTGCAACCATTACCATCATGTTTTCGCTTGCATTGCCTATTATGCGCCGTCTATCGGTGCAGATAACTGGTACGCACTGGACCGGCAACGTGGTGTGCGGACTGCTTACCGTTCTCCTTATAGCTCCATTCCTACGTGCTTTCGTAATGAAGAAAAACCATTCTGAAGAGTTTAAGACCTTGTGGACCGTCAATCGCATGAACCGTTTGCCGCTTGTTTTCACCATTCTGGTACGAATAGTCATTGCCTTAACGTTTATTTTCTACATCTGCAACTATCTTACCCGCTTCACTAACGCCCTGATGATAGTTATTGCAATTGGTTTGCTCGCACTAATGATACTGTCGCGCAGCATGAAACAACGCAGTATCCGACTGGAACGGTTGTTTGTGCAAAATCTTCACAGCCGTGAGATTGCCGCACAGGTACGTGGTAACAGAAAACCACTCTTCGAAGGACATCTATTAGACAGGAACATACACATTGGCGAGTTCGACATTCCAGAAGATTCGCTATGGACCGGCAAGACGCTTCACCAACTAAAGCTGCGCAATCGCTTTGGCACACACGTCAGCAGCATACTCCGTGGGTCGCACCGGCTGAACATTCCACGTGGCAATACTGTGGTTTTCCCTGGCGACAAGATACAAGTTATTGGCAACGACCAGCAGTTAGCAGCCATTTCGACAGCCATTCGCAACGAAATTCGTCCCGAAGACAACGATATAGAGAAACGCGAAATGATTTTACGCCAGATTGTTCTATCAGATAAAAGCCCATTTATAGGCAAGACATTAAAAGAAAGTGGCATACGCGACCAATACAACTGTTTGGTTGTTGGTATAGACGAAGGACAAATGCACATTACGCTTATCAGTCCATCGCATTGTTTAGAAGTAGGCGACGTATTGTGGGTGGTAGGTGAAAAAGAGAATATAAAACAAATTCAGGGCACTAACGAATAGGTTGGAAGATGTTTCCCAATGTGTTATAAAGCTAATATAAAACAAGTATGTTATTGAATTTAATCTTCATTATTGTAGGTATCGTTCTCGTATTATGGGGAGCCGACCGTCTAACCGAAGGTTCTGTAGCAGTTGCAGAACGCATGAATATTCCGCAAATCGTTATCGGTCTCACCGTCGTAGCCATGGGAACGAGTATGCCCGAGTTCTGTGTCAGCCTAATATCGGCACTAAAAGGCACACCAGACTTGGCAGTAGGCAATGTCGTAGGGTCCAATATCTTCAACTCGTTGTTCATAGTTGGCATTACAGCAGCCATTGCACCCATGGCTATTTTGCGCGCTACCGTAATGAAAGACATTCCGTTTGCGCTTGTAGCATCGGTCATACTGCTGATGATGTGCCTCGATGGACGCATCGGACGCATAGATGCAGCAGTACTGTTTTCGCTTTTCATGATCTTTATGTTCATGACTTTGAAAAGTGCAAAGATTAATAAGCAGGAATTAGAAGAGGAGAACAAGCTTGCCGAAAAAGCACTAAAGAGTGTTCCCAAAATGAGTCCTGCCATGTCGGTTGTATGGATTTTGGCAGGTTTAGCTTGCCTCATAGGTGGCAGTACGTTGTTTGTAGAAGGTGCTTCAAAGCTTGCAACCTCGTTAGGAGTGTCCGAAGCCGTCGTAGGACTAACCATTGTAGCTGGTGGAACATCGCTGCCCGAACTTGCCACCAGTATTGTTTCGGCCCGGAAGGGCAGCAGTGGTATAGCCATTGGCAACGTACTGGGGTCTAACGTGTTCAATATTCTCGGCATATTGGGCGTTACCGGACTTATTTGCCCCATGCAATTGCAAGGCATTACCGATACCGACCTGTCTATGTTGGTTATATCCATGATCATGATTTGGTTCTTTTCGTTCACCAAATACATCATCGAACGATGGGAAGGACTTATTCTTAGCGCCACTTTCATAGGATATATTGCTTATCTAATAAGCCATGCATAAACAAACGGAAATGCACTGAATGGCAGTAAAAGACAACTGCAAAGAAGTTATGACACTGGTTCAATTCCACCATAGCGGTTGCCTTGTGATGCAAGGTAGCCGCTATTGCTTTTCAAAACAGGCTCTTTTGTCGGGTAAAACAAGCCCTTTTACCGTGTAAAACCCATTGTTTTGATGAGCGAAACAATGGGTATCGTAACATAAAATGCTAACCAACTATTAATCAACCCATTTCGGTATAGTCTGTAACACCCTGCTTATTCTAACCAACGAGAAGGAACTCATCGCATAGAACAAGACATATTGTCATGTATCTATGACATAATGTCATTCATACTGTACTGGCATAAGTATTGTATTATACCTGATGTAAACATAAAAATAAATAAACAAAAATAGGAGAAAAGATTATGATGTATAAGAATTCATGGTTGCCGGAAGTATTCAACGACTTCTTCTACAACAACAATATGCCTAAGGCAAATGCAACTGCACCAGCTATCAACGTATTAGAGAACGAAAACGAATATACTGTAGAGCTGGCTGCACCAGGCTTGAGAAAGGAAGACTTCGACATTAGCATTAATAACGACGGAGACTTAGTTATTAAGATGGAGAAGAAAAACGAAGTGAAAGACGAGAAAGCACACTACTTGCGCAGAGAGTTTGCATACAGCAAATACGAGCAGACGCTTATTTTGCCAGACGACGTGAATAAAGACGAGGTTGGTGCAAAGATGAATGATGGCGTGCTGAACATTACTCTTCCGAAGCTAAACAAGAGCGTTCAGAAAGTAGCAAGACAAATTGAGGTTGGTTAATTCCATACCATGATATGATTTCAGCAATCACTTCGATGCTTCACGACAGAAGTAGTCTTACATAAGATGAATGGAGAAAAATGACAAGAAGTTTGTTCATAGTATAATAAATGACTATTGTTAGGAATAGAAAAATCCCCGGATGCTCACACATTCGGGGATTTCTCGTTACTAACTCGCATTGTTTCTACCCTACTTTACTCATGATTGGCAAAACGATGCTCTGCCAATTGTTCGTACTTCGTACCAGGTTTGCCATAGTTTGCATACGGATAAATGCTGATGCCGCCACGTGGCGTAAAGATGCCCGTTACCTCAATGTACTTCGGCTCCATTAGTTTTATAAGGTCTTTCATTATGGTATTCACGCAATCTTCGTGAAAATCGCCGTGGTTACGAAAGCTAAACAGATAGAGCTTCAGGCTCTTGCTCTCCACCATTCGCACGTCAGGCACATACGAAATGCGTATTTCGGCAAAGTCCGGCTGCCCTGTTATAGGACAGAGACTCGTAAACTCAGGACAATTAAAGCGCACCCAGTAGTCGTTTTCCTGATGTTTATTCTCAAACGTTTCTAATACTTCGGGTGCATAGTCCATACGATAAGTCGTCTTTTTACCCAACTGGGTAAGTCCGTCGTTGTTTCTTTCCATCTTCTTAACGTTTCGTTTTATAGGGTTGCTGTCTGTGCAAGGTGCCTTAACCTAAGCTGAATATCTTCCAAATGCTGTAGTTCACGCCATTGTCGTAAGTATCTTCGCCTTCGTGTTGCTTCAGCTTCTTCACAACACGTATGGTCAAAGGCAGCGCGATGACCTCGTAAAGGGTTTTCAGCAATACCTGCCAGAGCATCAACTTTGGCAATTCCTCGGCTGGAACAACCCCACCTAAAGCCAGCGGAAAGAAGATAAGAGAATCCAAGCCCTCGCCTGCAATGGTGCTCAAGATGGCTCGCCACGAGAAATGTCTGCCGCCGTCGCGAATCTTCATCTTGCTCATCACGTAGGCATTGGCAAACGAACCTACTATAAAAGCCACGAAGGAAGCTGCGGCAACGCGTGGTGCAAGACCAAAGATGGCGTGGAAACCTGCATCATTCGTCCAATAGGGGGCACCCGGAATCCAGTCGCACAACGCTCCCATGGACACGAAGAAGAAGTTCATGGCGAACCCCGTCCATATCAGCAGTCGTGCCTTCCGAAATCCCCACACCTCGCAGACACAGTCGTTGATGATGTAGGAGATTGGAAAGACGATGAGCCCGCCCGTCAATGAGATACCCAACACAGAGATTTGCTTTGTTTCGAGAATGTTTGCTGCTATCAAGCAAACACAGAAGAGAATGCTGAAAAGCATAAACAGCACACTCACTTGTTGTCTTGTCTTTATCATTACCTTGTTTTGTTAAAGAGGGTTTAGCAAGTACCCCTGTCCATAAAAAGTGCGGCAAAGGTACAAAAAAATCTTAAAGGATAGCTGTTTTATCAATACATTTCTTTATTTTTGCAACAGAATTGCACAGACACACCAGTCTATTTAGAGTGTTATTTACAAACCATTAAACGATAAAGACTATATGAAGAAAATTTTTTTAGCTGCACTTTTAGCTGCACAAGTACTTACAGGCTTTGCCCAGTCGCAAGACTTCAAGCCTTACGAAGAGAAAATGAACAAGCTTTATGCAGAGTTTACCGCCTTAAACAACGAGTATGCAGCGTTGCGGCAAAAGGACCCGAAGACCATGACCGATGCCGACAAGCAGAACATTGAACGCATCATGGCTAAAGGCGACTCGCTCTCCGAGGTACATACCGCCCTTACGCTTGAGATTGTAAAGAACTTCAGAGACACGAAATATCCTGCCAAGTATATTGCCGACGCATTCTCGGGATTCACTTACGAACAACTGAAAGACGCGCTGGCACCAACAAGCGGCTACTATAAAGAGGAGTCTTTAAAGCCAGCCAAAGAGTATCTTGCAATGTTGGAGCTTCGCCGTCCGGGTCTGATGTACACCGATTTGGTCATGAAGGACATGAACGACAAGGAGATTAAGCTGAGCCAATATGCCGGCAAAGGCAACTATGTGTTTGTAGACTTCTGGGCAAGCTGGTGCGGTCCATGCCGTGCAGAGATGCCAAACGTAGTAGAGGCTTACAAGAAATACCATTCAAAGGGTCTGGAGATTGTAGGTGTCAGCTTCGACCAGAAGAAAGATGCATGGACTGCTGCAGTGAAGAACCTTGGCATGGAGTGGCCACAAATGTCCGACCTGAAGGGCTGGCAGTGTGCAGCCGGAAAGGTTTATGGCATTCGCTCTATCCCTTCAAACATCTTGTTAGACCCACAAGGCAAGATTGTTGCAAGCGACTTACGTGGCGAAGACTTGCAGAAGAGGTTGGCAGAGATTTACAAATAAACAGTTCCAACCCATACAGGAAGAACCTTGTTGAATGCACATGTTCAACAAGGTTCTTTCTTTTTATAAAGAAATCCAACCTAAGCAGTGTCAGTTCGATGAATTTAAGATGATGCAGGTTCAGCGATAACCATCTTCAGAATGAGTCCTAAAACCGCAACGGAGTTACGGCAATCATCGCTTCGGGGTTACGGCAAACGTCGCTTCGGAGTTACGACAAATGTCGCTTCGGAGTTACGGCAATCATCGCTTCGGGGTTACGGCAAACGTCGCTTCGGGTTACGACAATCGTCGCTTCGGGGTTACGGCAATCGTCGCTTCGGGGTTACGGCAAATGCCGCTTCGGGGTTACGGCAAATGCCGCTTCGGAACAGACAAAAATATCTGTTCTCTGATACAGCGAAAAACCATGTTCTGATGCTTGAAGAGCCGTGAGTTCGCACATAGACAATTCGCCGAACTCACGTTAAAAAAGGTCAGGAGTGTGTCGCAGGAGAATGCCTAATACCACTGGACGGCTGGAGTAATGCCGCTCCGCTTGTCGTATTTAAGAGCATCGGTAAGCGTTGCTGCGTTGCAACGGAAGGTGAAGTTGTACGATGTGTAAGGTGCAAGCACGATGGAAGCACTCATGTTGAAGCAGTGCAGGTCGCGCGAAAGGCTTGCCGTCGTCATGCTCATGGCATGGTTGTCGAAATCGTAACCGCTCGAGAAGTTGATGTTCCAACCGTCGCTGATGCGGATATTGCCGCTTACGTTCAGCGTCTGCGAGAACTTGTAGGGATAGCGCATACGCTTCTTGTTGAATGTTCCTTGCTGGTTCTCGCGCATCGTAATGCCATAACCGAAGGTCAGCGACCACGGCATATTGAAGCGCATGTAACCGTCGGCATCGGTTTCGGCAATGCTTCCACTGCTCTTTTTGGCTGCATGCTTGCCCTTTTCCATCGTGTCGTCCATATTCGACTCTATCTTAGGATCGGGTCCGTCGTCGTCTTGTTCTTTCCTGTCAGACGTATTCTTGCCGCCACCAAACCATTTCTTTATCTTGTCTGGCGTAAGCGTGAACGAGAAGTTCTGCGACATGCCCTGGAAGCGTGGCAAACGACCGTACCCCCACTCGGTATGATTGCCCACAAAAGGCTTTCCGTTCGCATCTAACTCGTAAGCATATGTGGCAAACTGGGCATTCATGGAGAAGGTATAGTTCTTCCACCACTTCAGTCGGAGGCGCACGCTGAGGTCGCTCCACCTGTGCCAGTCGGTAGCAGCGTTGTACGACATGGAGGCTCCAAGCTCGTCGATGATGCTGAGCTTCCTATACCCTGTAGAGTCCTTGTCGCTGCGTATCTTCATTTCGATGTTGTTGCTGACGTCCCACGTTATCATCTCCGTCTTGGTTTTGCCGGGAACACTGAACATAGCCTCCTGGAACGGAGAGTATTCAACAAGTTTCACATTGCCGCTTGCGTCGGTATACTGGTAGCTGTCGTAGTATCCGTAGCGTCGTGCCCCGAAGTTGGGCGAGTACGACAAGGTTATCTGTGGGGTAACAACGTGGCGTATTGCCTGTATTTTATTGCCGAAGAGTTTCTTGTTCGGAATCCAGAAGCCATATAGTTTCGTGCTGGCAGCAAGGTTCAGCGACCAGTTGTAGACGTTATAGAAGCCTGTTATGGTGTCGCGTTTCTCTTTCGAGTGCACGTTGTCCCAGCTGCGCATAACCTTGTTGGTGTACATTCGGTCGGTGAAACTGAACGATGGATTAAGGTTGATGTAGTTGAACAACGTGAAGTTGGCTTGCACAGGAATGTTGTGCTGGAAGCCGTGCCGCCACTCTTTGGCGAAGTTAGCCTTTAAGATGCGGTTCTCTTTCCCTGCAATGGAGTTGGACAACTGCCCCGTATAGCTCATTGCTATCTTCTCGTACCAACGCTCTTTGCCCACAGCCTTCCTGCGCTTGAACGGATAGAGGCGGCTCAAACTAATGTTCAGGTCGGGCAAAGTAAGGTTGATGGTAGAGTCGCGCATGCTCTGCGACAGGTTGATTGTCGTGCTAAGAGAAAGACCAATGTTCGGAAACTGCTTCGACCAGCTAACCGATGACGTACGCGTAGACTGGCTTAGGGTCTGCGGATTGTACATGCTGTTCAGGTTGTTGCGTTCGTAACTGGACGAAGCAAAGTTCACGCTGGCAGCCAAAGTGCTGTTAGGGTTTGCCTTTGGGTCTTGCTGATGGTTCCATTGCAGCTTGAAACTTCTTTCAGAAACATAGTCTGGCAAACCTTTGTCGCCCGTCTTGGTGTTCTGATAGCTAAAAAGGAAAGAGCCAGAATACTTGTATCGCTTGCGGTAATTGCTGGCTGCACTCACACCCCACGAGCCGCGTGTGTAGATTTCGCCTAAGAGTTTCAAGTCCCATTTGTCGCTGATGGCGAAGTAATAACCTCCATCGCGAAGATAGAAGCCGCGGTCGTTCTCCTCGCCATAGCTCGGCATGATGAAGCCGCTGGAATATTTCTTGGAGAATGGGAAGAAGCCGTAGGGTATGGCTAAAGGTAGCGGAACATCGGCAACGACAAGATAGGCAGGACCGAAGACAACGTCTTTCCCGGGACGGACCTTTGCACGCGAAAGCGCAATGTAGAAGTCGGGGTGCGGCTTGTCGCAGGTTGTGTATCGTCCATGCTGGATATAGACAATGCCCGACGAGTCGCGTTTGGCTCTTTCGCCCGTAAGAAAGCCATCGTCTTGTGCCGTGTAGACGCCCTTAATCATTCCCTTTTTCGACTTGATATTGAAAGCCATTGAGTCGCTGGTATATTCTTGTCCGCTGAGCGAAAACTCCGGTTTACCTTTTATGCCACCCTCGGCAGTTGAGTCGGTTGTTCCGTTGGCACGCACAAGGTTGCTGTCCAAGTTCATAGAAACGTTGTCGCTGCTGAGTTTCATGTTCTGATAGTCCATCTTTGCCGAACCGTACAGATGCGCAACACGTGTCTTTGCATCGTAGACGAGAGAGTCTTCAGCCGAATAAGTTACGGGTGCTTCAAAACCGTTCGACTTCGATTTCATGATGCTATCCACACGAATAGAGTCATCAACCGCCTTATTGTGCTTAAAGATGGCAAGCTGCAACGAGTCCATCTGCGTGGTGTCTACCGTCGTCCTCACAGTATCGCCACCCCTTTTCGCTGGTTTTGTCTGCTGCACAGTGGCAACATTGGCATCACCGGCAACACCGACGAAAGGCGGAAAAAGAGCAGATACAAAAGAAGTTGCCATTGCAAACGCGATGACAAACATAAAAACGAATATGAGAAACTTTGCCTTCATTGCCTAATAGCTTGCAAAATTAAGCAAATAATAGAATAAATAGGGGCTATTTCTTTATTTTAACTTTTCATGGGTTCAACCTCAATCGACCATTAGGAACGCTTAGGACTCAAAGCAATGATGCCAAGCTGTAAACCGTTCTACCCCATCGCTGCCAAACTTCTCCAAACTCTTTACAGCTTGTTCGAATGTCTTTTCTACATCTAAATGGGTTTTGGAAAAGAACTTGTCGGCATAGCAAATCAGCTTTTCTTCTTCCGTTTCGGGCAGAAAGTCTTGCGGAGGCAAGGGTATCCCCTGCTCTACTATCTCTTTTTTGGTAAGTCCTGCACCTGTATGGCGTTCGCAGACACGTGCGTGGCGTAGGTAGCCCTCGCGCCTTAACAGTTCAGCACCTATGCGTCCATGGCACACATAAGGTTCTTCGCCAAAGCACTGAATGCTCGGAGCATTGCACTTGAATATGCCTATGTCGTGCAGCATTGCAGCCTCTTCCACGAATTGTCGGTCGAGATGCAGGTCGGAGTGTCGGTCTACAATAGAGAGAGCCTTGTCTGCCACACTTCTGCTGTGTACAAGCAAGATGTGCTTGAGTTCGTTTTCTTCAGGATAATACTTGTCTATGATATCTTGGTAATTCATTGCGGTCTATGTCTTTTCTTGTTTTTGCTATTGCCTGCAATACTTTTGTCCGTGCACTCTTCAGTCCTGGCGACAAAGGCATACCATCGCAGGAATGCAATGTCGCTTCCAACTCTTGCAAAAGCTCGGGGAAGAACTTGCATTGCTGGAAAGAAAGATAGATGCTAAGCGACTTTATGGCTATAGGTTGAGCAGAACTTGTGATGTTATCGAAACAGAAATCGAGGAAAGGGGTTGCTATTTCCTCTTCCGAAAAAGGCTGTCTTAAAATAATTGCAAGCAACAAACGCAGTTTCGTAGCATTGGAAGTACGCATTGCTTCTGCCATAATGAGTTGTTTTCTGCTATTCAGCCGTTCCCGTCCTGCTTTGTTAAAATGGCTCATTATCCAAGCTACATTCTCTGCAACTCTTGTTTCTTCATCGTATAAGAGTTGGAAGAACTCGCCAAATTCACGGTCGTCAAAGGAAGATTGAGCCATAGAGGCAAAGAGTCTGACCTCTTCTTCGTGTATTCTTTTTATTAACCGACTGCGTAAATCCATACTCTTAAAACAACAAGGGCAGAAAACTTGGCTTCCAACAGACCTGTATCCGTTCCTGTCTACAATGCTATTTCCCTGCTCGTATAAAAAGAAAAACGATTCATTCACAGAACATGAAAGCGTTTAAGTCTTATAATTCGTGAATGAATCGTAGTTATCTTATTTAACTAAAGTCCTTACTTTTCGTCTCTTTGAATGTATGCAAGCACGTCGCCCTTGCTGACTTTAGAGCCTTGCTTTGCGTTTATCTCTACCAATTTACCACCCAATGCAGCAGGAATTTCTACAACCTCGCCCCACGGAGCAAGAATATAGCAGAACTTCTCGCCTTCTTTGTATTCCTTGCCAATGAACGGTTCTACTGCAGGAGCAGCTTCGCCATCACCTTGGAACTCCCAGAACACTTGTCCCTTAACGGGAGAAACGATGGCGTCAGCCTTTGCGTGCTTGAACGCTGTTGCCTCTTCCATGCTTACTTTCGCCCCCAACTTGGCGTCTTTAGCCTTCTGCAAGTCTGCCAGGAAGTTCTTTTTAGCCTGACCGCTCTTATAGTTGCGATACTGCTCTGGGTGCATGGCAAGCTCGAAGAGTTCTTCGTCGTCCTGTCCGTAGTCCCAACCGTTCTCGTCCATTTCCTTGCGGAAGTCGTCCAATGCGTTAGGCAACAAAGTGTGTGGGTCGGCATCTGTAAACTCAAGACCTTTCTGCTTGGCAAGTTCAACAATCTCGTCGGCTATCTTGCCGGGCACCTTACCACTCTTTCCGAGTATCATACCCCACATAGAATCGTCCATCATAACGAAACGACCCTTACCTTGCTCAATGGTAAGAAGGTTCATCAAGGCAATGTTCTTGGTGTATTGAGAGAACGGTGTTACCAATGGAGGATAGCCTACACGTGGCCAGACGTAAGCAACTTCGTCGAACAGCTTCACCAGCATGTCGTCCAGAGAAAGCTCTACTTCGCCTTTCTTCTTGCGAAGGTTGTTGATAGTGGCGTGAATACCGCCGAGGTCTGCCATCATAGAACCCATCATACCGCCGGGAAGACCGCAACCGAGAAGCAGAGAACTGCTGATTTTGTTCTTCGGATTGATGAAGTAGCCCAACCATTCGTCGATAAATTCCTGTGTCATGGCACGCGCCTTCATGTATGCGTCCATATTTATTTCGGGCACATCGAAGCCTGCGTTCTTCAACATACTTTGCACTGAGATAAGGTCTGGGTGCACCATACCCCATGACAGTGGCTCGATGGCTACGTCGAGTATATCTGCTCCGTTCTTTGCTACCTCGAGCATAGACGCCATTGACAAGCCCGGACCTGAATGACCATGATATTCGATGATGATTTCTGGGTGCTTGTCTTTAATCATTTTGGTAAGCTTTCCAAGGAAAGCGGGCTGTCCGATACCTGCCATGTCCTTCAAACAAAGTTCTTCGGCACCTGCCTCAATCTCCTTGTCGGCGAGTTCGCAGTAGTATTCCAAGGTATGTACGGGCGAAGTGGTTATGCAGAGTGCTGCCTGCGGTATCATGCCTGCCTCCTTAGCCCATTTAATGGAAGGTGCAATGTTGCGAATATCGTTCAAACCGTCGAAAATACGAGGAATGTCTACGCCTTGTGCGTGCTTCACCTTATACATCAAAGCGCGGACATCGTCGGGCACGGGATACATACGCAGTGCGTTCAAACCGCGGTCGAGCATGTGTGTCTGTATGCCGGCATCGTGCAATATCTTTGTATAGGCACGGACAGATTCGTTTGGATTCTCTCCTGCGAGCAAATTTACTTGTTCGAATGCACCGCCATTTGTCTCTACGCGGGCAAAACAGCCCATTTCTACAAATACTGGAGCAATGCGTACCAATTGGTCTTTGCGTGGCTGGAACTTTCCAGAGCTCTGCCACATATCTCTATAAATGAGACTAAATTGAATTTTCTTTGCCATCTTTTATACTTTATTCTTTCTTCTTGTTCTTGTCCAAAATATGTAATGCGCACGTGCATTACGGTGTGCAAATTTAGATAAAAAATATTATACTGCGATATAATAGCCCATTTTTTTGCAAATATTGGCTAAGAACCAATCGGCAAGAACAATGGCAGAAAGGCATGCAGACACGTGCTATAAGTTGCCCATAAGGCATGCCTTCCCAACGGTTTTATAATGGCATGCAAACGCATTGCTCCCTGCGCATTGACGCATTGTGCCAGACAAACAGAGCGAACTGCATGGACTTGTCGCCGTTTCAGGCATGATTTATTTAAGAAAGCTCTTAAAGCTTTTTATAAATAGCTTATAAGCTTTTCCAAATTTGTGTGGTCTGTTTCGGCACGAAGTCATGAACCAATTGCGGACAACTGATGGCAGAATACTGAATACGAATACTGTAAAGCGGAAGAAGGATATGAAATCTACAAAAAGAAAGGGCATGCCAGACATTTGTCCAGCATACCCTGATAATCAATATAAAAATGAAAAAAATTAGTTTCTCTATCGTTTTCCCGAAACTTGTCCCATCGTGCCGCAGCAATACTCAAACCATTCCGGCATTGCCAGCAGGCTTAACGAAAGCATCTGGCTAAGCTCCGCAGCAGAAAAGTATAATAAGCTGTGCTGCAAGTATTCGGAGGAACATGCTCAGCGGATAAACCGTAGAGTATCCCAGAGCAGGGGCTTCAACCGCACAGACAGAGTTGGCGTATGCCAATGCAGGAGGATCGGTGTAGGCGCCTGATATTGCACCCATGATGATGAAATAGTTGAGCTTATACTTCATGCGGGCAAGGGTTCCGACAATAAGAATAGGAATGATGGTTATCAAGAAGCCCGTGTACACATATTTCAAGCCATCGCCCTGCACAACGGTATCCCAGAACCCGGCTCCGGCTTTAATTCCGACCGATGCGAGGAACAGTGCCAGACCTATTTCGCGCAGCATCATGTTGGCAGATGTGGTGGTGTAGGTTACAAGCCTCATGCGATGGCCAAAGCGACCAAGAAGAATGGCAATGATTAACGGACCACCTGCCAAACCTAACTTCAATGGAACGGGCATTCCAGGAACTGCAAAGGGCAGACTTCCGAACAGAATACCTACCACGATGCCAACGAAAATGGTGGCTATGTTCGGTGCATTCAGTCGTTTCTCGGAGTTACCCATCAGTTCTGCAACACGCTGCACATTCTCTTCGAAACCTACAACCATAATTCTGTCGCCCACCTGGAAGCGATAGTTGTTGCTCGCGAACAGGTCCATGCCCTGGCGGCTGATGCGCGTAACATTCACGCCATATACAGAACGGAAGTGCAACTTGCTCAGTACCTTGCCGTTCATAGAACTGTTCGTAACGACAATACGGCGGCTCACCATCTGCTGCGGTTGGTCTTCCTCGTGCCAGTCCACCTCTATCTGAGGACCAATGAATGCAGAAACAGCTTCAGCATCAGCCTCTGCACACACTATGAGCACCTCGTCGTTAAGGTGCAGCACGGTGTCTTTTGAAGGAAGCGACACCACACCGTCGTGCATCAAGCGCGTACAGACAACATCGCGGTTCAGGAAGTCGGTAATCTCCTGCAAAGTGCGACCGCCAATGTATGAGTTCTCAATGCGGAGATACATAATGTGTGGCTTGGCATTCGGGTTTTCTGCCTCAGCTTCGGTCAATATGGCGTTCTCCTTATCAATATCTACCTTGCAGATAAAGCGTATCGCCAATGTTGCTCCGATGATGCCGATAACGCCCAAAGGGTAGGCACAAGCATAGCCTGAAGCTATATCGAAGTTCATTCCGTCAGGGAACACGCTGTGCAAAGCTTCTTTAGCTGCACCAAGACCAGGTGTGTTTGTTACGGCACCATACATCGTGCCCACCATCATGGGCAAGTTCTTGTGGTCGGCAGTGTCGAAGAAGACGTAGTAACAGGCAAACATCACCACAATGTTCAGCAGAATGGCAAGGCAGGCAAGCATGTTCAGCTTCAGTCCGCCTTTGCCGAAACTCTCGAAAAAGCCCGGTCCTACCTGCAGACCTATCATGAATACGAACAGAATAAGACCGAAGTCTTGCAAGAAGTTCAGCGTTCCCGTTGGTCCTGTAAAGCCAACATGACCCGCCAGAATGCCAACGAAAAGAATAAAGGTTACACCGAGAGAGATACCGCCTATCTTTATTTTACCAAGATAAACACCTAACGAAATAACCAAAGAATAGAGTAACACAACATGGGCTACACTATCGTCAGTAGTAAATAATTTAATTAACCAGTCCATAAATTGTAATTTAACGGTGCAAAGGTACTTATTTACTTAGAATAAAACAATTATATACAGCTATTTTATGTCTGAATATTCCGCAGTAGAGCAAAGTTTTGAAACTGTCGGTGCACAAGATTGTAACCTTATTGCCTGCTTTCTTTCTTAAATAAAAGTTTTTTTATAATTTTGCGGCATCATGGAATATAAGATAAGGTGTAACAAATGTGGCGATGTTTTTAAAGCAAGCACAGAACGCCAAGGCTTGCAGAAAGTGCGATGCCCCTATTGCGGCAGTGTGTTGAACTGCCAATTGGGCGATGGTAAACCTTTCCGGACACGAGCCAGAGCAGTTGTCCCCATCACAGAAGCACGAACGGTTACCGCAAAAGCAGCAGAGACACAACCAACAGCAAAGGCGAAATTCCTTAAAATGGCAACAGCCGAAATGCTTCAGGCGGCAAAGAACAGACTAAACAATCAGTCGCACCAAATGACAGCATTGGCTGCAAGTACCACAGCTGCTACTTCTGAATATATAGCCAGGTCATCGTCGAAACTAAAAGCATTCCAAGAGAAATACAAAGACGGCGATTTGTGGATATTCTTTGTTGGCAGCTTCGTCTTTATCATACTTGTATTCGTTGGCTTGTATCTGCTGTCTGTACTTACCAACGTAATCTACGATAGTCATCTATGGCTATTCAAAAAGTACATAGAAATTAAGAACACAATAGGATTTTAGCAAGTTGGCACGCTTTTAGCACATACATAAAAGCAAATCAACAGCACAGAATTATGGCATTAGGAAAATGGATTGGCGGTGCACTCGGCTGGATATTGTCCGGTGGTAACGTGTTAGGCGCAATTGCAGGATACTGCATTGGAAGTTTGTTGGGTGATGCATTCAACGCATCAGACGAAGGAAACGGGTTCAACGGAGACAACGGTACATTCCGAAACGATTACTCCGGCACTCAATTCAATCATCGTCCATTCGAAGAAGACCGTAACTCGTTCCTTTTCTCAATGCTCGTACTCTCGTCGTATATTATAAAAGCCGACGGAAGAATCATGCATTCTGAAATGGAATTTGTAAGAAACTTCCTACGCAACAACTTTGGCGAACAAGCCGTCCGGCAGGGTGAAGACATCTTGCTGAAGCTCTTCGAAATGCAAAAGCAACAAGGTTCCATAACGTTCAAAGAAACGATACGCAAGAGTTGTATTGAAATGAAATTCCACATGAATACTGGTCAGCGACTGCAACTGCTCGACTACCTTATTATAATAGCCAAGGTAGATGGCACCGTAAGTCCTGAAGAAGTGTCTGCCCTTAAAGAAGTGGCAACTTATCTTGGACTTTCAGCACAAGACGTAGACTCTATGCTGAATATGAAAGCAGCGCCTAACCAGCAAATGGGACTCGACGAAGCCTACAAAGTACTCGGCATATCACCCAATGCAACCGACGATGAAGTGAAAGCTGCTTACCGCAAAATGGCATTAAAGCACCACCCCGACCGCGTTAGCACCTTGGGCGAAGATGTTCGCAAAGCTGCCGAAAAGAAGTTCCAAGAATTAAACAATGCCAAAGAGCAAATTTTCAAAGCTCGTGGACTTTAACTTAGTATATTCTATTGCTTCAGAACAATTTATCGCACAAGGAGTCAAAGAATGTCATTTCCCAACCCATCCAATTGTAGTTGTTTCCTATTCGGGCAATAATCACATTCTTCTTCTGATTAATATAAATGAATTGGTGTCCGACACCAAACGCATAGAAAGAAGAGTTATCGGCATCGTTATCGTGATACTGATGGTACCAGCAATAATGATAACCTTTATTCTCGGTAGTCTTTTCTAAGCTCTTGTCTATCCACTCCTTGCTGACAATCTGCTTCCCATCCCACGTACCACCATTCAAATATAATCTTCCTATTTTTGCAAGGTCATATACATTTGTAGCAATACCTCCAAAGCCTTGTGTGTGATGATGCTTACGGCTGTCTATTGTAATCCATGCATCGCGTTCCATACCTAATGGTTTCCATACCTTCTCACTCATATAGTCCGCATAGGTTTTACCCGTAGCTCGTTCAATAATCCAAGAGAGCAAGGCTGTTGTCAGACTGTTATATTCATACTTCTCCCCAGGTTGATTTTTAAACTTTATGTGTCGGAAAAGTCGGGTGAAGTCGTGCCCATATTGCAGTTGAGTTATCTTGAATATTTTAAACAAACCTTTTAGAGTCAATTCATAGTCCTCGTAAAAATCGAAACCAGCCTGCATATTCAGCAGGTGGACAATCCGTAACTTTTTGAATGTCGCATTGTATTTCGCCAATCCTGGAATATAATCGGTTACAGGGTCGTCTACGCTCTTGATATAACCTTCGTCTACGGCAATACCACAAAGAAGACCCGTCAATGATTTGGAAACAGAGAAAATGGTAGCATTCTTTCCTGGATAAAAAGGCTCTGTCCATTGGTCGTAAACAACACTGTCGTTATGAATAATAAGCAATTGCCCATCTTTTCCAAACCATTGTTCAACAAGAGAGTCTATTCGTGCCTTCCCTATATTTCCTGCCTTTTTGTAAGTTATATGCATACTTCTATCTATGCAACGATGCGATGCAGCAAGTGGAAAATGAAACGGATTGTCTCCTTTGAAAATAGTGTCTCGTTCCAACTTCTGATATTCGTATATATCCGGACCAGAAGGACCATCGAGTGTGAGCCCACGGAAAACGCTGCAACTACTAAGCAACAACATAACTAAACCAAATAGAACTTTATCTGTTTTTGATGCCATAATAATTATGTGTTTAAGTTTAATAGTACAAAGTTACACTAAATTATTCAAAATGTTAGATTTATCACAAAAAACAACGTCGTCTCTGTGCGAAAAGTGCAGAGACAACGTTGTTATAACTCTGTTGAAGAAATATTCTTAACCTTCCTTCTTTTCGTCACCTTGGGATTCGTTGGTACCGTCTCCATTATCGGACTTCAGAATTTCTTCGAAGTTTGAAATACCACCCTTTATTAGAATATCATACCATTGCAATAGCTTTTTAATATCACTGTTATGCACACGGTCGCGGTCGTAATCGGGAAGAATTTCTGCAAAATAGTTCTGCAGTTGCTCAGCAGATGCCTTACGCCAATCGAGCGAAGAAACTTTTCCTCCCTCCTTTTCACGTACTTTTACTAATACTTCGTACAAAGGAACATCGTCGCCTTCAGTAAACATTGAAATATCAGAAAGGCTCGTTACTCGGTCGGTTGCAAAAGTTGGAATACGCTTTTTCTTTTCATCAATAGTCTCAACTATTAAGTTCATTTTTGCATGGCTCACCAATTTGTAGAGTCCTGGTTTGCCCGCAATCGAAAGAATTGTTTGTTTCATTATGTTTTTATTAAATATATTACTTACTCAATTTCGCCATATCATCTATAATTGCTTGTATTTGTGAGTCTAAGTTGCGCTGTCCATCGTTTACTATCTCATAATTACTAAGTTTCAACATCTCACTTTGTGGCAACTGACGATTTATCCACTCTTGAGCCTTTGCTGGCGTTATCTGGTCGCGATATACAATGCGTTGCACTCTAACCTCTATTGGTGCCGTTACACATATTACCTTATCTATAGATACACGGTTTATAAAACCACTATCAAAGAGTATGGCACTTTCAATAAAGTCGTAGCCTGAATGTTCAAAATCGGCAGCGACAGCTGGGTGGACAATATCGTTAACGGCTTGTGCATTTGCCTTATCATGCAGAAGAAAAGATGCTAACACAGCTTTTTGCAGCTTTCCTCCAACAAAAACCTTTGCTCCTACCAAATCAGAAAGTCTTTCCTGGATATCATTTGAAGTACGTATTAATCGTTTTGCAGCCTCATCGCAATCATAAACAGCAATGCCGAACTTATGCAATCGTTCGCAAACAAACGATTTTCCGCTACCAATACCGCCTGTTATTGCAACTTTCATTTTTGTTCAATAAGATAGTCTACAACATTTACAATGGGACGGGCATTGCGTATTCCATTTGGTGCAGCTTGAAGATACACATGGCATTTATCTGCCCTACGGTCGGCAACCTCTTTATAATCTACTATAAGCTTAAAGCCTTCGGGTAACAATTCCCTTGTTTCAATGTTTATAGGCATTGTTCGCAGCCGTTGTGCTCCCACGGCAAATCTTATTTTCACTTTACCTGGAAATATTCGCATAGTTTTATCAGCTGGAACATTAATGGCATGGATAGGCACTTCTACATATTCTTCAGTAAGAATGTCTGGGAAAAGCTGCACCTTCACATGATTAGGCAATGGCTTTACATTTTTAATCTTCGCAATCCTAACTTGTTGTGCTTTCGGTTCAGCAAAGTTAGATATCGTTAATGGTTCGGTAGACACATATTTAATGCTATCTAACTTTTGTTTTGTGGCATAGACAGTAACACTCTCTGGTACGACCTGGATTCGAGCAAGATAATAGCCTTCTGCAGGAGTTGCCACCCCATGAAATCGTACAGGTACTTTCTTATGTCTTCCATGATTGTAAGTAAAAGTAAGATTATTCATCTTTACGCTTACTACCTTCGTGCTAGAATACATCTGCTGAGAGAGCAATCGTTGTATATCGGTAACAGAAATCTCGCCCGAATTGTCTGACCGACTACAAGCTTCAAAATCGAAAGACAATGGTCGAAAGGCACCGTAAAACATATAACTGGCTATGACATACCCCTTGTCGCGTACAACAACCCGGACAACAGAGTCCATTTCACTTGTCAAAACAACATTCTTAGGTATTTTGGTCAATCTAACACCTACGGTAAATTCGTGTTCATAATAATCATCGAGCACATTTGTAAGCCAAAACAATCCGCTCAATAGGAGGAAAAACAAAAAAACCAGAAATTCCTTGTTGATTAATTTCGACAAGAAATATCTGATTAAATTTGTTATATGTAGTCTCCTATCTATCATTTATGGAATCTACCACTATTAATTTGCAAGCAATTACTTATTCTGCCCCATACGCATAGCCTCTGCATCGGCAAACACATAGCCTTTATCTACAGTGATAACCACGCCACGTGCAATTTCCACTTCAATTTTATTAGAGTTAATATCTATACGCTTCACCTTGCCAAAGATTCCACCACCTGTAACAACAGAGTCTCCTTCTTTAAGTGCGTTTTGGAACGCGCGAATTTGTTTTTGCTTTTTCTGTTGTGGACGAATCATAAAAAACCACATAATAACTCCGATAAAAAGCATCATAACAATCATCGGCATTGCACTTCCTTGCTTGCCTGCAGCTTGAGCAGCGAGTAAAATAGCTGTATTCATTTCTTCTTATTTTATTTAATTTCGTTTATTTACCTATTATATTATTGGTCTTTATCATGCTCACCTTGTGGGAACTGTCCTTCCTGGTAATCGTTTCGCATATTGTCTTCGTTCCGAGAATTATTATTCCGCTCCCACCGATCGTTATTTCGACGTTGTTGTCTATGTCCAGGTATCTGTTTCAATAACTTACCCGTATCAATAAGATAACGTGCAATAGCATCGAGCATTCCGTTGATGTAGCCGCCGCTTCGTGAAGTACTATAAAGCTTTGCAAGCTCTACATACTCATTTATAGTAACCGAGAGTGGAATGTTTGGAAAGGTAAGCATTTCGGCAATGGCGATTTGCATAATAACAACGTCCATATAGGCTAAACGTGAGAAGTCCCAATTCCTACTAGTGTCGCTCATATATCGCTGATAGACATCAGCATTCAATATCGTAGCACGGAAAAGCTTTACAGCGAATTCTCTATCCTCTTCATCTTTAAACTCTGGCAGCAATTCCTGATTAGCTTTATTTACAGGATCAAAACGTTTGATGGTCTTAATAACGAATGTGTCTACAATTTCTTTATCATCGTTCCAATACAGGCTTTTTTCTTCGAGGACAGCATCTAAGTCCTCATTCCCCTGTATAAGTGTACGATATATCTTCCGCCATATCTCTCTGTCGGCATCGTAAGAGACATCATCGCTTACCATGTATTCCTTGTATATAGTGCTTTCTTCTATTTGGTCGCAAAGTTTTCTTACGGTCTCCATATCGTCTTCCCAACGATATTTCTGTCCATCAATAAACAAATTTAGTTGTTTGTTCTCTTCAAGTTGTACAGCAAACTTATTGTAAGCAAAACGGTCAGAAGGAACTTCTGTACCTTCGCGTCGTGCTCTATTCGTCAATATTTCTACACGACGGCGCTCTTCCTGTGTAATTGAAACAATGAGAGATAACAGATAATTATAAAGTCCATACGCCTTTGACAGACTGAAAAGCAGTTCCTTCTCAGCTTTATCAATATTACGTTCTCCATTTTGATAGTAAGCGTAGGTTAGCTGAACGACCTTTATTCTTATTAAATCTCTATTTACCATTACCGTATTAAAGTTGTGTTTTGTGTGAATCTATTATGTTCTGCAAATGTAGAAAAATTCCTTGTTACTTGCAAGAGAATGCCATTATTTTCTTGTTTTTTATTATTATATTTGCTCATTTCATCGAAATAATATAACTTTGCAACGCTTTTTGCAAATTGATAATGGCAAACTTAAGGTCTTTCGACTTGTTATTTTAGCAATATCAGTGTGTGATGGCGAATTAAATGATTTATTAATTTAGAGTAACACAAACAGAAAAATGAAACAGATTCTTATTTCAGGTAAGAAACGTGAAGCTACAGGCAAAAAAGCTTCAAAGGAACTTCGTAAGGAAGGAATGATTCCATGTAATCTTTATGGTGAGGCTACTGCAGACGGCAAGCCAGTCGCTTTGTCTTTTGCGTCTCCGATGTCAGAGATTCGCAAGTTGGTTTATACCCCTCACATCTACCTTGTGGAGTTGAACATCGATGGTAAGAACCATGCAGCTGTCATGAAGGAGATACAGTTCCACCCAACAACTGATGCCGTCTTGCATATCGATTTCTATGAAGTAAATGAGACTAAGCCAATTGTTATGGGGGTTCCTGTTAAGTATGTAGGTCTTGCACAAGGTGTTCGCGATGGTGGTCGTATGAACAAGTCTATCCGCAAGATCAATGTTAAGGCTCCATACGCACAAATTCCGGAAACTCTTGATATCAACGTTACTAATCTTCGTATTGGCAAGAGCATCAAGGTTGGCGATTTGAGCTTCGAAGGTCTTGAACTTGTAACGCCTAAAGACGTAGTCGTTTGTTCAATTAAGAATACACGTAATGCCATTGCTTCTGCATCTACCGACGAGGAAGAAGAAGCAAGCGAATCAGCTGAATAAGGCTACATCAAGTTTGGATAGCAACTTAGAATAACAGATGTGGGACAAGACTGTGGCTATCTGAATATACATTTTAAACAGAACAGACAATATTGGACAAGTTTCTAATATGTGGCTTGGGAAACCCCGGGCGTGAGTACGAGGGAACTCGCCACAACACAGGATTTATGGTATTGGACGCCTTTGCCAAGGCGTCCAATATTGTTTTTGAGGATAAGCGTTACGGTTTTATTGCAGAAACTACCCTCAAAGGGCGCAAGATAATATTACTGAAGCCAACCACATTCATGAACTTATCGGGCAATGCCGTGCGCTATTGGCTCAACAACGAGAAGATAGACGAAAACCGCTTGCTTGTCGTATCCGACGAACTTGCCCTGCCGTTAGGTGCTTTTCGCCTGAAAGCGAATGGATCTAATGGCGGTCATAACGGTCTGGGGCACATTCAGCAGCTAATTGGTCAGAATTATGCGCGCCTCCGTATGGGTATCGGAAACGATTATCCCAAAGGAGGTCAGGTTGATTGGGTATTAGGAAAGTACACCGAAGCCGACATGAAAATACTTCAACCCAGCATAGACCTCGCTGTGGACATCATTAAAAGTTTCGTTCTCGCTGGTATCAACATCACAATGAACCAATACAACAAGTTAGGAAAAAAGTAATGACAGACGTTGCAAGAATAGACAAATGGCTTTGGGCTGCACGTATTTTCAAGACAAGAAGCATAGCTGCTGACGCATGCAAGAACGGGCGCGTTACCATTAAAGGCATTAATGTGAAGCCGTCGCACACCATTAAGGCAGGCGAAGTGATAAGCGTCAAGAAACCTCCTATTACTTATTCGTTCGAGGTTTTGCAGACTATCGAGAAACGCGTCGGGGCTAAGTTGGTGTCCGAAGTATATAAGAACGTTACCGATGCCAAGCAATACGAACTTTTAGAGATGAGCCGCATCAGTGGTTTCGTAGACCGTGCACGTGGCACCGGTCGTCCCACCAAGAAAGACAGGCGGAAGCTCGATGCTTTTGTAGACCCTGCACTCTTCGGCTTCGATGACTTCGACGACGAGGAAGAGTAAACAAACAGATTATATATATAAATATGGTGAACATTGCAATCTTTGTATCAGGTAGTGGCAGTAATTGCGAAAACATTATTCAGTATTTCCAGCACAACAAACAAGTTCATATTGCCTTAGTGGTCAGCAATCGTTCCGATGCGTATGCACTCGTACGTGCCAAGAAGCTGAATGTACCAACGGCTGTATTGCCGAAAGCCGACTTTAACAACAAGGACAAAGTGTTGAAGCTTATGGCAGACTATCGAATAGACTTCATTGTTCTGGCTGGATTTCTGCTGATGATACCCGACTGGCTCATTTCCGTCTATCAACGTCGCATGATAAACCTACACCCTGCCCTCCTGCCTAAGTTTGGCGGCATGGGCATGTACGGACATCATGTACATGAAGCTGTGCGAAAGGCAAACGAAACCGAGACCGGAATGACCGTCCACTGGGTAAGCACCGTGTGCGATGGTGGCGAAATCATTGCGCAGTTCCGTACTCCCATTACACCCGACGATACACCCGACGATATTGCCGGCAAGGAACACATCTTGGAAATGGAGCATTTCCCTCGTGTCATCGAAACAATCTTAAAGCAAGAGAAACTTATTCAATAACGCAGGTTCGACAGAGCGCTTGCAGTGTTATAATCTGTTCAAGATGGGCATATCGTGCCCCTTAAGACAATGACAAGAACATTTAATCATCGTGTGATGCCGTTAGAGTGGTGTGCCATTCTGTTATTCCTGATGGGTACGCTCTACGGATTTTGGCATCGCAGCAATCCAGCCTTGGTGGTTCTGGGAGTACTCTTCCTTGTACTTACAACCACTGCCTTAGACCGCGCATTGCACACCACCTATGTTGTGGCGGACAAACGTCTGACTGTAAAACAGGGCAGAGTGTCCAAGACCAAGTACATAGACATTGCAGAGATTGCCAACATAAGCGAACTTCCCCTGGCTTTCCATCTCGGCAGCTATATATTGATAGAACTAAAGAACGGCAAGGTGATGAGCTTGCAACCCGACAATTGCAGAGCCTTCATTGCCACAATACACAATTTGTTATGAAACTGAAACACTTACAGCTCCTGATGCTTGGTGCGCTGCTGGCACTCCCGCTGCAGGCGCAAGTGCACATAGACAGCACAGAAGTGGCGCGCATATTGCAAGGTGTGCCGCCCAAGACGCCCACTATCTGCAACGAGCAGCCTAACGACAGCGACGACGAAGGAGAAGACACGATACTCCCCTTTCAAGAAGACAATGGCCTGTCGTGGCAAGAGAACATTACGACACGCCTGAACAGCATATTGCAGGCAGACATTGCGTCTACCATGCAGGTGGGACTGATGGTATGGGACCTGACCGACGACAAACTGCTCTACGCCTCCAACGAACGAGTGCACCTGCGACCAGCCTCAACCATGAAGTGCGTAACGGCAATTGCAGCCCTCTACCGATTAGGACCGAACTACAACTACCGCACAGACATATACCATACGGGCAGCATAGACGACTCTACCCACGTGCTCAATGGCGACATCTACTGCGTCGGGGGCATGGACCCGCTGGTTTCCAACACCGACATCACAGCCATTGCGCAGGCCATAAAAGCCCTGAACATAACCAGGATAAATGGCAACATCTACGCCGACCTGTCGTTTAAGGACAGAGACGAATTAGGCAGCGGCTGGTGCTGGGACGACAAGAACCCCAAGCTCGTCCCGCTGCTTCTGGGCAGCCACGACAACTTTGTCGGCACGCTCTACCGCCGGCTGCGCGAGACAGGCGTAGAACCCGGTGGAGTGATGGGCGAACGCACACTGCCTGCCGACGGCACGACGCTCATAACTACTTGCACACACAGCATCGGCGAGGTGATGGACACCATGATGAAGAAGAGCAACAACCTCTATGCCGAGTCGATGTTCTACCAGCTGGCAGCCGCCAACGGAGGCAGATGGAACTCGGCAAGGCAGGCACGCAGAGAGGTGAACGCACTGATACGCAAGTTGGGCTTGTCGCCGTCGGACTACAACATAGCCGACGGCTCCGGGCTTTCGCTCTACAACTATGTCAGTGCCGAGCTCGAAGTGCAGCTGCTGCGCTTCGCCTACAGCCAGCCAGACATTTACAACACCCTGCTGCCTGCACTGCCCGTTGCAGGCATGGACGGCACGCTGAGAAAGCGCATGCGTGGCACGCCCGCACAGGGCAACGTGCATGCGAAGACGGGCACGGTGTTTGGCGTAAGCTCGCTGGCAGGCTACCTTACAGCATCTAACGGGCACAGGCTCTGCTTCTCCATCATCGTAAATGGCGGCATGCGCCAGAGACCAATGCGCAACTTGCAGAACAAGGTGTGCGTGGCACTGAGCCAGTGACACAGAAAAGAACAAACATAAAACAAACAACCAAAACATAACGTCATGCATACCATCAGCAGATTTATAGAGCACGCATTGCTTTCGCTCAACGTAGAGCACACCACTGCCTACGTCATACGCCACGCGTTGTTAGTAATCATCGTTTTCCTCCTTGCGTTCCTTGCGGGCTTCCTTTGCCGCAAGGTGCTTGTGCCCTTGGTAACAAAGCTCACCTCGAAGACAAGTCTCGAGTGGGACTCCGTACTGTTCGACAAGACCGTCCTGTACACGGCCTGCAGCATTGTCCCTGCCGTAGTCATCTGGGAACTGCTGCCCAAGGTGTTCTTCCAGTATCCCTTTGTGGAAGACGCCCTGCTGCGGCTGACGGCTGTCTATATAGCCATCAACTCCACCCGTCTGGTCCTTCAGATTGTAGACCGCCTTCGCGACCTGCGACAGTCAGAAGGCAGTGCTGGCAGCCAGTACCTCCGTTCGTTTCTGGGCGTGCTCCGCATCATCGTCATTTTCATAGCCGTCATCGTGGTAATCAGCATCTTGCTCAACAAGAACCCCATGTCGCTGTTCGCAGGTCTGGGTGCAACGTCAGCCGTTCTGATGCTGGTATTCAAGGACACCATAGAGGGGCTCGTGGCCGGCATACGCCTTACGAGCAACGAGATGGTGCACGTGGGCGACTGGATTACCGTGCCCGGCACACCCGTTGACGGAAACGTGGTGGACATTACCCTTACAACGGTGAAGGTGCGGCAGTTCGACAACACCTATACTACCGTCTCGCCCCTCACCTTGGTAAATGGCTCGTTCAAGAACTGGCAGGGAATGACGGACAGCGGCATGCGACAGGTAGTCAAGAGAATATACTTCGACGTGCACAGCATCCGGCTCCTCAACAGTGAGACAAGGCAGAACCTGACCGACAAGAACATGGTCGCGCCGGAAGAAACGGAGGGCGAAGTGGTGAACATCGGACTCTTCCGCCACTACATAGAAGCCTACCTGAGGAAGCGCGACGACGTAAGCAAGTCGGCAACTCTCCTTGTCCGCCAGCTGGAAGCCACGCAAAGCGGCGTGCCCATAGAGCTATACTTCTTCATCGGTACTACCGACTGGGTGAGCTACGAGCAGAAGACGTCCGACATTCTCGAGCACATCTATGCCTATGCCAACGAGTTCGGACTACAGATATACGAGGGACTTCCAGTTGCAAACACATAACACCTCCGATTGCCCATACGGGGAAGCGACTTAGGACACCCTCACGAGGGTATCAATCAACACCCTCGTGAGGGTATCAACCAATACCCTCGTGAGGGTATTCAGGAACGAGAACAATAAACGGGAAAGAACAACGTTAAGTAAGTGATAACATAAACAACTAAGAGCTATGATTGAATTTGAAATAAAGTCAAAGATGCAACTTATCGGTAAGCGCAAGGGACAGACGGTGTACTTCGCCCAAGCCACAGCACAACAACACCTGACAAGCAATATGGTGATAGACCGCATTGTGCGCGAGACATCGCTCTCGGCAGGCGACGTGAGCAACGCTATCATCAGTCTCAGTGCAGTCGTGCGCGATGCACTCGAATCGGGGCAGAGCGTAGACCTGGCAGACCTTGGCTCGTTCCGCATCATGGTACCATCGAAGATGATGGACAGCGAGAAGGAAGTAACAGCCGAAAGCCTGAAGACGCCCAAAATCATCTTCACGCCAAAGGCAGCCATGCGCGCCGCTGCCAACTCGGTGGAACTCCGCGTAATCAGGAAGGGAGGCGACAAGGAACGCTGACAAAGACTCCGCTTGCAGAACAAAACGTACCACTCGGCTCCACACAACGACAAGGGCAACGAAACATTCGCTTCGTTGCCCTTGGTTCTTTCTATACGACTTCAGCCTTATATATCTCTACCAGACAATGTTTGATTCTTCTCTTCCTTCATCGTCCTTAACCACAATCTTGGTTGGGAATCCGTTGCCGTTGAGGATCCAATCGAAAGTAGTCTTGTCGTTGTCTTTATCCATATTGTATATTGGCAGATGCTTGGTAGCTTTTCCCAACATTCCTGCATAGTAGGCACCATGCAAATGGTCCAGGTCTAACCCCAAAGCTACGTCGAAAGACATTATGCAACCTCTGTTTTCGATAGGCAGAGTTACCTTTTTAGAAGTATAGTAAATCCTGTAATGGTCTGTCTCCTTGCCGTCCTTTTCCGACATGGTTACTGTTTCTACGGCGTCGCCGTCATTGTAAGCAATGGTAGACGATGTCTTAACGCCATCTTTTGACTCCACTGCCTTAATGAGCTGTCCGTCAGAATTGTACTCAAAGTTCCATGTTGTCGTCTTGGGAGTATTGCCCTTTTTTTCGTAGTCGATTTCGTCGCAGTATTTCACGAATCCATCTTTGTTCAGGAACAAGTTGTACACGGTTCTTTCATCGGCATCGGTTACTGTCATCACCACGTTAGGCACATCTTTGGTACCTAAGATGCTGCTGGTGTAGGCAAATGCAATTAAGACATTCTCCTCTCTGTTGTATATGGAAGACAACCGCCCCTTGAAATCCCGTGTGAAGACGCTGCCGTCAACTATTTTAGGCATACCATTGACAAAGACCTTTGTAGGGTTTACCTCTACTTTACCTTTGTCTTCGCCTCCGTCCGGACCATCGCTGTTTTTACTACACGCTGTTAATGCAATTGCAGCACCTAAGGCTATCGCCAGGAGCCACACAAAATTAGATAATTTCTTCATCGTTTCTATATTATTGTTGTTAATTAATTTGCACGCTTATACACTATATCGGTACCTTGTTGATTAAGTGTCTGCTTTTCCTTGTCTATGTGGAAAGTGTCGGTAAGTTCTGTCCTCTCGCCATCGAAGATACTTGTTCCGTGAATGGCAACGGTGCTGTCGTTCACCTTTTGCCAACGGTCGTAAGGCAAGGTCGGCATATTGACAGAGGCTGCCACGCCGTCTGCCTTCAGCTCGATGCCCATCTCTGCTGCCGAGTCAGCAGGCATCTCGGTAGTCCAGCGACCCATCACACTAAGGGTATCGTCATTTGCTGCACCGCCTTTCTTGGATAACCCTGCGCAACCTACAAGCAACATGGAGCCTACAGGAAGCATGGACATTAGATAATCAAGCAATATTCTTCGTCGCATATCGTAATGTTTAAGTCATTTTGTCGGCAAAGATATACATAAATGCCCACACTGTGGCAGATTGCTTTCTAAAAAAACTAAACAATAGTTTAATTTCTTTTATATTAGTCGCCTGACAAACAATCTATAAAAATATGGAACTATAGTTTAGAAATATCGTTTTATTTGTCTATCTTTGCAACTTCAATAAAGGTCTGTCATTCATATATACATCATTGAACTATGAAAGAATTGGAACTTAAATATGGTTGCAATCCCAACCAAAAGCCTTCGCGCATATTCGTAGACGAAGGAGAGTTGCCCATCGAAGTGCTGAATGGTCGTCCCGGCTATATAAACTTTCTTGATGCACTCAACAGTTGGCAATTAGTGAAAGAACTGAAAGAAGCCACAGGTATGCCTGCCGCAGCATCGTTTAAACATGTCAGCCCGGCTGGAGCAGCCATTGGTCTGCCATTGAGCGATACATTAAGGAAGATATACTTCGTAGACGACTTCGAACTTACTCCGCTCGCTTCGGCGTACGCACGTGCCAGAGGTGCCGACCGTATGTGTTCGTATGGTGATTTCTGTGCACTGAGCGACACTTGCGACGAAGCTACCGCCCGACTTATCAACCGCGAGGTAAGCGATGGTGTCATAGCCCCTGACTATACACCAGAGGCTCTCCATATACTGAAGAAGAAGCGCAAAGGCAACTATAATGTCATAAAGATAGACCCTACCTATAAACCAGCTCCCATAGAACGCAAGCAAGTGTTCGGCATAACTTTCGAACAAGGCAGAAACGAAATTCGACTCGATGAGCCTAAACTCTTCGAGAATATTCCTACTACAAACAAGATATTCCCGGAAGAGGCTCGTCGTAATCTTGTCATAGCACTTATTACGCTAAAATATACGCAAAGCAACTCTGTGTGTTATGTTAAAGACGGACAAGCCATTGGTATAGGGGCTGGACAACAAAGTCGTATTCATTGCACGCGTCTGGCAGGCAATAAAGCAGACGAATGGTGGTTGCGTCAGTGTCCTAAGGTCATGAACCTACCTTTTAAAGACGGAATACGCCGTGCCGACCGCGACAACTCCATCAATGTGTACATATCTGACGAGTACGAAGACCTTTTACAGGAAGGAACATGGCAGCTCTTCTTTACCGAGAAGCCTGAACCATTAACCTTAACCGAACATAAGGCGTGGATAGCACAGAACAAACAAGTGGCTTTAGGGTCAGATGCATTCTTCCCCTTTGGCGACAATATAGAGCGTGCACACAAGAGTGGTGTTGAATATATTGCCCAAGCTGGAGGCAGCATACGCGACGACCATGTTATAGAAACATGTAACAAGTATGGCATAGCAATGGCATTTACAGGTGTGCGTTTGTTCCATCATTAATAAAATATAAGCCAGATTGAGTAAATACATAAAGTATGAGCGATATAGACGAAATTATAGAAAACGGAATGGTTTTCAGAGGAGCACCTAAAGCCAAAGCCGATGATGGTAAAATAAAAACTAAAGCAAAAAAAAAGAAATACATAACAGGCGCTCATGGTTCTGGAAGTGCGAAGCAGAAAGCAAAGTATAGACAACAAAGGGCTAACCGACATAAGTAAGTATTACAAATATCTGTACAATAAACATTAATATAAGGCTATAGAGATTTGCTTTATGTCATATTTTTGTTAGATTAAACGTAATTAACAGAAATAGTTTGATGATATAAAAGATTATCGTTTATCTTTGCACATATTATTTTTAAAGCAATAAAAAGATATGAAGAAAGTATTCATTTTAATGGCAGTTTGCGCCACAATGGTTGCATGCCAGCAGAAGGGAAAACAAAATGCTGATGCTAAAGCAGGCGATACAACAAAGGTTGAAGCTACTGACTCTATGCGTTATGCAGGCGAAGTTCCTGCAGCCGATGGTCCAGGTATACGCTACGAAATTGCATTGGCAAACGACAGCACAAACGGTTTCAGCATAAAGGAAACCTATCTAAAAGCTGAAAAGGGTAAGGATAAGGTGCTCAACTATACAGGTAAAGCAGAGAAGATAGAGAAAGACGTTAAAGGACAGAAGAAAGTTGGCTACAAGTTTACAACAGGTAAAGATGATGCTCTCTACTTCTTGCAAGCTAACGACTCTACACTTCGTATGGTGAACGACCAGTTGGAAGAAGCCGCAACAAAAGACCTTAACTATGACTTAAAGTTAGTTAAGTAATACGGATAAGAAATTTATAAATAGGAGATAATGCCCGAAAGGAACATCGTCTCCTATTTTTGTTTATATATACCACAAGTGCAAAAAGAAATCAGTAGAAAAGAAGTGGAAAAATTATAAGCAGCGTCTACTGTCTACACGCTAATCAAATGGAATGTCGCTGATATTTATAAAAGCCCGTCAAATGTAGTTACTTTTCTTTTAGATATCTGTCGCGTTCGTCTCAGATATCTGTCAGTTGCGTTTTAGATATCTGTCGCGTTCGTCTCAGATATCTGTCAGTTGCGTTTTAGATATCTGTCACGTTCGCTTTAGATATCTGTTATTTTCAAATTAGATATCACAACAAACTACAACCTTTATTATTTTATAGTCTAATACTCGAAATATATTTATCAGCTGAGTAATATGAAATCTTTTATTCTGCATTGCTTTAATTTGAATATCATTATAAGTGTTTGATAAACACTATGTTGTTCGATATTATGTTACATAAGAGAGCAATTCATTACAATAATCTTCTTTCCTAAAGAATCCTCCACTTCTTTTCTACTGAGCCACAAAAAAAGCCAACCAAAGCTACCGAGAACACAAAGAAAAGCATTACATTTGTGAGCAATTAAAATAAAAGAAGAGAATGAAGCAGCAAATTGTTTTTACACATAAATTCGAGCAAAGTCTTTCAGATTCCATAGCAAAATGTAATCCAGATAAGATATTTGTTCTTGCCGACGATACAACAATCGGAATGTGCTATAATAGGATAAAACACTTCGAATGTCTTAAAAAAGCACAACCCATAACTATTCCAAGTGCAGATGTAAACAAAAACTTATCGTCGCTCTCCTGTGTGTGGAAGGTTTTACAAACTGCAAAGGCTACCAGGCATTCAATGCTTATAAATCTTGGTGGTGGAATGGTAACCGACCTTGGTGGCTTTGCAGCAGCTACATTCAAGCGTGGCATTAACTTCGTAAACGTACCAACCACATTGTTGGCTATGGTAGATGCGAGTGTAGGAGGCAAAACTGGTATAAACTTTGGTGGATTGAAAAACGAAATAGGAGCATTCGCTTTCCCTCAAACTATTATTATCGATACACAATGGTTGGAAACGCTCGACCGTGAAAATCTGTTGAGCGGTTATGCCGAAATGCTGAAACACGGGTTGATAGCCGAAAAGGGAGCATTGGCAACGCTATTGGCTTTCGACACCGATACGTTCGACTTGCGACAGCTCGCCGAAATGCTGAAAGAGAGTGTCGAAATAAAAGAAAAGATAGTGGAACAAGACCCCCACGAGAAGCACATAAGGAAGGCTTTGAACTTCGGACATACGTTTGGGCATAGCTTTGAAGCGTGGGCAATGACGCGAAAACCTATCCTTCACGGCTATGCAGTGGCATACGGAATTGTCTGCGAGCTTTATCTTTCGGTTGTAAAACAAGGTTTTCCGACTGATATAATGCGGAAAACGGTTAATTTTATCAAAGCCAATTATGGAGAATTTGCCATTTCCTGCAACGACTACGATGCGTTAATCGACCTTATGAAGCACGATAAGAAGAATGTGAACAGCACGATTAACTTTACTTTATTGCAAGATTTAGGCAAAGTTTCCATTAATCAGACAGCGACAGAAGACGAGATAAAAGAAGCTTTAGACTTTTTAAGAGAGGGGTAGGGCTGTGCTTTGGAGGTTGGTTTGCAGGTTGCTTGAAACGTTTTGCCTAAGTTGGGTTACTTCGTATTGGTGGGTTGGTCTACCATCTGCAAGGCTTTTGCACGGGCAATCTTACCTGTTTCGGTGGTTGGAAGTTGGTCTGTGTGTTGATAATGTGCAGGTTGCCAGTATCGTGGCAATGCTTTCACACAGGCGGCACGTACTTCTTCCAAGTCATTAGCTTCGGTCAGGAGTACTATTTCTTCACCAAACTTCTTGTTTTTACGCTTCGTTATTAGGAATGGAGCAGCGAGATAAGGGAGCAATGTCTGTTCCACTTCTTCCATTTGCACCTTTATTCCGCCTGTATTGATGGTGTTGTCTTTGCGTCCCAATATACGGAACTCGGTTCGTCCTGCCTCTGTCATGCGCAATTCAGCTATGTCGTTGGTCGCCAAACGTTGAGAACAGACGGCTGGCGCACTGATTACGAGGCAGCCATCATCGTTCAGCGACAACGCTACGCCGTCGAATGGCGTGTACCAATCGCTACGTTCGCTTCCGTTTAAGCGACGAAGGGCAATGTGCGAGAGCGTTTCCGTCATACCGTAAGTGCTCCATACCGCATTCGGGAAGTCTTTTAACTGTGCAGAAAGTTCATCGTCAATGCTTCCTCCACCTATTATTAAATGGCGAATGCGCTGCAATCGCTCGCGTTCCTTGCTGTTTTGCAGTGTGTTGAATACCTGCAAAGGCACCATTGCTGCAAAGGTGATGGGTTCATCGGGGTCTGAAAGCTGAGCAAGCGAAGCATCGGAAAGTGGGTTTCCTGATGGTTTCACGCTCAGCAGACGCAGCTTTCGCTCTATGCTACGTACCACAACCATCTTCCCAGCAATGTAATCGAGTGGCATACACAGTAAGGCTGTATCGTTGGGGCGTAACTTGAGAAAGTCGCAAGTGATGCGTGCAGAGTTCAGCATACGTGCTTTTTCGACATGCAACGGCTTTGGCTGCCCTGTCGAACCACTCGTATGAACAAGTAAAGTGGGGGCTTCGCTGTGCCATTCGCTAAGAAATTGCTCTAAAGTCATTGCTGTTTCTTCGTTTAAAATTCCCACTTTCAAACTCTTCTTTCTTGTCTGTTTACGCTCAATCGTGCTGTTATTGCACTATCCAAAGCTTGTCGTCGATAACTTTTAAAGGCATTTCTATGTTGTCGGCGAACAGTTGTCCCGTGCCTAAACCTTGAGCGTGGCGTATGTTTGTGCCGTAAATGCTTGCTGTCAATTGCGCTATGGCGTTAAGACCGACGTTGCTTTCGAGGGCAGAAGTAATCCAAGAGCCAATGTTTCTTTCACGAGCGAGTTGTATCCATTCCGCCGTTCCTGCCATTCCGCCGTGCAAACTGGGTTTCAAAACAATGTATTGAGGACGGATTGTGTCTAATAATTCAATCTTTTTCTGCCTTTCGTTCACTCCAATCAGTTCTTCGTCGAGCCCTATTGGTAAAGGTGTCGTAGTGCAAAGGCGTGCCATTTCCGTCCATTGGTGCTGCTTTATCGGTTGCTCAATGGAATGAATGTCGTATTGAACCAACGCTTCCATTCGCGAAAGTGCCTCTTCGGGTGTGAAACCGCCATTTGCGTCCACTCTCAACTCGACGTCGTTGCGGCTGAAAGTGGAACGAATGTGGCGTATGAGTTGCAGTTCTCGGTCGAAATCAATCGCTCCAATCTTTATCTTTATGCAGCGGAAACCTGCCTTTAGCTTGGCTTCCAAACGTTCAAACATTTCCTCGAACGTTCCCATCCATACCAAACCATTGATTGGAATGCCTTCTTCGCCACGTCCGAAAGGTGTGTCGAAGAAGTTTAAACTGCCTTTAGCGTTGAACTGTGCCACTGCTGTTTCAAGTCCGAAGAGCATAGATGGATAGGCGCGCATTGCTTCATAATCGATTACCCCTGTACGTTCGTACTCATCGCAGAACGTTCTCAGCTTGCGTTCGTATTCGTTTGGTGGCATCGCATCGCAAGAAAGGTCGGGCAGCGTGGCACATTCGCCCACTCCGACCACATCGGGTTGCTCGTCGGAGGTAAGTTTCAAGTAGAAACTAAGACGTGTATTATATACTCCACGCGACGTTCCTGCAGGCTGAAGAAAGTGTAACAGCTTGGAAGTAATCGTTATTTTGCGCATCGCTGCTTATGGAAATTGAGGGTATTTGTCGAAGTCTGGCTTGCGTTTCTCTAAGAAAGCACGTCCTCCTTCTTGCGCTTCGTCCATTGTATAGTAAAGCATTGTGGCATCGCCAGCAAGTTCCTGAATGCCCGCCTGACCGTCTAACTCGGCATTCAGTCCTGCTTTTATCATACGCAAAGCCAATGGCGAGCGTTCCATCATGGTTTCTGCCCACTCCACGCACTTGTCTTCGAGCTTATCGAAAGGTACAACCTTGTTTACCAACCCCATACGTTCAGCCTCAGCCGCAGAGTATTGACGGCACAAGAACCATATTTCGCGTGCCTTCTTCTGTCCTACTATGCGTGCAAGATACGATGCTCCGAAGCCTGCATCGAACGAACCTACCTTCGGACCAGTCTGCCCAAAGATTGCATTTTCTGATGCAATGCTTAGGTCGCACATAACGTGGAGCACGTGTCCGCCACCGATTGCGAAGCCGTTTACCATAGCAATGACAGGCTTGGGTAAGCGGCGGATTTGCATTTGTACATCTAACACATTCAAACGGGGTACTCCGTCGCCACCGACATAGCCGCCACGACCTTTCACATTCATATCGCCACCTGCGCAAAAGGCTTTGTCGCCTGCACCTGTAAGTAGCACTACACGAATGTTTAAAGCCTCACGACAGTACGAAAACGCCTGTGAAATCTCCCAAACCGTTAGCGGTGTGAACGCATTTCGATAGCGTGGGCGATTGATTGTTATCTTTGCTATGTGGTTGTATTCCTCAAAAAGGATTTCCTTAAAGTCGAAACCTTCGATGGTTTTCCATTCTCTGTTAGCCATATTATGATTGTTTTTATTTATTGTTTCTTTTCTAATTGCTTGTAAAATGTGCTCCACGCCTTGGCATCTTTTTCGGGATCGGTGAACACTTCCAATAGTACGGAACTTTTTCTGATGTTGAGAAACGCTGCCAAACAGTTTTCCAACTCTTCCGAATTGGTTGCCGAAAGGTAGCCTATGTTATGCGTTTGGCATACTCCTTTGGCGGTAACGCTTACGCCAGCACCCATTATCGCAGCTCGGTGTGCCGATTTTTCCAATCCTGACAGTTGCTGAAAGATACCGCCACCACTGTTGTTGAGCAGCAAGATGGAAAGGTTGTCGCCCAAATTGCTGTTCCACAAGGCGTTTTGGTCGTAGAAAAAGCTCAAGTCGCCTATAGCGCAGAACACACGTTTGTCTTTGTTTGCCGCTGCCATACCTACTGCAGTGGAGAGCGTTCCCTCTATTCCGTTTACCCCACGGTTTACAAAAATGTAGTCGGACGAGAAGAAATTGCCCAAGCGAACTGCCGAACTGTTCCCGTAAACCAATGCTTTGGCATCGTTGTTTTGCTGCAATAGCGTGTGAAAACGCTTTACTGCCAACATCTGCGAATAAGTTGGAACGTACGATTGCGCAGTGGCTGCGGCATTGTTCAAAGCCTTTTGCCAACCGTGATAGAACTTTGAAGTTGCAAAATCTTCCAAACCGCTTGCCAACGCCTTGATGAAAGCATCGCTCTGGCACTGAACTACGGCGGTAAGGTTGGTGAATGTGTCGCGAATATCGCCACGTGGGTCTATCAAAATAGAATCTTTCGGGGTGCAACTCCGCAAGAACTGTTTGCACTGCTTGCTCACCAACGTGCCGCCCATATATATAATAAGGTCTGGGCGCAATGCTTCCGTGTCTTCTGCAATTGTTATTGCCGCATCGACAAGCTGCGGTGCGGTGTCAGTAACATCGGAAAGCTTGTCTTGTATCACCACGATGTGTTGGCGCAACCTTACTAATTCCGCCTTCATATCAGCCCACGCTTCCTGCCCGATGATAAGCAAAGGACGTTGCGCCTGTCGCACCATCGTTACAACATCGGCTACGGCAGCATTGTCGTTGCAGACAGATGTAGCAGAAATATGTCGTTCTGTGGGCAAGGTTGCCACATCGTAATCGAATAACGGCTCGCTTATTGGTACGTTGATATGTACTGGGGCATACGCAAATCGCTTGCATTCAATGAGAACTTCGTTTACCAAACGGTTGCAATACCAATGTTCTTCCTTCGTTTTGGGTTCGATAAGGTGGACGCTCTTGCGCACAAACGGAGCGAGAGCGTTGGCTTGTGGCATGGTTTGTCCGTCCGATTGCCCTATCCATTGCTGGGGACGGTCGGCTGAAACCACTATCAAAGGTAGGTTTTGATAATACGCTTCTGTCACGGCAGGTGCGACGTTCAGCAGTGCCGACCCTGACGTAACGCAAACAACAACGGGCGAATGGGTACTTATAGCAACGCCTAAAGCAAAGAATGCTGCCGACCGTTCATCGGTTACAGGATAGCATTTTATATCTTTGCATTCACAAAGATTATGCACAAGTGGCGAGTTTCTCGAGCCAGGGCACACCACAGCCTGCGTTATGCCGTGCTGAACGAGCAACGCCGTCAGGATATTTACGTTCTCTTTGTTACTGAACATCTTTATTATTGCGTTTTAACGAAGTAGTTGTCGCATTGTCGATAGCTTGGCTTCGGTTTCTTTCCATTCGCTTTCTTCCGTGCTTTCTTTCAGTATTCCGCCACCGGCATACAGGTTGCAGACACCTGTTTGCATCTGCATACAGCGCAACGACACATAAATGTGCGTGTTGCCTTGTAGGTTTAGCGGTCCTGCAAAACCACTGTAATAAAGTCTTTTATTCGATTCGTTGGCAAGAATGAATGCCTTTGTCTCGTCTTTGGGCATTCCGCAAACCGCAGGTGTTGGGTGAAGGTCGGACAGAAGTTGTCCTATGGCTGCATCGGGGCGTAGCTTGAAACTGAAGTCGGTGCGCAGATGCACCAAGTCGGCAGCCTGCGTGGTGTATGCCCCTTCTTCCTTTATCTCATCGGCACAGCGTTCCAAGCACCTTTTTATATAGAGAGAAACGTACTGTTGCTCTGCCTTGTTCTTTGCCGACCATTCTATTCCGTTCTCATTGTAAGGCATTGTGCCTGCCAAAGCCATTGTTCGCCATTCCGTGCCATTGCCATCGAGCAGTATTTCGGGCGTTGCCATTAACCAAATGCCCGACTGTGGGGTGGAAAAGAGGGCTACAAACTGGCGTGGATACTTCTTGCAAGCCTGCCAAAACACCTCTTCGGGTTGTAAATCGTGGGGAATTTGCTCCTGCACACAACGTGAGAGCACTATTTTAGCAAACTTGTTGTTTGCCAATTCTTTATGAAAGGCAGCGAAATCTCTGTGATATTTCGCTCTGTCTGCTTCTTTTTCGCTTGCTTCTTGCTTTTCTTTTGCTAAAGACTGCACCTCTTTTACGGGCATCATACGCACTTCGTCGGGCTGCAAAAGCAGTATGGGACAATCGGCTGATGGACTGAACGGTGCAATTACAAAGCCTTCCTTGCCGTTTAATTCGGTAAGCGACGACAACTCTGAAGGTGCGGAATGCCGCACCAACATTGTACATTCTTCGGCAAAAGGCAAGCGGTAGACAGCAAACGAACGCATGACTAAAACTCCTATAACTACAGTTTTCTGTTTGAATGGACGATATAGTTTGTAACTTGCACCGAAGAAATAAGTTCTCCTTCATCATCTTTTACGTCTATATGCCATACATGCAGCTTGTAGCCTTGGTGCAAAATGCGTGCATAAGCCGTAACCATACCTCCGTAAGGCACTGCCTTTACGTGGTTTCCACTTACATTTATGCCCAAAGCCATCTTACCATCGCAAAGCACCATGGAGCCTAAACCTGCCACATTCTCCGCCAATGCCAATGTTGCACCACCGGAAAGGAAACCAAACGTTTGCCTGTTTCTGTCGCCGACAGCCATCTTTGCCATCAACGTGTCGGGTTCCGGGGTTGATATAAAGTGCATTCCCAGGGTGCGGCTCAACCCCTCTTCGTTCTCTAAAATAGCACTGTACTTCTCTACGTTCATTCTTTTTATTCTATCTAATAGCTATAATTAACAACAAATATTATTGAGTTGATTGTAGTTCTACTACTGCAAAGTTAGCAATAAACTATCAGATAAAGAAGCCAAAGCTATTAATTTGTGTTATTGGTTAGACCACACTACAATCACATTTCTTTCACATAAGCGGATAATGGGTGTTAGTTTGTATTCCCTTTTTTATTCTTTCAATATTTTTACACTTGCAGACTGACAACAAAGAGGACTAAATATAGTGATTGCTAATCATGGATTTCAACCTACATAACAAACAAAATCCTCCTCGTTCGAAGTATATCGAACGAGGAGGAACTTTATCTATACGACTTTATATTGTTTACTTCACTACGATTTTCTTGCCGTTGTGAATATAGATACCACGTGTCGGATTCAGCACTCTACGCCCTTGCAGGTCGTAGTAGTAGCCGTCACCGGCATTTTCTGTAGTAGTTTCGCTTATGTTTTCAATGGCGTTTGGTTGCTGGCGATAGCCGAAAAGAATGGTGCCGTCGGCATTCACCTCGATGCCTTGTATGGCATTGTTCACCGTAAGACCATCGTAGAACGTTAGTTTGTCGATGTTCTTCTTTTCTACTCCGAACAGATTTTCTTTGTGAGCACTATAGTTCAGCTGTTCGTCATCGGCAGGAATAATGTATGCACGCATCTTGCTATCAACCGTATTTACGCTATTAGTCTCCCAAGTTCCCTTGGTGTAGGCAAAGTGGCTAAGCATTAAGCCATCGCCGAAAGTAAACGTTTCGTAGCCGTTAGCTCTTCTTTCTTTATATGCTTTGGGATACCACGTGTCCGAAGTTCTGTTCTCAAGAATAAAGTATTCCGCACGATTACGTGTCGAACGTACTATTGCTGCCAACTCGCCGTTTCTGTTTGAAACAGGATCGAGCTTAACTGTCTGAGGAGAAGTCAGTTCTTTTATCTTCAACCAACCTAAATAAGAGCGTTCGTAAGCAGTATAACCGATGGGTGCATTGGCGTTGTTCACATAAGGACCAGCGTCCATAATAGACCAATAACCAAACGGATTGCGAGACAAAGTTACAGAAGGGTCGGTGTTATAGAAGTCGGGCAAGCCTAACGCATGGCCGAACTCGTGGCAGAAAACGCCCATTCCCATAAGCGTTCCATAGTAGTTTAGCTCATTTCCTACGAAGTATGAATTGAAAGGTATGCCTTCTATGGTTTCGTTAATGTCTTGCTCTTGCGGCCAGATATAGTTTTCATAGCCTGGCTTATTGGGGTCTTCGGTAGCCTGTCCGCGACCTGCATAGAACAAGCAAATAAGTTCTACATGCCCTGTCTTTGCGTTCTTAAACTTGTCGAAACTTATGTTTTGTGCTTTAGCTTCCTTCACAACGTCGCGCACTAACTCTGCTGTTTTCTCATCTCTGCCATAGTATGCATAGCTGTGATTTACCTTTATCGGACCTATTACTTCAAATGTTGGCACAAACATACCACGGCTTTGCGACTCGAAAAAGTCTTTTACAGAACCTACGCAACCTGGTTCGTCGTGATAACCTGCCTCGTTATAATAGCGCATCATCTTCTCCGGTGTAGTTGTAGAAAGAAAGTCTTTATCCTTAAATTCTACCATTACAACGGGCACAAGTGGTGTTCCTATACTGTTGATGCCGCCCATTCCCGACCTGTTGTACTCGCCTAAGCCATCGGCCGTAGAGGCACTTATCGCCTTAAGCGGTGCATTATGCGCTGTACGTTTAGCTACACTGTTTAGCAAATGCATATTCTTCTCGGTCTTGTTTGCGTCCAAGAAAGCCTTTTCTTCGGCTGTCCGATCGCCTGCTTCGTGTGCTATTAAAGCAGATGGTTGTAGTTTTCCATCGCGTATAACGGCATAATAAAAACTATTGTTAGCGCCTTTTGACAAGATTTTCCCATCGAGCGTTGTATAATAAACCGTACGACCGCCTGCGCCTCTAACCATTATCTTGATGCTGGTGCTGTCGCTTTGTTTCACTGTCCAAACCTTTGGCATTGGTCCAACAGCAAGTGTCGGGAGCGTAATAGCTGCCGACAAAAGCATTGAAATTAAGATTTTTTTCATATTTCTTTATTGTAGATATTACCTATATTTAATAAATGGGTCTGCAAATATAACTAAATCCTATATAAAATCCCTTACAATGTTCCAATCTTTTTTGTTTTTTTAAGAATAAACGTTTCACGTTAAATAGGCAAATTATATGTTCAAACGTTTATAGAACTACGTTGTTTTCTACGAGTATAATAAAAATGAAGAGCCTCTGAAAGTTTTTTGTCCAGCTTTCAGAGGCACTTCAGGTAAATATCATCGGGCTTTTTTCATTCTCACAAGCTCAATTGCTTCTTTCCCACTGATATGTTCGATGGTGAATTCAATCATGACAAGGTGTGAGAAATCTTTCTTTATCTCGTGTCTGAGCCCTTCTTCATCGTCGGGATTGTACCGCCTGCCCAATTTGCAGAGGGCTTCCATCTTCTCCGTTTCATCTTCTATTAAGCGGACTTTTCCGAAGCATATGACACTTCGAAAATAGGTAGTGAACTCTTTGGGCTTCACTTCGTTTCGATCGATTACTGTAAACGAAGCCTTATTACTATTGTGAATAGCGTCCAGTTTATGTCCTTTTAATGCAGAATGGAAGTATAGTTTGCGTCCCACAAGTACAGGAGTGATGGGCACACCATAGGGATAGCCGTCATCGCCAAGCAAAGAAAGCACACCGGAGGTTGCTTTTTCCAATATTTCCGTGCATTCCGTTTCTGTTAATTCTTGGCGTTTGCGCCGCATAGTTCTAAATTCTGTCATAATAAAAACGTTAATATTTTATTGCACGATTAACGCTTTCTCCAACTGTTCGGGCTGTTCGGGGTAGAGATGTATTTTGGTTTGCTGTTTCGTAGTGATGGTTAAAACAGGGTAAAACAACTTTTTCCGAATGCTTACAGTTGCTATTTCGGAGAGCGGCAGCGTGCGCGTCTTCACTTCGTTCGTTGTTTTGTACGTCAGCAAGTTGCCTTCTATCTTTATCGTCATGCGGTAATAGTAGGCGATAAAGATTGCTATTGTACCTAAAAACCAAAAGACAGCGAAGAAATCGAAGTCGTTTGAACGAAAAAGGTAGTAACAAAGCATTGTTGTAAAAAGATAACTAGCAATTAAAGCCAATGCCATTGTGATTTTAAAGTTTCTGCTTATCTTGTATTTCATCTTATTCTCTGGTATTTCTTTTAATTTATTTCTTAAAAAATATTATACCTACAAAAGTTGATACTTATTTCAACTCTTGTAGGTATATGGAAATTAAGACTATTTTTAATACCAATATAAGTTACTGTTTATTGTAACGTTGTTAGCTATTTTAATTTCATTTTTTAACTTTAATGGCAATTTTGATTTCTCAACCAGCTCATAAATCTTATTTCCATATGAAATAGAACTATCATGGTCAAGTTCATTAATAGTCAAAATTATTTTATTGCAAAGTTCTGATAACATTTCAATATCTTCGTTACTGAAATTTAATGATAAATATTCGTTACTGTGCAATAAATTGAAGCAGGGAAGCAAATCAGGTTTTTCACTATTTGCCAATTCTTTAATTAAATTATCTGTAAATGAAAATATACTATTTTTTTGCATGTTAAATTTTTCTATCGAGTAGTTTTGTTTATATTTTGCAAATAAAGTGGCAACAGCCTTGTACATCCCATCGTAATCTATATTTCCTTCTTTAGAAACATATGAACTGTTTGATTTGGTTAAATCTTGTAAAATTACATTGTGATAATAGCCTATTGAGTCTAAAAAACATGGATAAATGGTATTTGGAATAAATGTTCTTAGCGTAGATGTCGCAATACTATCTCGTGTTTGTGAATGCTTTGATTTTCTCATTTTCTTTTCTACATAATCCATGTAGTCATCATACAGTCCAGAAGCTAACACCCCAAAAATAGCTCCTCCAAAACCTCCTGTTGCAGCACCCGCTATTGTAGCAACACAGCCATCTGCTACAGCAGATAGTCCTCTTCGTGCCCATTTGTGTGCCCATTTGTGCCAATTTCCTCTTGTTCCCTTTCCTATTAATTTTTGCTCAAATAAAACTTGTTGATTTAAACTATCGACTGAAGTTAGAAAAGTTTTAAGTTCTACACTATTATTTCGGGGGGATGGTGTAGTTTCTACTTCGTTCTCTTTACTACATGATGCTGTTAAAACAAGAATACTGCCTAATAAGAATACTTTTACTACAGATTTTTTTTCTTTTCATAATTAAATTAAATTATTTTTTTTGTTAATAATATTTTTGCAAATTTACGTAAAATGACCAATATGAACAAATGAAAATCTATAAAAATATTAAAAAGAGTGTATGGTTTTAACATTTAAAAAGCTCTAAAACAGAACCGTGAAACAATAGAATCGGGATTGAAAAATTTTAAAAACGGTTTGAGATTTCTGAAACCTACGCTTTTATTTTTAAAACAATAGGTTTTACTCGTCAAAAGCGTAGGTTTTGCAAGGCGAAAACGTAGATTTTGCGAGCTGAAAACAGTTCTTTCTGCTACCTTTTCAGTTCTGTTCGTAAGGTAAACGTCGCTACGTGATAGCACAGTGCTACCCACTAAGCAGTGAACTTGTTGATGTTCAGTAGGCTTAGCGTTGCACGTGAAAAGTGGGCTTATTTGAAAACGATTTTATCTTTGTGCAGAAAACAGCTCTTCTCAGCGTGTTTCACGATTTCAAAATTAACTTTTAACGCATTTTATTTAACTTTACTTTACATTATTCTCGTACTACGATGCAAACGTAACCACCTGATTAAGGCATAAAAAAGACAAAAAGAACGAGGAATTGCAAATAATTTATTAAATTTGCAGACTATAAGAATTATAATTCGATTAATAGAATATATGAACGTTTTAGAATTATCAGAACAAGAGATTGTGCGCCGTCAGAGTTTGCAGGAATTGCGCAATATGGGCATCGACCCCTATCCAGCAGCAGAGTTTCCAACTAATGCTTACTCTGCAGATATAAAGAATGAATTTAAAGAAGACGAGAAACGCGAAGTTGTAATTGCAGGTCGCCTTATGGGAAAGCGTGTAATGGGCAAGGCGTCTTTTGCAGAAATACAAGACAGCAAAGGCAGAATACAGGTCTACATTACTCGCGATGACCTTTGTCCAGGCGAGAACAAGGATCTTTATAACATTGTTTTTAAAAAGTTATTGGATATCGGCGATATCATTGGGATTAAAGGTTTTGTGTTTAAAACACAGATGGGCGAGATATCTATACACGCCGAAGAACTCACCGTACTGTCGAAAAGCCTGAAGCCACTGCCCGTTGTGAAGTATAAAGACGGTGTGGCTTACGATAAGTTCGACGACCCAGAGCTTCGCTATCGCCGCAGATACGTGGACTTGGTGGTGAACGATGGCGTGAAGGAAACGTTCAAAAAGCGTGCCACGGTGTTGAGAACTATGCGCCGTTTCTTCGACGATGCAGGTTACACTGAAGTGGAAACCCCAATATTGCAGACCATTGCGGGTGGTGCAAGTGCCCGTCCTTTCATCACACACTTCAATGCGCTGAACACCGAAATGTATATGCGCATCGCTACAGAACTTTATCTGAAGCGACTGATTGTAGGCGGTTTCGAAGGTGTTTATGAGATTGGGAAGAACTTCCGCAACGAAGGTATGGATCGCTTCCATAATCCAGAGTTCACCTGTATGGAACTTTATGTTCAGTATAAAGATTATAACTGGATGATGAGCTTTACCGAAAAGCTAATAGAAAAGATTTGTACAGAGGTGAACGGTAAGCCTGAAATACAAGTGGGCGACAACCTTATCAGCTTCAAGGCACCATTCCGCCGCCTTCCAATACTCGATGCTATTAAGGAAAAGACTGGTTTCGACCTTGATGGTAAGACAGAAGAAGAAATTCGTAACATTGCTGTGAACGAGCTAAAGATTGAAGGTATCGATAATAGCTTTGGCAAAGGTAAGCTAATAGACGAAATATTTGGTGAGTTCTGCGAGGGTACTTTCATACAGCCGACATTCATTATCGACTATCCGGTGGAGATGTCGCCACTCTCAAAGATGCATCGTTCTAAGCCAGGACTTACCGAACGCTTTGAATTGTTTGCGAATGGTAAGGAAATTGCCAACGCTTACTCGGAATTGAACGACCCTATCGACCAGGAAGAGCGCTTCAAGGAGCAAATGCGATTGGCAGACAACGGCGACGACGAAGCAATGGTTATCGACCAAGACTTCCTGCGTGCCCTGCAATATGGTATGCCGCCAACATCGGGTATCGGCATCGGTATCGACCGTTTGGTGATGTTGATGACAGGACAGGAGTACATTCAAGAGGTTCTGCTCTTCCCACAGATGAAGCCAGAAGCCAAAGTTCCGCAAAGCAGCATAAAGGAATGGGCAGAGATTGGTGTCCCAGAAGAGTGGGTTTACGTGCTGCGCAAATGCGGTTTCAACCTCATTCAGAATATAAAAGAGGAGAAAGCGCAAGGCTTGCAACAGAAACTTGGCGAGATAAACAAGAAATACAAGTTGGGATACGACAAGCCATCGGTTGACGAAATTCAGCGTTGGATTGACAAAGCACAATGACAACATAAAGGGAAGGCGTGCCCTTCTCTCTTGAATACGACATGTACGACGTAGGAAACATAGCAATCATCGGAAGCGGAAGCTGGGCTACAGCCATCGCAAAGATTGTGGTGGAACACACGCACCACATAGGTTGGTACTTTCGACGCGACGAGACAATAGAGCAATTTCGCAAGTTGGGGCACAATCCCACCTATCTGACAAGTGCTCATTTCGACACCAACGAAATCCGTTTGTCGTCAGACATCAATCGTTTGGTGCAAGATTACGATACGCTTATCTTTGTAACGCCATCGCCTTACCTGAAAGGAATACTGAAGAAAGTAAAGCACAAGTTGCACGATAAGTTCATCGTAACAGCCATTAAAGGTATTGTACCCGACGAGAACTTGGTTTGCTCGGAGTACTTCCGCAAGGTTATGAAGGTGCCAGAAGAAAACTTGGCGGTAATAGGAGGACCGTCGCATGCCGAAGAAGTGGCTATGGAACGCCTGACGTATCTTACCGTAGGCTGCACCGACACGGAGAAAGCGCAGGCGCTGACCGAAGTATTGGTTTCCAATTACGTTAAAACGAAAGTATCGCACGATGTTCTTGGCATAGAATATGCTTCGGTTCTGAAGAACGTTTATGCCATAGCCTCGGGTATTTGCTCGGGTTTGAAGTATGGAGACAACTTTCAAGCGGTAATTATTTCGAATGCAATGCAAGAGATGGAACGGCTGCTTACGAGTATAAATCCTATAAAACGCAACATGATAGACAGCGTTTATCTTGGCGACCAGCTCGTTACGGGATATAGCAACTTCAGCCGTAACCGCACTTTCGGCATGATGATAGGAAAAGGATACAGCGTTAAATCGGCACAAATGGAAATGGAAATGATTGCCGAAGGCTATTTCGGAACGAAGTGCATGAAGGAAATCAACCGCCATCTGCACGTGAACATGCCTATCCTCGATGCAGTTTACAATATACTGTACGAAGGTATTAGCCCCAAAATAGAGATTAAATTATTAACAGATTCTTTCAGATAACATACAAATGGAGAATATTAAATTAGACATTTCAAAAGCAGCTCAGGTGCTGAACCCGGGCACAATGGAATCGTATGCGCCACAGGTGGCAGCAGCACAAGAGGCTTTAGAAAAAGGAACTTGCCTTGGTAACGACTTCTTAGGTTGGTTACACCTGCCTACAAACATCACGGAAGAGTTTATAAACGAGATTAACAGCGTTGCCGGCACCCTGCGCGAAAAGTGCGACTTCGTAGTCGTTGCAGGTATTGGCGGATCTTATTTAGGGGCACGTGCCATCATTGAAGCCTTGAGCAATAGCTTTGCATGGCTCTTGAACGACAAGAAGAACCCTACAATCCTTTACGCTGGCAACAACATCAGCGAAGATTATCTGTACGAACTCACCGAGTTCCTGAAGGATAAGCGTTTCGGTGTCATCAACATTTCCAAGTCTGGAACAACCACGGAGACTGCCCTTGCTTTCCGTTTGCTGAAGAAACAATGCGAAAATCAGCGTGGCAAGGAGGAAGCAAAACACGTTATCGTTGCCATTACCGACGCTGTAAAGGGTGCAGCACGTACGGCAGCAACACGCGAAGGTTACAAGACTTTCGTTATTCCAGACAACGTTGGCGGTCGTTTCTCTGTGCTTACACCTGTTGGCTTGTTGCCTATCGCAGTGGCAGGCTTCGACATTCAGCAGCTTATAAAGGGCGCACAAGACATGGAAAAGGCTACAGGCACAGATGTTCCGTTCGCTCAGAACATTGCAGCACGCTATGCTGCCATTCGTCAGGCACTTTATTCAGAAGCTGGAAAGAAGATAGAAATAATGGCAAACTTCCAGCCAAAGCTCCATTTTATGGCAGAATGGTGGAAGCAACTCTACGGAGAAAGCGAAGGAAAGGAGCAAAAAGGTATCTTCCCGGCAGCGTGCGACTTCACCACCGACCTTCATTCCATGGGACAATGGATACAGGAAGGAGAACGCTCAATATTTGAAACGGTACTCTCTATCGAAGAACCTAACAGGAAATTGCTGTTCCCACACGACGATGAAAACCTTGACGGACTGAATTTCCTCGAAGGTAAGCGCGTGGACGAAGTAAACAAAATGGCTGAATTAGGCACACGACTGGCACACGTTGATGGCGGTGTTCCAAACATTCGCATCAGCATTCCAAAACTAAACGAATACTATATCGGACAGCTTATCTACTTCTTCGAGAAGGCTTGCGGTATCAGCGGCTTGGTTCAACAGGTAAATCCGTTCAACCAGCCGGGTGTAGAGGCATACAAAAAGAATATGTTTGCCCTGCTCGACAAACCGGGTTACGAGGAAGAAAGCAAAGCTATCAGAAAACGATTATAAAGATAAAAGAAGCCCAGTCCATTGTTTAAATGGGTTGGGCTTTTTAGTTTTACACGCAAGAATGTTTCAGGAAGCAATCAGAAAATACAACAAACAAGCTGCACAACCCTTTGCGCCGAAGGTTGTTCTCTTCGATATGGACGGCGTATTATACGACTCTATGCCCAACCACGCAAAGGCCTGGCAAAGGGCAATGGCTGAATTTGGAATCCATTTCACTGCCGAAGACGCATACGCAACAGAGGGTGCAAGAGGTGTAGACACTGTCCGGAGGTATGCAAAGGAGCAGTTAGGCAAGGTACTGACCGAACAGGAAGCGGAAGAAATGTACCAGCTAAAGGCGTGCTACTTCCAAGAAATGCCTACAACAGACATCTTCGATGGTGTAAAAGACTTAATGCAGAAGATACAAAACAGCGGCTTAAAGATAGGCATTGTAACAGGAAGCGGACAGCGACAGCTTATTAACAGATTACTTTCTGATTTCAAAGACTTTATCAACGAGACACAAATAACCACCGCTTTCGATGTAAAACGTGGCAAACCGAACCCCGACCCTTACCTGATGGGCTTGAAAAAGGCAGGCAATTCTGCACCGCACGAAGGCATCGTCGTAGAGAATGCCCCCTTGGGAGTGCGTGCAGGTGTAGCAGCGGGGTGCTTCACGGTCGCCATCAACAGCGGCCCCCTACCCGACGCAGCCCTTCTCAACGAAGGCGCAGATGTCCTTTTCGAAACTATTCGTGCATTTTCCGACAGCTGGGAACAGCTGACAGCCAGTGTGGCACAATCATTAAAAAGATAGAAGAAAAGGCAGATAACAGGACTGGATTTCCGACATCAAAGCAATCGATAATTACGTTGAAGAAGCATACAGTGCCACCTTGTCCAAACAAGAAGGCACTGTTATCTTTCTGCTCCACCCCACCCGTAATCTTATTATCCATACAGAAAAAGGCTATAAAGATACAAAACGTTGCCTTATCTCCATCAATGAATGATTAAAAAAGCGCAAACCAACACTCATCACGAGCATTGGTTCACCTTTATTATTATGGATTATTCAGTCTAAATATAATTATAGAGGTACGTTAAAGTACCTTTCCACGCCAGGTTACACCGACGTTGAACTGCGACATCTTGTCTTGTACTACCCCTTCGGGGTTCGCATTCTTGCCAAATGCATAGCTGTAATAACCGTGTATTCTGACGTTCTTGTCTTTAAGTGGGTAGTATTCCACACCAGCCCCTACACGAGTGAGTTCTGTTCCATTATGCAAGGCAACGTCGGCTTCAGTTCCTGCGTGGTTCACTTCGTAGCTTGCCTTTGCGAAAACATTCAGTTTTTCAGTAGGTTGATACGACAGCTGACCAATAACCGAGCAGTCTTTACCAATGAAACCTTGTCCGGAAGCGGCACGATTCCAATAGTCCAACTCTAATTGGAGGTTGTTGGTAAAGTGAAATTTATTGCCTAACGAAATGTAGTTGATAAACTTATGAGGAGCATATTCCGACATATTTACCGACCAAAAAGTTTCCCATATTCCGTGTCGTCCATTCCACAATACATTATAGGCATACATTTCGGCTGCCTTACCTGCCTTGTTTTCATAGACTTTTTGATATGGGCTTTGGCAAATCTGTGTCGAGAATACATCGTTTCCACTATTGGTAGCCAGTTCACCCACTACTCCCCATTGGTAACAAGGGAAGTTATAGCAAAATTCAGATAAGAAATAACAGTCGATGGGTGCTGGCAACAACTCGTAGCCCGCCACCAATACAATGTATTTTCCTGCAATAATAGCTACATTTTTATTAGGTTTATATTTTAAGTAGAGCCAATCGGTGGAGTTAAAGAAGTTGTAGTCTTTATTAATACCATTCAATCGGTTACGGAAAGCATACGAGAACTTTGGAGAAATGTCGCCTTTCAGAATGATATTCACTATATATCCTTTAAAGCCGCTTTCGTTCTTAATGTGCTTTCCATCTATATCTGTACGCTGATAGTCGGCTCTTGCTTCGAATTGCAGGCTGACAGGCTTTGTCTCTTGTGCCATCGCAATGGTGGAAATCCACAAAAACACAAGAGCAATTATACTTTTAATCTTCATAATCGGTAGTCGATAAGTTTGGTTTTAACAATATTCAACAGCACATCAATGCCTTTTATGCGCTGCACGAATATTCGCCTTACATTAATATATGCCTATTATATGTTGTGCTTATATTTCTTTTACATTGTAAAGAGGCGGCATATTGCTACACCGTCTCTTTACTTTAAACATTGAGATATAGGATTTAGTACACCCTTAAATGTACATTTAATGTTTTATCTTCTTATGTTTGTTCCACAATCCGTGTACTTCGCTTACAGTATCGGTAGTGCAGAACGAATCAATTTGCTCCTTTCCAAGGAACGCCATAAAGTTTGACAACTCTTCGTTGGTTAGAATAATTTCCAGCTGTACATTCTTCTGATGACTGAAACCACCAATAACCTCATGCATGGTTACGCCACGGTGAAGAGTGTTGATGACGTAATCCTGAATGCGCTCGTAGTCTTTTGAAATAACAAATACACGGTTTCTCATGTTCATACCCAGCATAAAGTGGTTCAAGATGAGACCGTTCATCCATGTACCGATAAGACCGATGATAACGAGATCGGGGGTATTGATGGCAAAAGCAGTACAGCAAATGGCAGCACCTGCGAACGTTACCGATGTACCAAGGCTGACACCAGTGTACTTATTGATAATCTTTGCCAGAATATCGAGCCCACCGGTAGAAGCGTTGATGCTGAAAAGAATACTTTGCGAAGCACTCAAAATCAGCACGAAACAGAGCAGGTCGAACCACGGATTGGTAACAATGCCGTGGCTGGCAAGGTGTTGGGCGAACATAGATTCTGACATTGGGAAGACTTTTCCGAGGAAATCAATCATCGGACCGAGTATAAGCGCAGTGTAAACGGTCTTGGCTCCAAACTCGTTCCCTATCAGAATGAACGACAATACCAACAAGATTGCGTTGATAATGAAAATTACGTTACCAACCGAAATGAATGGTAAAAGCTTGGCAATTACCAGCGAAAGACCAGTAATAGAACCTACAATGAGCTTACTTGGGATAAGGAAGAAGTAGACACCGAGTGCTGCAACGAACATACCAAGGGTCATGATGATCAGTTCTACCCAGAATTTCTTTGTCTTCAGCAATCCTCCAACTTTGGAAAGACCTTGGTTAATGCCTTCAGCTGAGAATGGACTGACTTTCTTAGAATCTTGATTCATAATTAAATTCGATTTAAGTTAGATTGTTCTTATATATTTTTTTACTTTCTCGAATATGTGCACGTGCCTTTTCAATTCTATAGGGTTAGCAAGACAAGGCAACTATAAATGCGGTACAAAATTACACTATTTAAATGATATAACAAATATTTAATACTAGTACTGGTGCAATAAAATTGCACGGTAATTAAATATCATCAAAAAGAGATCGTTCTTTGACATATTGATTATGAGATGGAAGAGGGTCTTGCTTCGTTATAAGCTCTTTCAAGTTTACTTTTTCAAGTACTGAAATTCTTGTTAAAGTAGCCACCTCTGTTATTGAATATGGGCTTTTGTACTCATGCTTCATCTTGGCAATTAGAAGATATGTGATAATTGCAACCCACAGATGGGTGCTTACCGCATTCTTTGAAAATCCCCATAAAGTCTTGACAACAATATTTTGTTTGATCCATTTGAAGAAGACCTCAATATCCCATCTGTGTCTATAGAGATTTGCAATTTCTAATGCTTCAATCTCAAAGTTATTGGTTATGAATTCGACTTCTTTACCGTTGTCTGCATCATAGTAACACACTTTTCGGATATGTTCAGGATATAGCTTTCTGGATTTGCATGTAGTTAGGCGTATTGTAAAATCGCCTCTTACTCCAGTGCTTACATCAAAGTCTTCTTTGTGGTCTACAATCTCATATCGCATGTTGTCTTTTGGACGGCAAATCCAAAATGCACCAGCCTTATGAAATCTGTATAATGCATCAAAGTCCACATATGCCTTATCCATCATATAAAATGCAAGTGGCTCTGGCTCAATCCTATCCAGCTCGTTACTGTCATGCCATTTGCCGTCTGTAATATGAATGCTGGCAGGAATGCTTCCACGTAAATCAAGCAATGTGTGCATTTTAACTGCTCCCTTACTGTATTTACCCAAAGCCCAGGTTGCAAGCACTATGCTTGTTGATATTGTTGTGGAGTCTAAAGCATAAAGTACATTGTCAACAGATACCTCTGACAATTTTGTCTCTGAATACAATGGACGTACTTGTTCAATGAGATATTTGCCCAGTTCCTCGTATATGTGATAGTTGCGGTTCTCATTGGCTCGAGATAACGAAGAATGAGTGACTGTTTTGCGAATTCCTAAATGATACAATATATTATGATGTGCTGTCAGGCACATACATATGTCTCTTAAGGAATCACAGCCAGTAATCTGACCGAACAATAAATGTAACAGATGATTATAGCTGTTTAATTCTCTTGAATGTCTATCACCTTTATATTTCGTGACAAGTTTATCAAACTGGTAACGAGGAACAAAGTCTATGACTTGAGAGAATATGTACTTTCCAATATTCATAATCTTGCAGATTTAGGCTGCAAAATTACTCTTACCATTTCAAATCAAAAAAACTAAGAACGTTATAACTGATTAAATATCAAATCAATATAGAAGTGGCTTCAATTTTATTGCACCACTAGTAATTTAATACGCAAAAAATAAGGTCTTACTTGTAATTTTTCACTCTTTTCTTGATTTTATACCAATAATATGGGATAGCCGGACCAATTATTCGGCTTATTTAAACTTATATGATGTGTTTTTAGAAGTTATGCTCTCTTAATATTTAAGGTATAAATGTGTATTTCTGATTTATTGCATCTTGACATTTAGACAACTGAAACGACATAATCTCAATTATTTTACACATTATTATATAGAAAGCGTTGATTTTGCTAAGCAATTAGTATCTTATTGTCTAATTCTATTCAGCGTCTTGTGATTTTGCGATAAACATTATCTGGTACTATTATGATGACAGAACGGAAATAACGGCAGGAACATATATATTGCTTTTAAATTATAAGCAATATCCTTACATATATGTTGGAAAGCATGAATAAAAGACAGTATAAAGCGATAAAGAAGCTTTTCTTTAAGGTTATTATAAACGAATAGTTTCAATCTGTAAGCAATATCGTTCCTAATCAACGGAAAAATAAACCCAAATTGAGATAATGTCAATTTGGAACAAACAGCAACAAGGGACGGCACCATGAGTGTCGTCCCTTGCTTACATGTATATCTGAAGTACGAAATATTACCCGTAAATAATCTTTCCGTTCTCGTCTTTGTATTCGTCGCCGATACCTTTTTCGTAGGTAGACATGGCACGAAGGCTCATACCGATGTTAGAGAAACCACCATCGTGGTAGAGATTTTGCATGGTTACCTTCTTCGTTAAGTCAGAGAACATAACGATGCAATAGTCGGCACATTCGGCTGCAGAAGCGTTACCGAGTGGCGACATACGGTTGGCGAAATCGTACAACTTGTCCATTCCCTTCACACCCTGCCCAGCCGTAGTCATCGTTGGCGATTGTGAGATGGTGTTGATACGCACGTTCTTCTCGCGTCCGTATATATAGCCGAAGCTACGTGCAATGCTTTCCAAGAGTGCCTTCGCATCAGCCATATCGTTATATCCAAAGAATGTGCGTTGGGCAGCAATGTATGTCAAAGCCAAGATAGAACCATAGTCGTTGATAGCATCGAGCTTCTTCGCACTCTGAATCATCTTGTGGAAAGATACAGCCGATATGTCGAGCGTCGTATTCAACATGTTATAGTCCAAATCATCGTATGTACGACGTTTGCGAACATTAGGCGACATACCGATAGAGTGAAGCACAAAGTCAATCTTACCTCCTAAGATTTCCATCGAACGCCTAAACACGTTCTCCAAGTCTTCTACGTTTGTAGCATCGGCTGCTATGACCTCACAGTTCAGTTTCTCTGCCAATGCACTTACAGTACCCATTCTTACGGCTACGGGTGTATTGGAAAGTGTTATCGTTGCTCCTTCTTCTACTGCTCGTTCTGCAACCTTCCATGCAATTGATTGTTCGTTAAGTGCACCGAAAACAATGCCTCTTTTACCTTTTAATAAGTTATAACCCATATTATTATCCTTCTAAATTGGGTTCAAAGGTAATAAATATTGTTGGAAAACTCATCTATTCTATTGTTAAATAGGGTTTCCTTGCCCAATTGAGAGAATTGAGAGAACGTGTACATTAGTCATCTTTCAGCAAATCGAGCATCTCTTCCTGCGTGATGACATGTGCCATATCGGAGCCTTCGAGAAGCGAATCGGCAAGGTCGCGCTTGGTTTTGTGCAGGCGAAGTATCTTCTCTTCAATGGTGTGTTGGCTAATTAAGTGGTATACGGTTACGTCTTGTTGCTGCCCAATGCGATAGGCACGATCGGTTGCCTGTTGTTCTATAGCGGGATTCCACCACGGATCTAAATGAACAACATAGTTTGCACCCGTCAAGTTTAAACCTAATCCGCCTGCCTTCAGACTGATGAGGAAGAATGGACACCTACCCGACTGAAAGTCTTTCACAAGCTGTTCGCGTTTCGCCATGGGCGTACTGCCGTCTAAATACAGATAAGGTAGCTGAGCGTTGTCCATTGCATAGCGCACTTCTTCCAAGAAACTGGTGAACTGACTGAACACCAATGCTCGGTTTCCGCTATCGTTGAGACTTTCTGCCAAGTCAATAAAGGCGAGCAATTTACTGCTTGGTACCTTCCAACTTTTATCTACAAGCGAGCAACTACATGCCATTTGGCGCAGTTTTGTAATCTCGGCAAGCGTGCTGACGTTAAGCGATTTGTCGGTGCGAACCAACTCTTCAACCATTTTACGGTACATTTCATACATGGTTATTTCGTTCGACGATAGTTCAACGGGCAGTTGTATATCGGTTTTATCGGGCAATTCCTTTATAACTTCGCCTTTTGTGCGACGCAATAAGAAAGGTGCAATAAGCCGGCGGAGCTGACTTTGCCGTTCTTTATCGTTGTTTCCTTCAATCGGTTGTATAAATTTCTGCTTGAATTGTTCAGCACTTCCGAGCAGACCAGGATTGATAAACTGGAACAGATTCCACAGTTCGGACAGGTGGTTCTGAATGGGTGTACCTGTAAGAATGACCTTTCTTCGGGCTTTCAGCTGCATGGCTGCCTTCGACATCTTTGTGTTGGCATTCTTTATAGTATGTGCTTCGTCGAGACAAACTACGTTCCATTCGCGAGTAACGAGTATTTTCTGTTCTATGTTCAGCAGTGTATAGGTAGTAACAACAACGTCGCCAGCCTGCACTTTGTCTATGTCGGCTGTGCGGTTGTCGCTTTGGTTCAGTACAATAACGTTCAGTGTAGGGGCAAATCGCCTTAGTTCGTTGCGCCAGTTGGGCACTACCGAGGCTGGCGCAACTACCAAAGATGCTCCTTTGCTGCTTTGTTCCAACAGCAGAGCTATGGTTTGCAGCGTCTTTCCCAGTCCCATATCATCGGCAAGACACACACCTGCCCCCCACGATGTAACCTTAGACAACCATTCGAAACCTTCTTCCTGATAGTCGCGAAGCTGTGCATTGAGCGTGTTGGGAACGAAAGGCGGGGTTGTATTGCTTTCTTCTATCCGCTTTCGCAGCCGGGTTACGGCTGGGTTACTTTTTAGGTTCAACGATTTGTCGTCGAGTATTTCGCCTATCAAAGACACGGCTGCAGGCGCCATTTGCAAATGCGAATGACTCTCAGAAGTTACCGTGTCCAAGCGTTTCAATATGCGAGTAAGCTGAGTGCTCAATGTAATGTATTCGTTGTCGCCAATGCGAATGAACTTCTGCTTGTTGTTTTCCCGCATTATGTTGAGCAGCTTCTGAAGTGATATAACCTGCCCTTTGTCTATCTCTACATTGCCTTCTACCTCGAACCAACCGGCTTTCTGCATGAACGATATGCTGGCTGAGCTGCTGCTTATTCCGGAATATAGGTTCAATTTCTGGTTCTCGGGCCATTCCATTGTGCAGATTTCCTGATTGTTCTTGCACCATTGCATAAACAAAAGCAGCTGTTCCGTAGTGAGTGTGAGCGCATCGGTAACGCTGTCGGGCAACCATTCGTCACCTTCGTCGCACACTTCTGCTTCTATTAAGCCTTCGGTTATGCGCTTCATATTCTTTTTCTCTGCCTTCAGCTTCCTAACCAATTGGAGCTTTTTCCCATCTCTTTCTATAATGGTGGTTATGTTTCCGTGTCCTGGAACGAAGTTAAGCGAGTCGGAACACACCATGGCTGTTACGTTAAACTGCACGGGATTGATGGGCAAAATGCGGAGCGTGATGACCGGTGGAGCGTCTACAGACTGAATAGTATCCAATTCTGCCACCATATTGGAATGTATCTCGGTCTTCCCGCCCAACGCTGTGATGAGTTTTACAAGTAGCGGCTCGGCTTCGGCAGGGTATGTATCTTGTGCCAATATCTCCCTATAAACCTTTACTTCTTGTGGTTTGGGGAAGATGACAGAATAGTCGGTGTCGGTATTCTTCTTTACATAATGCTTCATATCGTTGCTTATCAGCAGCTCTTCTATATTCGTCGATACCTTAAAAGTTCCGTCTTTCTGCTTGTCTATTATAAGGAATGGCTTGTCTTCGTGTATTGTTACGGGTTGCAAATCGTAGTTCGAGCCTACATAAACATGGTTGCAGCCCACAAGTTGAGGCAGATATGAATCGACATCGACATAATAGTCCCATGATTTAATCGACTTTATCAGCCGGTTGTCTGTGTCGTCTAACAGCGATTCTTCCAGCGTTTTCAGTTTATTTACAGATATTTCTTTGCCTACAGACCATTTGCCCGACTTCAGTTTTCGCTTGACAATAGGAGTTATATAATGGTTTCTGATAAGATAAATCAGCATGGCTTCGCCCTTTGTTTCGTTGCCCACGCTTGTTGAAATATTACTTTTTATAAGACTTTCCAACCGCCTCCGCCATGCTTCCTTAATGTTCAGACGGCTCAACAACGGCTCTCCACCAAACAGTTTCTTCAGTTCAGACGTCTCAGCGCCACCGTCTGCAGTTTGCGTTTCCAGCTTTAAGTATGCCCATTTAGGCTTTTGGGCTGGTGTTGAAATCTCTTCCGGGCGTGAATAGAGCCGTTTATATATGCTACAACTTAGCCAAAGAGTTGCAATGGCGGCGAGTTCGCTCAACGACATTATTCTGGTCCACTCGTCGGAAGTAATGTCTATCTTGTCGCAGAAGTAGTCTCGCATCGGCTGTACTATGAAATAGCTCGAATTAACAGACGGCAACGAGTTGTAGCTTGCCAAGTTTTTCTTACTCAAAGTATTCACTTTCTTAAGCGATTCTTCGGTTCCTATCAAAAGCAATGCCAACAAATAATAGTAGTTGCTCACCGGATTAACAAATATGCCTGACTCCGACGCTACCTTATTGTTCAGCGTAAATGCCTTAAGAAATATTTTGTATGCCTGCTGATAGTTGCCTTTGTACAGTGCCTGAATGGCTATAAGTTGCAGCGTGAACTGATTTACTGCTGCAGTATTTAAATCGATGCAAAGCTCGCCTGTTGCAAAATAATAGTAGAAAGCGAATATTTCTGTTGCGAATACATCTACACCGGCGTACGAATTGACTTGATTATGATTGCTTACAAGCTCTTTTAAGTATTCCCAGTTTATGTCTTCGTCGTTGCAAATGGCAATTAGCAGCCTGCTATTCAGCAACGAAGCAAATCTATAATCGGGTATTTTGTCGATTATTTCTCTGTATTTTGGCTTATCAAGCAGAGGATTAAGATAGTGGCAAATGTCTTCGTCTATAATCAATGGCGTGTTTAAATTCTCGGGTTGCTTGGTGGAAGCAATAAGCGTAATCAACCTGCGCACGCCATAGTCGGGCTTGTCTATGTTGTGTTCCCGCTTATACAGCGTTCGAATGCTTTTCAGCAGTACACCGTTCCGGAGCTCAAACAAGCTGTAGAGTGCTTCTAACAAAATGCCGCTTTCCAATTTGTAGAGGTTGGTTTGTTTACCATAGTATGAGGAGCGAACCTGTATTATATTCTTCGACAAAAGTCCTTTGAAGGCATCAGATGCCAATTCCTTCACCATCAACTTGGATCCTAATCCTAATATTGTAGATTTAGATTTAGAATAATCGTCGAAATATGCCAATAGCATTGCCAAGGTCTGCTCGTGTTGCGATAGAGAGTCGAAATCAGTCATGCAAATATTATCTATGATGTTAAAAAGTTTATGCCGTGTTTTATTGCTGTCTGCAAAGTTACTGCTTATTGCGAGATATGCAAAACTATTCTGACTATTTCGTATTTTCACGGCAAAGGTTATTGGTATCTGTCAGAAATGGGACGTCATTTCCAATTGGAAAAGATGGCATTTCCTGTTATCATAAGCTTTTACAAAAGATTGGAGAAAAATCATATAAAAACAGATATGACGTCTCAATTAGAAAAATATGACATCATATTTGAGAAAATATAACGTCATATTTTTCATTATATGATATCATATTGATTATTAACTGATTACAAAGGCAGCAAAAAGACTCGTCTTTGAGGACTTTTGATGACCGAAAAGTGCAATAATTTATTCATCATTTTCAGGGGTTTTGCAAGCGAAAAATTCCCCCGAATGATGACGGCAGATAGAAAAAAGAAGTCTCGCTGTACACTTCTATACAACGAGACTCCGAAATTGGGTATATATAAAATTAATGCAGATTAGCTAATTCGACGGCTTTGTCTACCGCAGCAGTTACACCTTCAACGTCCTTGCCACCTGCCTGTGCATAGTGTGGCTGTCCGCCTCCGCCGCCTTTTATCAGTCTTGCAGCTTCGCGGATAATCGTCCCGGCGTTCAAGTCGTGGTCTTTCACCATGTCATCGCTCAGCATAATGGAGAGCAACGGCTTGTTTTCGTAGGTGGAACCCAATATGCAGACGAGCTTTTCGGGGATTGCAGCACGCACTTTAAAGACGATGTCTTTTGCCGAAGCAGGTTCCACGGGCAGCACAGCCTTCACTACTTTCACTCCATTCACGGTTTCGGCACCTTCCACCAAGCTATTTGCGAGGCGGGCAACGGTTTGCTGACGGAAGTTCTCCATCTGTTTCCTCATTGCATCGTGCTCCTGAATGTATTTCTCTACAACGCCACGCAAGTCTTTTGCATTGTTGAACATCGCCTTCAAATCGCGTACGGTGTCTTCGAGCAGGTAGATAGTCTCCTCGCATCGCTTGCCGGTAAGCGCTTCTATACGGCGGACACCTGCAGCCACGCTGCTCTCGCTGATTATCTTGAAGAAGCCTATGCGCCCTGTGGACGTAGCGTGAATGCCGCCACAGAACTCGCACGACGGCCCAAACTTAATAACACGCACCTTGTCGCCATACTTTTCACCGAACAGTGCCACCGCTCCCATTTCCTTAGCTTCCTCCAACGGTGTGTCGCGATACTCTCCGCATGGGAAGTCCTGACGTATCATGTCGTTCACAAGACGCTCTACCTGGCGTAGTTCCTCGTCGGTTACCTTCTGGAAGTGTGAGAAATCGAAACGCAAAGTGTCTGGACTGACGTACGAACCCTTTTGTTCGCAATGCTCCCCCAGCACCTGTTTCAGCGCATAGTCTAACAAGTGGGTTGCAGTATGGTTGGCAGCCGATGCGTCGCGCTTGTCGGTGTCTACGCACGCCATAAAGTCTGCCTCCACATTCTTTGGCAGTTGCTTTACTATATGAATGCTTTGGTTATTCTCTCGCTTCGTATCCACAATGTCGATGGTCTCGTCTTCGCTTACCAAGACTCCCTGGTCGCCAATCTGTCCACCCATCTCGCCATAGAATGGCGTGTGGTCCAACACCAATTCATAGAAAGTATTCTTCTTCTGGGTAACCTTTCTGTAACGCAGAATGTGGCATTCGTATTCGGTGTAGTCGTAGCCGACAAACTTTTGTTCGCCCTCGCGCAGTACCACCCAGTCGCTGTTTTCCACAGCTGCAGCATTGCGGGCACGTGCCTTTTGCTGTGCCATTTCTTCCTCGAACTGCCTTCCGTCTACACTGAAGCCGTGTTCGCGACAAATCAATTCAGTCAAATCGAGTGGGAAACCGTAGGTATCGAACAGGCGGAACGCCTCTTTCCCGCTGAGTTCGGTCTTTCCTTGCGCTTTCATTTCGTCCATTGTGTTGGTTAAAAGGTTGATACCCTTCTCCAAAGTGCGCAGGAACGAGTCTTCCTCTTCCTTAATAACTCGGACAATAAGCTCGCGCTGAGCCGTAAGTTCGGGATAAGCACCACCCATTTCGTGGATAAACGTGTTGAGCAACTTGTAAATAAACGCCTCTTTCTGGTTCAAGAAAGTATAGGCATAGCGCACGGCACGGCGCAAGATACGGCGGATAACGTAGCCTGCTTTCGCGTTGCCCGGCAACTGGCTGTCGGCAATCGAGAAGGCAACGGCACGCATGTGGTCGGCAATAACGCGCATTGCAATGTCTATCTTCTCTTGTTCGGTCTTCGCTTCTCCGTTCTTGCCCGATGGCGTAGTGAAGCCGTACTTCTTTCCGCTCAGGCGTTCTATCTCCTTAATGGTAGGCTGGAAGATGTCGGTGTCGTAGTTTGAGTTCTTTCCCTGCAGCATGCGTACAAGGCGTTCGAAGCCCATACCCGTGTCGATGACGTGCATTGAAAGGGGTGAGAGCGAACCGTCGGACTTGCGTTGGAACTGCATGAAGACGATATTCCATATCTCAATCACCTGCGGGTTGTCTTTGTTTACAAGTTCACGCCCGGGTGTTTGCGCCTTTTCTTCGTTGCTGCGAGAGTCTACATGTATCTCCGAACATGGACCGCACGGACCTGTTTCGCCCATTTCCCAGAAGTTGTCATGCTTGTTTCCATCTATAATGTGGTCTGCCGGTAGGTGTTTAGCCCAGTATTTGGCAGCTTCGTCATCGCGAGGAATACCATCTTCAGGACTGCCTTCGAACACTGTAACATACAGATCGGCTGGATTTAACTTCAGAACATCAACCAAATACTCCCACGCATAGTCGATGGCACCTTCCTTGAAGTAGTCTCCAAAGCTCCAGTTGCCGAGCATTTCAAACATTGTATGGTGGTAAGTGTCGTGTCCAACCTCTTCCAAGTCGTTGTGTTTTCCACTTACACGCAAACATTTCTGTGAGTCTGTACGGCGGCGTGGCTCCGGGTCTTTCGTCCCAAGTATTATATCTTTCCACTGGTTCATACCAGCGTTGGTAAACATTAGCGTTGGATCGTCCTTGATAACCATTGGCGCGGACGGTACAATGACATGTCCTTTCGACTCAAAGAACTTCTTGAAAGAGTCGCGGATTTCATTCGCAGTCATCATTTTCATATACTTTATTTTATAAAATTCATCTAAAAGTGTTGCAAAGATACTGACTTTTCACTATTTTTGCAAACGAATTGTAGATTGATTAAGCTATGGCAGATAATTCGCGCAAACTATATTATTCCATTAAGGAGGTGGCACAGATGATAGGTGTGTCGGAAAGTTTACTTCGTTACTGGGAAACAGAATTTCCCCATCTCCGCCCCAAGACCACAGGAAACCGTGTCCGACAGTATACCGTTAAAGATATTGAGCATATAAAGATTATCTACAATCTTGTAAAAGTGCGTGGATTTAAGATAGCTGCAGCAAGAAAAATGTTGCAAGAGAACCGCAGTGGTGCCGATAAGAGTCAGAAAGTGCTTGAGAGCCTGATGTCGGTACGCGACCAGCTAAAAGAATTGAAAGCACAGCTCAGCGGCTTAGTGTAAGCGGTTTGCTTACACCTTAATATATTAGAGGTACTTTGAATATATAACAGAAACCGTTTGGCACGCCAAGAATAGTTTTACGGTCGTGGCAAAACAATAGAATAAATGGGTAAGGAAATACTTCTTACCTCAATATAATTCCGTTATAGATACGTCCAGAGTTTATTCCGAGCTTACGAGCAGAGAAGTAATCGCTTGTATTATCGTAGGTACAGATTTTCTCATCAATTATATTTTGCGGCAGAATACCCATTGTTTCCATATCTATACGGTTGGAAAGCTTCAAATCTAAATGCCATTTCAAAGGGAGTTCTCCCTCTTTAGTTTGCAAAACACGAAAGCGTTTGGCAATTCGTTCCATACAGAATTGCGCATTGGCAAACTGTTCGTAGACTTCATCGCCTACTTCGAAGTTCTGCAAAGAGATGCCTGGACCAATCACTGCTCGCAGTTCTTGCGGTTTGGTTTGGTAGACAATGCCCATCTCCCTGATGGTTTTCTGCACTATATGTTTCGCTGTTCCACGCCAACCTGCATGTATTGCGGCGGCAGCATGGTGCTTGGTATCGTATAATAGAACAGGAATGCAATCGGCAGTCGATACTCCGATGCAAACGTCTAGCTCATTCGTCATTACCGCATCGACACCTTCTATAATTTGTTCACGAATGTTTGCAGGCAAATTAAAATATTCGTGAGCAATGATTTGTGAACAATCACCGTGAATTTGGTGTGGAACAATAAGCTTGTCAATATCAATTCCTAAACTGTTGGCTAAGTTTCTGCGGTTTTGTTCTATGTCTTCTGGCACATCACCGCAATATTTATTAATGTTGAAAGCAGCATAATTGCCTTTGCTCACGCCTCCGTACCGTGTAGATGAGAAGGCAACGACATTGCTTGCAAGCTCATAATAATGTAACTCGGGCTTATTCATCAATGTACTCAAAGTCGTCAAGTTCGTCTATTTCGTCAAGTTCGTCTTCGTCATACGGTTCTACATCTACAACATCGGCACCTTCTTCGTGCATTTCTTTCTCGAAACGTGCCATGTCCTTGTCGCGGTGCACGAGCGTGTCTTCTGCTACAATATCGTTCAACTTGTTGCTTTCTGCATTAAGTTCTTTCCACAACATGTCTTTTAGTTCCTCTATTCCGCTACCAGTAACTGCAGAAATAAACACCACAGGCAAATCGGTTGGTAATGTTTCTCTTAGCATCTCTATTAGCTCTTCGTCTAAAAGGTCGCTCTTCGTAACTGCCAATACTCTGTGTTTGCTAAGCATTTCGGGATTAAACTGACGGAGTTCGTTCAACAATATCTCGTATTCCTTCTTTATATCGTCGGTATCTCCAGGCACCATAAACAGCAAAAGCGAGTTGCGTTCTATGTGTCTGAGAAAGCGCAAGCCCAATCCCTTACCCTCGCTTGCACCTTCGATGATACCCGGAATGTCTGCCATGACGAAGCTTTGATGGTCGCGATAGCTCACAATGCCCAGCGATGGCTCCATCGTCGTGAAAGGATAGTTGGCTATTTTCGGCTTTGCGCTTGACAGCGACGACAGCAATGTAGACTTGCCGGCATTTGGAAAGCCCACCAAACCCACGTCTGCCAGTAGCTTCAGTTCCAAAATAATCGTCATTTCCTGCATTGGTTCGCCTGGCTGGGCATAGCGTGGTGCCTGGTTGGTGGCAGTACGGAACTGGAAATTGCCCAATCCGCCACGGCCGCCTTTCAGCAATACCACTTCCTGACCGTCGTATGAGATGTCGCAGACAAACTTTCCGGTCTCCGCATTGTAGACCACCGTACCACAGGGAACGTCGATATAAACATCTTTCCCATCGCTTCCGTGACACTTGTCGCGCCCTCCGTTGCCTCCATGTTCGGCGAAAATGTGGCGTTGATAACGCAAATGTAGCAGTGTCCAATAGTTGTGGTTGCCACGCAGAATAATACTTCCGCCTTTTCCTCCGTCTCCTCCGTCAGGTCCGCCGTTAGGATTATACTTCACGTGGCGTAGGTGCATAGAACCTTTACCGCCCTTACCCGAGCGACAATATATCTTGACGTAATCTACAAAGTTCGTTTCTGCCATAGCTTAATAAGGAGTTTTAATATAGCCTAATGGGGAGTTCTTGTAATGAATACTGGTAGAAATGCCTATCAGTAGCGGCATTTTATAAAATAGAAACGATGATAAACAGCAGATAAAAGTATGCATACAGCAAAGCTTTCTGCGATTTACCATCGTTCTATATTATAGTTCTTCGATAACAGATTCGATGCGACCGAAGATTTCGTCTATTGTTCCAAGACCTTCAACGTGGTGGTGAATGCCTTCTTTTTTATACCAATCAATCAGCGGAGAGGTCTGTGTGTGGTACACGTTCAGACGCTTTTTAATGGTTTCTTCGTTGTCGTCAGAACGCCCGCTTTGCTGCCCGCGCAGAATAAGGCGCTTCATAAGTTCCTCTTCTGGCACAAACAGTTCTATCATAGCAGCTATTTTGTGTCCTCGTTTGGCAAGCATAGACTTCAATGCATCGGCTTGTGGAATGGTACGGGGAAATCCGTCGAAGATAACACCTTTGTGTTCCTTGCCGAAACTGTCGTAAACATTAGCCAATATGTCCACCATAAGGTCATCGGGGATAAGCTGACCATTGTCTATATAGCCCTTTGCAATTTTACCAAGTTCTGTTCCTTTCTTAATTTCAGCGCGCAATACGTCGCCCGTAGAGATGTGCTCGAAGCCGTATTTCTCTATCATTCTGTCGCTCTGTGTGCCTTTTCCTGCACCGGGAGCACCGAAAATTACGATATTCTTCATTATTCTTGTACTAAAGTATATATGTCTCTTAAATTCCGTCCTTGCTGATCGTAGTCCAAGCCGTAGCCCACAATAAAGTCGTTAGGTATCTCCATTGCCGCGTATTTTATGTCCAATGCCACTTGCAACTTGCCCGGTTTCAGTAGCAATGTACTGATATTGATATTTGCCGGAGACTTTTCCCAAAGTGTTTTCAGCATACGTTCCATGGTTCTACCCGTGTCTACTATGTCTTCTACGATAACTATTTCGCGCCCTGCAATGTCTTCGTTCAAGCCAATAACTTCGGTAACCTCTCCCGATGATTGGGTTCCCATGTAAGAAGCAACCTTTACAAAGCTTATTTCGCAGGGAATGTCAATAAACTTCATCAAGTCTGCAGCATACATAAACGATCCATTGAGAACAGCAAGAAATAAAGGATTCTTGCCTGCCATATCTTTATTTATCCTGTCGGCAACACTCTTTACTTTCTCAAGAATAGTTGTTTCTGGGATTGATATCTCGAATGTTTTATCTTTAATTGTTACGCGACTCATTGTGATAAATCTGTTATTTATCCGCAAAATTACGAAATTTAAACTGAACTATCCTATATGATTGGCATTTATTTTGTAAATTTGCCACTATTATGAAGATATTTACGAGCGCTCAGATGCGCGAACTTGACCAATATACAATAGAACACGAACCCATAAGATCGATTGATTTGATGGAGCGGGCAGCCAAAGCACTAACCCATGCCATTATGGAAGAGTGGAGCAACAGCACCCCTGTGGTGGTATTTGCAGGACCGGGAAACAATGGTGGCGATGCTTTGGCGGTGGCACGTTTGCTTCATGGCGAAGGCTATCAGGTAAAAGTTATCTTGTTCAATATCACTGATAAACTGTCTGAAGACTGTGCCTTGAATAAAGACAGACTGTTAGACTTAAGGCATTTTAAAGACTTTACCGAGGTAAAAGTATCGTTCGACCCTCCCGAACTTACAGCCGAAACACTTGTCATAGACGGTTTGTTTGGCATTGGTCAGAACAAACCCCTTGCAGGCGGATTTGCCTCACTCGTTAAATACATCAATCAGAGTCCTTCAAAAGTAGTCAGCATCGACATACCTTCGGGACTTTTAGCCGAAGATAACTCGCGAAATGTAGCTGCAAACATCATAAAAGCCGATCTAACACTTACCTTGCACCAAAAGAAACTTTCGTTCTTGTTTTGCGAATCGCAGCAATTTCTGGGGCGTGTAAAGGTTCTCGACATACGATTGAGCAGAGAATTTATTTGTAAGACAGGTGCGCAATACACCATTTTGGAAGAGAACGACATACGAGCAAAGTTGATTCCGCGCAACGATTTTGCCCATAAAGGAACTATGGGACAGGCCTTAATTATTGCAGGAAGCTACGGAATGGCTGGCGCAGCAGTGCTTGCCACGCGTGCCTGTCTCCGTTCTGGTGCCGGGAAGGTGGTTGTACACACGCCAAAGCGAAACTATGACATTATGCAGACTGCCGTTCCAGAGGCTGTAATGCAGATAGACCACGAAGAAACCTACTTCTCTGAACCAGTAAACGTGGAAGATTTCGATTCGTTGGGTATTGGTCCGGGCTTGGGACAGCAAGAAAACACTGCCATTGCCATGATTTCGCAAATACGAAGGACACAATGTCCCGTCGTGGTAGATGCCGATGCACTTAACATGCTGGCTTCTCACAGAGCGTGGTTGCAGCAGTTACCGAAGAACATAATTATGACACCGCACGCAGCAGAGTTCGACAGGTTGAGCGGAACACCTGCCAATGGAGAATACGAAAGGTTGGAACAGGCGCAGCTGATGGCTCAAAACCTTGGGGTATATATATTGTTGAAAGGTCATAACAGTGCCCTTTGTCTGCCAAATGGCAACATTCTTTTCAACTCTACGGGCAATAGCGGTATGGCAACGGCGGGCAGTGGCGATGTGCTCACTGGTATCATAACGGCTTTGCTGGCTCGTGGCTACGCCCATGCAGATGCTTGTGCCGCTGGAATGTACCTGCACGGCTTGGCAGGCGACCTTGCTGCAAACGATTTAGGCAAGGAAAGCCTTATTGCCGGCGACATTGTAGACTATCTTCCAAAGGCTTTCAAGCGTCTTGGCGATTAGTTCTTGGCTTACCATTCTTGTGGTCTGGCAAAAAACTTTATGGAGAATAATCCTTCTCTTTTATTACGTACAGAATATGCCCAAAGCATCTTTATTTCGTAAAGATTATTCTTTAACAAAATAATAAAAATGCTTTGACAATATAAAAGTGCCTGTTTGACCGTTCAAAACAGGCTGTTTGACCGTCCAAAACAACCTCTTTTGCTATGTCAAAGCGAAACTACCATTTTCTAATAGGACTTTCTATAGAAAACAAGAGCGTTTTCCGTATTTTTATAAACCAAGAATGAAGCAAAAGAAAATAATATGCCGATGGTTAGTTTTGGCGACTGTCTGCCCCCGAAAATTCCTATAACTTTCTGCTAAATCCCAACAGCAGGAAGCCCTACCCTACCTTCATGCACCGTAAAAAAGTTTTAGCCAATCGGCTTCTATCGCTTTTATCATTGCGCAAATGTCCTTGTTTGTGCACGTTCTGTAGGTTTTTGTGCATTAAATTTGTGTGATTTATAAAAAAACCGTACTTTTGCTACACGTTTTTTATTTAAGTAATGAACATCTAAACAACACATTATATAATATGAGTTTGAAAATTGTTGTACTTGCAAAGCAGGTACCTGACACACGAAATGTGGGTAAAGATGCCATGACAGCAGAAGGAACGGTGAACCGTGCCGCCTTGCCCGCAATCTTCAACCCTGAAGACTTGAATGCACTTGAACAAGCATTGCGATTGAAAGAACAATATCCGGGTTCGACAGTGGGTATCCTTACAATGGGACCTCCCCGCGCCGGCGAGATAATTCGTCAAGGTTTGTACCGCGGTGCCGATACTGGCTGGTTGCTGACCGACCGCAAATTTGCTGGTGCCGATACGCTTGCAACCTCTTACGCCTTGGCTACTGCCATCAAAAAGATAGGCGATGTAGACCTTGTAATTGGTGGACGACAAGCCATTGACGGCGATACGGCACAGGTTGGACCGCAGGTAGCACAGAAGTTAGGGCTAAATCAGGTTACTTACGCTGAAGAAATTCAGAAGATAGAAGATGGTAAGGCTACCATTCGCCGTATGATTGACGGCGGTGTGGAAACGGTTGAAGCCCCCTTACCCGTAGTTATAACCGTGAATGGCACCGCTGCGCCAGCACGTCCGTGCAACGCAAAGCTCGTGATGAAATACAAATATGCAACCTGTCCTATGGAACGCACAGGCAAAGAGCCTTGGGCAGAACTCTTCGAACAGCGTCCTTACCTTACGTTAAATCAGTGGTCGGTAGCCGATGTTGATGGCGATGAAGAGCAATGCGGACTTTCTGGTTCGCCAACAAAGGTGAAAACCGTGCAGAACATTGTGTTCCAAGCGAAAGAAAGCAAAACCATCAGTGGCTCGGACGAAGACATTGACGGCTTGATAAAAGAATTGTTGGACGAGAAGATAATAGGATAAGCTATGAATAACGTATTTGTATATTGCGAAATAGAGCAGACAACGGTGCAGGAAGTATCGCAAGAATTGCTCACAAAAGGACGTAAACTCGCCAACCAATTAGGCGTAGAACTCCATGCCATCGTGGCTGGAACCGATATAAAAGGTAAGGTGGAAGACCAGATACTGCCATACGGAGTTGATAAACTCTTTGTATTCGATGGCAAAGGCTTGTTCCCTTACACATCAGCACCCCATACTGACATACTCGTAAACCTATTCAAAGAGGAGCAACCACAGATTGCGCTCATGGGCGCAACCGTTATCGGGCGCGACTTGGGTCCTCGTGTGTCATCGTCATTGACATCGGGTCTGACCGCCGACTGTACACAACTTGAAATCGGTGAATACGACGACAAGAAGGCTGGAAAACACTACGACAACATCTTGTACCAAATTCGCCCTGCCTTCGGTGGCAATATCGTGGCTACAATCGTAAATCCAGACCACCGTCCACAAATGGCGACAGTCCGTTCAGGCGTTATGCAGAAAGCCATTTACGAAGGAAAGGCAAAGCAAGAAGTGGTTTATCCAGAAGTAAGCAAGTATGTTGATGAGGCAGCATATGCCGTAAAGGTGATTGAACGCCACGTCGAAGCAGCGCAAAACAACCTGAAGGGTGCAGCAATCGTTGTATCGGGAGGTTACGGCGTAGGCTCAAAAGAAAACTTTGAAACGCTTTTCCAACTCGCCGACGTACTGCACGCAGAAGTAGGTGCATCGCGCGCAGCGGTAGATGCCGGCTGGATACCAACCGACCGACAAGTAGGACAGACAGGTGTTACGGTTCACCCGAAAGTATATATCGCCTGTGGTATTTCAGGACAGATACAGCACATTGCTGGTATGCAGGATTCGGGCATCATTATTTCCATCAACAACGACCCAGACGCCCCCATCAACCAAATTGCCGACTATGTTATCAACGGCGATGTAGGCGAAGTGCTGCCAAAAATGATTAAGTATTACAAGCAAAACAGTAAGTAACAGAAGAGGAGAAACAAACATGGCAAATTATTATACAGACCAACCAGAGATTGCGTTCCACTTGGAACACCCTCTGATGAAGCGAATTGTTGAGCTGAAAGAACGCAATTACGCTGACAAGGACAAGTACGACGAGGCTCCTGTAAACTATGAGGACGCCATAGAAAACTACAAGCGCATACTTGATATTACGGGCGAGGTGGCAGCAAACATCATCGAGCCTAACTCAGAATCGGTGGATTTGGAAGGTCCACACCTCATCGACAACCGCATGCACTATGCAAGCAAGACTTACGAGAACCTTGATGCTACCCGCAAGGCAGGACTTTGGGGTGTCAGCATGCCTCGCCAATACGGTGGATTGAACCTCCCCAACGTGGTGTTCTCTATGCTTTCAGAGATGATTTCGTCTGCCGACGGCGGCTTCCAGAACATCTGGTCGTTGCAGTCGTGCATCGACACGCTCTACGAGTTCGGCAACGACGAGCAGCGTGCGAAGTATATACCTCGTATCTGCAACGGCGAAACCATGTCGATGGACTTGACCGAGCCTGATGCAGGTTCCGACTTGCAGCGCGTAATGCTCAAGGCGACATTCGACGAGAAGGAGAATTGCTGGCGACTGAACGGTGTGAAGCGTTTCATAACCAACGGCGATTCCGACCTTCACTTGGTGCTTGCCCGTTCGGAAGAAGGCACACACGACGGTCGTGGACTTTCTATGTTCATCTACGACAAGCGCAATGGCGGTGTAGACGTGCGCCACATAGAGCACAAACTCGGTATTCACGGCTCGCCAACCTGCGAATTGGTTTACAAGAATGCGAAAGCCGAACTCTGCGGAAACACCCGTATGGGACTCATCAAGTACGTTATGGCACTCATGAACGGTGCTCGTCTTGGCATCGCAGCACAGAGTGTGGGACTTTCGAGCGAAGCTTATAAAGAAGGTTTGAACTATGCGAAGGAACGTGCGCAGTTTGGAAAGAAAATCATAACTTTCCCTGCTGTCTACGATATGCTTTCTCGTATGAAGGCGAAGTTAGATGCAGGTCGTTCGCTGCTCTATCAAACAGCACGCTATGTAGATATTTACAAGGCGTTGGAAGACATTGCACGCGACCAGAAACTAACGGCTGAGGAACGTCAGGAAATGAAACAATACACCCGCCTCGCCGATGCGTTCACGCCATTGGCAAAGGGTATCAACTCCGAATATGCGAACCAGAACGCTTACGACTCAATTTCCATTCACGGCGGTTCAGGTTTCATTATGGAATACAAGTGCCAGCGTCTTTACCGCGATGCACGTATCTTCTCTATCTACGAAGGTACAACACAGTTGCAGGTAGTGGCTGCGGTGCGCTATATCACCAATGGAACCTACCTCAACATAATGAAGGAAATGTTGGCAAACGACGTTTGCGACTGTATGAAGGACTTGAAGGCTCGTGTAGAACGCCTTGTTGCACTTTACGAAGAGGCTTTGGAAAAGGTGAAGGCAAGCGAATGCCAAGACACGATAGACTTCCTCGCACGCCGTCTGTACAATATGACTGCTGGCATCATAGAGTCGTTGCTCCTTATTGAAGATGCAAGCAAGGCACCAGAACTGTTCGAGAAGTCGGCTAATGTGTTTGTCCGTATGACAGAAGAAGAAGTTGCAGGCAGTGTAGCATACATTAAAGCATTCGACAGCAAGGAGCTCGAATACTTCAAAGCCGAGGATACTATCTAATAAAGATAAGGTTTCCAAATATATTATTTTATCATTAAGGCGGCTGAGTAGTTCTATTTAGTTGCCTTTTTAATATACTTAGAATGTAGAATTATGAAGAAATACTTTCAAATAGGTATCTTACTAATGGGCTTTACATTTGCTCATTCAACATTAATATCAGCACAATGTCCAATAAAAGAACGGATAATGGGCAACAATGAAGAAGATGAGAACACATCAGAGCCCAACAATAGACTGATTATTTATTACGATAAGTCGGAAGGCAACAAGGCTTTGATGCGAGCTATAGAGAAAAAAGGCTGCACTATAATGTACAATTACAAGAACTTTAGCGGTGTTGCCATAAAGCTTCCGAAAGGCTGGGACATAGACAAAGCCATAGTCTATTTCAAGAAAATAAAAGGTGTTACGACTGTAAACAAAGATAACACATATCAGCTGCAATAACTAACAGCATTCAGTACATTTATAGATAGAGCCTCGTACAACAATAAAAGAAGTCGAATAATATATTGATAATCAACAGTTATTCGACTTCCTCTTTTATAATCATATACGCTTTGGCAACCAATTAGAGTTCAATATAATCGTTAAAAACAATAAAATAGGACGATTCACTTGCTTATTTAGATTATAATCTATATTTTTGTAAAGCAACAAAAAGAATAAATTGCTATTATTCCCAGTTCATTACATCACAATAAAAGCATAACAATATGAAGGTCAAAACAAAATCTTTACTTACTTTCGTTGCCGTGTTGTTGGGCAGCGTGTTCAATTCCGTTAATGCGTCAGAAGTTCAAAAGGCTTCACAGAACGAAACAGACAATGCTACTTGTCTCGTTGTTAAACTGCAAGATGGAGGAGAAAGTATCTTCTTTTTAGGCAAGAGTCCGAAGCTAATGTACTTTTCTGATAGCTTGGCAGTAGTTTATGATAACCAACAACTAAACTTCGCATTGAAGGATATTAAGGATTACCACTTTGAAGAACGCAACCCGGCTGGAATAGGACAGACTGAGAAAGGCAACGTTCAGCAAGGTCAGGCAGACTTTACACAAGGCATTGCCAACTTCACACATTATCCCGCTGGAAGCCGCATTATGGTATATACGCTCGAAGGTCGCCGGGTTGCCGTCGTAGAAGTAGGCAAAGACGGAAGCGCCCAGCTCGATATGCGCAATCAGCCCGCTGGTATCTACATTGTCAACACGGGCAAACAATCGTTCAAATGGTTGAAGAAATAATTTATCTATATCACAAGTAACATTAACAACATCTTGTCGTGAAATTAAAATACGCACTCATTTAACCCATCGACAAGAATTAAAAGCATTCGAACTATGAAAAAGAAATTTCTATTTTGTACCATGGCAGCCTTTGCGCTCGCAGCAAACGTTTGTGCCCAAAGCTGGAATATGGTTGTGGCACACAGCAACGGAACATACGACACAATTGCTGTAGAGAAGGTAAAAGACGTAACCTTCTTCAAAAAAAGCTCAGAACCAGTTACTCCAAAAGACTTAGGCATCGAGTTCGTAAAGGTTCCTGCAGGTTCGTTCCTAATGGGAAGTCCGAACAATGAGCCCCAGCGCGAATCGGGAGAAATACAACACAAAGTTACAATAACCAAAGATTTCTACATGAGCAAATACCCCATCACCTTCGAACAATACGACAAGTTCTGCGAAGCAACGGGAAGACAGAAACCCAGCGACTACACATGGGGGCGCGAAAACCGACCCGTTATCGACGTAAGCTGGGACGATGCCATAGCCTTCTGTGAATGGATAGGCTGCCGTCTGCCCACCGAAGCCGAATGGGAATATGCCTGCAAGGCAGGAACAACCACACCATTTAATACAGGAAACAACCTGACGACAAACGATGCAAACTACGATGGCAACTATCCCTACAACAATAACGAAAAAGGAGACTACCGAAAGAAAACCGTAGCCGTAGGAACCATAGGAGAACCAAACGCATGGGGACTCTACGACATGCACGGAAACGTGCAGGAATGGTGCGCCGACTGGTACGACGACTACCCTCAAACCGAACAAACAGACCCTAAAGGACCAGAAAACGGAACCTACCGCATATTGCGCGGAGGCAGTTGGACAAGTCGTGCAATGCAGTGTCGCAGCGCATATCGAGGCGGAAGCGAACACAGCAGTCGCTTGGACGATGCAGGTTTCCGCGTTGTACTGATGAAGTAAAACCCATCTTGCCACAAAGCACCATACAAGGAAACCACAAACAACAACGCATCAGGCAAGATAAAACAACAACAAAGATACCAATCACACAGGAGGTAAACACCACTCAAAGATGTTTATCTCCTGTTCTCATATTTAAACATTCAAGTTAGAAGCGCAATGTTTAGATAATCCATTGGCAACGGCATGACAATGAAATTTGATTAGTATTCACTGTCTGTTTTAATACTGATAAAACAAGTCTTAAACAGACATACCGGCAAGTCGTTCTATTGTATCGGAAATTTACAAATACAAACAGTCGACAATTCCTTGCTTTTCGGTTTCCATAGTGTTTGATTAATTTAAAAAGTCCCAATGGCATTTCTACCATTGGGACAGTATTATGTTTCTTGTTTACTTCACTTCATCAAGTTTCTGTTTTGCCTGAACGATAATTCTATTTCTCAATCGCTGCAACGCCTGGTAACACCTTGCCCTCGATAGCTTCGAGCATTGCACCGCCACCTGTTGAGACATAAGAAACCTTGTCTGCCAAGCCAAACTTGTTCACGGCAGCTACCGAGTCGCCACCACCAACGAGCGAGAACGCACCGTTGTTCTGTGTAGCTTCGGCAACATACTTTGCAATTTCGCCTGTACCGTGAGCAAAGTTATCGAATTCGAACACGCCGACAGGACCGTTCCACAGGATTGTCTTTGAGCCGAGAATAATCTTTTTCCACGCTTCAAGACTTTCGGGAGCAGCGTCCATGCCTTCCCAGCCGTCAGGTATCTGGTCGATGGGGAACTCTTTGCGCTCTGCATCGTTAGAGAACTGTTGTGCGCAGATGGTTGCCATAGAGAGCGAAAGGTTTACGCCCTTTTCCTTTGCAGCCTTTATTACGTTCAATGCCTCGGGCATCAGGTCGTCTTCGTGCAGCGACATGCCTATCTTTCCGCCTTGTGCCTTAATGAAAGTAAAGCCCATGCCACCGCCAATGATAAGATTGTCCACCTTGTCGAGCAGATTTTTAATGACGCCGAGCTTGGAGCTGACCTTCGAACCTCCGATAATTGCGGTGAAAGGGTGCTGTGCGTTCTTCAGAACATTGTTGATTGCGGTTACCTCTTTCTCCATTAAGAAGCCTAACATCTTGTGGTCGGCATCGAAGTAATCGGCAATAACGGCTGTTGAGGCGTGCTTGCGGTGAGCCGTACCAAAGGCATCGTTTACGTAAACATCGGCGTATGAAGCCAACTTCTTTGCGAAATCAGCCTGACGCGTCTTCATTTCTTTCTTGGCAGTGTCGTATTCCGGTGTGCCTTTTTCCACACCTACCGGTTTGCCTTCTTCCTCTGCATGGAAGCGAAGGTTCTCCAACAAGAGTGCCTCGCCGGGGTTCAATGCCGCAACTTCGGCATCGGCGTTTGCTGCATCTTTGGCAAACTTCACTGGAACACCCAATGCATCGCTTACATTCTTAACTATCTGGCTCAACGAAAGTTCCGGTTTCACTTTGCCTTTAGGCTTTCCCATGTGGCTCATCATAATGAGTGCGCCGCCGTCGGCAAGCACTTTCTTCAGCGTTGGCAAGGCTCCACGAATGCGTGTGTCGTCTGTTACATTGCCATTCTCGTCCAATGGCACATTAAAATCCACGCGGACAATGGCCTTATGTCCTGCGAAGTTGAAATTACTAATCTTCATTTGACTGATTTTTATATTATTATAATGAATACGTTCCTACGGCAAAAATACGAAAAAATATCTTATCGGGAAAACTATACGCAATCTTTTTTGTAATTTTGCACCGATAAACAGACATAAATGAAAGATTCTATCATCATCGTTAGCGGTGGGCTCGACTCCATTACGCTCCTGTACGACAAGGCTGAAACCATTGCCTTGGCTGTCTCTTTCGACTATGGACAGAACCATGCGAGCCGCGAATTGCCTTTTGCAGCGTTGCATTGCCAACGCTTGGGCATACGCCACATTATTATTCCCCTGCAGTTTATGCAGCAATACTTCAAGAGTTCGCTCCTGGAGGGGTCGGACAAAATTCCCGAAGGGCATTACGAAGAGGAGAATATGAAGTCTACGGTTGTGCCGTTCCGCAACGGCATCATGCTCGCCATCGCAGCAGGCATTGCCGAAAGCCACAATCTCAACCGCATATACATTGCCAACCATGGTGGCGATCACACCATTTATCCAGACTGTCGCCCTGAATTTATTAAAGCAATGACTGCTGCCACGCAGGCGGGAACATTCAACAACACCCGCATAGAAGCAGCTTTTACCAACATTACAAAAGCCGACATCGTGCGCATCGGGACGAAACTCGGCATCAACTATGCCGAAACGTGGAGCTGTTATAAGGGAGGCGATTGTCATTGTGGCAAGTGCGGCACTTGCATAGAGCGCAAGGAAGCCTTCCGTGAAACAGGATTGACAGACCCAACAAAATACGAGGAATAAGGCGAAGTCGCCAACAGAACAGATTGATAAAACGGTTTCTGCAACCAGGCAGTGCCTTTTTATTCTGAAAGAACCAACACATTATTTTAATACACAATATGAATTAAGAATAAATGAAAGCATAAAAATGAGCGAGATTACACAAAAACAGATTTTCAGAGAGATTAAAAACTTCCTGATTATTGCCATTGCCATATCCATAGGGTGCTTTGGCTGGTGTGCATTTGTATTGCCCCACAAAATTCCTATCGGCGGTATTGCGGGTTTCTCATCAGTGCTTTACTGGGGCACAGATATTCCTGTGCAGGTTACTTACTTCGTGCTGAACATATTGTTGCTGCTGATAGCACTCAAAGTCTTGGGCTGGCGGTTTTGTGTCCGAACCATTTTTGCCGTGGTAATGTTTACTCTAACCAGTGCCATCTTCCAGAAATCAATGGCAGGCAATGTGCTTTTCCCCGACGATCCTTTCCTTGCCAGTGTTATTGGTGGCGTGCTTTTAGGCTTTGGTACGGGCATAGCGCTGCAGTATAACGCCAGCACGGGCGGCTCGGACGTGATTGCAGCAATGATAAACAAGCACCACGATGTATCGCTGGGTAAGATTATCTTGGGCTGCGACCTCGTCATTATCACGTCGGGCTACTTGGTTCTGCACAATTGGGAGAACATTATATATGGCTACATCACACTTTTCATTATGTCGGGAGTAGTCGATTATGTTGTTAATGGTATGCGTGGCTCGGTTCAGTTCTTCGTTATTTCCGAAAAATGGGACGAGATTGGCAATGCCATCAACAGTGAAGTGGAGCGTGGCTGTACGCTTATCGATGCCCGTGGCTTCTATACGGGCAAGGAACTGGGTATGCTTTTCATACTTGCGCGTCGTTCCGAAACCCGAGATATATTCCGTGTTATCGACGAGATAGACCCCGAAGCCTTTGTTTCGCAGAGTGCTGTAAACGGCGTTTATGGCATTGGGTTCGACAAAATGAAGATAGGAAGCCGCAAAAAGATTTCCAATTATGCTATTAACGTTAATGAAAATCAGTAGCTTTGCAGTATGAATTATGATGAAATAAAGGATAAGCGCATTGCGGTACTGCTTTCGGGCGGTGTCGATAGTTCTGTCGTTGTCTACGAATTTGCACGGTCAGGGCTTACCCCCGACTGCTTTTATATCCGCATCGGTCCCGAAGAGAAAGAAGAATGGGACTGCAATTCGGAAGAAGACGTGGAGATGGCAACGGCTGTGGCACGGCGTTATGGCTGCCGATTCAATGTGATAGACTGTCATAAGGAGTACTGGAGTCAGGTAACGAAGTACACCATGGACAAGGTGCGTGCAGGTCTTACGCCCAATCCCGACGTCATGTGCAACCGCATTATTAAGTTTGGTGCCTTCGACGAGAAGTGCGGGCACGACTACGACCTCATTGCTACGGGGCACTATGCACAGACCAAGTGGATTGACGGAAAGAAATGGCTCTGCACAAGTCCCGACCCAGTGAAGGACCAGACCGACTTTCTGGCACAGATATACGACTGGCAACTTAGAAAAGCCATATTTCCGATAGGACATTACGAGAAGAACGAGGTGCGCGAGATAGCCGAACGCGAACACCTTATCAATGCCAAGCGTAAGGATTCGCAGGGTATTTGCTTCTTGGGCAACATCGACTACAACGAGTATGTGCGCCGCTATCTTGGCGAACAGGCAGGCGATGTGGTGGAATTGGAGACAGGAAGGAAGATAGGACAGCACAAAGGACTGTGGTTCCACACCATCGGACAGCGCAAGGGCTTGGGCTTTGGCGGCGGACCATGGTTTGTAGTGAAGAAAGACGTAGCTGCCAACGTGTTGTTTGTCAGCCACGGCTACGACCCCGAAACGGCGTACAAGAAAGACTTTAAGGTGCACGGCTTGCATTGGCTCACCGAAACGCCCCGCCCCGAAGCAGGCAGCAGCGATGCCGAAACGTATAGACAGATTTCCATCTGCTTTAAAATCAGACATACGCCGGAGTTCCATAAGGGCTATTTGGAGTTGCTTCCTGCCAATGACGATGGCGAACCGACAGAAGCAATCGTACATTCTGAAGACAAGATACACGGTGTAGCACCCGGTCAGTTCTGCGTTATCTACGACAAAGACCACAACCGCTGCTTCGGTTCGGCAGAGATTACACTATAAATATACTATCTTAACTCCACGTTGCAATGCCTTTATCGCAACGTGGAATTTTTATTTTCAGCAAGTCATAAAAAGCAATTAACCAAAGACGCGCCTACTTTTTTGTCCAATAAAAATATACCTTAGACGAATAAAAAACTGATGGAAACTACCTATTTTATGAAGAAACAGAAAGCAAGAAACACGTAAATATTTATTCAAAGAATACCTGTCAGCAAACTACCTTGTTCTCAACACATTGCAGAACCCATTGTTTAGCATTCCAAAACAGGCTCTTTTGCAACGCAAAAGAGCCTGTTTTGGTAACCGAAAACGGTTGTCTTGAAAAATGAATGCGATGCTTTTGAAAAGAAATAGCATTTTTATCGTTACACCATACTATGGCAATTATCTTACTTGCATGTTTGAATTAGCCGTTTCCTGATGTTTTTTAGAATTTATATTGGCATTATACACAGATAGAAGATGTCAATTTGGAAATCGTCAGATGAGAATTTGCTTCAGCAAGAAAGTGGCATTTTGGTTCCGTGCGACGCCTCTACCTATCTTATATGTATAGGTAACGTCGGTTCCAAGTTCTATTTCGAACGAATAGTTGTGGAAGCGTTGTGGGTTCTCATCTTCGAGTTTAGACAGCTCCAAGTCGTGTGTGGCAATGACGCCCGTAACGTTTCGTTCGGAAATATACTCCAAGAACAGGCGCGAACCGTTGAGCTTGTCCAACGAGTTTGTACCTTTCAGAATCTCGTCGAGTATGATTAGGCTCGGAACATTGGGATCTAAGCTCGCAATGAGTTGCTTCAGTCGGAGCAGTTCGGCGTTGAAATAGCTGATGCCGTGCGTAAGGTCGTCGGTCGTACGCATATTGGTGAAGAGGCGGAACACCGAAACGCGCATCTCTTCGGCAAACACGGGCAGTCCGTTCATGGCAAGAATATAGTTCACGCCCAGCGTTCGCAGGAAGGTACTCTTGCCTGCCATGTTCGCTCCCGTTATAATGTAGTACTCGTGGTTCTGTATGTCGAAGTTGTTGCGCACAGCCTTTTCGCCTAAGAAAGGGTGGTAAATGCTGCGTGCCTTGTAGCTTACCCCGCTGCTGTCGATGATGGTTGCCTCTTGCGCTTCGTCCTCGTTGAGGCGGAAAGTCGCCATCGACACAAGTGCGTCGAACACGCTTGATGCGCCAATCCATTGGTCGGTAATGGGTTCGTAGGTGCGTTGCCAACGCAGGAAGTGGCGAACGATGGTTATGTCCAATAGTCCGAAGCAGTTGAAAAGTACGATGCCTATTTCGTTGCTCCGATTATCTATCTTCTGAAGAATGCGCTCCAACTGTCCGAACGATGCCATTGCGCCTGACAAATTGGCTTTCATCTCGCATAAATGAGCAGCTGTAAACGATTGTTTTTCTATCAGCGACGCCATGTTTACGTAGCCGCGCACTTGGTCTTTCAGTTTAGATATGGCTTCGTTCACCAATTTTATGTACTTGTGGGTGCAGAATGTGGCAAGGAAAAAGTTGAAAATGCCCCACCAGAGCGGAAGGAACGCAGGCACGAAGTTGCCGATAGAGAGGAAAATGCTGAGGTAAAAGCCCACAAGGTTGGCGTAGAGAAGTATTCGGAAGGTAGGATTGCCGAAGTAGGAAGGTATCTGCAATGCGTGAATGCTTCCGAAAGCTTCTTTCACGGCAGCGGTATCTATCGGCTTTTCCGCTCCCTGTGCCTTGAACTGCGACAGGAAAGGTTCGTTCCCAGCGAGTTCGCCGATGGCTTCCACACGTTGTTCTATGTGTTTTAGGAGTTCCGCAGTAGGCAAAGATTCCCACTTTCCCGACAGACTTTCGGCTAAATAGTCGCTTCCGCCCGAAGATATGGTGCGGTTGATGCGTTGGAAAAGCGAGCCTTGCCCGAAGACGTCAAGGTCGAAAGTGAACGGGTGTGTAGGCTGAAGGTAGCGTTCGCCAGCATCAAATTTCGTATAGTCGCCCGTCTGATAGGCTACTTCCTTTTCGTAAACAAGCTTCAAAGCCGATGCGTCGGCAATCTTTCTGTCGTTCTTTGTGTCTAAATTCCGAATATAGAAATAGAGGAATAGTACGCATAGTGCCACACCCAATGTCCACGAAGCATCGTCGAGAACCGTGAAAAGCACCACGAAGCCAATGGAAACGGCAAACGACAGCACTTCTGCCATTACGAATATGCGACTTTTTGCACGCAAACTACTAATTGTTTGTACTAATTCTGTAATTCGTTTTTTGTATAATCCATTCAGAGTCTTATTCATATTGCAAAGATAGACAAAATAATTTTAACTATGAGATATTCTGTTTAGAAACGACATTATACAATAAAATGAATGGTGTAAAACGAAAAAGTAGTTGTTTAACCATAGAATGGGAAAACTAATAAATATATAGCAAAATGGACGTATATATAATATTGTTGTAACAAAAAGGCAGTATTAAAGTTTGTTTCTATCTCTACGTATATAGAAATAAAGGTATTATGAATTTAAAATATGTTAGTATGAATGCAAAAAGGCACAATTTTATTTGGTGCTCTAATTTAAATTCAATACATTTGCCGTAGATTTGATAATTTGAAATACTAACATAAACGTTTTATCAAAAATTACTATGGAAGTCAAAAAGATTATGCAGAGCCTGGAGCAAAAGCACCCAGGAGAAGCAGAGTACTTACAGGCAGTACAGGAAGTCCTCGAATCTATTGAGGAAGTTTACAACCAACACCCTGAGTTCGAGAAAGCCCAGATTGTAGAAAGAATGGTAGAACCAGAGCGTATCTTTACATTCCGTGTTACATGGATTGACGATAAGGGTAAGGTTCAGACCAACCTTGGCTATCGTGTACAGTTCAACAGCGCTATCGGTCCGTACAAAGGCGGTCTCCGTTTCCACAAGGCTGTTACACCTTCAATGTTGAAATTCCTCGGTTTCGAGCAGACATTCAAGAACGCACTTACTACTTTGCCAATGGGCGGAGGCAAAGGTGGTTCAGACTTCGACCCAGTTGGCAAGTCAGACGCAGAAATTATGCGTTTCTGCCAAGCCTTTATGCTCGAGCTTCGTCATAATATTGGTCCAGACCAGGATATCCCTGCAGGCGACGTAGGTGTTGGTGGTCGTGAGATTGGCTATATGAATGGTATGTATCAGAAGCTCACACGCCAGTACCACACTGGTGTTCTCACTGGTAAGGGCTTGACTTGGGGTGGCTCATTCTTCCGTCCTGAAGCAACAGGTTTCGGTGCTCTCTACTTTACAATGCACCTTCTTAAGAAAGCAGGCAAGGACATCAAGGGCAAGAAAGTTTCACTTTCAGGTTTCGGTAACGTAGCTTGGGGTGCTGCAACAAAGGCAACTGAACTCGGCGGTAAGGTTGTTGCCATCTCTGGACCTGACGGTGTCTGCGAAATTCCTGACGGTATCACACCTGAAATGATTGATTACATGCTCGAAATGCGTAGCTCTAACCGCAACAAGGTAGAAGATATGGCTACCAAGTTCCCAGGTAAGGCTAAGTTTACAGCAGGCAAGAAGGCATGGAGCATTCCTGTAGACATCGCTCTACCATGTGCATTCCAGAACGAACTCAGCGAAGACGATGCTAAGGAATTGGTTGCTAATGGCTGCTGGTGCTGCTGCGAGGTATCTAACATGGGCTGCCAACCAGGCGCAATTCACTACTTCCAGAAGAACGGCATACTCTTTGCTCCTGGTAAAGCAGTAAATGCTGGTGGTGTAGCTACCTCTGGACTTGAGATGACACAGAATGCCGCTCACCTGAATTGGGCTCCTGCTGAAGTAAACGAAAAACTACAGTGGATTATGGAAAGCATTCACGAGCAATGTGTTAAGTTCGGTGAAAAGCCTGACGGAACTGTTGACTACGTTAAGGGTGCTAACATCGCTGGCTTCATGAAGGTTGCTCAGGCAATGTTGGAGCAAGGTGTAATTTAATAAAAGTCTTCTCCTTTCCCCTTTCCTACATTCCTTTTGTAGGGAAAGGGAAACAGACAGTTACAGAAAGAGAGGACTGACGTAAACTTGTTTTTATGGATAAAATCGGAAATCTCCTTTTAGTAACAATGATAATGGGCTTTACTGTTTCGACAAAGTGCACTGCACAGTCGGACGGTAAAGCCTCTTATTATAGTAATAGCCTACATGGACGAAAGATGAGTAACGGAGAACGTTACAACCGTAACGGTTTTACTTGTGCCCATCGGACTTTGCCTTTCGGGACACGACTGAAGGTTACAAACCCCAGAAACGGCAAAGAGGTTGAAGTAAGAGTTACTGATCGTGGCCCATACGCTCATGGACGAATTGTAGACTTGTCGTATGCGGCTGCCCGCGAGTTGGGTATGATATCCAGTGGTGTGGCTTACGTGAAAGTAGAAATATTGCCAAAGGAAACAGAGATACCTTATGCTTCAGAACAAATTGGACTGAAGATGCCTGAAGTAGAGTATGGTTTTGCTGGTGTCTGCTACGAATTTATTCCTGAATGGGAGGCAGAGGGCAAAGAAGATAAGCCGAAAACCATTGAGCGTAAGGTTAAGACATCTTTGCAGCCGAAAAAGAACAAACGTGTTACAACACCCTCCAAAACAACAAATACTCCTGTAAAGACCGCACAAAAGCCTGTAGAAAGTAAACGTCCTATACCACAAAAGACAGATCAAAAGAATTGGACGGACTTCTTTAAGAACATAAAGAAAGGTATCAGTAGCTGGTTTGATTGAAGCAACAAACTGCCATTTAACCCGAAACAATCATGACACAGCCGATTGTTTTTCTTGGTTTTATATTGTTTCGAGGAAGTAAATAAAAAAAGACGCATCGTTTTCGATGCGCCAGAGTTGAGTCATTAGTTAATCAATGGTTGTTCTGAACCTTTTCTATTTGTATCCTCAATACTTCTTTTTCTCTCTTTTTATAGTCCAAATATTGATATCGAGTCAGTTTATTTCTGTGTACTCAGATGCAGCTCCATCACTTTTGCAATACTTTTATTGTCCTTGAGTATTGCGATGGATAAGTTATATTCTCCAGTTTTTATACGTTTGTCGGCAATAATTGTTGCCGTGTATCTTACAATCTCGCCCGGTTTCAGTAAGTCTATCCGTGTTGTTGGACTTATTCTGAAGTGGTTCGAGTGGGTTGCTTCGGTTATTGTGGGGTACAAATCGCTAATTGCCTGTGTCCCATTGTTACGTATCTCGAATGCAATCTGACCAAATTCACCGCGCGACAAGATGTTATTGCCGTCATTATCAGCGAAAACTACGTTGCTAATCTCAATCTTTGGCGTCTCGCTTGTAAATTGCGTGAGCCGCTCAATGCTTGATTCGTTTGAGTATCGGATAGGTCTCGCATCTTCTCTGGCAAGACTATCTGCCGCCTCTATTTGGAAACCGTATAGCCTATCGTCCCCTGAATTCGTACTATCGAACCCGCTTTCATCTTTAGTTTGTGGCTGATTGCTGCATTGTTCTGCATCTATCTCTTGCTGACCGTACGAATCTTGTCCGTCAGCTTCGTTTTGTTGCAAGCGTTCATAGCGGTCGCAGGCAACCTCTTTAGCCTTTTTCTTCGCGTTGGCATCTATGGCTGCTCCTACGGCGGCACCTCCAGCCATTCCGACAATTGTACCTATATCAGAGCCTCGCGCTCCTCCTGCAATACCACCTACGGCACTTCCAAGCACGCTACCCAGTGAGCCGCCAGCGTAGATGTTACCCATGTATGAATCGCAACTGCTTAGCAAGAAGGTTGTAGCAACTCCTAATACAATTATCTTCTTCATATTCTGTTTTCTTTTGATGATACAAAAGTAGCAATAAATATAGGGTTCAAGAAAATAAAATCCCTACCAGTTTAGGGGAAATTCCCTAAAATGAATAGAGATTTATCGTAACCCCGTAGCGACGATTGTCGTAACTCCGTAGCGACGATTGTCGTAACTCCGTAGCGACGATTGCCGTAACCCCGTAGCGACGATTGCCGTAACCCCGTAGCGATGATTGCCGTAACCCCGTAGCGACAATGGTCGCTACTCTGTTGCGGTTTTATGAGTTGCCCGGAAGAGGGATACCGTCAGGTTCCATATCATTTTAATTCCATCGAACGAACGTTAATTAACGTGGCTCGACGAATTGCAATTCTTTGTAAATAGGGAGAACTATGGTTCTTTTAGAGGAGTTAGGTAAACTATTCTTCTTGATTTCTTAGTTACAAAAGGTTACTATCGTGTCAGGCTAAGCTTTAGGCTGACGCCAAAATCGTGGGTCGTCGTAGGGAAACTGCTCGAAGAAAGCAACGGCGTATTGATTTGAATGTCGTAATAAATGCTCGCCGTAATAAGCCGGCTAAGTGTGTAATCGCCAATGAAAGAAGCCTTGAAGGCCGTGTTTCCGCTCGATGCCGCCGATGTAAGTGTCGCTATATCGCGTGTAACGGAAGCCTGTCTACGATAACTTAGGTCGAGACGAAGATTCAGGTCGCGGTTTATTCCACCGTTGTTTCTGTTGCTAACGCTTTGTGTATTGCCGCTTTGCTGGTTTTGCTGACCACTGTTCTTCTTAATGCTCTTCACCAATCTGGTGTTGCGACCTCCAAACAAGTTTACGTTGTTAATGCGATAACCAAACCCAATAACCCAGTCTTTCGACATTGCTTCGTTTACTTGCACACTCGTCATAGAGAGCGACAGAATACGTGTCTGGCGATATTCTAAGCGAGCCGTGAGGTTATTCTGTAATGTAACATCGATACCGAGCAGCGGAGCGAAGGCTTCGTTGATGCTCACCTGCGAAATGTTATACATCGAACTTGGTATGGGTGCGCCCGACGTTGCATCTTTCACAAATCCCAAACCATTCATATATTCCTGCCACGTGCTGAAACTTTGGTACGATCCGATGGCAAAAATACTCTTGTAAGAGTGGTTGATGTTTACGCTTTTAAAGATGTTCTGGAAGAAAGGCAAGCGTGAAAGACCACTGTAACGAATGGTCCAGTTGGGCAACATACTTTTAAGTTTAGGGAAGATGTCAAGTCCGTTGCCACCCATACTGGTATATGCGTTTAAGAAAGCAGGTATCATGACATCGGCACTATATTTATTCACAGTTCCTACGGTGGGATTAAACCTGCCTCCACCCATCGACATCGGATAGTTGGCACCTATGTATTGGGCTTCTACACGGTTGCGATAGGTGTCGAGCGACTTAACAAATTTATCGAACGTGGCACTGTGGTAGCCGTTGTTGGCATTGCCCATACTTTCGAAAGCTGTCCCTATAGATATTGTCGTCATTGTTAACGTTCCGCTTTGCGTGGTAGGAATGCCAGCATACATATACTGAATGCTCTTTGAGACCGTTTCGGTACGACTTGCATTGAGGTCTATTTTCAGGTCGCGGATAGGTTCGAGCGTTGCACGGAGTTGCAAGTCTTCCGTCTTGTTTGTTGTTGCAGGAGTAGCAATGCTGTCCGAAACGAGGAGCCATCTGTTGTCTCTTGCCTTTCCTATATAGTCGTCGTCAATAACGCCAAATGCGAAATCGAGTCCAGGAGCCATAATCCCGTTCTGCCGAGTTTGTCCGAAAGCATCGCCGATGGTAGGCATAAAGCCTGGTAGCGACATAGAATATTGATTACGGTAGGATATGCTGACGGTGCGTACCATCATTAAAGCGCGTGCTACACATTGCGCTGTTTTATACCACCCCTTATTGTCGAGTGGCTCTTTAGGTGTAACAGTGAGTTTTAAACGCAGGACGGAGTCGGTCTTGTTGTATAGCTTCAACCTATTGTCGTCCATCTTCTTCCACTTTAGTTTCACGGCATGCCCATCTATATCCTTCAGCGAAACTACTATGCGCTTTGTCTTTTTAGAATGTGCAACAATAATAGCAGTATCGGCAGGAAGCGTTACTTCTTGCTCAAAACTCTTTGCATTTTTAGGCAAAGCCTTCTTTTTTTCTTGCTCGCTGTCTTTCTTCTTCTTGGTGTCTCTTCCTAATTCCTTGTTCAACTGTTCGGCAAAATTGCCTTCATCTACGCGTCCACGACTATCGAACGTACCACTTCGGCTAAGACTTGGACGCGACTTGTTGAACCTTTCGTTGGTCTTCTTCAAGAAAGGAATATGATTGTAGAGGCGTTCTAAGTTGAACGAACCGTTTATATTCAGTGTCCGATTGTTCGTAATCGTATTACCCAACGATTTTCCATTCTCTAACCGTGTACCGCGAACCCATGTATAGGTAGAGTTGTAAGTAGCATCAGAGTTAATCCAATCGAATATTGGGAGCATATTTAAAGGCAGCTGATAGGAAAGCGTAAAGTTCTGCTGATAGTCTAACGGTGTACCGAAGTGCTTTAAACTGGTCCATACAGAATCTTTCCAAGCCTGGTATCGGTCGGCATAAAGATCTTTATTGATTGGTGTGTATGGTTCTTCTATTTCGGCATGGGTAGCACTTTGGAAGTTTATGTGCAGGTTGCGTGTCAAGTCCCAACGTACAGCGAAGTCTCTGTTCCACAAGAATTGCTCGCTAAAGGTTAATGGCAGCTTGTTCATGGTTGTCGCTTCCATATCGCGTTCCTGCAATTCGTAGTAGTTACGCGTTATTTCCGTGTTGAAAGCAACGTTCTGCGGTAGCCAATTTAGCTCGAACCTCTTAAGAATATCGAACCATTTCGATTTACTTTTTATGAGCCGCCTGAGTGGAGACAGCGACTTGTAGACAGGCGTCCAGTTGTAGTTCATAGCACCACGCCAATTGTCTTCATTCTCATATACGGTTGTTTCGCCAGTTGTGTGTGTGTGCGCATGACTGTAAGAGAACGAGAAGTTGGCAGGGTCGTAGGGCATCGGGTGGCGCTTGTTCTGTATTCCAACCCGCACATTCGACAACGAGAAGTTGGTGGTGGTGCGCTTTGTAACCGCAATCGACTCAATAGAATCACGCTCGTGTTCGTTCGCAGTACCATCAAGGGCAGCGTCTAACAGCATATCCGTATCAAGAGGGTTATACTTCGGACGGCTTTCACTCTTCGTTACACTATAATATAAAGGTGCAGAAACTTTAGCCTTGTCTGGGAAGAACTTGCCCAACTCAAGACTTGTTGTAACCGTAACGTCAGTATTTGTCTCTTTCTTGCGGGCATTTACACCTTGTTCCAGACCGCCAAAGCCATCAGTACTGTGGCTGGCATTGATGTCTACCGTACCAAAATCGGACAGTTGAATGTTAAGCTGACCACGCGCAGCCCAGCCGCCTTCGTTGTTAAACTCGAGCAAACGCATTTCGTTCACCCAGATTTCACCGCTCTTTTCACTGCTCGAAAGGTTACGCACACCAATTATCATTGTTTTTATTTCGCCCAATGTCGGATTTCCCATCACACTGACACGGTTGGCTGGGTGCTTCTCATCGTACATAGAAAACTCTCTATTGAAACTTGCCGTTCCGTTTCCACGACCAATATTGCGTTGCTTCTTCACATCGGTGAATACCGAGATAGGCACATCGAGCATATTGTCTTCAGGCCAGACAGCCTCACAATCTTGTCGTGAATACTTGTCGTACTGCTTTTCGGGAGTCAATTTCAACGGAATTTCGTACTCGTAATAGTTATTCTTGTAGTCGGAACCCAAGCGGACGAATACTGCCAACTGATTATCGGCAAGATTAGAAACATTTGGCTTGAGCGCATTGGCATGCACAAACATTTGCAAACGCTTGTATTGCCGAATGTCGAGCGTAGTATTCTTGTAGACGGCTTTCGATTCTTTATATCCCAAATTATGCACCGTCATGGCCAAAGCCTGCTCGTTGCTTTGCACAAGCTGTGGTTGTGATGGGTCTTGCTCGCGCGAAATGCCTGGAGGAAGAACGTAGTTTACAGGTGTTTTATCGTTGTTTTCCTCGATACTCACTGCTCCTACCGACATTGTCCCCGACGTTGAAGCCGAGTTGGTAAGGTTCTGCTGATACTGGCGCCACTCTCCTCGCACGAGGTCAAGCGTAGCAAAGCGCATAACAACAGGCTTTTCGAAGTTCGTAAGGAACATTCTCATAAAGCGAATGCTTGTGAAATCGCTAATACCCCCCACCCGTTTCTGATATTCTCGCACAGGAATGCGGAACTGGTACCACGTTACGGTCTCCTTTCCACCTTTGCGTAGTGGGGCGGCAGTCTCTCTCTTATCAACAATATAGTTCTGTCCCACAACCAAATCTTGCGGTCTTATACTAATCTTATACTGATAATACTTCTCGTATTCGTTGAGCGTGTAGTCTTGATTAATGTCTTCGACGTCTGGTCCTGACTTATACGATGTGTCGTAACGTTCATTGCGGTTGTCACTATCGGGCGAGTTTCCTTGCGGGTTGTTTATATATTTGTAGCGTTGAAGTATAGGCGCTTGTATTCTGTCCCAGTCCGAACCACGGAAATAGTGATAGTTGTCGTTGGCAGGGTCTGCCCAGATAGAGTCGAATACAGCCTGATTAGTATGGCTGCGAGCGTATGTAAGGAATGCCTGATAAGAAGGGAAGTTGCGTTCTTCCTCATCATTGAGTCCGTTGAATCCCACGTCTTGCAGTGCACGACTGCCTTTTGTAGTGGCAAAAGCGTATGTTATGGTGGTCTGCGTTGGTATTTTGCCCCACTGAGTAATTGTCCAAGCCTGACTGCCATCTACAGGCATACCGCTCTCATAGAACTTCTTGCCGTCGTGCAATATATCTTCGGACACCTCTCCAAGGTTTATATAGAAATCACCACCATATAAATTAGCATCAGTTTGCTTGTTTGAATAGATGAATGGGTCGAGCAACCAGAACTCAATGTACTCTATGTTTGCCATTTCAAAGTCGTTCGTATCAAGCTTGCGCATCATGCCGCCCCATTTCTGGCGTGGATTTGGCAAGTGTCCGTTAATGTCGAGCGTTGGACTAAAGTTATAAGGACCACGCTCAGTAGGGTAATAAGCAAGATTAAGAACAGACAATGTAGATGTTGAACCGTTATAACTGCTTTGGTCGCGATTAGGAAACAGCTCGTGTGTATAGACTTCCCGCACGTAATGGTTAGACAATTGTTCAAGGTCGCTCTTAATATGTGCCGGCGTTAGCGAGCTGCTGCGACGTGTAAACAGTGGGTCTATGTTGTACCACGCTAACCTACTGCGATTGAAGCCACTGCGAAGTGTTGTTTTATCTGTTGATTCGGGGAAATCAGAAGGTACACTTGAGATGACCCAAGTAGTAGGCTGGCTTACATCAATGGTATTCTTTGTATTCTCGAAGTCGTCCAAATACGATGCCCGGTCTTGTGTTCCGCTGCTCTGTCCTGCTATCAATTGAGCAAATTCGGCAGAAAGAGAGATGTGCGAAGGCTGCGTAAGATGCAGGAAAGGTATCTTGTCGAGCATATTCGTGAGCCACTGACTCTCTTTCTTCCAGCTCATGTTCAATCCCCAAATGGTGTTGTTGAGCGGTTCGGCACCCATATTCACCTTTGTCGTCAGTGCTTGCTCGGACAGGTGCATAAACGTACCGCCAATCATAAAGTTCTTCGAGAAGTCGTATTCCCAATTCAAACCGAACATCGTTTTGCGCTGTTGCCCATAATCGCTTTGGCTTTCCAACGAAACGTTTACGGTTGTACCTGCGTCTATAATGCTCTGATTCAATATCGTAACCTCGCCCGCATTGTAATCGACGCTATAGTCCGAACCTTCCGTCAGCCGCACACCACCTGCTGTTACCACTACCGACCCTTGCGGAACATTGTATGCTCCTAACGAAATAACGTTGGCGCTTGTACCACGATATTGTCCAACGAGCAAGTATTTATCTTTCTCTGCAATTTGTTTCGCTACTGTTCTGGTAGAATCGTATAATTCTGTGAACGCATATTTGCTGGCCTTTGCAGCCGAGACCCCTTTCGACACCAAGTACTTATACATATATTCGCCGAAAGGTTCTGTAACGGGGAAGAACACACGACCGTTGGAAATTGTGTATCCTTCTACATAATCGTAATATCCATTCGGATGTGGATTGTTGTTGTTGTCTAAGCGGTCGGCACCTAAAATTCGTATGATAGGCTGGCTTTTTACTTGCTTCTCCGGAATATAAGGAATGTAAACGCCAGTCGTATCGCTCTGATACTTCACGTCTAAACGGAACTTGTCGCGCTCAACCGTAGAGGCAAGGTAGTACACGTTCTTCATCATTAAGTTCCAGTTGGCTTGCTTTGGGTTGTTGCTTGTGTTCTTCAACGACTTTACAAGCAGCGCTTCCGAAACATCGGTGCGGTCGCTCGAGAATTCTCCCACCTGGTGGGTAACGCCTCCAGATGTATATTCGTAGGCAATGGCAAGCACCTGGTCTGTTTGCAAGCCTGTACGCAGCGACACGTAGCCCAGTGCCTGATTAACTGTATATTCGGAACTATTTAACAGGCGGGCGTTCGATAATTTCTCGTAATCGGCTCCGCCCACCATACCTAAACCGTCAAGCACGGTATTGGTCTGGTCCATGTTGCGTGCCTGCGGATAGCCCTGCGCTATGGTGCTGTACTCGGTATTTGCATTGTTCGATGGCGTGTTTCCTGTTCCACTGCCCCACAAGTCGGTACGGCTAATCTTTGAGTTCTCGCCCAAATCGCTCAATGCAACAATGTTCCGGGTATTGGTTGTTGTGCCTGTCTTGTTGGTTACCCATATCTCTACGCGGTTTATGGTTATGCCCGTCGTTAGGTTGGGCAATGTCTTCATGGCATCATTATAGCGTTCGCGGAACGTGTGCGACAAGAAGAAGTGGCGGTTTTCCTCGTAGTCGGCTGCGTCAATCTCGAACGGAGTAAGCTGTTTTCCTCCTTTCGAACTTACGCTCTTGTTGGACGATTTCTTCTGTGACAGCACCGTTTGCAGCTTCAGCTTGCCAAACTGCATGTCGGTTCTGATACCAAAGAGCGATGATGCGCCCTGCACCAGCGAATTGTTGGACGGGAACGACACGTTGCCGCCTTCCACAAGTTTTATTATTTCGTCTTCCTTGCCTTCATAGCGCAGCTTGAAGTTTTGCGCATCGAAGTCGAATGTGGCATCGGTGTTGTAGTTAAGGTTCATGTTCACCTTGTCGCCCACCTTTCCGTTCACATTCAAATTTATCTTCTCATCGAAGTTCATCGTTGTCATCTTGCGGTTTCTGATGGGCAACGATGGGTTGTCGATGTTCTTCAGCGTAGCACCAAAGCGCAGTTCGGCTGTTCCCTGTGTTCTTACACGGACGCCTCCGGGACCGAATATCTTCTCTGCCGGGCCGAGTGCGAAGTGCATATCCGTGAAGTCGAACTTCTCTTTACCTTTCTTTTCTAATATCTCCTTGTTCTTCTGGCGGTAGTAATCGGCAAAACTGCGTTTCTCGCTCCATGCCCTGTACTCGTCAGGGGTCATCATGATAGGTGTCGTAATATAGGTGTCGCCTATCTTGTTGCCTATTACATACATGTTTAGCGAGTCGTTGTATTCTACGCTCTGCTTCAGGTTTTCGGGGCGGGCAAGGTCGTACGAGCCTTGCTGCAAGTCGCCATACGTGACGGGCGTGGTGCGTTGCACCTTCCAACGTGGGTGCAGCAGCGAGTCCGGAATGTCCTCGTTTTCCAGTTCAACGTCTAATGTCTTTGCCGTCTTCGTGGTGTCTGGCGGTGCAACCATGCTTTGCAATGCGCTTGCAAATGGAAGATCGCCTGCAAACACACCGCTCCAAGTCAGCAAGCTGAAGCCTGCGAGCAACAGAAGAATGGACAATATGTATTTTCTTTGATTCATTAACGAAGACCTTGCATCGTCTTTTCTTTCAGTATTTCTTGTGCGATGGACACGAATGCGCTACATTTTTATTTTATTTGCTTCAATGCCAGCTTCACAACTTGTTCTACCGGAAGCTCAGGCTGTTCGGTTAATATCGCAACAACCACCTTTGCCGACGGAGCAGGAGAAAATCCTAACATGGTGAGCGCCCCAACTGCTTCGTCCTTAACCGCATTGTTTACGTTTGGCGTGCCGGGCTGATTGCTTACGTGCAGTTCGTCGGCAATGCCGCTTTGCACTATCTTGTCTTTCAAGTCTACTATGATGCGTTGTGCTGTTTTCAAGCCAATGCCCTTAACAGTCTTCAGCATTTTATCGTCGCCATTGGCAATTACGTTGCAGAGTTCGGCTGGTGTGAGCGACGACAATATCATTCGTGCAGTGTTTGCTCCCACTCCCGACACTGTAATAAGTAGTCTGTAGAGCGAACGTTCTTGCTTGGTTGCGAACCCGTAAAGTGTATAGTTGTCGTCGCGTCCGCCCGTCATGATGGCTTCGTGTACGTATAGCTTTATGTTTTTCTTGCCTTGAACGGCGCTGTAAGTGTTCAGCGAAATATTCAATCCGTAGCCTATGCCGTGTGCTTCAACAACTGCCAACGCCGGCGAAAGGTCGGTTAGATCACCTTTTATATATTCTATCATAAAAAAATCTCTTTGCTTTTCCTGCTTTAACAGTATTTCGTATATACATTTTTATAAACGATACGTGCTGTTGTTTATTGTATGCCATGCTGAAAAAGCAGATATTTTCTCTGTAAGGTATAGTCAGATTAGGGCTTAACTCTATGAACAAGCTCACTGTCCACTATGAATAAAGCACCCGAACACCGTAGATATTTTACAAAAAGCTTATAAGCTATTGGTAAAAAAGCTATATTGAAAGCGCAGGAAGATAATAGTCTGACTGCAGAAAGACCGATAAAGTAAGATGGGAACAAATGGTCAAATGATATAAAAAACGGTCCGCAGAAAGTAATCTGCAGACCGGAATGTTATTTTAATTCTATTTATTAAGTGGGTATTAAAACTCAGCATTCTTCGGAGTACGTGCAAATGGAATCACGTCGCGAATGTTCTGCATACCCGTTACGAAGAGAATGAGACGCTCGAAACCAAGTCCGAAACCGCCGTGAGGACACGTTCCATACTTGCGGGTGTCGAGATACCAGTCGTAAACCTCCTCTTTCATGCCACGGTTGTGGATTTCTTCGAGCAGCTTTTCGTAGCTTTCCTCACGAACAGAGCCGCCAATGATTTCGCCAATGCGTGGGAAGAGTACGTCGGTGCCCTGCATAGTCTTTCCGTCTTCGTTCTTCTTCATGTAGAAAGACTTAATCTGACTTGGGTAGTCGGTCATAATTACCGGGCGTTTGAAGTGTTCTTCCACCAAGTAGCGTTCGTGCTCGCTGCTCAAGTCCATTCCCCATTCAGCTACTGGGAACTCGAATTTAACTCCATCTTCTTGTGCTTTCTTCAATATTTCGAAGCCTTCTGTGTAGGTAAGGCGCACGAAAGTATCTTTCAAAACACCTTCGAGGCGGGCAATAAGTTCCTTGTCAATCATTTGGTTGAGGAACTCAAGGTCGTCCTTACAGTTCTCCAATGCCCAACGAACACAATATTTAATGAAGTCTTCTTCCAAGTCCATCAATTCTTTTTGGTCGATAAAAGCCACTTCGGGCTCTACCATCCAGAACTCTGCCAAGTGTCTTGGCGTGTTAGAGTTTTCTGCACGGAACGTAGGACCGAACGTATAGATGGCTCCGAGCGACGTTGCACCGAGTTCGCCTTCCAACTGTCCCGATACGGTAAGATGGGTTTTCTTGCCAAAGAAGTCAGCACTGTAATCCACTTCGTCCGATTTTGCCACACGGTCTAAGTCGAGTGTGGTTACTTGGAACATATTTCCTGCACCTTCAGCATCGCTACCTGTGATGAGCGGTGTGTGGAAATAGTAGAATCCGTGTTCGTGGAAGTACTGGTGAATGGCTATTGCCATGTGGTGGCGAATGCGGAAGACCGCTCCAAAAGTGTTTGTACGGAGACGCAAATGTGCATATTTGCGCATGTATTCAAAGCTCTGACCCTTCTTCTGCATAGGGTAGTCGCTTGGGCAAAGACCATATATTTCAATCTCTTTGCACTGTACTTCAGAAGTCTGTCCCTTACCCTGACTTTCCACAAGCGTTCCTGTTGCACTGATACAAGCACCTGTTGTTATGTTCTTGAGCGTATCTGCATCTATGGTTGTGGGGTCTACAACAATCTGAATGTTCTTAATGGTAGAACCGTCGTTCAATGCAATGAAATCGACAGCTTTACTGCTACGATGAGAACGTACCCATCCTCTGACGTTAATATCTTTTCCAAAGTCGGTGCAACTTAAAGCATCGACGACTTTTGTTCTTTTCATTATATTTTATTTATTACGATAACTCCTCATACACGGCTTCGCTTCATATAGCAGTTGTGTACGAGGAGTTGGTTCTTTTGTTATTCAAAAGATCCCATACGAAGCATGTCTACCTCTCTTTCGGTTAGGTAACGCCAATCGCCTCGACGGAGATTCTTCTTTGTAAGACCTGCAAACTGTACGCGGTCGAGCTTTACAACACGATAGCCAAGACTCTCGAAGATGCGGCGAACAATGCGGTTCTTGCCGCTGTGGATTTCGATTCCCACCTGGCTTTGGTCGCGTTCGTCAGCGTATTCAATCGCATCAGCCTTGACTTCTCCATCTTCAAGCTCAATACCGTCAGATATTTGCTGAAGCGTCTGTGGTGTTACAGGCTTGTCGAGGAATACGTGGTAAACCTTCTTCTTTAAGAACTTAGGGTGAGTTAGCTTGCTTGCAATGTCGCCATCGTTGGTAAGCAGCAACACGCCCGTAGTATTGCGGTCGAGGCGTCCTACAGGATAGATGCGTTCCGGACAGATGCCTTTGACAAGATCCATAACGGTTTTGCGTTGCTGTGGGTCGTCGCTTGTAGTTACATAGTCCTTTGGCTTGTTCAAAAGAACATATACCTTCTTTTCGAGAGAAACTGGTTTGTCTTTGAACTTCACCTCGTCTGAACGTAGTATCTTTGTTCCAAGTTCTTTAACAACCTCGCCATTTACGGTTACGACACCTGCCTGAATGAATTCATCTGCCTCACGACGAGAGCATACACCAGCATTTGCGAGGTACTTGTTTAGACGCAATGGTTCGTTCGGGTCTATATTCTCTTCTTTGTATTCTATGCGTTTCTTGAGCGAATATCTTGCATTTGGATCGTAATCGGCATTGTGCTGACGGTATCCGCCTTGCTGTCCATATCCGCCTTGACGGTTATTGTATCCACCCTGACGGCTGTTATATCCGCCTTGTCGGTTGTTGTTGTATCCGCCCTGATGGTTATTGTATCCGCCACGATTGTTGTATCCGCCGCGATTATTGTATCCACCTTGACGATTTTGGTATCCACCACGGCTCTGATAGCCGCCTTCTTCACCATTATTGTTATATCGTGGGCGGTATGCACCTTGCGACTGACGGCTCTGATAACCACCTTCCTCACCTTCGTTCATATTGTAGTGTGGGCGATAGCCACCACGATTGTTGTAGTTGTTTTGTCTGTTCTGGTAACCACCACGGTTTTGGTATCCGCCTTCTTCGCCACCGTTGTTGTAGCGAGGACGATATCCTCCTTGTTGTTGGCGACTCTGATAGCTATTTCCATAACTGTTGGTGCGTGGACGATAGCCAGTTTTACGATCTGCCAAACCACTCCCTTGTAAGTTAGAACCGAAGCCTTCAGGACGGAATCCTTCCTCTTTGTTGTCTTCACGGTTTATTCCATAAGCACGTTGTGCTTGGATGCGAGGACGTTGTGGACGCCCCGTGCTGTGGTAGTTTCTTTCATAATAACTTCCTTGCCCGGTAGTTGAACTGCTTTCTTGGCTTTCTTCAGCCTGTCCAGATTGATTTTCTTTCTTCTCGAATTCTTCTGCCATAATTTTAATTTCTTTTGTTTTGAATAATACTTAACCTCACGGTCGAAAACTAACTGTACTTGTGTTTAAGTTTTGTTTCTATTTCCGTAATATATATAATGTGTAACTTCTTAATTTTCTTCTTAGCTTACATGCCTGTATAATTGAGTGGTGTGATAGCCATTAATTCGGCTTTCACCTTGTCGCTTACATTCAATGTCTGAATGAAAGCGTGGATAGTCTCGGCTGTCATGTGGGCATTGGTACGTGTCAGTGCCTTTAAGGCTTCGTATGGGTGTGGGTATGCCTCACGACGGAGAATGGTTTGAATTGCCTCTGCCACTACAGCCCATGTATTTTCCAAGTCGGCATTTAGCTTTTCTTGGTTCAGAATGAGCTTGCGAAGCCCTTTCAATGTGCTTTGGATAGATATAATACTATGTCCAAACGGTACCCCGATGTTGCGCAACACGGTAGAATCGGTAAGGTCGCGCTGCAAACGGCTCACTGGAAGCTTCTGTGCGAGAAACTGTAATATGGCATTTGCCATGCCAAGATTTCCTTCACTGTTTTCAAAGTCGATGGGATTTACCTTGTGGGGCATTGCACTCGAGCCCACTTCGCCTGCCTTAATTTTCTGTTTGAAGTATTCCATAGAGATATACAACCAGAAGTCGCGGTCTAAATCAATGATAATCGTATTGATTCTGCGCATTGCATCGAATATGCTTCCAAGGTGATCGTAGTTGCTAATCTGGGTTGTCCATTGCTCACGCTGTAGGCCAAGGTAGTCGTTCACGAACTTATTGCCAAACGCTTTCCAGTCATATTCAGGGTAAGCAATATGGTGTGCGTTGAAGTTTCCGGTTGCGCCACCGAACTTTGCAGTAAGTTTGCATGCCTTCAAACCCGCCAACTGTTCTTGCAAACGATATACAAACACCTCTATTTCCTTGCCCAGACGAGTGGGAGAAGCTGGTTGTCCATGTGTTTTAGCCAACATTGGCACGTCTTTCCACTCTTCAGCATATTGTTGAAGCTGCGCAATGAGTTCTTCTACCTGCGGATAGTAAACTCTTACTAACGCCTCTGATATGGAGAGTGGTACACTTGTATTGTTGATATCTTGCGATGTAAGACCGAAATGTATGAATTCTTTGTAGGAATCCAAGTCTCCAATCTTGTCGAACTCTTCCTTAATGAAATATTCTACGGCTTTTACATCATGGTTCGTGATACTTTCTATCTCCTTGACCCGTGCCGCATCTTCTTCCGTAAAGTCCTTGTAGATGTTGCGTAGACTTTCGAACAGTTGTTTATTAAACGAAGCCAGCTGTGGCAAAGGCAGTTCGCACAGAGATATAAAGTACTCTATTTCTACGCGTACTCTGTATCGTATGAGTGCAAACTCTGAGAAGTAATCTGCCAATTTTGCAGTTTTGCCCCTATAACGTCCATCTACCGGTGATATGGCTGTTAAAATATCAAGAACCATAAATCTATTTTTTATTTCTTGCAAAAGTAGTATTTTAAAATGGAATGAAAGCAATAAATCTCTATAATCTTTGTATTTTAAAGGTTAAAGGTTGCTTATAAAAACAAAAAAGCTCCACAACTCATCGTTGTAAAGCCCTGTTTATGTCTCTGTGGGCGTTGACGGATTCGAACCGCCGACCCTCTGCTTGTAAGGCAGATGCTCTAAACCAACTGAGCTAAACGCCCTTTTAAAAAACTCCCTGCAACCCCGAAAGACTACAGGGAACACCCCTGTGGGCGTTGACGGATTCGAACCGCCGACCCTCTGCTTGTAAGGCAGATGCTCTAAACCAGCTGAGCTAAACGCCCTTACTTATCGTAAGCGGGTGCAAAGATAGACATAAATAATTTAACTACCAAATTTTTAATTCGTTTTTATTTGCCATTTGCGAAAATAACAAATGTCCGGTATCAATACCGTATTGGTACTTTTCATTTGTCTCGCACATAGAAACAGAAGATTATTTTGTAAGGAGAGAAGTACGAAGCTATTTTGATGAACGTAGTTCTTACATGTTGCCGAATGTCTATTTTTAAATAAACATATTGGTTTAATATTGTCTTCATATCCTTGCTGTGAAGCATTTACAACCGTGTATGGCAAGTTTGCAAAATGAAAATATAAGCCAATGGTCAGAGATTGAGTATCAGACGGTTACGGATAGAGTCAGAGTGGTGTTACAAAACAGGCTCTTTTAAACGGTAAAAACCACCCTTTTGCGCGCCAAAACCCACCTTCTTGCAACGCCAAAGCGACGGGTTCTTCTTTGAATGGCAATTCTTCTTAAAAGCAAAGATGGAATTCTGCTACAATTGACTGGGGACGATAGCTAACACGACAAACTATTCTGTCGCCCAGCAGATGGCTTTCCGTTACAAATAATCCGAACAATAACAAGATATTTATCTGCTGCCAAACATCTTCCCTACCCAATCTAAGGTTACAATAAGCAAAAAATGGCAAAATATTTTGCGCATTCACGCCTTTTAATGTAACTTTGTAGCAATGAATACACAACATTCACAGAACATAAAAATGAGCGAAAACATCATCATTGTCGATGGCGACTACATCGACAGAGTGGCGTTTAACCTCATTGTAAACTTCGAACGAATGCTCAATAGGAAGATTCCGGCAGCCGACTTCAGTCAATGGGTGGTGGATATAGCACTCGACGGACGGCTGAAGCCGGGCAACCACGAAACGCAAGTGGTGATTTTGCACGATAAGAACAAAGCAAAATTAGAGAACTTTGTGCCTTCCGACTTTCAGAAAGAGTTAGACAAGCAAGCATTTACCGATGAACGGTTGGGCGAATTCATAATCAACACCATTGCTACGGGCAGTGCGCTTACCGAGAAAGACGATGTATTGCTCGACATACTGCGCATTGCGCTGAGCCACGACGAAATCCGCCGCATAATGATAGTGCCGAATGCAGAAGACAGCAACATCTACGGCGTTATCCGCAACACGCTGAAAGACGTGGACGACGAGCAGAAACACATCACCATGTTCGCCATGATGCCCATGGAAGGAGGCAACTTCAAGCAGCAGATTTTAGGCTATTCGCTGATGAATGCCATGGGGATAACATCGCAAGAAATAGATAAAAACATAGAGTAAAATAAATTATAAAATGGGAAGAGTACTTATGATAGGCGCAGGTGGCGTTGCCACGGTAGCCGCATTCAAGATAGTTCAGAACCAAGACGTGTTCACTGATTTCATGATAGCAAGTCGCCGTAAGGAAAAATGCGATGAATTGGTGAAGTCTATTCACGACAAAGGCTACAAAGCCGACATTAAAACAGCGCAGGTAGACGCCGATGATGTGGAACAATTAAAGGCGCTTTTCAATTCGTTCAAGCCGGAATTGGTGGTAAACCTTGCGCTGCCATACCAAGACCTCACCATTATGGAAGCCTGTTTGGCATGCGGTTGCAACTATTTGGATACGGCTAACTACGAGCCGAAGGACGAAGCACACTTCGAATACAGCTGGCAGTGGGCTTACAAAGAAAAGTTCGAGCAAGCAGGACTCACTGCAATCCTTGGTTGCGGGTTCGACCCGGGTGTGTCGCAGGTATTCACAGCCTATGCAGCAAAGCACTATTTCGATGAAATTCACTACCTCGACATCGTGGACTGCAACGCCGGTAACCACCACAAAGCCTTTGCAACAAACTTCAATCCGGAGATAAACATTCGCGAAATCACCCAAAAGGGACTGTATTACGAGAACGGCAAGTGGATAGAAACGGAGCCGCTGAAGGTGCATCAGGACTTAACGTATCCTAATATCGGTGCACGCGACTCTTACTTAATGCACCACGAGGAGCTGGAATCGCTCGTCAAGAACTTCCCAACCATCAAGCGCGCACGCTTCTGGATGACTTTCGGACAGCAATACCTTACTTATTTGGATTGCATACAGAATCTCGGAATGAGCCGTATCGACGAAATCGAGTACGAAGCACCATTGGCTGACGGTTCAGGAAAGACCGCAAAGGTGAAGATTGTGCCACTTCAGTTCCTCAAAGCCGTATTGCCAAACCCACAAGACTTGGGCGAAAACTACGACGGAGAGACTTCAATCGGTTGCCGTATTCGTGGTATCAAGGACGGAAAGGAACAGACTTACTACGTTTACAACAACTGCAAGCACCAAGAAGCCTACGAAGAAACAGGTATGCAGGGCGTCAGCTATACAACAGGCGTGCCTGCAATGATTGGCGCAATGATGTTCTTCAAGGGCATTTGGCGTAAACCGGGCGTGTGGAACTTGGAAGATTTCGACCCAGACCCATTCATGGAGCAACTCAACAAGCAAGGTCTGCCTTGGCACGAGGTGTTCGGTGGCGACTTGGAGTTATAGGATTTGAAACATCAAAGAAACGAAACAGCAAAACAAAATGGCGTGTTCTTTAGACTTCATAGAGTTTGTTTGCCGGCAGATAGAAGCTGTTGGAGCAATCAGATACCGCAAGATGTTTGGCGACTATATGATATATGCCAACGAAAAACCTGTCATCATAGCTTGCGACAACATAGCCTTCGTAAAGCAACACGAGGCTATTGAGGCTTTAATGGCAGAGGCAGAAAAAGGCTATCCATACGAAGGAGCAAAGGAACACTACATACTTGACGTTTCAAGAGCCGACCACGCAGCAAAGGTTGTTGCAATCTTGGCAGAGGTGTTGCCCTATCCCAAGAAGCGAAAGAAGAAAGAATGAACGGCGAAGTGGTATGCAACAAGCATGAATATATATAAACTTCTGAATGTTTACCAGCGAATTAAAAGCCCGAAAGTGAAACTTTTGGGCATTTTAGCACTCCATATAGGCAAGCGAAGATACCTCAGTATCAACATCGACCCTGTGATGTCGTGCAACCTTCGCTGTAAGATGTGCTACTTCAGCGACGCCGAAACCGCAAAGAAAATGCGGGGAAAGTTCAGCTCCGACGACCTTGAAGCCATTGCGAAATCGCTGTTTCCACGTGCCCTTCGCCTGCAAATAGGCTGCGGTGCAGAACCTACCGTATCGCAAAACCTGCTCCAACTCGTGCAGTTGGGCAAGCAATATGGCGTGAAACACATCACGATAACCACCAATGGCAACTTGCTGACCTACGAAAAATTGCATAAACTGGTGGAAAACGGCTTAACCGAGATAACGCTTTCTGCACACGGGTTCACCAAGAACACTTACGAAAGCCTGATGACTAATGGTAAATTCGACTTGTTTACAGCACTTATAGAGAACTTGGCAAGGATTAGAACAGACTTTCCGGACTTCCGTATCCGTGTGAATTATACCGTCAATGCAGACAATGCCGAAGAGCTGATACAGCTAAAAGAAGTTTTCAAAGATGCCAAACCAAACGTTGTGCAGATTCGTCCCATACAACGCATAGGTAAATCGTCATACAACAACTTCTCGTTACAGACGATAAAAGACAACTACAACAGCTGGATAATGCCCGTTGTAGCTTATTGTCAGCAAGAAAACATAACGTGTTTGTACCCCACACCCGAGTCGTTGGAGATGTTGGAAACCGTGAACGGAGCTGAAGAGAAAAGCAATTCGTTAGTCGATTCGCTTCCTTACTTCTACATTGCGCCCTATGAAGGGTGGAAAGAAAAGATAGACCCGTACAACGAAAGCTTTGAGAAGTATGCCCAACGCACACGCCGCATCAGCACCATTCTGAGAGAATTGGTGGGCATTGGTACCGTGAAAGGGGAACGTTCGAGGACTAAAAGTTTAAATTATCAGATAAAATAAGATTAATAAATATATGGCAAAAGAAGAAGTACAAAATCCTGCTGAAGGCAAACTGAAAGCCTTGCAGGCAGCAATGTCGAAGATAGAAAAAGACTTCGGTAAAGGTTCTATCATGCGTATGGGCGATGAACTCATAGAAGACGTGGAAGTAATACCAACCGGCAGTATCGGTCTCGATGTTGCTTTAGGCGTAGGCGGCTACCCTCGCGGACGCATTATAGAGATTTACGGCCCCGAAAGTTCGGGTAAAACTACCCTCGCTATCCATGCCATTGCCGAAGCACAGAAGGCTGGCGGCATAGCTGCGTTCATCGATGCAGAGCACGCTTTCGACCGTTTCTATGCGCAAAAGTTAGGCGTAGACGTAGATAACTTGTGGATTTCGCAGCCCGACAACGGCGAACAAGCATTGGAAATAGCCGACCAACTCATTCGTTCTTCAGCCATCGACATTCTCGTTGTAGACTCTGTGGCTGCGCTTACACCTAAGAAAGAAATAGAAGGCGATATGGGAGAGTCAAACGTTGGCTTGCAGGCGCGCCTCATGAGCCAGGCTTTGCGCAAGCTGACATCTACCATCAGCAAGACAAACACTTGCTGTATCTTCATCAATCAGTTGCGCGAAAAGATTGGCGTGATGTTCGGAAACCCCGAAACAACAACGGGTGGCAACGCTTTGAAGTTCTACAGCTCGGTGCGTTTGGATATTCGTCGCGTAGCTTCCATCAAGGACGGCGACGATGTCATAGGCAATCATGTGCGTGTAAAGGTTGCAAAAAACAAGGTTGCGCCTCCTTTCCGTAAGGTAGAATTCGACATTCTCTTCGGCGAAGGCATCTCCAAAGTGGGCGAAATACTCGACTTGGGTGTAGAATACAACATCATTCAGAAGAGTGGAAGCTGGTTCAGCTATGGCGGAACAAAGCTCGCACAGGGGCGCGATGCCACAAAGACCATGCTGAAAGACAATCCAGAACTTACGGAAGAGATTACAGCACTGATACATCAAGCCATTACTGCAAAGCAAAACGCATAAGGGAAACATCAAAACAGGGCGAAGAAAGCTACTGAAAAGTGGGCTTGCTTCGCCCTGTTTTCTGTCCAGAAAAGAAGAAAAGACAATGGAAAAAGACACAACAACCAACTTTGAAACTATCTTCAAAGACGACCTTTATCAATATTTGCTATCACACAACGAGGTAGACGAGCGGCTGCCCGAAGCTCCCGACCTGGACGAACTGTGGCAGAAAATAGCCGAAGCCTATATTCCCGATGCCATACGCGAGTTTCCGAACTATCCGACGGTTGCGCTTGGGTGGATAATGTACGTCGGAATGGCAGTTGCAAAATACTGGGACGAGGACTGGGAACTATACAGCAAGGTAGAAAACCTGTATGCCTACCTGCGCGACCAAACCGATTTCGACCATACCGACGACTATATTCGCGAAAAGGTGCTGCTGCTCAATGCCGACGAAGCCAACGCCTTGGAACGCCTTGTGGGCGAATGTGCCGCACGAACTTACAGCCAGTTGCGCCGTTTAAACATCGAACCAAGCACCAAAGAGGCTTACCGTGCATTTGTAGAAGCACTCCATCAGCTTTACAATTTCGGTGTAGCCATAGAGTTGAAACGGTTAGGCTACCATATGACAGCTATGTAATAAAAGAACCAAAACTACAATCATATTGGCTGAAATATGCAGCAAGCTGACAGTGTAGTCTTGGTCTATTTTTCCTTAAATAATTCTGTTAAAAAGTGATAACTGCGCTTTGACTTTTCAAAAGCATAGGTTTTGCGTTGCAAAAGAGCCTCTTTTGACGTGCAAAACCTACGCTTTGGACGCGCAAAACAACTGGTTCTGCAAAGCGTTTATAATAAAGGAGTTACACGATAGGTATTTTTACGTGGAATTTTTGCACTATTCCCCTATTTTTCCTGTCCTTTCAACAACATACATTGCTGCATTTCAAGCGTCAGCGAACAGCAATATCTTTCTTTATACAATGTTTGCGCAAGAAGTCCTCGTACTGGTTTTTATAACCATTAAAGACGTTTATATCAACGTCGCCGTGTATGCCACTGACTCTCCCGTCAGGACTTAGCTGCCAGTAAGTCAGCTTCAGTTCGGGCTTATACTCGCCATAACGGGCTATCCACACGAAGTATTCGCCTTGCAAATCGACAGCCAACGGCAAGTATTTCTTTGTAAACATCTGACTGATGTAAAGGATAGGGCGCACCCCCGTGGCACGATGAACCGCAACGAGCCAATTGCGAACGTGCCTGAACATAACCTCGGCACCACCCATCTTCTCTATCTGTTCGTCGGAAGGCTCGACATCGAGCACCGCGGGCAGGTCTCCTTTACTGAAAATGCTATTCTTCAGGAAGTAACGAGCCTGCTCTATGCCTGCCGAAGTGGTGGAAAAGAAATGGTATGCCCCCACTCTTATACCGTGTTTGCGTGCCTGCACATAATCGCTCTTGTAGTATGGGTTCAGCACCGTGCAGCCTTCGGTAGACTTTATATACATAAATGCAATGGGGTAATCGACCTTTCCGAGTACTTTCTTTACACTTATCTTTCCCAAACCGGTGATACGGAGATGGTTCCACCCAATGGTGAACCGCTGTTTGTTCTTCTCGTGCTGGTGTTTGGAGATGTCTATGCCGTAAATACGGTCGCGATTGTGGTTTATCCGTTCGCCTTTAAACACGCCGTCTTTCCACTCTCCCACCTGCAAATATTCGTGTGGTGCAATGTAGAAGCCAAATCCGTTGGGTTTCCCGTCGTCCCAATGACCGTCGTAGAAGCTGCCGCTATTGCCGAAATGCTGCCCGTAGCCATTCGGTTTTCCGTGTTTCGTCTCGCCGACATAGTACCCCAACGAATCGGGAACACCCATTTGAAACGGCTTGTTCAGTGCCACTTCACTGTGTTGCGACACCTTTGCCAACTCTTCCTGTGCCCTCTCGGCACCCATTACAGCAATTGTGCCGATGGGGGTAAACTTGTAATGCGTCTGCAAAAGCAAGTTCCCGTTGTCTTTGTATATGGCAATGCGGTTGCAAGTGGTGTTTTTGGCAGAATCTTTGCGCAACACAGCGTAGCTATTGATTTGCTTTATGTGCAGTTCTGCGTCGTTTGGAATGCTCAGCAGTACGCCAATGACCGTCCGGAGCGAGTCGCATTGGCGTTCAAGATGTCTGTGATAGTCAGCCACTTTGTTGTATCCGTAGTCGTTTACATTGTGCACACGCATATAATAGGTAAGTTCATTGTGCTGCGTTTGCAAGCCTGCCAGTTCGTCGTCGGCAGTTTCCAGCTCGTTGGCTAACAGCTTGTGCAAGGCATTGCTGTTGAGATTCAAGATGGTCGAGGGCTTGTTAGCCCACTTTGTTACGATGCGACCGAAGCAACTGGGCCAGACTGGAAAAGCATTTACCCAATAGCCACGTGTGCGGACTTTGCGTGTGCGGATTAATTCTTTCTCTATAACACCGCCAACGAGTTCCGAATTCTTGTAATCTGTAAAGTAAACGGTGGGCTTTCCGTTTACTTCAAGTTGGTAGTAGGCTTGCTGCTCCACCACTACGGCACAGTCATCAATGTCTTCTTGCGTGGGTGGGAGCATTCGGTAGATCACAAATGCGAGTAAAAAAAACGACAATACAGTACCCACAATGCAGTATTGTCGTTTCGTAAGATGCCAACGCGCCATTCCTTATCTGCTTCTTTATATTGGTTGAAATGTTCTTATAGCCTCGACAAGTTGCAGTATGAACCACAAAACAGCTGACTATTGAAAAACTCCAACGCCACGAATGTTGCCGAAACAATGGTTACGACGTGCATCTTTTCGTTATTTCTATGAAGTTAGTTATTAATCTTGAACGACTGTTCTCCATCTGCCGTATAGAAAGTAACAGTGATTTTTCCTTGAGGGAACGCGTTCAAGTCCAAGTCATACTCTTTTGTTGGTTCGGAAATTGCTATATCCTTAATGTTGTCTCCTGCTGCATTCAGCACCAAGATCTTCACGATAGGCTCGTTGGAAGTAGCCGTCAGCATTCCCTTATCGCTTATATGTACTTTTACTTCCAGTGTTTTGCGGTCAATCGTCTGCTTTGTTATCGATGTTGTTCTACGAACTTCAGGGAGCTCATAGCCAATTCCTTGCAAAGCTTTGATAGCAAATTTGCGCCCAAGATTTTCAAGTCCCTCTTTAGAATAGTAGATTTTGTTGTCTGCCAATGGGCAATTCGCCGATGAAACAACAAACGAATACTGCAAGACTTTGTGCATTTTGCCATAGGTTTCGTTGGCAGCGGCATACTTTCCGCCATATTCAGCACGGCCTACTTCGCCTATCAGCAATGGAACTTTCGTAGAATCGAGCGACAAATCGCCAACTATGTCGTAATAGATTCTCCTCATACGCTTCAGCCACGCTTCGTTGTAGTTGTCGATACCGTCTTGTTGGAGCAGGATTCCCTTCACAACACCCTTGTTTTGGGCACTACGTGCCATACTGACAAGTTTGCCGTAAGGGTTGTTATCATACTTTTCCAAAGCTTTCTTGTTGCTTTCAACGGTTACGTTCGATACATAGTTGCGATAGTTTTGCTTATCGAAAGCAATGATAGGGCTTACCGGCAACGTTACGGTAACGAAGCCAATGCGCTTTCCTTTTGCGGTTTCAGCTATTGTTTTACTGAACGAATCGAGCAAGAAACCATTAGTACTTGTTCCTGCATCGGCTTTACCAATCATATTATCTTGCCCGATAACAAGATAAATCCAATAGTTTTGGTCTTGCGCATTCACTGAAATGCCCATTAGAAACAAGACCAATGAAATGACAGTCTTCTTCATATTCTGTTTTATTTAAGGTGTTTTTAGTATTCGCTAATTAAGTGGAAAAGAACGGCGGAAGCCTCTCCATGAAGGTTCCGCCGCTTGTATTGATTACCTGAAAAGATTAATCGAGGTTAGCCAACTTGTTCTCTGAACCAAGAACGTCCTTAATCTTTTCGGTATAAAGGTCTATCATATACTCTCGAGCCTTACCGCAATACTGGCGTGGGTCGAAGTATTCAGGGTGCAATGCCAATGTCTCGCGAACACCGGCAGTGAATGCGAGGCGAGAGTCAGAGTCTATGTTAATCTTGCATACAGCACTCTTTGTGGCTTTGCGGAGTTGCTCTTCTGGAATACCCACAGCATTTGGCAGAGCACCACCATACTTATTAATAATGTCAACATACTTCTGAGGAACTGAAGATGAACCGTGAAGTACAATTGGGAAACCAGGCAGTTGTTTCTCTACAGCCTGCAATACATCGAATGCCAACGGAGGAGGAAGCAGACGTCCAGTCTTCGGATCGCGCGTACACTGCTCTGGCTTAAACTTGTAAGCACCGTGAGAAGTACCAATAGAGATTGCCAACGAGTCGCAACCCGTGCGTGTAGCAAAGTCTACCACCTCTTCAGGACGTGTATAGTGAGACTCTTCTGACGCAACATCGTCTTCCACACCAGCCAGTACGCCAAGCTCGCCCTCTACAGTTACATCAAACTGATGTGCATACTCTACAACCTTCTTAGTTAAGGCAATGTTCTCCTCGTAAGGAAGTGCAGAACCATCAATCATTACAGAAGAAAAGCCAGTATCTACACAGCTCTTGCACAATTCGAAGCTGTCACCGTGGTCAAGGTGAAGTACAATCTCCGGGTGGTGGCATCCCAATTCCTTGGCAAATGCAACAGCACCTTCAGCCAAGTAACGAAGCAAAGTCTGGTTGGCATACTTGCGTGCACCCTTTGAAACCTGAATAATTACAGGAGACTTTGTTTCTGAACAAGCTGTAATAATAGCCTGAAGCTGCTCCAAGTTATTAAAGTTAAATGCGGGCACAGCCCAACCGCCATTAATGGCTCTCTTGAACATCTCGCGTGTGTTTACGAGACCTAAGTCTTTATAATTTACTGCCATAATATTGTTATGTATTTAAAATGTGAATACTGAATACTAATAACTGATTGCAAATATAAACCTTTATTTTGTGAATACCAAACCTTACACGAAGATATATTGGCAGAACTGTTAATTTAAACTTATTTCTTGACTATAAACAAACATTTGTATTAGATGAGTCCTTTTATTACTGCTCTCCAAATAGAATGTAGATAACTGCGAGGAGAGGTACAGTACACAATTACTATATCTCCTCGGCGAGTTCTTTCATTACATGCCCATATAGAAGTCTTAGTTGTCTCATATTCTCCCAAAGAGTCAAGGAATTCAAAATCGCCTTTACCCGATGCCCCTGTCAGCCATACATTTATTGGTTCTGGCAGTTCACTCTCTACTGGTTCTTTTGCATCTAACAATACTCTTGCTCCATAATCGTATAGACAAGCACAGAGTTCTCCATCTGTCAGAGCATACCCTTTCTGAAATTCATTAAGCACTACACGCATTTCATAGTAATACATTAGATATTGTTTGTAATCTTTAGAACGTGGTATTGGTGGTATCACGATTAAAAGTCTCTTCGCCTATGGAGTATCGTTCAGCAAAATTAATTTCATGAATAAATACCATATCAAAAAATTGCTGAGGATTAATATCACTATCCAATTTTTTCACAAACGTAGCAATAGCTTCGATATTGTCATATACATTTTCTGGCTGTGGTTCAAACAAGTGTATAGCTTTCTGTCCATCAGCAGATTGTTTATAATAGTTCCACAAAGTTTTGTTCATATCTTGTCTTATAATTATTTTGTTGTCTAAAGTGCCCTCATACTGTTCATCAGAATTCCTACAAATATAGTATTATATTTCTAATTCTTGGCAGCACCTAACAAAAAATATTAGAGATTATCTATATTAGTTTCCTAATTTGTCATGACTTTGAATTATATCGAACAAAATCTGTTCGAATATTATACTGTCCATTACGTTGTAAAGTACACCCCTAAAAAACTATATTGAATCAAAATCTTACCAAAAGAAAAAGCGGACCCTCACGAGTCCGCCCAATTTAATCAGTAACAATTAGTTGTGTTATTAACCCAAGCTAATAGCTTCGCTTGGACAAACACTTGCGCATGTGCCACACTCTGTGCAGGCATTAGCGTCGATCTTGTAGATGTCGCCTTCAGAAATTGCACCTACTGGACATTCATCAATACATGTACCGCATGCGATACAGTCGTTTCCAATTACATAAGCCATAATTATAATTCCTTTATTATTTTAATAATGTTTTTGTATAGGATCGTTATTGCGTCCTTGTTTTTGTATGGTGCAAAGGTAAAAAATATTTTCTTAATACCTACAAATGATGATAATATTTTGAAATATTTAGACAAGATACAAATAAAAATGCATCGCCTGCAAGACAATTTAGGTACGATAAAGTCCTTATTTCACAATAAATAGACACAGAGAACGTTATAGTGGCATATATGAAAAGACTTTTTTACATAATATTATTGGTAGTGGCATCAGCTAATAGCTTTGCTCAAGACCGTACTGTGCAGAACCGTCCTTACGCTGACTTGCGCCCATTCCACTTTGGGGTAATGGTCGGTACACACTTGCAAGACCTCGAATTTACCAATATCGGACCGCAAATGGTTGATTTAGATAATGGTACAGGACCTGTGCAGAAGATAGTTTCAGTAGACCAAGACCGCTGGGACGCAGGCTTTACGGTGGGCGTATTGGGCGAATTAAGACTTAACACAACCTTTCAGTTGCGTATTGCGCCTGCAATGTATTTTGGAACACGACATATTACTTTCAGAAATCTGACCGATTTAGATGCCAATGGGCGACCAACCGAAAAGATGCAAGATTTAAAAACCGCTTACGTCTCGTGTGCTTTTAATCTTATAGCTGCTGCTCCACGCTTCAATAATCACCGTCCATACCTAATGTTAGGTATCAACCCAATGGTTAATCTGTCTGGAAAGACCGATGATTTTTTCCGATTGAAGGGTGGCGATGCTTATTTAGAGGTTGGATTGGGCTGCGACTTCTATCTTCCGTTCTTTAAATTACGCCCCGAACTGAAGTTTATGTATGGCTTGTCTAATTGTTTAGACACCAATCATTCAAAAGAATTGCGCGATAAAAGTATGCTGATGTACACTAATTCAGCAAACGAAGCGCGCTCCAAGATGATAGCTCTTACGTTCTATTTCGAATAAGTTTGTTGGGAAAAGGCGATGCTTTTCCAAATGGATACCACCTATGGAGAGAGAGCACGGAACAGCTTTTTTATTCTTCTTTTATTGGGTTTGTAACATTTTAGTAATCAACACCTTATAAACGAAAAGACAAAACAGGCACTTTTGCGTTCTAAAAGTGCCTGTTTTGCAATGCAAAAGAACTTATTCCGGATTACGGAACAATTTCTTTGGCTTTCCTACTTCTTTTTCTCCAAGTCTAAAACCATCTTTCCAACGAATATGCCCGACTTGCCGTTTTGGTCAATACCTACCTCCCTGCCGTCCAAGTCCTTTACATATACAAGTTTTTTCAGGAAGGTATGCGAGTGTCCACCCAATATTAGGTCGATACCACGTGTACCTGCTACTACTTCCTCGTCGCTAATTCCCTCTATGTTTATGCCCAAATGCGATATACAAATTATCAAATCGCATTTCTTTTTCTGTAGTTCATTGATACATTTCTGAGCGCATGCTATCGGATCCAAATACTTTAACGGACCGTAGTTTTCTTTTACCACCAATCCATCAAGCTCTGGAGACAAACCAAATACACCTATCTTTAGTCCTTTTCGCTTTAATATAATGTAAGGTTTCACTATCTTTGCCAATTCCGTACCTGCAAAATCGTAGTTCGCACATACGATAGGGAAGTTCAATCCCTTAAACATTCGTATCATGTTATCGAGTCCGAAGTCGAACTCGTGATTGCCTATTGTGCCTGCATCGTAGTGCATCAGATTCATCAATCCAACCTCTACATCACCTTTGAACATAGTGAAGTAGGGTGAACCTTGGCAGAAGTCTCCGCTATCGAACAGCAACAGGTCAGGGTCTTTCGCTCTTTCCTCCTTCAACATGGCTATACGGCGTTCGAAGCCCGCACGTCCTGCCCGCAGAGTATCGGCAAGTGTGGTGTTGAAAGGCATTATCTGGCTGTGCGTATCGTTTGTATGCAGAATGGTGAGTTGCTTCTTCTGTGCGAAAACAACAATGCTGAACATACACAAGGCTATCAGTAAAATATTCTTTTTCATTATTTTAATCCTTCTATTATTATTCCATTTGTTCGCCTTACATAGCCTTAACGGCAGGGCGTTCCTCGTCTGTACTGAAGTAAGCAATACGTCCTTCTGTCCTACTGTCAATCGTCTTACCCTCTGCTGTCATCGCTTTGAAATAGTTCAGAATGATGTATCGCGAATTATTCGATGGATCTTGTGGCGCATTGAAATCTGTTTTAGCCTTAAAAGCCTCTAATTTGTCGTTGCCCTGTGCCAAGTAGTCAATTGTAGCAATACGATATTTTGCCTTCGGGTCAATCTGTTTGCCGTTCAAACTTGCATATTGAAGTGTGTTACGTTGGCTTAAACCCAGGCAAACTCCCTTGCTGACACCTTCTCCCCCCGTGTGGGCTATCTGTCGGAATAACTCCAGTACCTTATCGCCAGTAAGTGTAAGAAAACATATTTTATTTTCGAAAGGTGCAATGTCGTTCACATCGCCTACTGTAACATTACCTTTCGGTAGAGCCGCACGAATGCCTCCCATATTGTAAACGGCAAAATCTACTCTCTCGTTATATTCTTTTGCAGCCCAAACCAATATATCGGCAAGTAAGTTTGACAAGCCGCTCTCTGGGCGATGTGCTGTCATATAGTGGTCGGATTGTGCCACCACTGGGCTCATAATACTGTCTACAATATGTTTGTAAGGTGCTAAGAACCTTACAGCCATCGTATCTTTGGCAGTATCATAGCGTGTGTCAATCAGTATTCTGCTACGCTGCACATCTTTGAGTTGATATTTTCCGTGTTGTGCTGCACATGGTGCACAGGTCAATACAGCAGCCACACTTCCTGTTAAAAATATTTTTTTATTCATATTCCACATTTTTATTTACTGCAAAGTTAGTAAAAACTTGTCAGCCAACAGAGTTCTGCGCCATCTTGTTTTACGTCATAAATGTAAAATGTAGTTAAAGAACGTTTGAAAAAACGAACGGTTCCGTCGTTAATTAAATAATTTATAGTAACTTTGCATCGCTTTTCGGTATAACCGCTGGTCGTGGAAGAGTCATGTACTACGTTGTATTGGAACGACAAACAATATTTAATTAATAAATAAAATGGATTTAATTAAAATTGCTGAAGAAGCATTTGCAACCGGCAAACAGCATCCGGAGTTCAGAGCTGGAGACACTGTAACTGTCGCTTACAAAATCGTCGAGGGTAATAAGCAACGTATTCAGCTTTACCGTGGTGTAGTAATCAAGATTAACGGTGAGGGCGAAAAGAAGCGTTTCACTGTCCGTAAGATGTCTGGCACCATCGGCGTTGAGCGTATTTTCCCAATGGAATCGCCTAACATCGATTCTATTGAAGTTAACAAATATGGTAAGGTACGTCGCGCAAAACTCTACTACTTACGTAAACTTACAGGTAAAGCTGCTCGTATTAAGGAAAGAAGAGTGGTATCTGCTAAGAAAGACAAGTAGATTGTTTTTTGTAAAATCCCAAATAAAAATAGGTTGTGTCAAAACAAAATTGGCACTTCCTTTTTTTTATGCACAAGTTCAGCCTTTCCAATCCTGGACTTTATTATTTCCTAAAGCTTTTCTTCCTTAGACTTCCAAATATCAATGATTAGATATTTGTTTACCTGCTTAGATAAATATTAGTAAACTGATAGTAGGCTTCTGCTTTTTGTATGAAATCATTACGTTGTTGTCGCAATGGTATCTCAATGGCTGTACCATCTTTATCGTACCTCACACTGAACTGTTCTATTTTGCGTACGGGCGAAAGTATGGTTAGACAGTTGTTTTCTAAATATCCTAAATTCTGATAGGTTGCCATAAAAGCACGAGGACGATATGCAGAAGAGAAAATGTTTTGTCCCGTAAAGCTTACTTTACATGGAATATTAAGCAAAGCCAGAAGAGTTGGCATGACATCTATCTGCGAACAAACCGTCTTTACTGCTTGTGGCGCTATATGTTTTGGACTGTATATAATGCACGGAATGTGATACCGGTCTGTGGGTAATGTCGTTTTTCCTGCACTCGATGCACAGTGGTCGGCTATTATAACAAATATTGTATTGTTGAACCACGGTTTACGAGAAGCCTGTTCTATAAAGTTGCCTATTGCGTAGTCGGTATAGCGTACAGCAGCACTCCGAGTATGCGGGTTACCTTCAACTTTTATTCGTCCTTCGGGATATGTATAGGGGCGATGGTTGCTTGTAGTCATAATCTGTGCGAAGAATGGTTTTGCCTTTTTTGCATTCGCATCAAATACTTTCAAACTCTTGTTGAACATATCTTCATCGCATACTCCCCAGATATTAGCGAAAGTAACGTCGTTTTTGTCAATGCTTGCCCTGTCGATAACTTCGTAACCATTATGAGAGAAGAAATCGCCCATATTATCGAAATAACTATCGCCGCCATATAAAAATTGCACTGTGTATCCTTGCTCTTTAAGCACTGCTCCTACAGACATATCGCCCATACGGTTCGCTTTTTGTTTAATAATGCTTTCGCCTGCACTGGGGGGAATGCAGAGCGAAAGTGCTTCCAAGCCGCGCACTGTACGGTTTCCGTTGGCGTATAAACTATCGAAAACCATACTTTTCCGAATTAATTGGTCGAGCCGCGGAGTTAATTCCTCGGTATTTCCATAATGTTTTAAGAAATCTGCACTCAGGCTCTCCACCGTAATCAGCACAATATTGCAACGCCTTGGTTTGCCGTTCGCATTGCCTAACAGTTTATAACCTTGCGAGTTCAGACCTGATAATCTGCGATAAGTATTAATACATTCATTCTTATCCATCATAGGGTAGAACTTGTTGTACTCTAACTTATTGTTGAAGAAGGCAACAACAAAATTGCCGGCACCATTCTGTTCTAATTGACTAACGTATTGATTGGAACTTTCAAACCCTTGTGTAAGCGAGGCTGCCCCGAATGCAACGGAGCAAATAACGACATAAAGCAAACTATGCACAACTAACAGTTTCGGCGTGTATAGCTTTTCTAATTTAAAGCGACGTCGTCGCGACTGCCAAATTATGATGCCTGCCGTAGCAATTACAGATAATAAAACAAGTGGAACGATAGAATAAGATTCCATAATATTGCCCAATACTTCGTGTGTATATACCAAGTAATCGACGGCAATAAAGTTGTAGCGCACGCCAAATTCTTGCCAAAAGAAATATTCGCCTGCCGATACACAGATGAACAGCAGCACATACGTGCCCCATGTGCCATACATTGTTACACGTCGCCACGCCATTCTTAATCTCGGAATAAAGAAACGCAACGAAAAACTTGCGAGTTTCCAACCGAAGAAAATACGTGCTATGAGAGGTGCACCACCACCATATTCATGAAATATAGATTTTGCCCAAAGCGAATAGACGAAAGCTAAAGCTAACAACGCCTCTATCACATACCCTGCCATTTTGTTGTATTTCCATTCGTTCAGACCTAAGTACAAAACAAATATGGGAATGGTAAGTAAAGTTCCAACACCAAAGTCGGAAAGCAGTCCAACTCCAAGGCTTCTAACAATGTCGATAAACGAAAAATCGGTAGTTGTAGGAGTTGAGAACATCAGAATAATGCGCAAGACGAAACCGAAGACCAAATAAAGTTTTATAAAGCTGTTGGCAACAAGATAGGCTGCATTCCTTCTAATTAGTTTATTTTCTTTTGTGCAGAACATTCTGTTTATGCTATTTTTATGGTTTACAATATATTCAATACGCTTGCAAAGTTATAAATAATCTTTTAATATTTTATTCTATTTTATAACATACTTAGCAACAATTGTAGGTTTCGCCACCACAATAAGCTTAGAGCAGGATTTTTATTTTATCCAAATCGGTTATTAGAATCAGCACAGATTTTGCTCAATTGTCGGACAGACAAGATGACAACAAGCAAAAAATGTCAGATAACAACAGAATCAATACGAGACAATGAGTATAATATACTATATAAGCGAGTATAGGACGGCAAGATACATGTGGCTTTTTCCACAATAAAAGGACTGTCCTATACCTATTTGAGATATAAAGCAGCTGTATCTATTCCCAATATAATAGAGAAAATAATATCAGGTGGAGCAAAATAGTTAGCTTTCTTTATCTTTCATATGATTCTTTTATAGTATATTTGCAACAGTTATCTTGTATTGATACAATAACCAAAAGACTACTTATGGAAGGATTAAAAAGTGATATAAATAATTCTTCAGTAAGCCTTTTTATTGAAACAAATAATTATGACAGAAAAATTTACTGCTTCTAACATTTCTCTTGAACAGATTTTAAATTATATAAAGTCTGGAGAGATTGCTATACCTGAAATACAACGTCCATTTGTATGGAAGACCCGACAAGTAAGAGACTTGATAGACTCTCTCTATAAGGGCTATCCTGCAGGTTATCTGATTATCTCGCAAAGTCCGGATATGAAGCTGAAGGACGGTTCACTCTCTATTGGCAAGAAGATAATGATAGATGGACAACAGCGTGTTACGGCATTGATGACTGCAATTGTCGGAATGGAAGTTATAAGCAGTGATTTCAAGAAACGCAGAATAAAGATTGCATTTAATCCTCAAGCCTCGGAGGAAGAGAATGAAGAGATTTTCAAAGTTCAGGACAATGCTATATTGAAAGATAAGAAATGGATAGCAGACATTGCGGAATTATTCAAACCAGACTTTGACCAATGGGCTTTTGTGAATGAGTATTGTAAGCGAAATCCTGATGAGAATGGTTCGCATATAAATAACGTATTAATGCGTTTGCTCGATATCAAGAACCGACAAATCGGAATAATAACACTGAATAAAGATTTGAATATAGATGAGGTAACAGATATTTTTATCCGTATTAACAGTCAAGGTACCAAACTGAATCAGGCTGATTTTGCAATGTCAAAAATTGCTGCCAATACAGAATATGGAGGAAATACACTTCGTAAGGCTATCGACTATTTTTCACATTTAGCGATAGAGCCCGACTGGTATGGCGAAATGGTTAAAGATACTATATTCGTAAAAACTCCATACTTTAACAAACTAAAATGGCTGAAAGATGACAGAGAAACAATATTCGACCCTGATTATAACGACATTCTACGTATAGCCTTTATGTATAAATTCGGTCGTGCAAAGCTCAAGGACCTTGTAAACCTTCTTGGCGGACGCGATTTTGAGACACGAGAGTATAAAGCATTAATAGCCGAAGAGTCTTTTGCCAAGCTGAGCGAAGGAGTAATCGATTTTATGAATCAATATACATTTGCCAACTTTATACTTGGAATTAAAGGTGCTGGTTTCATCTCCAACAAACTAATTAATTCTCAGATAACATTAGATTTTGCCTATACGCTATACTTGTTGCTAAATAATGATAATGCAATAGAAAAGAGTCAGATTAAGCATTACGTGGCAAAATGGTTCGTAATGTCTACATTAACAAGCCGGTATATTGGATCTCCTGAATCACAAATGGATTTTGACATCAAGCGTATCCGCGAAAAGGGGTTCCCGACATTCTTTCGAGAAGTAGAAGAAGTCAGCCTTTCGGAGACATTCTGGAATATCAGATTGGTGCAACTACTCGAAACGCAAGTCATAAACAGTCCATTTTTCAATGTATTTCTTGCAGCACAAATATACAAGGGAGATAATGCCTTATTTAGCAACGGAACTAAAATAAGCTATTTAATTACATTAATGGGCGATGTACATCATATTTTCCCAAAACAGTATTTGCGTGATAATGGCTACAACGAACGAATACAATACAACCAGATTGCTAACTTCACTTATCTTGACACACAGGTAAACAAAGAGATATCTGACGATGCACCAAGCGTATATTTCAAAAATGCTGTGGAACAATGTGAACGAGGGCATACGCTTTATGGAAATGTATCAGACATAGACGCCTTGAAACAAAATATGGAAGAAAACTGTATACCAAGTAATATCGTGAATATGGATTATTCAAATTATTCTGAATTTCTTATAGCAAGACGAAAAATGATGGCTGCAAAAATAAAAAGCTATTATTACAGTTTGTAGCAAACAACATATGGAACATTGGGGAAACAAAATTAAGAAGGAAGTAGGATATCTTTCAGAAGAAGAGAAGGGAGAAGACCATTTGACAGCATACACTTTAGAGAGGAATTTATGGGAGTACTCTCTTGCATAAAATTGTAATAGATAAAAATATTAACGCCTCATTATCCAAAAGAGCCGCTTGTTGCGTGTGCATTCATCGTTTCATGATTTTGCCCTTAGTCATATCATGCCAAATGACAGACTTACATTCAGGAGTAATGGACATTTAGAGATTTTCAGCCCCTAACGTTCATTCGTCTGCATATACTTATATAGCCTAATTACAAGTCTTTGTTCAGGCTTAGGTAACTTCTTCCTAAATAATGCAAAAAGAGGGATGTGCAGTTTAAACGACATCCCTCTCTATGAACATTAAGTTAAGTTTGTTTCAAGCAAGCTCTTTAGAAGTTGTAGTAAACACCAAAGTTAATGTTATTGCCATTAAGGTTTACACCCCAAACGTGTGAATCTTTGCTTGCACCATCGTATTTTTTAGACTTCCAACCAGCAAAACCTACGTGAGCTACAAAACTGACTTTCTTGTTAAGGTTTACAGCAATACCTGGTTTCAAACCTACTGACCATTCATCAACTGAAGTGGTAACTGCATGCGCATGGTTATAGTGGGTATAACCGAAACCACCATCGATGAAAGCATCTACATACTTTGTACGAACTACATTGAAACGAGCATAAGGTGCAACTGTGAGATAGTTGCGAGTTTCACCCTCTATATTTACAGGGTTACCTTTTCCCCAACCAACGATGGTACCAATTGCAACATCTTTATTGATGTTATAACCAATTTCAGGGAGAACTTGATAGGTTGTTACGTTGTCGCCACCACGTTCTTTAGAAGAAGCAATACCAACACTACCACCAACATAAACCTGTGCACTCGCTGCGATTGCTACAAATGCAACAGCAAAAGTCATTAAAATCTTTTTCATCTTAATAAAATTAATTTGTTAATACTGAAATATAAATCTCTTTACACCCCTAACTCTATTGTAAACAGAGAAGAAGTCATGAACTTGGGTGCAAAGTAAAAACTTTTAAACTGAACAACCAAATTTTTATATCAAGTTTTTTCAAAGTGATGTAAACGAACGTTAAGACCTGCATTTTTTAGAGATTATTTTACAAAGCGTTACTTTTTTTAGCAGTTACCAATAACATAACGTCTAAGTCTATTCTGTTATGTAAAACAAAGCGATATTTACTGCGAATAATTTGTTCTTTCCGAGAAAATTTCGGAACTTTGCAGCAAAGTATTATATGACTATGCTTACTATGTTTTACGCATTGAATGTTTCAAACTTTAACCTTACCGACAGGTAAATAATTAATTACACCTATTTAAAGATGAATAAGATTTTATCAAAGAACATTACGCGCTATCTGTGTCTAACAGTAGCCGTTCTTCTTTCTGTTTCAGTTACTGCACAGAAAGACTTTTCCTCTATTCGCACCGGCGTAAATGTCGCAGATGCAAAGATTATCGAGAGTGGTGTCAAATCTTTCAAAGAGATAGAAGGAAAACTTCCAAGGCGAGCAAACAGCTTTGATGATGACAACCCAGACCATCACGCAACAACAGGTTGGGGCTTGAATTACGAATATTACAGATACACCTACCCCAGCATCAACACCAAAGGCGAGCCTGTAACTCTGACAGCCCTGGCAGCAATGCCAACCAATTATAAAGTTCTTATCAACAACATTATTTTAGGTTGCCATATTACGATAACCGATAATAAGAGTACGCCTTCAGAATACATAAAGAGCGGAGATTGAAAAAGCGATGTGGGTATGTTGGTCATGCACGCAAAAAGCAAGAGTGCTTCGGAGTTGGCATACAACTGCTTGGTGATATTGCCAGACTATCAGGGATACGGAATAACACAAAACGAAGCCCACCCTTACTTAGCACAGGAAGTAACAGCCCGACAGAGTGTCGATGCGCTCCGCTACGGCATTGAGCTATACAAAAGCAGCAAGAAAGGACGTGCTAAACTCAGAGATGATTGGAAAACCATCTGTGTAGGATACTCTCAAGGAGGTTCGGTAGCTATGGCTTCTCATAAGTTTATAGAAACCAACTTTCTCGACAAGGACCTCCAGTTGGGTGGCTCGGTATGCGGAGATGGTCCGTACGACCCTATCGCCACGCTGAAATTCTATATCACCGAGGATAAAATATACATGCCTGTAGCCCTCCCCCTTATTATAAAAGGTATGCTCGACTACAATCCTTACATGGGAAGGCACAACATAAAAGATTACTTCAATGAGAAGTTTCTCAAGACAGGAATCCTTGATTGGATAGAGAAGAAAGAAAAAGATACTCAGGTTATACAAAATGAACTAAAGAAAATATATAACTTCCAAAAAGATGCAAAGGGAGAATATATAAAGGTATCTGAAATATTCACTCCCGAAGCATTTGCCTTTATGTCTAAAAAGGTGAAAGGAGAGGAAACGGAAAAGAATCCTAAATTTGACGACCTGTACACAGCTTCAACCGTTAATAATCTTACAGAAGGTTGGAAGCCCAAGTACCCCATCTATCTTTTCCATTCAAAGGTTGACGAGGTTGTGCCTTTGAGCAATGCGGAAAGTGCCTACCAGAAAATGAGAACCGATGCTAATCCAAACATTGTCAAATACACCTATGTAAATAAAGGCGGACACGTGGAAAGTGGAAAGACTTTCTACTTTGCATTATTTGGTAAATGTTACGAACAACAAGGCGTAGAAGCCATTGCAGGTGGCGAGGAAGCCTGGAAGAAGTTCAAACCATAACAGCATTAAACATCAAATTATATACAATCTTCAACATTGAAAGATATGAAAAAACAACATATATTAATATTTTTAATAGCAGTATGCGCACAGCTTTCTGCCTTTGCCTCTGTTTTAGAGAAAGAAACGCTCGTAAAAGGTACAGCCAAACTGAATGGAACAGATATTCCAATTTGGTTTAACATCACAGGAGAAGGCGTCGCAGAAGTTGGAAACGGTAAGAATGCAGCTATCAGTCAATACTCTGTGGGAAAGCTTGTCATTCCTGCTTCGTTCACCAATGCTGCTGAAAACCGCCAGTACAAAGTTACAAAGGTCGGTGATTTCGCGTTCAGTCTTTGCGACAAACTGACAGAAGTAGTACTTGAAGAAGGAATTACGGAGATAGGCGAACAGACTTTCTTCGGCTGCAACGCCCTGCTGAACATCGGCTATCCAGCCTCGCTGACAACCATAGGCAGGGGTGCTTTCAGAGGTTGCAGAAACCTTAAGCACACCAATCTACCTGCAAATCTCGCCACAATCGGGCAGGAAACCTTTGCAGAAAACCAATTCGCTGACAACAAAATAGTTATCCCCAACAAGATAACAACCATTCCGCTTGCTTCTTTTGAAAGCAGTAAGCTGCAAATCGTGGTATTGCCACCTTCGCTGACAAGCATTGAAGAAGACGCTTTCCTACATTCTGAAGATTGCGACTTCTATATGTTCGACGGAACAACAGCACCAATGGTAAACGAAAAGAGCGTCAATCAGAAAGGACATTGGTATGCCACAAACCCTGAAATCTACGCTGCAAACAACTTCTGCAAGGGTTTGCTGCCTATCAGTGCCATGATTCCACAGAAGGAATTCATCGCAGAAGGCCTTACCTACAAAGTTCTAAAAGAGGGAGAATACCCCAGCATCTTCACCGCTTCGGTTCATAAGAAAAGTAACGAAACAACTTGGAGCCACACTTTCAACGAATTTAAAGAGAATGTATTCAACGATACTTTCGCAGGCAAGTGGAAACCATCATTCCGTGTAAACGGTATAACCCCAAACTTCTTTGCGGGTGAGGACATAGAAAAGCTACACCATATTGCCCTGCCAACAAACATAGAGGCGGCACAAGCCAAAAACGCATTTGCACAATGCAAGGCTCTCGTATCTCTCGATTTATCTAAGTTGAAACCATTGGAAAAGAACGAAAGCGACGAACTTTTAAGCGGACTGCCCGAAAACACAGTGGTATATGCGCCAAAGGGACAAACCGATGAACATCGGGCTTACAACACAGTTCTCACAGCAGACAACGGAGAACGCCGCACAAGCCATTTCAAAATAAACATTGACGACAATTTTAACGAGTTGGCAATGAAAGGAAACATGAACTACTACCTTCCTCATAAGTTCATGGCAGACAAAGCCACTTTCAATCGTTCTTCTTTCCAAAAGAAAAAGAAAGAAACGCTCGTATTGCCGTTTACGGCCAAGCCAAGCGGAAAAGCCTTTGCGTTCAGTAAGATGCAAGGAGAGAACGGTGCAAAAGAAACCATTGTATTCTCTATAGAAGAGGAAATGCAGGCAAACAAGCCCTATATATACATATCTAACGGAGAGGAAATCTCGGCTAACAATGTGGAAGTAAACCCACAAATAGCAGGAACAACACCAGCGGAAGTCACAAATCTATATGGCGTCTACAAGGCTGATTACATTAAAAAGTTGGCAAACAACCTACAACTTCAGGGCACTATCTATATTTACAGTTCTACAGGAAACGAAGGAAAAGGTGCTTTCGTACGAGCTGGGGAGTATGCTAAAATCACTCCTTTCCACGCATTCTTCCACCTTAACAGCAAAGATTCGGAAACAAAGTTAGACGTTTCGTTCGAGGGAGAAGAGCCAACAGGAATAGACACCCCATCGGCAAGCAAGGACGATGACGACAACTCTTGGTTCAATCTGCAAGGAATAAAACTCAATGGTAAACCAAAGAAGGGCATTTATATTCATAATGGCAAGAAAAAGATAATATGATAATCCGCTATCATACCACCAAATTCTAACAAGAATAAAGGCAGGCAAGTTTCGCCAACCTTCTTGAGTTTATAGACCTTATCCAAACTAATGCCATCCACTAAGACATTCAGCAGACGGACAGGGTCATCTTCCCGAATATCCTTATCGATTCTTTGAGGAAAAAGAACCATTTTGTTGTCAGTGTAAGAACGAAAGTGTACCTTTGCCATAATGGATTTGTTTGCCTAAAGGTACAAAAACTTTAAGACATAGCAAAGCCCTGGCTTGAGAAAGTAGGGGCTTTGCGCAAAAAAGGGTTCTTCCAGAATTTGGAGTGATACCGTATAATATCTGATTATCAATAACCTTTGTAACTTTGATTCTTTTATATCCCTTTATTTGTTGAGTATTAAAGAATATAAAGTGCTAAAATAAGGACTACTATATCTATATGTAGCTTATATGGGCTATATACACCATAAAGAGCTTATATTTATAGTTTACAATACTTCTTTATCAACAGGAAGCCTAAAAAATATAATTCCATCACTCCAAATTCCGGAAGAGCCAAAAAAAAAGGACTATTTTGACATACCCTCGTAATTAATAAAAAATTTTAATTATCTTTGCAAATGAAATTCAAGTGCATCTGCGAGAAGGTGTGCGTTATAAAGAATTCATTTTAAAAAAAGAGCGTTTGACTCATTATCCTCGACTGAATCTGGACAATTCAATCTTATGTGGATAATAGGCAATTCCGCTCACGCTTAGGATTATTATTCCCTTATGGGACATAGTATATCTTATGGCGTGGGCTTTTGCATATTACACATAAGAGGTTGTCCAGAACCTAAGTCGAGTAATAGCAAAAGTTCCCACGCTTTTTAATCTAATAAATTATTAATAGCTTACTTCTGGGAAACAGTGGGCATTAATTTGCGTTAATTATGGATTTAACGGAATACCAAAGAAAACAACTCGCCCTTATACAGAAATGGGAGAAAAGAGAACCAAGTATTGCAAGTAAAGCTGTGGGGAAAATTATGGGTCCTTTTACTAAGCTTTTTACTAAGGTTGTCCCTGATAGTCTTATTGAAAGTGCGTTGAAAGGAGCAAATGAAGCGGCTGTATTCTTTACTGACATTAGTGATGTGAAGCGTGATGGGAAAGTAGATAATATAGCTGAATTACGTAAAAAAGACTTGGAGCTTAGTGATAAACTCGCTGATAGTGTTCGTAAATGGGCGATTGGAACTGCTATGGCAGAAGGAGCTGCTACTGGATCTACAGGTGTACTGGGAATGGGAGTTGATATTCCTTTTATTATAACTTTTGCATTACGTACCATTCACAAGATAGGTGCATGTTATGGATATGACATTAATCCAAGTAATGCCGAAGAAGAAAATGTATTTGCCTTAGGTGTTCTTTCGGCAGCAAGTGCGAATAATATGGAAGAAAAAACTGCAATCTTATTTTCTTTGAAGCAGGTTTCCATTATGATACAAAAAAAACACATGGAAGAAAATAGGAGAAATGGCTTCTAAAAATTTCCTCGCCAAAGGCATATTGAATATAAAACAGATTGCAAAAATAATAGGTATAAACCTTACTAAGCGTAAAGCTGGGCAAACTATTCCTGTAATTGGCGGTGGTATTGGGGCTGCAATGAATGGCTCGTTTATTAATGATATTGCACGAGCAGCACAAAAAAGTTATCAAAAAAGATGGCTCAGTGACAACGGTCTTATTCAGATGGAAGAAAGTATTGAAGACTTAAATACCGATGAGGTGAACTAATAGTATTGCACTTCAATTGAAAGGTCGCTCTCAACCATAAGATTTTATAATGAAAAAATATTTTCTTAACCCGTTGGTAGAATTAATTTAGTGCATACTTAATTCTACCGATGGGTTTGTTGTTAGTGAGGTTTACATCCATCGTTAATTAGAATCTATCTTTTTGTGCACTATCTTATTCGTGGAAAGTGGTTACTGTAACATTAAAATATAGGAGCGTCGGTGTCTTTATTTTCTATCTTTCGACTAATCGACTTATTTTTTCCAGAATTAAAACTGAACTCAATACCAAAAATACACATCGATTTGTTATCTCTGATGCTGCGTTCTGAGTATTCCTGAACAATAGAGTTGTTATTTGTTTTGGTAATGTAGATAGCATCTTTGCTAATAAATAGCATTCCCAATGAGAACTTCCAGTTTTTTAACTGGTAAGCAATACTCAAATTATTTTGTGATTCACTCCTTGTTTTGTAAATACCCTCTGCTGAATAAGTCGGAATAGAATAAGTATAGTTTGCCGACAAGTTTTTATAATTGAAATCTAAACTAAAATAGTTTTTGCAAGAGAAAGCACTGAACTTATTATCTGCTGTAGAAGTTGTACTCGTACAAGGATCCAATGTTATTTGTAAACGCAATAAATTTGAACCAAATGGTTTTATAGAGGCATTTACTCGTCCACCATACGTGTAAGCATAGTTTCCATTCACCGAATTGTAGATTAAATGATTATCTTCTTCGCTATAATACCCTATAATTGGTTTCGTTTTATAAAGATGGCTTAATATTAATTCTAAATCCAGATATTTGCTATAAAAATTGTATAACAGCCCACTTGTACAACTATGCTCGTTCCTTAAGTTTGGATTTCCAGAATAGTAAATGTCTTTACTAATCATTTTTACGTTATTGCTAAGTTGTGTTACTGTTGGAACATTAGTACCAGAGACAAACACAAAACGTAAAGTAGACTTGTTCGATAGCTTATAGCCCAAAATAAATCGAGGATTAAAAAGAGTTCTATGGTAAGAAGTTATAGCACTTTTAATATTTAAGAGTGTCAAACCCAAATTTAGTTGGTACATAAACTTATTTTTTACACCGTCCACGGCAGTATAAATACGTTGTTGCCAAATATTTGAAGTGTAATTATAGCTTCCTTTCAGATTTTTCAAATCAGAAAACAAGTGAGAATAGTCAAAACGATAGCCAGTATTTATATTTCCTAACCCTATTTGGTGTGTGTATATTACTTCTCCTATAAAACTTGACTTCTTGTTGTTTAAATTCATTTCGTCTTGAAAGAATAAACTATTCCCTGGTAAAACATATTGGTTGTTTTTATTTTTTCCATTTGTTTCGAAAAAAGTAGTGGTAACATTGGCAGTCAATTCATTTTTTTCTCCAAACTTTTGCCAGTAATACAAGTCGATGGAAGGGTTGAAAGTATGTGTTTTGTCTGTATTATAGCTCATTATATTCAATGCCGAATTGCCATTTACATATATACCTGTGTTATTAGATTTAGAAAATATACGCTCAACATTTGGTGTGAGTGTTACTTGGAATATCTTTTTATCCAATTGTGTGTAGGTATATTTCAGAGAAATATTGTGCGTAGCATAGCCGAATTTTTCTTTTCCAGAAGTTTCATCTAAACAATCAATCCCATTCAATGCGTATTTGTAGCTATTCTGCGTAAAGCAATCCTTATAATTCCGATAATTAAAATTGTATTCTATGTGAAAAATGCTGTTTCCTTTTGTTGCTGCATAAAACAATCCATCGTTAGAAAAACCTGTTGTTACGGCATTAGAAGTATTTATTCCAAAAGAATAACCGTTATCTAATTGTTTTGTTACGACATTGATAACACAAGTAGCAGAAGCATAGCGAGCGGGTGGAAAATCGTAATAGTCTACTCGTTTTACTTTATTGGGAGCTATGGCTCTCAGTTCATTTTCGGTAGATCGTACACCATTAATAAGAATGAGAGGATTACCTTGGTTGGTTGTCAGTTTGCCCGACATTAAGTCTTCTCTTACTCCAGAGATATTTTTTAATAAATCGCGTGCCATTTGTGCTCGTTTCATTTCCTCACTTGTAAAAACAATAGAGCGATGGTCTATTTTCTGATTATTACGACTTGCAGTTACAACCGTTTCATTCAATTGAGTTACTGAAGGTTTTAAATCAAAATTCTTGGTTAAGACTTGACCAGAAGAGGACATAGTGATGCGTGTGGAAGTTGTAAGAGTTTCGTAACCTATACACGAAATTATAAAACGATAGCGACCAATAGGAATATTCTCAATAAGGTAGGAGCCTTCCATATCTGTTATTGCACTATACAGAATTTTTGTTGTATCGGAAGCATTTTGTACCGCAATGTGAGCAAATTCAATTTTCTCTTGTGTAGTTAAATCTTTTACACTCCCTTGTACGTTTATTTGAGCATTACAAAATAAGTGTGTTAGAAAGGTAAAAGCAAATAGAAATAGGGTTTTTCTGTACATTTTTATTTTATTCTTGGTAATGAGAATAATTGAGTTTCCTTGTCTATTGTTAGTTCATCGCCAACAGTGAATTTGATGTTCAAAACTCCCGAAAAATATTTATTTGGTGTATTATAGTTTACCACTGTTATTTGCTTTATCATCTCCATAGGTACCTGCTGCAGAATCATATCCATCTTTTCATCAGGTATTTCCGAATTGTTTGCAAAAACTTTATAAGGAGAATCAGATGCTTTGGGGAACAGCACCCTGTCTTCATATTCTATTTCTAATTTCTTTTTAAGAAAGTCTAACAACAAGAGTTTTACATCTTCTTTTGTTGGGGTTAGAATTGTTTCAGAATATGTTTTCTCGGTGGGAATGTATTTGAAATAGGCATTAATATTGCCTACAAATTCTGGTCTCTCATTAAACTTGTTACATAAATAACTTGCTGCATTTGAATTTCCTTCGATGACCGAAATTGTATAATCCTTAAATATATCCATAGGAACTCCATAGAAAGAAAAAGCACCTAAAGAATTTGAAACTGTAATAGCTTTGGGCATTTGCTCTCCTTCTTTAGTCAATGCTATTGTAAGATAAGGAACGCCAGAAGTTAATTTTGTACTGTCGGTGTATGCTATGCCATTATACCAATAATCGGTATTTTCTTGTGAAAAGACACTTAAACTTTTTAATGTCAAAAGCAGAAATAGAATAAATTTATATCGCATATTGTTTATTTCTCTATTATTAACAGTGCAAAGGTATAGATAAAATTTTGTTTTTCATATGTTTTTATTATTTAACACAAGAAAACAGCTTGCAATAGTTTATAATCTTTTGTAATAGCTTCCCAAATTCGATACATTACAGGGTATTATTCATTCCCGATAAGAACCGAGAAAAAGCCAATGACAATAATGGCTAAAAAATTATTATTATAACAATCAGATTTTATAATGAAAAAAATATATTTTCTTATTATATTTTTCGTGGTTTATAATAAAAAAAAGTGTCATAAAATATTATGTTGAGTGGCAGCATATTACAAATGTGTTTTCCTACTTCATTTTTGTGCCTCACAGGTATCGTACTTCTCGTTTACAGGTGCTTATAATAAAAATTATAGCACACTAATGTTTGCAGATATCGTTTTCGGTGCTTTCAAATTTGGAAGACCTATTTTGTTGTTGTATCTTTGTAGCAACTTCAACGATTGAAAAGACTTATGATAGACAGACCAACAGTAGACAGAATATTGGAAGCCGCAAACATTGTGGACGTGATTTCGGAATATGTTTCGCTGCGAAAGGCAGGCACAAGCTACAAGGGACTGTGCCCATTCCACGATGACCGCACGCCGTCGTTTTCGGTCAGTCCTGCAAAAGGTGTCTACAAGTGTTTCTCGTGTGGCGAGGCGGGCAACGTTGTGAACTTCATTATGAAGCACGACCAGATGACTTACCCCGAAGCTCTGAAAGTCTTAGCAAAGAAATACGGTATTGAGGTAAAGGAACGGGAGCTTACCACGGAGGAGAAACAACTTGAGAACGAACGCGAGTCGATGTTTCTTGTAAACGAATGGGCTGCAAAATATTTCCAAAACATACTGCACAATCACGTAGACGGCAAGGCTATAGGCTTGCAATACTTCCGCAACCGTGGCTTCAGAGACGATATTATAGAAAAGTTCCAGTTAGGTTTCTGTCTCCCGGGAAAGCAAGAATTTGCCAATGCGGCACTGAAAGCTGGCTATAAGGCTGAATTTCTTGTAAAGACGGGGCTTTGTTTTGAACGTGAAAATGGCGAACTCGCAGACCGTTTCAATGGCAGGGTTATCTTCCCTTGGCTGAATGTAAGTGGTAAGGTGATTGCCTTTGGCGGTCGTCTGCTCGATTCAAGAACGAAGGGAATAAGCCAGAAGTATGTCAATTCGCCAGGTAGTGAGATTTATCAGAAAGACCACGCGCTGTACGGAATATACCAAGCAAAGAAAGCTATTGCCAAGTTCGACCTTGTATATATGGTGGAGGGTTACACCGACGTGGTATCTATGCATCAGTGTGGCATAGAAAACGTGGTGGCAAACAGCGGTACGGCACTTTCGGTCTATCAGATAAAGCTGCTCCGCAGATTTACTTCAAACATTGTGTTGCTGTATGACGGCGACGAGGCGGGGCAGCATGCAGCCTTGCGCGGTACGGATATGTTGCTCTCGGAAGGTATGAATGTGAAAGTTTTGTTGTTGCCCGACGGGAAAGACCCTGACGAGTTGGCACGCAATCTGACTGCTGAGGCTTTCAGAAAGTATATCGAAGAGAACCAAACAGACTTTATTGTCTTCAAGATAAATGTATTATTACGAGGTATAACCGACCCCGTGAAGCGGTCGGAGGCGATAAACTCCATTGTGCAAAGCATTGCTGTGATTAAAGATCCCATATTGCGCGACACCTATTTGCGCGAGTGTGCACACAGAACGGGAATGAAAGAGAACACACTCATTGCACAGATGAACCGTTTCATTTATAACGACAGAGAACAGCAACGAAAGGAGCAAGTGCGGGAAGCCGAACAAACTGTAAGCGAAGAGCAAGTGTTGCGCCCTGCAACGCCTATGCAGCAGGCATCGAAAGTAGAAACGATGTTGGTGCAAGCCATTGTGCGAGACGGTGAAAAAATCATTATTCGCAACGTGTTGAACGACGAGACAGGCGAAAAAATCAATCTTAATGTAGCACAATATATTGCCTACGACCTCGGGCTGGACAATCTTTCGTTTAAAAATCCATTATCGGTTCAAATTCTTACAGAAGCCATAGAACATAGTGGAGACGAAAATTTTAAAGCCGAAGAATATTTCACGCATCACCCCGATATACTTATTTCAACATTAGCAGTAAAGTTGAGCGTAGACCGTTTCCAGCTGTCAGAAAGTATGCAGATGAAGGAACGGGAGATTGACCTCTGCGACCGCATAATGCATCTTATACTCGATTACCGTATGGACTATGTGGAACAACACCTGAAAGAGTTGCAGGCAAGTCTGTCGGCAGAGAGCGATTTGAATAAAGTAATGGAAATAATGGGAGAGATAAAGAAGATGCAAGACATGCGCAACGTGCTTGCACGCAAATTGGGAAACGATATTGTGGTGTGATGGATAGGAAATAGGCATTAAGGAAGGAAAAGGAATGATTTACGTACACTGGATAGTTCTTGCAGCCTACACCGTGATAGCCGTTGTGGCAATGATTACGGTGCTGATGGAGCATCGCCAGCCTGCAAAAACCATTGCATGGGTGCTGGTGCTGTCGTTCTTGCCGTTGGTAGGCATCGTTCTTTACTTCTTTTTCGGTCGTCGCACCCGCAAAAATCATAATATCTGGAAAAAGAGTTTAGACCAACTTACAAAGCGGTCTATGATAGAATTTGCCGAACAAAAACAATTGGAACTCCCCGAAGACAACAAGAAGCTGATTCAGCTTTTCATGAATCAAAATTTAGCTTTGCCATTTAAAAACAACACTGCAGAGGTTTATATTTCGGGATATGAGTTCTTTCCTGCAGTCTTAGCCGCCATAAGCAAGGCAAAACATCACATTCATATAGTTTCTTACATTGTAGACGACGACCCGTTAGGGCATTTATTACGCGATACTCTTATAGATAAAGCACGCGAGGGAGTGGAAATACGTTTTTTGTTTGACGATGTGGGTTCATGGAAAACATCTAACAGCTTCTTTGAACAAATGCGCGAAGAAGGTATCGAGGTACACCCTTTTATGCCTGTACGCTTTCCAGCCTTCACGGGAAAGGTGAATTATCGAAACCACCGCAAGATTATCGTAATAGATGGGGAGGTTGGTTTTATAGGTGGAATGAATTTAGCGCAACGTTATGTCAAAGGGTATAAAGGAAGAATATGGCGCGATACTCACGTAAAAATATGCGGAGCGGCTGTCTACGGACTTCAACGTGCTTTCCTTGTAGATTGGTTTTATGCTGACCGTACACTAATAACCGATCGTAAATATTATCCTGAAATAAAAACAAAGCAACCAAATAATTGTCTGATACAGATAGTAACAAGCAGTCCTACCAGTATTTGGGAAGAATTAGAGCAAGGCTATATAAAGATATTGCTAAGCGCAAAACAATATGTTTACATGGAGACCCCCTACTTTTTGCCCACCGAACCCATGTTCTTTGCTATGCGAACAGCTGCCCTGTCGGGTGTTGATGTACGGTTGATGGTGTCGTTAGAAACCGATTCAAAGTTAGTTCAAATGGCTTCCTGGTCTTATCTTTCTCAGGCAGTAAAGGCAGGTGTAAAGGTTTTGTGCTACAAAAGGGGGTTCAATCATAGCAAGTTGCTGGTTGCTGACGACAATGTTGCAACGATAGGTTCGGCAAATATAGACTTCCGCAGCTTTGAAAACAACTTTGAAGCCAATGCTTTCTTCTATGACAAACCAATGGCACAACGCATAAAAAATATCTTCTTAGCCGATGAAGCAAATAGTGTCCCATTAGAAAATATAAAGGAAATAAATCAGAAAACATTTCTTTACCGACTATGGGAATCGGTTATCCGCCTGCTAAGTCCATTATTATAACATACATTTTGTACATAAAGAAACCACATAAAAAGGTTCCTCAGTTAAATACGTAAACGCTTGTCGCGTATAGCTTTAACCCATGGCAATATATGGTTTCAAACCGATAATATCTTAAAAAGTGTGTAAGATTATTGTTCCTTTCTTTGCTTATTCTTCATTTCTCTTTCTTTTATCTCCAGAATTTCCATTGATGTATTTTCCTCTGTATGCTGCTTCTGTTTCTTCCATGGCAACACTTGCCAGGAGGAAAGGTACTGACTTGTCTGATGGCATCAATGCTCACATTTTATCGTCCCTCTTATACTTTCTATTTGAGCCTTTCAATCCAATTAGTTGTATATATACCTTTGCACTTGTACGGGAAAGTCCATGTAAGTAAAGCAAGCCATTGAGCATTGCTCAACGCCTTCATGACAGCTATTGCCTAAATTATACAAAGATAAGGAAAATATGGACTTACACACATTTTTAAGACAGTACCTACCTTTCTATCACAACGGCTATGTATCAAAGATGTTGAAATAGAAAACTTTTAATCATCTTCAAAAAGGAAATAACAAAAAACTCCCAACACATAATGCTGGGAGTTTTTATATAAAGAATAATTAATATTCCGATTACTCAGCCTTTGCCTCTTCAGCTGCATTCTCAGGAGCATCTACAGCAGGAGCATCAGCCTTCTTTGTTGAACGGCGGCTACGACGTGTCTTCTTAACTTCAGCTTTAGGCGTCTTAGCCATATTCTCATCATAATCAACCAATTCTATAAAGGCTATAGGAGCAGCATCTCCTTTACGGAAACCAAGCTTAATTACACGAGTATAACCGCCTGGACGATCACCAATCTTAAGAGAAATTTCTTTGAACAATTCGTTTACGGCGTCTTTATCTTGTAAATAACGGAATACAACACGACGTGAATTTGTCGTATCATTCTTAGAACGTGTAATTAAAGGCTCAACAAACTTCTTTAAAGCCTTAGCCTTTGCGAGAGTCGTAGTGATTCTTTTGTGCTTTATCAAAGAAATTGCCATGTTAGAAAGCATAGCACTACGATGACTAGCAGTACGACCCAAATGGTTGAATTTTTTATTATGTCTCATCTTATTCTTTAAACTTATTGGGGACTAAAATTTTACCAATGAAGAGCACTAACTCATAGTGCTTGCATTAGAATTATTCTCGGTCCAATTTATATTTTGTTATATCGGTTCCAAACGTTAGATTCAGACTCTCGAGCAAATCATCAAGCTCTGAAAGCGATTTCTTACCAAAGTTGCGGAACTTTAAGAGATCTGTCTTATTGTATTGAACTAAATCGCCAAGCGTTTCAACATCTGCTGCTTTTAAACAGTTAAGAGCTCGAACACTGAGATTAAGTGAAGAGTCAGTAAGCTTAGTCTTAAGCAACTGACGCATATGCAAAACTTCCTCATCAAATTCTTGATTTCCCTCTTGGTCGGGACTCTCCAACATAATCTTTTCGTCAGAGAATAACATAAAGTGATAGATGAGGACTTTAGCAGCCTCTTTTAGTGCATCTTTGGGGTGAATGGAACCATCTGTTGTAACTTCAATAATCAGTTTGTCATAGTCGGTTTTTTGTTCAACACGATATGGCTCAACTGAATATTTCACATTACGTATTGGGGTGTAGATTGAATCGATTGGGAGTACATTTACATCAGTACAGAATTCACGATTTTCATCAGCAGAAACATAGCCACGTCCCTTATTGATGGTTAAATCAATCTGCATTGAAGCCTTTGAATCTAAATGACAAATCACCAAATCAGGATTTAACACTTCAAATCCAGTCAGATACTTACCAATATCACCAGCTTTGAATTCTGTAGAATTCTCTACGGTGATACTAACTTTCTCGTTCTCGAATTCTTCTACTACTTGTTTGAATCGAACTTGCTTGAGATTCAAAATGATGTTGGTAACATCTTCTTTTACGCCAGGAACTGTAGAAAACTCATGCTCAACACCTGCAATACGAATAGTGTTAATAGCATAACCTTCTAATGACGAAAGAAGGATGCGGCGCAAAGAGTTACCAATAGTAATTCCAAAGCCAGGCTCAAGAGGACGGAATTCGAATTTTCCGAATCTGTCATTTACCTCCAGCATCACCACTTTATCAGGTTTTTGAAATGCTAATATCGCCATTAATTTAATGATTTTTATTGTTTAGAGTACAACTCAACGATTAACTGCTCCTTAATATTCTCTGGAATATCTGCACGATCAGGCTGGTGGAGGAACTTACCACACTTGCTATTCTCGTCCCATTCTATCCAAGGATACTTACTGTGATTGAAACCTGCTAATGCCGTTTCAATAACTTCTAGCGACTTTGCACGCTCACGAACACCTACGATATCACCAGATTTAACTGCATAAGAGGCAATATTAACAACATTACCATTTACAACAATGTGCTTGTGACTCACTAATTGACGAGCGGCAGCACGAGTTGGTGCAAGGCCGAGACGATAAACAACATTATCGAGACGGCTTTCAAGACTCTGCAAAAGTACTTCACCTGTAATACCACTTGCTTTAGCAGCCCGGTCAAATAGATTACGGAACTGACGCTCTAAAACACCGTAAGTATATTTTGCCTTTTGCTTCTCAGCCAACTGAGCACCATACTCAGAAACTTTACGGCGACGATTATTTCCATGCTGACCAGGAGGGAAATTTCTCTTAGCTAACACTTTATCTGCACCGAAAATTGGCTCACCAAAACGGCGTGCGATTCTAGATTTTGGACCTATGTATCTTGCCATAATTTAATTCTTTAAATTGTTAAGAGATGTGGATTATACGCGACGACGTTTAGGAGGACGACAACCATTATGTGGTAATGGAGTTACATCAACTATTTCTGTAATCTGGATACCAGCAGTATTGACCGCACGAATAGCACTCTCACGACCATTACCTGGTCCTTTTACATACGCCTTTACTTTACGCAGACCAAGCTCGAATGCAACTTTAGCACAATCTTCTGCTGCCATTTGTGCAGCATAAGGAGTGTTTTTTTTCGAACCACGAAATCCCATCTTACCTGCTGAAGACCAAGAAATAACCTGACCTTCATTGTTTGTCAAGGATACAATAATATTATTGAACGAACTATGTACATGAAGTTGACCAAGCGCATCAACTCTTACATTTCTCTTTTTTGATGTTGCTGTTTTCTTTGCCATAACATTTTTTAGTCTAAGTTTTAAGCAATTACATTATGATCTTAAAAAAGATTATAATTCATAACTCATAACTAAATTCTATTTAGTAGCCTTTTTCTTATTAGCAACAGTCTTCTTCTTTCCTTTACGAGTGCGAGCATTATTTTTTGTACTCTGACCGCGAACGGGAAGACCATTACGATGCCTAACTCCACGATAGCAACCTATATCCATGAGACGCTTGATATTCATCTGTATCTCTGAACGGAGATCACCTTCAACTTTAAATTCAGCGCTGATGATTTCACGGATTTTAGCAGCTTGATCGTCAGACCACTCGCTCACCTTAAGGTCGCGGTTAATACCTGCTTTGTCCAATATCTTTGCTGAACTACTTCGACCTATACCATATATGTAGGTCAATGCGATTTCGCCACGCTTTTCTTGGGGCAAATCTACTCCAACAATTCTTATTGCCATTGATTGTAATTAATTAAACTTCTTATTCACAATAATCATGCAAAGTTACCCAATTTATATTAAGCAACCATAAATTTTATTTATTTTAACTTTAACCCTGACGTAATTTAAACTTGGGATTTTTCTTGTTAATTACGAACAAACGACCTTTTCGACGAACTATCTTACAGTCAGCTGTACGTTTCTTTAATGATGCTCTTGTCTTCATTTTTATGTTTTATTATTTGTATCTGAAAACTATTCTGCCTTTCGTTAAATCATATGGACTCATCTCTACTTTCACTTTATCACCAGGAAGTATCTTGATGTAGTGCATCCTCATCTTACCAGAAATATGTGCAGTAATGTCTACACCATTCTCCAATTCTACGCGGAACATTGCATTAGAAAGTGCCTCTAAAATCGTTCCATCTTGTTCTATAGCAGTTTGTTTCGCCATATTTTAAACACGAGTCTTAAAAATGAAATATTTAAATGCGGAAATAAAACCGCTCATATTGCATAGCAAAAAGGATTTGGGTAATCAAAGATACACAAGAGTTTCCATGTAAATTGACCACCCTCATCTTTTACTCTTCATCTTTTTAAAACTTTCATTGTAAGAAAAGATTTAATATGCTGAGACTATATTATTATTACCACGCGTATGACCAGAGTTTAATAGTCCATCATAATGACGCATCATCAGATGAGATTCGATCTGCTGCAGTGTATCAATAACTACACCAACGAGTATCAACAATGATGTTCCACCAAAAAATTGACCAAATGAATCTTGCACATTCAACAACCCAGCTAATGCAGGCATAATTGCTATGAAAGCTATGAAAACTGAGCCTGGTCCTGTCAAACGACTCATTACAGAATCAATATATTCTGCAGTATTCTTACCTGGTTTAACACCTGGTATGAAACCATTATTACGCTTCATATCTTCAGCCATTTGGGTCGGATTGAGTGTGATTGCAGTATAGAAGTATGTAAATGCAACTATTAAAATCACATATATAGTATTGTACAATAAACTCTTTGTATCCATCAGTGACTGAAGGATTGGACTTGCACTATCTGTAGAATATTGAACTATAGCCAATGGAATAAACATCAAAGCCTGAGCAAAGATGATTGGCATAACATTAGCAGCAAACAATTTCAAAGGAATATATTGACGTGCACCTCCATATTGCTTATTCCCAACAACCTTTTTAGCATATTGTACAGGTATTTTCCGGGTTCCTTGTGTCAGAAGAATAGCAGCACATACAACTAAATATAGAATGATTATTTCAACTATAAACATTACAAGACCACCGCTCGTAATTGCTGTAAAACGACTACTTACTTCTTGAAAGAAAGCCTGTGGAAGACGTGCAATGATACCCACCATAATGATGATAGAAACGCCATTGCCAACTCCTTTATCAGTAATACGCTCACCGAGCCACAATATAAACATAGACCCAGCTGCCAAGATTATTGAGGCAGATACCATGAAGAGCGTCCAGTTTACGCCTGTTGCCAATGCACCAGCTGCTTGCGTCTTCAAATTAATCAGATACGCAGGAGCCTGAAACAACAAAATAACAATTGTCAATACACGCGTATACCAATTTATCTTCTTATGACCACTCTCACCTTCTCTTTGCATCTTTTGGAAATATGGCACTGCAACAGCCAAAAGCTGCATAACAATTGAAGCTGAGATATAAGGCATAATTCCTAAAGCAAAAATAGATGCTTTAGAAAATGCACCACCGGAGAACATGTCCAACAATGACATTAGACCGCCAGCCGTTTGTGACTGGAGTTTTTCCAATAATCCTGGATTAATACCAGGAAGTACAATAAAAGAGCCAAAACGGTAAATGGCCGTGAACAATATGGTCACGAGGAGTCGCTTTCGCAAATCCTCGATTTTCCAACAGTTCTTCAGTGTCTCAATAAACTTTTTCATTTACTTAGATTATAGTTGTGTTACCACCTACTGCCTTAATTGCTGCTTCAGCAGTTTTTGAGAAGGAATTAGCCTCAACATCTACCTTCGTTTTCAATTCTCCATTTCCAAGAATCTTAACAAGCACCTTACCATTTGTCAGACCTGCATCAACAAGTTCTGCCAATCCAATTTTTGTAAGATTCTTTTTTTCAGCAAGTTCTTGAAGAGTAGACAAGTTCACTACAAAATATTCCTTGTGGTTTATATTTTTAAAGCCACCTTTCGGAACACGGCGCTGGAGTGGCATTTGACCACCTTCAAAACCGATCTTCTTCTTATAACCAGAACGAGATTTTGCACCCTTATGACCACGAGTAGAAGTTCCGCCAAGTCCAGATCCTGTTCCTCGTCCAACTCTACGACGTGATTGGGTTGCCCCCATTGCAGGTTTCAAATTATTTAATTTCATACCTAAGTTACTTTAAAGGATTTATTAATCAACTAATGATACCAAATGATGTACTTTGCGAATCATTCCACGAATACTTGGAGTATCTTCTACCTCGACGATTTGTGAAATTTTATGGAGTCCAAGAGCCATCAAGGTAGCTTTTTGATCCTTCGGAGCATTAATACGACTCTTTATTTGTTTAACTTTTATTGTTGCCATTTGTCAATCTCCTACATCAACCATTAAAAACTTTATCCATACTAATTCCTCTTTCTCCTGCCACTGTATAGGCATCACGCATCTGAGCAAGCGCAGATATCGTAGCCTTTACAAGATTATGTGGGTTAGATGAACCTTTAGATTTAGCAATGACATCGGTAATACCTGCACTCTCTAAAACAGCACGCATAGCACCTCCAGCCTTCAGACCTGTTCCAGCTGCAGCGGGTTTAAGAAGAACTTGCGCTCCACTATAACGAGTTTCTACTTCGTGAGGAACTGTCCCTTTTAGAATAGAAACCTTCACAAGGTTTTTCTTTGCAGCATCAGTTCCTTTTTGGATTGCAGCCGTTACTTCGCCAGCTTTACCAAGTCCCCAACCGATTACGCCTTTACCATCGCCTACTACAACGATAGCTGCAAATGTGAATGTACGTCCACCTTTAGTAACCTTAGTTACACGATTAATTGCAACTAAACGGTCTTTTAGTTCCACGTCACTATTTACTTTTACTTTATTCGTTACCATAATCGTTTAGAATTTAAGTCCACCTTCACGAGCACCATCAGCCAATGCTTGTACACGCCCATGATAAAGATAACCGTTTCGGTCAAATACTACTTGTTGGATACCAGCTGCAACCGCTCTTCCTGCAATAAGTTCGCCAACTTTCTTGGCTTGATCGATCTTCGGCATTTTTTCAAGACCTACTGAAGAAGCAACAGCAAGCGTAGTTCCCGTTATATCATTAATAACCTGTGCATAAATTTGTTTATTACTACGGAAAACACTTAGCCGTGGACGATCCGCAGTACCATTCACATTCTTACGGATGTGATACTTTATCTTTAATCTTCTTTGTTCTTTCTTTGTTGTCATAATCGCAATGAATTATTAAAATTACTTAGCGGCAGCCGATTTACCTGATTTTCTACGAACAACTTCGCCTTTGAACAATATACCTTTACCTTTATATGGTTCAGGCTTACGGAAAGAACGAATCTTAGCACAAATAAGACCTAACAATTGCTTATCAGCTGTTTCAATAGTGATGATAGGGTTTTGATTACGCTCACTTTTCGTTTCCACCTTAACTTCTTTCGGGAGTTGCAAGAAAATCGGATGAGTATAACCAAGTGTAAATTCTACTAAATTTCCTTGATTAGAAACACGATATCCGACACCAACTAATTCAAGTGTCTTTGAATAACCTTCGCTTACCCCTATCACCATATTATTAACGAGTGAGCGATAAAGTCCATGATATGCTTGTTTTTGTTTGTAACCTTCGATATGTTTTTCATCGATTTCGAAAGTGATTTGATTGTTTTCAATTATCACCTTGATTGAAGGATGCACATATTGAGATAACTCACCTTTTGGTCCTTTCACTGTAACAACATTTTCCTTTTGAGAGATTGTTACTCCTGCAGGAATACTAATTGGTAATTTTCCTATTCTAGACATTTCAAATCCTCCAATTAATAAATATAACAAAGAACCTCACCACCAATTTTCTCAGTTGTAGCCTCTTTATTAGTCATTACACCTTTAGACGTAGAAATAATTGCAATTCCAAGTCCATTAATTACTCTCGGCATGTCTTTATAACCAGTATACTGGCGAAGACCTGGCGAAGAAACGCGTTTTAAGTTTTTAATAGCGTTTTGCTTTGTAATTGGATCGTACTTTAAAGCGATCTTAATAATACCTTGCGGTCCATCTTCAACGAACTTATAGTTCAGTATGTATCCTTTTTCAAAGAGAATCTTTGTAATAGACTTCTTTAAATTAGATGCAGGAACTTCAACAATGCGATGATGAGCCATTATCGCATTTCTGAGTCGTGTCAGATAATCTGCTATTGGGTCTGTCATAATTAAATATTTAATTAATCGGGACAATCCCGACAATATTAAAAAATTATTGAATAGAACACGATATGAGCATTTAATAATGCACATTCGGGTTGATAATTAAATTTACCAGCTTGCCTTCTTAACTCCAGGAATCAAACCTTGAGATGCCATCTCACGGAACTGAATACGAGAAATACCAAAGTGGCGGATATATCCTTTGGGGCGACCTGTTATTTTACAACGGTTATGTAATCGGATAGGATTTGCATTCTTAGGAATTTCTTGTAATTTTCTTGCTGCCTCATAAGCTTCGGCAGGATTCTCTGTCGTTGCAATTATCTTTTTTAAAGCTTTTCGCTTCTCAGCATAACGAGCTACTAATTTTGCACGTTTTACTTCGCGAGCTTTCATTGATTCTTTTGCCATATATCTTAATCGTTTTTAGCGTTCTTGAATGGTAGTCCGAAAGCTTTCAGGAGTGCATAACCTTCTTCATCTGTTTGAGCAGATGTTACAAACGTTATATTTAAACCTTGAATACGATCTACCTGATCAATATTAATTTCTGGGAAAATAATCTGCTCAGTTATACCTAATGTATAATTTCCTCGTCCATCAAACTTGGTTTCAATACCCTTAAAGTCGCGAATACGAGGCAAAGAAACACGTACAAGTTTCTCTAAGAACTCATACATTCTTTCTCGACGTAATGTCACCATAACACCAATAGGCATTTTCTTACGAAGCTTAAAGTTCGCAATATCTTTCTTAGAATATGTCGCAACTGCCTTTTGACCTGTTATAGCTGTAATTTCATTGATAGCGATTTCGATGATCTTCTTATCTTGAGTTGCATCACCCAATCCTTGATTGATAACAATCTTCTTCAATACAGGAATCTGCATTGATGAAGTATAATTAAATTGCTTTTGGAGAGAAGGAGCAATTCGTTCTTTATATTCTTTTTTTAATGCAGCTGTATTCATTATTTAATCACCTCCCCTGATTTTTTTGCGATACGTGTAACCGTCTTTCCTTCACGTCTAATTCTAATACGTGTAGGTTGACCACTTTTGGGGTCAATAAGACTAACATTTGAAATGTGAATAGGTGCTTCTTGCTTTACAATACCACCTTGTGGATTCGCCGCAGTCGGCTTTGTGCTCTTAGAAACTAAATTGATACCGTCAACTAACACGCGTTCTTTGTCAACGAGAACTTTGAGCACTTTACCACTTCTACCTTTATCAGAGCCGGCAAGTACAATAACTTGGTCATCTCTTTTTATATGGAATTTTGCCATTTTGATTTCGTTTTAACTATTAAAGAACTTCTGGTGCTAAAGAAACAACCTTCATGTTTACTGAACGAAGTTCACGAGCGACAGGTCCGAAAATACGGCTCCCACGAAGTTCACCAGCATTATTAAGTAATACACAAGCATTATCATCGAAACGAATATAAGAGCCATCGGCACGTCTGATTTCTTTCTTAGTGCGCACTATCAATGCCTTTGAAACTGCACCTTTTTTAACATCACTTGATGGTATAACGTTTTGCAGAGCAACTACGATAACGTCACCAACACTTGCATAACGACGACGTGTACCGCCAAGTACACGGATACACTTTGCTTCACGTGCTCCACTGTTATCACATACTGTAAGTTTTGATTCTGTCTGTATCATAATTACTTAGCCTTTTCTACTATTTGAACTAATCTCCATCTTTTTGTTTTACTCAAAGGACGAGTCTCCATGATCGATACAGTATCGCCAACATTGGCCTCATTCTTTTCATCATGGACATGGTATTTCTTTGTTTTTTGAACAAACTTACCATATATAGGGTGCTTCTCTTTAAACTTTGCAGCAATAACAATGGTTTTATCCATTCTATTGCTCGTAACTACACCCTGTCTTACTTTTCTTAAATTTCTTGTTTCCATCTGAACTATTATTATTTATTAAGTTCTCTTTGGCGAAGTTCAGTTTTCATACGTGCTATATCACGACGAGCTACCTTAATCCGAGATGGATTTTCAAGAGGAGTAACTTGATGATTCAGTCTCATTTTATCAAGAGCTGTTTCAGCGTTCTGTATCTTTTCTACCAATTCTTTGGTATCAAGTTGTTTAACTTCTTTAATCTTCATCTTTCTTAAGCGTTTTTATCGTAATCACGTCTAACAACAAACTTTGTTTTTACTGGTAGCTTTTGCGCAGCGAGCCGAAGAGCCTCCTTGGCAATTTCAAAACTAACCCCTTCTACTTCAAAGAGGATACGCCCTGGCGTAACTGGAGCAACCCAGCCAGCAGGGTCACCTTTTCCTTTACCCATACGCACATCTGCAGGTTTACGAGTAATTGGTTTGTCAGGGAATATTCTAATCCAGACTTGACCTTGACGATTCATATAACGATTAACTGCTATACGAGCCGCTTCAATCTGTCGACTGTCAATCCACTTTGGCTCAAGTGTCTTGATACCAAAGGAGCCAAAAGCTAACTGTGTTCCTCTATGGGCGTTTCCTTTATTTCCACGTCCATCTTGAGGTCTTCTATATTTTACTCTTTTTGGTTGTAACATGATAGCTCTCTCTTTTAACGGTTATTGTTTCTCCTACGATTACCTCGTCCAGAACGTGCGTTATTGTTGTTGGGGCGTCCATTATTTTTCTCTTGGCTAAAGTCTGGCATCAAATCTACTTTATTATAAACTTCACCACGACAAATCCATACTTTTATACCTAAAAGACCAACTTTTGTAAGTGCCTCAGTTTGACAATAATCAATATCAGCACGGAATGTATGCAAAGGGGTACGTCCTTCTTTAAACATTTCTTTACGCGCCATTTCGGCTCCATTCAGACGACCGGAAATTTGAATTTTTATACCTTCAGCACCAGCGCGCATAGTGTTAGCAATAGCCATTTTAATAGCTCTGCGATATGCGACTTTACCTTCAACTTGACGCGCAATGTTCATACCAACTATATTTGCATCCAATTCAGGCTTTCTGACCTCAAAGATATTAATTTGAATCTCTTTATTAAAAAGATTCTTCAATTCTTCTTTGAGTTTATCAACATCCTGACCACCTTTTCCTATTACCAATCCAGGACGAGCTGTACAAATAGTGATGGTAACAAGCTTCAATGTTCGCTCAATTACGATACGTGAAACGCTTGCCTTTTCAAGGCGTTTATTCAAATAGGCTCGGATTTTTTTATCTTCTAAAAGATTGTCTCCAAAATTTTTACCCCCAAACCAATTTGAGTCCCAACCACGAATAATACCTAAACGGTTGCTTATTGGATTAACTTTCTGTCCCATTCTACTATTTATTTATATTATTAGCATTGACCTTTGAATCAACGAAAAGCGTAACATGGTTAGAACGTTTGCGAATTCTGTAACCGCGTCCTTGAGGTGCAGGGCGCATACGTTTCATTGTAACACCTTCATCAACGAAGATCTTAGAGATATAGAGTTCATCACCCTCAACCTTGCGATCATTTTTAATTTCCCAATTTGCAATAGCTGAACGTAAAAGTTTCTCTACATCCTGTGCAGCAGCCTTTCTTGAGAATCTTAATACGCCTAAGGCACGATTAACCTCCATTCCACGGACCATATCAACGACATAACGCATTTTCCGTGGAGAAGAAGGACAATCCTTGAGCTTTGCAAAATATTGGCTTCTAAGAGCCTGCTTACGCTCTTCTGCCTTTATATGTTTTCTTGCTCCCATTATTTATTTCTTTTCTAAGGGTTATAACCTGTTACTTTCTATTACCAGAGTGACCACCGAAACGTCGTGTAGGACTAAACTCACCAAGCTTGTGCCCAACCATATTTTCAGTAATGTAAACAGGGATAAATTTATTTCCGTTATGAACTGCAACAGTGTGTCCCACAAATTCAGGGGAAATCATTGATGCTCTGGCCCAAGTTTTTACAACATTCTTTTTACCACTCTCATTCATAGCGAGAATCTTTTTTTCGAGTGATACATTGATATATGGACCTTTTTTTAATGAACGACTCATAATTTACTCTTAAATACTTTGTTTACTTCTTGTTAGCTCTTTCAATTATATACTTATTTGAAAGCTTCTTAGGTGCGCGAGTCTTAAGACCTTTAGCGTACAATCCCTTACGTGAACGTGGGTGTCCCCCTGATTGACGACCTTCACCACCACCCATTGGGTGATCGACAGGGTTCATTACAACACCACGGTTGTGGGGACGACGTCCCAACCAACGTGAACGACCAGCCTTACCTGACTGTTCAAGCGCATGATCTGAATTTCCTACACTACCAACAGTTGCCTTACAAGCTGATAAAATCTGGCGAGTTTCACCAGAAGGTAGTTTAATGACACAATAACTGCCCTCACGAGAAGTAAGTTGAGCAAAGTTACCAGCCGAACGAACGAGCAACGCACCCTGTCCTGGACGTAATTCTATGTTATGAATTACAGTACCAACAGGGATACTAGATAATGGTAGGGCATTACCTACTTCAGGTGCAGCCTCTGCACCCGACATTAAGGTTGCACCCACTTGCAGTCCGTTAGGAGCAATAATGTAACGTTTTTCACCATCAGCATAGTATAACAAAGCAATACGAGCAGACCTATTAGGATCATACTCAATAGTCTTTACTATTGCTGGAACACCATCTTTCTCTCGTTTAAAATCGATAAAACGAAGTTTTCTTTTATGACCACCACCCATATAGCGGACAGTCATTTTACCAGTGTTATTTCGACCACCAGTAGAACGTTTACCGTAAACAAGAGACTTCTCTGGTACGGATGCAGTAATCTCCTCGAACGTACCAATAATCTTGTGTCTTTGTCCCGGGGTAACCGGTTTAAATTTACGTACTGCCATTTTTTATTTAAATATTGCTATAAAAATCTATTTCTTCGCCTGCCTTAATTGTTACAATAGCTTTCTTGAAAGCATTCTTCTTACCACGTACTAATCCAGCCTTCGTATAACGAGACTGACGCTTCCCTGCATAACGAATGGTATTAACTTCAAGAACATGAACATTATACAAACTCTCAATTTCCTTTTTTATCTCGAGTTTATTTGCCTCTGGCTTTACAATAAATCCATACCTAGGCTGTGCAGGCTTTACATAAGTATAAACAGTCTTTTCTTTTTTAAGACCTTCAGGATGACGTTTATTCTTTACGATATAGTTACGAGTCTCGGCTGTTGCATTATGTTTTTTAGCCGATCTTTCGTTTGCTACCTTAATAGTCTTGTCAACAGAAGACTTCTCCGTAATAGCGTTCATCTTTTCAGTGACCACAGGTTTTATGATAAATCCCATATTTAATCTGTCTCCTTATTTTTACTTGGTTAAGATCTCATCTATCGTCTTCAAAGAATTTTCAGTAACAACAATCACATCTGCATGCAAAACACCATAAGTATTTACTTGCATAGCGGTTGTAACCTGAGTCCTCTGTAAATTACGAGCTGACAAATATACATTATTTTGCGCTTTTGGCAAAATGAAGAGAACCTTCCTGTTAGTTATTTTAAGATTTTTAGCAATATTTAAAATCTCTTTCGTCTTCGGAACTTCAAAATCGAAGTCTTCCACAACAAGAATAGCCGCTTCTTTTGCTTTATATGCTAACGCAGACTTGCGAGCAAGCACTTTGACCTTCTTATTAAGTTTGAAACTATAATCACGTGGTGAGGGACCAAATACACGACCGCCACCAACAAGGACCGGTGAATTTATATCACCACGGCGTGCACCGCCACCCCCTTTTTGACGACCTAATTTACGTGTTGAACCAGCATGTTCACTTCTTTCCTTCGTTTTAGCAGTTCCCTGACGTTGATCAGCAAGATATTGTTTTACATCAAGATAAATCACGTGGTCGTTTGGCTCAATTCCGAAGATATTCTCGTTAAGAGTAACCTTTCGGCCGGTCTCCTGACCTTTAATATCTAATACGTTAATATCCATTACTTATTTATTATAAGGGTTGAACCATTGCATCCAGCTACACTACCTTTTACAAGAAGAAGATTATGTTCTGGAATAATTTTTAATACTTGGAGATTCTGGGTCGTAACTCTATCGCCACCCATTTGACCGCCCATTCGCATACCTTTGAAAACTTTCGCCGGATATGAACAAGCACCTATTGAACCTGGCTTTCTTGCACGGTCATCTTGTCCATGTGTTGTCTGACCAACACCACCAAACCCATGGCGTTTTATAACTCCCTGGAAACCTTTTCCTTTAGATGTACCAACAACATCAACAAATTTAGCATCACTAAATAACTCTACAGTAATGGTATCACCGAGGTTATACTCCTCATCAAATTTGAACTCGGCCAAGTGCTTCTTTGGTGTTGTCCCTGCCTTCTTAAAATGTCCTTGTTGAGGTTTAGAGGTCCTTTTCTCCTTAGCTTCCCCGAAACCTAACTGAACAGCTTTATAACCATCTCTTTCGACAGTCTTTATCTGAGTAACAACACAAGGACCAGCTTCGATAACAGTGCACGGAACATTTTTACCGTCGGCACTGAAAACGGAAGTCATTCCGATTTTTTTTCCTAATAATCCTGGCATTTCAATTAAATTTTAAATAATTAATCTTTTGATCCGTACTAAAATGTTACACTTTAATCTCTACTTCGACCCCTGAAGGCAATTCAAGCTTCATCAAAGCATCAACCGTCTTCGGTGTAGAGCTGTAGATGTCTATCAACCGTTTGAAATCAGAAAGTTGGAATTGCTCACGTGATTTCTTGTTAACGAATGTTGAACGGTTTACAGTGTAAATACGTTTATGTGTTGGCAATGGAATAGGACCGCTAACAATAGCTCCTGTTGCCTTCACAGCCTTTACAATCTTTTCAGCCGACTTATCAACCAACTGATGGTCGTAAGATTTTAGTTTGATACGAATTTTCTGACTCATATACTTTTGAATTTATAAATTTATTATTTCACTTAAAAGGAACACCCTCATAAGAGTCATTCGCTATGGGAGTGTTCTCAAAGTGATTTCTCATTATTTTATAAGATCGGCGTTGCCATGTAGTTCTTCAAGAATCTCTTTTGCAAGATTATTAGAAACTGATGAATGGTGATCATATTCCATTGATGATGTTGCACGACCAGATGTAATAGTACGTAAGGCAGTTACGTAACCGAACATTTCAGACAATGGAACCATTGCTTTTACAACACGCGCACCACTGCGAGCCTCTTCCATACCTTGAACAAGTCCACGACGCTTATTCAAATCACCAATAACATCACCCATATTTTCTTCTGGAGTTACCACTTCGACTTTCATAATAGGCTCCATCAATACAGGACCAGCTTGTGGACAAAGCTTTTTGAAAGCTTGGTGTGCGACCAGTTCGAAAGATAACTGATCAGAGTCTACTGGGTGGAAAGAACCATCAGTCAGAGTTACCTTCAATCCTGTAAGTGGGAAACCACCAAGAACACCATTACTTAGACAATCTTTAAATCCTTTCTCAACTGAAGGAATAAATTCTTTAGGCACATTACCACCCTTCACAACATTAATGAACTGTAAATCGCCATCTTTGTAATCTTCATCTTTGGGTTCGATTGTTACATCAATACAAGCAAACTTACCACGACCGCCTGACTGTTTCTTATACGTTTCACGGCTTTGGGCAGCCTTTGTTATAGCTTCCTTGTAATTTACCTGTGGCTTGCCCTGATTACATTCAACCTTGAACTCACGTTTCAGACGGTCGATAATAATGTCGAGGTGAAGCTCTCCCATACCAGAGATGATGGTCTGACCACTCTGTTCGTCTGTGCGTACAGTAAATGTAGGATCTTCTTCAGCCAACTTTTGCAAACCTGTATCAAGTTTTGCTATATCGGCTTGACTCTTAGGCTCAACAGCAATAGAAATCACTGTATCAGGGAATGTCATTGATTCAAGCACAATCGGATGATCTTCATCACAAAGAGTATCACCAGTACGGATATCCTTGAAACCTACACCCGCACCGATATCACCTGCATCAATAGTTTCCATTGCGATTTCTTTATTAGAATTCATTTGGAACAAACGACTGATGCGTTCTTTCTTACCTGAACGTGGATTGTAAACATACGAACCGGCTATGACCTTTCCAGAGTAAACGCGGAAGAAAACTAAACGTCCCATAAATGGGTCTGTGGCTATCTTAAATGCAAGGGCAGCTGTAGGCTCATTTATATTAGCTTTACGTTCCTCTTCTTCTTCTGTTTCTGGATTTACACCAATCGTAGCAACTGTATCGAGTGGTGAAGGCAAGAACGCACAAACATAGTCTAGCAACGTCTGGACACCTTTATTCTTGTATGAAGAACCACAAAGCATAGGACAGCAATCCATAGATATACACCCCTTTCGAATTGCAGCCATCAACTTGTCCTCTGGAACCTCTTGCCCTTCAAGATAAAGTTCCATTACTTCGTCATCATAGTTTGCAGCACCTTCGATAAGCTTTTCGCGCCATTCATTAGCCTCATCCAACAAATCTGCAGGGACTTCTTCGATATCATATTTAGCACCCATTGTTTCGTCGTGCCAAAGAATAGCTTTCATTTTAATAAGGTCTACTACACCTTTAAAGTTTTCTTCTGCACCGATTGGTATTTGGATTGCAATAGGATTAGCGCCCAGAATTTCTTTCATTTGGCGTACAGTTTCAAAGAAATCTGCACCAGAACGGTCCATCTTATTAACATAGCCAACACGTGGTACGTTATATTTATCAGCCTGACGCCATACAGTCTCAGACTGCGGCTGAACGCCATCGGCTGCCGAATAAGTTGCAACAGCCCCGTCAAGAACACGAAGTGAACGTTCTACTTCCGCAGTAAAGTCCACGTGTCCCGGAGTATCAATCAAATTAATTTTATATGATTTCCCATCATAGTTCCAATTACAGGTAGTTGCAGCCGAAGTAATGGTAATACCACGCTCCTGCTCCTGTGCCATCCAGTCCATTGTTGCAGCACCATCGTGCACTTCACCAATCTTGTGGGTTTTACCTGTATAGAACAAAATACGTTCAGATGTAGTTGTTTTACCGGCATCAATGTGAGCCATAATACCGATATTGCGTGTCAAATGTAAATCGTGACTTGCCATTTTTTCTTTTATTTCCTTTTAGTTATTAGAATCTGAAGTGAGCAAATGCACGGTTAGCTTCTGCCATGCGGTGCATATCTTCCTTACGCTTATAAGCACCACCCTGATTGTTGAATGCGTCCATGATTTCAGCAGCGAGTTTGTCAGCCATACTCTTACCGCCACGTTTACGTGCAAAAGCTATCATATTCTTCATTGACACGCTTTCTTTGCGGTCTGGGCGAATTTCAGTTGGTACTTGGAAAGTTGCACCACCGATACGCCGACTTTTAACCTCTACCTGTGGAGTAATATTATCGAGAGCTTGTTTCCAAACTTCCAATGCCGATTTCTCCTTATCTGTATTTTTACCATCTACAATATCAAGAGCAGCATAAAAAATCTCGTATGAAATGTTCTTCTTTCCATCATACATAAGATGATTTACAAACTTTGAGACCTTCTGGTCATTAAACTTAGGATCTGGTAAGATCACTCGCTTCTTTGGTTTTGCTTTTCTCATTTTTTTTATTTAAAATTTAGTAATTCTGCGGAGGCTGTCGTTTTCCGTTCTTCAACACTCACACTTGGGCATTTACTCAACCTGTTATTAACAAATCTCCAGCAAAACTTTATTTTCTTTAAATCCTTTTTTCCAGCCATCACCGACTGTAAAAACTAAAAGACTTTGTTCTACAAAGTTTCTTTCCTCTTCATTTAATAGAGGAAAAGAAACCGAAGTTTTATTTCTTAGCCGCCTTTGGACGCTTAGCCCCATACTTAGAACGACGTTGTGTACGGCTTGCTACACCAGCGGTATCAAGCGTTCCGCGCACAATATGATAACGGACACCTGGCAAATCCTTTACACGACCGCCACGAACAAGAACAATGCTGTGTTCCTGCAAGTTGTGCCCTTCTCCAGGAATATACGAGTTAACTTCTTTTTGATTCGTTAAACGAACACGGGCAACTTTACGCATTGCCGAATTAGGCTTCTTTGGTGTTGTTGTGTAAACACGCACGCAAACTCCACGACGCTGAGGACAGTTATCCAAAGCAGGAGACTTACTTTTGTCTACAATCACCTTTCTGCCCTTTCTTACTAATTGGGAAATAGTAGGCATAATTGTACTTTTTATTTTATATTTATTTATTTTATTTATTATCAATATCTTAAACCTTCTCCTCTATAATGTATTATGAGGCATAAAGGTATTTCGAGGTGCAAAGGTACAAACTTTATTGAAAAAACAACTCATTATTATAGAAGTAATAAAGTATGATATTTGTAATTTAACAATATATAACTATAGCTACAATACATTAACTTTTAATTTCTCTATCTAACAATATTTTTTTTGCCTATTTCTCTAAAATAAAAATCTTGGATACAAGTACCTAGAATTACTTTAAACATATATATACGTGAGTCCTGTTTAAGAAAGTGGCTGAAAAAGTTGTAGGAGTAGAGAGTTCTTCGTACCTTTACATATAAAATCCTTTATATAGAGGACTTGTTTGGTGAAAATCAGCTTTTTAATTGAAAATTGATAAGTATGAATAATACGATTGCTTTTCTGCTTGGTGGACTGTTACTGTTAGTTTGGGTAAGCATATTATGGGCTTTCAAAAAGCTTTGTTTGAACAAAATAAAGAGTGGAGTTTTAAAATATTCGCTTGGAATGATGTTAGCCTATGGAATATTGATTATGCTTTATGTGGCTACTAATCATTATTTACCCCTAAAAACAGTTATACTCAACTGGTATATTCGGGGCGTTCCTGGCGGAATCATCTTAATTCTTGTTCCTGCCTTATATTCAATATTCCTTATAGGGAAAGGTTACTTCAATGAAGGAGGCAAGAAAGCTTCCTTTAAGTGGAAATTAAAGTTGATAATATCTGTTTTCTTAAATGCGTTTCTATCACTATTCGCTCTGATGTTCATAAACTTCCTGCAACAGGGCGGAAGCTTTTCGGAATTAGCGGCACTTACTCAAGAAGCTGTATTCTCTATCAACTGGGGGGCGTGGCTTGCTTTCGTGGGCTGCTGGCTACTTATCGTGCTTATTGTGTGGATCAACCATAAGAAGCACTTCTCAAAGTCTAAACATAAATAACAAATATAAAGCAGTTAATTTTAGTGTCAATTCTATATAAGTCAATGTAAAATCTTCCATAAACAAAGACTTTATAAAACTATTTGCAGGCAACAGAAGATACGCTGTCCTCTATATACCCTACTATTTAATAATCTTTCAACAAATATCTAGAGAGTTAAAGAAAGATATTCAGGAATTAGAACACATTTATAAATATCTTTCCCGGCAAAGACAATAAGTTAAGTCAATCGGTTATACTAGTTAGATAATTTATAAAATTCTGGTATCACCTCTCACTATGTACCTCATTTCCATATAATCTTTCCAGCTCTTTCTTATCAAGAATTCTAATAAGATACTCCGCCACGAAAAGTTTATATTCTTCAGCTGTAACATTATCTTGAACATCAAAGTAAGGAATTGACTTTGTGGAGCGATCGTAGGGATTATTATCTTTCTTTATTTGTCTTTCAACTCTTCCTGAGATGAATTTATACCAAAAGGCAGGAACAGGATTCTCTTTTGTTCCATATTTAGAATCACGTAGTTGAGTTTTATTTATATGAACCAAGAATACATTACCTGGATTAAAATACGATTTAATTCTTGCAGCGCCTAAGTCTCCACGTCGTTTTTCTTGATTAAAGAAATCAATTCCCTTAAAGCAGATCCAAGTTCAGAAACACTTGCGCCAGCCGTATCTGTTACAATCGAAAAATCCATATACAATTAATGTTTGTATTTATTTTCAGCAGACATATCCATCTTCTTTTACGAACTTCCCATTATAAACGTCTACAATTAGTCTTCCTCTCTTTCCCAATCAAAGTCATCTTCTTCAAAATCATTTTCCCAAAAGCCCTGTATCACTCTTTCGTTATGACTTCCATCTTCTTTGGTTTCAAGCAAAACCCAATTCAAATCATCTTCTTCTGCTCGCGGATTACCTTCTTCTAAAAAGTCATAAAAGCGTGCAACTACACCCTTAGTGTAAATACGTAAGAACTTCTCTGCATCTTCTTGCGAGAAATTATTTTTAAACTTTTCGAATAGTTTATCCCAATCGCCATCATCATCTAAATCATCTGCATAATCACAATTAGCATCTATGTCTCTCGATATTTTATGTAATTCTTTGAAGACTGTCATACGGGCAAATTGTGGTATATTCTCTGTTACCTCACTAAAGGCATTAGAAAAATTATTCTTAAATCCTGCATTTTCCATCTTTCCAACAAGATTTATAATTTCTTGTTGTTTCTCTTTATCGAGTTCAGATATTTCACGCAAATAAAATTGTTTAGCCGATTCATCTAAACCTTCTTTTTCTATTATCGCTTCTAACTGCTTCAATATTTTCATAACCTTCTTCTATTTATATTTATGATTAACTTCTATAAGTAGATTTATTCTACCCCACAAAGATAGTCTTTTATATCAGAAAACTGCATAAAATAATTAAAAACTAACCAACGAATAAGCAAAGCATTCTAAGTATCTCAGAAATACAACTTGTACTTTTCTACCGCAATCTAATATTGAAAGTTTAAGTACAAACTTTTAACCGTCCACTCCGTTTTCTATCGTTAATCTCACGGTCTACTATTGTAAAAAAGGATTTCTTTTTCCAAGCGGATAAATTTATGTAACAGTGTTTACTTGTATGGAGAGTAGCTTATAACACAAAACAGAACAAGTATGATGTCGCTGTATTGATAAACATCGTTCCAACTGCAAATATTCAGGTGGCTATCTACCAGTTTATCCTCCCCTGCGCGCTTAAATTCGTTCATCACATAAAAATGCCATCACAAGAGATGATTCTCTCATTTTTTATTGTTATCTTTGCTATACCATGTAGAATTCGAAATGTTACATTATGAGAAATTAATGTATATAGAATATGGAAAAGAAAGATATCATAAGCAAAATTGTAGAAACAATTAGATCTACTTTCGAGCAAGATGGGTTTAAATTGAAAATGCCAAACAAGTTTGTGAAAAGAAATGGAGACAGTTTATACATCTATGAGATTTGCGTAACAAATCTAAAGACACATTTTTCATTGCATCTTAAACTTAAGTTGCAAAACAAAAGTATTTCTACTGGTGTGAATAATGTTCTAAAAAAGGTATTGAAGGATCCTGGTATAAAATACCCAAGTAATTTCACTGATAAAGTAATAGATGACATTTTCAAAGAAAGAACTTCTAACAAAGATGTATTTGGATTAACAGACTGGCGACTCTTCAAAGAATACGAACAAACATTGAACGATTTTAATAAAAGTTTCTCTATTTGGTTTTCTACTTTTGCGAAACTGGAGAATAGAAAGAATTGGCAGACAGAGTTATTACAAAGTGTGGATTATGCAAAGAGTTGGTTTCTACTGGTTGATAATGAAGCATACTTAATAAAGCATACTGATTATGTTGCAATGTATTTATTAAAGAAGCTGAATAATATAAAGGGAGTTGAAGCAAAATATAAAGAGATTTATAATAGAATGGGAACTTTAGATCAGGACACACAAGAATTAGAACTCTTTTATAAGTATTTATTCCAAGGAAATTAAATGGTAAAGTTCTTCATCATAGTATCAAAAACTTGTTGGAAATAATTGGATTGATGTTTTTGAATTAAAATTTAAAAATTAAATACAGCAAAAATGAAACATATAACTTTAATATTTTCTCTGATTTTGATAAGCTTGACATCCGTTTGCCGTGAAAGTCAAAAGGAAATAGATTTTTTAAATAAGCAAAACAGAACATCTTCCCTATTGTTAACAGACGGTGAGGCGACGATGTTGCCTTACTTCTCTGGTGAAAATGCAACGGACTTCTATACTGTTTATTTTCTTGGAAAAACAGAAAAAGAATGTGAATATTGGGATGTATATAATAAAAATGGATTCTGGAAAGGAAAGGATAGCGAACTGATACATCTATACACCAAAGAAATGGAACGATATATCAATAGAAAAAAAGAGCTATATTACATCTTCGCTATTAGTATAAAAAAAAGTATGATAAAGGAAACTGCTGAAGATGAGTTCCAACCAAATAGTAACGCAGTCTACAAGACCTATCTATTAACTGATGGAAAATGGATTGTAATAGATAGTTTCAACATAAAAGACGCTCCAAAAGAAACAGCGGAGTATTTAAAGAATGTAATAAAGAAAAGAAGAGACATAACCGTTAAGACCTCAAAAGAATCTATTGGTAGTTGGCATTAACATTTGTAATAGGGATGAACTTTCCCAGTAACTATTCAGTGGTATTGAGCAGTCTGCATTTTCTCCTCTAAAATCTTTGTAAAAAGGCTATAAAGAAGTGCGTTTTTTCTTGCACCTTTCAGAAAATTTTCGTATCTTCACATCTATGAAAGAGCAAGTTACTGAAATATCAAAAGTTTACCAGGTTAGAGTATAAAGAAAGAATATCCTTAACACCGCAACAGTTCTAATTCGTTCTCCATATTGCTGGCAATGTTCATTAGCTATATTGTTTTGTCCATAAATTAGTGAGAATTATACAGATGCCAAAAATCTGAAAAGTTTATTGTTTTTCAGAAACTTATAAAATATATTAATAACTAATTACATGTTTAGTTGCGGAATTAAGGAGTTGTAGCTTTTTGTGATATCTAATTCGCAACTGATAGATGTCTGAGACAAACATTATAGATATCTGAGACGAACGTCATAGATATCTAAAACAAGAGCAGCCAATATCTAATTGATTTTCTAACTACCTAATATGTTCTTTTCGAGTTGCGAGTAAGCATTAGGCGTTGCTAATAAGGTTCCACCTATTCCCTACTGTACCAAAATCAATTGTCAGTTCTAAATTAAAAACATTATACAAAAAATATCGCAACTACCCACAAATATGGATAATTGCGATAGTAAAACAATATATAGTTTTATTCTTTTTATGCGTCGTTCTTTACAGGTCCGAAAGGTGTTGCTGTTCTTGGTTGCTGATTAGGCATTTGAATTTTTCCGAACTCTTGTTCATATCTAACTATATTCTCTTGTAAAGCAGCCAAAAGACGTTTTGCGTGTTCGGGCGCAAGCACTACCCTACTTGCCACTGTCGGCTTTGGTACTCCTGGCAGCATGCTGATAAAGTCGAGCACGAACTCTGAACTTGAATGTGAGATGATTTGAAAGTTTGTATAAATTCCTTTTGCAATTTCAGGACTCAGGTCTATCTGAAGCTGCTGTCCCTGTTGATTTTGATTGTTGTCCATTTCGTATATTTCTTTTTAAATATTCTCTGAGCGATATGCAAAGATAACACATTTCGGACAATTCACCAAGAAACGCACTTACTTTATCGTTCTACAACAAAACGTTGTGTTTCACCATTCACATTCAAGAAATAAACGCCAGTAGTAAAGTCCGCAACATCGATTTTATTTTCAGCTGTATGCAAAGCCACAGTGCGAAGCAATGCACCATTAGTTCCAAAAATGCGAGCCGTTGCAGTCGCCATACTTAAAGGCAGCTGCACAGTAAGCACATTGTTGTCTACAACTGGGCTAACCTTTATCTTTACTGCTGCCACACGCTCAATACCATCTGGCATCTTCTCGCCCTCGTATAAGTTACGACCGTCATTCAATCCCTGCTGATAATCATAGGCTGTCCAGTTCTTGGCATTAATAAGTCCAGTTACATCTACTTTGTAGCAAATGTTCTTTTCATTAGCATCCTTCGTGTCTACAACCACAACTTCACCTTTACTATCGGCACTCGTCATATCGGGTAAGTTTACCAACATTCGTTTCATGGCAGGGTTAGCTATTTGGTTGCTGTAACAAGATATGAAACTTAACTTTTGGTTGGCTGCAATATCAAGTTCAGTAAGTTGGTTATTGTCACATTGCAAATCTGTAAGATTTACCAACTTGCTTATATCAAGTGCTTTCAACTTGTTATCACTCACAATCAGAGCTGTAAGTTCGATATTGTCGCCAATGGTTATGTTCGTCAACTTATTATTATAGCAATGGAACTCCGCTAAAGCAGTATTCTTGCTAATGTCCACCGTTTCTATTTCGTTATCGAACAAATATACCTTTTGCAATAACGGACTTTTAGATATATCTATGGTTTTAATTTTGTTATTGTTGCAGGCTAACAGGCTTAACTGCGTATTCTTTGTTATGTCGAGTTGTGTAAGATTGTTTTCGCCACAATAAAATTCTTGCAGCTTAGACATCACACTTGGGTCTAATTCATTCAAACTGTTTCTAAAACAATAGAATTCTGTTATTTCCGATGTGGAAGGCAATTTCAGTTCACTTAATTTATTGGTGTGGCAATACAGTTTCTTCAAGTTTGTATTCTTGCTAACGTCCAACTTCTCTATTTGGTTTTCCTCGCAGTATAGCGAAACCAAGCCAGGGCATTTCGAAACATCGACAGACACCAGTTCGTTCAGATTGCAACTAAAGAAAGTCATATCGCCATATATAGTTATAGTGGGTTGCGTACGCTTAAAGCGGGTTATGCCATACTTCTTTATACTTTCCTCCCCCGCATCATACTTGCCATTGTTGTTCCTGTCAATCCAGGGCTTTGTTTTGCTCTTGTCATTAAACAGCACTGTGAGCTGCCATTGCTTCTTTAAGTTGGTTGTGGTAATGGTAATAGAGGGTTGTCCAGTAGTGTATTCTTCTGCGTCTTTCTGCGCATTAGTACCAACACAAAACCCTAAAAGAACTGATAATAAAAATAGCTTTTTACTCATAATGTAACTGTTTAGATTTCGGAGAAACTATTAAAAAGTCCGCCGAAAATTAGTAATTTAGTTTATTTTAAACATCAATTTACGATATAAATATTTCCATCTTTGTTCAAGCCAACCAATTCACCGCTTATCACTTAAAATCCATTGACTGAAAACAAAAATAATAAAAATATTAATAACCACATAAACTTTCATGCATTTTCTTATATTTGACAACAAAATATCAAGAAATGGTACAAAACTACTGCTTACTTTGTATGGAAATATTATCTCCTAAAACTACTATGGCTTGTTCATTCGTAATTGGTTTCAAAGGTAAATAGCCATCTTCCTGAATTATTTTCCGTGTCGCTTCTTCAAAGGGAAAGCTATTAAAATGAACAACAGGATAGAAGTCAACGACACCAAGTCCGGAAAAATCCTCAAAGTCTGGTGTCAATAAAAGATTGTTATCCATTCTCTTGGCATACTCTATGGTAGGAGCAAAAATCATTGCACCCGCCGATTCTCCAATGTATAGCTTTCCTTTCTCTACCTGCTCAACTATCAACTTGTCGGTTCCAGTTCTTCGTAGTTCTTGCATAAGAAAGAAGGTATTGCCGCCTGTGATATAGATACAATCACAATCATTCAGTACTTTTACAATTTCTTTCTTTTCGCATTGTGTAATTTCTAATTCTCTTACAACTAATCCAAGTGAAACAAGTGCATTCTTTCCATCTTCAACATACTGGGTATATTCTTCATGAATACTTGCAGTAGGAATAAATGCTACCGTTTTTCCACTCAACGAAGTAGGAACAAACTCGAGTAGAAGAGGAGCCACATCAGCAAAAGATGAGCATAAAAAGATTTTCTTCATTGTTGTATTATGTTTTGGTGAATACAATCTTACTTCCTTATTCCTCATACCATAAATAGATTGAGTGAGGACAAAGAAGAGAGCCATAAATATGAATACTCCTACTCTATATTTCATACTTTTTAAAATTTAATATTGCAAAGATACAGATAATTTCTCGAAGAGAATAACATAGTCAGTAAGACCCAATCCTACAAGATATAATAACTAACTTATCTGCTATTCTGCCATTTTATAAATCGTCCATCTTTTATTTTGTAGATAGAACGAGATACAACAGTGTCAGGAATATCCTTCATACCGATAATGTCTCCACTCTCAGCATACAAGAAATCGTTTACCTCGTATCTGTCTATCTTTACTACTGAATTATCAACAGTATATTGTGCAGAATGTTTCGTCTCAAAAATAAAATTCATCTCTAAGACCAAGGCGTCTATGGGTATACCGTGTTTATAGGAATTTAGTTGGACAACTAAAGCTTCTGTATCGTTTTCACCCGCAATATTATAGGTTATGAGTTTGTAGACATATCCGCATTTGTCGGTACGAATGGCGACAATATAATAATGTCCATCTACGCTTTTCATAGCATAACTACAAGTATTTCCTTTAAGAGGTAAAGATCTTTCTTTGAGCGAAAATGGGACTGTCCTTTTTCGTAGCTCTGGTTTCAGTTGATAAGAGGATACTGCCTCATTGAAAAACAATAGCGTATCTACAGTTTCGTTTGTCCAATCGCCCAAACTAACAATCTTCTCGGAAGGAAGAACACAAAAAAGAGAAAAAACACTGATGAGTAACAGGAATATAATCTTCATTATCTTGCTTTCTTAAGTATATTTATCTTTGACGTAATCTCTGTAGATGTTTCTAATTTATTGCGTGTTATCTATTTCTACGATGCTTCCCTGTTGATAGTATTTTTATCGGCTCGAAACGGAAATGATGGGGCATTTCGGCACGGGAGAGTCTTGCTCTGAGCCATTTCTTCAAATCTTCTTCATCGAGTAGAGTGCCTGCTTTCAGTTCTATCTGCGCACTAAGCACACGACCAAAACGAACATCGGGGACAGCGTAAACCACTGCATCGACAACCAAAGGGTGAGATTTCAAGACTTTCTCGACGTGCTCGGGGTAAACATTCTCGCCGCCACAGACCACCATTCGGTCGGCTCTCCCACGATGAAGAAAGCGACCATCGGACAGCTGAAGCACGCGGTCGCCCGTGCTCTGCCAACAGTTCTGTCGCCCAGCCATTGCCCAGCAACATTTCACCCACAGTGTTCCAACGCCCTCTGCATCGGCATCTCGCACTGTGCACTGCATACCCCGAATAGGTTTCCCAATAGAAACGTCATCAGTGTAGATAAGCTGCTGCGGTGTGGCAAGCAGGAAAAAGCCTGCCTCCGACGTGCCATAAAGGTTGTAAAGCACAGGACCAAGACGCTCCATCGTATACTTTGCCAACGACACATCGAGCCGATCGCCTCCGCTGATGATGCACTTCAGCGAGTGCAAACGAGCTTCGGCACGTTCCGTCTGCCACAGTCTGGCAAGCATGGCAGGCACCATTGGCATCACCTCAACACGCTTTGTTGCCACAGCATTCAGCACCTCTTCAGCATCGAAACGGCGCAGCAGACACACCTTCTTGCCCATGACGAGCGAGATAATCAGCGTAGCCAAGCCGAAGCCATGATAGAAAGGAAGTCCTATCAGCACGCTCTGATAGCTGTCGATATGCAAATCGCGGAGCAGCGAAAAGAAGGGTGGAAGAAACTGAACGATGCCCGTCTGCCGTGCAGCCTCCTTGTATTTACCACTCGAACCGCCCGTCATCACACTGATATTTCCACCTCGCCTTATGTGTGGCAGCGGGGTATTATTAACAAAATCTTGTCTTTTTATGCTCTCCAACAAGGTTTCACACGATATCATTGGGCACATTGCGTTTAAGTCATTTGCCAGTATCAACTCCTCATCGTAGATAAAAAGTGCGAACGAACGGCTCATTACTTGTGCCAACTGTTCGCCCGAGAGGTCGGTGTTCAGCAACTTTACGTGGACTCCCAATCGAGAAAGAGCAGGCAGAAGCAAGGCTGAAACAAGATGGTTACGGCAAAACAGTGCCACATGCTGTCCGCTTTTCAGGCAATAATTATGGCAGAGCAAATGGGACAACCGCTGTGCCAACGCATAGAATTCCTGATAATCTACGTGCAGATTATCACTCACCACAGCACAATCGTATGCATGATAGCGAGCAGCAAAGCGCACGGCAGCCATCATCGTAATGCCTTCGTGCAGGAAGCAGCCAAGCAGACGCACAATACCACGCGGAGTAATGAAGTGCAAACGCCAAAGCGAACGGAGGAGAGATGTTTTCATAGAACAGACTTTTGATAGAAGTAACGAACCAAAGGGGCAAACAATGATGCCACAGAAGCCGTAAGGCGCGCCCACCAAGGCTGGTAGGAAAAGCGGTGCCCCATAGCCAGCCGCAACAGAATGCACGCTGCATCATCGGCCGAATAGGCAGGCAAGGAGCGATAATGCGGGTTAGCCATCGACATATCCGTACGCACCAAGGGCAGGTAAGCCACATGGACGCCAACGCCAGACGGCTTCCATTCGCTTTCTGCCGTACGACACCACACATTGGTTGCGCACTTCGATGCGTGGTAAGCCGACCAGCCCGGAGCAGGCGGATACAAACTGCTGACCGACGAGGTATAGACCAATTTGCCGCCCGCTCGTTGCAAGGCAGGCAGCAAGGCCAAAGCCAAAGCCACTACGGAGCGATAGTTTAGGTCCATTGTACGGTCGAAATCGTGCAGACGGTCGGTGGCATCTGCAATCTTCCGGCAGATGGATTTCCCTGCATTGCAGAAGAGATAGTCTACCGTGGACAACTGCTTCAGGTCGTGGCACAACGATTTCAAGGCAGAACGGTCGCGCAAATCGAGTGCACGACAGACTGCTTTACAGCCCATTGCTTGCGCTTCATCGCACAACGCCTGCAGTTCAGCCTCGCTGCGAGCTATGAGATAGAGGTTCGCTCCTGCCCGCATCAGCCGCCTTGCCAATGCAGATCCAATACCTCGCGATGCTCCCGTAATCACCACCCACTGTCCCTTGAAACGACGTTTCAGACACGTTTCGTCCACACGGTGCTTGGGATAAAGCAAGAACCTACAAAAATTGAGTATGCTTCGCCTCATTGTCATTTTCTCATATTTCAACTGCAAACATAGTTCTTATTCCTCAATTACACAAGTTTTCGCTGTATATTGTACATGAAAAGCAAGAACACAATGAATTAATCCTAATTTCTTTTCACGTTCATTTTATAATTAGAGACATATACCTCCCATTGGCAACAGCATGATAATTTATTGGCAACAGTATGACAATTCATTGGCAACAGTATGACTATTCATTGGCAACAATATGACAATTCATTGGCAGCAGTATGAGAATTCATTGGCAACGGTATGACAATTCATTGGCAACGGTACTATCCTAAAAATGTGCAAGACAATCTTTTTCTTTTCTTTGTATAAAATGGAAAACATGAGGGATACTTACGGCAGACGCTTAATCAAGAAAGGCCCGCAAGCAATGCTTGTGAGCCCTTTTAAGTTGTATAAAGTTTATTTTGTTCTAATCCTCCGCATTCTCTTTATCGGAGAAGTCGAGAATGCTCTTCTTGTTAGCTTCCAAGCGTGTATGCTCTTCCTGAGAACCAACTATAAGCTTTTGCCACTGACGAAGACCTGTTCCCGCAGGGATCAAGTGTCCGCAGATTACGTTCTCCTTCATTCCCTCGAGAGTATCGCTCTTGCCACGGATTGCAGCCTCGTTGAGAACCTTGGTCGTTTCCTGGAACGAAGCAGCCGACATGAAGCTCTTTGTACCGAGGGCTGCACGTGTAATACCCTGAAGCATCTGTGTTGCAGTTGCCTGGACGGCATCGCGCACCTGAACGAGCTTCAAATCGCGCCGCTTGAGATTAGAGTTCTCGTCGCGCAACTTGCGTACGGAAAGAATCTGTCCCTTGTAGCAATTCTCAGAATCGCCTGGGTCGGTAACAACCTTCTTACCCCAGATCCGGTCGTTCTCTTCCTGGAAGTCGAGCTTATCAACAAGTTCTTGTTCGAGGAATGTTGTATCTCCTGAATCGTCGATACGAACCTTACGCATCATTTGGCGAACGATAATTTCAAAGTGCTTGTCGTTAATCTTCACACCTTGGAGGCGATAAACGTCCTGCACCTCGTTCACGATATACTCTTGCACTGCCGTAGGACCCTTAATGGAAAGAATGTCGGCTGGAGTTATGATACCGTCTGAAAGCGGAGTACCTGCACGTACGGCATCGTGCTCCTGAACAAGAATCTGTTTTGACAAGCTGACAAGATACTTGCGCTGGTCGCCCGTCTTCGATGTAACGATAATTTCGCGGTTACCACGCTTTACCTTACCCATTGTAACCTCTCCATCGATTTCTGACACGACTGCTGGGTTAGACGGGTTGCGAGCTTCGAACAACTCGGTTACACGTGGCAGACCACCCGTAATATCTCCGGCACCACCTACAGAACGCGGAATCTTGACGAGAGTCGTACCTGTCTTGATTTCTGCACCTTCTTGTACAATCTGTTCCAAGTGCCCTCCTACAGGAAGATTATAAGTTCCCAATATATCTTCTGGCGCATACTGCCCGCCGGTACTTTTCCTGGCTCCTGGGCGTACAACATCGACAGTCGGGACATGCGACTTATCGCGCGATTCTGTAATGATACGTTCGGTAAGCCCCGTTGCATCGTCTGTTTCAGCCTTATAAGTTGTCCCTTCTACAACATCGTGTAGACGGAGTACACCAGAATATTCGCTTACGATGACAGCATTGAATGGATCCCAACGACAAATAAGGTCGCCTTCCTTAACTTTATCACCATTCTTATAATAGAGAGAACTGCCATAAGGAATTCCTTCTGTCAAGAGAACGATACCTGTATTGATATCTATGAAACGGATTTCCGCCAGACGGCTTACAACCTTTTGACATTCTCGATCTTCCTCGTCAACAAATGGAACCGTACGAAGTTCGTCGAACTCTATCTTACAATCATTCTTTGCAACAATAGACGCATTAGCGGCAGCATTAGAAGCAATACCACCAGCGTGGAAAGTACGAAGTGTAAGCTGTGTACCTGGTTCACCAATAGCTTGTGCTGCAATGACTCCGACAGCTTCTCCCATCTGCACCATACGAGCAGTAGCCAAGTTGCGACCATAACACTTCTTACATACGCCATGCTTACTTTCGCATGTAAGCACAGAACGTATCTCTATCATCTCAAGCGGAGACTCATCGATGGCTTTCGCCTTCGCCTCGGTAATCTCTTCGCCTGCAGCAACCATAATCTCACCAGTAGACGGATTGACAACATCGTGCACGGATACACGACCAAGAATACGTTCGTAAAGAGAAGCTATAACCTCGTCCCCGTTCTTCAATGCACGACATTCCAGACCTCTGAGAGAACCACAATCTTCTTCTGTTATGATTACGTCGTGAGAAACGTCAACCAAACGACGAGTTAGATATCCGGCATCGGCAGTCTTCATAGCAGTATCGGCAAGACCCTTACGAGCACCGTGTGATGAAATAAAGTATTCGAGCACCGACATACCTTCTTTAAAGTTAGAAAGAATTGGGTTCTCAATAATCTGTGCACCCTCTGCGCCAGCCTTCTGCGGTTTGGCCATCAAACCACGCATACCAGCAAGCTGCGCAATCTGGTCGGCAGAGCCACGAGCTCCAGAGTCAAGCATCATGTAAACGGCATTGAACCCCTGATCGGCTTCTGTCATGTGTTTCATTACGCTCGCTTTCAAATTGTTGTTAACGTGCGTCCACGCATCAATTACCTGGTTATAACGCTCTTTATCAGTAATGAAACCCATTTCGTAGTTAGCTTTAACCTGGTCTACTTCAGCTTGTCCCTTGTCAACAATATCGACTTTTTCTTTTGGCACAATTATATCGTCCAAGTTGAACGAAAGACCAGCCGTATAAGCCATACGGTAGCCAAGGTTCTTAATACCGTCAAGGAAAGCGCAAGCACGTGCCATACCAACAGACTTGATTACATCGGCAATAAGACCACGCAACGACTTCTTGGATATAATGCCATTGAAGAATCCTACTTCAGTTGGAATAATCCGATTGACGATCACTCGCCCAACAGATGTTTCTACCATACGTTTCTGAAGTTTGCCATCGACAAGGTCATCAACAATAACCTTTACTTGTGCGTGGAGGTCACAATGTCCTTCATTATGAGCAATAATCGCCTCTTCGTCTCCATAGAAGCACAATCCCTCGCCTTTAGCTCCCGGACGGATCTTGGTGATATAATAGAGACCTAACACCATATCTTGCGAAGGTACTGTAATAGGTGCACCATTAGCAGGATTCAATATATTGTGACTCTGGAGCATCAATATTTGTGCTTCAATAATAGCCTCATTGCTTAATGGGAGGTGAACAGCCATCTGGTCGCCATCGAAATCAGCATTGAACGCAGTACAAGCCAATGGGTGTAACTGAATAGCTTTACCCTCGATGAGCTTTGGCTGGAAAGCTTGTATACCAAGACGGTGAAGTGTTGGAGCACGGTTGAGAAGAACAGGATGTCCTTTCATTACATTTTCTAGAATATCCCAAATAACTGGCTCTCGACGGTCAACTATCTTCTTGGCACTCTTCACAGTCTTTACAATACCACGCTCAATAAGCTTACGGATAATGAATGGCTTGTAAAGTTCAGCTGCCATAAGTTTTGGGAGACCACATTCGCCCATCTTCAATTCTGGACCTACAACGATTACGGAACGCGCAGAATAGTCTACACGCTTACCGAGAAGGTTCTGACGGAAGCGGCCTTGCTTACCTTTTAGAGAGTCTGACAGCGACTTCAATGGGCGATTACTTTCGCTCTTAACAGCTGAAGATTTACGACTATTATCAAACAATGAGTCTACAGCTTCTTGCAACATACGTTTCTCGTTACGGAGAATAACATCTGGAGCTTTTATCTCAATAAGTCGCTTTAAACGATTGTTACGAATGATTACACGACGATAAAGGTCATTCAAGTCCGAAGTTGCAAAGCGTCCTCCGTCAAGTGGGACTAATGGACGAAGCTCTGGAGGTGTAACAGGTATAATTTTCATTATCATCCATTCTGGACGATTTATACCTTCAGACTGACGGAATGCCTCAACTATCTGTAAACGCTTCAAGGCTTCCGTCTTACGTTGTTGGCTTGAATCAGTAGTGGCACGGTCTCTAAGTTCACCAGCCAGACGATCAAGATCTATATTAGCTAACAAATCGTATATAGCCTCTGCACCCATCTTTGCAATAAACTTCTTCGGATCAGAGTTGTCCAATCGCTCGTTACCTTCTGGCAAACGATTATCAAGGATATCCAAGTATTCGTCTTCAGAGAGGAGGTCGAATTTATGAGAGCCGTTTATTTCTTCGCCAGTATCTGAATACTTCATGTTCTCTACGACACCTGGCTGAACAACAATATATTTCTCATAATATATAACACTGTCCAACTTCTTGGTCGGAAGCCCTAACAAATAACCAATTTTATTTGGAAGACTACGGAAATACCAAATATGTGCTACAGGCACAACGAGTTCGATGTGTCCTGCACGTTCACGACGTACTTTCTTTTCTGTAACTTCTACACCACAACGATCACAGACAATTCCTTTATAGCGAATACGCTTATACTTTCCACAAGCACATTCGTAGTCTTTTGTAGGACCAAAAATACGCTCACAGAATAAGCCATCGCGTTCAGGTTTATAAGTACGATAGTTAATCGTCTCTGGTTTAGTTACTTCTCCAAACGAATTTTCGAGTATCTCTTCCGGAGAGGCTAATCCAATAGTGATCTTGTTAAAATTACTCTTAACTTTATTATCTTTCTTAAAAGCCATGTTTCTTTAATTTTGGGTGTACAATTTAATCAAGTTTAATACTTAATCCAAGACCGCGAAGTTCGTGGAGTAACACATTCAGCGATTCTGGAATACCAGGCATGGGCATGGGTTCGCCTTTGACGATAGATTCGTATGCCTTTGAACGTCCCACAACATCATCTGATTTGATTGTTAGGATTTCTTGCAAAACATGCGATGCGCCAAATGCCTCGATTGCCCAAACTTCCATTTCTCCGAATCGTTGTCCACCAAACTGAGCCTTACCGCCCAATGGTTGCTGCGTAATAAGAGAATATGGACCAATGCTACGTGCGTGCATTTTATCTTCAACCATGTGTCCTAACTTCAAGAAATAAGTAATACCAACTGTTGCAGGCTGATCGAAACGTTCGCCAGTCTCACCATCATAAATATAAGTAGAACACATTGGAGGCAGACCAGCCTTGTCGGTCCATTCCTTTAAGTCTTCCAGTTTAGCACCATCGAAAATTGGCGTAGAAAACTTAACACCCAATTTATAACCCGCAGCACCAAGAATGGCTTCAAATATCTGACCAAGATTCATACGGGAAGGTACACCCATAGGATTCAATACTAAATCCACAGCTCGACCATCTTCAAGGAAAGGCATATCTTCTACACGCACAACTTTTGACACAATACCTTTATTACCATGACGTCCAGCAAGCTTATCACCAACCTGTATCTTGCGTTTCTTGGCAATATAAACTTTTGCCATCTGTAAAACGCCAGAAGGAAGCTCGTCACCTATCGTAATAGAGAACTTCTTACGCTTAAGTTCTGCATCCATTTGCTTATACTTGCGAATGAAGTTCATGATAAGTTGCCTAATTAAGGAATTGGTATGCTCGTCATCTGTCCAACCATTCGATTGGATTCCTTCGTAATCAAGATTTTTCAAAGCTGCCATAGTAAATTTAGCGCCTTTGGTTATAATCTCGGCATTCGAATAGTCCTTAATTCCTTGCGAAACTTTGTCTTCGGTTAATTCAAGAAGCTTATCAACTAACAAACTCCTCAAATCGTTAATTTTAGCTTCCTGCTCTTCGTCAAGGCGTGCTAAAGTCGCTTTATCGTGTCGTTTACTCTCACGTGTTTTGAGTGCACGAGCAAATAATCTCTTATCAATAACAACACCGCTTAAAGATGGATTTGCCTTTAATGAAGAATCTTTCACATCTCCAGCCTTATCACCGAAAATAGCACGCAACAATTTTTCTTCAGGCGAAGGGTCACTCTCTCCTTTTGGAGAAATCTTACCTATCATAATGTCGCCTGGTTCAACACGCGCACCAATACGAATAATACCATTCTCATCTAAATCTTTTGTTGCTTCTTCGCTTACATTAGGGATATCGGAAGTAAATTCTTCAACTCCTCGCTTCGTTTCACGGACCTCAAGGGAATATTCATCTACATGCACTGATGTTAGAACATCTTCGCGCACCATTCGCTCTGAAATAACAACAGCATCTTCATAATTGTAACCTTTCCATGGCATATAAGCCACTAAAAGATTTCGCCCAAGTGCTAACTCACCATTTTCTGTAGCGTAACCTTCAGTAAGGATATCGCCTTTTTTAACACGTTGCCCCTTATTACAAATTGGACGAAGGTCTACAACCATGTTTTGGTTGGTACGACGGAACTTAGATATACGATATTCTTTTAAAGCTGGTTCGAAACTTACAAACTCTTCGTCTTCTGTACGATCATAAAGAATGCGAATGGTAGTCGCATCTACATAATCTATAACACCATCTCCTTCGGCTGTTACCATTGTACGAGAATCTTCGCATACTTGCTTTTCCAAACCGGTCCCTACAATAGGAGCATCATTATGCAATAATGGAACAGCTTGGCGCATCATATTACACCCCATCAATGCACGGTGTCCATCATCGTGCTCCAAGAATGGAATTAAGCCTGCAGATACTGAGGCTATTTGCTGTGGAGCAACGTCCATTAAAGCTACCTGACTTGGTTCTACAACTGGATAATCTGCATCTTGGCGACACTTTACATTATCACGAATAAATGTTCCATCTGGGTTCAGTGGCGCATTACCCTGTCCTACGGGAAGGTCTTCTTCTTCCTCTGCAGTCATATAAACAACATGGTCGTTGTTCAAATCTACTTTCGAATCAGTAACCTTTCTATAGGGAGTAACAATGAAACCCAGATCATTAATCTTCGCATAAAGGCATAATGAAGATATCAGACCAATGTTTGGACCTTCAGGAGATTCAATAGGACATAAGCGACCATAGTGTGTATAATGAACATCACGGACTTCGAAACCTGCACGTTCGCGGGAAAGACCACCAGGACCTAAGGCAGAAAGACGACGTTTGTGTGTTACCTCTGCCAGTGGATTGGTTTGATCCATAAACTGGCTCAATGGATTTGTACCAAAGAATGAGTTAATGACACTTGAGATGGTCTTCGCATTAATCAAATCTGTGGGTTGGAACACTTCATTATCGCGGACATTCATTCGCTCGCGAATAGTACGACTCATTCGCGCTAAACCTATAGAGAATTGATTTGCCAATTGCTCACCAACAGTACGAACACGACGGTTAGATAGATGGTCGATATCATCAACAGTGGCATTTGAATTCACAAGGTTTATCAAATATTTTATAATCGCGATAATATCGTCTTTTGTCAGAACTCGAACATCCATATCTGTATCAAGTCCCAACTTTCTGTTTATTCTATATCGTCCAACCTCGCCAAGATCGTAACGCTTATCAGAAAAGAAAAGATTCTGGAAAACTTCCCTTGCACTTGCATCATCTGCAGCATCAGCATTTCGTAACTGTCTATAAATATAATTTACAGCTTCTATCTCTGAATGACTGGGATCTTTTGCTAATGTGTTAAAGATAATTGAAAACTTATTGGCAACACTTTCATCTTTGTGCAAAAGAATAGAAGAAACTCCACTTTCAAGGATAGTATCGACATTCTCCTCGGTAATTTCTGTTTCACGCTCAACAACGACTTCGTTACGTTCAATAGATACAACTTCACCAGTATCTTCGTCAACGAAATCTTCGTTCCAGCTCTTCATTACATTACCTGCCAATTTCCGTCCTAATGCAGACTTCAGATTTTTCTTATTTACCTTTATCTCCTCACAAAGATCGAAAATCTGTAATATATCCTTATCTGACTCAAAACCAATTGCCCGAAGCATTGTTGTCACAGGCAACTTCTTTTTACGGTCGATATAAGCATACATTACATTATTTATATCAGTAGCAAATTCAATCCATGAACCTTTGAAAGGAATTATACGAGCACTATAAAGTACTGTTCCATTTGCATGTACACCTTGTCCAAAGAAAACTCCAGGAGAACGATGCAATTGAGAAACAACAACACGTTCTGCACCATTAATTATAAAAGTTCCATTATCGGTCATATAGGGAATTGTACCAAGAAAGACATCTTGGATGAAAGTCCCAAAATCTTCATGTTCTGGATCGGTACAATAAAGCTTCATTTTAGCTTTCAAAGGTACACTATAAGTCAATCCTCGTTCTAAACATTCTGAAATAGAATAACGTGGGGGATCAATATAATAATCTAAAAACTCGAGAACAAAATTATTACGTGTATCAGTAATGGGGAAATTTTCAACGAAAACTTTATATAAGCCATCCTCTTTGCGATCTTCAGGAGGTGTATCAAGTTGCAAAAAATCCTTGAAAGATTTTAATTGTAAATCCAAAAAATCTGGGAATGGATACGGATTCTGCACACTGGCAAAGTTTATTCTGGGTCTATTCTCTGCTGTCATATTTATATTATTATGCCTGTGATATAATATCACAAACAATCAATTAATAATTAAAGACATAAAATGGTTAGAATTCACCTACTTGGTAAATTCTAACCATATTTCTATAAACTATGCTTTTACGCAATTATAAAAGCATTTTTCTTCCGAAGAATGTTACTTCAATTCGACCTTAGCACCTTCAGCTTCAATCAACTTCTTCAAGTTTTCAGCTTCAGCCTTAGCCACACCTTCCTTGATAGTAGAAGGAGCACCATCAACTAAGTCCTTCGCATCTTTCAAACCAAGCCCACAAGCTTCTTTTACCGCCTTAACTACCTTAAGTTTGTTTGCACCAGCTTCAGTAAGAACAACATCAAATTCTGTTTTCTCTTCAGCTGCAGCAGCTGCACCACCAGCAGCAGGACCAGCAACTGCTACGGCTGCAGCAGCAGGCTCAATTCCATACTCGTCCTTGAGGACAGTTGCTAACTCATTTACTTCCTTAACAGTAAGATTTACTAATTCTTCTGCAATAGCTTTAATATCTGCCATTTTATTCTAATATTTTAATTTATTCTACTTATTTTTATTATTGACTTTATAATTTACTCAGAACGTTCGCCTAAAGTCTTAAGCACACCATGAATTGTACTTGCTCCGGATTGAAGAGCAGAAACAACATTCTTTGCGGGAGATTGCAGCAAAGCCACAACATCAGCAATAAGTTCATCCTTACTTTTGAGAGCTACAAGTTCTTCAAGCTTGTCAGCACCAATGAACATAGACTCTTCTGCATAAGCGGCTTTTAAAGCTGGTATGCCTTCCTTCTTATACTCTTTTAAAAGTTTTGCAGGAATATTAGCTACATGTGAGAACATTATAGCCGTATTCCCTTTTAAAACTCCATAAAGAGGTTCATAATCTAGTTCAGATGCTTCGAAAGCTTTATGTAAAAGATTGTTTTTAACAACAATCATCTTAATTTCACTCTTAAAGCATTTACGACGAAGAGAGCTTGTAGCTGACGCATTTAATCCAGTAACATCTACAAGATAAAAATGTGGATACTCTTTCAATTTTTCCCCAAGCTCGGTTATAATAGTATCTTTAACTTCTTTTTTCATCTTTCAAACTTTTTAGAGTTATTCAGCTGATTTGGGATCAATCTTGATACCTTTACTCATTGTACTTGAAATAAAGATACTCTTAATATATGTACCTTTTGCTGCTGCAGGTTTCAATTTCACAACAGTTGATATAAATTCTTTTGCATTTCCAAGAATTTGTTCAGCTGTCATACTAATTTTACCAATTGATGTATGAATGATTCCTGCCTTATCAACCTTAAAGTCTATCTTTCCAGATTTCACTTCTTTTACAGCTTTAGCAACGTCCATCGTAACAGTACCACTCTTAGGGTTAGGCATTAAACCACGAGGACCAAGAACTCGTCCCAGAGGACCTACTTTACCCATACAAGAAGGCATCGTAATAATTACATCTACATCAGTCCAACCTGAATTTATTTTTTGAATATATTCATCAAGACCGACATAATCAGCACCAGCCTCTTTTGCAGCAGCTTCTTGATCAGGAGTACATAAACATAATACTCTTGTCTGTTTACCAGTTCCATTAGGTAATGTAACTACACCACGAACCATCTGATTTGCTTTTCGTGGATCTACACCTAAACGAATATCAACATCTACAGATGCATCAAATTTCGTTGTTGTAATTTCCTTAACAAGTTTAGATGCTTCTGTTAAAGTGTATGCCTTCCCTAATTCAACCTTCTCAGCTACTGATTTCTGATTTTTTGTCAGTTTACTCATTTTTACTTCTGAAGTTTAATATTATTTATTAGGGAAGTCCCCTTTTACTGTTATTCCCATACTACGTGCCGTTCCAGCAATAAGCCTCATAGCACTCTCTACCGTAAAACAATTAAGATCAGGCATTTTATCTTCTGCTATAGTCCTAATTTGATCCCAAGTTACAGAAGCAACCTTCTTACGATTGGGCTCACCTGAACCGCTCTTTGCCTTGGCAGCCTCAAGCAACTGAATTGCTGCAGGAGGAGTCTTAATAACAAAGCTAAAAGACTTATCGTTATAGTATGTGATAACAACTGGAAGAATTTTCCCAGCCTTATCCTGGGTTCGGGCGTTGAACTCCTTACAAAACCCCATTATATTGATGCCTTTAGAACCCAAGGCAGGTCCTACAGGAGGAGAAGGATTTGCAGCGCCACCTTTAATCTGTAATTTGATTAATCCAGCAACTTCTTTAGCCATTTTCTGTCAATTTAAATTGATTTATAATAAGAGGAAAAATCATTAAACTTAGTCCTCCTTTGATACTTGCATAAAACTTAGTTCTAAAGGATTTTGTCGTCCGAAAATCATAACCATCACCTTCAATTTATGTTTCTCCGTATTCACTTCTTCAATGATACCATGGAAACCACTGAATGGTCCGTCAGTTACTTTTACAGATTCTCCAACTGCATAAGGAATATCTTGTACTTCCTCAAGCATTGATTCCTCTGTTCTGCCAAGTAAGCGGTTCATCTCTGCCTGCCGAATAGGGGTCGGTTCTGCAGTTCCGCCAAGAAATCCTAATACATTTGGTACAAAACGAAGTAACGATGCAACTTCTGAGTTCATATCAGCCTGTACAAGTATATAACCTGGAAGACTTAATTTCTCAGTAATAACACGTTTTCCATTACGCAAAGAAGCATAACTCTCTGTTGGCAATAGAATACCAAAAACACGCTCCGCTAACTTCTCATTCTGTCGTAATTCAGCTTCGATATATTCTTTTACCTTCGCCTCTTTACCACTGATTGCACGAAGTACATACCATTTCTTTTCTGTATCAGCCATTCCCTAATACTTTAGCTCGGATAAACAAATCCCATCACATGCTGTGATATAAAATCAAAAACGAACACAACGAGAGCAATGAATAGGGAAGCAGATAATACTACCATTGCACTATGTGTTAGCTCGGCACGTGTTGGCCATGTCGTTTTATGCGCAAGTTCATTATAACAATCCTTGCTGTATTCTAAGAATTTAAAAAATATTCTTTTAAGCATATTATTTTCTTTAAGCACGGGTTGAAGGACTCGAACCCTCGACACCTGGTTTTGGAGACCAGTGCTCTACCAACTGAGCTAAACCCGTATATAGATTCCCAATACTGGGAATCTATTTATATAGAGTACATGAATTAATCTTCGTAAACCTCTGTAATCTGACCAGAACCTACTGTGCGACCACCTTCACGGATAGCAAAACGCAAACCCGTATTTAAAGCTACGGCATAGATTAGTTCTACAGTAATTTCAACATTATCACCAGGCATTACCATTTCAACGCCTTCTGGCAATGTTATTTCACCTGTACAGTCCATAGTACGGAGATAGAACTGGGGACGATACTTATTTCCGAATGGAGTATGACGACCACCTTCTTCTTTCTTTAAGATATATACAGACGCCTTAAACTTCTTGTAAGGTTTAATCTGACCTGGGTGGCAAAGAACCATACCGCGTTTGATTTCTGCCTTATCGATTCCACGAAGAAGCAAACCAACGTTATCACCAGCACGTCCTTCATCAAGTAGTTTACGGAACATTTCCACACCAGTTACAGTAGATTTTTTATCCTCACCAAGACCGAGCAATTCTACTTCATCACCAACATGGATTACACCTGTTTCTATACGACCAGTAGCAACTGTACCACGACCAGTAATAGAGAATACGTCTTCAATAGGCATCAAGAATGGTTTGTCAGTAGCGCGTGGAGGTTCTTGAATCCACTCATCTACAGTATCCATTAACTTCATTACTTGTTCAACCCATTTATCAACACCATTCAATGCACCAAGAGCAGAACCACGAATGATTGGAGTATCTTCTTCAAAGTCATATTGCTCGAGAATTTCACGAACTTCCATTTCAACGAGTTCAAGCATCTCTTCGTCTTCAACCATATCGCACTTGTTCAAGAAAACAACCAAACGAGGAACGTTTACCTGACGAGCGAGCAATACGTGTTCACGAGTTTGAGGCATAGGACCATCAGTTGCAGCCACAACCAAAATTGCACCGTCCATCTGAGCAGCACCAGTTACCATGTTTTTCACATAATCGGCGTGTCCAGGGCAGTCTACGTGTGCATAGTGACGCTTAGCAGTTTCGTATTCAATGTGAGCAGAGTTGATAGTAATACCGCGTTCTTTTTCTTCTGGTGCATTATCAATCTGATCAAAAGACTTAACATCTTCACTACCGAAGCCCTTATCGTGAAGAACCTTAGAGATGGCAGCTGTCAATGTAGTCTTACCGTGGTCTACGTGACCAATTGTACCAATATTTACGTGCGGCTTGGTACGTTGAAATGTCTCTTTAGCCATAGCTTATTGTTTAATTTATAAATGAATAATCTTTGTTTTTCTTTCTTATCTGTAATAGACAGAAAAGTAGAGCTGTAACTGAGAGTTGAACTCAGGACCTCTTCCTTACCAAGGAAGTGCTCTACCACTGAGCTATTACAGCAAGAGTGAGCGGAAAACGGGGCTCAAACCCGCGACCCCCAGCTTGGAAGGCTAGTGCTCTATCAACTGAGCTATTTCCGCATTTACCGTCTTTTCAATCAACATTTGAAAGTATATTAAAAACGGATAAGTACTCTTTACTTATGTGGGTAGTGATGGATTCGAACCACCGAAGCTAGAAGCAGCAGATTTACAGTCTGCCCCATTTGGCCACTCTGGAAACTACCCAAGCTTTTCCGAAATCAGAGCCTCTTGTCGGATTCGAACCAACGACCCCGAGATTACAAATCACGTGCTCTGGCCAACTGAGCTAAAGAGGCGAAATGCAGCCATTTGACTATTTATATTTACAATTACTCGTAAAACGGCTGCAAAGATACGGCTTTATTTTTTTTCTTCCAAAAGAATTGGAGTTTTTTTTCTTACTTTCTTTGTTTTTCCTTTACTTTCGTGAGTTGAACCTTCATTGCATCTAAGCACAAGTCGACTCCTTCTTCGAAGGTATTGCAGGTTTTCTCTGCAAACAACTTATTTCCAGGTATTAAGACCGTAAAACTTGTCGTCTTATTCATAGATACAGCGGGTTTCTCGACTTTCAATTGCACCTCTACTTTCTGAATATCTTCATAAGTTTTCGATAACTTCTCAACTTTCTTGTTAATGAAAGCATCTAATTTTTCGGTAGTCTCAAAATGAATTGATTGAATTTTAACGTCCATAATTACCTCCTTTTTTTATTTAAGGTTAGCCCGTGGGTGAGCTTCGTTATATGTTTCTTTCAGCTGTTCGAAAGTTACGTGTGTGTATATTTCTGTCGTTGCAATACTTTCATGTCCGAGTAATTTCTTCACACTTCCCAATTCTGCTTTATGATTTAGCATTGCCGTTGCAAATGTGTGCCGAAGAACATGTGGCGATTTTTTCTTTAATGTTGAGACCTTTGCAATGTTCACTTTCACCATCGTTCTTACCTGGCTTGTAGTTACTCGTTCACCTTTTCCATTTACGAATAAGGCATTTTGCCCTTCCGTTTTTGGATTACGACTTTGCAAATATGTCATCAACGTTTCTTCGAGTTCTTCACCAAACGGAATTATCCGTTGTTTATTTCGCTTTCCCGTTACTTTTAATTCATGGGTTATGAAATTTACATCTTCCACATTTAAGCCCACAAGTTCAGAAACTCTGACACCAGTAGAATAGAACATTATTATTATAGCACGCGCGAGAACATCTTTATATTTATCTGTCCACATTTTAGGGTCTATCAGTTTATCCATCTCTGTTTCTTTCAGAAATTGCGGAAGAACTTTTTTATTTTTAGGTCCCCGAATGTTATAAGTAGGATCAGCTTCAATAAATCCTCTTTTTAATGCATATCGATAATATGAACGTAGGGCGCTTAATCTTCTATTTACAGAAGAGGGAGCATTTCCCTTATCCATCATTTGTTCTATCCAGTCCCGAATAATGTCTCCATCAACATCTTCCCAAGACAAATCTGCTTTTAACTTTCCGAAGAATAATTCAAACTGTTCTAAATCAGCTTTATAATCATCTACTGTTTTCTGCGAATAATTCCGCTCCAACTGCAAGAACTTCAAAAAGTTTTCTATATTCAACATCGTTGCAATACTTATCTCTTGGCAACGAAGTTACTGAATATTATTTTAACTACCAAATTTTCGCAGAATAATTTTACTCTTCTGCATTACGAAGACGCTGTACATAGATAGCACGTTCCATCTTCAAGCGTTTTTTAACAGAAGGTTTGTCAAATTGTTGACGAGAACGAAGTTCTTTTACAACACCTGTCTTTTCAAACTTTCTCTTAAATTTCTTAAGTGCTCTTTCGATGTTCTCGCCATCTTTAACTGGTACAATAATCATGCTTGTTTGTTTTATTATTAATTATGTTAAACATTCACCAAATGGCATTATGCCATTTTAGTGTGCAAAATTACGGCTTATTTTCTTATCTGCCAAATAATTGGCTGCTTTTTCTATGTTTTAAGTTTCATGAGACCAAGCACTACCAAAGTTAGATTGGGATAACTTCTTGGTGGAGTGGTCTTTTTAGGGTACGACTAATAAGTTTCTAATTTCAACAAATATTCTTTTCGCCAAATGCCGCCGGCATAGCCTGTCATTGTTCCATTCGCTCCCACAACACGGTGACACGGAATAATGATAGATATTGGATTGTGTCCCACAGCTCCGCCTATAGCTTGTGCCGACATTTTTTGTTTGTTTAGTTGAATGGCTATTTGTTTTGATAATGTGCCGTAGGTTGTAGTTTTGCCGTATGGAATGTTTAGTAGTTCTTGCCACACTTGTTGGCGGAATTCTGATCCCTCGGGGCATAGCTTTGGGGTAAAATCTGGTTCTTTTCCTTCAAAGTAGATGTCTAACCATCGTTTTGTATCATCGAAAACAGGGAGATTGCATTCCTCGTATGGCGATTGTAGGATTTGTAGTAGTGGCTTTTGACTTTCAAACCATATGCCCGTTAATGCCATTCCGTTGCTAACAAGTGTTAATTCGCCTAAAGGCGATTTGTATGTTTGTATTTTTTGCATTATGTGAAAATACATTATTAATAGTGCAAAGATACAAAATAAAATACTGTTGACTGAAAAATATATTATCTTTGCAGCGATTTCTATCAGTAATAAAATGTTTAGATATGGACGTGCAAGAATATAGACAACTGATTTTAGACGACCTTCTGGCTCGGAAGACCGATAATGGCGACCCTTTAATTAGTGAATTGGCAGCAAGGGACCTATTGAATGAACTTTCTGACGATGAATTGAAAATGGGAATGTCTTTTAATGAGCCGAAAGATATAGCAGATATAATCATTCAACTAAAATAATTATGCAAATAACTGTAAGAAACAACACCAGGAAAAGTTTGCGAAACGCACTGCATACAAGTGTTTTTGCAACTGTAATAACATTTACTGCAGCATGTGCAAGTAGTAAAAGTAGTAGTGAGGGAGAAACTTTCCGAGACGATAATGTTGCTATGCAAAGTGCTTATCAATTTAAGGACATTCATGGCGAGCAACTTTACGCAGCAAAGAAATATGGGGTAACTCCTATTGATTCACGTGCGAAGTTAGAAGACAACCACAGGCGTCTGAAACTTGTAGAATCTAATGGATATTATCTGATAGATAGGCTGACAGACTCTTCACCTTATCTGACAAAGGGCGCAAAGAGTGTTCTAAAAGAGATTGGTAAAAGATTTCAAGCCGAATTAGACAAAGGCGACTATCGTGAACATCGCATAGTTGTAACTTCGATGTTCAAGACACGCAGAGATATAGAAAGAACTCGACAGGCAAAAAATAATACGGACGACAGTTCTGCACATCTGTATGGAACAACTTTCGATATAAGTTACACCCGTTTCAATCGTACTGGCAAGAGTGGCAAGGCAGTAAGCAACGAAACGATGTGCAATATTTTAGGAAAAGTTATTTCCGATTTACGGGAAAAAGGCGAATGCTGGGCTATATTCGAGCGCAGCCAGCATTGCATTCATGTTACTGTAAGAAAGATATAACTACATTAAGCAAAAACTGCGACATAGCCTTCCGGCTTTATTCTAAACGCAATGTAGCATCGTTAGTCAACAATGCAGTAACAAGCGTTATATATTGGGGTAAGCGTCCATGCTTGCCCCATTTCAGTTCAATACCTAATAAATCTTGCGTTGTCTTCCCTAAGTCGAACCCCACAGCCTCTAACGAAACTCGCACATCGTCCGGGTGTCTACAGGGTTCGCTGTTTGAACGCGCACAAGGTTTGTTGCCACAAAGCAGGCATTGCGAGCCGAGAAAGCAGATACTGCCTGGATATTTATGTTCGTAACGGCGTAGGTATGCCGATGCTTTTGTCAAGCCATAACGCATTGCGTCTCTACACACAGTGTTTACAGCCTCCGGAGTTACCGTCGAAGCAAGTATAACATCGTCGAAGGTCATTTTCGAACCAAGTATATGTGCATATTTAAAGTTGTCGACAAAAGCCTTGACATCGAATTCGCAGGGAGGACAAGTCCATGACTGTCCGAACTTAGGACATTGTTTACATAATCCAAGAAACTTCTCTATGTTACGAAATCCTGCAACATAATCGGCAACAGGAAGCATGGCAGTAACATGAGTAAGTTCAAAACCTTTGCCTTCAGCACTCCCGATGCTTGTTAAAGAACGTATTTCCATCATTTTCGTATAGGACTTTTTGGTTTCAGCACATCTTGTCTCGTGTTCTAAACAAGATGTCCATTGATTTTAATCTATTGCAAAAGTACAAATTAAATCATACAATCTTATTTTTTCTATAGAATATTTCCGGCAGCGAAGCAATGCTGTTTTCCACTTCGTATCCTGTCGAATTACTATTTTGATACCATTCAAATATGGAAATACATTATACCTTCTTTTCAGAATGATTATACTTTTCTGAAGAAAACATATATATCTTTTATAAAAAAATCTATCATTTAGGTCTAAGTAATTGGCTATGAACAGCCTTATGAGTTATGAAATGCAGTAGGTAATGATTTAGCGACCTATCTTCAACTTACGACGATCACGGTAGGCATAAGTCAAAAATGCAGTAGGTAATGATTTAGCGACCTATCTTCAACAGTGATATACAACGCTTTGCATAACTCGAATAACCTATTGCAAAGATAAAGGTATATCGTGAGAAAAAAGAATTTTCTCCAAATTATTTTCATAGAGCCGTCCGTTGGGGCGGCTTTTTGTTTTCCGTGTATTCCGTTTTTATGATAAGATGCAGTCTCGAAAACTGCGTTTTTTGTTTTCGCCCCGCTTCTCCGTCTGCACATCCTCCACTTATGCCCGTGTATTATGTCGGGATCGGTTGTTCGTTGTCAGCGGCAAAGGTAGTTCCGGGCTTCCACGGACAAAAAAGGTCGGGGCGGCAAGCCGTTTAGACGACAATCTCCACACTTCCATTTCATTGCAGGTAGTATTCTCGCCATAAAACCTTGTTTGTCCTAAGCCCTACCTTTTTACGCCACTGAAACGAAAACGACCGACCCGACGGAAAGACGCATAAAAAAAATGTCGGATATGCGAGAAGCAGGGAAAAAGAAAATGGAAACTCAACTCCCTCACCTCTAAAATCCGCATAAAATCAAAAAAATCAGACAAGATGAAACTGAGATACAAAATATCAATTTGGGTGGTACTTGCACTCGCAGGCTCTCTCCTTTGTGGCGGAAGCGTCTGGCTTTGGCTGGCATGGATATGTGTGGGAAAACTCCTCATTCGGCTACTCCTTACCATTGCTTTGGCAATCGCCGCATACATTTTGGCTTATGCCCTCATCATCGGGACAATACTTTGGATACTCATTTCTTAAACAGACAGATATATGAAAAGAAGAAGCAAGACAATCGCACAGCAATGCAGATACTACGAAGTGGACAACATCTTCGAGTATATGGTATCGGTTTACCTCAACGGAAACATATCCACCTTTGGGGAACTATACAAGGAACTCTATCGGAAGGACAGAAAGGAATTTATACTCTATCTCTTTTCAGAAGTTGAACCTATTCATATCCAAGAAATCATTTTAGAAACCATCTAACTATATAAGACAATGAAAGGAACAGAACATTTCAAGGACGTTATCCAAAACTATTTGGAAACGAGAGCATCATACGATGAACTCTTTGCGGAGAATTTCCGCAAAGAGAACAAGAACATAGACGAGTGCATTACCTACATCTTGACGGAAGTCCAAAGAATGGGTTGTGCAGGTCTGTCTGATGAAGAGGTATATTCCCTTGCCGTTCACTATTACGATGAGGATAACATCGAGGTGGGCAAGTCCATCAACTGCCAAGTCGTGGTAAACCATACTATCGAACTTACGGAGGAGGAAAAAGCAGAAGCACGGAAAAAGGCTATCGAGCGATACCAAGCGGAGGAATACCGCAAACTGACCGCCAAGAAACCAAAAGCGGAGAAACAAGTGGAACAGCAGATAGCACAACCCTCACTATTCGAGTTTTAACCCTCTAAACAACAAAAGGAAATGGAAACAAAGGAATTGAACGAAGCACGCATCTATGTAGGCACTTATGCTAAGTACAACAACGGCTCATTGCAGGGCGAGTGGGTGGAACTTTCGGACTTCTACGATTTAGACGACTTTATCGAACATTGTGCCGAGATACACGAGGACGAGGAAGAACCCGAATTGATGTTCCAAGCGTGGGAGGAAATCCCCGATGGTCTGATAGATGAAGGGCATTTGGAGGAAAACTTCTTTGAACTTCGGGACGAGTTGGACAGACTGAGCGACAAGGAGCAAGAAACCTTTTGGGTATGGGCGGACGGTAACAACGCCCAATTCACCCAAGACGCATACAGCCTTGTAAAGGCTTTCCAATCCGCCTACATAGGCAGTTATGCAAGCAGGGAAGATTTTGCGGAGGAGCTTGCGAAAATGGAGAACGACTTACCCGATTTTGCGCTGATATATTTTGACTTCTCCAAATATGCCGATGACCTTTTTTGTACGGACTTTTGGTATAAGGATGGCTATGTATTTCGAAACAACTAATTGAGGAGGAAAGATTATGAAACCGAGAAACAAGTTTGAGAAAGCAGTACTTGCAGAGGGCAAGAACTTACGACCGATAACCAAGACACAGAGTAAATGGGCATTCCGTGAGTGTATAGACCATTTCGCCTATCGATTACCCAAAGGTCGTACCACTTGTATGGATTGTGGACATAGTTGGACAATGGAAAAGCCGGCATATACATGCACTTGCCCTCATTGTAGAGCAAAGTTGCAAGTCCGAACGACTTTTGAACGTAAGATAAGACAGAAGCAATACTTTACGATACTTACCACTTGTAAAGAGTACCAAGTATTAAGAATGTTTCTTCTTTCTGTGGAAATGGAGAAAGGTTGCAAGGCATCATCATACACTATTGAAATCGGTCAGTATTGGTGGAACGCACAAGGACGAAAGACGATTGTTGCCGTTCAAAGAGTACTGGGTAGATACATCGACACCTTTTCCTATTGCTCGCCTATGGCAGTGAGAAACGATAACGAAGCCTACCGCCATATATCGTATTCACTGATATATCCCAAGTTCAAGGTTGCAGAGACACTTCGTAGAAATGGTTTTAGGGACGATTTTCACGACATCGCACCAACCGTTCTCATACCTGCCCTATTGTCCGACAGTCGAGCGGAAACCTTGCTGAAAGCAGGTAGAACCGAACATTTGAAATACTTTCTTGATAATTCACGGACATTTGACGTTTGTTGGCAGTCCTATAAGGTTGCCACTCGCAACGGCTACGACATAGAGGACATTTCAATATGGTGCGACTATGTGGATATGCTCCGCAGATTGGGCAAGGACATACACAGCCCCAAGTATGTTTGCCCCACCGACCTGCATACGGAACACGACCTAAGACAAAACGAACTCCGCAGACAAAGGGAAAAGGAAGAAAAGGAGAAGAAACGCAAAAAGGCAATGGAGGATGAAAAGCGTTTCCACGAACTCAAATCAAAGTTCTTCGGTATCTCATTCACGGATGGCACAATCCAAGTCCACGTTTTGGAGAGCGTGCAGGAACATTTGGATGAGGGTGTGGCAATGCACCATTGCGTATTCGACAATACCTACTATCTCAAAGAGAACTCGCTTATCCTTTCGGCGACCATTGAGGGTAGACGGATAGAAACGATTGAGGTTAATTTGGACACGCTCAAAGTGGTGCAAAGTCGTGGCGTGTGCAACAAGAATACGGAATATCACGACCAAATAGTGAGCCTTGTCAATGCCAATCGCAAATTGATTAGGCAGAGAATGAGAGCGACAGCATAAGCAACAATCACCAATCACCAAAACATCACAGATATGAAAGCAGAAATAGAAAGCATCGTATGCAACTGGGCGGACGAGATACCCCATATCCTTGTAAGGGTAATCAATGCCATTACCTTATCCGCCAATGAGGAGGAACTGAGGGCAGCCGTCAAGAGGATAGTCGAAGAAACGGAACTCGACAAGTTCTTTGCCTATGGTTACGGCACACATCATTTTTGGCTTACCCACCGCAGGTTATCCAATGGAGAACCAATGGAACACAGATTATTAAAGGTTGAATTTTGAGAATATGAAAAAGAGAGTTTACAGAGTACGGACACAATACATCTTCGAGGGAGTTTTTGAGGTGGTTGCCGAGAGCAGAGAAGAAGCACGACAAAAGGTCATTCAGGATTGTGGAATGGTGATGGGTAGAAACGTTCACAGCACTCTTCCCGATGAAGAAATCAATTGGGCTTTCTCTACGCACCCCGAAGTAAGGACGGGACGGATAACCGTTCAAGAAGAACAAACAAAGTAAAGCGGTCGGCAGATTTGCCGACCGCTACTTTCTTTCGTGAGCTTCGAGCGGACAAAGAAAGTAGCAAAGAAACCCGATGAAAAGCACCTCGTTACTTTTGACAGTGAGTTGAGACGGCTCAAAAGTAACAAAAAGCCCAACCAAATATGGTTCTATCTTCTAAAACCGTATTTCTGTTCACGCTTTTCAAAAGCAATACGTCCTCCTTCCAAAATATCACATATATGTTCACGGATACCTTGTGAGGATAAGATATACTCAGAGTTTTCGTCTCTTTGTTTGGTATCTTCCAAAGCCCCGTTAATATATTGAAATTTCATGCCTCCTAAGTTTGGCGTATCTGCACCTTCTTGATTGGCTACAATTACATTTTCTGCGTCTGCACTTACCACAACATTGGAATTGTGCGTTACCAATATTATCTGTCGTTCTTTCTTTTTTCGTTTGATGTATGCAACCAACTCATGATAAATTGCACGGTTGTCGAGACTATCTTCTGGTTGGTCAATGAGTATTGGACATTTCTTATCACTAAAATCTAAGAGTAATTTTAGAATAACAAAAGCCTGTTTTCCTTCCGACATGTTTACAAATGCATCTCCCTGATAGGTTAAACTATAATCAAGACTATACCAATTACGAGTAAGAAATTCAATCGCAACATTTAAAGCCTCGTATCCGTTCTTTAGTAAGATATTCTCTGAAAGAAGATTTTTGAGAAAGTCCAAGCTGTAAGATTTGTTATCGTCATCATATCTGTTTAGTAACATTTTCAAGTATTCTTGACGTTCAGTCCCACGTTGGTTAAGCCTACTTTCCAAGAATTCCTGTAACTCTTTCTTGTGAAATGTAAGACCCACGCAAATATCAAGTCCATCATATGTGATTTCTAATGTATTACATATTTCTCTTGCCATAATTTTATAAGAACAGTGAGCATCAATAATTTTCTGAATAAGAGAATTACGCAGCTTTCTTATATGTTCAAGCCTACTCTGCAACCCAATAATAGTTTCAAGGGTTTTCTCTTCTTCTTGTATTTTACTATTAATATCCTTCAATTCCTTATTGCCTTCAAAAGCATGTATTCCTTTCTTATAGACATCATAAGCGATTATAGTTTGAATATCTGTGCTTATTTGCTCTTTTACTTTTGAGGTCTTTTCTATGAAATGTTGAACAATGTTACCCCATTCAATTTCAGTCTTTACCTTCAAATCATTGTACAGTCGGTCAATATCATACTGATTCAAAGGAAATGATAATTGATTAAATTGCCACTTGTCCTTGAAGGTAGGATCAAAAGGAGTGACATTCTTCATTTTATCCAGTAATCCTAAATCATTGTCTATTTCTGCTATTTGTTTTTTCTTTTCCTGAATTTGACGTAAGTATGCATCAAAGGACATTCTTTCTTCTTGCGTTAATTCACTTCCCTTTTGCAACTCAGCGGCTTTCGACTTTAGCAAATTTAACTGTTGAGTTACTCCGTCTTTATTCCCTTTTTCAGACAAAGACTTTGCAATAGAAACTATATCTTTTTGCATTTGGAAGATAGAAAAAACACCCTCTGATATTTCTTTTGAAATTTCAGTAAGTTGCTCATTGTAAGCTTTCAATAACCCCGCCTCATCTTTGTCTTTTATAATGCTATCAACTATCCTATTTGTCTTTTCTGAATCAAAAGCAATATCATGCATATAACTTTGTCGAAAATATTCTATTTCACGACCAAGTTGATCATTTCCATCCTGCCATCGAATAGATACTCCATCAAGATGCTGCCTAATAAAATCATCTTCTTCAACTTCTTTATTTCCATGCTTAGCAGCAATTGCTTTAAGCAAGGAAGACTTACCTGTCGAACGTCCTCCGACAATAGTATTTAAATTCGGATTAAGAAAGATTTTTCCATGCCAAAAATCATCTTCATCTAATGCTATACTATCGATTACTTGGTAAATATTTTTCTCGTCAGGCTTTGTTGTTTGAATTTTCACCCTATCTTCAGGTTCAAATAGAATTTGTTTTAACCCTTCAAATGTTGTATCAGCTTTAATCCAAGTTTTACAATTTCCCAATCTATCTTTTAGCTCAATCTGGTCTGCAAAAGAATGCGCATCACTACAATCTAACAGCAAATCATTTACACCTTGTTCATGTAGTTTTTCTTTTGACTTATTGTATGCGTCAATATTCTCGGCTGCGGTAAAAACTATATCAACATCATTAATGATGCTCTTTTTTTCTGCTATAGAATTATCGTTCCATTTGAAATCTTCCCATTCTGTTTTGCCAATAGCCGTAATGAATTTGCCATCAAATATCGGATTGGCATTTGATAAAGCATTTTTGATGACAGAAGTCTCAAGATTGAGATTATTGAATCCTTCTCTTAATGGATTTCCATAGTGTTTGCGTTTATCTTCTGGTACAGAATTAATAATCCGTTCTCCTAAATCTTTTATACTATCCATTGAAATAACTCCTCCCCACTGTTGAGTACAGTCAGGACTTAACGTATAATGTGCTGTAAGAGCATTTAGAAATTGTTGCTGAATTTGTTCAGGAGTTAGTTCGTTAGAAAAGATGATATGGTAGTTTATTCTTTTAAACTTCTCATTCCCACAGAACTTGGATAATCTAAACTCGACAACTGGTAGGATCAAATCTATATTTTGAAGTCTACCTTGTTCTTTATAATCGAGAATTTTACGATAACCATCAATAAAAAGATAGTCATTGATGCCAAGAACTTTTATATCATCTGGAAGATGCTCTAAAGCATCTATATACTTCTCCCAGATATCTTTATCAGGAGAACACTTATAATTATGCTCTAAAGAAAAGGGAGTATGAACATGCAAGTCCCAAATACGCCATTCCGATCCTCTGTTCATTTTTTACTTACATTTAATTTCTTGCAAAGTTACTCATTCATAGCGAGAAAGACGAATAAAACAGACAGAAAACGCCCCCTTGCAAGCCGATAAAACTTGCAAGGGGCATACTTTGTGAAATCAGGGTACATAAAACAGGGTAAATTCCACCTTTCGCCGTTTGATAAGACCTCTGAGGACTTTACCCTTGTATCGGCAGAACGAGACATATTCACGGTAAATATCCCTATCTCCCAACTCCAATTTTCGGACAAGGATACTCTTCGGTCGCTTGCCATTTCCCAAGAGGCGATACTCGCCTACATTGTAGGATAGAACGGTGAGCAGGAGCGCATCTTTACCAAACCTTTGGAACGAAGCAAAACGCTTCATCAGGTCTGCTCGAAGCAGGGAATCCGCCCGCCGTTCCGTCATCGCTGCCGTGAACCGCTCTCCGGGCAGAAGCCGATGTCCGTAACCTACATAGGGATAATTCTTCCAAGAATGTAAGCCCTCGAAGTGCTTAATGCAGACCACGGCACGCTCGAACGGCGGTAGTGAGAAGAGTGTCTTTCCGATCTCCTGAGCAGAAAGGTGGAAGCAGGACAAGTAAACAAGGCAGAGCGATAAGACGACAAGTTTACTTCTTGTCCTCATTCGGTTTCTCCTTTTCCTCGTCCCTTTGACTGTTGAACTCAAACGAAAGTTTTTCCGTCTGTCCGAAATTGTCCTCCACATACACGTCTATCGTCTGCTGGTCGGAGGAAGCAGAGGTGTAGTAAAGCCTGAACTCTTCTTTCGTTAGCGTATAGCGGTCATTGGGCTTGAACACCGTGCCGTCGTCCATCTTCAGCCGTCCCTTTCCATCGGTCTGAAAGTACCTTATGGTGTAGCGGGTGTCGGCAAAGTTGCCCTCCCTTTTCAATGTACAGCGTATCTCCGCCGTCTGTCCCTTGACGATGTGCTTCTGCACCGGCATCGTCTCTACCGTGAAGGGGTACGCCTGCTGAATATCCAACTCGTGATTACAAGCAGATAGGCAAAACCCGGCGAGGGCAAGTACTCCCATTACCCATATTGTGTTTATAATTTTCTTTTTCATTGTTTGTTATCGTTTTGTTGTTATACATTGTTCCCTGCATTCTTGGAAAGCAGGAACTCATTCAAATCCTTATGGTCGGCATACAGAGAGCTGCGGTCAATGACCTTTTCCCCGAAATTAGCCCTCAGCTTTTCCAATGTTCTTCGCCCCGCATCATCATTATCGAGATAGCATTCTATCCTGCGATAAACGCCCAGCACTTTCAGTGCTTTCTCCACGTTGGAAACGGAATTAAGAACAAGCCAGTCCGAAGCAATGATGCCCATTTGCATAGCAGAGAGATAATCCATAAAGCCCTCAAAGACGGAACAGACGTCCGAGCCGTTGCGCTTCAGTGAAATGTCTTTGGGCGGTATGCAGCCCTTGAAGAAGCGATTACGCAGTTCCAATCCTCCTGCTTCGTTACGGAAGCCGATGGCATAGTACCGCTTGCCCCGTACACGATACCTCACCTCCTCGCAGTTGGGGATGGCAACGTGGGCATTGATTCCTCGTTCTACCAAATAGCCGAGCAGTCTGCCATTCAATAAGGGACATGTCCAAATATCCTCAAAGGAGGGTTCTCTTTCTTTTTCCCTTGGCAAATGCTCCATAACGGGAAGCGGACACGCACCGCTCTTTGCGATAAAAGCCGCCCTTAAAAGGAAATCCTCGCTCCCGATGAATGCTCCTGCCAAGTCGAAGATGTCTCCGCCTTTTCCTGTCCCAAAGTCGAACCATACGTTTCTATTTATATCAACCTTGAAGGAGGGTCTCCGCTCCATGCGGTACGGAGCGGAATACCACAAGGCATTTCCTTTCTGTCTGGTCGGCTGAATTCCCATTGTGCTGAGGAAGTCCGCAATGGGAATCTCTCTCATCTGTCGTGCATCCATCAGTCCAGCATTATTTTCAGTCCGACACCGTATTGTGTATGAAAACGCCCCATAGAGCCTCCCCACAGACAACGTTCCCTGCCGTAGAGCTGCAACACCAATCTATCCGTCAGATAGGTCTCCGCCTGTAGGGTGATTGCCCCACCGTAAATAAAACCGTCTTTATTACGTACTGTGGAGCCATCAAAGAGCAGTTTCTTTCCACCATTGACCGTCTCATAGCCCGCCAAGGCGGAAATACCTGCTGATAGGAAAAAGGTCTTGCTTCCGTCTGAAAGCACGCCAGAGAAGAAACCTCCCTCGCCCGTGAACTGCTCCACAGGAATACGGCTCTCCCGATAAGGGTGGTATCTGCGGAGATACTCCGCCCCAAGCACCCATTGATGCCCGCCTTTGGTGTAGGTGGCAAGCGAAGCCCCGAACGAATAGCCCGTTTCATTCTTGGAAGAGGGAGAATAAAAACCGTCCGCCATGCCTGCGGTCAGGCGTATACCTTTCATCTTGGGCAGACAACGCTGGGCGTGCGCCTGCCCTGCAAAGAGGGCAAGCGACACGACAAACAGGAAAAACAAAGACTTTCTCATACTACTTCACTTTGAGTTCGTTGATTTCCCTCGCACGCACAAGGTCTTCGTTCTCCACGACAAAGGATTGGTGTCTTCCGCCGTTCTTCTCGTGCATCTCCACAATGAGCTGCTTGTCATCGGGGATGGTGAACTTTTGCAGGGTGAATACCGTGCGTTCGCTCTTCTGCCCCGCCACGCAGGTGGTGTAGTTGTAGGCACGCAGCGGAAGCAGCACCTGCTCCTGCATGGCGGTCTGCTTGGCAACCTTCTTGTCCACGATCTTGAACGTGATGAAGTCGATGTCGAACGGCACGTTGGACTTGTTGCGCAGCTCGGTGTGGAAGTACAGCAGTCCGTTGTGCGAGTATAACCCTTTGAGCAGGTACTGAATACCGAAGGACTTGCTGCCGATGTGCTTCACCGTCCGCCTGTCCTCCTTGTGAATAGATTTCATGATGAGCCTTACCAGCATCGGGCTTTCGCTTCCGAGTTCCTTGAGATAGACCTCCATGGCGTTGTTCGGACGGTTTACGCTCTCCCCATCGTGGATGAAGTCCGCCATTTCCACATTGAGTAACAGCGGCTCGTTGGCATACTTGACATTAAAGGTGTAAAATGCACCGTCTTCGGTGATGACGCTCATGTTCGTCTCTTCGTGGAAGTCCTTGACTGTCGCCTTCACACGGATGACGTTTTCCGCCCCGTCCGCCTTCCCCGCAATAAGGTTGGGCGAACCCAGATCCACATAGCGCACGGCAGAAGGGAAGATGATGTGTACCGTCTTGTCGTAGGTGATTTCCAAGCCGTGAGGCGGTATCATCCGCTCAAAGGTGATTTTGCGGGTCAGCCCCTGATAGAGGTCTCCGCTTGAAGTCGTTTCCTGTGCGTTGGCACAGACTGCGCCCAGCATCAGGGCGATGGCTAAAACTGTTCTTTTCATTTTTACTTTGGATTAAAGTGGTGAATAATAACTGTGAATTACTTGTTTTCGGGTTGATAGAGCAGAACCTTGTAACCTGCCTTCAGATGCACCTTGACGGTGCGCATTTTCTTGGCAAAGTATTGGCTCGTTCCCTGTATCAGTCCCTTGCCGAGGTCGGCGGCAAGCTGTGCCCCCGCATCGGTGGAGATGTTCACGCTGCTGCCCACGGATGTCCCCATGTTAGCGGCAATCTCCTTGGCGGCATTACGCTCCATCGATCCGGGAATGAATATCCCCGCCTGTCCGTCCGTATCATAGACCGACAGCTCCACGGGAATGATGCTTCCCCGATACCCCAAAGAGGAAATGATAATGGAGAGTCGTTCGCCCTGCAACTTTGCCGTTCCCACGACAAGGGCATTTCGTGGAATCTCCCTGCCCGATACCGACATCGGCTCCAAGAGACGGAAACGTACTGTCTGCCCGTCCATGACCGTCTGATTGTTATGCACACAGGCTGATATGGTGTTTCTATCCGTCTGCGAGACAGTCCCGATAGCGGTTTGGAATAGATAGTTCCTCTCCTTGACATATTCGGAGCGGAAAGTCGAGTCGCTCATCGGCTGTGCCAGAGCCGACACCACTTGACCGCTCACCTGCCTGACAGGAAACGCTATCGCCTTTCCATTGCGACCGGAAGAGACCACTTTCCTTTCGGAAGCCGTCTCACTCCCCGAAGTCGAAGGAAGAGCAGCGGGAACGGACTGCCCCTTGCCTCCTGCGGGCATATACTTGGCTGCCAGCTGATAGGATTTTTCAAGCAGAGCCATCTGGTCGTTCACGGTTATAGCGGGCGACTGTTGTTCATTACTCATACGACTTTCCAACTCCTTCAAACGGGTACGCATTTCCTCCTTTTCCGGATCTTCTCTCGGCATCTCATAGAAACTGCCGAGCGTGCGGTTGATGTCCTGATAGGCTGATGCAGAGGCGTGGAATCCCTCTTGCGGAGCAGCGGTGCGAGAGCCGAAGCCGTTGTCTCTTTCCGACAAATCCGTCTTCAAGGCCAACTCTTCGGAACTCTGCACTGGTTGCCCTCCTGTCATCTCCCCGAACATGGAACTGAGGCTTTGCATGGCACGACTTCGTTCCTGCTCCTTCTGTTCCATCATCTCCTTTTCATAGGCTTTCTTCTTGTCGCCGATGAGTTCCGAGGCTTGCGGATCCGGTACTTCCGTGTTGAACCCCTTCGCCTGTTTCTCCCCTCCTTTCTCCAATGGAGCGAAGATGAGCCACATGGAGCCTGCAAAAAGCAGGAACATCAGGGGGTAAATGATAAACTTCTTTCGCCTTTGTCTCTCTTCCTCCGTCAGCTCAGGCGAGGTGCTCGTATCGGAGGCTGTCTTTCTTTTGAATGGGAACATAATCGTAATACTTTAATAGGTTGATACTGTCTTTGGGATAGAGCCGCCTTACTTCAGGGGCTTCTATATGCTCGATTGCCGGTAACGTTTCCTCTTCAGAGTCTCCGTCTGAGAAGATACGGAACAAACCGTTGAAGAAAACATAGTTGGCAAGTATGGCGAAAAAGAGAAGCATCGTCAGGACGACATACAGCCTCAGATGAGCGGGGATGTGTCCGCACAGGCGGCGGAGTCTTGCCTCCGCTCCCTCCTGCATCATTCGGAACAGACTTTTCTTTTTCATCGCTTACGGGTACTGATGTCCTTGTTCTCCACAATCTCGAATCCTTCGATATTGAAGCCATTCGGATTGTCATCGCTACGGCTCGTATTGAGCAGGCGACATACGGTCACGAGACTGCGCTCGGTCACGTTGGTCGCACGGATAATCATCTGTCGGGCATACGTCCGTACCGCATAGGGATAGCGGTCGAAGTCGCAGAGTACGCTGTCCACCTGCACGACCTGATTGATATTTCCCGCCACGATACGGTTGTAGTACCCTTTCTCAGAGAAATCCCGATAGTAATTGTAGGCACTCTTGTCCGCCAAGAGTAGTGCACGGGAGATATTCCCTTCGATGGCACTCTTGTCGGGCGAAAGGGTGAAGAACAGCTCGTGGAAGCGGCGCACATGCTCCTTGGCTTCCACGGGTCTGTTCTGCGACAGATCCTGCGACAGGGCGAGCATCAGCGACTTACCGCCATCCAACACATAGATTTTCTGCCTCTGGGCTTCGGCAAAGGAGTAGGCACTCCATATCGAATACCCCGCAAGAAGAGCGCACAGGCAGACGACGACCAAGGTAAAGAGGCGTATCTGCTTGAAACTCGTTTCGATATTCTTTAATGACTTAAATTCCATAGCTTTTCATTCTTGTTTATTATTCGTGAGAATTGCCGCCCTTGTGGAACAGTCGTCCTGCCACATCTTTGGCTTTTTGTCCGGCACTGTGCAATACTTGTTTTCCGTGTCCGCCTGCAAAACCTCCTGCGGCCCCGGCAACAGCACCCGTGATGCCTGCGCCCTTGGTGGTGGCATAATTCACATTCTTTCCGAAGTTTCCTGCTCCTCCGGCTTGTATCACCCAGCCCGCAACTGTCGGAATGGTGAAGTAGCCGATGATACCGATAATCATAAAGACGAGGTACACCCCGTTCGAAGCATCTATCGTATAGGTGGGATCATTCTGCAACTGCGTGATGTCGTGTTTGAGCATCAGTTCCTGAATCTTTGCCAGCATCGAACTGAACAAGTCCGCCACAGGCAACCACAGATAGATGGAGATATACCTCGTGAACCATTGCGTGAGGGTGCTTTGGAAACCGTCCCACACGGAGATGGCAAAGGCTATCGGTCCCAAGATGGAGAGGACAATCAGGAAGAATGTCCGAAGCGTGTCGATGAGCAGGGCGGCAGCGGCGAAAAGAAGTTCCAAGAACTCCCGTACCATATTGCGAAACCATTTCTTGAAATTGTACATACTGCGTTCCACATACATACCCGCCATCGTCGCCATATCCGAGGGAGAGATACCGAGTTCATCCAGTTTCTTGTCGAACTCTTCGTTACTCACCAGATAGGCTGTTTCGGGATTCCTCACCATCGCCTCGTATTCCAGCTTGTCCCGCAACTTGCGGTATTCGTCCATGCTGAAAGTCTGCTTTTCGAGCATCTTGTGCGTCCCCTGCACAACGGGACTGAGCACGCCGTTGATGGTGTCCAAGACCATCGGAAAGAAGAGGATACAGAGACCGAGCGCAAAGGGACGGAGCAGCGGATAGACATCGATGGGTTCGGCACGAGCCAAGGTCTGCCACACCCGAAGTGCCACATAAAAGAGCGCACCCAAGCCCGCAATGCCTTTGGCGACACCTATCATGTCACCACACATAGGCATCATCTCCGTGTAAAGCGAACGGAGGACTTGGTGCAGGTTGTCAAATTCCGCTCCCATGATTACCAATACCTTTCGTTGTCCGTTCCATAGAGCGAAAGCACCCGGTCGGTGTCCTGCTGCTTCTTGGCTCTGAGATAGCTCACGGAGATGTTCTTGTTCGTGTAGTAACGCACAAGGTTGCGGTAATCCCTGATTTCCTTGTAGCAGCGATCCATCACGTCCATACGCTCCTTGTCGGTCATCTTCAGCGTGGTGATGTTCACTACCTGCTTGAGTTCCTTGAGCAGGTTGTTGCTCTCCCCGAGCAGTTTGGTATAGCCGTTGGCAATGGCGACCAGCTCTTCCGGACGGAAGTTCGGGTCAGAGAGCATCTTCTTGTAGTTCTTCACATAGATATCGGAGATTTCTCCGACCATCAAAATCGTCTCCTTTACCCGTTGGGCGTCCCGCACGAGGTTGTTCACCTTTTTCAGGGCATCGTAGTATTTCTTGCTCTCATTGTAGAGCTTCTCGACCTCCTTGAAGTTGTCAAGCGTGTTCTTGACCGTCTTGGAGGTCTGCACGATTTCCTTGGTCGTGTTGATGATGCTCTGTGCAAGATTGGTGGGGTCTGTGACCACCCACTGGGCGTGTGCGCTGCCTGCCAAGAGGCAACCGCACGCCATAAGCATTAAAATTTTCTTTCTCATTTTTCAAATTGATTTTAGCGTAGATACAATGTCGTTCGAGCCACTCGGAAAAATCAGTCGAGTAAATCTGAAAATCAGTCGACTGTTTTCTTGAAACATGACGTCATATTTTTCGGACTTGTTGTATTACGCGGTTAAACATTCATTGATTACTCTTCTTCGGCGAGCTGCCTGACGGCAAGCTCCATATTCCCGCCGAGTTGCTCGGCACGGGCAAGTACGCGCATCTTCTCGGTCTCCTCCGTCGTGTAGGTGAGGTATTCGGCTTTCGACACTTCGGTGGCATAGACAGCAGACTGCACACCTCCCAGTCCGACCCACACCTCCTTGTACGACCGTGTGGCATCGTTACTCTGGTTGATGGAGAGTATCTGCCCCCGCTCCTTGTCCGTCAGTCCCAAGAGTGCCTGAATCTGGTCGAACTTGTTCATGTACTTGCGCTGGTCAAGCAGTATCTTGCAGTCGGAGTTGTTGATGATGGACTCCTTGACAATGTCTGAGGAGATGATGTCATCCACCTCCTGCGTCACCACGACCGCCTCACCGAAGAATTTTCTTACCGTCTTGTAGAGATACTTGATATATCCCGCCATATTCGCGGACGCAATCGCTTTCCAAGCCTCCTCAATAAGGATGACTTTCCGTATTCCCTTCAGACGTCGCATCTTGTTGATGAAGAGTTCCATAATGATGATGGTGGTAATGGGGAAAAGGATGGGATGATCCTTTATGGAATCGATTTCGAAGACGATAAAGCGGGCGTTCAACAGGTCGAGCTGCTTGTCCGAGTTCAGCAGGTAGTCGTATTCGCCACCTTTGTAGTACGGCTCCAGCACGTTGAGAAAATTGGCCAAGTCAAAATCCTTTTCCCTGACCTTTTTCTCACGGAGCAATGCCGAGTAGTCGGTGGTGAGATACTCGTAAAAGCTGTTGAACGAAGGAGCGAGACCGTCGTCCGTCTTGATACGCTCGATAAAGAGTGAAACGGCATTGGAAAGGGCGACCTCCTCCGAACGGGTGGCTGGCTCGTTATCCTTTTTCCAAAGGGTCAGCAGCAGTGTCTTGATGCTCTCCCTTTTCTCCACATCATACACCTTGTCGGTGGTATAGAAGGGATTGAAGCTGATGGGGCTCTCATCCGAGTAGGTGAAGTACACCCCATCCTCGCCCTGCGTCTTGTGGCGTATCATCTCGCACAAGCCCTGATAACTGTTTCCCGTGTCCACCAAGACGATATGGGTGTTCTGCTCCCAATACTGCCTCAAGAGGTGGTTGGTGAAAAACGACTTGCCACTGCCCGAAGGACCCAAGATGAATTTGTTTCGGTTCGTGGTGATGCCTTTCTTCATCGGCAGGTCGGAGATATCGAGATGAATGGGCTTGCCACTGCGGTCTGCCATCTTGATGCCGAACGGAGATAGCGAATCACGGTAGTTGGTCTCCTCATTGAAGAAGCAGACCGCCTGTTCGATGAACGTGTAAAAACTCTCTTCTGCGGGAAAATCGGCTTCATTGCCGGGAATGCCTGCCCAGAACAGCGTCGGCACATCCACCGTGTTGTGTCGTGGCTTGCACTCCATCAGTGCGAGTTGGCTGCCCACGTCGTTACGGATACGGCGGAGTTCCTCCTCATCCTCGCTCCACGCCAAGACGTTGCAATGACAGCGGACGGAGGTAAGCCCGAAGCTGTGCGCCTCGTTCAGATACTCATCAATCCACTGTTTGTTGATTTGGTTGCTCCGGCTGTAACGGGAGAGCGAGTGCATATTCCGTGCGCTCTTCTCGAAGCGTTGCAGGTTCTCGGCACTATCATCAATCAAGACATACTGGTTGTAAATGTGGTTGCACGAGAGCAACAGCCCTATGGGAGCGGCAAAGGAAAGGCGGCAGTCGCTGCGGTCAGTGGATAAACGCTCATAGCGCATATCCGTGCCTACCAGCCCGGGCAGGTCTTCCGTATCGGAAAGGGTATGCAGGCAGAGTCGCTTATCACCGATACGCATTTGGTCGGCTTTGAGGTCGATGTCCTCCAAAACCGTCGTATCGGAGAGGGACAGCGAGAAATACTTCTCAATCAGTCCCGGTGTCTCCGCCGTTCCGATAATCTCCTCGTCTGTCAGGCGAGCAAGGCGAATAAAACCGCTTTCGTTCATAATCCGCTCGAATTGCTCGGTCGCTTCGAGGAACTTGCGGGCAGTATCCCTGTCCCGTACCTCCTTGGGGATGATATGTCCCCGGCAGAGGGTGGAGAAGTTGCTTTGCTGCCGGTTGCGGTTCTTGGTCGTCTTGGTCAGGAACAGGTAGCAGGCGTGATTCAAGAACGGTCGCTCATTGAAGTGTCGCTCGAAACTGCGGGAGAGGAAACTCATCTCCTCCTTTTGCAAGTCCGGACGGTAGCCCTCCTTGACAAACCAATCCTGCTTGTGTACGACGCTGTAGGTCGGCAACACCTTGATTGCCTTTACCCAAGAGGAATGGATAGAGGCATACTCCGCACTCGTCACCGTATAAAGTTCGGGAAGCTCGACCCGAAAGGCGACCGTGATGTCGGCGTCTTTCGAGAGGATACAGCCCTCTTCGACGGCAAGCAGCGGAAAGCGGTTCTCCAGTGTGGTGGCTTTCAATAGGTTTCTCATTCTTTGTCCTCCTTTCCTTCGTCCATTCTTTTATTCTCTCTTCTCTTTCGTCTTGGCAGCTCCTTGTGCCGCAACAGATAGGGAATGCGTCGTCGGTTGATGAGGTAGCGGGGGTGGCTGTGCAAAGCGGAACGCTTCATCAGCCCGTGTTCCCCATACTTCTTGTTCAGGGAGAAAGTCTGCCACACCAGAATGGATGCGGAAGTCCCTCCGAAGCCGATACAGATCCATTGATTGACACCCGCCATATAGAGGATGACAAACAGCACGAAAAGGGCAAGTAACCCTCCGGCGAAAATGAACAGATACTGGCTTTTGAGTCCCTGAAACTCCACCGAGCGACCGATTCCCTTGTTGATGGGATAGGTCTCCATAGGCTTAGAGGAAGAAACTTCTCAGAATGGTGGCTGCGACAATGAGGAAAATACAGGCTCCGAACCAGCTCGCGGCGGTCTTCGAGGTATCCGGGTCGCCTGACGAAAATTTTGAGTACACCTTTACCCCTCCGATGAGTCCCACGACCGCGCCGATGGCGTAGATGAGTTTCGTGGCTGGGTCGAAATAAGACGTTACCATATTGGTGGCTTGGTTGATGCCCGACAAACCGTTGCCTTGGGCAAAGGCTGAATAGGCGGAAAGCAGCAGAACGGCTGCGATAAGAAAATGTCTTTTGGTCATAAATCTTTGTTTTGTGCCGAGAGGATTGGATATATCCTCCCGACGGGTGAATACTGTTGTTACTTTCGGATTTCAGTGGTGGCTTCTCTCGTATGTCAGCCGTACTCTTTTTCTTTCATCGTCTTTGACTGTTTAATGGGTTTGTTACTATTTGTCCCTGCCGTCAGAAGGAACATAAAGCTCTTCAAAACGGTTGCGGACAATATCGTCTATCGTGGAAGAACGAACTTTGTCACTTCGGAGTGTTTCCATCAGACGAGTGCCTTCCAATTCGGTCAATGTCTCACCGGATCTTTGTCGCTCCGCTATGGAAGAGGCATTTCGGTGTATGACCGACAAGGCTTCCAGCACCCGTTCGAAATCAATTCCCGTGGCATATTCGTTTTTTCCCGATACGGGAAGTTCTTCATCTTCCTCCTCTTCAAACAATGAAGAATCAGAGGATTCATACGTTAAAGGGATCTCATCTATGTCGGGCAGATTATCCGGCTCTTCCGATGGCTCTTGTCCGTTTTCGGGAGCAAATGTAGATGCCTTTTTTGCTTCCGCCTCGTCTTTTGGATAACTGCGTACTTGTGGCGTCGAGTGGCTGAGTTTGAAGTGACTTTTACCGATGATTTCCACTTCACTGACCGTTTGACAAGGCTTTTTCTCAATTGCCCTATTCTTTCTTTTTCTCCGTTCATACGAGAGAAAAAGCAGTAGTCACAAAAAGTAGAGCAAGAGAAGAACAAGGACTATTCGATACATAGGCGTTGCAGGATTTCGTGAAGTTCATCGCCTAATCCGTCGCATAGCTGACTCAACTTTCCTCCGTGGGGTGGGAGGAGGGTGCATACCCCTCTTCTGCGTTCGGAAAGCAGCGGACGATACAAACGGGAGTGGCTCAATGAGGTCTGCATCAAGAGGACTCCCGTTTCATCGGAAAGGGTGCGACAGCGTTCGTCGGCATCCTCACATTCCCAAGCCTCTATCATATTGCGAAGCAGGTAAACCTCCCTGATATTGCCCTTACCCATCGTAAGTATCTGCTCTCCCAAGATGTCTATGAAATGGCGGACGGCTTCCATATCCATCGGACTGCCCGTAACGGGAAAGACGGCGGCATCCATTGCTGAAAGCAACTCCACCGTCCCTTCGGTACGCATCAATGGGGGAAGGTCGAAAAGAATGCATCGAGGATGGCTGTCCACACAGTGTTGCTCCACTCGCCTCAGGGCTTCCCGCACCGGAGTGCAGATAATCGGATAAGGGGCATAGGCTGTCCGATGTTTCAGGCGCATCAGCCTTTGATGATTCAGGTCTTCCGACTCTTGCTGTCGCAGACGGGCGATGGTATAGACGGGATGGTTGCAATCCACGACAGCGACATTGCATCCTCTGTGGTAATGCAGAATGCTTGCGGAAAGTACCGTAAGCGAGGTTTTGCCGACACCTCCCTTGGGGGAAGCGATGGCAAGATAAATGGGTTTACTCATATTTTCTCTTTTCTTTGAGTGGGTGAATACTATGTCTTGATAAATCGTTTGTAATCGAAGTTGCCTGACTGAATCTCTTTCGGAGCTTCTTCGGCAACGCGCTCCAGCAGCTCGCGGACATGTTCCCCGGCCGCTTTCTTAATCGCTTGGAACATCGGGGAGTCGTGTATCTTATAGATGGTTTCGGCAGCTTTTGCAGCTTCTTCTATCGGAGCATTCTTGCAGGAGAGGACATTGCCCATTTGTTGTAGTTCTTCCACGGTGATACTTTCCGAAAGGGAGTGGCTTTCACCTTGGACTTCCACCAATACATAATCCTCTTCTTCGGGGATGAAAGGAGAGGTTTCTTCCGACATTCCCGTTTCAGGCGTCTGTTCCTGTTGCTCTTCTTCGATGGGCAACTCGGCTAAAAGGATATTCTCCTCTTGGGAGGATCCCTTTTTGGGGATGCGGATGGTAACGACGAATTTCCCCTTGCCCCGTTCCCGGAAAAAGAGCCGCAAGTCACGATAGAGTCTCACGGCACTCCGATAGCGTCCGTACAGGAAGCGGGTGACCTGCACGCTGCCGAGATAGGCTAAGCCGACCGACAGCAGAATGACAATCACCTGCTTCATCGCTCGAAACGTTTACGGAACTGTTGCTCAAACAAGGCGTCTATCTCATCACGGTGACTCTCTAAGTGATGCCGGAGAATATGTTCTACGAATGCCCCAATCGTCAGTTTGCCTGCGGCTGCCACATAGACGATTTCGGAAATCTCTTCCTGTGTCTTTTGGGAAATGAACACGCCCTTTCTGTCTCCGATGTTCAGGGGTTGCAGAAAGGTGGTTTCGTAATCACTCTTCTCTTCCTGAAGGAGACCTGTAGAGTGTCCCTCGGAATGTTCGATGAGCGTGGTGGAGTTACGGATAGTTACTTTTGAAGAGACGCTTTTTCGTTCTCTGCAGGACTCTTTGCCTGCCATTGGTCGGTTTGTTTTCTGTTTCATATCACAATAATTTCTTGAAGTTCTTTTCACTTAATCGGTTGATTTCTTCCTTGTAGTCCTCCAAATGTTTGAGAAGGATGTTTTCCACGTACATGCCCAATGTCATCTCCCTCTTTCGGATGAAGAGGACGATTTCCGACAGTTTGTCCTGCAACTCTTTGGAGATGTAGATTGCCTTGCGGTCATACAGGTCATTGCGGTGCATGAAGAGTGAGATGTAATCTCCTTTGGCGGGATTCTTGCGTCGTGTTCGGATGGGTAGTTGCGGTTCTTCCAAGACTTCTTCTTTCCGTGTTTCCGGAACAGACACATCCACCTCTTCGACGGAGGTAGGCGGTATCATCTCACTCTCTTTCTTTTTCATCGGGATACCCTGTGAAATCAGTTCCCGGATAGCGACGGGATCTATCGCCCCTTTATTCTTCTCTGCCATACGCTTCAGGTTTTACGATGGACAGGATTTCCTCCACGAGCTCTTTCAGACGACTGCCTCTGAGCAGCGTGCGAGAGGCGGGAAAGATAGTCGAACGGAAGAGGGTCGTACCCTCATCCATCACTTCCTTTTTGTAGCGGGTCGTATTGGGGACTGCCGTCTTCAAGACCAGAAGTCCCAACTCGGCAATGACCTTTTCATACATCGCATAGAGGGGTGTCTTCTCTCTGCCGTCCACCATGTTCCAAAAGAGGTAGATCCCTTTGTTGGCAGTGTCTGTATTGTCGGTTATCGCCTCCTTGATGATGGCTGAAAAGCTCAGCGTGCTTTCCAAGGATATACGGTCGGCGGAGATGGGTGTGAAAATGTAATCCATACCGGAGAGAGTGGTAAGCACACCGTCATTGTTGATGGTTCCGGGCAGGTCAAAAAAGACGAAATCCGTATCCGGCTCGTGCGTGTCCAGATATTCCCTGACCGTATCCACGGCTGCTTCTGCCGTGGCACAAAGGATGGTGTACGTAGGCTTTTGCAACTCGGAGAATTGGGTGGCTGCCAATTCTTGCAGCGCGGGGTTGCGATCCACGCCCTGTGCGTCACGCTGACGCATGGCATTGATGCTGAATTGCGGATAGTCGCAATCCACCACAATAAGGTTATACCCGCAGGCATAGTGCAGGTAACTTGCCGTCAAGACCGTAAAGGTCGTTTTGCCGACACCGCCCTTCTGGGTGGAGAAGGCAATGAAAACAGGTTTCTTTTTCATTTCATTTTCTGTTTAATGGTTCTACATATATGTGTGGAAAGGCGCATGTACGCCTTAGCTTGTTTCCTTGAAAAGGCAGATATGGAAATGAGTCTGTGAGGGAATAAATCCCCGGACAGGCATACGGCGAGGTATTCCGATAAGGGAACATAGACCCGCCTTTGGGGATATGTCCCTCCTTGCATAGGAGTGGAGCTATATGACGGGAGTCATACCTGCACACGTCCACCCATCCATACGTCCGCACTTGTACCTTTGTACAAGGGTGTGAGGGGCGACGGGTGCAATAACTTGTACATATTCTCATTTCTATTTCCATTTCCGTAATTGTCTGTTCAAATGGCTGCGGACTGGTTTTTAGACTTGGGCAGGCAGGTATGTCCACCGACCTGCAAACACCTGTTCGACGGGGCAAATATAGAAGCCTTTACCCCCTTGTTTCTGCCCTTTTTGCTAACTGCGTACTTGTGGCTTCGATTTGCGTATTTGTGGCTCCGTAAGAGGTAAGTGATTTAGACACAAGGCTTAGTAACTTTGCACCCAAGCGGTAAGCCGAAGCTTTCGAGCCATGAAGCGTTCTTTTTTGAGATACTCGACTTCCGTCCTTCGCGGACGGATTTATTTGCGTCGGAGCAAATAGCAAGGTATGTTTTATGCAGCACGACTCCGTTTTTGCAGCATAAAACCCTTGCTCTTGCAGAGGGCTGAAAAAACTCCGAAGTCGTTTTTTCTTGGAAGAGAGAATGCGATGCCTCAAATGCCGGTGATGTCGTGAAACACTAAAATCCAAAGTAAGAAATGAAAATGAAGAAGATGCGGAGCATAAGCTCCAAAGTGAAGACCGAAAAACGGGTTTCAGTCAATTTTACGGCGATGGAATTTGCCGAATTTCTCTCCATGAAAGAAACGGCTGGTGTACAAAGTCAGTCGGCTTTCATCAAAGCAAGAATCTTTAATGAGACATTCCGAGTGATAAAAGTCGATCGTTCGTTGCTCGATTACTATCAAAAACTGACGACTTTGTACGGACAGTTTCGCAGCGTAGGGGTCAATTACAACCAAGTCGTGGTTGCCTTAAAAAGCAATTTCACCGAGAAAAAAGCCTACGCTATGCTTGCCCAACTGGAGAAACTGACACTCGAATTGGCGGCTATCGGAGGCGAAATCGTACAACTCACCCGTGAATTTCAGGAGAAATGGTCGCAAAAATAAGCTATGGAAGTTCCTTGTATGGGGCGTTGGCATACAACGGAGAGAAGGTAAACGAAGGCGTCGCAAGGATATTGGAAACAAATAAGGTGTTCTGTCCTGCCGATGGTGGGCACGATATTACCGATTGTATGCAGGACTTTCTGGCATATATGCCAAGCCAAGTTCATACGAAAAAGCCCGTTATTCATATCTCCTTGAACCCGCATCCCGATGACAGACTCTCCGATGAACAGTTCTCCGCCATTGCATTGGAGTATATCGAGAGGATGGGCTATGGTAATCAGCCTTTCGTGGTCTATAAGCATGAGGATATAGACCGGCATCACCTGCACATCGTGACCTTGGCAGTGGATGAGACGGGACGGAAGATTAACGATGGCAATAACTTCTACAAGAGTAAGCATATCACACGGGAGATGGAGCAAAGGTATGGATTGCATCCTGCCGACAAGAAACAATTCAAGGAAGCGTTTCGCTTGCAGAAAGTCTGTCTCGAAGAAGGAAACCTTAAAAAGCAACTGGCTTCAGTCACCAAACCGGCGGTCAAATTTTATCACTGTCCGAGCTTTAAGGAATACCGCGCCTTGCTTTCCACCTATAATATATGTGTGGAAGAGGTCAAGGGGGAAATGTATGGAAAGCCCTATAACGGATTGGTCTATTTTGCTACCGATGATAAAGGTAAGAAGGTGGGTAATCCTTTCAAGTCCTCCCTTTTCGGGAAGGCTGTCGGATATGAAGCCTTGCAAAAAAGCTTCAAGGCTTCAAAGGAGAAACTGAAAGAAAAGCATCTTGCCCCCAAGACCAAAGAGGTCGTAGCCGGAGCATTGAGACGTTCTGCTACCAAAGAGGATTTTCGAACGAATCTCCATCACAAGGGTATTGATGTACTCTTCCGTGAGAACGAACAGGGACGGCTCTATGGCATCACCTTCATAGACCAGAACAACGGCTGTGTGGTCAATGGCTCACGATTGGGCAAGGAACTTTCGGCAAACGCCGTTGCCGAGTGGTTCGACCGTCCGCATCCCGAACTGTCTGCTCCTATACAGCAGAGTGAGAAAGGCAGTATTCCCCAAACTCAGACTTCGGACGGAGATTCCGTCTTGGGCGGTTTACTTGACCTGTCCTTGGAGACACACGGAACGGATTGGGAGGAAGAACAGTTCCGCAGACGGATGCAGCGCAAGAAAAGAAAACAACGTAAACTCTAAAAACAGAAAGATTATGTCACAACAAGAAGACGATTTGAGAGCACTGGCGAAAATCATGGATTTTCTGCGTGCCGTAAGTATCATACTGGTGGTTGCCCATCTCTATTGGTATTGCTATGAAGCCATCAAACTATGGGGGCTGAACATCGGTGTGGTGGACAGGATACTGATGAATTTCCATCGCACGGCGGGACTATTTGGAAATATGCTTTACACCAAGCTCTTTGCGCTGGTACTGATGGGGCTTTCCTGTTTGGGTACAAAGGGCGTGAAAGAGGAGCATATCACTTGGTCGAAGATATGGGCATTCATAGGCGCCGGCTTTGTCTTTTTCTTCCTCAATTGGTGGATACTTGCCTTGCCACTGCCCATAGAGGCGAATACGGTTCTCTATACTTTTACGATAACCGTAGGCTATGTTTGTCTGCTGATGGCGGGACTCTATATGAGCCGACTCTTGAAGAACAACCTGATGGAGGATGTCTTCAATCAAGAGAATGAATCCTTTATGCAGGAGACAAAACTTTTGGAGAACGAGTACTCGGTCAATCTGCCGACCCGATTCTATTACCGCAAGAAATGGAACAGTGGCTGGATAAACGTGGTCAATCCTTTCCGTGCGGTCTCCGTCTTGGGAACGCCGGGCAGTGGTAAGTCCTATGCCATCATCAATAATTTTATCAAGCAGCAAATCGAAAAAGGTTTTGCCATCTACTGCTACGACTTCAAGTATCCCGACCTCTCCACGATTGTTTACAACCATCTGCTGCATCACTCGAAAGGATATAAGGTCAAACCGAAGTTTTACGTGATCAACTTCGACGACCCTCGTCGGTCGCACCGCTGCAATCCGATACACCCCGATTTCATGAGCGACATTTCAGATGCCTACGAGTCGGCGTACACCATCATGCTCAACCTCAACAAGACGTGGGTGCAGAAACAAGGAGATTTCTTTGTGGAGTCGCCAATCGTACTCTTTGCCGCTATCATTTGGTATCTCCGCATTTTCGAGGGAGGAAAATACTGTACCTTTCCGCACGCTATTGAGTTTCTCTGCCGTAAGTATGAAGACATTTTCCCAATACTGACTTCTTATCCCGAATTGGAGAATTACCTTTCTCCTTTTATGGACGCTTGGCTCGGAGGGGCGGCTGACCAGTTGCAAGGGCAGATAGCCTCCGCCAAGATACCCTTGTCAAGGATGATAAGTCCGCAGCTCTATTGGATTATGACAGGAGATGATTTCACACTCGACATCAATAATCCCAAGGAGCCTAAAATCCTATGCGTAGGAAACAATCCTGACAGACAGAATATCTACGGAGCGGCATTGGGATTGTATAATTCGCGTATCGTCAAGCTCATCAATAAGAAAGGGATTCTGAAAAGTTCCGTGCTCATCGACGAGCTACCCACCATCTATTTCAAGGGGTTGGACAACTTGATTGCCACCGCACGAAGCAACAAGGTGGCGGTATGCTTGGGCTTTCAGGACTTTTCGCAACTGAAGCGCGATTATGGAGACAAGGAAGCTGCTGTAGTGATGAATACTGTCGGAAACATTTTCTCCGGACAGGTGGTCGGCGAGACGGCAAAGACTTTATCGGAGCGTTTCGGAAAGGTGCTTCAAAAGCGACAGAGTATGAGTATCACCCGCAGCGACAAAACGACCTCCATATCCACGCAGATGGACAGCCTTATCCCACAGAGTAAGATTTCCACGCTCACACAGGGAATGTTCGTGGGAGCGGTCGCCGATAACTTCTCCGAACGTATCGAGCAGAAGATATTCCACTGTGAGATTGTGGTGGACAATGCGAAAGTTGCAAAGGAAACGGCTGCTTACCGCCCGATACCCATTCTGACAGACTTCACGAATGAAAACGGAGAGGATATGATGGAGCAGGAAATCAAGGCAAACTATGACCGTGTCAAGACGGAGGTGCGGGAAATCGTGGAACGGGAGTTGCAACGAATTTCCGACGATCCGGAACTCTCCAAACTACTCAATACCAAGAAATAACGGTTGTTTTTCTTGGCTCTAAGGCGGGATTTTTGTATTTTTGAACACGCTAATTGATGACACTATGAATTGTTTTAATCATACCCAAGAACCGGCGGTAGCCCAATGCTCCGATTGCGGAAAAGGGCTGTGTCCCGAATGTGCGGAAAGGTATCAGCCGATACTCTGTACACCTTGTTTTCAGAAAAGAAAACGTAGTGAGATTTGGCGAAGCATCTTCAGTCTGTTGTTTCTCATCGCCTTGTTTGTCATAGGTTTCAGATGGAATTTCTTGGCGACCAAAGGCGTTGAGGATATGCGATGGATGTCCGGATATGTGCTGATGGCGATATGGTCAGGCTATCTCTTTGTGGAAAAGAACATTCCTTATAAGATGATGGCTGGGACAAATGGGCAGTGGATTGTTTACTATATTGTCAAACTGCTCCTCTTTGTCGTCATAGGAGTCTTCACCGCACCTTTCACCTGCTTGTGGGCAGTGTTCAGGGTAATAAAGGCTTTTCGGTAAGAGGCGGCAAGAATAACATCTATAAAGAAGAAAGAATATGAGTACGCACAATATACCACTCACCTCGGCATCATCATTTGCAAATCCAAAAGCAGGACGATTGTGGAGTATGCCCTCAAAACTTCTGTAATGCCTATCGGGGTGGCAACATACAGCCTCTCACCCGAATTGCCGGAGGCATACAAGGAACTGCTTCCAACATCTGAGGACATAGCCAAGAAGTTGGAAGTGCTTATCAAAGAATGAATGAAGGGAGGTACTCCGAAATACCGGAATATCTCCCTTTTGATTTACCGTTTCTTGAACTTGCCACCTTTCAGGTCACTCTCCACCATACGCTTGTTCAGCTTCTCACGGAGTTCATCAAGAAAGTAGGTACGGCTGTCATCCTTGCGGCGTTTCATGTTCATATAGACGTTGTAGCAGTTCTTTATCTCCACTCCAAAGATTTCAGAAAGAACATCAGCTAATTCCTCCACACCTATTTCTCCATCATTGATACAGTCGCAGGTGTCGAGAGCATAAAGGAGTTCAACTAAATCTGTTGCCTTGCCTGTCCAACAGAGTTTCTTGGCGGGTTTGACGGGCAAAGCAGGAAGAAGTCCCTGCATTCGCATTTTCACTAATTCCAGCTCCGTGTCAATGACAAAAAGCAGCTCCGATACATTTTTTTCCCATTTCAGTTGGTATGCCTGATGTTTCAGTCATACTTTCTAAATGGAATCGAGTGTAATGGAGAGTACGATACAATGAAGCAAGGTTTGCTTCGGTTTCCCCCAACCTTATAATTTCCTTGATAAGATTGTCTGTTGCAGTTTTGCTATTGTCTGATAGCAGCAACTCAAAGGTTTCTGTTTCAATCAGTTGTTTCATATTATGATTTTTATATTGCTAAATTGTTTGTGCTTATGATAAATGCACAAAACCTCCACCTGTTACAACTTCTGATTGCAACAAATGGAGGTAGAATGGAAAAGAGAAGTTTTACTTGCCTTGTTCCAGTGTGCGAGTGGTGAAATAACTGTCCGAAATTGAAGGGGTGAACTTAATAACGTTGTTATTCAATACCGACTTTCTTTTATTTTTCAGATTAATCATTGTCATCTCCTTAAAGCGATACTTATGGTACTTTGTATCCACTTCCGTGATTGCAGAGACGGTCATCTCCTTTTCTTTCTCTCCGGCAAGATTGTAGTATATAGCCTTACGGATAATAAAAATGTGCTTGTCGATATAGGCTATTTTCTTAGAGAAGCCGTTTTCATTGGCAATGGTTTTGTTCTTTGGCGTAATTTCTAAGACATAGCAGACATGATTACCTACATTTTGGTCTTTCAAGAATTTATAGTTGAAATCTTCGACAGCTGGTGTGGACATATCGGCGTAAGAAAACTCAGACCCCATGAAACTTTTGGCATTCTCTGAGCTTACAATACGTCGGGTTTTACGAAGAGCCGGCATATAAATCCACTTGTCATCGTTCTTCTTCAAATAATCGAACGATAGAAACCCGGTGCCTTTCACATCAGCAGGCTCGGTAAACCGAATGAGTTTCTTTTCCAAACTACCATTCTCGTAGAGTTTACTGACAATAGTCATCTTGCGAACTCGTTTGTCTCCGGACGGACTGTAAATCGTCATTGATGATTCTGTTTCCATTCCGGCAATACGAGTGGCTTCAATGGCTTTTTGTTGTACTTGTTGCGGAGATAGTCCTCCTTGTGCATGAGCAACATTTGCCCACATGGTTGCGATTGTTATAACCGCCGATAAAAAAACTTTTTTCATTGTATTTATTGTTTGATGAATATTCGTGTATCAATCTTCTTTGAAAAGCTCATAAGCTTTTGACTGTTTCTTTTATTGCTTTTATCCTTTCAGTCCTTTTAAGTTATTTGCAATGGATTTTCTGTCTCAAGAATTTCGGTTTCAACACCATACATAGCGCAGGTACGAGCAGCACTGCGGCAATGAGGCATACGAAAATGATTGTTACCATCATCATTCCGAAAAAGCGGACGGGCAGGAAGCCTGAAAAGAGCAGAACTACAAATCCGATAATAACGGCAATGGCATTGAATACGATACCGCGTCCCGTTGCCTTGAACAAGCGATGTACAGCCTCCTTATCGTCGTAACCCGCACGTCGTTCCTCCCGATACCGCCAGACAACATGAATCGTATAGTCCACGCCGACTCCAATAAGGATAGAGGCTTGGAAGGCGGTCATAAAGTTCAGGTCGATACCAAAATATCCCATCAGTCCGAAAAGCATCAACATGGCAAACATGAGTGGAACGATTTGCAGTAATCCTGCCTTAAACGATTTGAAACCGAGGGATATAATGATAAATACAACAACGAGGGAAATCAACAAAGAAAGGAACTGCCCGCTTACGACATGCTTGTCCATATCCGTGAATACATCGGCATTGCCACCAACAAGTTTCACATTGGGGTCATCTTTTACCATTTCCTTGATTTGAGCAACACATTGTCGCAATACCGGTGTGTTCAATTCCTTGAAACGAATCATCAAGAGAGCTTTCTCAAAATTGAAATCCACCATCTTTTCCAAATCCCTCTGACTGCCGCTCATCAGATACAACTCGAAGTATTGTGATACGGCATCGTAGGTGTCGGGGATTTTATCATAACCTTCTTCGCCTTTGTTATAGAGAGCACGGCTGATCTGACGTGTAACTTTCGCGATAGACTGCGTTGTTCCCACTTCGGGGATTTCTCGCACCTTTTTCTCCAAATCATCAATTTTCTTCAACAAGGCAGGGTCTTTGATGTCGCCTTCGAACACGACACAGAGCGGAAAGAAGCCCCCCAGTTCCTTATTGATGATTTGTGCGGACTCCTTCGCAGGATGTCCGTCAGGGAACAACTCGGCGGGATTTGAGTTGATGCTGAAACGCAACAGTCCGGCTGCTCCGATTAGAGAAATGACCACGAATAAAGCCAAAATAGTCTTGGGCTTTTTCGTTACCCAATCGGCAATAAAGTCCAACAATCTGTCCAACCCTATTCCTCTTTTGCTTTTAGGGTTGTTATCCGCTCTCAATCGAGGCTTCGTTTTGGGAAGTACCGAACTCAATGCAGGTATAAAGAACAGACTTCCAATCAAGGCAAGTCCGATACCGATACTGCCAAGAACTCCCATCTGTCCACCGGGAATCAGCACATGTCCCAACATACAGAGCAACCCTGCAATGGTTGTCAATCCTGACAAGATAATGGGAGCGCCGAGACTTGTAACCATTTTGACAGACAATTCTTTTGCTGTATAGTTGTTTCCGGGAAGATTGTCTCTTTGGTAGCGGGCAAACATGTGTATGCCATAGGAATTGGCGGTGGCAATCAGCAATACAACTAAAATAATGGTCGTAACGGCAAACTTCCATCCCAACAAAGGTGTTGCACCCAATGCCGTGAATATCGCCATGACTACAATCAGAATGGGAAGCCATACCCCTCTGAACTGACGAAAGCTGATAAAGAGAAAGACCATCATCAACAACAATCCGAGAGGAATGAGCCGAGCCATATCCTTCTGCATCATTCCCGCATTCTGCATTCGCATATACGGAGAACCTCCCAAAAGAACTTTCTCTGTGCCGGGATACTTGGCAATCATTGCCTCCACTTGGTCTATTACGTCCTTGTCCTTTGCTCCGGGTTCAAGCAATCCAATAATGGCTGTGGTCGTAAAATCTTTGGAAACCACGCTTCCATAGACAAGGTCGTTACCGGCAAGCTCTTTCTTAATAGTGGCAACATCTTCAGCAGTCCGTGGAATCATTTTCACGGCCGCATCAACGGTCATTGCGTCATTCTCACTGCGGACATTTTTCAATTCAAAGACGGACATTACCCGTTCTACGCCTTTGATGTTCTGCATATCTTGCGAGAAATGCTCCACACGCTTCAGTGTCTTGCCATTCACGACATCATCTGTCTGTACGACAATCATTACCATATCCGTACCGCCGAACATTCTTTCTATCTGTTTTTGATTTACACGAGAAGGTAAATCTTCCGGCAGATAGGTAAGCAGGTCGGGATTAAAACTTGCATTCTTCATCTGAAAGCCCATAAAGGCTGTCAGTGCAAGAAAGAACACGATGACCGCCCAGCGGTATCGTATCACAAATTCAGCTAACTTCTTCATTCGATATTATTTTGAGATTAGATAATCTAAAACGAAACTTTCAACTCCGTAAAAACCGAGTTCTTGGTCTTTTCCAATATCCCAAATAGACGGTCGTCCGGTCCATAGAACAGCTGCCCTCCCACCGTAAGCGTAACGGCATCGGCTATGGCATAGCGAATCTTGGGTTGGAAGAAGTATTCTTTCGTGCTGAACTGGCACAGTCCGAGCAGTTCCACGTTCAATGTTTCGTGGAGTAATGACAGTGCAGGTCTGACCGAAACCGAATGATTCCAACGCTCGTGTTGCGTGAAGACGATACGATTCAGTGAGTTTAGTTTCTGAACTATCGGATTGCCTTTAATGTCTGTCTCCAAGTCCAGTATATACTTACCTATGTACTGTACAATCAAACTGAAATTATCCCAGCTTCGGTCAATCCCTATTGTATATTCCATTTGCTTATTTGGAACGGAATAGATGGAATTATTGCTTTTTTCGGGGAGTGAACAGGCAAACTCGCCTCTTAATCCGTAGTTGCCCAATGAGGTGGAAAAGTCCATTCCGACAACATGCACCCGATAAGGCTCTTGCGATAAAAGGATTTCAGAAGGAGTCTTTTCATACGCGATGCCGGGAAATTTATGTAACCCGTTGTAATAGGAAAGAGAGAGGTCGAAAGAAGGTTTTTCCAAATCTATTTTCACTCCGAAAGACTGGTTCTTCCATCGGTAAGGACGTTTTTCATTGTTCCATACAAGCCCATCTCCCATAGGCTTTCCGATGAAAGGGAACAATGACGATTTGTAAACGGGTATCCAATCTACTTCGATACGGAAGGGATAAGGATTAAAGACACCTTTCACTACGAAATTTCCCAGACGCTTATCGTCTTCCTCCGGTGAGAACACACAAAAATCTTGGGGTGTAACGTTATTGGTCGGATTGAAACCGTCTGCCCGTCCCCAAAGAACGATTTGCTCACCCACACGAAAATCGAACTTGCCAAGATTAAGATTTACATAAGCCTCGCGGATGTCGAACTTATAATTGTTGTTACCATCGGCTCTGTAACGGACTTCCGAAAAGGCGGAAGCACTTATGCCGATGGGAACTTCTAATTTCAAGGCACCCTCTCCGTAGTAATTGCGTATTTCCTTTTCTCCGCCAAAAATACCTGCACGGAGATAACCATTGATTTTAATGCGGTTATCCTGCGAGATTTCTTCTGTCTGGAGAGAGTCCGTTTCATTCGGAGATTGCGCATAAACAGAAATACCGGAAAACAATGAAAAGATTGTTACTCCGGCAAAAAACTGAAACTTAAATGTTTTTATTTTCATTGCCTGATGTTTTTACAGGCAAAGTTCGGAAGATTGCTTAGGGCAAAATAGCCCTCAAATAGCAAGTAATATCCCTATTGCATAAAACTTATAGAGAGTCGAGAAATTGCTTGGGGTTTATTCTGTGATATTTTCGGAAAGCCTCTGTGAAGTGGCTGAGATTGGCATATCCAATTTTATAGCCTACTTCGGATACAGAGTAAAGACGAGTGGAAAGCAAACGTTTTGCCCATTCCATCTTTTCGGATAGGGCATACTCGGCAATCGCCTTGCCAATAACCTGTTTGAAGCATTTTTGTAGTTTGGAACTGCTCATTGCTGCTTCATGTGCCAGTTCGGGAATGCTCGGTACGTTGTTCAAACTTTGTAAAATCTGACGACGGACACGGAAGACAGCCTCCACATCGTTCAAATTCAAGTTGGAAAGAGATTTTACCTCCGAACGTTTTTCGAGTTTTTCAAGAAATATCGTCAGCAGTTCTATTGCCTTTCCATGCAAATGGAGGGGATAGAAAAGCACATCGCTTTTGGCTGTGGCCTTAATGCCATCCAATACTTGTTGCATCGCAGGTGTGATGGTCTCGAACAGATAAAAAGACTTGTCCGACCGGAGCAGCCGACCGATGTAGGTTTCGTGAGCCGTATCCATTTGCTCTATCCAATCCTTGTTGAAGGTCAATGTAATGTTTTCATACTGCCGTTTGGGAGCGAAAGTCCACTCCGTAGGGATATTGCTTGAGGGCATAAAGATACCGTCGAGCGTGTCCACCCCGACCGTTTTCGTGCTTGTGCCGATAATCTGCTCGTGCTTATGCTCGTTGATATAGAACATCACGGGAATCCATTTCGAGTTTTCCACCGAGCGACGCACCATTGTCATCGGTTCGTACGATACGAAACTGATGTAGGTCAATGTGAGCCATGATAACGGGTAGTATTGCTTGAAAAAGCCGCTGCCCACTGAGGGCGGAACGGTAAAACCATCGTTCGTTACCGATGTGCCGAATTGCTCGGCAACCATCTCGATCCAATCTTCTGGCTTATTGATTGCACAAAATTCTATGGTCATATCATTATACCTTTCTGCAAATTTACAAATAAGTAAGGATAAAAAAGAGGATTTTCTTATATTTTTATCCTTGTTGAATCGCATACTCTATAAAAAACAAGAGTATTCCTTTTTTGAGGGAATACTCTTGCGATAGGGATTTACTCAAATGCGACTAAACTTGAAGGTATTCCCACGGCAGTAACGACGGGAGTTTGCGAGCATTCACCCGTCTTGGTATTGTAGGTATAGTAGCCCGTTCCGTTATTGCACGTCATACCAAAGACGATGAAATCTTTGTAGCGGGTTATGGCAAAAGAGCCATTGCTGTCGGTCATTGGCAAATCGAGTTTTTCGATGGTTTTGTTCCAAATGTCGATTTTCACGGGTTGGAAGTCTTTCTTGAGTATTCCGAATTCCGTATCCGTTACTTTCAAGCAACTATATACAATGCCATTGCCCGCATAGTAAGACTTAATCATATACTGCCCCGTTTTGCCAATCCCTTTTATGGTTGTCTTCGACAGGTTGAACAGGTAGTCGGCGTCCCATTGGTCGCTTCCTTTGCGGATACGCAAGAAACCTTCCTTATTGGCAACGTTGAAGTTGTTGCCCGCACTGTAAAAGTAGATGTCGCCCCGCTCGTCCATAAAGGCATCGGAGTGACGGAACAATCCGACAACACTTGTGCGACTGTCCTTAATGACTTCGGTCTTTTTCGTTTTAAGGTCAATAACAGCCACCTCTGCACCCGTCCCCGGTACGGAGGTGTGGGGCGAATTGAGCTGGTTGAGGGCTACATACATCTTTCCGTCTCGAATGACATTGCAACCGGGGTCGGGATTATTGTCCTGAACAGCATAAGACGAGAGGTCGATTTCATCCTCTTTTTGCAACGTAGCGGTATTGATTAGCGCAATCTTTCCCCTTCCGTGCAAAGCGACGTATGCCCGCTGCTCGTCGATGAAATTGATTTCTCCGGGTTGCGCCATCTGTTCAAAGGTCATCGTACCTACTTTTAGCAGTTCGCCGTGCGCCCCTCTTGTAAACTTGTGTACCTTATCTCCGAATTTCCCTTCGGGCACAAGTACCGTGTTTCCTTTTGCGAAGAGATAACACCCAAAGCCAAATTCGAATGCTTTCTTGTTGTCGGTGGCTTGAGGTGTCAAATCACCGAACGTGCCGACGTAAGCACTTTTGTCCACATAATGCACAAAGGCAAAATGCTGTTGCACCTCATTGGGCGTTGGTTTCGGGTCATCGTTCTTGTCGCAGGACGTCAGCCCTATGGAGCCGACCAGCATAGCAGAAAGGGCTATGTTCTTCAATGTTGTTCTCATTTTTATTTATGTTTAGAATTATAAAATACCTTTCGAGAAGACGTATCTGAATTTGAGGTGGAATGTCCGTCCTGCCAACGGTTGGCGGAACTGGTCCCACACTTCTTTATTCATCAGGTTGTGGCATTCCAAAGCGATGGAATATTTGTTCTTGTAGGTCAATAGCAGACCAATATCATTGACGAAACTGCGAGGAATACGTCGTTTCTGCAATTCAGTAAGTTCCCAAAAGTAGAAGAACTCTTCCGTGAACTTCCCGTCCCAGAATGCCTTGACATACCAATTCTTGAACAATCGGTCGCTGTGGTATTCCGCTCCGAAGTTGGCAAACAGGTAGGGAATATTCGGCAGTCGCAATCCTTTTGTCGGATTAGGGGCTTGGGTGCCGGGCAAATAGTCCAAAACATCGCGGACGTCCTGATAAGTCAGGTTCCCGTAGGCATAGACCGTTGGCGATATGTCCAATTTTATTTCGGTTTCTATACCTTTAATATGTACCTTTTCTGCGTTTACATATCCGGCTGCCATGTGTTGTTTCATCAGTTTTATCATATCGCTTACCTGCATATAAAAGCTGTTCACTTCAAACTGCAATCGCGATAATCCGAGGACATCATTTTTGTCTATTAAGAACCCCAGATTGAAGTTGTGGCTTTTCTCTGGTCTCAATCCGGCTGCAGGAAAGGTGATGATACCATCACCGAATAGTTCTTGTGAATTGGGAAGGCGTATTGCCCGCTGGTAAGATGCTTTCAAGTGAAAACCTCTGAAGGGCTCGTATTTTATTGCCTCTATCCAGCCTATTTGTGAGGTCGTATTGTTCTTTTTCTTCGGAGCCTCAATCATCTCGTATGAAGTCAAATCTTCTATCTCGGAATGGAGGTGGAAATACTTTGCGGAGAGCATATTCGTCAGTTTCTTATCAAAGAGTTTTGACTCCCAAGTCAACCCCGAAATGACACTGGTCTTTTTGCTGGGAAATCCTCCGATAACAAAACCAGCATGCTGACTTGCAATGTTGTCGCTCGGTTGTCTTCTGGCGTAGTTAATAAGTGTGTTCAGATTCAAACTGTGATTGGCGGACAACTTGTAATCAAAATTGATACGTTCATTGATTTCCAAGCCTTTGTCATTTGAGTTGTGAGGAACATCTCCTGTTTCTCCCTGCCCATTCGGACTCGGATATATGTTTCCTTCGAAATCGTGATTAACTCGTGCCGTATCCACAAAATTGTTTGTTGTATGTGAAAGGGAGAAATGGGACTCAAGATTAAGGCGGTCGTTCAGCATTCCGCTTTTTATCAGTTTGTTTTCCAACATAAACATTCCTGATTGGTTTTCGGCATGTTGTATGTTTTTTAAGATACCTTGGATTTCATTGAAACGATTGTAATACCCGAACTCGGTACTAATCTCATCGAACCAAAGTTTCGTGAAAGCAATTTTTCCCTTCAACATATACGAACGAAAACGGTCATGGTCACGTCTTACCAACAGGTTTTCTCTCTCGGGAACTCTGAAAGAGTAGTCATTCTTTGCAGATGTATAATAGCCTCCCGCACCGAGTAGAACGCCACTCTTTGGAAAGTTCTTGCGAGAGAAGACGCTTCCTTTGTGTGTTTGGTAAGACCCGAATTCATACGAGGCATCTAAATAGTCCGTACTAAACTCTTTAGTAACGATATTGACGGCTCCCCCCAATCCATCACATCCGAAACGGGCGGGTATGATACTCTTATAGACTTCTATTCTTTCTATAATGTCTATCGGAATTTCATCAAGAGAAAAAGCCCCGTCAGAAGTACTCATTGGTATTCCGTCCCATAAGATTTGAATGCGGTTTCCTTCCAATCCATGAACAATAATTCTCGAACTGCTTCCCAAACCACCGGTCTGCCCAACTTTCAAACCTATGGTTTTATTCAAAACGGTTTCTAACGAAATAGATCTGCCTTGAAGTTCTTTCGCATTTATTACAGAAACTGCTTCAGGCGACTCTCTGAGAACTTGTGCTTTTGTTTTTCCGAAGACCACTACATCTGCTAACTCTGTTGATTCCGGGAGTAGTCTTATGGTATAACGCTTCCCATTTGCAGTAATCGTATCGGTAATGGTCTGATAACCGACATAACTTACCATAAGCATAAGTTTTTGATTACTTGATGCACTTAGTTTTGCAATACCTTTCCTGTTTGTAGTCGTACCATTTGTGTACGTTGGAGCATTCAAACCTTTCCAATGTACGGCGGCAAATTCTATACTGTTCCCATTTTCTGCATCAATAACTTTTATTTCTGTTGGTTGCAGTTGTGCAAACATAGGAAAAGACCACAACAATAGAAAGCCGACAATGAGCATTCTTTTGTATAAATGGACTATTGAGCTGATTGACATATCATATTTGTTTGTGAGATTCTGTGCAAAGGTACTTACCTGCCGAGCAAATAAATAACCCTATTATCCACGCTTATACCCCTGTTGCGTTTATATGCGAGCAAATTGTTGTTTTGGGGCAGTGTAATGCTTATTGGGGTTATTTTATTCCTGTTTGTAGCCGTACTTTTGCAGCAGAAAAAATCAAAACGACACATATATGGATAAACAAAAAGTCAGACCTCTTGATGAGGAACGGGAGAGCCGCAGCCTGCTCTCCAATGCAGTGGTCATATTGCACCTTATTTTAGGTACACTCCCTATACTGCTGGTAGTGTGGGCAGTGGACAAGCTGATGAATGGCACACTCTCTCCCTTAATAGTTTGGGGTATTGGAGGAATAATGATACTATTTGCAATGCTTCGAGGCGTATTCTATGGAACCTCCATTTGGCGGGCACACCGGTCGGCTTACAATGCCCTTACACGATTGAGGTTGCGTATCATAAGTCATCTGCAACGCTTGCCGCTCGGTTTCTTTCAAGAACGGAAAGTTGGCGACTTGGTGAATATTATCAACCACGATGTGGAACAAATTGAAATTTATTTAGCACATGGATTACCCGAAATCCTTTCGGCTACGCTTTTTCCTGCCTTACTCTGGGTAATTATTATGGTGTTGGACTGGCGTTTGGGGCTGTCGCTCATTTCTCTTTTGCCTGTAGCATTTCTTCTGCAAATGGCTGTCAAAACACTTTGGGGAAGGAGCTTTCAACACTTTATGGAAAGTACGCAAAAAATGTCGGAAGACCTTTTGGAATATGTGGCTACCATATCGGTAATCAAAGCCTTCAGTAACGAGGAGAACAGAACGAAACGGGTACTTGATGGTATGCGCGACTACATCCGTTGGGTAAAGCGGAGCATGTTTAGTGTTACTGTTCCCATGACATTGATAACGATGTTCTTGGAAGGTGGTATCGTGGTAATGACCCTTATTGGACTATGGATGATGAGTTCGGGCGAATTAACTGTAGCCCGTTTTATTCTTGCCCTGATATTGGGTGGATTGTTCTCGTCCTCTTTTGCTAAGTTGGCAACATTCCAACATTTCCGAATCGTCTATGGTCAGTCGTTGGCAAAAGTACAGTCCATTACAGAGGTACAGACAAAGGAAACTGCTGACAAGAAAACGGATACGACACAAACGGATGTTTGTTTCGAGCATGTTACATTTTCCTATCCAAACAAGGAAGACAATGCGCTGAAAGATGTATGTCTTCAATTTTCGAAAGGAAGTCATACAGCTATCGTCGGCGAATCCGGATCGGGAAAAACCACATTGGCAAGTCTGATGATGGGGTTCTGGCAACCTCAAACAGGTACTATCCGACTAGGAGGAGAGAATATTACGGAACTCTCCGAACGTAATATCGCTGATTATTTTTCGATGGTACAGCAGGAGGTTTTTCTCTTTAACACAACTATTCGGGACAATATCCGTATAGGAAAACCTACAGCCACACAAAAGGAAGTGGAAATGGCAGCAGAGCGTGCTCGTATTCATGATTTTATCATGGGATTGCCGAATGGTTATGATACGCTCGCAGGCGAAGCTGGCGTAAAATTCTCCGGCGGAGAAAAACAGCGTATTTCCATTGCCCGAATGTTACTCAAAGACTCTCCAATAGTTATTCTCGATGAAGCCACTGCCGCATTGGACGGAGAGAATGAGAAACTAATCCAAGAAGCTCTTGATGAATTGCAGCGCAACAAGACCGTCATTACCATTGCTCACCGTCTCAATACTATTCAGGATATGGAGCGTATTGTTGTGATGGACAAGGGGCAGGTTGTCTCAAAAGGAACACACCAAGAACTGCTGAAAGACTGTTCTCTGTACCGCAATATGACGGAGACGCAAGAACAAGTAAGTAAATGGCAACTGAAAGAAGAGGAGGTATAAACAATGGTACGCAATATACTGAATGAATTGACCGCTAGCGGAGTGCGGCATCTAATTATCTCCGCACTGTTTTTCGTGGTTTATGCCCTTTGTGGCACGGCGATAATGCTCACCGTCTTGTTTCTCATCGACCGTCATATACAAGGAGAAAGCATCTCTTTCATTTCGGCAGCATGGGTACTCGGTGGTCTGCTGGTCTTGAAAACCATATCCAGTGCCATTGCCGATATGAGTAAGCATTTTGCCGGATTTGATCTTGTGGAACGTATCCGCGAGAAAATCATATTGAAATTGAAAATGTTCTCACTCGGTTTCTATACCAATGAGCGTCTGGGAGAGATAAGTACAGTCATTCACAAAGACGTTGATAATATGGAAATGGTAGTAGGACATCTATGGACACGGATGTCTGCCGACTTCATTGTAGCTCTAATACTCGGTATTGGACTATTTTGCGTGGATTGGCGCATGGGATTGACAATGGTAGCCATTCTCCCCATTGCCCTATTTTCTCTGTATCGGGGTATTCGCTCGGGAATGAAAGCACAGGAGGAATCACAGGATAATCTGGCAGATATGGTCAGCCTCTTTGTTGAATATGTCAAGGGCATCCCAGTTTTGAAAGTATTTGGAGGAAAAGGAATGTTCCGTGACAGACTCGACCACTCTGTTGGTGAATTTGGAGAAAGCAGTAAGAATACTTCTCGTTTGGCAGCTGTAAGTGTGGGCAGATACACTTTTCTGATAGAATTGGCTTTCGCTTTGATGGCTACAATCGGTCTTTGGTGGACACAGCAGGGGGAACTTTCTCTTTTCGCTTATTTAATGTTTATCATCGTCTCAAAAGAATTCTACAAACCTTTTGTCAATATGGAGAATCATTGGTTGAATTATATCAAGGTAAAAGATAGTTACGGACGCATTTCCCATTTATTGAATGCTCCTGTTATCACCAATCCTGAACAGCCGAAAACAGCAACCCATTTCAATCTTTCCTTTGACAAAGTGGATTTCCATTATGAGAAGGAAGGTTTTGAGATGAAAAATCTCACGTTCCATGTTCCCGAAGGAACGGTAACGGCACTTGTTGGCTCGTCAGGTTCAGGTAAAACAACCATTACCAACCTGTTACTCCGTTTCTGGGAACCGCAGACCGGCAGTATCCGTATCGGTGGTTTAGACATTCGAGAAATGGACTACGATTATTTACTCGGTAAAATCAGTGTGGTGATGCAGAATGTTATTCTCTTTTCAGATACCATTGCCAATAATATCAAAGTAGGCAATCAACATGCTACGCAGGAAGAAATCGAAGAAGCAGCACGTAGGGCGATGATACACGACTTTATCATCAATCTGCCGGAAGGTTATGAAACAAAAATCGGAGAAAACGGTTTGGGACTATCCGGAGGTCAGAAACAAAGGCTTTCAATCGCCCGTGCGTTCCTCAAAGATGCTCCCATCATTCTTTTGGACGAGATAACGAGCAATGTTGACCCTGTCAATGAATATAAGATACAACAGGCAATGTCTTCCCTTATCCGAAATCGCACAGTCTTGGTCATTGCCCATCATTTGCAAACCATCCGTAATGCTAATCAAATTATTGTGATGGACAAGGGACACCTTGTAGAGAACGGGACGCATGCAGAACTTGCAGCAAAAAACGGAATGTACTGCAAATTGCTGTCCATGCAATAACCTAATCAATGAAAAATATGGAGGTGTGGAGTTTGATCCACACCTCTTTTTTTGCCACTTCTATCCATATCGAAGCCACAAGTACGCAGTTATCCAATACCTCTAACATACACGGTTTCTTTGGTTTACTTTTGTCCGTGCACCGCTGTTGGTGCCATTAAATACATTATAATATGGACGAAAAAATCAAAGACCAAGAAGTCCTTTTGGTCAAGGATCAGAAAGACGAGAATCTCAAAGTCGTCACAGGTACGGACGAGAAAGGCGGACTGAAAACCGTTCCGCCCACCGCCGAGCATGAACAGAGCTTCCTGAAGTTCGACAAGCACAGCAATGCGCTGGAAAACTTCCTCTCCAACTTCATGCGTCAGTTCAAGCATCCCACACCGCTGAACTTCTTCAAAGTGCCTTTTGAGAGTGCCGTTGCCAGTGCACGTGTGCTCTCGGAGATGCTTAAAGCTCCGGAAGTCCCCTCCAATAAAGAGATGCTGGACTCCGCCCGTGTCAATCCTTCGGACTATGCAGGCGAGCAGAAACAGTCCTTCCAAGGCATTGACCCCGACAAGGTGAAATGGGAACAGTTTGAGCAGATGGGCATAAGCCGTGAGAGTCTGGAAAAGGGCAAGCATCTTGATGACCTGCTTCAATACAGAAAGACTCCACTTGTTCCCATCAGTATCAAAATTGGGGAAGTTTCCCTCTACACCGATGCCCGTCTTTCCCTGAAAGCCTCCGGAGACGGTATGTTTATCCCCGTCATCCACGCCATCCGCAAGGAGCCGCAATTGGAGCGCGAGTTCTTCGGGCATACCTTCACCGACGAGGACAAGAAAGCCCTCAGAGAAACGGGTAATCTCGGTCGCACCGTGGAGCTGACCTTCCCCGGCAAAGATGAGCCGACCCGCAGTTTCGTAAGCATCGACCGCCTGACGAACGACATCATCGCCCTGAGTGCCGACCGGGTACGCATCCCCGATGAAATCAAGGGCGTGAAGCTGAGCGATGAGCAGAAAAAGGAACTCTCGGAAGGCAGAAGCATCTATGTGGAGGGCATGACATCCAAAACGGGAAAGCATTTCAATGCCAACCTTCAATTCAATGCCGACAAGCGGTCGATTGAATTTCGTTTCGGCTCTCCCAAGCAGGAACAACGCCAAAGACAAGCCCCCGAAGGACAGGAACAGGCAGAGCAGAAAGAATTGCGTGTCCCCAAAAAGATGCTGGGACGAGACATCTCTCCCGAAGAGCAAGCGAAGCTCAAAGCAGGTCAAACGGTCTATATGACCGGGCTTATCGACAAGAAAGGAGAGCCTTTCAATGCCTATGTGCGTCCGAATTTCGAGAAGAACAAGTTCGACTTCCTCAAATGGAATCCTGACAAGTCCCAAGCCAAAGAGGTAACTCCCGACAATGCTTCCCGCACACAGGTCGCCGTCAATTCCGAAGGTAAGACCAACGAGGCTACCAAGCATGTGAAGGAGCCGCTCAAGCAGGGGCAGACAGAACCTACCGCCCAGCAAGAGCAGAAGGAAGAAGAGAAGAAGCGTTCCAAGGGAATGAAAATGTAATCTGCCACCACTAACATCCAAAAAGTAAGAACAAATGAAAGTCATTATAGCAGAAAAGCCGAGCGTAGCTCGTGAAATCGCCCGTGTCGTTCGGGCTACCAACAAGAAGAATGGTTATTTCGAAGGAGGCGGCTATGCCGTCACGTGGGCATTGGGACACCTGATAACGGCAGCCATGCCCGAAGCCTACGGCATCAAGGGTTTCCGCAAAGAGAACCTGCCGATTCTTCCTCCCGTCTTTACCCTTATTCCCCGTCAAATCAAGGAAGGGAAAGGCTATAAAGCCGACGCTGTAGCAGTCGCCCAACTCAAAATCATCGAAAAACTCTTCCGAGCGTGCGAAGGCATTATCGTAGCCACCGATGCCGGAAGGGAAGGTGAGTTGATCTTCAGGTTCATCTATGAGTATCTCGGCATCGCCAAACCCTTCGACCGCCTATGGATCAGTTCCTTGACGGACAAAGCCATCAAAGAGGGACTTGCCCGTCTGCAAAGCGGAGCGGCGTATGACAATCTCTATTATGCCGCCCGTGCCCGCAGCGAAGCCGACTGGTTAGTGGGCATCAATGCCACCCAAGCCATATCCATTGCGGCAGGACGAGGCACTTATTCATTGGGCAGGGTGCAGACTCCGACCCTCTGTATGGTCTGTTCCCGTTTCTTGGAGAACAAGAAGTTCGAGCCGCAGCCATTCTGGCAACTCAGCCTTGCCGTAAAGGAAGGTGATGAGAGTTTCCGTTTCTCCTCCGCCGACCGCTGGTTCGATAAGGCAGAAGCCACCGCCCTGTATGATAAACTCAAACAGGCTCCTTATGCCACTGTAGAAACGATTGTGCGCAAGGAGACCAAGCAGGAGCCACCGCTTCTGTATGATTTGACCACTTTACAGAAAGAAGCGAACAGCCGGTTCGGCTATTCGGCGGAACAAACCCTTTCCTTGGCGCAGAAACTCTATGAGAAGGCATACATCACCTATCCTCGCACGGGCAGCCGATATATTCCCGAAGATGTCTTTGCCGAAATACCTGCCCTGATAGCCTTTTTACACGACCATCCCGTCTGGGGTGTCCATGCCCGCCGACTGACCGAACTTAATGCGCATTCGGTGGACGGCAAGAAAGTGACCGACCACCACGCCCTGCTCATTACGGGCAAGAAGCCGATAGACATATTCGGAGAGGAAGTAGTCATCTACGATATGATAGTCGGACGTATGCTCGAAGCCTTCTCCGCCCGATGCGTGAAGGATGTCAGTACGGTTACTGCCGCCTGCGAGGATGTGAAGTTTATCCTCAAAGGTGAAATTATCAAAGAAGAGGGTTGGCGTGCTATCCTCAAAAACAGCAGAAAAAAAGACAAGGAGCAGGCGGAAGCCGAAGAACGGGAAAGCCGGGAGAATGGAGAAGGCATCATCATCCCTCAATGGGAGGAAGGTAAGCAACTTCCGCTCTGCGCTTGTTCCTTGGCACAGGGAACGACCAAGCCCAAGCCCCTGCACACGGAAAGTTCGCTGTTGGCAGCGATGGAGACGGCGGGCAAAGAGTTGGAGGACGAAGAATTGCGTGCGCAGCTCAAGGATTGCGGTATCGGCACGCCCGCTACCCGTGCCGCCATCATCGAAACCCTCTTTGCACGCGAGTACATGGTGCGCCAAAAGAAGTCGCTCGTCCCTACTGAGAAAGGACTTGCCGTCTATTCCATCGTTAGGGAAATGAAAATCGGTAATGCCGAGATGACCGGACAGTGGGAAGCGGACTTGGCGAGAATCGAACGGGGAGAGTTGAAAGAGCAAGAGTTTCGCAAGGGCATCGAAAACTACGCCACACAGATTACCGACGAACTGCTCTCCTCCAAAATCCTCTTCCCCAAAAAACAGAGCGACATCCATTGCCCCAAATGCGGCAAAGGCTCACTGGTCTTCTATCCCCGATGTGCCAAATGCTCTGATGCCGATTGTGGGCTGACGCTTTTCCGCAGCGTGGCAGGCAAGAGCCTCACGGACGAGCAACTGACGCAGTTGGCGGTAAACGGAGAGACTGGCATCATCAAGGGCTTTACCTCCAAAACGGGCAAGAGCTTCGAGGCTTCTCTCTCCTTGGACGGAGAGTTCAAGACGGTCTTTGTCTTCCCCGAGCGTAAAAAACCGGGCAAATCCCGAAGGTAAATCCCCGTAATTTGCTAATTTTGCCACTGAATGATGCGGTCATAAACAATCCTGTTGTTTTTACTGCGGATTTTAGTGGTGGCACTCGGCGGGGACGTCGAGTGCCTTTGCATTATATACCCATTAAAATTACAGATATGACAGCCATTCGATTTTCCTATTACGAGCTATCCCTGCTCTCTTTTCTTCGGGAAAGCCATCCCGAAAAAGCCGATGACATTCCCTTCGTCAAAGAGCGTGCGGCAGCCGCTTCCGAAGCCTATGCCGAAGCCTTCGATACCGGTCTTCCCATAGCCGAATGTATCGGCATTGCCAATAAGACGCTCTATGCGGGTCTGCACTTTTCCCACCACGATACCATCTCCTCTGTTCTTTGGAACGAGTTCTCCGCCGAAGTGCCGCTTGAAGCTGTCAGGGAGACCGCTATCCGCCTGCGCCCAATCTTGGAAGCAATCTTCACCAAGTATCCTATTTCGGACGAGTTCGCCTATATGCCCGAATACAACTCCCTCTATACGGAGATTACGGGTTTTGTTCAACTAAAACTCGAAGAAGATGGCAAGTTATAACAAGAAGGAGCATCTAAGGGCGAACATAGAAGCCATCAAGACGGTCTTTGCCCTGCATCGGGAACAACGCACGGCAACGGAGGAGGAAATGGAGGTGTTGCGGGCTTATACGGGCTTCGGGGCTTTGAAGTGTATCCTCTCTCCCGCCAACACGATGGAGGACATCGCCCGATGGAACAAGTCGGAGCTGGAGCTATTCCCCTTGGTGATGGAGCTGCATCGCATCATTCGGGACAACACCGCTTCCGAGTCGCAGTACAAGAGTTATATGCAGAGCCTGAAAAATTCCGTGATGACCGCTTTCTATACTCCTGCGCCCGTAGTGCGGGAGATTGCCGCTTCCTTACAGGAGGCAGGCATCGTCCCCAAGCGTATCCTCGACCCCTCGGCGGGACTGGGCGAGTTCATCCGCTCTTTTGACGGCATTGCAGCCGAAGGGCATACGACCTTCGGTTTTGAGAAAGACATCCTTACGGGACGGATGCTCTCCGCTCTGCATCCCGAAGACAAGATACGCATCCGGGGCTTCGAGGAAATCGAATCCAAGCTCGGAGGTTATTTCGATGTGGTCAGCAGCAACATTCCTTTCGGAGATGTGGCCGTCTTCGACCCTGTTTTCAGCAAGACGGACGAACCTGCCCGAAAGGTCGCCCGCATGTCCCTGCACAATTACTTTTTCGTCAAGGGGGTGGATATGCTCCGTGAAGGCGGTGTGTTGGCATTCATTACCTCGCAAGGAGTTATGAACGCGCCCTCGAACGAGCCTATACGAAAATGGCTGATGAATAACTCCCGCCTTGTCTCGGCAGTCCGTCTTCCCAACAATCTTTTCTCGGAGAATGCGGGGACGGAAGTGGGCAGTGACCTTATCGTCCTGCAAAAGCAGAGCGGCAAGACAAGTCTGACCGAAGAGGAACTGCGTTTCATCAAGAGTGAGAAACGCCCTAGCGGAGTACTGTTCAATACCTATCTGCGAAGTATGTCTCAAATTGTGCATACCGAATGGAAGCAGGATACCGACCCTTACGGCAAGCCCGCCATCCTGTTCCATCACGAGGGCGGAGCGGAAGGCATCGCCACCGATATGGGCAAAATCCTGCGGGCAGATTTAGCCAAACGCTTGGACGAGGCATTGTACCAAAAGCATATCTCCATTCAGGAGCAGCCCAAAGTTACCGTTTCTGTTTCTCCCGAGGTCAAGCAGGGAGAGCCAACGCTTACGCCTGCCGCTTCGAAAGAGGAGCAATCACACCGAAAGGAGGTGCAACCGAAAGAGGAACAGCCGACGGAGCAAAACCGAAGCCGTGTCACACCGCAGGTACAACTGCTCGACCTTTTCGGCAATGTTATCCCGGAGGAAAAGCCCAAACGTAAAGCTGCCGCAAAACTGAAATCTGTCGTATCACCCTCCATCTTTTCCGAGACTTCACAAAGCAATGATACGGCACTGGGGCTGAAAGACACGGGAGAGCTGTGGTGGCAGCAGGACAAGGAGAAAGGGATGCAGCAGCGCCTCTATGAGGGGGAATGGCACGAACACCTCAGAGAGGGGTCTTTGCTGGCTTCGGACTTTCAAGTCGGAATGCTTGTCCGTGATATGGAGGACAACCGAATGTTCCAGCCCATAGACCTCCCGTCCCAAGAACGACAGAAAATGTTGCTCTACATAGACCTGCGGGATGCCTACCACGCCCTCTATGATTATGAGGCGGAACGCAAGGTGGCGAATGAATCCTTGCGAGAGAACCTCAATGAACTGTACGACCGTTTCGTGCGGCTGTACGGGCATTTGAATGACCGCAAGAACCACGAGCAGATCCTGATGGATGCCGGTGGCAGGGAAATCCTCTTCTTGGAACGGAAGGTGGATAAAGAAACGCTCAAAGCCGATATTTTCCGTCAGCCCGTTTCTTTCAGCCTGCACGAAGTGACAGAGGTGAGCAATGCCCAAGAGGCGCTCTCGGCGTCACTCAATAAGTTCGGAGCGGTGGACACCGAGTATATGCTCTCTTTGCTCCCCGACACCTCCGAGGAAGAGATGCTCTTCGAGCTGCACGACAGGATTTACTACAATCCTTTGGAGGGAGAGTATGAAATTGCCGAGAAGTTCATATCGGGCAATGTGGTTGCCGCTTCGGAGCGTATCGGACAATATCTTTTGGAGCATCCGGAAGACACAAGGGCGCAAGCCTCCTTGCAGGCACTGAAAGATGCCATTCCCGAACCGATACCCTTCGTGGACTTGGATTTCAACTTCGGGGAGCGATGGATTCCCGTAAATCTCTACTCAGACTATGCCTCGTACCTCTTCGACACGGAGGTGATGATACGCTACAATTCAAGTGCGGACGAATACTCTGTGGAGGCACGGATGCACAATGCCAATATCTGGGACAGGTTCTGTGTACGGGGGCAACATCGTCGCTACGACGGCATTGCCCTGATGAAGCACGCCCTGCTGAATACGACGCCCGACATTACCAAGAAAATCATGGTCGGAGACAAGGAAGTCAAAGTACGGGACACCGAAGCCATACAGATGGCAAACGCCAAAATCGACGAGATTCGAAATGGCTTTACTGATTGGCTGAACGAGCAAAGCGATGAGTTCAAGAAGCGGTTGGAGAAACTCTATAATGACACTTTCAATTGTTTTGTTCGTCCGCAATATGATGGTTCCCATCAGACATTCCCTGACCTCAATCTGAAAGGCTTGGGCATCGAGAGTTTGTACGGCAGCCAAAAAGATGCCGTGTGGATGCTCAAACTCAACGGGGGAGGTATCTGCGACCATCAGGTAGGGGCAGGAAAGACGCTCATCATGTGTACCGCTGCCTATGAGATGAAACGGCTCGGCTTGGCAAACAAGCCGATGATACTCGCTCTCAAGGCCAACGTGCAGGAGATAGCACAGACCTTCCAAACGGCTTACCCGAACGCCAAGCTGCTCTATCCAGGGAAGAACGACTTCACCCCCGACAAGCGGCAGCGGATTTTCCACGACATCAAGAACAACAACTGGGACTGCATTGTCCTCACGCACGACCAGTTTGGCATGATACCGCAGTCGGACGAGATACAGCAAAAAATCCTTCAGGACGAGCTGGACAGCGTGGAAGAGAACTTGGAGGTTTTGCGTCAGCAGGGACGCAGCATCTCCCGTGCGATGGAGAAAGGGCTTGTCAAGCGGCAGATGAATTTACAGGCGAAGCTGGATGAAATCAAGTTCAAGATAGAGAACCGCAAGGACGATATAGTGGATTTCAAGACAATGGGTATAGACCACCTTTTCGTGGACGAGTCGCATACGTTCAAAAATCTGATGTTCAACACCCGCCACGACCGTGTGGCAGGGTTGGGTAACAGCGAAGGAAGCCAGCGTGCTTTGAATATGCTCTTTGCCATACGAACCATTCAGGAAAGGACGGGGAAAGACTTGGGAGCAACCTTCCTTTCGGGGACGACCATATCGAACTCACTTACGGAGTTGTACCTGCTGTTCAAGTATCTGCGTCCCCAAGCCCTCGAAGCACAGAACATCAAGACCTTTGACGCGTGGGCTGCCATCTTCGCCAAGAAGTCGGTGGACTATGAGTTTTCCGTCACTAACGAAATCGTACAGAAAGAGCGTTTCCGCTATTTTATCAAAGTGCCGGAGTTGGCAGCGTTCTACGCTCAAATCACTGATTACCGGACGGCAAAGGACATCGGCATAGACCGCCCCGAAAAGAATGAGATTATGCACAACATACCGCCTACGCCCGAACAGGAAGAGTTCATCGCCAAGTTGGTGGAGTTTGCCAAGACGGGCAATGCAGAATTATTAGGACGAGAGAAACTCTCCGATAGAGAGGAGAAAGCCAAGATGCTTATCGCAACGGACATGGCTCGAAAGATGAGCTTAGATTTGAGGCTTATTGATCCTAACAAGTACGGAGATCATGTGGACAACAAAGCCTCCCACTGTGCTGCCAAGATTGCGGAATACTATCACAAGTTTGAGGAGCAGAAAGGAACGCAATTTGTATTCAGTGATCTCGGTACGTATAAGCCGGGCGAATGGAATCCCTATTCCGAAATCAAGCGCAAGTTGGTGGAAGACCACGGCATACCCGCTCAGGAGATACGCTTTATTCAGGAAGCTAAGACCGACAAGGCTCGAAAGACGCTCATCGCGGGAATGAATGAAGGTTCAATTCGAGTGCTTTTCGGTTCTACGAGTATGCTCGGCACGGGTGTGAACGCCCAAAAACGTGTCGTCGCCATCCATCATTTGGACACGCCGTGGCGTCCTTCCGACTTGGAGCAGAGGGACGGACGAGCCGTGCGCAAGGGCAATGAAGTTGCCAAATTCCATGCGGACAATAAAGTAGATGTCATTATCTATGCTGTGGAGAAGTCTCTTGATAGTTATAAATTCAACCTGTTGCATAATAAGCAACTCTTCATCGAACAACTGAAAAACAACCGTATGGGCAGTCGTACCATCGACGAGGGAAGTATGGACGAGAAATCGGGAATGAATTTTTCCGAATACGTCGCCATCCTCTCCGGGAATACCGATTTATTGGAGAAGGCAAAGTTGGAAAAGAAGATTGCCGGTTTGGACAGCGAACGGCAGGCGTTCATTCGCAGTAAGTCATCCTCCCGAAGTCGATTGGACGAAGTCGTGCGGACGGTGGACGGCAACAAGGAGTTGATTGCCCGTTTCCAAAGTGACTGGGACTTGTACCAAAGCCGTGTGCAGAAAGACAAGGAGGGAAACATCCTCAATCCGATAACGCTCAAAGGGGTGGAAGGAAGCGCCCCGAAACGCATCGCTGCCAAACTCGCGGAAATCAACGAGAAAGCCTGCACACGGGGAGAGTATTTCAATATCGGAACACTCTACGGATTTAATCTTGTGGTCAAGACGGAATCCTCCTCTAAAGACCTTTTCGACCTTTCGCAGAACAAGTTCTTCGTGATGGGAGAAAGCGGAATGAAGTACAGCTACAACAATGGTAGGATTGCGGCAGACCCGCAACTCGCCTGCATGAATTTCCTGAACGCCTTGGAGAAGATACCCGGCTTGATTGAGAAGTTTAAGGCGGACACGGAAAAGATAGCCAAGGATATTCAGGTTTTGCAGGAGGTCGTGAACGGATCTTGGAAGAAGGAAGAGCAGCTCAAAGACCTCAAAACGGAACTCGCTGCCCTTGACCGCAAGATACAGCTCTCTCTAAAACCCATCGAGCAGGGAGAGAGTGAGCAAGAAGGAACGGAGGTGATGCAGGACGGCGAAGGAAAGGCGGAAGAATTGGAACGGTCACGTCCGATAGAGCCGACTGTCGCCGCCCCCTCCGTCAGCACCTCTGCGGCTCAAACCGACAGACCGTTGGAAAGCAGCGGGCAGAGTATCTCCGCTACACAGCCCTCTATGAACGGACTGCCGCCGTCTCTGGCAGAAAAGGTGTTCGTTGTCAGACCGAAAATATAATCTGTAATGTTATCATCACATTCAAACGGCAGCCCCCGACTTGTCATTACGACAAAACGGGGGCTTTGCTGTTGCGTACAATCCGAAATTACGTGCCTTTGGACGGTCTCTTCCTTTTTCGTTTGAGGTTCTCCGTAAAGTGGGTTTGCATAAAGGCAAGGATTTCCGATTCCAAATACCACGTCTTGTGGTAAACGATGTGGAAAGGAAGTGTACCCGATGCCCGATAACGTTGCAAGGTGCGCTTGCTGATTTGGAGCATCAGACAAACCTCTTGGTTATCCAGCAGCGGTTCTCCATCTATCATCGGACGTTGGGGTATGTCGGCAGTCGTCTGTTTCAAGTCATCGAAACGCTTCATGATGCGTTCCATCCATTCAAGGAAAGTCTCTCTATCCAATAGTTCCATTCTTTATCCTCCTGCTTTTAAGTTCGAAGTTATGCCGTAGCTCTTTCAGATTTTGAGGATTGCAGTACAGGCTCTTGTTGCGTATCGCCTTCTCGATGTCATGCAGGTCGTAGTAGCAACGCCCATAAATCATCTTGTAGCTGATTCTGTCCGTACTGCGCATACGCTGAAGGGTACGCTTGCTGATACCGAGGATCTCGGCTAACTCATCGTTGGTAACAAGGCGGTTTTCGTACTCTATCTTTGCCTTTTCCTCTTTCTCTACATAACGGAGGATTTTCTCTATCTTGCCCATCAGTTCGTGGTAGGCTTTACTTTCAATTGTTATGACATCCATGACGCTTTGAATTTGATTATGCTGCAAAGTTCGGGAGTTAAAACCGTCCGGATTGTATGCTAAATATGTACTGAATAGAGATTTTTCTGCCTGATTCCAAAAGCCATACGACAAAAGCATCCATATCGAAGCCACAAGTACGCAATAAAGGAAATGCTGGTCTTGAATACTTACGCCATAAGTACATTTGCACAAAGTGTAAAATTAAAACAGACAAGGATATGGAAGTAATTACAATCGAGAAGAAAACGTATGAAACCATGATGGAACGTTTTCGTATTTTGGCTACAAAAGTCGATGCCCTGTGTCGGGAAAGTGATGAAAGACGTATGGGCAGGTGGCTGGACAATCAGGATGTCTGTCAAATCCTGAACATCAGTTTGCGTACCTTGCAGACCTACCGTAGCAACCGAATGTTGCCCTATACGCAAATAGGGTATAAGATGTTCTACAAGCCGGAGGATGTCGGAAAGCTGCTCGAACAGTCCTCCGCTTTATGACCAATGAATAGTATCACCACTAAATCCGATGTAAAATATGGACAACGATGTAAAGACCAAGAACAACGAAGAGATTGCGCACTTTCTCAACGCGAGCGACCGCATGATAAAGGGAATAGATGTCCTGCGGAAAAAGAACAGACCTCTGCTTAACGGGCATCGCTATCTGACGGACGATGAACTGTCCCGCCTGTTGCATATCAACCGGCGCACGTTGCAGGATTATCGCAACATGGGAAGAATCTCCTTTGTTAAGTTAGGCGGAAAGGTACTCTACCGGGAAGAAGATGTGGAAAAACTGTTGCAGGAGAATTATCGCCCTCGGTTTGAGAAGCCTTGACAGAGAAACAGGCAGTAAGACAAGAGTTTCTTACTGCCTGTTCTCATATTTAACTATACCATCCATCTTTGTTGTAACATACAAGTAGCGGAGTGGTAGATTTCTTTTGGGTAAGTTTCCTGATAGCCCATTTGCGGAAGAGTTGGGCGTGAGGAGAGGCAAAGCGAAATGACAGCATCGTAATCATTTCAAGGTTGTATAAATCCACCGAACCATCCCTAAACAATAGCGTTTGCATTACCTCATCTTCCCTGAGCAAGCCCTCTTTGAAGATAGACTTGATGTGGCTGTTTACCTTGCCGGAGAATACGCCGAACAAATCGGCTATTTCGCAAGCCGACATCCAAACGGTAATTGTCGGGATATGTATTTTTCCTTTCTCTCCGATGGTTATGATTTCTCTTTTCATCGTTCGTCCTCCTTTTATATAGTGATACCATTGAACTGCTCTATCTTACCCAGTTTGTCGGAAAGTGCCGCCATGTCCCGACTTTCCTTTTCGTGGGTGATTTTGGCGTAAATCTGCGTGGTGCGGATATTCGTGTGTCCGAGCATCTTGGAAAGGGTTTCGATGGGAACGCCGTTGGTCAGACAGATTTCCGTCGCCATGGTATGGCGGCTGGTATGCCACGTAATCTCTTTTTCGATACCGCAGAGTCCGATGATTTTCTTGATGTTCTTGCAGGCGGTAATATACTGCGGAACGGGCAGGAGGTAATCCTCCTTCGCCATGCCATCGTACTTCTCGATAATCTGCTTCGGAATATCCAAAAGCATGATATTGGACTCCACACCTGTCTTTTGTCGCTTGGTCATAATCCAGAGTTTACCGTCAAAGGAAGTCTGAAGGTTATCTTTGGTCAGGTTCTTCATATCGGTAAAGGACAAGCCGGTAAAACAGCAGAAGACGTACAAGTCCCGAACCAGCTCCATTGATTTACGCCTGAATTTCAAATCCAACAGCCTGCGGATTTCATCCTTGGTCAGATAGTCCCTGTCGGTACTCTCGGCGGATATGCTGTAATCCACGAACGGGTCACGGACTATCCATCCGTGATTCTGGGCAATGGTAATCATACGGCGCAGGGGCATCATGTAAATCCATACCGTGTTGTTACAGCATTGCTTTTCGGTGCGCAGGAAGATGTCAAAGTCGATAATGAAAGCCGGAGTGAGTTCTTTCAAAGCAATGTCGCTGACACGGTAGCGGTTCTTGATGAACTCCTCCAGATGCTTATAGACCGTGCAATACTTGTGGTAGGTGGATGGGCATCGCAAGCCTGCATCGACCTGTTTGAAAAAGTCCTCATTGTGCTGGGCAAAGACTTTCAGCAAGGTTTCATGCCGCATTTCCAAGCCCAAGAAAGCGTTCTTCACTTTCTCGGCAGTGACATAGTTATCCCGCTCGGCTATCTCCTTGTATTTGGCATTGATGCCGACACGTATCTTGTCCAAGAAACGGTTGGTTTCCAAGGCCACGGTACTTTTTCCCGAAGCTCGGTTGCTCTTGATGTCCCACAAGTCGGGATGGATGTCGCATTTGCAACTGAACTGGGCTATTGTACCATCAATGGTGATACGACACATCACGGGAACGGAACCGTTCTTCTTGGGGGCGTTCTTTTTGAGGTAGAACAGAACCTTAAACGTACTACGCATAACTCTGACTTTTTACGGTTTACAAAACTATTCATTGTCAGGTTATTTGTTGCTATGCAAAACATTGTTGTTCAATGGTAAAGAAACAGTCTGCAATTTATTTGCCTGTTTCCTTTCATCGAAGTACCTTTGCGGGAGGTAATCCCCGAAATTCAGGTCGGATTTTGCACTGTTCGCTACCGTTTTTCCCAATCCTCACTTGCAAAGGAGGTGGTAATGTTTTGGTAACGCTGCTCTGTCCGAAGTTGGTACAAACCCGTCTTTTCGAGGTTTTGCGCCGAAAGGCTCAAAAATCAGAACTGACTGACTCACAAATCATTCACGCTATTTCGCCTTTTCTTGAACCTTGGGGATAGATTTTAGTAGAAAAGTATATACTTTTTACTCAAAAAGTATATACTTTTTAGGCAAAAAGTATATACCTTTTTTCAGAGAAATCTAATGTTTTTATAAATAACTGAATATCAAACGTTTGCAGACATCAGTAAAAACGCGAATTTTAGTATATGGAAACGACCTGAAAAGATGGTACCTGGCAGGCATTTGTACAGTTTGAGGTAAATGGGAGCTTTGCAGAAATCTCGTTATAAAGTATTATGACAAGACGCATTTTCTGTAGGTCTCCATATAAAAACAAGCAGTCTGTCTTGTCAATATAGCAAAAATGTATTAACTTTGATGCCACATTACATACGGAAACTATCGGATATGAAGAAAATTACTTTACTTTTATTACTGCCTTTCGCTGCAGTTCTATCTGTGTGGAGCCAGTCCACCTTTACTATTTTCCCTAAGTTCCAAGTAGGCGACACGCTTGTTTATGACGCGGTGGACAATACTAATGCAGCTGTACAAAAAGCGATGCCAGAATCAACTCTGAGCCGCCGAAGGTTTTATTTAATTGTGAAAGAAAAGGACAATAAGGGAAACTTAAAAATAGATTATCAGATAAGCGAAATAAAAATTTACGAGAAAGACAATACGAATAAAGCTATTTGTCTTGTTAATGGTGCAGAGAAATTTTTAGAAAACGACCTTAAGAATAAAGCTATTCGTTTTACAATTGATAGCTCTGGACGTTTCCAAAGTCTGGATAACAAAGACGAAATAGCAGAGCTTTACTTGCAAAGAATATGGCCGGACGTTTTGGAGTTAGTGAAGAAACAGACAAAACACAAACCAACAGCAAAAGAAATAGCAGAAGCAAAGGAAAAGATAAAAGCGCAACTTAACATTCTGGACGTATTTGAGGAAATTCCTGCTCTTCTTAAATACTACGGGCAACCATTAATGGAAGGAAAATCGGAGAATGTAGATTCGGTTACAACAAAATATACTGTGGCACGTTTAGACGATGGTACAATATGGCTGAAAACTAATATAGACCTTTTGAACGGTAATGAAACCGTGGCTAAAGATAACCCTGGAGAGGAGTTTCTTAAAGATTCCAATTCGGAGGAAGATGACGATGATGACATGGACTTAGGCATTACGGCAACAAGCGAGGAGGAATATAAATATAACACAGAAGGCATTGTAACCTATTTGAAAGAGACAGTTCAACTCACGAATAAATACGAAAGTAGCGAAAGCTCTGCACTGCAAGGCGGAATAACGGTAAGGTTGATAGAAATAAAAAAGAAGCGATAAAAGACACACTGGACATAAGAACTAAAAAGCATCGAACTACTCCAGGTTGATGCTTTTTATTGTATTTCCCATCGTAATATCCGAAGGTAAGAGGCTGGTTTTACGGAGTCCTAACACATTTATATTATGACGTCTTCCTTTCGATATGTCTATTCCAGCAGAAAGATAAGCCCGCCATACCAATTCGGTGCAATAAAACTTGGTTGTATCTGCCATATCGAAATTATCGTCGAAAGGAAAACCTATTTTGTGTAACGCATATTGCACTGCTTTTTGTGCAATATAAGCCTTGCAAGGCACACGCACTATCTTCGCTTTTGCGCATCTATCGCTTTGAAGATATGCACTGATAGGCTCAGATTTCACAGTATCTGTATTATTATCAGACTCCCCAGGAACTGCATGTACAACTTTCCAACCATTCTTTGTATTAAAAAGTAAACCTACATGCGAGTAGTTATGGCGGTCTAATGCCATGACCATTGCACTTTCGGCACTTCTTCCTTCTCGAAAAATAAGGTCTCCCTTACGCAACGACAACGTATCAATATAGGCAGCAAGATTATTCGTTCTTTGCTGCCTATGACAAGACATGAATAGCAAAACTGTGGCAGACAAGACTGCAAACAGCCCACACTTCATTTTATCTTTCAAAGTATCGTTAAAGACCAAGTGTCTTGTTGGTCTTCTTCATATCACCAAGTGCTTCCTTATCGAGCCCAGATGTAAAGACGTGTCCTAAAATACCGAACGATACCATCTTGCTTTTCGTCCCATCTTGCAGAGAACCTATGCTGAAAATAAAATAATTGCTTACATCTAACTTAGAAACGAGCACCTTGTCTATGAAACCTGCACCTAAAGACGCATATACTGTAGCTTCGCTGCCACCTTGTTGTTCCAAGACTTTCATTAATTCTGTGTGAATAGCCTCAACATGTTTAGTCTTGCTGGGGTTCGTGAAACATAGCAACAGAAGGACTGCGACGGGAATAATAATGCGCCAAGCCTTTTTAGGAATGTTGAGTAACTTTTCTTTACCTGATTGTTCCGTACAACAACATTCATGATTATGTTGGACGTTCTGGCTGCTTTGATTTGTTTGAGCCGCTTGACCATCTTCTTGTTGTGGTGCACCACATTGAGGGCAAAATTCAGAACTTTCGTCGATTAGAGTACCACATCTTTTACAGTATCCCATAATTATATTGCTTTAAAATTATCATAAAAATTCACTGGAATAGAAATATAGCCTACGTGAATAGATTTATAAATTGCCTTGTTTCGCTACAAAGGTAACAAAAAAATAAGTAATAGATTAAGATGACAGGATTTTTCTTGTTTACACACAAAAAAAGAGTGAGTGTATCAAAATAGAATCACTCTATTGAGCCTCCTCTTTGACACACCCACTATAAATTATTGACTGCCATAAACCTTATGGCTCGTAAACTCTTTTATTAGAGATTTGCATTATCTTTCTTCCATTCTGCGACTGCAGGAATAATGCCAAGACTTACAATCTCATCGCGCATCTTGCAAAGATGTTCGTAAGAAGCCTTCAAGGCAGCCATTTCTTCTTCGGTTCCGGTCGGCAATTCGTAATGAACGCCAGTCTTGTCGATTGTAGTTGGCATAGCCATCATTACGTTCTTGAAGCCGAGACGGTCGTCGTTTACATAGCAACCGGCAGGAAGCGTGAACTTTTCGCCACCCATTGCAGCCTCAATCATTTTAACTGCGTTATATGCCGGGCTTTGGAAAGAGCTGCGGCCACGAAGTTTTATGATACGTGAGCCACCTTGGACAGTGTCGTGCTTAATTTCTTCCCAGCGTTCTTTGCTAAGATTCATTTCCGACAATGGTTTGCCGTCAATCTTTACTTGAGAAGCAAAAACAGCCATTTGTTCGCCATGTCCACCGTATGTATGTGCACCGGTAACCTTATCTTGTCGTACACCAAACTCCAAAGCCAAGGCTTGTTGCAAACGAGTTGAGTCGAGGGCAGCCAAAGATGTCAGTTGGTTTGGTTTTAATCCAGAGTGAATTAGTGCTGTAAGCGCCGTAACATCTGCCGGATTGAAGATAACAACAACGTGCTCTACATCTGGGCAATACTGTTTAATGTAATCGCCAAACTCTGCTGCGATTTTACAGTTCCCTTTCAATAAATCTTCGCGGGTCATTCCTTCTTTACGTGGTGCACCACCAGAAGAAATAATATACTTAGCTCCTGTAAAAGCTTCACGAGGGTCAGTGGTCCAGGTTACATTTGCTCCGGGGAAAGCACAATGTGCAATTTCATCAGCAACACCATGCAAACCAGGCTCAAAAATATCGTAAAGACAAACGTTAGGAGTAAGTCTTAATGTTAAAGCTGTTTGCGCCATGTTAGACCCAATCATACCGCCGGCACCGACGATAACAAGTTTCTCGTTTGTTAAAAATGACATAATATATATTGTTTATGTTTAAAATGAAACGTTTAATTGATTATCCAACCTTTTATACCGCAAATTTACAAAAAAGAAATAGATAATTGCAACTTTACCAAAAGATATTTGTTATTTAATGTAAAAAACTTAAAGATACCATCTCTGTATTGCAAAAGCACCAAAAAAGTTTGCTATTCGGTTAGCTTTCTGTGCAATTTGGTAGCTTTACAAGCTCAAAACGAAAACAAGCTAACAATATAAATACGGAACAACGGCATTCGGTTTCGCACGTTCCTCATACCTTTTGAAAAATACAATAACAGCTGAGAAAGGAAAAGATATTAGCGAGAGAAACATGAGAATACGGGAGTGCAATAATTTTCTTATGACATTCCTTCGTTTTTCTTAGGAAATTGTTGTATTTTTGTACGTATCAAACCATAATACTTAAATTTAAGTATTTATATACTTAACATCAAGTAGCTATATACTTAGACTTAAACAGATATCTACTTAAATTTAAATAGTATGACGCAATGCACATATAATTATGATTTCATAGGTATATAAATATCATTGCAACAGCATCTAAATACTGTTACAACGACATTTAAATACGAATGAATAGGTATTTAAACAGAACAGAAACCGAGAAATATTTAAAAAGAAGAGTTATGAGTGTAAATTACAAGCTGTTGAAGAACTATAGTACATCGGCAAAAAACGCCGAATATAGGGCAGTTATTATTGAGAACCAGAAGATAGGACTAAGGCGCATTGCCGATGATATAGAGGGAACTATGTCGCTTACAAGTGCCGATATAGTGGGGGCGGTGGCTGGTTTGCGCAATGAGATAGTCCACCATCTACAGTCTGGCAACAGTGTACACCTGCCGGGGATTGGCCATTTCTCGCTCGCGGTAAAGGGCGACGTGTACGAAGACCCGCGCACACATCACCACAGGCTGCGCAATGCCAAAGTTCGCACGGTGAAGTTTCGTCCCGATAAGGAAATGATGGAGGCACTCAGGTACATCGAGTTCGTAAACACGACCTACAAACACGGCACATCGGAAGTACCCACGAAAGAAGAAATAGACGAAGCAGTTGAGACCTTGCTTGCCGAAAAGCCTTTCTTTACGGTAGAAGATTTGCGTCATCAGCTAAATCTATCCCATACATACGCCTATCGTGTTACGGCACAATTGGCAAAGGCAGGCAAGCTTCGCAACATTGGCACAGGGCGCACCAAGTTGTATGCACGAGGTGAAAAGAGGGGGGAGAGTAATATAGAATAACGAATAGATATAGATATAATAAACTATTAGAGCCTGTCTTCTTTTATTTGTTTTTATTGCTTGTAAGTATTTTGCTGCCGTTCCTTGTGCTTTCGACAACCGATGAGACAAATAAAAGCAGACAGACGCTAATGGTTAATCGGCATTAAAGGTTTATGTCGAGCCCAACTCCGAACACCTTGTTGGTGCGTGTAAACTGGTCGGTGTTCTGCACTTTCACTTCTTTGATGGTCGATTCGTATGCCTTGTCGAACTTCTCGTAGTTCGTAAAGAAGTAGGCTATGTTCAGATGGGCATTTTTTGCCACCTTGATTTTCGCACCGAAACCAATGCTGTGGCTGCTTGTTACGAAACTAAGGTCGGAAAGATAGCTGCCGTCACCCAGTCCGTACTTGGTGCGTTGCACGCCCGCACTCAGGGTAATGCCTGGCTTTACGTCCCATTCGACACCCGCAAGATACTCGCGTGTATTGCTCGAAAGCAGGCGTTGCTTGTTGTTTGCCATGCGCGCATCCTTGTCGAAATAGTAGTGATAGCCTGCTAACAGACGCAAATTGTCTAAAACTTCGTACTGTGCGCCTATCGAAAGCAAACCTGGAAGGTCGTTTGGCGTGTTCACACCGTCCTTGAACTGTCCGGTATCGTCGCGCTTCGTGTTGTTCTCTATGTTGAATTTGGTTGTAAACTCGTAGTGTGCTGCAAGGTTCCAACGCCCCGTCTTATAGTCGATGCCAATGATTGGCGTTATGCCCCAGCCGCGTTGTGTACAGTCTAAATACTTGTCGGCAAAGTTCTCTCTGGTCTTGTTCAGCTTGTCGGCGCCTGCCTGATATTGCTTTGCAGCACCTTCGTAGCGTGCCTTGTCGGCAGGATTGGTAGCTTGGCCTGCCATTTGCCGGCTCTGAATTGCCAACTGCGTCAGCGCATTGGCTTTTGAACCGAAGTAGTCGTAGAGGTTTTCCATCTGTCCGTTTATGTTGGCAGATATACCAATAATGTTGCCTTCGTACTTGTTGTATATGTAGTTGAAGCGTGCACCGCCATAAACAGCGAGTTTGTCGTTTACCTTATAGGTTGCCCCCAGCTGCAATCCGAAGTCGTATTGCTGTCCGTGAATGTAGCTGCTTACACTATATGCAGGTGTCGCAGAGCCGAATCCCTGTTTGGCAAGCAACGCAGGAATAAGCGCAATCTGGCGTTCGAAGGTGGGAAGACCAGCATTGAAAGTAGCCTTTCCTCCCCCACCTACTATGCCGAAACCCATTTGGAAGCCCCACTTTTCGTAGTTCTTGGCAATTTGGAACGATGGGAGGATAGGCACAGACGCCTTTCCTTTAAACTCTTTGATACCCTTATCGTTGCCCCCATTCAGTCGGAAAGGCTGATAGAAAGGTGTGCCTTGCAATGCAGGAACGGTCATTCCGGAGTTGATGGTACGGGTTTGATAAACGTTCTGCACGTTGAACGAAATGTGCAGCCCCATTGGAAGGAAGGCTACACCTGCAGGATTGGAATAAACTCCATCTATGCCGATGGCGCCATCACGTGCTAAGCTACGTAAGAATGCAATGCTCTGGTTGGTATTTGTAAGTAATCCGCCTGCCTTAATACTCGTTGACGAGGCAAACAAGGCAAGCATTAGAATTAATGATTTCAGTCTCATAATTTAACTTTTCTTGTATTAATATGATTCAAATTGGCTGCAAAGTTATATGGATTGTCCTATTCTACCAAATTAATCTGCACATATTTTCCCGATATGTGTAATTAAACGATGATTGGAACAAGATGTTATATGTATTTTCCGTGGTATGTATGACTTGCCTGAACAGGAGCGTTTGTGCGCATTAATGTTACGATGTACACCCTTACAAGGGATCCACATCGAAGTAAATGGAGAGTACGCCGTAGTGCTTTTCCTTTATCATCGTGTCTCGTATAGAACGCAAATACTGCTTTGCCAACTTGTAGTCGAGTCCGTTTTCGAGTTTCAGCATTATCTTTCGTATATGTAAGGTCTTCACGCGCGCCACAGATGGTTTGTCGGGACCGAGCACTCTGTCGCCAAAAACTTCATGAAGACGTGATCCAAACTCTAAGCTTGCCGATTCGACAGTGTCGTTGTTGTGATGTTTAAGGTATATATATATAAGGTGGAAGAAAGGCGGATAGTGAAAGTCTGCGCGCTCTTTGAGCTGCGATTTGTAGAAAGCCGCATAGTCGTTGTTCACTACTTGGCGAATAACGGACAGTTCCGGGTTTCGTGTTTGCAAGATGACCAATCCTTGTTTGCCCTTTCTGCCGGCCCGTCCGCTAACTTGCCCCATCATGGTAAAGGCATGCTCGTAGGCGCGGAAGTCGGGGTAGTTCAGCATATTGTCGGCATCGAGTATGCCCACAACCGACACACGGTCGAAGTCTAACCCCTTTGAAACCATCTGTGTACCTATGAGCAGATTGGTCTTGCCAACCGAAAAGTCGTTTATCAGACGTTCGTAGGCATTCTTTGTACGCGTTGTATCCAAGTCCATACGCGCTATACGGGCATCAGGAAACACGTTCATTATCTCGTCTTCTATTTTTTCCGTACCATAGCCACGCCCCTTCAAGTCCTTGCATTCGCAGTTTGGGCACTGTTCGGGTACTCGTTCGGTATAGCCACAATAATGGCAAGTAAGCACGTTCATGCTTTTATGGTAGGTCAAAGATACGTCGCAGTTGGGACAATGTGGCACCCAGCCACAGGTGCGGCACTCTATCATAGGTGCAAAGCCACGCCTGTTCTGAAACAGAATAGCTTGTTCGCCACGTTGCAGTGCTTCTCTCACGGCAGCAATTAAGCGTGGGGAAAATGGTCCGGACATTATTTTACGCCTCCGAAGGTCTTTAATGTCCACTACTTCTATTGCCGGTAACTGAATATCCTTATACCTTTGTGATAAATTAACCAGCCCATACTTTCCCAATTGGGCATTTCTGTAACTCTCAATCGATGGCGTTGCAGTGCCTAACAGTGTTTTGGCTCCGTACATTTGTGCCAGAACAATAGCCACAGAACGTGCATGATAGCGAGGAGCAGGGTCTTGTTGTTTGAAACTTGTCTCGTGTTCTTCGTCTATAATTACCAAACCAAGTCGCTGGAAAGGCAAAAATACAGCACTCCGTGCACCAAGGACAACTTCGTATGGCGTATTGGAAAGTTGCTTTTTCCATATTTCTACACGCTCTTCGTCGTTGTATCGGCTATGATAGATGCCAAGTTTGTTGCCAAAAACACGGCGCAGGCGATTGGTAATCTGCACCGTCAGGGCTATTTCGGGCAGCAAATACAACACTTGCTTGTGCTCTTGGAGAGCTTTAAGAATAAGATGTATGTAGATTTCGGTCTTACCCGACGAGGTAACACCGTGGAGAAGGATTACATTGTGTGCCATTGCTTGCAACAAAATCTTATCGTATGCAATGGTCTGTGCTTCGTTTAAAGAGTGTATGGCGTTAGGCTGTGTTCCGCTATAATCGTTGTTTAGTCTACCAACTTCTTTGCAATAAGTTTGCAAGATTCCCTTATTTATCAAGCTATTTATTATTGCAGATGAACTATGCGTAATGTTCCTAAGCTCTTCTTGCGACACTGTCTTTAGCTTGTTGCCATTGATGTTAGTGTTCTGTGAAACATCTAAGGTAACTAATTCAGGTTCGTCTGCAATACCACTTAATTGTAGATAAGATGCAAGAATCTTCAGTTGCTTTGGTGCACGGGCAAGACTGTCGAGTGCAATATGTAGTTCTCGTTCGCCACGAAACTGTTTTCCCAAGCAAACATACACTTCTGTGCGAGGTTTGTAGGCATCTTCTGCCTTCAGTCCAGAGGGTAATGCCGCTTTGTAAACATCTCCGACAGGCGCCATATAGTAGTCGGCTATCCAGTGCCAAAGCCGTAATTGCTGTGGCAATAGCACTGGACTATCATCGAGTACAGAGAGAATACTTTTATATTCTATTGCTTCACCTGCGCCATTCTTACAAGGTTGGTCGGTAGGACTGGCATTACAGATTCCTATATAGGTCTTTGTTCTGCCAAAAGGAACCAGCAAACGCCCCCCCGGCACTATCTTTTCGAGTAATGCTTCGGGCACAACATACGTAAAAGTGCCCTCAAGCGGGAGAGGCAGAATAACTTCTACGTATTTCACTACGACTTCAATTCGGGATACTGAATGCGTGTATGGTAAATAGATTTCAGACGTTCAATAAGCACTTGCTTGGCTATGCTGACGTCGCGGAACGTAATTGGACAGTCAGTAAAGAAGCCGTTTGCCATCTGGGCGTCTATAAGCTTATTCACCAAGTTGCTTATGCTCTCTTCGGTATATTCAGGAAGCGAGCGCGAAGCAGCCTCAACAGTGTCGCACATCATTAGTATGGCTTGTTCACGTGTCCATGGATTGGGACCAGGATAGCGGAATGGCGCATCGTCTATCTCCTCATCGGGGTGCGCATTCTTGTAGTTTATGTAGAAATACTTCACCAATCCCTGTCCATGATGCGTCGTAATGAATTCCTTTATAACGTTAGGAAGGTTATATTTCTCTGCCAATTTTAATCCCTCCGTAACATGTCCGATAATTATTCTGGCACTTTCCAAGTCGGAAATCTTGTCATGTGGATTAACACCTGCCTGGTTTTCGGTAAAGAAGACTGGGTTCACCATCTTTCCAATGTCGTGGTATAATGCTCCCGTTCGTACAAGTTGGCCCTTGGCATGTATCTTATTGGCAATCTCAACTCCAAGATTTCCTACAGTAATAGAATGTTGAAATGTTCCAGGAGCCACCTCACTCAGTTTCCGCAACAGTTCGTTATTAGTGTTAGAAAGCTCGAACATCGTTACCGTAGACACAAAACCAAAGAGTTTTTCAATGACTAACATTAAAGGATAAGTAAAGAGAAGGAAGAAGCCATTGACCCCAATGTGGAAGTACATAGCCCCATCGAGTTTTGAAAAGTCGTCTGCCTGTATAAGCTGAAGCGCTAAATAGATTGCCGCAGAACCGAACGTAACGAGCAACGCTGTAAGAAATATCTGACTTCTTTTCGATAATTCGCGAAGAGAAAAGATTGCAATAAGCCCCCCTACAAGTTGGACCACAATAAACTCGTATTGGTATCGTACCGCAACTGCCGAGAGTAGAATTGTAACGGCGTACGAAATGAATGCTGTCCGCGAGTCCATAAACACTCTTACAAAGATGGGCGCCATTGCAAAGGGAACGATATAAATACTGAAAATGTTATGTTTTATCATCAACGAAGTTATTATTGGGAAGATGATAAGCAAGGCGTATAAGAACAAAATAGACCCTGGCTTGTCGAAATAGTCTTTACGGAACAGCGTAATGTATAGCGTAAACAATACAACAAGGATTATAACGTAAATTGTTTGTCCTATAAGCGTAGACGTTATCTGGTCTTTCGTTTCATTTCGCTTTTCGGTTGCCTGTTCGAAAGAGTAAAGGACACGATATGTATGGGCATCAACAATGTCGCCACGGTCTATAATTCGTTGTCCTTCCAACACCATTCCAGAAGCCTGCGGAATAAAACTAAGCATGTCGTTCATCTCACTTTCGCTACGTTTCTTGTCGTAAATAAGATTCGGCTCAATATATTCGTTCAGGTTACATTGTTGCAGCACAGAACGTTTGCTGCTTAATTGTTGCGCAGTAAAAAGGTTTTCGTACGCACCAAGCGTAGTAAGAAGTTGCTTGACAGGTTTGATTATAGCCTGCTTTCCCTCTACTACATGCACAGTGTTATTGCTATCCTTTATCAAAGAAGTAAAGTTTGCAGAGTTTAAGATACCAATTTCGTAGAGTTCCCGTAGCCTTTGCGCTACAATTTCCACATATTCAGACGGCAAGCCAGGAATACCGTTCTTATAATCTTTACGAAACTGCTCTATTTTCTCCTTTCCTATGTTTTCGTTTAAATTGAAATATGGAACGAAATTCTTCATAATAGAGTCTCGTTCGTTCTTCAAAGTCTCCTCACTCTTAAAAATAGGGAAATCAAACTTGGCTATAAGTTGTCCGTACATCCACGGCTTACCTTCATCATAGTGATACATCTTGCCTTGCGTACGTGGCAAAAAGGCAATAATAACAGCAGTGGTAATGAGTACTAATATGGCTCTTGCGACATGACTTCGCCAGATAATATTATCGGAACTTGTGAATTTTATCATCTTTATTCTTTATTTACGGTATAACATTGTTGTGCAATTATGCTTCTAATGTATTATATCAAGGAAAGAGACCAATATTAGTCCATTCCAATATCAGTATGCGAAAATACAAAAAAAAAGCCTTATAATCGAAAAAAATGCTTATTTTTGCACAAAATTTTGATTTTGAACGATGGCAGAAAGAAAAGTAAGAGTACGCTTTGCGCCCAGTCCTACGGGTCCGTTACATATCGGTGGCGTACGCACAGCTTTGTATAATTATCTCTTTGCACGCCAACATAATGGTGAATTAGTATTTAGAATCGAGGATACAGATTCAAATCGCTTTGTTCTTGGTGCAGAAGAATATATCATAGAGGCTTTCCATTGGCTGGGAATTAAGTTCGACGAGGGTGTAACTTTCGGCGGAGAGCATGGCCCGTACCGCCAAAGCGAACGCCGTGACATCTATAAAACTTATGTAAACCAGCTCTTGGACAAGGGGAAAGCATACATAGCATTCGACACTCCAGAAGAATTGGAAGCTAAACGGAACGAAATTGCAAACTTTCAATATGATGCCCGTACACGAATGCAGATGCGCAACTCGCTCACACTTGCCGAAGAGGAAGTTAAAAGAATGATAGACGATGGCGAACAGTACGTTGTTCGTTTCAAGATAGAACCGGGAACAGAAGTCCATGTAGACGATATGATTCGTGGCGATGTGTGCGTCAAGACCGACATACTCGACGACAAGGTGTTGTATAAGAGCGCTGATGAATTGCCGACCTATCATCTTGCCAACATTGTAGATGACCATTTAATGGAAATAAGCCATGTTATTCGTGGCGAAGAATGGTTGCCAAGTGCTCCCCTACATGTTTTACTGTATCGTGCTTTCGGCTGGACAGACACCATGCCACGCTTTGCACATCTTCCTTTGTTGCTGAAACCCGAAGGCAAGGGAAAGCTGAGCAAACGCGACGGAGACCGTTTAGGCTTCCCAGTATTCCCTTTAGAGTGGCAAGACCCTAAAACTGGCGAGATAAGTTCGGGCTATAGAGAATGCGGATACTTCCCCGAAGCGGTTGTAAACTTCCTTGCTCTCTTGGGTTGGAATCCTGGAACGGAACAAGAACTCTTTACCCTCGACGAACTTGTACAAGCCTTTGATATTGCGAGATGTTCTAAAAGTGGAGCTAAGTTCGACTATCAGAAAGGCATTTGGTTTAACCATGAGTATATATTGCATAAGAGTGATGAAGAAATAGCCGGTCTTTTTGCTCCTATTGTAGCAAATAATGGTGTAGACGCAACCATGAAACAGGTTACGGAGGTAGTTCATTTAATGAAAGACCGTGTGAATTTCGTACACGAACTTTGGGACCTTTGCTCATTCTTCTTTATCCCTCCAACACAATACGATGCCAAAACCGTAAAGAAACGCTGGAAGGAATACTCTGCAAAACAGATGACAGAGCTTTCTCAAATACTGGCTGATATCGGCGACTTCAGTGTAGAAGGACAGGAATCTATCGTTATGAAGTGGGTAGAAGAGAAAGGATATAAGCTTGGCGACATTATGAATGCTTTCCGTTTAGCCCTTGTTGGTATTGGGAAAGGACCTGGAATGTTCGACATTTCAGCCTTTCTTGGGAAAGAAGAGACCTTGCATCGTTTGCACAAAGCCATCGAAGTGTTGGGTTAAAACGCACCATGCGCTAATTCGTAGACAAGGGAAGCTATGCTATACAATATTATAATGTATGTTTACCAGACTGGCATTGCCATCTATAGCCACTTCAACGAGAAAGTGAAAAAAATGTGGACAGGTGAGCGTGCTGCCTTTGGCGTACTTCAAAAACAGGTAGAACCGAATGCAGAATACATTTGGTTCCATGCTGCTTCCTTAGGCGAATTCGAGCAAGGACGCCCACTTATAGAGAGAATAAAGAAAGAATATCCCCATTATAAAATACTTTTAACGTTCTTTTCTCCCTCCGGATACGAGGTAAGAAAGAACTACGAGCAGGCAGATATCGTTACTTATCTGCCCATCGACACCGTTGCAAATGCACGGAAATTCTTGCGTGCGGTGCGCCCGGTTATGGCTTTCTTTATAAAATACGAATTTTGGTACAACTATTTGCACATTTTGCGCCATCGCAATGTACCCGTTTACAGTGTCTCAAGTATATTTCGACCCAACCAAATCTTTTTCCGACCTTATGGCAGACAGTATGCTGCCGTGTTGAAATGTTTCTCCCACTTCTTCGTACAGAACGATTTAAGCAAAAAACTCTTGGCAAAAATCGGCATAAACGACGTTACGGTCGTGGGCGACACACGTTTCGACCGTGTATTGCAAATAAAAGAAAGTAGCAAATGTTTACCTTTGTTAGATAAGTTTATTGGAAACAAGGAGGTGAAGTCGGCTGCTGGACACTCCAAGGCTTTGCGCCAAGTGTTTGTTGCAGGCTCTTCGTGGCTGCCCGATGAAGAGATTTTTATTAAATATTTCGATAAACACAGCGAGTGGAAACTCATCATAGCACCTCATGTCATTGCCAACAGCCATCTCCAACAGATTTTACAGTTGCTGAAAGGAAAGAAAGTGGTCTTCTATACCAAAGCGACGGAAGAGAATGTGGCTGATGCCGACGTGCTCATTATAGACTGTTTCGGTTTGTTATCGTCCATCTATCATTATTGTGATGTTGCTTATGTAGGCGGAGGCTTTGGAGTTGGCATTCACAATGTGTTGGAAGCTGCAGTTTGGAGCGTGCCCGTAATGTTCGGTCCGAACAACAAACGTTTTGCCGAAGCACAAGGATTGTTGGCTTCCGAAGGCGGCTTTGAAGTGGACAACTATGAAATGTTTGCACAAGTAATGGAGAAATTCAGTTCCGATAAGGCATTTCTGCAATACAGTGGCAATGCTGCAGGTGATTTTGTAAAGAGATTATCGGGTGCAACCGATAAAGTTTTTTCAAGTATTAAGTTATGAAATATCAGATAACGTGCGATAATTGTGGCACACAATTCATTGTTGAGGCTGGCGAAGGTCAGGTTATAGAATGCCAATGCCCTCATTGTCATGGAATAATGGAGGTTACGTTGCCTCTTGTTTCAGGCGTGGACGCTATCGACGAGGAGGCGACCGAACAGCCCGGCGACAGCATTCAAGAACCTATAGAAGGCGAAACGCTGAATGGCAATAGGCAAAATTTGGTTATTGCCATCATTATTGGATTGCTGATAATCGCACTTGGAGTAGGTGCTTATTTCGTTTGGCTACGCCCAGCACCCGCAACGCCAGAGCCACAACCAGCGGCAATGGACACTATTCCGTATGAAACAAATACGGAACCTGTAATAGAGCCCTCTGTTGATACGGTAGCTCGCCCAGCCGAAAAAGTGGAAGAAGAAGTGCGCGACACTGTAGTCCGACATCAGAAAAAGCACAAACAGGATAACGATACGACAGATGTAGAACGATAAAGAACTACTGAAGAGTTGTATTATAATAAGGTGTAAGAGCAAGATACCATTGTATGACTTGCAAAAAAAGAATATAAGGAAGATGAAGAAAATAATATTAACTGGCGACCGCCCCACAGGCAAGCTGCATCTTGGACATTATGTGGGTTCGCTGCGTCGCCGTGTAGAGCTTCAGGACGCCGGCGACTTCGACAAGATGTTTGTGTTTATGGCAGATGTGCAAGCACTGACCGACAACGCTGATAACCCGGAAAAGATACGTCAGAATATTATTGAAGTGGCATTAGATTACCTTTCAGCCGGTCTCGACCCCACGAAGTGTACACTGTTCATACAGAGTCAGATTCCGGAAATATCGGAACTGACAACTTTCTTTATGAATTTGATAAGCGTTAGCCGTGTTCAACGCAACCCAACGGTGAAGACTGAGATTAAAATGCGCAACTTCGAAGCAAACATTCCAATGGGGTTCTTCAGCTATCCAGTGTCGCAGGCTGCCGACATAGCAGCCTTCAAGGCAACCACCGTGCCTGCTGGTGAGGATCAAGAGCCTATGCTGGAAGTGGCACGCGAAATTGTTCGCCGCTTCAATCAGATTTATGCGCCGGTGTTGGTAGAGCCAAACATTATGCTCCCGGAGAACACAACTGCGCGCCGTTTGCCCGGAACCGATGGCAAAGAGAAGATGAGCAAGAGCCTTGGCAACTGCATTTACCTGTCCGACGATGCCGATACGGTTTGGAAAAAGGTGAAGGGAATGTACACCGACCCAACTCACTTGAATGTCTCCGACCCCGGACACGTAGAAGGAAATGCCGTGTTTACGTATCTCGATGCATTTGCCACCGATGCCGATTTTGCTGAATTTTGGCCCGAATTTAAAACACTTGATGAATTGAAAACCGCCTACACTGCAGGGGGCATTGGCGACATGAAGTGTAAAAAACTACTCAACAACGTGTTAAACAAGATGTTGGAACCCATCAGGAAACGTCGCCACGAGTTCGAACAAGATATTCCAGAGATATATAATATACTGAAGAAAGGTTCTGAAACTGCCCGTCAGACGGCATCGCAGACGCTTTCCGAAGTGAAAGAAGCGATGCAAATAAACTATTTTGACGATGCAGAGTTGATACGCAGCCAGTCCGAACGGTTTAAACAAAAGGAAGGATAGTAGTATAGAAAACTTAAGAACACGAGTTCTCCTATGGCCTATAGGAGACCAGAAGTTACCCTTTTACACACTACAAAACTTATGAGAAATAGTTTTCCTATGGCTTATAGGAAATAGAACCCACTTTTTTGCGATGCAAAAGGGTGGGTTTTGCGTTGTAGAAAGGTGGGTTTTACCGTGTAAAACAGGCTCTTTTAGAACGCAAAAGAGCCTGTTTTGTAATGCCTTGATACTTAGCACATTGCATAAGCGTGTTTTCGTAGTAAAATAAAATCCTTCATTTCGACTTTTTTGTGCACATATAACAGTCCGCGGTTGATAAACAAAAGAGACCGAAACTCGCCTTTATGAGTTTCTAAACTATCCCGTCTACTTTCGCATCTAACGGACTGTGTGCCTCATTTCATCATATATCAATAGGTTTCGGGGGTGAAAATATATTCACATCAGTTTTATTTCGTTGGCACTTAAACGGCATACAAATGGTTAAAAATGGCGGACCGATATATCTAAATAAATAGTATGGCGTTGCATCTTCATTTTGTTAATTATTGTATTCAATCTCTAAACAGATGCGTTTGTTTGTTATTTTATGATAAAATTGTATTTTTTTATTCAGCAAAATATTCATTGATTTATTAAAAAGCAATACCTTTACCCAAAGGCTATAAACCCAAACTTTTCTAAAGACAAATTCATATATGAGAAAAAAGCTATTTATAGTATTATCATTATTATTGGGCATAAACAACATTTGCAGTGCGCAACCTAATAAGAATGAGCTTCAGGGAGAGAAAGTGCTTACCTACGATGTTCCGGACGGGGAAGCAAAGATAGTTGGATATCTGCGCTATGACATGAAGTGCCGTACTAACGGACTGACATCGTTTAGGTCAGACGCCCCCAGCAACTATACGTTGATAAAAGATTATGGCAACGTTTTAGGCACTACACCAGTGTTTACGGCTGGCACTTTCGTCGGCAATAAGTATGTAGCCTACGAAACTACGTTGTATGCCAATGTGCTTATGCCCCACGGAATAAGCATAATAGACCCTATGACGGGCGAGTACGAAAGCAAGACCACATTCTCCAAGACAGCTCCAATACTTATATTAGAAGAAATGACTTACGATCCGAAGACGGGAAGGATATTCGGAATGCACTATGATGTGGATAAATTTACGACGGATCTGTACGAAATAAATACAACCTCCTACGCTTTAACGAAGATTGCAAGCGTAAAAATGCCTTTCTTCACACTCTCGGCAGACGATGGTTTCCTTTATGCTGTAACGACAGATAGAGAAATTAAAAAGTCGTTCTTGGTGAAAATAGATGAAAATTCTATTGATGCAGGAAAACAAACCTGTGCCGTTACAACAATAAGCCCGGCTGCAGGTACCGGACTGAACATAGGCAATTACAGTCAGTCGATGGAGTTCGACAAAACGACACACCGCTTATGGTGGACCGCACAGGCTGCTGACGACAAGGCTTATCTGGTAGAACTAAATCCAGAGACGGGTCTATCGGTAAGTAAAAAGTTAATTGAAGGCGACCTACAATTGCTCTCAATGGGCATTCCATACCAATATGTGCCAGACGAAACTCCGTCGTACGTAAGAAATCTTACCGTAAAAGCTGGAGAGAATGGGGCCAACAATGCAACACTAACATTTATTACACCTACAAAAAATTATCGTAATAAGGCATTGACAAGTATTGATGGAATAAAAATCTACCGCAATAATGAACTTGTTAAAACCTTAAGCGTCTCTAATAAGAATGAAAATATAACCTGGAAAGACGAAAACATTGCAGAGGGACTATATATATATAAGGTGGTTCCTTATAATCATGCAGGCAATGGTGTCTATAAAGAGGCGTCAGCATTTGTAGGAGAAGATGTTCCGGGAGCTCCTTTAAACGTAAAGCTCGTAGCCAACGGCAAAGAAGGGGCCATAACTTGGAGCGAACCAACGGCTGGTGCACACAACGGATACTTCGACAAAGCGACCTTGACCTACGATGTAATGCGCTTGCCAGATAACATAACCATAGCAACAAAGACGACAGCACGCTCTGTAAAAGACAATGTGAAAACTCATGCAGGCTATAGCTACGTTGTTACAGCCTGCAATAAGAAAGGAAAAGGACTTTCTGCGACATCTAACATCGTTGCTTTCGGCTCAATGGAACCTATCCCCTTTGCCTCAAATCTTATAACACGAGAAGAATTTGGCAGATGGACAATTATCGATAATAACCATGATGGTATGTCGTGGAGCTTCCACGATGAAACTTTGCGCACATTCTACGACCGTAGCGAGAAAGCTGCTGACGACTGGTTGGTATCTCCTCCTCTGAAGTTTTCAAAAGGAAAGAAATACCAGTTGCGCTACACTTACTCTTCAGCCAACTGGATTGACCCTTCAACACACAAGCCTGTGATGGAGAAAATGAAGGTTTTCTATGGCACACAGTCTACTCCCGAGAAACTGACAACATTGATAAAGGACCTCGGAGAGTTCCATACAGCTTCGGAACATTATTACTATGGTAAAGATATTTTCATCCCTAATGATGCTTACGGGCATATCGCCTTCCATGCATGCTCGGACGCTTTGAAGGGACAAATATTCCTTAAAGATGTATCTTTGCGCGAATATAGCGAGACAGATTTAAGCGTTAAGGAGCTAAATGGGTCGGTTACGGCTAACTGTAACGTAGAACAACCTTTCATTGTTACGGTGGGCAATGAAGGCTCGGCAACTGTAAAGAATTACAAGATAGAACTATTCGATACCGACAGTAAGGAAGTTTTAGGAACGGCAGACGGTGTTGAGGTTGCTCCAGACACAATAACAACAGTTACAGTGTCTTGGATTCCAAAGACAAAAGGCGAAGTGAATGTTTCTGCACGCGTAATTCTTGCCGGCGATACTTACCCTGCCGACAATGTATTGGATACTCCATTGAAAGTGAAAGTCGATGGTGCCGATGCTGAGAAGTGGATTACACTGAACGCAATAGACAATTATGGCTGGGTAATGCCTTTCTATTTGATTTCTCCGTATGCCCAATCGCAATGTTTGTATCTCGAAAACGAAATCCGGAAAAAGAATATTAATATCGTTGCCATGCAATTAAAATACAATGGAAAGAACGAGTTGGCTTATACGTTCCCTGCCAGGGTCTCAATGAAAATAACCGATCGTTCTAATACGAAAGCACCCGATTCCGGATATCTTGGATACTTCGATCAGGCTGGTTGGACGAAAGTGTATGACGGAAATGTTACTATTGAGGGCGTAGGCGACAACAAAGAGCTGAAAATAGTATTCGACAAGCCATTCGAATATGCGAAAGGGAACATTCTATTTAAGTTCGAAACACTCCCCGGAGATAATCCAATAGAAGAGGCACAACACCCTGAATGGCTCTTCGATATGCCTAAAGGCAATGTCCGTTCCGCACGATACGACGGCAAAACGGAAGATATTAATGAAAAAAATATTCTTATTTCTGAATATATCCCCTTCTTAATGTTGGAATACACAGAAAAAAATCCTGCAGGAATCCTTTCTGTGGACGGTGATTTGGTCAAGATTACCCGACATGACAATACAATAAGCACATCGTCTGTGTGCGAACTGTTGGAGCTAATGAATATTTCTGGTGCTACAATGACAATAGTTCGAAATACGGATAAGCTCAACTTGGATGCGGTACCTGCCGGTATTTATCTATTGAAGATAAAAAAAGACGGAGTGGTACGTACATTGAAGATTCTTAAATAGCAATTTTATAATTATTAAACATATTCCATTTTAACATTAAATCATTTTAAACATGAAACAGCTTTCTTATTTAACTGGTTTTTTGTTCGCGAGTTTGGCTGCGATTCCTGCTTCCGGACAAACGACCACAAACAGTTTTCCCAAATTATGGGAAAAACCTACAAAGACAATAATGATGGCTCCACCTCGTCGTACACCTCAAGCCATCGACGACAAGGCAAAGGGAATCACCATGTATGCGGGACAGTTGGTAAGTCAGAACAAGAAACGCGGCTGGATAAAGTTCCGCACAGGTAAAGCTTCTGAATATACAACATTAAAGAACTTTACGCCGGAAGATGACCAACACCAAGCTCATGGTCCATATTGTTCTGCCTTTGATGGAAAAGATTGCTATACAATCTTCTGTCAATCTTACACTTATGGAGTAATGCCGTTGTATTTTGCTAAATTAAATGTAGCGACTGGCGACACAACAACTATCTATAAGTTTAACAATACTGAAAAACAAAGATGGTATACTGGCTACGACGTATATGCATTGAGCTACAATCAGGCTACCCAAGAAATATATGGACTGGGTAAAGACTATGTTACAAAGATTATAGATGGCGAAGAAAAAATCGTAAGTGCCTTCTCTGCACTTTACACAATCGATAAAACAACGGGCGAATTTAATAAAGTAAAAGATTTCGATCGGGTTTATTATAATCTCAGCTTCGACTATGACGGTAATTGTTATATGCTGCGTCCGAAAGGAAAAAGCGAAAACGAAGAAGTTGTAGTAGGAACCGAACTCGTTAAATTCGATAAAGATTTCAACGAATTGACAAAGGTAGAATGTAAGAGTAAATGGGGTGAAGCTTATATACAGAAGTACTTTGGTACTATGAGTTTCGACTTCACTACAGGAAATCTTTGGTGGATTCCAGTTGGTAGCTATGGAGCTACAAGTCTTTATACGATTGATACAGCAACAGGAACCTATCAAGATAAATCATGGTTCAATGTAGGTAACTCTTTTGTTGGTCTTACTATCCCATATATGGTGGCTGATAAGCGTACCGCACCTGCACAAGTATCAAGCATAGATGCACGCGCTGATGTTAATGGAGCAATGGTTGATACCATCAAATGGGTAAATCCAACAAAGGCATGGAATGGTTCTGACCTTACAGAACTTAAAGAAGTGTTGGTTTATCGCAAGAAACCAAATGTAACAACAACTGAACTTACACCGACAAAGACTTTACTTTCTACTGAAAATGCTGATTTGATTGCAACGATTGACGCAACAAACAAAGTTGGACAACCAATGCAATACATCGACAAAAAGCCACATACAGGTATCAATACATATTATGTTGTAGCTTCAAGAGTAGCTGGTGAGAAAGGTGTACCCGACAGCATACGTTGCTATATGGGCGTTGATGTTCCTGGTGCAGTGCAAAACATCAAGATACAGAAGAAAGGTACCGGCATAGCTCTATCGTGGGAAGCACCTACGAAGGGCTTAAACAATGGCTATATCAAGGAATCAGAGCTGACTTACACATTAACACGTATGCCAGATAACGTTGTAGTGGCAAAAGATTTGACTGCAACTTCATACGAGGACAAAACTTTAGGCGAACAACAGAAGTACTCTTACAAGATTATGGCTAAGAGTAATGCTGGTGAAGGAGAGGTTGCTGAATCTGAAGGAATTATGGCTGGTAGTGCACTGAAGACTCCTATCAAGCTGAATTTCGCAACTCAAGATGATGCGAACCGTTGGTTCTGTCCAACCAATCAGTCTATCTTCTTCTATTATTGTGGTGGATACGATGAAGATTCTAAGTGTTTGATTGGATATAGCAACTATCAAGAGGCTCAAGGATTCGTTACTTCACCTCCTCTTAAGCTCGAAGGCGGAAAGACCTATCGTATTACGACCGACTTCTATGCACACCAAAAAGAAACTCCTTTCGACTTGAAACTGACGATGGGAACGAATGGTGAAGATCTAAAAGATGCTACAGTAATCCGCGAAGTGAAAGATTGCTCTTACAAGAATATGTACACTCGCGAGAAACTCGAGGATATGTTCACTGCTCCAGCAGACGGAACATATTACTTTGGAATGTCTATCGCTACACACAGCCAGTATAACAGCTTCAGATTGTTTGGTCTTAATGTAGATTATGTTGCTGAAAACGATTTGAAGGCATTTACAATAAACGGTATCCAAGAGGCTGTTGTCGGTTACGATAACAAGTGCACCGTTAAGATTCGCAACGTTGGCTCTAAAACTCAAAGCAAGTATAGCATCAAGATTTACTGCGACGATGAAGGTACAAAGACGCTTGTTGGCGAAACATCAACCGTTCCTACATTGGAAGCTGGCAAGATTGCAGATGTTCCTGTAACGTTTAACCCAACCAAAGATGGTATGTTCGACTTCTATGCAGTGGTTGAATTAGAAGGTGACCAAGAGCATAGCAACGACAAAACGGCTGTTGCTCGCATTAAAGTTAATCCAGCAGGAACTACTCCATGGACAAATATTGTAACCAGCGGTAAAGACGAATCAGAGGATACACACGGTCCTTGCATGAACAGTGATACTTATGAGAGAACCCAATCTGTTTATCTCGCATCTGAAATAAAGGCTGATAAAGATGGAAACATCAAGCGTTTAGGTTATATTTACAACGCTAACGACAACTTGACCGATAGAACTGATCCTTTCCACGTGAAGATATATCTCGCACATACAGATAAAGAAAGCTTCACTTCTCGTACACAATGGTTGCCGAACAACGAGTTAACGCTCGTTTACGACGGTACATTCACCCTCGAACCAGGTCGCAATAACATATTGGCATTCGACCTTAATACTCCGTTTAAATACGATAAGACAAAGAATTTAATAGTTGTTTTCGAGAAAGAAGATGCTGTTCCATCTAACCTTATGTTCTGTGCAGTGTATAAAGTGTTCAATGCCAACACGTCTAATATATACAGAATGTTAGAGTATGCAGAAGCTTCTCCATTCGAAGTAACGAAATCGCATGCTTACAATTCGGCTCCAATTCTCTATCTTGGTTTCGATGTTGCTAATAATATCAGCAATGCACATGTAGCAAACAAAACATTCTTCTATGACACAAATACAGATATGATAACCTTCGATAAGAATGTCAAGGTGGCTAACTTCTATTCTGTAGATGGTAAAATAGTTAAGACTGTTAAGGCTATGGGTATCGGACGCACCAAGGTAAACTTGCCAACCGGACTCTATATTGTTCGTACAATCGACAAGAATGGTGTTGTTACAAGTGTGAAACTTAATGTAAAATAACAATGAACGCTATCAGAAAATATATATTTCTGTCAATTTTTGCAAGCCTTCCCTTTACGGGGGGAGGCTTGTTTGCTCAGTCTGCAAGCGAAGGAGTCTTTAAATTAAAAACTCTTCCATCTTCAAACCAGAGTATTAAAGCACCAGAAGCTAAAGATAAAATGCACATAGGCTACTGCACGACAGAAGCAAGCCGTGGTTTAATTGCACAGATAACAGGTTCGCACAAGTACCATGCTGCAGCCTATTTCCCATCAGATGTATTAAACAAATATGTCGGAGACAAGATTGAATCTATAGAATTTGCAATCAGTCCTAAGCGTGGAAATTTAGCTGAATACTTTATTTGTACCGATCTTAAGGACATGCAAGGAACTACGTTAGCCCAAGGGGCATCAACCACTTACAAAGAAGGCTGGAACAAGATGAGCTTTAAAAACCCCGTAACGATTAAGAAGAATATGAACCTTTATATTGGTTACATACTCTACTTGGAAGACGGAGAAGACTACGACTGTCTCTTGTTCGATGAAAGCCGCTACGCAGTGCCGGGAGGAAACTGGTATGGGTACGACATGAATTGGTTCAGTAACACAAACGGAATAGGGAAGAATATCTGTATCCGTGCCGTTGTGTCTGGCAATACCGTACCAAACAACGATGTTTCACTGATGAAATTAACATCTGACGATGGTGGAGAATATGTCGAACAAAATAAACCAAAGTCTTACATTGCCTATATTCAGAACAATGGAACGACACCTGTCAATTCTCTTACTGTTACTGTTTCGGCTAAAGGACTGCAGAGCAAGGAAGTTGTGCTCAATGGTTTCAATGTGCCAAACAATGAACCTCAGAAAATAAAGTTAGACAATATCTCTATTCCTGCTGAAGGGAACTTCACCGCTTCTTTCACTATTACGAAAGTGAATGGAGCTACCGACCCTGATATGAAGGATAATTCTGCAGAGCGTAAGGGCTTCTCTTTCAAAGAAGGAACAGGTCCGGTGGAGCGTTCCGTGCTTTTCGAAGAGTTTACTTCCGAAGGGTATAATGAATGCACAACAGCCGACGAGGTCTACACCGATATATTAGGCTCACGCGAAGATGTTGTTCGTGTAAAACACCATCTCGACTATAAACAACACAAAGACCAATTCCGTATTCCTGAAGAAACCGAATACGAACAGCTATATGGTAAATCTAAAACCTTTGTTCCTGCCATTGCCGTAGACCGCATTATTGTTAGCGGACTTGAAGATCCAGGACCTGCCTACTTTATTGCAGACGGAGAAGCAGTTACCAAGCTCGTTGATTTAGCCAAGAACGTATACTCTTTCGTAACGCTGAAGGCAGAACCCAAAGTTAATGGTACGCAAATGAACGTAAAGGTTAGTGGTCATGCCGGAACAAACGAGATGCCATTGCAGACCGACTTGCGCTTAACCACGTGGTTGGTAGAAGATGGCATTAGCAGCAAACAGCAGCAAGGCAAAGATACGTATATACAAAATGGAGTGTTACGAGCTGTTCTCAGCAGCAATGCGTGGGGCGATGCTCTTGATATTTCTAAATACGACTTTGAGAAAACCTATTCTGTGAAGATTAAACCTGATTGGAATATAAAGAATATGCGTATTGTTTCTTTTGTAAACAACTACAATGAAGATGTAGAAAAACGTACCATCTACAACACCACGCAGGCTCCTTGTGTTGATCCTACAGGCATTACTTCGCATACTATGACTACTAACGATAAGGCTTTCTACGTAGTAAATGGAAAGATATTGATGTCTAAAGGCTGGAAATTGGCTGGCATTTACGATATATCTGGGCGAAGTGTGAACGTAAATCTGCTGAAAGATGGTCTCTATATACTAAAGGCTACAAATGGCAAAGACACCATTACACAAAAAGTTTGTATAACCCATTAATTAAAATAATATGAAAAAGGCAGTATTTCTTTTTCTGTTGCTTCTTAGTTTCATATCTATCGAGGCACAAGCAACCCCAAGCAATTGCTACTGGGGCTATTGTAATAACAAAGTAACAGGTGAATTTGGTGGTAAAAAGGCTGCCAAAGGTGCAATTTATATTCCTTCCGAAGTAGCCCAGATGTACAAGGGGAAAACCATTTCTATGGTTAGAATAGGTTTGGCTGCAATGGCAAGGAACGTAAAAGTCTTCATTACGAAAAATCTCAATGGGGAGAGTGCTGTTACAAAAACAGCAGGCGATCTCTACAATGGCTGGAACAACGTCAAGCTAAGTTCTACTTACACCATAGATGGCGACGCTTTCTACATTGGTTACAGCTACGATGGCGATAACAAGTCGATGGGTCGTTCAGAAATGTATTCGCAAAATGGCTGCTGGGCTGACTTAGGAGATGGTTGGAAGAACTATGCTACCGACAAAAACTATGAGGCACTTGCCCTAACCATTCAGGCGCAAATCTCAGGCGAAGATATGCCTAAGGACTTGTGGCTCTATGCGAACAAAAACGTTGTTGTAAAGAAAGGCACGCCTTGCAAGTTCGAATTCGGCGTAATAAATCTAAGTCCGCGTATTGCCCGAAAGCTTAAGGTGAGCTACACTATAGACAATGCGGAAGAGAAAGTAATGGAATTTAAAACTGTTATGGGCTCTAATGTGGAGAAGACATTCACGATAGACTATCCCGGCTTCGACAAAGAGGGCGCTCATACAGTAAAATTCAACCTTGTCAATGTCGATGATGAAGCTGATGCATACGCTGGAAACAACATCGCTTATACGAATGTGAAGGTAAAGAGTTCTGTTCCTAAACAGCGTTTCGTTGTGGAAGAGGGAACGGGAACGTGGTGTGGTTGGTGTCCGAGAGGTATCGTAGCTTTCAAACACATGTCTGAGAAATACCCAGAAACCTTTATCGGCATTGCCGTACATAAGAACGACGCCTTGACAACAAACTCTTATAGCAAGCTGGAATTCAAAGGCTATCCAAATTGTTATATCAACCGCAACCTGAAAAATCCTACTTCTCCAGAAGCAGGAACTTTAGAAGTAATGCACAACAAGGCTGTGGCTACTCCACCGCATATAGGCGTAGAAATCGAGGCAAACTTTACTGACGACACCAAGAAGAAAATCAATGCAAAGGCTCTCACCACATTCTTCGCTGACGAACAAAACGTAAACTATAAGGTTTCTTTCGTTCTGATAGAAAATGGCATCAAAGGCTACAAGCAATCCAACTACTATTCGGGTGGTGGCAATGGACAAATGGGTGGCTTCGAAAGTCTTCCTGGAGCAGCTTCTATTGATATGGACCACGTGGCACGCATGAACTACAGCTTCTACGGTGTAGACGGCAGTATCCCTACCAGTGTAAAGGCAGACGAAACTGTAGAATATGCAGCTCAGCTTACCGTCCCTGACAAGGTGCAGAATGCCGACAATCTGTATCTCGTAGCATTGTTGCTCAACAGCAAGGGTGAGATAGAGAATGCTGCAGAAACCAAGGTTATGCCAGACCCGTCTACATCTATTTCCGATAACAGAACGTTGCTTGTACCCGAGTTTACGTTTGCCAACGGCACACTCAACGTGAATGGTTTCGCTGGAAAGGTATATATCTACAACATTTATGGTGTAGAAGTTCCCAACCAAGCCATTCCAAGTGGAGTATATATTATTAAATGTGTAGATGGCAACAAGACTTTTGTCAAGAAGATGGTTCTGAAATAGTATGAGAACTTTCTAAAAAGACTGCTTCTTAGAGTAGTCTGCCTTAAGCGAGCGTATCAGATTAAACCTCTGTACGCTCGCTTTTATGTCCTGCTTGCTTCTTGTCATTTTTATTCTCGTAGTTCAATTGTCCATCGCAGTTGCCATGAATAGCTGTAAGCAAATCGTTCCATGTCTGGAAGCCGGCAAATAATGCCAGTCGGTCTAATGTCTTTTTAGATGGCTTTTCCTTCGTCTGTATATATCCCCAAAGCTTATGTAACGACTTCGACTCTAAGTTAATGTGGTACTGTTTTAGTTTCTTCGAAATCTTGTCGTAGTCTACTGACAGGCTTATGTGTTGCGGAATTTTATGTTGGAATTGCGTAATAAAGCTCTTTAATGCCTTTTCCATTTCTACTGTTTCTACAATTAGTTTTTGTGCGGATATTGTCTTGTAAACGCAATCGGTCAGCTATTGCCTACAGTTGCTCTCATTTGCTTGAGGAGCAAGATAGGCAACAGCGTAACAATAGTGGTTGTTATACCAATGTGTTGATAACCTCTTCGCGCGATGCAGGCAGATAGTCTATTACTGGTATCTCCGGCATGGTGTAGCAACCCGGTGTCAGCCGCATGGTTGCACGTGCGCAGTTCACAAGTATCTGTCCTGTCAGTGCAGGGTTATTGATGCTCATATCGAATTCAATACGTTGGTTCTGCGTCTTTCCACTCACACCTTTACGGATAAGATGTACACCGTGCCCCATGTCGCGCAAGTCGTCCACGCTTGCTACGGCGAACACGTGAGTTTCGTCGTGTGCAAAGTAAGGGTCGGCCTTGATGGCTTTCGTTACATCTTCGAGCCTTGCGCCGTCTTCCAATTCTACATATACCATACGACGGTGAATGCCTTCGCCCAACGGAATGGTTACAGAAAGTGCATTCTTCACACCTTCTTTGCTGCGCACGCAAACAGAGTGCCCCATCGACATGCCGGGACCGAAGTTAGTGTACGAGATGCCTTTGGGTGCCAGGCTCTCCATCAGTACACGCACCACGGAGTCGGAGCCCGGGTCCCAGCCAGCGGCAATGACGCTCACCTTGCCAGCCTTCTTGCAGTTCTCCATTTGCTTCGTGCGGTAGGCCAATATGCTTGTATGAATGTCGAAAGAGTCTACTGTGTTAATGCCTTTTGCTACAATGCGCTCTGCATATTCCGGACAGCTGCGTGTAGGTGTGGCAAGAATGGCTACATCAACGTTCTTCAGTTTTGCAATGTCGTCTACAACCTCGTATGGAGTGAGCGTCAGTGGTTTGTCTTTATCGCCCTGACGTCGTACGATACCTGCAACTTCAAAGTCTCTGGCGGCTTCGAGTGCCTCAAGTGCGTAGTGCCCGATGTTCCCGTAGCCTACTACTGCTGCTCTGATTTTCTTCATAATCTTTTGCCTTAAATGTTGTTTTACCTATTCTTTTATAGAATACAAAATTACGCTAAAAATATGATTATGCGGAAACATATCTGCTTTTTTTGCCAAAACATCTAATATAATAAAGTAAATTCATCAATAAACCTCTTCTGAAAGACTGCCAGAATAGCAACGGAGTTACTCCAATCGCCGCTTCGGGGTTACGGCAATTGTCGCTTCGGGGTTACGGCAATCGCCGCTTCGGGGTTACGGCAATCGCCGCTTCGGGGTTACGACAATCGTCGCTTCGGGGTTACGACAAAACTCGTTGCGGATTACCAGTAAACACAGCTGTTTGCCGAGTCTATACATACAGACAAGCGTTAAAGTATATTTAATTCTATTAGATATAAGTTTTTATATTGTAATTTTGCACCCACGATGAGAAAAGTAATGCACATGCTACTGTTTTTGTTGCTGTCTGTCATGATTATATGGACAGCAACGGGCTTTGTAGTGATGCAATGTGCCCATACGGGGAATGTAACCGTAGGCAAAATGCCGATGGACGACAAAGACTGTGGCGAGACATCGGAAAACCATTGCATGACGGTGCATCTACTGAAGCTTGCCGAAGTAAGCCAAGCCACACAGCCACATTTCGACATGCAACCTATGCAGCAGATGCTGCTTGTGTCGCTTGTAACGTTGCTGTTGGCTTTGCCTGCATTGCTTTTCACAGCATCGTCCATACGGCTGATGCCCCATTGTTGGCATAGTCCACCACGGCAGTATCTGCAAAGACTTACCGTGCTCTTGATTTGATTTAGTGATTGTCATTAATGTTGCTTTAGTCTGGCAACCTGCTGACGGCAGGCTTGCCGGATACAATCGTTATATTCACTAAATTAAAATATATGAAACGGAATATTATACTTGCAGGGGCATCTCTGCTGTTCTCTGTGTCTGCCATGGCACAGAAAGAGGTTGCAGATACAGCAGCCACAATGAAAGAGCAAAAGCTCGAAAACGTAACCGTCACTGCACGGCGTGCCACCGTGCGTACTCTGGGTGGCGCCATTAACGGACAAGATATCCTGCGCGACGAATTGTTCAAGGCTGCATGCTGCAACCTTGGCGAGAGCTTCGTCAACAATCCGTCGGTAGACGTAAACTACTCTGACGCCACAACGGGAGCACGCCAAGTCAAGTTGCTCGGTTTGAGCGGAAGATATGTTCAGATGCTTACCGAGAACCTGCCTAACTTCCGCGGTGCTGCTCTGCCCTATGGCTTAGGCTATGTTCCCGGCTCATGGATGAAGAGCTTGCAAGTGAGCAAGGGAAACTCGTCGGTCAAGAATGGCTACGAAGCCATGACCGGACAGATAAACGTAGAGTACCTGAAGCCAGAAGACGAACAAGGGGCTACCATCAATGTATATGGCAACACGATGTCGAAATTCGAGGCTAACGCCGATGCAAACCTGCACATCGGTGGGAACAAGAACCTAAGCACAGAGGTTTTAGCCCACTTCGAGAACAACTGGAGCCATCACGACGGCAACGGCGATGGTTTCCAGGACGACCCACAAGTGCGTCAATACAATCTTCAGAACCGATGGTTCTGGAAAAAGAACAACTATATCCTTCACGCTGGACTAAGCTTCTTGAAGGAAGACAGAGCCAGCGGACAAACAAGACACGCGCAGCCTCCTGCTCCGGGCACTACTCCTTATCGTATCAATATAGGAACAAACCGCTACGAGGGATACATGAAGCACGCCTTTATCCTCAATCCGAAGCACGGCACCAACATTGCACTGATGGGGAATGTGTCGCTGCACGAGCAGAGGGCAGACTATGGCATTAAGCATTACGACGTGAACGAAAAGAATGCTTACGCCTCGCTGGTGTTCGAAACCAACTTCACCGAAGCGCACAACTTGTCTGCCGGCTTGAGCCTGAACCACGACTATCTGCGCCAGAACCTCTCACTGACCACCCCCACGGCCATTCTTTCTAACTATGGCAACCTGTACCCGCTGAAGAATAACGTGGAAAGCGAGACTACACCCGGTGCATACGTCCAATACACGTTCAACCTTCACAACCATTTTATTGCGATGGCAGGTTTCCGTGTAGACCACAGTAATGTCTATGGAACGTTTGCCACGCCACGTTTCCACGTGAAATGGGTGGCAACCGACTTTCTTACGCTCCGGCTTTCTGCCGGGAAGGGCTATCGCAGTCCGCACGCTTTGGCAGAAAACAACTACTTGCTGGCTTCCGGCAGATGCCTCATGGTGGATCAACCGTTAAAGCAAGAGGCTGCTTGGAACTACGGTACGAGCACGGCTCTCAACATTCCACTGTTCAACAAGACTTTGAAGCTGAACGCAGAGTACTATTATACGCACTTCACCAACCAGACGGTTATCGACTACGACTCTAATCCGCTGGAACTGCATATAGGTAATCTTAACGGCAAGAGCTATTCGCACACCTTCCAGATAGACGCATCTTACCCCGTGTTCCGTGGCTTCGAACTCACCGCTGCCTATCGTTACAACCTCGTAAAGACTACCTATGGCGCGCGGTTGCTCTCTAAACCTTTGCAGAGCAGATACAAAGGTCTGCTTACTGCGAGCTATAAAACTCCGCTCGGTCTATGGCAATTCGATACAACCTTCGCCCTGAATGGTGGCGGACGCATGCCAACGCCTTACACAACAGCTGCCGGAACACCATCGTGGGCTTCCAACTATAAGGCGTACGGACAGCTGAATGCGCAGATAACTCGCAACTTCCGCCACTTCTCTATCCAGATAGGCGGAGAAAATCTTACCAACTACAGGCAGAAGAACCCTATCATAGGCTATCACACGCCATGGGCACAGACGTTCGAACCCACATTAGTCTACGGACCCGTACAAGGTGCAATGGGCTACATTAGTATTCGTGTGAACCTCGGAAACCGTTTATCAAAATAAATTATAGACAGCAACATCAGCCCCAACAGATTACTCCGGTGGTCTGCCAAGGCTCACTTAAAAACAAAAAGTACAATGAAAAAGAGTTTAATTATTATGATGTTGGCAATGGTAGCCATTGCAGCATCGGCAAAAGACATCAAGACAGTCATCTTTACAACTACTCCGCAGATGCACTGCGCCAACTGCGAAAATAAGATAAAAGGCAACCTCCGCTTTGAAAAGGGCGTCAAGGAAATAAAGACCGATATAGAAGCACAGAAAGTATTTGTTACCTACGACGCAGACAAAACAACAGAGAAAAAACTTCAAGACTCGTTCGAAAAGTTCGGATATAAGGCTGCCAAGACCACAAAAGACGCCAAGGTGGCTGTGCACGATGGAGAAGAATGCGGCAATATGTAATACGAAGTTATGGAACGAACAGATTGCAGATTGCTTTTAACCAGTCTGAAACAATAGTAACCGAGGGTATATCGTATCAGATATGCCCTCCTTTCATTAAGCTTAGGTTGTATGATGATACGTTTTAATACGAAGTGCCCAACCCAAAATACCATTATATATATAAGGAGTATCGTGAAAAACACAGTTGGTACAATGGAACAAAAGTAACAGAAAAAGCACTGGGCAACCGTTTTAGGAAGTTATACTTACACGACTTAAACCTAAAAACAACTGTACTTACATATAAGAGCCCTCGTCTGGGAGCGCATTATATCAGGGAAAATTGAATTATTACAGCTATGATAAACATTTATTATAGCTGTGATAAATATTTATCTAAGCCGTAAGAAATATTTATCATAGCTTAGATAATTTAAGAATATCCGCCAAAAAACATATTATTACGGTTTACCGTGGTACGGAGACACATTATAAAGAATGATGGCAGGCTCTGTTGGAGAGTTCTGAATATAGAAACAGTGATTGTTGAACATTCGTAGAAATATACAATAGACAACGAACTGACAAGATGTCATATACATAAACTGCACGGCACACTTGGCATATCGTTTGTATTTGTTGAGGCGTGTACGTACTGCGAAAGCAGAAAGCACAAATAAGAATTGATAATAATAAAAAAATAAAATATAAATATTATGGGAAAGATTATTGGAATTGACTTAGGAACAACAAACTCTTGTGTTTCAGTATTTGAAGGCAACGAGCCTGTTGTTATTGCAAACAGCGAAGGAAAGAGAACCACACCTTCTGTAGTAGGGTTCGTTGAAGGCGGAGAACGTAAGGTAGGAGACCCTGCAAAGCGTCAGGCAATCACAAACCCGCAGAAGACCGTTTACTCTATCAAGCGCTTTATGGGCGAGACCTACGCACAATGTGCCAAGGAAGCCGAGAGAGTTCCTTTTAAGGTTGTCGACGAGGGTGGTTATCCACGCGTGCAGATTGACGACCGCAAATACACTCCGCAGGAAATCTCTGCAATGATACTGCAGAAGATGAAGAAGACCGCTGAAGACTATCTTGGACAAGAGGTAACAGACGCAGTTATTACTGTTCCTGCTTACTTCTCTGACTCACAGCGTCAGGCTACAAAGGAAGCTGGTCAGATTGCAGGTCTGAACGTTCAGCGTATTGTGAACGAGCCGACAGCTGCCGCACTTGCTTACGGTGTAGACAAGGCAAACAAGGATATGAAGATTGCCGTATTCGACCTTGGTGGTGGTACGTTCGATATCTCTATCCTCGAGTTTGGAGGCGGCGTGTTCGAAGTGTTGTCTACAAACGGTGATACCCACTTGGGTGGCGACGACTTCGACCAAGTTATTATCGACTGGTTGTCAAGCGAGTTCAAGGCTGCCGAAGGTATCGACCTTACCAAAGACCCTATGGCTATGCAACGTTTGAAGGAAGCTGCCGAAAAGGCAAAGATAGAATTGTCAAGCACAACTTCTACCGAAATCAACTTGCCATACATCACTGCAGAAGGTGGCGTACCAAAGCACTTGGTTAAGACATTGACGCGTGCGCAGTTCGAGCAGTTGGCGCACAGCCTCATTCAGGCTTGTCTCGTACCTTGCCAGAACGCAATCCGCGATGCGAAGCTTTCTACGTCAGACATCGACGAAGTAATCCTCGTAGGTGGTTCAAGCCGTATTCCTGCCGTTCAGACATTGGTGAAGAACTACTTCGGCAAAGAGCCTTCAAAGGGTGTGAACCCCGACGAAGTGGTAGCCATCGGTGCTGCTATTCAGGGTGCAATCCTTAACAAGGAAAGCGGTGTGGGCGACATCGTATTGCTCGACGTTACTCCGCTGACACTCGGTATCGAGACAATGGGTGGCGTAATGACAAAGCTCATCGATGCCAACTCAACCATTCCTTGCAAGAAGAGCGAAGTATTCTCGACGGCTGCCGACAACCAAACCGAAGTTACTATCCACGTGCTGCAAGGCGAACGCCCAATGGCAGCGCAGAACAAGTCTATCGGTCAGTTCAACCTGACAGGTATTGCTCCCGCCCGTCGTGGTGTTCCACAGATTGAAGTAACATTCGACATCGATGCCAACGGTATTCTTAATGTATCTGCAAAAGATAAGGCTACCGGCAAAGAACAGAAGATTCGCATCGAGGCTTCAAGCGGATTGAGCCAGGAAGAAATCGACAGAATGAAGGCAGAGGCTGAACAGAACGCCGAGAACGACAAGAAGGAACGTGAGAAGGTAGACAAGCTGAACCAAGCTGACTCAACCATCTTCACCACCGAAAACTTCCTGAAGGACAATGGCGACAAGATACCAGCCGACCAAAAAGCAAACGTAGAGTCTGCTCTCCAACAGCTCCGCGACGCTCACAAGGCAGCCGACGTTGCAGCCATCGACACTGCCATCAACAACCTCAACACCGTAATGCAGGCAGCCAGCCAACAAATGTATCAAGGTGCAGGTGCACAGCCAGGTGCAGATGCAGGTCAGCAGGCACAGCAAGAGCAGCCTAAGCAGGACGACACAATTCAAGACGCAGATTTTGAGGAAGTGAAGTAGGATAAAGTTCCCAAGATTATGAAATATCTTGGGAACTCCTTTTTAGTCATAACTAAACAGTTTTATACTATGAAATTGAAAATGACAATACACAATATCAAGTGTATTAAAGATTTGGAAATAGAGTTTCCTACAAAACGTGGCTTGTATGCAATAACAGGTCAAAATGGCTCTGGGAAGAGCACTATTGTAGCTTGTGCTTCGAGTGTTTTTTTTAATCTTCCAATGAAGAACTATTTAGGAACAACTGATTCAGATTCTTTCATAAACTTTGAATTAGATGGTGCTAAACGTTCTTGGAAAAAGAATAACGAGAAATGGGAACAATCCTCAGAAGGAAAGCCTATGAACATCAAAGGTTTTTATGAAGGGAGTTTGATTTTTGGATTTCGTTTTCGTGACACCTCATATGACAAGTTGAAAACATTAGAATCTGTTGATACAAGCAAGTTAAAGACTGCAAGTGAATTTATAAGAACTAATCTAGGTGAGATTTTACAAGGGGATACTAATTATTATGAAAAACTATGGAGAACTTCGCCTGGGTACGGAGGTTTTGATGGTAGTATTTTCTTTTATGAAAAGAAAGGGAAGATAATAAGCCAATTTCACATGTCAACTGGTGAAAATCTACTTATAAGTGTCCTCAATTCGTTATATATTAGAAATAAAGACCGTGCAAGCTTAACTAAGCCCTGTATGATATTTCTTGATGAGATAGAATTGGCATTACATCCTTCTTCTCTTAAAAGACTAGTTCGTTTTCTGCAAGATATGTCTAACAAATACAACTACTCAATATATTTTTCTACACATTCTATTGAGTTGATAAGTGGTATAAAACCAGATAATATTTTCTTTGTTGAACGACATGGAGATAATTCTATTGAGATATTGAACCCTTGCTATCCTGCGTATGCAACTAGAATATTATATGACCATTCTGGATATGATAATGTCATACTTGTTGAAGATGATCTTGCTAAAGACATTATTACACGTATCCTGAAAAGAGACCATCTGCTGAATAACCGTTTAGTGCACGTATTACCATGTGGAGGATATTCAAAAGTAATAGATTTAGCAAATGATGTAATTCGTAATAACCTTCTAGGAAAGAAAAGCTACATTTGTATGATTCTTGATGCAGATGTTAAAACAAAAGCAGAGAATTACATAAGTAAAAATAATATAAGTTTTAATGTCCCTTTAAATTACCTTCCTGTCGAAAGTTTGGAAAAATTCTTAAGAAGCAAATTATACCTCAATGTGGATCATGGCTTATTTAGAAGATTAAATAACTATATCTTTCAACAGAAAAGTCTCACAGATATAATTGCAGATTATAGTAAAGATGATATGGCAAGCAAGGACTATACAGGTAAAAGACTATATAGCTTAATAGATTCAGAATTGCGTGAAAGAAGAAAAGATAGACATGAACTGATAGAAATGGTTGTAGATTATTTATTTGAAAGTGATAATAATTCTATAACCAAAATAGTGAAGTTTTTGCAAAAACAATTTACTAATTATAGTGGAGGTTAGAACGTATCCTAAGTATAAAGCATAATTTTATTTCTGTTTGGGATTCAATAGTAAATATCTTCTACTCCATGACCCTCGAAGAATATAACCGATTAGACACCGACTTTGCGCACTGCGCAGGCACGTATTGCGAGAAAGCTGGTAAATGCCTGCGCCACACTGCCTACAAGATGCTGGCAGGGAATGGGAATGAAACCTATACGATGGTGAACCCTGCCGTGATAAAGGGCGCACAGCCCTGCCCGTTCTTCGAGTCCGATCGCAAGGAACGCTTTGCGTGGGGCATATCGAGCATCTACAACAACGTGAGGGCGGCTGACTTGCGCCGTGCCCGACACGAAGTAATGGCGTGCTTCGGCTCGGAAGTCTACTACAAGGTGAAGCAGCAACGACGTGCCATCACGGAGGAAGAGCAGGAAATGTTTCGCCTCTCGTTTACTGAAATGGGCTACGACGGCAGTGCCATCGAGTTCGACCGCTATGAAGAACAATACTCCGCACTGATGCGGTTGGCAAGATACAAGTAGGTATCTCGCTCCCTATACTTGACATATTCCGACAGCTCCTTAACAGGTTCTTACGGAAAGATACATAACATACGGTTTTGGACACGTTTGTCCAATAGGTTGGATTAACGTGTCCAGCGAGTTGGACAAACGTGTCCAATATCGTTGGTTCGGAAGAAATCATTTAGCAATATGAATAGACAGAAGATAGCAAACATTATTGACCGACAATCGCATACCGACTGGATATGCACGGCTTACGACTGGTTTATGGTACTTGCCATTCTCGTAAGCCTCCTGCCGCTTATGTTTATGAAGTCGCACAGGGCGTTTTGGTACACGGAACTCGGCTCTACGCTCGTGTTCATCATCGACTACCTGCTGAGGTGGGGTACGGCTGACATTAGGAACAACAATCGCAAGACGGCGTTCCTTACCTATCCGTTTTCTTTTATGGCAATCATAGACCTGCTGTCCATCTTGCCTGCCATTACGCTGCTCAACCCAGCCTTCAAGCTGTTCCGCTTCGTGCGCCTGCTGAGGCTGACAAGGGTGCTGAAGATATTTGGCATATCGAGCAAGATGCGCCTGTTCCTGTCCATACTCTACAAGGAGCGTCAGGTGCTGTCCTCCGTTCTGGTATTGGCACTGATTTACATCTTTGTAACGGCACTCATACTGTTCAATGTCGAGCCGCACGTAAATCCATATACCCATCAGCATACGTTCCATTCCTTTTTCGATGCCCTGTATTGGGCAACCGTAACGCTCACCACCGTCGGCTATGGCGACATGTGTCCCGTTACCGACGTCGGCCGCTTCGTAAGCATGCTCTCCTCGCTGTTTGGCGTCGCTGTAATCGCGCTGCCTTCCGGTGTGATAACCGCCCGTTATCTCGATGAACTGCGGAAGGGGAGGGGGAGGTAGGTGTTTCTTCAGTGTCTTAGAATACAGAGGAAACACTTATTTTTGTGCTAAAAGTTCCCTGCGTATATCTACAGACCATCGTTATGTTAGATTTAATTTTGATTTGTCAAGTATTCTGTGTAAATAACTTATAAAATGAAGTTGTTCAAGACATTCATTTTTTGTTATTTGACAATTCAATTTGTGTGCATGAGCATTTCTAAAAGCCATTATGGCTCCTGAAAATAACCACATAATACCTTGTTGTATGTCTTTACTTTTGGATATCTTTAAGATAGGCTTATTAGGCGAAAAAACATTTTGCATAAGCGGGGTATTGTCTAATTCATAGCATTGTGATTTCTGTTTTACTCGATTTACCAAACCTATTGTCGCATCTAAAACAGCTTGTCTATAATAGCCATCTATGAATAATTTAGATGAAGTCTTGATAATATCTTCATGCAAAGTTATTAATGATTTGTCTTCTTGAAAGGAATCTGCATTGTCTATATTATCAATAGCGGCATTAATCTTTTTTTTCGCTGTTAAAATACACGGTTTTATTTCGTGTGAGAAATATTCGAAACTATGGGCAATAAACGCTTTGCCATTGATAGAAACCTTGAATGGTTTTTTAAAAACAATAAATTGTCTTATATCACTGCTGATCGCCATATTCTCCATATTTTCAATTGTACCTCTGTATGGATAGTATTCACGTTTATTAACCTCACTTAGAGGAATCACACTTCCCTTCGGGTAATATCTAAATTCATCTCCATTCTTATCGTAAAGAATCACAGGAATCTTTCTGTATTCAGGTAGCTCTACATTTGCATCGTAACCATAAAGTTCATTAACGCACAATTGCTTTAGTGCTATGCTCCCTGTTCTTTGAGCAAAATCAATTATTGATGGTAACACATCGGACAGTTTCTTAGAATTAAGCTCTTTAACTATTTGACTTTTAATGCTATTGAAATCTTCCATTTTCATTTTTGGTTATTTATAATAATGTTGTTTTAGCTCTTTTCATATAATGGAAAGAGGATATCACAAAATTAAGAAAAATAATATTATTATGTACAAATACGTATCAAAAACGAGGATAGTAAGTCGATTGATAAGTTTGGGCACAGATATAAGGTTTGTAGGGTAAAGGAGCAGAAAGAGCTTCCAAAACAACAAGAACATTTCTATAGGCATAGCTTTGATATTAAATCCTCGAGGGTCTTTACTTATATGGTAGCAGTATCTGTCCTTTGTTTTGTTTCTTTGGTCGGCAATTACTTCTTGTGGCAAAATAAACAGCAATACAAGGATGATGCCTTGAAATTCCGTATCATCAGAGTTTGGAGAGGTTGCAGTCCAAAGGAAATCCTATGGCTCAATGATGTGTTTGACATTCATCGCAATGCTGCAATGATTAAAAGAATCAAGAAGCATGCAGATGATTATAATATGGAACTAAAATCAAAAGCAGACAGTCTGATGCAGAATAACCTACAAAACAAGAAAGGCAAATAGAATTGTAGATATAAAACTTTTGAAAGAGGAGAAAATATCTCCTCTTTTTTATTTCTTATACAAGAAAATTTACTATATTTGCAAACAATCAGATGATATTTATGGAAAGTCCAACCAATCGAATTAAAGAGGTGCTTACCGAAAAAGGGATTAAGCAGACATGGCTTGCCGAGAAGCTCGGCAAGAGTTTTACGATAGTGAACTCATATGTTTGTAATCGTCGACAGCCAAGCCTAGAATTGCTATTTCAGATAGCAGAGATTTTACAAGTCAATCCAAAGGAATTGATTAACACTCCAGATGAGTAACTTTATTATGGTAGAGCATAAAAAATCTATTCGTTTTTTCAACGACCGTGAAGTTAGGGCGGTGTGGGACGAGGAACACAGTAAGTGGTGGTTCTCTGTGCTGGACATCATTGCTGCGATTAACGAGCAAGATGATTATCAAAAGACGAGAAACTATTGGAAGTATCTCAAAACCAAACTAAGAAAAGAAAACAGTCAGTTGGTTAGTGCTACTAACCAACTGAAGCTAAAAGCTTCTGACGGGAAGTCTTATAAGACAGATACGTTTGATGCAGAGGGTGTAACCCTTTTGGCAAAGCATATCAACAATACCAAGGCAACGAACTTTCTTGACTGGTTCCTCTATAGTGATAACACTATTGACGGACAGAGTAAGAAAAAGGCTTATCAGCTTTTTGAAAGTGGTATCTTAAAGACTGTAGATCCAGGTACAATCAAATGTTTACAACAAATACACGCTTATCTCTTTGGAGGACTGTATGACTTTGCAGGACAAATCCGTACCAAGAATATTTCAAAAGGTGGTTTTACCTTTGCTAATTGTATGCATTTCCCTGAAACCCTGCAAACGATAGAGCGAATGCCCGAAACTACTTTTGATGAGATAATGGACAAATATGTTGAAATGAATGTAGCACATCCATTTATGGAAGGCAACGGTCGTAGCACTCGCATTTAATGTGAGCAATGGACGGATAATGACAAGAGAATTATCTGATAAAATCAGCAAGGATGTATGATCATCATGAGAATGATAAACAAATGGCTGAAGAACCATAAGAATAAATAATAAAACTTATAAATATGATTACAGAAATCTGTATTAAAAATTTACGAAGCATCAAAGATTCTGGTACGATAAGCTTACGCCCAATTATGATTCTATTAGGTGCTAATAGTTCTGGGAAAAGCACTTTTTTGAGAAGTTTCCCATTATTTACACAGTCTGTAGATAAAAAGCTTAGGGGACCTATTGCATGGTTTGACACATCATATGTTGATTATGGCGATTTTAAGACTGCAAAAAATAGATTTGCAGAAGACGAAGAAGGAATTACATTCTGCTATCGTATAACCAACACAGCATTCTCTACAAGAAGAGTTCATTTCTTGCAAAACATAGAAAGAGTTGATGACAATGAATTTAAAGATGCTGAACTTTCATTCACTTTGCAAGGAGATAATAATGGTACTTATATAAATTACATACATATTAAATTAGAACATGTTGACTATATTTTTTCCATGAATGATAGAAAGGATGATGTAAAATGTATAATAAATGGCCAAATACTTGATATACAAGAGAAATTTAGATTTAATTTTAATACTGCTTTTGCTATTTTACCTATACTAGTAACAAATGCAGAAGGAGACCATACTGCCGTTAGTGCTATAGGAACAAGATTAATTTCAATATTTAAGAAGCACTGCAATAAGAAACTTCAAAATACTCAAAGGCTTATCAATATCTTAAATTGTAAGAGTATTGAAAAAGAAGATTTCCTTAAACATCTGAAATATGGGGATGATATAAAGTCTTTCCAAAAAAGTATCAGAAATTGGACCATAAATACTTCTGAGTTTAATCTAATATACAATTATTTTCTGCTTCTAAAATCAAATTCTATAATTGAAAGATTAAATAACGAATTAGCAAATTTCTACCATACATGTGATTACATTGCGCCAATGAGAGCTGAGGCTGGTAGATTTTATAGGATTCAAGGGCTTCAAGTTCAGTCTGTTGATCCTAGTGGTAGCAATCTTCTAGAATTTATAGCCTCACTAACCCATAGAGAAAAAATAAGCTATGATGATTTTATAAAAGATATTCTTGGAGTAACAGTTGATGTTCCAATGGAATCTGGAATGAAAAGCCTAAGAATTAAAAATTCTAATGGTCATTTTAACATTGCTGATGTTGGTTATGGCTATTCTCAGGTTCTACCTGTAATTACAAAATTGTGGCATACAGCTTATATGACATCTAATCAAAAAGATTATTTTTTCAGATATAAATTTAGAGAATCTGTGAAAACAACTATTCTTATGGAGCAACCAGAGTTACATTTGCATCCAGCAATGCAAGCAAAAATTGCTGATACCTTAATAAAAACAATAGATGAAACTCGTGAGGCTGATCAATGCGCCATATTAGTAGTTGAAACACACAGTCAAGCGTTAATCAATAGGATAGGCAGAAGGATAAGAGAAGGGAAATTAGGCGTTGATGATGTGAATATCTTGTTATTTCAGAAAGATGATAATATGCAAAATTCTATTATTAAACAAATATCATACACAAATGAAGGCCAACTCCGTGATTGGCCATATGGCTTTTTTGATCCTTTAGATTAATTAAATATGCTTTTTTATTTAACAGATTCTCTTATAGTCGCCCAAACAGATACTACCTATAAGAATATATATAAAGCTATTCAGAATATATCATTGCAAGTTATTGATAGTAGACACCTATTAACTGGTGATTTTAAGGTTATTGAACATTTTAGAACTGTATTCAAAGAAAATCCAATTATAGGCCCTTTATTCAATGACCTATATCAGAATTTTTCTACAAAAGGTGTTCCTGAGCAATTAACTTTTTATATAGAAGTCGTTTTAAAGAATCCTACAAAAAGAACAGAAGGAACTAAAACAATATGTCAGAAATCATACTCACATTTTCTTACATTAGATCACATATTGGAAGCAAGGATAGTTTGCGAAGATTTATATGACGCAGAGTTTTACAAATATATTCTATCTTGGTTTATACAAACGAAAGGATGCAATTGCTCATTTGCATTTCATAATCAAGGAGGAGGTGGTGTTAATATTTTTCGCACAGTAAAAGAGGAATTGTCAAAAAAACATATAACACTTTGTATTGTAGACACAGATAAGAAGTATGAATCATGCCCTTATGACCTAAATGGAACTTACGGAAAATGCCTCTCTGTAGGCTTGACAGTAGATGAATATAAATTGTTGCCTATAGAAGTTCACGAAGTAGAAAATCTTGTACCTCTTAATTTCATAGATATTGCTTTTCCTCTTTATACAAAAAAGAATGTAAATGACCAAAGACACAAAAAGCACTTTGATTATCTAAAAAAAGATGCAGAGAATCTCTTACCTTTTTTTGATTATAAAAAAGGAATAAAAAAAGATGAACTTTTTGAAAAAAATAGTGAGTATAGGAATTTTGCAAAAAAATGCTATATCCTAAATGATGAGAAAATAAAAGAAGAAGAAGATTTTGATACTTATGTCGATCGTTTAGAAAGTAAAGAAGTTTATCCAAATTTAATTGGAGGAACAGGAACAATCAAGATGGCATTGGATTTAATAAATTGTGACAGTTGTCCAAAACCAAATTTATTGATATTCCAAAATGATAATTGGATGAAAATAGGACAAACTATGTTGGATTGGTGTATCTCTCGAGACACTGAATCTATTCACTGATAAGAAAGAGCTTCTAGGAGATAACATCCAAGATGTTTTCTAATCAATACTACTCAAATTGAGGAAACATTTTTGTACCATACAAAGATAATTCACTGATAATCAGTGTGGGATATATTTGAGGAAGTGAAGTAAAATAAAATAATAACTAATATAATAGCATAAATCCAATAGTGTTCTAAAAAATGTGTAAGTTCTTTCTTCTTTTCTTTGTTTTTATTCATTTTCCTTTTTTCTGTTTCCAGAATTTCCATTGAAAAATCTTCCTGGCATATGTTGTTTCCGTCTCTTCCATGGCAACACTTGCCAGGAGGGTCGGTTTCATACTCCTTCAATATAGATAGTATGATACCCATAAAATGGTATGATAACGTGAGTCCGAGAAATTTAATTTATGGGTTGTTTTCTTTTGCCTGAAACCGCTTTCGCACTCCATAAGCGAAGCACGTTCATACCCCACGAGTAGGATACAGCCATTGCCCTATTTACAAACAACATGAGAAACTCCCACTAAGTATCTACCATCTCCTGAATAGGGTCAGAATTTGTAAGTTATTGCACCGAAAGGAATGCAGCCTCCGTTCAGCTTGTACGAGAAGTTGAACGAAAGCTCGTCTTTCGACGGATTGCCCAGAATGTTGTAAAGTCCGAAGCGGAGGAAGAATTTGGAATGCTTGAATTCCTTCCTGAAATCGTAGCTTGCGTCTATTCTGTAGCGTGTGGGGTCGCGTTGTGTGCGGAAGGTCTCGAGACGATTGTTTGCGTCTCCGTAAAACGAGTCGTAGGGGAACTTGCCCGAATAGACGGTGCCGCCGATTGTGAACGTGGAATGCCTGAACATTTTGTAAGAAAAGAACGCATTGAAGCTGTGCGGCAAGTCGAACAGTGATGGTATCTTGCCCAGTTGAGGCAGCTCGGCATACCATTCCCTGCTTTTGGAGAAGCCGTAAGAAAGCTGCCAGCTTAGCCGGTACCATTGGTTGAACATGTATAGGTTTAAGCCATAGCTCTCTCCGTTTCCTGCCATTATGTATTTATCCCACCTGCTGTCTTCTATAAACGAGTTGGGACGGAAGGCCAACAGGTTGTTGCGTCGCTTGTAGTAAGCCGACAGTTCTATGATGCCAATTCGCATATAATGTTTCCAGCCCACTTCGTAGTGTGTGGACATTAGTGGCTTAAAGTTCTTGATGCTCGGCATGATAAAGTCGAACGGGGCAGAGATGTTCGACACGAGCACGTGGTGGAAGAACTGTTCCATTCTGGAGAAAGTAAGGTAGAACAGGTTGTTGCTGTTTGCGGTGGCTTTCAGAATAAGTCGTGGCTGCAAGCTCCGGTAGTTCTTATAGTTGTTTGGCGCGTAGAAAACGTAGTGGAGCCCGGCTTGCATGTAGAGCCAATTGTTGAGATATATCTTGTTGTCTACGAATAGCGACAATTGTTTTACGTGTTCTTTCTCGTTGTAAAGCCCTCTTCCAAAGCCTGCGATTTTGTATTGCCCGAAGTCTGTTTTAAGCCCCCAGTTAAGTTTATAGTGCGAGTTTAATTGACAAGAGAAATCTGTATTGGCGTAGAAATGCCTTGAGCCGCTTTCAACAAACTTGTCTGCCCGCAACACGAAAGCCTTTGCATCGGCACTGCTGCCGTTGTAAGTGTATGCCAACGACGACGAGTTGGTGAGCCTGCGGTTAATAATGGTGTTGAACTGGAGGGCATACAGCTGTGTGTTCCACTCTAACACGGCATTCTTGTATTCCTTGCTGAGTTCCTTATACTTGTCGTTGGAGTTGTATACGGAGAGCTGCAGCGTTGTAACCGAGTCCATATCCCACGACAGTTTGGCATTTACGTCGTCGAAGATATGTGTGGAATACTTGTCGGCGCCGAAATATTTGTCGAACAAGTCGAGCCAGCTTCTTCGCGCACCCACTAAGTACGACAGCTTGTTCTTGGCTATCGGACCTTCTGACACGGCTGATACCGACGCCACATCGAACGATGCAGTATGTTCGAATTTGTTCTTGTTGCCGTTGCGAAGCTTCACGTCCATCACCGACGACAGGCGCCCCTCGTATTGCGTAGGAATGTAGCCATTGTAGAACGAAACCGACTTAGTGGCATCGCCGTTGAATATTGGGAGCAGCGTGTTAAGGTGGTTCGGGCTGTAAACAGGAATGCCTTCGAGCAAAATAAGGTTTTCGTCGGTTCCGCCTCCCGCCACATTGTAACCCGTGTTTGCCGTGGAGAGCGACACTCCGGGCAATATTCTTATCTGGGAGAACAGGTCGGAGTTGCTAAACGACAGCATGTTGGAAGGCATGGCGTCGGTAAAGTCTTCCTTGCTCTTGCGCTGTTGCACCTGCACCGCCTTGATTTGATAAGGAATAGGCGCCAAAGTAATGGTCTTCTGCGTGTTGTCTCGAATGTCGAATGTCTGTTCGTAAGGCGAATAACCCATGCACGAAATAGTCAGTGTGGCAGCTCCTCGTTCGGTAATAAGAGAAAACACGCCATTCTTGTCGGTAGCCGTAAACGTCTTGTTTCCATTCTTGTCGGCAATGCTTACGGTTGCTCCAAACAGTTTTTCGCCGGTTTCAGTCTCTTCAACCACGCCCGTCAAGAAAACGACTTTCGCCTTGACAATATCTATTTTAAGCTGTCTGCCTTCTCCAACCGAGAGTTTATACTCGTAGTCTTTAAGCAAAGTGGCAATAAGTTGCTTCACGGTAATCTTGCCGTATCGCTGGAATTTCACAATGCGCGCAAGGTTAATGCGGTCGGACGGAAACGAAAGCGAGAGGTGCCCTTGTTGCTCAATTAATTTAAACCAGTCTTTTACTGTTGCCGACTTAATGTTTATTGAAAGCAGCAAGTCTTCTATAAGGGTTTCCCTTTTTATAGGTTTCGCTGGTTTCTTTCCATCTTTTATCTGGATAAGCAGCTTGCGGTTGTCTAACGGAATAAGGTTGTATTCGTAGTTTTTAAGAATAATTCCGAGCAATTGCGACACCTTCATCTTTCCCGAAACGCCGATGCCGATGCGTTGGTTCAGGTTGATTAAGGAGGGATTGTAGGAGAGTGTAATCTTTGTCTGCCGTTCTATTTGCTGGAACCATGAATGCACAGTGGCAGAAGAAGCGTCTATCTTGACAACTTCTTCTGCCACTGTATTTTGTCCGTTCGCTACCAACGTAACGAGCAAGAACAATATTGATAAAAGCAGTTTCGGCATTTATCTCATATTAGTATAGTTATCTGTGCAGGCGATAATGAATGGACGAAAGCGTTTCGTACTTGCAATTGCAAAGCATTGCCAATTCGGCTACCACCTTTTCAGGATTGTTAGTGTGTAGTTTAGTTGTAATCCTGTTCTTCAGCAGGTTCTTTTCTGTCTCTATTTGGACGTCCATACCTTGCTCTATCTCTTTTATTGCCGTTGCCAAAGGCGTATTGTTGAATACAAATTCCTTTATTTCAGTTTGTGCGTTGCCTTGTTTCTTAGCAATAAGTTTACCATTCTTGTGTACGACAGATTCTCCTTTGGTTAGCGTTACAGCCTGCGAATTGGTGCTGACACGTACACGCCCAGTGGCAACGGCTACACTTTCGGTATCTTGTAATGTAGCATCTATTTTAAACGACGTACCCAAGACTTCAACCTTTAAGGCTCCAGCCTCAACAGTAAAAGGCTTGTCGGTGTGTTCAACATTGAAGAAAGCCTGTCCTTCGAGTGCTGCAATACGTTTGCCGTCTTGTTCTTCAAAGCTTAAAGAGGCTTGCGGAGAGAGCGTAACATCGGTTCCGTCGGGCAAAGTTACGAGGCTCGCAATAGTCGATGTATTTGCAAAAGTAGTTCTTTCGGTCTCAACAAAGTAATGATAGGCAAGCGTCCCGACACCAATAAGCAGCAATAGCGATGCAGCTATGCTGAAGACGCTTCGGAGTTTTAATGTTTTTGTATATTGTGATGTGTCATTTGCCAATCGGTTTTCAATTCTATTCCATGCGACTTCGGTGTTAAAGTCTTTTGTCTCCGTGGTTTCTGTTTGTACCATTATATTATTCAGCGTGTCAAACTCAACCTTGTTCGCATTCTTGAATGCAATCAAAGCCATTCTTTCGTTCTCTGCAATTGGTTCGTTTGCAAAGTACTTTCCTAATATTTCGTCTATTTCAATTAATTCTTTCATAAATTCAGTACAATCAATATAAATAAGGTTATAGTTGTTATTATAGGATTGGCAGCAATATAGGCTCTAATGATCTTGATAGCTTTACCTATATGGTTCTCAACTGTCTTCTCAGAGATGTTCAAACGTGAGGCAATTTCTTTGTATTTCATTCTCTGCAGTTTACTCATTCTAAAGACTTCCCTGCATTTTGGCGGCATCTCTTGCAACACGTTTTCCAGCATTTGTCTATAGTCTATGGTGGGAAGATTTTCTGAATCGTCTGCAATTAAGTGCAGCGATCTTTCATCGTGCGATACTTTCTCGTATGTCTTGTTGTTATTCAAGAACGTCAGGCAGTTGTTGCGTATAGCAACCTTCATATAAGCAAGCATTTCCTCTTCAGGTAAAGCGTCTTTCTGCTTATCCCATACGTTTATGAAAAGCGTCTGAACGATGTCTTCACAGTCATCTTGGTCTGCAATATAACCGTTTGCTATCTTGCATAGCATTGGGTAATATTTTTTAAACCGCACCTTGAATTGTTCTTTTCTTTTCTCACTCATTGTATTTAAAGGAGTTCGACTTTTATGTCTTTACCTCTCCTAAACGGCAGTACAAAGGTACAGCAAATACTTTTATTTCCATTCGTTTTATGCTATAAAATATTTTCTTTAGTCTTTACTTTAAAAACAGTAAACTATACGAAAACCCCTATCATGCTTCTCTGTTTTATTAACATGATTTATTATTCTATAGAAAATAACTCTCTGCTTTCCTTAAAAAGCATCTATTTCTTTGTATATTTGCATTCGTAAAATAACTTTATAGGTTTAATAAAAAAGGATTTCTAAAGGTATGGAGATAATTAAAGACAAGAAATACGGAGGCGAACGCCCCTTGTTTGGTGTAAATAACCTTTGTTTAGAGAATATTGAGATTGAAGATGGAGAATCTGGAATAAAGTGTTGCAAGAATATAGAGTGCCACAACTCTCGTTTCTATGGCAAATATCCCTGGTGGCATGTAGACAAGAGTCTTATAACCGACTGTTATTTTGCTCCTGGTTCGCGTTCTGCTATTTGGTATTCCACCGAAATGGTAATGAAAAATAGTGTAATAGATGGGCCAAAGTTCTTCCGCGAGATGAAGAATTTGGAGTTGGATAACGTTAAGATAAACGATGCTGACGAAACATTCTGGAAAGTTGATGGATTAAAAATAAAGAATGTCGAGTTGCATCAAGGCACTTATCCTTTCATGTTCTGTAATAATGTCTATGTAGACGGACTTGTTTCTGATGCCAAATATGTTTTCCAATATTGTAAGAATGTAGAAGTTCACAACGCCAAAATTATAACGAAAGATTCTTTTTGGGAATGTGAGAACGTTACGGTGTACGACTCCGAACTTAATGGCGAATATCTTGCATGGCACAGTAAGAACATCAAACTTGTGCGTTGTCATATCAGTGGCGAACAACCATTGTGTTATCTTGATGGAATAATATTGGAAGACTGTACTTTCGATGCCGCTTGCGACCGTGCATTCGAAGATAGTCGTAATATAGATGCACGGATAAAGGGTTCCATTAGCGAAATTAAAAATCCAATATCCGGCAAGATAGTTGCCGATAAAATAGGCAGAATAACCTACGATGAATATGCAAAGGGAAAAGATTGTATAATAGAAGAACGATAAGGAAGAGCCAAATACCTATGGAAGATATTAATTTCGATAAGTTTATAAATCGACGTGGCACAAATTCGGTTAAATGGGACGAAGAAAAAGAGGAAGGGATAATTCCCCTTTGGGTGGCAGATATGGACTTCCCTGCTGCACCTGCTATCCGTAAAGCCGTAGAAGAACGTGCAAAACATGGTGTTTTTGGTTACGCAATGGTAGGCGACAGCTATTACGAAGCCATAATAAACTGGTTTAAACGTAGGCACAATTGGGAAATAGAACGCAACTCTATTATTTATACAACGGGCGTAATACCAGCTATAAGTGCAACAATTAAAGCTTTGGCAATGCCTGGCGAAAATGTGCTTATACAAACGCCTGTCTACAATTGTTTCTATTCTTGCATTCGCAATCAAGGAATGCAAATCTTAGAAAATCCATTAAGGAGGAAAGGAAACACGTATGTTATAGATTGGCAAGACTTTGAAGCAAAGTGTGCCGACGAGAAAACTACCTTGTTTTTGCTTTGCAATCCTCACAATCCTGTAGGGCGTGTGTGGACAAACGATGAATTGGCACTTATGAATGCTATTTGTATGCGCCACAATGTAAAAGTAATAAGTGATGAAATTCATTGCGAACTCATAATGCCAGGTTATACTTTCTCGCCATTTGCAGCTGTAAGTCCAGATTGTTTAAAGAACAGTGTTATTTGTAACTCTCCCACAAAGAACTTTAATATTGCCGGATTACAAATTGCAAATATTATTTGCGATAATAAAGAATGGCGCCGACGCATCGACCGCATTATTAATATCTTCGAGGTTTGCGATGTCAATCCTTTTGGACCAATAGCTCTTGAAGCTGCCTACAATGAAAGCGCGGAATGGCTAAATCAGTTAATTCCTTACATAGCCGGCAACTATGCTCTGCTTAAAGAAACCTTTAAGAAACAATTGCCAAACTATGGAGTCATGAAATTGGAAGGAACTTATCTTGTATGGGTAGATATTCGTAAGAGTGGCTTAAATGCAGATGAATTGGCAGAGAAATTACTCCGCGATGGGAAAGTACAAGTAAATAGTGGTATGATGTATGGGAAAACTGCAGGCGAAGATTATATAAGAATAAACATAGCCTGCCCGCGAGCCATATTGCAAGAAGGACTAAATCGTATTGTAAAGGTATTGACCCACCTGTAAAAGCTCAGCATTTATGTGCTATATTGCAAAACAACGAATGGAAAGTTTTTAGATAATAAAAAGAAAGGTTGCTGTATGTATGAATAGAATACACAGCAACCTTTTTTAGAATATATATATATTATGCTATTAAAATCTAACCTTAATTGATAATTATATTTGTTATGCAAACAAAGTCTTTGATAACAAAAAGGGAGATAATTGTCTGAAAAACGTGCACGATGTTTAATTTACATCGATTTTCGGTAAAAGCATTCTCTAAATCTTACGTTGAAGTCTTTTTAGTATAAATGTTGAAAAAACTTTGTGTCTTTCTACCTTTTTTGCAAAGCAGAATAACACCTTATATTTTTTATTATGATTTTTTATTTTGTAATAAAAAAAATAAATTTCTTAATTATAAATATCCGGGGGGCTTATTATAATTTTTATATTATTCATTTGGTTCCGAAAACGCTATAGTCAAGCTGATAGTATAAAGAAAATTCTTTTATAGACGCGTTCTATAAATTCTATGTTGAATAATAATTGATATTCTTTTACGTTTCTGATATTTTGCTTAACTTTGTGGCACATGTTGAATAATGTAACGTGCAACCTTTTAAAAATAAAATAATATACCACGTTGTACAAACCAATACTTGTATGGTAATAGCAGTTGTACGACGTTTAAACTCTACGAAATTAGAACAAAAGACAATATAATGGAGAGCAAAACACAGAAACGCTTGCAAGAATTGCGCAGGCTGATGAAGGAAAGAAATCTTTCAGCATTCATCTTCCCAAGTACCGACCCACATCAAGGCGAATATATTCCGGATCATTGGAAATGCCGCGAATGGATTTCTGGCTTTAATGGTTCGGCAGGAACAGCTGTTGTTACACTGAAAAGTGCTGCACTTTGGACAGATTCACGCTATTTCCTTGCTGCAGAAGAACAACTGAAAGGAACCGACTATGTATTAATGAAAGAACGTGTAGCGGGAACTCCATCTATTCCTGAATGGCTGGCAAGCGAGTTTAAAGGTTGCGAAGATGTACATATTGGCATTGATGGTTGGGTTTGCTCGAATACTTACGCAACCGAACTTATTTGGAAACTGAAAGATATGGGTGATTTCTATGTTCATACAGATTTCGACCCCTTGGAAGAAATATGGAAAGACCGTCCTTCTATTCCCAAAAACAAAATAGAAATACAACCTTTGCAGTATGCTGGCGAAACTGTAACTTCAAAATTACAGCGTATTCGTAAAGCATTGGCAGAACAGCAAGCCGATGGCTTGTTAGTTTCTGCACTCGACGAGATTGCCTGGACTTTAAACCTACGTGGTAACGACGTTCATTGCAACCCTGTTTTTGTGGCTTATTTGCTTATTGAGACAACAAAGGCGACGCTCTTTGTCGATAGCGACAAAGTAACAGCAGAAGTGCAAGACTATCTTGAGAAAGAAAGCATAGCCACAAAAGATTATAACGAATTATTATCTGCATTGCAAGGATATGATGGTAAAGCATTGCTTGTAAATAGCAACGAAATGAGCCACAAGGTGTACAACATCATCAATAGCGAACGTGCAGTAACAGGTACATCTCCTATTCCTGAAATGAAAGCCGTGAAAAACGAAACGGAAATAGAAGGCTTTAAACATGCAATGGTGCGCGACGGTGTAGCGATGGTTAAGTTCTTACGATGGTTAAAACCTGCAGTTAAAGCTGGTGGACAAACCGAAATATCATTAGAACAAAAACTAACTTCGCTTCGTGCCGAACAAGATTTATTCAGAGGAATATCGTTCGATACTATTGTTGGCTACGAAGCGCATGGTGCAATTGTGCATTATGAGGCTACACCGCAGACCGATATTCCCGTAGAACCACATGGCTTAGTGCTGATAGATAGCGGTGCACAATATCAAGATGGAACAACCGATATAACACGTACCATAGCATTAGGAGAAATAACCGAGGAACAACGCCACATTTATACACTTGTACTGAAAGGGCACATACAACTCGAACTTTGTAAATTTCCAAATGCAGCTTGTGGTTCGCAGATAGATGCCTTTGCCCGACAGGCAATGTGGCGTGAAGGATATAACTTCATGCACGGAACCGGACATGGCGTAGGCAGTTATTTGAATGTTCACGAAGGTCCTCATCAAATACGTATGGAATGGCGACCTGCTCCATTATATGCTGGAATGACTGTTACCGATGAACCAGGCATTTATCTTGCAGGAAAATTTGGAGTCCGCATAGAAAACACATTATATATAAAGCCATATATGGAGACTGATTTTGGAAAATTCCTTCAGTTTGAATCTCTAACGCTTGCCCCTATTGATACAACACCTATCGATTTCAATATGCTTACTGCTGAAGAAATAGAATGGCTTAACCAATATCACGCAAAAGTTTTCGAAACACTTGCTCCTTATCTGAACGAAGAAGAAAGAGCATGGCTCGCCATAGAGACAGTTGCAATAGAATGATAGACAATCGTTTAAAATAATAACACAAATACCAGCGTAATGAAAAAAATTATAACAGCTGCATTATTAGGCCTTTCGCTTAACAGCTTTGCCGACAGTTCACCTTTATGGTTGCGTTTCTGTTCTATCGCGCCAGACGGACAAACTATTGCCTTTTCGTATAAAGGCGATATATTTTCGGTTCCCGTAAATGGTGGAACAGCAAAACAACTTACTACTAATCCAGCATACGATGCTTACCCCGTCTGGAGTCCCGATGGGCAAAAAATTGCTTTTGCTTCCACACGCGAAGGTAGTATGGATATCTATTTAATGGATAAAAATGGGGGCGTTCCCAAGCGTTTAACTACTAATAGTGGCAGCGAAATACCCATGGCGTTTACCGATAATGACCACATCTTGTTTTCATCGGCTATTATGCCTACCGCAAAATCTATATTCTTTGCTTCAGGTACATTCCCACAAACCTACGAAGTTGATGTCAATGCAAGCCGTCCTCGCCTATATTCGCCCATGACTATGTGCGATGCGAACGTAAGAAGTAATGGCGATATTCTATATCACGATGTAAAAGGCTACGAAGACAATTTCCGTAAACACCATCGTTCGCCTGTAACACGCGATATTTGGCTTTATAGCAAAGGAAACTATACCAAGCTTACCGACTTTAATGGGGAAGACCGAACGCCTGTATGGGCTGCAAACGACAATGCTTACTATTATTTAAGCGAAGAAGACGGAACTTTCAATGTTTATAAACGCAACATTGATGGCAGTGGCAAGAAACAGCTTACGTTCCATAAACAAAATCCCGTACGTTTTCTTACGGCAGCAAGCAATGGTACAATGTGCTACGGCTACGATGGCGAGATATATACGCTTAACGAGGGGCAACAACCAAGGAAGGTTGAAATAAATATTGTTGCCGATAAAATAGACAAGGACCTTATACGCCAGGTACGTTCATCGGGCGCAACCGAAATAAAGCTCTCGCCAAAGGGAAAAGAAATTGCATTTGTATTGCATGGTGATGTTTACGTAACCTCGTTAGACTATCAGACAACCAAACAAATAACAAACACTGCAGAACAAGAACGCGATATAGACTTTGCTCCAGACGGAAGAAGCATTGTATATAGCTCGGAGCGTAATGGAATTTGGCAGATTTACGAAACTAAAATTAAGAACAAGGCAGAGAAAAACTTTACCTATGCAACCGAATTAGTAGAGGAACGTCTGACAAATACCAACCAAACATCGCAGATGCCACAGTATAGTCCTGATGGAAAAAAGGTGGCTTTCTATGAAAACCGGGCATCGTTAAAGGTTTTAGACCTTAAATCGAAAGATGTAACAACAGCTACCAATGGGAAAGATTTGTATTCTTACAGCGATGGCGATATATGGTTTTCGTGGAGTCCGGACAGCCGTTGGCTCTTAACTCCCTATATGGGCAATGCTGGTTGGAACAACGTAGACATATCGCTTGTAGACGCTTCGGGCAAAAAAGCTCCTTTTAACCTTACACAAAGCGGATATAACGATAGCGGTGCCAAATGGGTACTGAAAGGCAAGGCTATGTTGTTCTTCAGCGACCGTGCCGGTTATAGAAGTCATGGAAGTTGGGGCGCAGAATCTGACGCTTATTTGATGTTCTTCGACCTTGATGCTTACGACCATTTCCGTATGTCGAAAGAGGAAAAGGAATTGTTTGATGAGGCAGAAAAGGAAAAGAAAAAGGACGACAAAGAAACAAAAGACGAAGAAAACAAGAAAGAAAAGATAAAACCGCTGCAATTCGATTTAGAAAACTGTCGCGACCGTATCGTACGCTTAACTGTAAATTCTTCTCGACTGGGCGATGCCATATTGAGTCCTAATGGAAACGTCCTATACTATCAGGCTGCTTTCGAAGGTGGTTACGACCTTTGGAAACACGATTTGAAAGAAAATAAGACACAAATTGTTATGAAAGAAGTTGGAGGCGGCTCGTTGGAAGCCGACAAAGACTTCAAAAATCTTTATCTTTGTGTTCGTAATGGCATTAAGAAGATAGACCTTTCTAAACAATCGAGTGCTAATGTTGGCTTTGAAGCTCGTTTCGATTATAAACCTTATCAGGAACGAGAATACATTTTCGACCACGTATGGCAACAAGTAAAAGATAAATTCTATGTGGAAGACATTCACGGCGTGGACTGGGAAGGCTATCGCAAAATTTATCAACGCTTCCTGCCTTATATAAATAATGAATACGACTTCCGTGATATGCTCGGCGAATTACTTGGCGAACTGAATGCTTCGCATACAGGTGCCCGTTACTATGGTAGCAGTCCGTCGCTGACAACGGCAACTTTAGGACTTTTCTACGATGACACATACGATGGTGATGGCTTAAAAATAGAAGAAGTTATTAAGCGTGGACCATTTACTGTGCGAAATACAGGTGTAACTGCAGGTTGCATTATTGAAAAGATAGATGGAGAACCTATACTGAAAGGTAAAGACTACAACTACTTACTTGATGGAAAAGCAGGCAAGCGAGTTATTGTTTCGGTTTATAACCCTGCAAATAAAAAACATTTCGACGTTACTGTGAAGGCTATCAGTAAAGGTATGCAGGACGAACTGCTGTACAAACGCTGGGTAGACCGTAATCGTGCCTTTGTCGATAGCATATCGGGAGGACGAATAGCCTATGTCCATGTAAAAGGAATGAACAGTCCGAGCTTCCGTACAGTATATAGCGAGCTGCTGAGTGCAGAAAACCGTGTGAAAGATGCCGTAATTGTAGACGAAAGACATAATGGCGGAGGCTGGCTGCACGATGACCTCTGCACACTTTTAAGTGGAAAAGAGTATCAAAAGTTTATACCTCATGGCAAGCATATTGGTAACGACCCATTCAACAAATGGAACAAACCATCGTGCGTATTAATTTGCGAAGACGATTATAGCAACGGAATGGGCTTCCCGCAAATTTATAAATACCTTGGTATTGGTAAGCTTGTTGGTGCGCCAATAGCAGGAACCATGACCGCCGTTTGGTGGGAAACACTTATAAATGGCATGGTTTTCGGTATTCCACAAGTAGGTTGCCAAGATATGAACGGTAGATTTGCCGAAAATCTACAACTCAATCCAGACGTTGAAGTGTATAACACACCAGCCGACTATATCAACGGCTACGACCGTCAGTTAGAAAAAGCTGTACACGAAATGATGAAGAAATAATGATGCAGGAGAAACTACATTATGCATAGATTGCCAGGCTATAAAGCAAATATAAGCAGTCTATCGTTTTCTTAATTTTCTCTTAATGCATTATCTGCAAACGAAAAGGTTTTGGATTTATTTCCAAAGCCTTTTTATCTTTCTATGATGAATTGTATTGGTACTGTACCCCACGAGTGGGATATGAACGTGCTCCACTTATGGGGTGCGAAAGCGGTTTCAGGCAAGATGAAACAACCCATAAATCAAATTCATCGGGCTCACGTTACCATACTATCTCAGGGAGATTGGAAGATGGAAGCAGAGAGAGGTTAAGTGTGGTGTAATTATTCCACAGAATGGGCTATGTGCTGGAAAGAAGAATTTGAAGCGTCAAAAGAGCGGGGAGTTGCCCAAGCAGATTTAGTGGTACTAAATTATCCATTGCAATTGAATTTCCATCTCGGATAGGGTACAACTGTCTGTTTGCTGTAATCCTGATGAAATCCGTTTGCGCTCGAAATAATGGGTACTGCCTATCTTAAATATTGTAGACAGATTTTTATTCAGATTTGTACGAACAAAAATGGAACCTCTCAACCCTTTTCCATAAAAGGCATGGAAACTAAAGCTGTAAGGCAAACTGCGTTCGTGTATATATAGGCGTGAAGCAAAGTCGGAAGTATGGAAATAGCCAATATTGGTTGACATTTTTAACCACGAAAGCGGTTGCCACGAAACAAATTCACTCAGCATGTAGCCTGTGCTATTGGTCTTATATCTATTAAAGGCAAGGTCTAACTGTGTTTTACTGTTCCATTTTAGTTGCGAGAAACTAAATGCAAGGCGTGCCCGATGCGCATATTCGTTCATCAGCCTGCTGTGATCGGCATTATCTTTCTGGCGAATTTTAAAACGATAGCGCATTAAAAACGAAATATTCCTGCGTGTATAAATTGCCGAAAGGAAGTTGTCGAAAGAGCAACTTGCCACTGAAGCTAAATAGCGAGGTTTCGGAAAGTGAGTATAGTCAGAATGGGCATTCACCGAAAGAAACCTGTTTATCGTCCAATTTACACCCAGCAAGAAACCAGTCTCGTTACGCATTTGTCCTCCTTCGCTAAAAGCATTGGCATGAAGTGCCCAATATTTAGCACCATAATATCGTTGAATGGCAGTAAAAGAAACTTGCCGTGAAGGTTGGAACGATACCGTATTTAAAGTGGCAAAAGATCCATTTCCACTTATTGCCGTTTCGCCATTTATATTCCATCGCGAATTTATATAGCCATAGCTGGCACCTATGTTCAGGAAACCGTAGCCTTGTGGATTATCAGCGCGATATTTTTGTGCAACATCTGGTTTTAACGGACGGTTGAATTGCGAATACAGTGCCGTGAGCCCAACATGAAAGCCATTGTTGTTCCATTGTAGGTTTCCTCCAAACGCTGTTTCCGAAATATTGTTTTTCCTTTCCATTTCGGCAGGTGTTCTATGATACCCCGATTTTAGCAGTGTCCGAACAGTTCCATCATCGTTCAATGTGGCATCGTTCTTACGATAAGATGTAAAAGCCGTTAGCAGTATATTGCGAGTCAAGGTCAACATGACGGCTCCGCCTTGCAAGAAATCAGCTTGGGCTCGCGAAGAATGTGGACGGATATTTGTAAAAGAACGTCCTTGCGAAAGAAGAAACATAGTTTTCCCGAAACTAAAGTCGTTGTTTATAACAAGCCCTTGTCCGAACCTTACTTTATATCGTCCTAAGACTGCCGTTTTTATGCAGCCCAATTTGCGCACGGCAGCATAAAAACTATAATAATCGTACCCTATTGTATTCTGGTCTGCAAAAAAAGGTTCGCCGCTATCTTGTGCACCAACGAAACCAGCCTGAAGATAATCGGAATACGAGAATTTATAGCGCACCGAATGTGCGTAAGGGTAGCCTAAATATCCATTTTTATCGCCCTTGCGTTCGTAGAAAGGAACTTTCGCCGTAAAAACAATATTGTGCTTTCCACGTTTCAAAATGGTAGAAGGTTTGGGAAAGTGTAGCGTCTCATCGGTTCCTATCGTTACAAAATAGCTTAACAATCTGCACCTTGTGGCATCGAGAGACTCAATCATTAATAGTTCTCCTTTCGAACGCATACCATGATATTGGTAAATGTAAGCCAAGATGTCTTCCACCTGCTTGGCAGTAAGAAATGGCAATTGTTCCAAATCTTCGCGAGTAGCCTTGTTCAAATCAATTGGTTGAGTACTTAAGCTGCATAACAGGACGTAATTTTCCTCATTCATTAGTTCTTCCTGTTCTTCTTCTGTCATCAATTCGTCGTAAAGTTGTTGCCACTCGTGTTGTTCTTGTGCATTCACTGCAAAACAAGACAAGGTAAAGATAAGCACCAATATACAGTTTCTCATATTATAAAGTTAAAAGGTTGTTTGGTACATTTATCCATCAACCACAGATGAACATTGCAGCACAAAGTTATAAGAAAATTGCTAAAACGGCAAATAAATCAACAGTAAATTAATCCTGGACTGATCATTAGACCACTAATCTATTATTTTAATGTTTATTCGATGGTATCAAGGTGATTTGAGACCGGCACAATCCTCTTCTGAATAAGCCCTAAAATCGTAACGGAGTTACGACAGTTGTCGCAACGGGGTTACGACGAATGCCGTTACGGGACAAATAAACACAGCTGTCCCCTGATACCGTAAATATCGGTATTCTGATGCTTGAAGAACGATGAGTTCGTGTATTGACAATTCGCCGGACTCACATTATTTTATATTCATAACAATGCTTTTCCTACCATTTTTTGAAAGAATGACAGGCAATCTGCCCGATAAGCAAACAAAATCTGTACAGACTTCCATAACCGAAAAACTTTAGAACATAGCAAAGCGATAGGGTGAGAAAGTCGGGGCTTGTGCATTAAAAAAAGATATGCCTACTTGTTGTGCTCACCAGATTATTTTTTATTACACTGAAACCGAACGCCTAAAAGAAATAAGCTACGGCTATTTGCCAAGAGTTATTTCTACTTTTCGACTTTACACCAATTAATTGTCCTGCCGCATTTTCTACCGTTTCAAGTACCTTTACATCAGCAGTCTTTCCCATTGCTATATTATAGTTTGCACTAATTTGCAAATGGTTCATTAACGTAATTCCAAGACCAGCATTTACACTAAAGTTGCTATTTTTTAAGGAATAGCTACTTCCTTTCGTCCACCTAAAATCTTTTTCACCTATATTTATTCCCCATTGTGGACCAGCAAAAAGAAAAGCATTGGCCATAGAGCCTAAACCTATAGAATAACGGAAGTTTACTGGAATTGCTATTTGCTGTTGTTTTACTGCCTTTTCTTGTTTTGAGGGGTCTTTTAACTTTGCCTCACGGAAATCGTAAAGCGCCGAAACATCAACTCCTAAGCCAACAATAGGAAGAGTAAATTTTACAGTAGGACCTATAAATCCACCCATACGGTTTGTTTCGCTGAAGAGGTCTGTACTAAGACGCATATCAGTTACATTCAAACCGCCTTTAATACCAAACTTAACATCTTGTGCACTTGCCGATGTTGAAATGAGCAATCCAATAGAAAGGATTGCCAAAGAGATTGCTTTTTTCATAATCTTAAATATAAAAAAGCCTGAGTAGTTTCGGATAGCAGAAACTACAAAGACTCTGAAACTATTAATTCAATATAATTAAATTCATTTTACTTAATGTCGTTGACGACGCACACTAACACGGGCGGCGCCATTAGATGTTCCTCCAGAAGAATTTGAACGGCGAGAAGAACGAGTTACAATAGTTTCTGCACTACGACGAGTACGGCGGGAACGAGCTTTTACAGTTTTTGTGTTACCTTTCGCTGCAGAAATGCTGTCCAAGCTGTCGCGTTTCTGTGTATTGCCAAAGATATTCTCTTCGAACTCTTTTAATTCGCTCTCTATCTTCTTTTGCTCTTTCGTCATGGCAGAGTCTGTTGTGCAATATTGTGCAAGCGTTCTACCGAGCATATTTGTAGTTTTGTAAATCTTTCCTTTATAGCAATTCATTGTGAAGTAATCTTCCACGCTCATTGTAGCAGCATTGTTCAGATTGCTCGTCATAATAGTCTGCTTTGAGAGAAAAGGAGCCAAATCGTCGTATTTCACCCAAAAAAGCGGGTACTTGACTTCACCATCGCCAAAATCGTCGGCACGATACATTATTGGGCAAAGTGCAATAACTTTACGATGGAAAGTAGATGTTCCTTGGTCGTAATAAGCACTTTCTTTTAGGTAATAACCTTTCACCTCAGCCGATGGAATATCACTATTGTCGAGACGAATACCACGATCTGTGCGTTCGTAATAAATATGATAATTGTCTAAGAACTGCAATGGTTTTATGCGTGCCGAATCTGTAAACACTTCATTACCATCCATTCGGTATTCGTAAGCACTAATTCCACCATTGCGAGGTCCCATCATCATTAATTTGAAGATGTAACAAAATAAATTCATCTGCGAGCCAATGGGTTCTGTCGGATAATATAACCCTGCATTGGCATCTTCCATAAGGTTAAGTTCGCGATAAATATCGCGACGCCAGACAACATCTTCTTCCATTGGAGCGGAAGTTGGGAATGAAATCTGCGCACGCGTTGTAATGGTATTCGCATTTGAACGGCTGCCCTGCTGTTGTATTCTACGACGCGCAGGCTGTGCAAAGGCACTTATTGCAACTGTGGCAACACATACTATCAAGATTATTCGTTTCATTTTCTGTATCTTTAATAATTGTTCAGACTGCGGTTACTGCCCGAGCTGTACTAATAATTAATCTCGTTTTATTTTTACTGCACTATTACTTCCATATTACGTCCGTTAAGCGTGCGGGTGGTTCCATCAGGACCATGTACAATAACATTTGTTATATAGAAACGCTTGTTACGGCTGAGATGGCGGAACTGTTCTTTTTGTTGTGTGGAGAATTGCGAACCATTGCTTGCCAACGGAACAGCATTACCCATATTGTCGAAGAAAACAGTGCGGAAACTTGTAACTGTAAATGGGATATCGAGCAGACCGTCGTCAATTGCAGCATGTATTCCAGAAGCCGACATTAAAGCTGCCTTAGATAAACTGCCACTCTTAAAGCGGTCTCCTCCCATTGCAATATAAGGTGCAGGATCTGGCAACCTGCGCACACGGAATTTATATTCGCCAATTTTTCTTCCTTTCGCAGAAACGGATATAGTTACAGGGTTACCAACCGATGTCGGACGTGCAACAAACCTACCTCCACCACGAGAAACTAACGAACCACCCGACATAGAAGCCTGAATTTCGTTCTGACCTGTATTTGGAATGCTGATGGTTATCGGATTGTCGAAACCAGCATAGAGCACGTTCATTAAATCGGCAGCTATTGTAGCCATACCTTCAAAGGCTGGTGTCTTTTGCATTCCGTCAGGACTAATATAACTTTCTGGTTTTGGTCCACCAGTTACCCAATAGTCTTGTGCGAAATTCCGGCGTATTACGTTTCCTGCAAGATCTTTTATTAACATATAACCACTAATGGTATGTTTGCCTGGTGCACCTGCTTTAAGTGTAATTTTATTGCCATGAACAAGTTGTCCGTTTACATAAACTTGTGGCTGTTGAGTAGAGTCAATTGCAGCCATTAACATTTGCGCCGTGAGTGTTTCTCCTGGATAAAGTCGTGTTTGACTTGGTACAACAAAGGCCTGTAGTTTATTAACACGTAAATCTTTTAATCCAACATTGGCAACAAGTGTGTGTAGAACTTCGCCTTCGGCATAACGAATATCGCTTTGCAACTTTGAAAGCAGTGTAACAGCAGCCGATGTTGGCATGTTTTCGAACATATATTCTTCCCAATTCTTATTTAAAGAATGGTGTGGAACAACTGTAGAAAGATTGCTTGCTATAATTTTTTTCTGTAAAGGGTCGGTAACAAAGCGAAGTATTCGTTCTCGATAACTATTTATAGCATCAAAAAGTTTGTGTCCTTGTCCTGTTCCTGGTGCCAACATAACAATTCCTGCGGCCTCAAGGTTTTCTTTATTTTTAATGTTCAGTGGGTCGCCATCTTTTCCATCAGCTTCTTTTACAATGTCTATCTTTAATTGTTGGGCGTAATTAAACAACGAATCACTCATATTCCGTACGGTTGAAGCCATTGCAAACCAAGCTTTCACCTTTTCCGGGTTCTTTTGCATCATCTGCTCAAGTTCATCAAAGATAGCCTTGTTTTCCATAGAAGAGTTTCCCGTAGTACGATTTAAACTTTCCTCAACAATAGAAAAGCCATTTAAAACTTCCGTTGAAATATTCAATGCAAGCATTGCCATAAGTACGACGTACATTAAGTTAATCATCTTTTGGCGTGGGGAAACTTTTCTTTTTATAATTGCCATATAAATATCTTTCTATTAATATGTCTGCTTGTCTGCTGCATCTACATACCTTATTTGCTATGATGACATAAACAGATTTTACGATTTAGACATCTGGACGTACTTTAAATTTCATTCTTCTGGTACAGATTGCGATGAAACATTAGGCGATGCAACACGCATATTCACGGTCATTGCCTCTATCATTCGTGCATATACTTTGTTAAGTTGCTCAATTTGTTGTGCCATCTTCCGAGTTTGGTCGTTAATCTGGTCGATTGTTCCAATCTGCTGGCTCGCGCCTTTCAATTGCATTTCGTAAACTTTAGTAATGCCCGTAAGGGTTCTATTCAGATTTTCCATTTCTTCACTATCGCGAGTAAGACGTTGGCTTTGGTCGTTTACTCTTCCTAACATTTCGGTCAAACTCTTTAATGCATCAACATAATTGGTTTGTGCCTCAACCATCTCAGGTGTCTGTTGTTCTGCATTCGCTATAATTTGACTTTGCTGATTAACTACTGCAGCTGCAATTTTATCCGCCGATGGAATTGTCTGGCGAGCAATATCTTCTACAACAGAATTAACAGAAGATATAGGTTGGTGCATTGTAGATACTGCTTCTTGTGCTTTTGTCTCAACACTTTCTCCATCTTCCTCGTCCTCTTCAAAATGAACAGGTATTTCTTTTCCATCGTCAGTTTTGTCGAAAGGACGGTCAAAAGCCGATAAGAAAAACACTATAACTTCGGTCCCCATACCTAAAAACAACCAGATATTTGCTCCAGGAAGGTGGGTTAGTTTAAACAATGCACCTAAAATGACTATTGATGCTCCCCAGCTATAACCGTAGTTTAGGAATGTTTGTCCTGCAACTGTATCAATCCACTTTTGCAGACGATATATAATATTGTATTTGCTATACTGTGTCATTGTATTTTTTATTTTGTTTTTCTTTTCTTTGTACTTTTCTTCGCCTCTTTTGCAGCTGTGCTTGAAGAACTTGCCAAGCTACGTACACAACGGAAACCGATGTAACTACGTGGCTGATTTTGATATTCCCACGTACGCCATGCACTGCGGATATAACTTTCTGGGTCTTTCCAACTACCACCACGCACACTTTTTTTCTTTAATCTATATGGATCTTCTTTTGCTGCCTTGTATTCCAATTGTGGATTTAGGTCGTTCATAGCCTTTACTCCGGCTTCAGTATAAACTGTACCAGTCCATTCTGCCACATTACCTGCCATATCGTATAATCCATTTGAATTCGCACTATAAATTCCCACCCTACTGGTAATCAGGTTTCCATCTTTTGTATAGTTGCCTCTATCTGGTTTGAAATTTGCATAGAAACAGCCATTACCATTCTTTACATCTTGGTTTTCCCATGGAAATTCATCTTGATTTTTCCCACGTGCTGCATATTCCCATTCAGCCTCTGTGGGTAAACGATAGCGTTGAACAAAACGGGCTTCTTTCCCTAAGCCCTTCAGTAAATATTCCGTACGCCATGCACAGAAAGCATTTGCTTGTTCCCATGTAACGCCAACAACCGGATAATCGTTGTATGTCGCATTGCTGAAATAGTTGCGTAAATAGGTTTCATTATCCGAATTTCTAAAGTCGTTTACCCAGCAAGTTGTATCTGGATACACATTTACAATATATGTGTTTAGAAAATCCCATGCTCCCGATAATGGGCGGTTGATAGTTTCTCTGTGTATTTTCCCCTCATCGTCTACATATGCAGTATCTTTCGAAATCATAACAACTTCGTTGGGATCTACTTCTATATCTGTATTTAAATTACGTTCTGATGGGTTTAAGCGATTGCGACGAAGTGCCGCTGCAGTATAATCGTATATTTCGTAACGATAATTTAGTTGTTTTACATCGAGATTTTTTTCACCTGTGGCTGGATTTATAGTATATAAACTCTCAAAAGCCCGTTGTTCGTCTTCATTGGGTTTACGTGGTAGTCGTTTATTCCAATTTAGGTGTGGGGTTACAGGATTTCCGTTTTTATCTTCAGTTATCATATATGTTTCATCGCCTCCGTATGCAGGGTCTGCAAGACGAGTTCGAAGAATAGAATCGCGTACCCATTCTACAAATTGTTTATATTTAGAGTTTGTAACCTCTGTTTCGTCCATCCAAAAGCCATCTACAGATATATCTTTCACTGGTGTTGCTTTGCCCCAAAGACTGTCTTGGTCGGTAAGTCCCATCTTTAGCCAGCCTCTTTTAACCAAAGTCATACCATAAGGAGTAGGTTCGCGGAACGATTTTCCCCTACCAACACCTGTAACTTCGCCTCCTTTGCCTGGCACTGAAGCCGATTTCCCGGCAAAGCAGCCAGAAAGTGTGCCAAGCATAATAATACCAAGACAAAGATTTAATATGTTCTTCTTCATTTTCATTCTTGTTTTCTATAGAAATCTTACGCTTTTATGTTTATTTCTTCCTTTCTTTTGCAGGTTTATATCGGTTTGATAGCTCACAATTAATTCGTGACTACCGTTGCCGAAATCGGCAGAGCCTGTGTACATTTCGTAGCTGTAACCAACGTTTATTCCATGGAAGCTCCCTCCTACGTATGCTGTTACAGAATTCCCGGGACTATAAGAGAGTCCGCCATACAGCTCTTTTTTCTCGTTTGTATAAACTAATCGTGCGGTTATATCTGCCCGATAACCATTTCCATCGTAGCGTGCCATAACGGAAGTTGGTATAGTAAGAAACGGATTTCTTAACTTTATATTGTATCCGCCCGTTAAATAATAGGTTCTATCTATTTGCAGTTCGTTCTTCTCACCTAATTCAACAAGTGGGGCATTAAGATGTTGCACAGATGCACCTACATACCAATTATTATGTATATAATAAAGTCCGAAACCCATATCCAAACTCTGCCCATTTACTTCTGTTCGTGCAAAAGCTGGGTCGGTAGCATCTTCCACATCTATTTTCGAACCGTCGAATTTCTCTAATAGCAATCCTAATTGTACACCTACCGATAACATTCCTTTAAAAATATTTTTGCGAAAAGCATATTGTCCTGCAACACGCTGGTGAGCAAAAAGACCGATTTTGTCGTTCAGTATCGATACACCTACACCGTGATATTGCTTCATAAAATATAGAGGCATGCTTGCACCAACATACATTACTCGTGGATTATTCTTATAGCCTGCAAAGTCTAAGGCGTATGCGCCTACTACGTTTAGGTGATTTTCTTTTCCAACAGATGCAGGATTGTAGTAGGGTTCCATTTCCCAGTAATGACTGAAAGCTACATCGTACTGCGCCAATGCTATTGCACTGGAGAAAATATAGATCCCTATTATGAATATTAAACGTTTAAACACGTATGTATAACGATTGTTTTTCTGTATTATTGCATTTTCCATTAAGGTATATTCTATAAACTATCTTTGCAGAATTTATAGTATGAGTCTAAAAACAAGACTACAAAACGTAACAGACAAAAACAACCCACCATATATTTGATAATGGTGAGCTGTCCTGATTATTTTTGTTTACTAATTAATATTCATCTTCGTTCCACAAGAAGTCGTCTTTAGATGGATAATCGGGCCATATGTCTTCAATGCTATCATAAACTTCACCCTCATCTTCTATTTCCTGAAGATTTTCTAACACTTCTAATGGAGAGCCTGAACGAATAGCATAATCAATAAGTTCCTCTTTTGTTGCTGGCCATGGTGCGTCTTCCAGCTTCGATGCTAATTCCAATGTCCAATACATAGGCTTACATATTTTAAATTTCAGTTTATTTTGCGTGCAAAAATACTATTTTATTTTCTATTTGCAAGGGTTTTGCCATATTTTTTCGGCAACTTTTTCGATATTGTTTAAATAACGCGAAAGAATAAAAAAGTAGTCTGACAGTCGGTTTATATATGCCAGCAGGTTCTTGTCTACTTCCGAAGTTTCGTCTAAAGCTATAATTAATCGTTCGGCACGTCTGCAAACTGTACGGCAAACATGAGCAATTGCTGCAGAACGACTACCACCAGGTATAACGAAACTTTTAAGTTCGGGAATCGCTGCCTGCATTCTGTCGATGGCTTTTTCAACATTTTCAATGAGTTTATTGGTTACAACCGATTCTTTTAGCTCCTTTTTAAAATTGTCGCCCATAGCCAGATTGCAACCTATATTAAACAGGACGTTTTGCATTTCTGTCAACAGGTCTATGGTTTCTTGCTCCTCAATATAGGTAACAAGTAGCCCTATGAAAGAGTTTAATTCGTCTACTGTTCCATAAGAATTAATACGAATATCGCTCTTCTTCACTTTCGTTCCTCCAATCAAACTGGTTATTCCTTTATCGCCAGTCTTTGTATATACCTTACTCATATTGTGTTGTTTTATTAGAAATTTATTATATAGTTCTGTTTAGGGCGCTTGTCAAAAAAAGCAATACCTATATAATATAGGTCGAACGAAAAACTTACACGTTCATCGTCTACTATTTCTTGCCAAAAAGCTTTTGCTTCTGCTGTTTGTTTTATATTGTCTACCATAACAAAACTTTGTTCGTTTATGGCTATTCGTAATCTTTCGTAGAATGTTTTACTTTGCTTGCAGGCTGTAAGGAAATAAATATCTGTATCGTTGGGCGTAGTCTCCGCATCGATTTTGCCCCATTTATCAGCTGCTTGTATCAACGTCGTGCTGCAAGCTGCCTTTATATACGCTTCGTAGCGCGATATTTTTGTAGGACAAAAGCAAAACTTATTGGCTTGGACAAAGCGATTTATCCGATACAACAATCGAGCTTTCTTGCGTTCTGTCAAATTTAAATTAACGTCTTCCTTTACTTCTGCATAAATTGGATAGGAAGTGTGGTCGTTTATCACCTTCCTATCAAACGAAAAAGCTGATGGCGACTGTATTCCAAACCCTTGAATGTATTTCATTCGTTGTAACCAGACACACAAGGCTTTTAGCTTATATGGCAGAATATTTCGTTGTATCATTACAATAGTGCTACAAACTTACGCAAAAATAATGAATACAGAAAATATAAACTGCTTTTTTGAAAGTATAACAATTCTTGCAATAGAAAGGATGGTATCTTTAGGTATATAAATATCACTATGAGATTTCTCCAAGAGTGAAGGCGCTAACTTCGGCTTAGAGGTTCTAAGCGATCTTCAGAACAGAGGTGTCCGGGATATACTGATATGCTGCATTGATGGTCTGAAAGGCTTCCCTGATGCCATACAGAGCGTATTCCCCGATACAAGTGTCCAACTCTGTATTGTCCATCAAATACGCAACTCTATCAAGCACATTGGCAGTAAGCATCAAAAGGAGTTCCTCCGTGACCTTAAAACAGTATATGGTGCCGTTAGCAAAGAGACTGCAGAAACACAGTTGGACATACTCGACAGCAAGTGGGGAGAAACGTATCCCATCGTCATAAAATCATGGTGTGACAACTGGGAACGTCTTACGGAACACTTCCAGTATACACCTGCGATACGTAAGCGATATACACCACCAACACCGTTGAAGGCTACCACAGACAAGTACGTAAGGTAACAAAGAACAAAGTAGCTGTGTCCAGTCGGCTCCATGCTTCCTCAATATAGCATGATACCCCTAAAATGGTATGGTAACGTAAGTCCGACGAATTTATGAGTTGTTCCATTTTGTCTGAAACCGCTTTCGCACTCCATAAGTAGCATACGTTCATACTCCACTCGTGGTATAATAGGACATTTTAAGGGACGACTATTTACGCTGATGAAATAACAAGACCATTCCTAAAGAAAGGCACTTGCCTCATTCCTCTCATTCAAAGAAAGGAAATCCGTCCTGCCTTACACAGCCCCCACCCGAAAACCATGCAGGCGCAAGGAGCCTGAACACTTATCCCAGGGAAAACAAAAAGACCCTGACTACTTCCGTAATCAGGGCCCATATCAAAAAAGGCAGCTACCTACTCTCCCGCATTGCATTGCAGTACCATCGGCGCAACCGGGCTTAACTTCTCTGTTCGGAATGGGAAGAGGTGGAACCCCGACGCAATGACCACCCGAAAAATTCGCAGGCGTGCCGGAATGCACGCCGTAAGGGTGACCGTGACACGGGCAAGAGAAACTGTTTCTAAAGGCATAGAGACACTGCCGCAAGCAAGGGCAGGCGGAATGAAAGCTTCGGGCTATTAGTAGTGCTCGGCTGTGACGTCGCCGTCTATACACCTGCACCCTATCGACGTCATCGTCTGTGACGACCCTAATGAGGAGTTCTAATCTTGCGGAAGGCTTCGCGCTTAGATGCTTTCAGCGCTTATCCATGCCAGACTCGGCTACCCGGCGGTGCACCTGGCGGCACAACCGGCAGACCGGAGGTCTGTCCACCACGGTCCTCTCGTACTAGTGGCGGAACCACGCAAAACTCCAGCGCCCACGATAGATAGAGACCGAACTGTCTCACGACGTTCTGAACCCAGCTCGCGTGCCACTTTAATGGGCGAACAGCCCAACCCTTGGGACCTTCTCCAGCCCCAGGATGTGACGAGCCGACATCGAGGTGCCAAACCACCCCGTCGATATGAGCTCTTGGGGGGGATCAGCCTGTTATCCCCGGAGTACCTTTTATCCTTTGAGCGATGCAGTTTCCATACACGTGCACCGGATCACTATGCCCCAGTTTCCTGCCTGCTCGGCATGTCTGCCTCCCAGTCAAGCGCCCTTATGCCATTGCACTCAATGAGGCCGGTTACCAATCGGCCCGAGGGCACCTTTGGAAGCCTCCGTTACGCTTTTGGAGGCGACCACCCCAGTCAAACTGCCCACCAAGCAGTGTCCCCGCAACGGCGGGTTAGACCCCGGACAGCCAAAGGGCCGTATTTCAAGGATGGCTCCACGAACACTGGCGTGCGCGCTTCGAAGCCTCCGGCCTATCCTACACATCGGATGACCAAGGTCAGTGCTAAGCTGCAGTAAAGGTTCACGGGGTCTTTTCGTCCCATCGCGGGTAATCGGCATCTTCACCGATACTACAATTTCACTGAGATCATGGTTGAGACAGCGTCCGGATCATTACACCATTCGTGCAGGTCGGAACTTACCCGACAAGGAATTTCGCTACCTTAGGACCGTTATAGTTACGGCCGCCGTTTACCGGGGCTTCAATTCAGGCCTTCGACCGAAGTCTGAGCCCTCCTCTTAACCTTCCGGCACCGGGCAGGTGTCAGGCTGTATACGTCATCTCGCGAGTTTGCACAGCCCTGTGTTTTTGTTAAACAGTTGCCTGGACCTATTCTCTGCGCCTCGTAAAAAACGAGGACCCCTTATCCCGAGGTTACGGGGTCAGTTTGCCTAGTTCCTTAACCATGAATCTCTCAACGCCTCAGTATGTTCTACCCGACTACGTGTGTCCGTTTGCGGTACGGGTTGCCCAAACATTGAGCTTAGCGGATTTTCTTGGAAGTATGGTTACCTGTGCTGTCGGTCCGCCCCGGGGGGAGGACCGTACTATCGGCCATCAGCTCTGGGTGTGGATTTGCCTGCACCCATCACAGCCTAAAGCCTTCAACGCCCATGTCCGTAAGGGCGCGACAGTGTCACTGCTCCGTCTCCGCGTCGCTGAATGGGCAAGTCACGGAATGTTCACCGTGTATGCCATCGCCTTCGCCGTTCGGCTGGGACTTAGGACCCGACTGACCCCGGGCTGACTGGCATCGCCCGGGAAACCTTAGTCTTGCGGCGAGGGGGAATCTCACCCCCTTTATCGTTACTCATACCTACATTTGCTTTTCCATGCGCTCCAGGATCTGTCACCATCACCATTCTGCGCACATGGAATGCTCCCCTACCGATACTTTATATATACAATGCTATCCCGCGCCTTCGGTATCTGACTTCATACCCGATTATTATCCACGCCCGGACCCTCGACCAGTGAGCTGTTACGCACTCTTTGAATGAATGGCTGCTTCCAAGCCAACATCCTAGCTGTCACCGGGACCAGACTTCGTTAGACTAACTTAGACAGAATTTCGGGACCTTAGACGACGGTCAGGATTCTTCTCCTCTCGGGGACGGACCTTAGCACCCGCCCCCTTACTGCACGACTACGGTCCGTGAGCATTCGGAGTTCGTCAGGTCGCGACAGGCGGTGAAGCCCTCTTGACCTATCGGTCGCTCTACCTCTCACGGAGAACATCGCACGCGGCACCTAAATGCCTTTCGGGGAGTACGAGCTATCTCCAAGTTTGATTGGCCTTTCACTCCTACACTCAACTCATCGGGAAGCTTTTCAACGCTTATCCGTGCGGTCCTCCATTCCGTGTTACCGGAACTTCAACCTGGTCAAGTGTAGATCACTTGGTTTCGCGTCTACCCCACCCAACTGAACGCCCTCTTCAGGCTCGCTTTCACTGCGGATACGGGGCTGAGCCCCTTAACCTCGCTGGGCATGGTAACTCGTAGGTTCATTATGCAAAAGGCACGCCGTCACATACAGGAATATGCTCCGACCGCTTGTAGGCGCATGGTTTCAGGAACTGTTTCACTCTCCTAATCGGAGTGCTTTTCACCTTTCCCTCACGGTACTGGTACACTATCGGTCTCACGGGAGTATTTAGCCTTGCCGGATGGGCCCGGCAGATTCACGCAGAATTACTCGTGCTCCGCGCTACTCAGGATACCACTACGCCCCATCATGCTTCGGATACGGGACTGTCACCCGCTACGGTTGAACTTTCCAGAACATTCTCCTCACACCAGGGTACGACGGCGTGGTCCTACAACCCCCGCCGCGCATTGAAACGCAGCGGGTTTGGGCTACTCCCCGTTCGCTCGCCACTACTGGGGGAATCATTAAGTTATTTTCTTTTCCTGCAGGTACTAAGATGTTTCAGTTCCCTGCGTTAGCCTCCTGAACAAAAAACAGGATAGCACTCCTTCAGAGTGCTGGGTTGTCCCATTCGGAAATCCCCGGATCAGAGATTGCTTGCATCTACCCGGGGCTTATCGCAGCTTGACACGTCCTTCATCGCCTCCGTGAGCCAAGGCATCCGCCATGCGCCCTTCATTACTTTCCATTCATGCGGCATGCAAAAGAACACATGGCCATACGGCCATGCGGCATGCCCATGCTCATACTTTCAGCTGTATCTTGATATCTATGCGCTTGCTTCCCAGAAAAGAGGGAAGAAGCTAATTTATCTACAGTCTTGCCTGTGTCAACATGTCAAAGAACGATGCCATAAATGCAACGCTGTGGACGGTGCAACATGACGGGTGGAGAATAACGGATTCGAACCGTTGACCCCCTGCTTGCAAAGCAGGTGCTCTAGCCAACTGAGCTAATCCCCCGAAAAGAAACTAAGAGAAGCGTAGTCCCAGGCAGACTTGAACTGCCGACCTCCACATTATCAGTGTGGCGCTCTAACCAGCTGAGCTATAGGACTGAGTCGAGCAAGAGCCGGGGCGGCTTCCACCTGGCTTCCTTCATTTCCATATTGCAGGACAAAGACGATAGCACAAGAAGAGAAACTTCCTGACGGTTCATGCTGCAGGCGCAACGCGCCATGCAGAAAATGCCGGCCTGTAAAAGTCCCATCCAGAAAGGAGGTGTTCCAGCCGCACCTTCCGGTACGGCTACCTTGTTACGACTTAGCCCCAATCACCGGTCTTGCCCTAGGTCGCTCCTCGCGGTCACGAACTTCAGGCACCCCCGGCTTTCATGGCTTGACGGGCGGTGTGTACAAGGCCCGGGAACGTATTCACCGCGCCATGGCTGATGCGCGATTACTAGCGAATCCAGCTTCGTGGGGTCGGGTTGCAGACCCCAGTCCGAACTGGGACCGGATTTCAAGATTGGATGCAACTTGCATTACACCGTCCCTCTGTACCGGCCATTGTAACACGTGTGTAGCCCCGGACGTAAGGGCCGTGCTGATTTGACGTCATCCCCACCTTCCTCGCACCTTGCGGTGGCAGTGTCCCCAGAGTGCCCGGCATCACCCGATGGCAACTGGGAAAGGGGGTTGCGCTCGTTATGGCACTTAAGCCGACACCTCACGGCACGAGCTGACGACAACCATGCAGCACCTTCACAGACGCCCCGAAGGGAAGCCCACGTCTCTGTGGGCAGCGACTGCAATTCAAGCCCGGGTAAGGTTCCTCGCGTATCATCGAATTAAACCACATGTTCCTCCGCTTGTGCGGGCCCCCGTCAATTCCTTTGAGTTTCACCGTTGCCGGCGTACTCCCCAGGTGGGATGCTTAATGCTTTCGCTTGGCCGCAGGCGCAGGGCGCCAACGGCGGGCATCCATCGTTTACAGTGCGGACTACCAGGGTATCTAATCCTGTTCGATACCCGCACCTTCGAGCTTAAGCGTCAGTAACACTCCCGCAGGCTGCCTTCGCGATCGGAGTTCCTCATGATATCTAAGCATTTCACCGCTACACCATGAATTCCGCCTGCGCTGCGTGTACTCAAGTCTGACAGTTCGCGCTGCAAGTTAAATGTTGAGCACCTAAATTTCACAACACGCTTAACAGACCGCCTACACTCCCTTTAAACCCAATAAATCCGGATAACGCCCGGACCTTCCGTATTACCGCGGCTGCTGGCACGGAATTAGCCGGTCCTTATTCATGAGGTACATGCAATGGCGCACACGTGCGCCACTTTATTCCCACATAAAAGCAGTTTACAACCCATAGGGCCGTCATCCTGCACGCTACTTGGCTGGTTCAGACTTGCGTCCATTGACCAATATTCCTCACTGCTGCCTCCCGTAGGAGTTTGGACCGTGTCTCAGTTCCAATGTGGGGGACCTTCCTCTCAGAACCCCTACTGATCGTCGCCTTGGTGGGCCGTTGCCCCGCCAACAAGCTAATCAGACGCATCCCCATCCCTTACCGGAAAACCTTTGTTTCATATCGGATGCCGTCAATGAAACACATCGGGTATTAGGCCGTCTTTCAACGGGGTATCCCCAAGTAAGGGGCAGGTTGGATACGCGATACTCACCCGTGCGCCGGTCGACGTCCAGAATGTGCAAGCACATAATGCCGTTTCCCCACGACTTGCATGTGTTAAGCCTGTAGCCAGCGTTCATCCTGAGCCAGGATCAAACTCTCCATTGTAAAATATCCCATGGAACGGGAACACGAATGGCACGAAGGCCATCGGAATGCCCCGTCCCGTAATCTGCCCGGGACCAATTATCAATTGGCATCAAGTTCATGCACCTAAAAAAAATGACCAGGTCGTTTCTTTTACCCATCTGCCGTCCCGCAAGGAGCGGCAGACGCTTCTCGTACTACTTCTCTGTCCATGTAAATCCTATCAAAGAACGATGCCCAACGACAGCACGACAAACGTGCCGGCCGTAAAAGCGAGTGCAAAGGTAGGACAAAAAATAATAACAACCAAACTTTTCGCAGAAAAAAATGACTTTTTTGCAAAATAGCTCTTCTAAATGGGTAAAGCTATGTAAGACTGATAGGATACACCTTATTATATTATAAAGTAATTTATTTACATATCTAAGACGAAAGTGCCAGATATCTGAAACGAGAGAGACAGATTTCTGATTTTACCATTGCATTTAGTAATGAAATTAGTTGATTATAATGTACCACATATCATACCTTACACAAAGAACATTACAAGTACTTGGGCTATGATGACGCGAATAAACATTCCTAACGGATAGACTGTGGCGTAACTAATATTAGAAGTCTCGCCTTTAGTTGTGTCATTGGCATAAACCAGCGCCATTGGGTTTGCCATTGCACCGCAAAGTATTCCGCAAATAGAGCCAAAGTCATATTTTTTTGTTCGTAAGGCTATAAGTGCTATAATAAAAATTGGCAACACTGTAAGCAAGAAGCCTAATCCAACCCACATTAGACCTTCGGGACGGAATACTGTATCTAAAAATCCTCTACCGGCATCTAAACCGATACAAGCTAAATAGAGTGATAGTCCTAATTTGCGTAGCATAAGCGATGCGCTGCGAGTGGTATAGGACACCATGTGGAAACGTGGAGCAAATGTTCCAACCAATATTCCCATAATAATTGGTCCTCCAGCAATGCCCAAGCGAATGGGAGATTCCATACCTGGAAGGTTGATAGGAATAGTCCCGATAGCAAGACCAAGTATCATTCCGAGGAAAATATTGCCAAGGTTAGGTTCATTCAGTGTTTTTACAGAGTTACCTAAGAAATGTTCAGCGTGATCTATGTCTCGCGGTGTTCCGACAATAGTAAGATGATCGCCATAGCGCAGGCGCAAATCTTCAGTGGCAAGCAGCTTGATATCTCCACGCACCACACGGCTAACATTTACATTATACATATCGCGCAAACGTAGTTGACCGAGCAGTTTGCCATTGAGTTCGCTCTTTGTAAGCACAATAATGCGACTTTCAACATTCGAATCTATCTTATTCCAATCTATTTGTTCTTTGTTCCAATCACGACGGACGGTCTGACCAAACAAAATCTCCATACTTGCAACATCGTCCTTGTTGGCTATAACAAGCAGATTATCGTGATTTTCTAACACAGTAGAACCTTGTGGAAGTATGACTTCTTCGTCGCGCCAGATACGAGAGATAATAAATTTGGTGTGAGTATCCTGAGAAATCTCTGCAATAGTCTTGCCGATGATGGCAGGATTAACCACAACGTATTGCCCAACGTATGTATGATTTTCTTCATCAGTACCTTTTAATTCTAAATCGTCGGGCTTTACAAAGAACTTCCGCAATAAAATCATAGCGAAAATAACGCCAACCACACCAAGCGGATAGGTTACAGCCGTTGCAAGAGCTGCACGACTACTGTTCACCCCCATGTGCTCTAAGGCTTGTTGTGCTGCACCGAGAGCTGGCGTGTTCGTTGTTGCACCGCTAAGAATACCAACCATGTCGCTCATAGGCACGTTAAGTGCGTATGTTAGTGCGACAGCCATAACTGTTCCTAACAGAATAACGGCCAAAGACCACATGTTTAATGCTTTTCCTTCATGTAACAGAGAACTAAAAAAGTTAGGACCAACGTGCAATCCTAACGTATATACGAACAATACCAGCCCAAATGTTTCGCAATAGTTTAGCATCTGAGCGTCCATATTAAAACCAAAGTTACCCACGGCAATGCCTATGAAAAATACAAATGCCACTCCTAAAGATACTCCACCAAACTTTATTTTGCCTAAAGCAAGTCCAGCAGCACACACAAGCGAAACTATAATTACACCTTGGAGTGCAGAGTGAATGTTGAAAAGTCCGTTTATCCAATCCATCTTACTATCTTCTTAAGCTATTCTTAGTAGTTTAATGTGATTTGTTTCTTACGCATTCTATTGATATTTCAAGTGCAAAGGTACTGTAAACTAAGAAAATAGCAAAATAAAACTATATTATCTTTCTCCCCAGTCCCCTCGATCAAGACTTCTGTAGCCAATAGCCTCTGCAATATGGTGTACTTGTACCTTGGGCAAAGCTTCGAGGTCGGCTATTGTTCGTGCTACTTTCAGGATACGGTTATAGGCACGTGCCGAGAGCTTAAGGTTTTCCATAGCTTTCCTAAGTATTTCGAGCGATTGCTCATCGGGCTCAACAAACTCATGAATCATACGTTCCGACATTTGCGCATTGCAATGAATGTTTGGATAATTCTTAAATCTTTCTGTCTGAATATGGCGTGCTCGCAACACACGTTCGCGTATATTGGCACTCGACTCGCCTTGTTCTGCTTTTGATAAGTCTTTGAATGGGAGCGGAGATATTTCGCATTGTATATCAATACGGTCGAGTAACGGACCAGATATTTTAGAAAGGTAACGTTGTATCTGCCCTGGCGTGCACACACAATGGTGTGTAATATCACCATAATAGCCACAAGGGCAAGGATTCATACTTGCTACAAACATAAAACTGCAAGGATATGTAACCGTGTATTTAGCTCTTGAAATGGTGATAGCTCGGTCTTCTAACGGTTGCCGCAATACTTCAAGCGTATGTTTGCTGAATTCTGGTAGCTCGTCACAGAATAAAACACCATTATGCGCTAAGGTTATTTCGCCTGGCATTGGGTTTGTTCCACCGCCAACTAAAGCAATCTCAGAGATAGTATGGTGCGGACTACGAAACGGTCGTTGTGTTATCAGTCCCGTATTCTTCCTTAATTTTCCAGCAATGGAGTGGATTTGCGTTGTTTCCAGACTTTCTGAAAGAGCCAAGGGTGGCAGTATAGAAGGAAGCCGCTTCGCCATCATACTCTTTCCGCTACCTGGCGGTCCAATCATAATAACGTTGTGCGAACCTGCGGCAGCCACCTCTAATGCTCGCTTTACGTTCTCCTGGCCACGAACGTCGGCAAAATCCAGGTCACTCGTGTACTGGTTCTCATAAAATTCCTTACGAGTGTCTACTTCGCAAGGTGTTTTCGTACAAGCATCGTTAAGAAAGCTGATGACTTCACCAATGTTCTCCATACCGTAAACTTCGAGCGTGTCAACTACAGCTGCTTCGTGTTCGTTTACTTTTGGTACAATTAATCCCTTAAACTTTTCTGCCCGCGCCTTGATTGCTATTGGCAATGCTCCTTTAATGGATTGCAATGTACCGTCAAGACTTAATTCTCCCACAAGCATGTATTCGCCAAGATGTTCTGATTTTATTTTTTCGGTTGCACCAAGAATAGCAATTGCGAGAGGTAAATCGAAACTGGAGCCTTCCTTTCGAAGGTCTGCCGGTGCAAGATTGGCGGTTATGTCGGCAACAGGAAATGAATATCCGTTGTTCAGCAATGCCGCAGCAATACGGTCATGACTTTCTTTTACAGCCACGTCAGCCAATCCCGTGAGATGAAACATCACCCCTCTTGTTATGCAAACTTCCACTGTAACCATTGTAACTTCCATACCGTTTACAGCAGCACAATATGTTTTTACAAGCATTTAGGTTTAAAACTTAATCATTCTATTCCTGAGCGTATTTGCATTTACCCTACGTTCGGTTATCTTTCCATTGTTTAAGATAATGTTGTCGGGTATGTATGTCAGCCCAAGCGTCTTTATCAGTTTACTCTCCAACATCTCTCCATCGCAGATATTGGGGAAAATTATGCCGTTTTCCTTGATATATTGTCGTGCGCTCTTTGCAGACGGGTCTAAGCAAATGCCAATTACCACAGCTTCTTTCTTTTTCACAGCACTATTAAGCGTTTGCAAAATGTCTTTACTTTCATCGCTCCAAGAGACCCATGTACATATTATAACGTTCTTGCCATTTAGCTTCGAACTGGTAATAATGTTCCCATCAAGGTCTTTGGTTACGAATTTCGGCAATGGTTGTCCCACGCTTCCATTCTGCAGACTTCGCAGATATTGTGTCAAACGCGCCAAAGCCCCATTCTTTGGCTGTTCTTTTTCCATTAGTCGTATAAGTTCGGCTATTTGCTTATAGTTTGCCTTCCTATCATTAATAAGATAGCGTTCTGTCAGGTAAATACTAACAAGAGACTCAGGATGTTCCTTAACAAACCTATTAGCCTCTTTTACGACCTCTGGTGGCGACGCTACAGCAGTTTCTTTTCGAAACTTTCCCATCAGTTCATTATCGTCCGTACCCTTCACCTCCATCTCTTTCAGGTGTGAAGCATCTGCTTTTATTTCAACAGAGCCACCTGGTTCTGCAAAGATAGCATGTGTAGAAAAGTTAGGAAATACAAGAATAAGTGTCCCATTGAACTGACATGGTACTTCGTAAGCAAACCGTCCGCCTTTTATCTGGATAGTATCGAGTCCGTCCATCACTCCGTCTGGACTATAAACAAATAGCTGTCCTTGATTAACATGCAGCAACCTACCATCAATTTTAAAGTATCCGCTGTGCTTTCCACAAGAAACCAATAGCAAAGACAGTAACAAAAAACCAACTATTCGCTTCATGTGAGACAATGGTTTAATAGGTTTTATAAAAGTAAAAAGCTAAACAGAGAAAGATCTCATTTACACTTTGCATTCTTAAAATACGAAAACGTATCTCGAAAGGTGCCGCGAGCGGGACTTGAACCCGCACAGCCATTACTGGCCAAGGGATTTTAAGTCCCTCGTGTCTACCAATTCCACCATTGCGGCAAACCGAGTGCAAAGATAACACTAATTATCTGAAACCACAAGATAATTGATATTTTTTTGTATTCTCCGCATCATTTTCGTTGCTATACATGTAAACACAACACCTAATACACGTGCAGCATTCCGTTTGGGCCTGTGGTGCTTGCCCTATATCGCGTCATTGTCTTGCCTTTTTCGCCACTTACAATATTGCCACCCGTATTAAGGTTATAAGTTCTATGGCATGTCTTGCAAGTCGCAATACCTGTTCCATTAACAGTAAGCTCGTAGTTACGTAGTGGCAGAGCATTTATGTCAAAACAATTAGGACATTGCAGGTCGTAAGCATAGAACCGTGCAGGCGTGTCAAGGTTGCCAAATCCCACTATTAAGCCATTGTTCATACCTATTCGCAAGTAGCTTTGCAGACGCTCATCAATGGCGTTGAATCGTTTTTCCGACCCTAATCCTTGATTGTTCTTAAAGTAAAAGTAGTAGATTCCGTCCTTATAGAGTGGTTTTATGGTCGTGAATACACCAGACGAAAGCACATTCATTGAACTGGCAAGCGTTGCATCGAGGTGCACACTGTTATCAATGGATAGATTGCAATGGTAATCGCTATATTCGTAATTTATGATATCGCTGCACGCTATGGTGGTAAACAATATTGAAAGTGTTACTATCCCCTCTCCTATTATATTCTTTATTTTCATTAATCTTTGTCCTTTTACACATAAATCTTACTTGTAATAACGTTGAACAATTGTATTTATTGAGACAACAAAACCATAAAATAGTATAAAAAGGCACCCAATAACAAAATTATAGTTACTTTTGCTAACGTTATGAGAGGTTATCAGATTATATTTACACTTTTGTTCTTGTTTGTCTCTACGAATGTTTTTGCTCAAGAACATATCAATCCGGAAGATCGTGTGGTAGACTTAAACTCTCCCACTTTCGTTCCAATGGTGCATATTGGTAAGGCGAAAGTAGGACAAGACAGTGTTCAATACGTGCGTACCAACACTATTTACATCTACCCTCCTATGGAATTTAAGAACGACAAGCAGCGTCAAGCCTACAATCGTTTGGTGTATAATATAAAGAAAGTACTGCCACTGGCTAAAGAATGCAATCAAATTATATTGGAAACAGGTGCTTATTTGCAAACTATTCCGACGAAAAAGGAACGCGATGCACTTACAAAAGCTGTGGAAAAGGAGTTAAAACAAAAGTATACACCTCGTATTAAGAAGCTAACTTACTCTCAAGGCAAGCTCCTTATTAAGCTTATTGACCGCGAAACCCACTCTACAGGCTACGAACTCATACAAGCTTTCCTTGGTCCTGTACGTGCCGGCTTCTACCAAGCCTTTGCGTGGGTGTTTGGTGCAAGCCTTAAAAAACGGTACGACCCTAAAGGTGCCGACCGTCTTGTGGAGAGAATAGTGTCGCAAGTAGAGGCTGGACAGCTGTGATAACGTGTTTTACACACGCTTTAAATTATTTTTTATTGCTGCTTTTTGGGTATTCCGATTTACGAATAACGTTTGTTTCGAAACAGATATTTACAAAAAATAAGCACTGAATCAACCTCTATGTAATCGTTATTTAGTATTTTCTTACTCGAACGGTATCGTTGCCAATGCCTCGGCAATCTTCTCTATGCCCTCTTTCAGCGGTCCAGATACCATCGTTTTCGCAAAGAAAGGAATGTCGGCATCTATGGTCAGTTTCATCTTTGAAGATGTTTCGCTTACCGGAAGTATCTGGATCCAGAAATTGAACGACATCGGCGAGTTCTCGCTTGCAAACTTAATGGTCTTTGGTTCGTCGCGTTCTACAATGCGCATAGATACCTGTCCTACCGGCGAAACGTTGATGGAAATGGCATCTTTGTCGAAAGTCAGGTCTTTCAACTTGTCTTCCGGCACTTTGTTTTTTATGCGTTCAATGTTCGTAAGGTCGCTCAGCATGTTGTAGACACTCTGCTGAGGATAAGCGATTTGCTTTATGCTACTTTCAAATTTGCTCATGCTTACTTCCTCCAATTAGCCGGATCACGACGCCATTCGTCGAGCATTGGCACGTCTTCCTTACTGATATATCCTATTTCTAAAGCCTTTTCCACAACGTTCTGATAGTCGGTGAGCGTTACCAACTGCACTTTGGCTTCCCTAAAAGCCTCTTCTGCCACTGGAAAACCGTAGGTGTACGATGCTACCATGCCTACTACTTCAAAGCCAGCCTCGCGCAATGCAGCCACAGCCTTAAGCGATGAGCCGCCTGTAGATATCAAATCTTCCACCACAACAACCTTTGCGCCTTCTGGCAGTTGCCCTTCTATCTGGTTCTTCATACCGTGATCCTTTGGCTTTGGGCGGACGTATGCATACGGCAGAGCCAGTTCTTCTGCCACTAACGCCCCCTGTGCAATGGCACCGGTGGCAACTCCAGCCACAGCAGTGGCTTCAGGGAAGTGCGACAGTATGGCATGCACCAGTTCCAACTTTACAAACGAGCGCACATCGTGGTACGACAAGGTCTTTCGATTGTCGCAATAGAAAGGCGATTTCCACCCGCTTGCCCATGTAAAGGGGTCGTTGGGCTGCAGTTTAATGGCTTTAATATCGAGCAGTTTGCCTGCGAATATTTTCTTTAAATCTTCCATAAATTGTGTAATATGCTTCTGTTTATGTTGCAAAGATAACGAATTACGAATGATGTGCAAAGCGAACAGTAATGTATTTTCGTCGCAACACAATAAAAATGCAAATCTATCAACCTGCTGCATCGCTGCAAACAACCACTATTTCCTATGTATTCCAGGAATACGAAGGATATTAGCTATTCTATGATACCTATGTACCTATTTTGTAAACATAATTTTAAAGAAAAACAATAGTTACGCTTTTGCATTGCAAAAACCACCCTTTTGGCTTCCAAAAACCCTTGTTTTGCACGCCAAAACAGGCTCTTTTGCAATGAGAAACAGCCCATTTTATAAAGTGCTGATAACAATGCTGTTATGCGAGTACTTCTTTTTATGAAAATATTTACACTTCCATCGTGTGCGTTTCAAAGGTAATTACAGGTGCGAATTCGTCGAAAAACAAGGGTGGTTCGTCGAAAATAATTTGTAGATACTGCAGAATAAGGTTACCTTTGTAGTGGTTTGAAACAACTTTTGCAACAAAAAAGATTATTATGCAGACAATAAAAGCGTGGTTGAAGAAACGCAGTGTAGTGATATTTCTTGCACAAATAGGCATTTACTTTATGCTTACTGCAACGTGGTGTGTAGTGGTATATATCACCGAACGAGACCCATGGGTAGCTATGGCTTCGGCGCGCACCAACGCTGTTATGTTCTTTCTGCTCCTCGTGGTCTTCATGGCAAACTTCTATGTGCTTGTTCCGTATCTCTACGAAGATAAAAGTAAGCTGCGCCGATGGTTGTTTTGGTTGGTAGAATTTGCCTTGGTATTTTTACTGAACTACGACTTGTTCTTCCCACGCAGCAATACAGACCATGGTGTGGTGGTACATTTGTACTACTATCAGTTCGCTATTATCTGGCTGGTTCTTAACTATGTCGTGGCGATTGCAGCCATTTCCGTGCGCTATTTTATACGTCAGAGCGACCTTCGGAAGCAACTTTTAGAAGAAAAACAGCGCAATACGGAAGCCGAACTGGCTTGGCTGAAGAACCAATTGAACCCGCATTTCCTTTTCAATACGCTCAACAACATCTCTTCTTTGACGCAGATTGATGCCGATGAGGCGCAAAACTCTATCGGCGAACTATCCGATTTGCTGCGTTATGCGCTCTACGAAACGCAGCAAAAGGAAGTGTCGCTGTGCGGAGAAATTGCCTTTATGGAAAACTATATCTCCCTGATGGCACTGCGTTGCGACAAGAACGTGAAGATAACAACGCATTTCGATGTTCCCGACACGGCACGAACCATTGCGCCCATGCTGTTTCTGTCGCCCATCGAGAACGCTTTCAAACACGGTGTGAGCAGCGGAAAGCCGTCGTTTATTGACATTTCGCTGACTGAAGAGAACGGTTTCTTGGTGTTCTCTTGCCAGAACAGCAACCACCCGAAAGACAGCTGCGACCGCAGTGGCAGCGGCATTGGCATAGAGAATATGCGCAAACGCTTGGAGCTGATGTATGCCAAACGCTACGAAATGAGCCAAACGGTGGAACGGGGAGTCTACAAGTTGCAGATAAAAATAAGAACAAGAAGTTAATATATACCTATGAATCTAACGTGTATTATCGTAGACGACGAACCTTTAGCCATACGGCTATTAGAGAATTTTGTGGAACGTACACCTTTTTTGGTGCTCAAGGCATCGTTCACCGACTCTATTTCGGCTTTACAGACCATCAAAAACGATGTTGTAGACCTATTGTTTCTCGATATTCAAATGCCCGACCTGAATGGTATGGAGTTTTCGCGTATGGTGCCATCGCGCACTCGCATCATCTTTACAACAGCGTTCAAGGAATATGCTTTCGACAGCTACGAGGTGAATGCACTCGACTTCTTGCTGAAGCCAATACGCTACGACAAGTTCTTAACGGCTGCAGAAAAAGCCAGGGACTGGTTCGAAAGGCTGCCGCAACCCATAAACAACCAAAGGACGACGGTGTTTCTGAAGGCTGACGGAGAGTTGCAGCAAGTGCCGCTCACCGATGTCGTTTATGTGGAAGGAATGAAAGATTATGTCATCTTCCACCTTTCCGATCGCCGACTGGTTACACACATGACCATGAAAGCTGTGGAAGAGCTGCTCCCTTCTGCCCATTTCATGCGTGTAAGCCGTTCGTATATTGTGGCATTGGATAAAATAAGAAAGGTAGATAGGAACGATTGCATCTACATTGGCAACGAGATAATACACGTTACCGATGCTTTTCTTGCACCCTTCAAGGAATATTTGGAAGAGCGCAAGCGGTAGGTTTTCAGTTTCTCACAACATATACGGCAATGGTTTTCAGCCGCACATAGTTGTAGCTTAGATACATAAAACCACCAAAACGGTTGTGTTTTCCCCAGCTATTCTTACAAATAAAGTATTTGTTACCCGCCTCGTCGTGGGCTATTCCCATTATCTCCATGCAATGGTCGTCGGTAGTTTGGTAGGTTTCAAAAGCCTTTTGGCGTTGCACTTGTGTAGGCAATTGGTTGTCGTTGTCTAACTTTGCTATGCCTTCTGCGAACGAGAAGCCATCTTCGGACGTGTCGCCCTCCCAGCAAACAGGGTGTCCCGAGCGCACAGACTGCTCCATGCAGTGCATCAAAGTGTCGATGGGAACATTTAAAAAGGTGTCGTGAAAATAGTTGTCGGGCACTTCCAAGGGGAAGTACGTGCCGAAAGGGTGATGTGTAAAGCTCGTTAAAGCTAAGTATTCGTCGCTTTTACATACGCTGTGGGCAAACTCTTGCGGTGTGTAAATGGCTCGATAAAGAAACACTTGCCTTGGAACAGCACCTATTTCATCGTCCAACATAGTGTTAATATAACCAATCTGTTCGGCTACATTGCTTGTCTTAGGTGCTAAAACTGCCTGACTGAGTTTGCGTTCAATAACCTTATAGCTTGTGTCTCCTCGCTTATGGTAGGCATCGAAGTGGTATAAGCCGTAGGTTTGAATAAGGTCTATCAGCATTCCAGCCATTCCGCGAGTGGTAATAGTCGTACCCTGATTGGGCAAAACCGCATTTCGGGTTCTTGTCAATAGGCTTTTCGTAGCCTGTTCTGCCAAATACATACGCGCAACATAGTCGGGACTGAGGTTCACGGAGTCGCCTTGCATCAGGTGTTCGGTCTCTATTGTAGCCAGCATGGCATACGCCCAGCACAGCGAACTCTGTCCTTGGTCTTTCACGGGAGTAGTCCGCAACCGCACTTCATCGGTAAAACGGTGAGTAGGAAACTTCTGTCCGGCTTGCTTTGCACACCCTACAAGAAGGAACAAAGCAAGTGTTCTGAAAACTATTTTCTTCATTTTTAGCTTGTAACCAACAGAGGAATACTCTCAATTGGCACTGCTCTTACAGGGTGTAAATAAGCTGAATGAGTGTTTGTCCAACCGCCTGCAGTGTTGCACGGTCTATGTGTTCCATCGTATCGCTTACGGTATGCCATGTCGGTCCGAACGAACTCTGTGCGCAATCAGGATAGTAAGGAATAATATCGATAGCAGGAATGCCGGCTATTTTGTTGAGTGGTTCGTGGTCGTCGGTAACCATTCCGCCTGTTGCTTCAGGGAAATACGACTCGAAACCGGCACTCTTTGCAGCCTTCCATACACGGTCTACCACATCGGGAGCATATTGCAGAGACATTCCTTCCTTATAGAACTGAGCGCCTTCGCCCCCAACCATGTCGAGCAAAACACCGAACTTAGGGTGGATTGCAAGTGGCAGGTTCTTTGCAAAATAGTTGGAACCCAAAGCCCAACTGTCGCCTGCCTGATCCTGATAACGGGTTTCCCACTGCGGAACGCCCCAGTCTTCAGCGTCGAAACAAACGAAATCGACACCTACGTTCAGCGTGCTGTCGGCTTGTAACTGGCGTGCTAATTCTATCATAACGCCAACCCCAGAGGCTCCGTCGTTGGCTGCCATAACAGGTTTCTTGTGGTTGGTAGAGTCAGGGTCGTTGTCTGCCCACGGCCTACTGTCCCAGTGTGCACAGAGCAAGATGCGCCGTTGTGCGTTGGGATTGGTGCGGGCGATGATGTTTGTCGATTTTAATGTCGTGCCGTCATAGGCTTTCAGGTCGGCTTTCTGTGTCTGAACCTCGCAGCCGTATTGCTTGAACTTGCTGATAATCCATTGTTCGCACTTGTCGTGAGCCGACGAATTCATTGTGCGAGGACCGAAATCGCATTGCGCTGCCGTATAGGCGAATGCCGAATCGGGGTTGAATGTAGGCCCCACGGGCTTTGCCGTTGCCACTGTGTCGCTGTCTTTGGTGCTGTTGTTGGTTGTTTTTCCCTTGCAGCTAAAGGTAAGGGCAGCAAGCAAAAGCACTGCCACACCACTGCATAAAAACCTTATTTTTCCGTTCATTGTTGTTCTTTTTATTTTTGTTTGGCTGCCTGTACCTGTGCCATTACGCGCAGCCAGTTGCCTCCCCATATCTTTTCTATGTCGCGTTCGCTGTATTTGCGAGCAAGCAAATGGCGGGTGAAGTTTATCATTTCGCTTGCATCTGCCATTCCACGCACTGTTCCGTCGCCGTCGAAGTCGGTTCCGATACCTACGTGGTCGATACCCATAACATCTATTGCGTGCTCTAAATGCGCAATGGCATCGAGGATTGAAGCCGTTCCGCCTTTGCACAAGAAGCCTTCATAGAGGGTGATGTGTGCCACGCCGCCTTTCTTTGCCAATGCTTTCAGCTGGTCGTCGGTAAGGTTGCGGGGTACGTCGCAGAGGGCTTTGCTGTTGGAATGGCTGCACACAATGGGCTGACTGCTTATTTCAAGCGCATCGTAGAAACTCTTTTCGCCGCCGTGGCTGAGGTCTACCATAATACCGTTGCGGTTCATTTCCTTGATTACTTCAATGCCAAACTTGCTCACGCCGCCGTGAAGGTTGCTCCCTCGTGCCGAATCGCAGATGTCGTTGTCGCCGTTATGGCACAGTGTGATGTACGTAACACCACGTTGTGCGAAGTATTTCACGTTGGCAAGGTTGCCTTCCAAAGCCAAACCGTTTTCAATAGCAAACATAATGCTCTTGCGTCCCTTTCGTTTGTCTTCGTAAAGGTCGGACGGAGTGCGCGCAATACTGAGGTAGCGACTGTTTTCTTTTACTATTTTCTCTATCTTGTTAAAGATTAAATCGGCGTAGGAAGTGGGCGTAAGGTTGTCCAAAACGTCGGTCAGTTCAGGGTTGAAACGCTTTAATCCCTCCACGTCTATCTTTGATGAGAACGTTTCTCCTATGCGTGGCTGAGGCAAGTAGGCTGCCATTGTAACGGCATCTTGGTGTCCTTCCGTCATCTTATGCAGGTCGTAAAGAATGCGCGGGTCGCGTTTGGCAAAGTCTACGCCTTGTGGGAAGAACATAGGAGTGTCGCAATGGGTGTCAAGAGTAAGTATGCGTGTGTGCAGTTGCTTGGCTGTACGGAAGTTGTCGGCTTCGTTTACAAACCATTTGAATAGCCTCTGACCTTCCTCTTCCAGCCATTCCGGGTGCCACTGAACACCTAAGATAGGTTTGAATTCGGCACTTTCCATACACTCTATAACGCCATCGGGAGCGTAAGCCGTTGCTTTAAACCGCTTTCCAGACACAGAAACAGCTTGGTGATGGAAGGAGTTTACAAAGATTTTGTCTTGTTTGTAGATGGAATGAAGTATGGAACCGGACTCTATTGCAATGCTGTGCGTAGGCTCGGTGAAGGCTGCACTCTGATCGTGCTTTAGCTTTGCAGGGCGCAAGGTAGTAACACTTTTCAAGCGTGCGAGCTTCTTCTCTCCTGTTTCCTCGACGATATAAGGGTCGTAAATGTGCTGTTGCACCTTTCCGTTTAACGCAATGGCCAAGACCTGCATACCTCTGCATACGGCGAATATAGGTATTTGGCGATTGTAAGCCAATCGTGTAGTGAGCAGTTCGGATAGGTCTCGCTTATCGTTTATGTTGCCTACGTTGAGCGTTGGCTCTTCGCCAGCCCACAAAGGGTTCACATCGGCACCGCCTGTAAGCAGAAGTCCGTCGATACGGTCGAGTATATTGACGATTACTTGCTTATCTGTGGTAGGGGGAATGAGTAGCGGCGTGCCTCCAGCTTCTATTACTTGCTTATGAAAAACCTCCCGAATGGTAACGTCTTGACCTGAAAAGTTAGTGGTAATACCAATGACTGGTCTGGTGTTTCCTTCAGGATAATGGTCGTAAAGTCCTGCTAAATGAGCGTCTAAGTTATAGTTTTGCATCATAATTCTTATTTAAATAGACGATAGAAGCTGTGCACAATCGGTGCAGTTTAGAGGTCTTCGCTGATTGGAATCTCGCGTTTGATGCTCTGTTCGAGCGAGATAAGCGTCTCAGTAGATACTACACCGGGAATGCTTTGTATCTTGTTGTTGAGCAAATCCATCAGTTGTTCGTTGTCTTTTGCAAAGAGTTTGACGAGCATAGTGTACGAACCCGTGGTGAAATGGCATTCTATCACCTCGGGAATCGTGGCAATACGCTCCACAACATCGCGATACATTGAACCGCGTTCGAGGTTCAAGCCAACGTAAGTACATGTGGTATAACCAAGACTTTTGGGGTTTACGTGGAAGCCGCTGCCTATAATTACGCCATTTTCGATAAGGTGTTGGACTCTTTGATGGATTGCAGCGCGCGATACGCCACATTCTGCTGCTACGTCCTTAAATGGTATTCGCGCGTTCTGCGACAGGATACCAAGAATCTTTCTGTCTAATTTGTCTATCTTATCCATATCAATATTGTTTCTGACTTGCCAACAACAGCAAGTGAGTTAGTTTACAATTTGAAAGCAAAAGTAGGCATTTTAAATGGAACAGGCAATAGAAATGCATAAAAAAAGTGTGCCTATGTGCACACTTTGTTATACTTTTCTAAAGTTATTTGCTTTTAACTCCTATTGCAGTTTGTTCTATTCCTTTCAATTCAAGGGTAAAAATGAGTGCTGAATAAGGTGCTATATCGTCGCCCGCACCCCGTGCTCCGTAGGCTAATTCCTGTGGAATGTATATCTCCCACTTAGACCCTACCGGCATAAGCATGAGTGCTTCGGTCCACCCTTTTATAAGTTTTCCTACACCAAAGGTGTCACTTTCGGTTCCGTGGCGTGATGTTGCATCGAACACTTTACCGTCGATGGTGCGCCCTTCGTACACTACTTTAACCATATCGTCCTTTGCCGGCTTTGCGCCATTGCCCTTAACGAGCACCTTATACTGCAGTCCGCTTGGCAAAGTAACTACTCCCGGCTTCTTCTTATTCTCTGTAAGGAACTTCTCGCCTGCAGCTTTTGTTTGTGCGTTGCGTTGGTCTGCCAATGCTTTTTGCTTTTTATTAAGATATTCTTGCGCTTCTTCTTGTTTGAAGAAGGTAGTGTCTTTTTTCATAGCATCAACGAAACCTCTGAAGAAGAGCCTATCGTTGATGTCTGCAGATATACCTTTAAACTGCTTCTTTATATTGGGAAGCATGGCTCTTTCTACCTGTGCTGCGATTTGCAAGCCTGCTGTGTATGCTGCAAATGATGAGTCTTTACGTTTTGAAATACCTTCTTTCAGTCCACGTATAAAGTCGGGCATCTCTTCTTTCGATACACCTAACTGACTTGAAATATACTTTTCCAACCCGCGTGTTGCATTCATTCCCGCTGCGTAACTTAACGAATCGAACTTCGTTATATCTATTGCGGTCTCATCGCTGACAGGTGTTGTGATTGCTATTGATTCTATTTGCTCTTGCTTTTTCTGTTTCTTCTCTTTCCTGCTCTGTGCGTTTGCCGTGCTGAAACCTGCGCTTGCCACAACGAGCAATGCCATAATTGCTATTTTCTTCATTGTCTTTTTCGTTTAAACAGGAATACTTACAGTGTACATTCGTGTATTGTTTCCCATGAAATGGTGTAGTGATGAAAAAGTGGATTGGGCTAAACCATAGCCCAACCCACCTTATTATATATAGCATGAAAACTAATTGTCTATAGTGCGAAAAACTATTCTCGGTTATCTTCTTGGGTTCGCCGCAGCAGCTTCAGGTGCAGCTTTCTCGATAGACAAGAGTTCTATGGTGAATATCAAAGTAGAGAAAGGCTTGATATCAGGGCTTGGCTGCTGTGCGCCATAACCTGCTGCGTAAGGAATGTAGACCTCCCACTTAGAGCCAACAGGCATGTTCAGCAATGCTTCGTTGAAGCCAGGGACAGCCTGTCCTATCTGCATTGCCATGTTATCGTTCTTGTCGAACATCTTACCTTCGATTGTCTTGCCTTCGTAGCTAATCTTTACCACTTGCGATGCTGTAGGCTTTGCACCTGTTCCAGCCTTTATTTCCTTATAGTAAACGCCTTGTTTCAGAGCCTTCATTCCTGGGGTTTTAGCTATTTTTGCCATAAAAGCGTCGTTCTTTTTCTTGTTCTCTCCGTACTTCTTTTCGGCTGTCTTAGCTTGAATGGCTTGTGGAACTCTTTGCTCAATCTGGCGTGCTTTCTCTATGGTCATGCTCTTGTTGTTGCCCTTTGCACTTGCAGCAAAACCTGCAAGGAAGTTGCTTAGCGAGATAGATTGGGTAGAGTCTTCACCGAAGATGCTCTTGTTGATTTGGTTTTTAATAACCATATTCATATTCATACCCACGCCAACACCGGCATTGTAAGCAGCTTTCTTCTTGTCGTCCATGCTTGTTGCACCGTCGTTCAAACCTTTAATGAACTCGTTGATGTAGGCAGTGTCGATATTCATCTGCTGTAAATACTTTTTTACACCCTGACCTTGGTCTACACCAAAGGCATAGCTTAAAGAATCAACGTCAGACTTTAAGTCTTCTTTTGGAGTCTGATTGCCGCATGCCGTAAAGCCTACTGCGGCGATAGCCAATGCGGCTACAACTGTAAGTTTCTTCATTTCGTTTTCTTGTTTTATTGTTTTCGAGTTAATATTCTTTCTGTTTATTGCACCTCTATAAGTTCTACATCAAACACCAATGCTGCGTATGGAGGTATTGAAGCACCTGCGCCACGTTCGCCGTAGCCTAAGTTGTAAGGTATGAAGAAGCGATATTTGGCTCCTTCGCTCATAAGTTGCAAGCCTTCGGTCCAACCTGCGATTACCTGGTTCAGCCCAAACGTAGCCGGTTCGCCACGGTCGTACGAACTGTCGAACTTGGTTCCGTCTATGAGCGTACCCTCGTAGTGGCACTTCACCTTGCTTGTTGCGCTTGGCTTCTTGCCATTTCCTTCTCTGATAACCTCGTATTGGAGTCCTGAAGGCAGCACAACTATATTGTCTTTCTTTGCATTCTCTGCCAAAAAGTCCTCTCCTACAGCCTTGGCAGCCCTGCCTGCTTCTGCAGCGGCAGCCTCTTTCCTTGCCTGTTGCTCTGCAAAGAAGTTGTTAACGAGGGTCTGCGCTTCCTTATTGTCTACTTTTAGCTTTTTACCAGCTATTGCATCTTTAATCGCCTGTGCGAAATCGTCAATGTTCAAGTTGGTTGCTCCCATTCCTCTGAGCTGTGTACCGATGCCGATACCCAAGGCGTAGCTTAATTTATCCATTGATGTTCTTTTCTTGTTTAAATATTATTAATGTGCAAAGATACTATTTTTAGAATACAGTATAGCATTTATCTAATTAAAATTACTAAATTTGTAAAATCAACAAATAAAAATATCGATATGAAGAAAATAGTGTTTTTAACAGGAGCAGGCATGTCGGTGGAAAGCGGTTTCAAGACTTTCCGGGGCAACGACGGCTTGTGGGAAGATTATCCGGTGGAGAAAGTGGCTACCCACGAGGCTTGGGAGAACGACCCAGAGTTTATAAACAACTTCTATAATGGCTTGAGAAAGAAGCTATTTGCAGCGAAACCCAACGATGGGCACAAGCTTATAAAACAGTTAGAAGACCATTATGAGGTTACCGTAATTACTCAGAATGTTGACGATTTGCACGAAAAGGCTGGTTCAACCAACGTTATCCACTTGCATGGAGAGCTGAAAAAGGTTTGTTCGAGTGCTGATGCGTACAACCCGAAATACAGAAAGGAACTTACAGAAGACGTTCCTGACGTTTTGCCGGGCGAAAAAGCTGGAGACGGAAGCCTGCTTCGACCTTTCATCGTGTTCTTCGGAGAGAGTGTTCCGATGATAGAACCTGCTGCAAAAGAGGTGTCGGAAGCTGATATTTTCGTTATCATTGGCACGTCGCTCAATGTTTATCCAGCTGCCGGCTTGGTGCATTATGTCCGTACCGACGTTCCTATCTACTTAATAGACCCTAACGATTTAGACTCGAAACATGGTGCGAATGTTACGGTTATTCGTAAGGGTGCAAGCGAAGGAATGCGCGAACTGATGAAAAAACTTTAGATAAACGTGTATAACAAAACAGATATAAAATTATGAAAAAGATAGTATTGACACTTTTGTGCGTACTGATGGCTGTTTCTGCCGTGGCTCAAAAGAACGTGTACGGATTTAAAGTGAAAGATGCCAATGGGCATATTGTAAAGCTAAAAAACTATAAAGGCAAGGTTATGCTTATAGTAAACACTGCCACGAAATGCGGTTTCACACCTCAATACGAGGCTTTGCAGAAGCTATACGATACTTATAAGGCGCAAGGGCTGGTTGTTCTCGACTTTCCATGCAACCAATTCGGTGCGCAGGCGCCTGGAACGCTTAGCGAAATCAGGGCTTTTTGCACGGGAAACTATGGCGTTACCTTCCCGCAATTCGAAAAGATAGACGTGAACGGCAAGAAAGAGCTGCCGCTCTACACCTATTTAAAAGCACGACAAGGCTTTAAAGGATTTGACACAAACGACAAAATAGGCAAGTTTCTCGACGAAAAGTTCAGCAAGCAGGACCCTAACTACGCAAAAGATCCAAGCATTAAGTGGAACTTTACGAAGTTCTTAATAGACCGTGAGGGGCACGTCGTGGACCGTTTCGAACCTACAGCTGATATGAAAGATGTTGAAGCGGGCATTCGTGCAGTACTGAAAATAAAGTAAAAATGGGCGCAACACAACTGTGATGCCCATGCACTTGTTTTCTTAAAAATAGCTTGCCGGGAAGCCATAACTGCACCTAAGAAAAACAAGAGCGTTTGTCGGGTATTTTTCAACAATCGCTTTTACAATGCAAAAAGCCCTGTTTTGGAATGCAAAACAGGGCTTTTTGGAACGCAAAACAATGGGTATTGAATTTCGTTAGATATTTGTCAATAGCTGAATGAGCTTTACATTGCACAATAACGGTGTGTCTCTCCCCTTGTCTTTTCTTCTCCATTAACCTTTATGAACCTTAAAAACAAGGTGCTATTTTTATTTAAAAGTTTCCCCTTCCAGTAGGAGCACACGTGTTACATCGAAATAAATGTCGGGCTTATCCCAATAGTTGCTCTTTTCGCCTAAGTGTAAGACATCGCATGCCACTTTGTTTTTACGCGACATAATGAGTGCCTGTCCTGTTACTTTCCATATTTCGAGATAATAATGCAAGAAGTTATATTCATCGTTTACGCTGGTTACGCTAAATGGGTTTTCGGCAGTTCCATCGCCTGTAGAACCAATAACATCGTATATTTGCATCATAATGCGCAAACAATGACGTGCTTCTGATGCAATTTCGGAAGAATCTTCAGGATTGGTTTCGAGACGTTTCAAAAGAATAGAAGCCTTTCCAATGAGCGCATCGGCATTCAACGGATTCTTTGTAAGTGCCTTTTCTGCCAATCTAAGTGCTGCAGCCGATTTAACTTTCAGCGAATCGCTCATCTGCATTACGTCTAATGTTTCGTTTCCTTTACTTATATACGACTGACCGTAATAGGCAAGAATGCATTCTGGCAACGTAAGAGTTGTGTCCATTTGGGGCTGCACAAAACGAGCAACAAGAGCCTTTACACTGTCTGGACGAGTTTTTACAGTTTTTTCTATCGCCTTCCAGTCTACATGAATAACGGGACTTTTATCCTGCGCCAAAACATGAAGAGAAAGCACAAGAAGTAAGATTAATGCTATGTTTTTTTTCATATTGTTGAGAGTTTTAGTTGAACTTTGCGACAAATATACGTCTTTTTTGAGTAATATTATAAATGTATTGCATAGTTTTTCTATTGTTTTAGCAGAACAATAGGTTAATGCTGGGCGAGGAAAGATAGCCAAAATAGAGCGATAAACAAGAAAGGCAATGATGGTATGGCTTGGTTAAGCCTTTCCGTCATCGCCTTTTCTGCATTCAGTCTTTACTTTATAAAGTTACTTCACAATTACAAGGAAGTAGTTTTTCTTGCCTTTCTGCACCAATAAATACTTGCCGTCGATAAGGTTTTCGGCAGTAATTACTTGGTCGAAAGCTTGCAATCTCTCTTTGTTAAGCGATACGCCACCACCCTTAACGAGTTTGCGCATTTCGCTCTTGCTTGGGAAAATCTGCATGCCTTCTTGGTTGAAGATGTCTACTGCAGGCTGTCCGAGCAAGTCTTTAGATACCTCGTAGTGTGGAACATCTTTGAAAACGTCGTTGAAAGTCTGCTCGTCGAGTTGCAAAAGGTTCTCTTTGGTAGCCTTACCGAAGAGAATGTTCGATGCAGCCATCGCCATATCAAGGTCTTCCTGCGAGTGTACCATACGTGTAACCTCTTCTGCCAAACGGCGTTGGAGGCTGCGGCGGCCTGGGTCTTGGCGATGTTCGTCTACAAGAGCGTCGATAGTGGGTTTGTCAAGCGAAGTAAATATCTTTATATACTTCTCTGCGTCGTCGTCGCTGACGTTGAGCCAGAATTGGTAGAATACGTATGGAGTGGTGCGGTTGCGGTCGAGCCAGATGTTTCCGCTTTCGGTTTTACCGAACTTTTTGCCGTCTGCCTTTGTTATAAGTGGACAAGTCAGACAGTAAGCTTCGGCTTCTTGTCCGAGTGTGCGGCGGATTAGCTCTGTGCCCGTGGTCATATTGCCCCATTGGTCGTTGCCTCCGAGCTGCAGTTTTACCCCAAACTTCTCGTATTGGTATAGGAAATCGTAGCCCTGCAATAGCTGATAGGTGAACTCGGTGAACGAAAGACCGTCGCTTGCCTCACCATTTAGGCGGCGTTTCACACTGTCCTTCGCCATCATATAGTTTACGGTGATGTGCTTTCCAACTGTTCTGGCAAAGTCGAGGAAGGTGAAATCCTTCATCCAATCGTAGTTATTCACCATCTCCGCCTTGTTGGGCGCATCGCCATCGAAGTCGAGGAACTTGCTAACCTGCCTTTTTATCGCCTCTTGGTTGTGGTAAAGGGTTTCGGTATCGAGCAAATTGCGCTCCTGGCTCTTGCCCGATGGGTCGCCAATCATACCTGTTGCGCCACCAATGAGCAGATAAGGCTTGTGCCCACATAGCTGCAAGTGGCGGAGCATCATAATTCCGCAAAGGTGTCCAATGTGTAAAGAGTCGGCGGTAGGGTCGGTTCCAAGGTATGCCGATACCATTTCTTTTTGCAGAAACTCCTCTGTACCGGGCATTATCTGCGCCAACATACCGCGCCATTTTAGTTCTTCAACAAAGTTCTTCATCAATTATTGTGTTTAAAACCCGCAAGGGCTGTATTATATATAATGTATTATTGGGCTGTTTTTATGTGCTGTTTAGGGAACCGGGTCGTACCCACTCCCACCCCATGGGTTGCATCTTAGTATTCGCCAAATAGCCAATCCAAGTCCTTTCATCGGTCCGTGCTTCATCAATGCTTGCTTTGCGTACTCCGAACAAGTAGGTGTAAATCTGCAAGAAGGAGGTGTAAAGGGTGTGATAAACCGTTGATAAAAAAGAATTGGAACTATCAGTAGCCACGATAACAGACGCGAAACAGCGTGTAAAAGCTTCTGAAACGTCATTCTTGAATAGCCTCCTTTCTGTCTGTTTCAATCTTTTCTCCAATGCGTTGGAGCAGATTGCACACCTTGTTTTCTATATCAGCAGATGCGTGAAGCATATTATCGAGCCATATAAAGGCGAGTAACACCTCCTGATTCGGCATCGGTTGCAGCTTGTCAAGCAAGATATATTTGTTCTTTCGATACGCTTCTCTCACCTGTCGCTTCACTCTGTTGCGCTTTACGGCACGCTTAAAATACTTCTTGGGTACGCTAACGAGTATCTTTGCTTGTGGTGGTGGGGCACCTTGTGCTTCGTTACGGTCTTTTATCACATATACTGCCCGCAGCGGAAAAGCAACCATAGAATGACTATTCCCCCCATTAAAGAGCTGGTCTATGAGCAGTTTGCTGCATATTCGCTCCTCTTTACACAACGTAAATCTGCGGGTAACAGGCATTGGCGATTAGCTTTTTATGTTTCGGAAGATAATCCGAGTGGGATAATCTCCTATGGTTCTCTTACTTCTTCTGCTCTTCCAAGAAGGCACGTAATGCACCTGTCATAGAAGGATATTTAGCTGATGGTGCCTCCAAATCAAGGCGCAGACCTTGGTCTTTCACCTCTTTGGCTGTTGCAGGACCAAAGGCAGCTATCTTAATGTCGCCTTGTTCAAAATCGGGCAAGTTCTTTTTCAAAGCACGAACACCCGTAGGGCTGAAGAAAACAAGCATATCGTAGTCGAAAGACTTCTTCTCTTCTTCCGTAAGATCGTTGCTGACGGTGCGATACATCACACATTCCTTGTGCCTCAGCTTGTTGTTCGTGAGCAGCGTTCCAATGGAATCGGTATGCACCGAGCTTAACGGAACAAGGTATTTCTCGTCCTTGTGCTTTACCATTGTAGGAATCAAGTTATCTATTTTACCCGAATTACCAAAGAAAATCTTACGCTTTCTGTACTGCGTATATTTCTGAATATAGAGCGCAATTGTTTCTATCACGCAGAAATACTTCATTGTTTCAGGAATGGTGATACGCATTTCCTGCGCCAATTTGAAGTAATTGTCAATGGCATGGCGAGATGTGAATACCACAGCAGTGTAATCAAGCAAGTTAATTTTCTGCTGACGAAACTCTTTTGAAGACAAGCCTTCCACCTTAAAGAATGGGCGAAACACCATTTCTATGCCCAAATCCTTGGCTATTTCATAATAAGGAGACTTGTCGCTCCCCGGTTTAGGCTGTGATATTAATATCTTTTTTATCATCGTGTCCTAAAAAATTATAGTCAAATAGTTATCGGTATATACCAAGATTCCTATCAATGCCATCAGCGGCATCAATTCTAAGGTGCAAAAGTACAAAATTATTTGCAGACTGGCAGCTGTTCTTTTAAAAAAGATGACATATCCTTGGTAAAAGAGAAGCAATTTGGCTAAACCTACAATGGTTGCTACATAGATGAGCGTATATTGCACCGATAGCCCGAAATAAATCATCAACAGCACTGCAGGAAATATGAGAACGCCCTCTGCCGATACGAGAAACAAGGTCAGTTGCGACCATTGCTGATTACTCTTGCGGTCGAAATACACCCAGTTTACAATGGAATACAACAACTTCTTTAGCAGAAAATACCCTAAGAAGATGGCAAGAAAAATGCCCACGACAAGCATTGGCGAATCGACAACGTAGTTACCACCATTCTCAGAGCGCGTGAACAGGTAGTAGGTAATGCTCAGAAGCAATGCCGTCTGTACGACCAAAAAGACTTGGAAGCGTACCTCGTGTCCTGTTTCGCCTACATTTATACGGCGATAGGGACGATTGAAAAGTCCCTTTATCTGCCTTACAATGAAGTTGCTCGACATAGATGAGGCTATCATAGCCAAGGCAAAGCACACCAGGAGCGTGCCTGCCACCACGTTGTCGTTGCTCACACTGTAAGGCACAGGGTCGCCAAGTATTCCGCCGTTCGACATTCCAAGCTCGGGACGGTAGTAAGGGTTGCCCTTGAAATAGCCTTCTTGGGCAAACTTCACGTCGGTCAGCTTGAGGTGTTTTGGCGCTTTCCACTTCAGCAAACTCTTTGTCCTTTCAGTCCTGACAGTATCTGCCTGTCCAATACCACTCTCCCCATGCTCTGTCGTTGCGTTCTTTGCAGACTGTTGAGGTGGGGTTTGCAGCCGCCTTAATAGTGGCGGAGTGGCGATGGAATCGGTTGTTGGCATATTGTTTTACAGTCCGAATGCTTTCTTAATCTCTGCTACTTTGTCGAGTTTCTCCCATGTAAAGAGTTCCACTTCGACTTCTTTCTTCTCGTGATACAGGCTTGTGAAAGTCTTTTTTACGGTCTCGTTCTTGCGTCCCATGTGTCCGTAGGCAGCTGTTTCTATGTACATTGGCTGGCGCAACTTCAGCATTCGCTCTATAGCCTTAGGGCGAAGGTCGAACATTTGCTTTATTTTCTCAGCTATTTCGCCGTCTGTCAGGTTCACATGAGAGCGTCCATAAGTATTAACATAGACACTAACAGGCTCGGCAACGCCGATAGCGTAAGCCAATTGCACAAGTATTTCGTCGCTGACACCTGCTGCCACCATATTCTTTGCAATGTAGCGAGTTGCGTATGCAGCTGAACGGTCTACCTTCGATGAGTCTTTCCCAGAGAAAGCACCACCTCCATGCGCACCTTTTCCGCCGTAGGTGTCTACAATAATCTTACGACCAGTCAAGCCTGTATCGCCGTGAGGGCCGCCGATAACGAACTTTCCGGTAGGATTTACAAAGTATTTTATGTTGTCGTTGAACAGTGCCAGCACCTTCTCCGACTCTATCTGCGCCTTCACGCGTGGCATCAGTATGTTCAAAACGTCCTCTCTAATCTTTGCCAACATCTCTTCGTCGGCTTTCAGCTGTGCCTCGGCAGAATTGTCGGCAGGCTTTACAAAGTCGTCGTGTTGGGTAGAAACCACAATCGTATCAATGCGTTGTGGAATGTTGTCGTCGCTGTATTCCACCGTTACTTGGCTCTTTGAATCGGGGCGGAGATAGGTCATCACCTTTCCTTCTTTGCGTATGTCTGCCAAGGTTGTCATTAACAAGTGGGCCAGTTCAAGCGTAACGGGCATGTAGTTTGCCGTTTCGTTGCAGGCATAACCGAACATCATGCCTTGGTCGCCTGCGCCCTGATTGTTCTCATCGGTACGGTCTACGCCACGGTTAATATCGGAACTTTGTTCGTGAATGGCAGAAAGAACACCGCAGCTATTGCCGTCGAACTGGTATTCAGCCCTTGTGTAACCAATCTTATTGATGGTTTTCCGTGTGATGGCAGGAATATCGATATATTCTTTCGAGCGTACTTCGCCCATAATAATTACTTGTCCGGTAGTGTTGAAAGTTTCAATTGCACAACGAGAAGTATCGTCGTAGGCAAGGAACTGGTCGAGAAGGGCATCGCTAATCTGGTCGGCAACCTTGTCTGGGTGCCCTTCTGAAACTGATTCTGATGAAAATAAATATGCCATCTGTTATTTCTTTTTTACGTTTACCTATTATAATAAGGGTGCAAAGTTACGGTATCATATTCGGATAACAAAATAAAAGCAAAAGATTTAGATTTTATTAGAACCTAAAGCGGTTTAGGTTCAGTAGAGATTTATTGGGGAACAGTTTTCCTTTTGTTGCACAAGGCAGATACAGAAAAAGAGCTTTAATTCTGTAAAGATAATTTACAGAGGAAATGATTGAGACTGTTTGGCGTTGCGAAAGTGCCTGTTTTACGTGGTAAAAGAGCCTGTTTTGCACTTCAAAACAGGCTCTTTTGCATCATCAAACAACAGGTTTTGCAAAACACTGAAACTAAAACGGTTAACTAATAGATAGTTTCATAGATAATCTTTACATATTTTCAGATTCTTTTCCGCCCGTTACGAAACTATCCATACTTGTTTATTTATCGCTTGCAAAGCATAGGGCGAGAATGCTAATCTTTATGTCCGGAACTTTCATCAGTTCCTTCCCGACGGCTGTCAGCGTTGCTCCTGTGGTAATTACATCGTCGATTAAGAGCACGTGCCGGTTGTTCAGTTTCTCAGCAGCACAGAGTTCAAAGGCGTTTTCCACGTTCCTGGAACGTTCCCATAGGTTTTTCTGGGTCTGACTTTCTCTAAACGACTTTCTACGAATGGCTTTTTTCACGATGGGCAGCCCCGTTACGGCACTTATTCCGCGTGCTATTTCATGGCTTTGGTTATAGCCTCGCTGAATAGTACGGCGGCGTGTGAGGGGCACGGGCAGCAGGGCAGTAATGCCGTCGAAGAAGTTTCCGGTTGCATATTCGGTTGCAACAAGCTGTCCAAGCTGTTCGCCAATGTCGGGACGGTCGAAGTATTTCAGCTTATAGATAAGGTTGCTTGAGGGAGAACTGGGCTTGTAAAGGAAGAAAGCAGCGCATTTTTCCACTGGTATTCTGCCCCAAAAGAGGCGCGCTACCTCGTTGTCGAAGGAATGGAGCTGGTGCATGGTGCGGGGCAAAGCTATATTGCAGGCAGCACAAAGCGGTTCTTCGGTGATGCCAAGTCGGCATCCACAGGCTGGACAAACACGAGGTGCAATGAGGTCAAGTACACGGGAAAAGAAGCTAATCTGTGTCATCTCCGTCTATATCGTCTATTATTGAAGCATCGTCTATGCACTGCCGAATGACATCGAGCGTAAAACCACGCCCCATTGCATATTTTATCAGTTTCATGGAACGTTCGTAAGCGGTTTCAGCCTTTATGGTTGGATACTTGCTTTTCAGCAGTGGGCGCAGCACATTCAAGTATTCTTCCGGTTCAATTTCGTCGAGAATGGGCTGCGAAATGCTTTGCGGAATGTGCTTTTGCCACAATGCCTGTTCTATTTTTCGGCACCCCCACTTGTTGAAAGTAATCTTATCGTGCACGAACGATCGTGTAAATCGTTCGTCGTCGAGATATTTATAGTCGATGAGTTTGCCGATAATGCGTTCCTGCGCATCGGCTGCAATGCCCCATTTGCATAACTTCTCTGTCATTTCGCCCGAACAATGCTCACCACGAGCGCAAAGATCGCCAAGTTTGCGCAAGGCTTCTGCTTCGGTTATCTGTTTCTTTTGTATCATGCTCGCATTGTTTTTACAAATCGTTGCTTGCCAAATTGGTCGGTACGCACCTCTGTGCCGGCATAGCCCAAAGCGTTTAGCATTGCCGAAACCTCGTCGGCAAAGCGGTCGTTGATTTCAAAATAGAGTTCACCACCGTGCGAAAGGACAGTCGTTCCATATTCTGCAATAGCACGATAGAAGCGCAGAGGGTCGTCGTCGGGTACGAAAAGAGCCGTTGGAGGCTCGTGGTCGAGCACGTTCTGCATCATTTCCGTGCGCTCGCTGTCGCAGATATAGGGCGGATTGCTTACAATAATGTCGAACCTTTCTTCGGTTGCCGCAAGCTGTAATGCATCTTTCAGCTGGAAATTGACTGCTGCTCCCAACCTTATGGCGTTGTCGCGGGCTATTAAAAGTGCCTCTGGCGAAATGTCGCAGGCAGATACTACAGTGTTAGGCATATCCAACGAGAGGGTGATAGCTATGCAACCGCTCCCCGTCCCGACGTCTAAGACACGTAAAGGAGTAGGCGGCTGCAGCGCACAGTATGGCTTATCGTGAACGTTTACTACCCATTCGCAGAGCAATTCCGTTTCGGGACGGGGTATAAGCACACCCGGAGCCACGCCAAACTGCCGTCCGCAGAATGTAACCGAGCCGAGAACATACTGCACTGGTTCGCCTTTTGCCAATCGAAGCATTATTTTTTCGAGTTTGCTGGCATCGTCTGCTGATAATTGCGTAACTTTGTCGGTATATATATCGGCAAGCGTTAGCCCGAATCGGTCTTCTAAAACCATTCTGACAATGGCTTTCGCCTCGTTTAATGGATAGATATTCGTGAGCTGTTTATACAGATTTTGGTAGGTCGTGTACATATTTGCAAAGGTAGAAAATAAATGGAAATGAAACAAAAAGATATAGATGAAATGTATATGTGCCGCTGTTTGCAGTTGGCAAAGAACGGCAGGCTGTTGGCAAAACCCAACCCTATGGTGGGCGCGGTAATTGTAAGTAGCGAGGGAAACATAATAGGAGAGGGCTACCATGTGCGGTGTGGAGAAGGTCATGCAGAGGTTAATGCCTTCCGGTCGGTACGCCACGAAGATGAGCATTTACTGTGCGAAGCCACCATCTACGTCAGTCTTGAGCCCTGTTCGCACTACGGAAAGACACCGCCTTGTGCCGATTTGATTGTTCGAAAGGGCGTTCGCAGAGTGGTTTGTGGCTGTGTAGACCCTTTCTCTGCAGTGCAAGGGAGAGGCATTGAGCACATTCGCAAGGCAGGAATAGACGTTACTGTGGGCGTATTGGAACACGAATGCCTGATGCTGAACCATGAGTTTATCGTGCGGAACACGCAAAACCGACCCTACATCTTGCTGAAATGGGCACAGACTGCCAACGGTTTCATAGGGTATTCGCAGGCTGTTGGCGACGGAAAACCTGCGTTGCAGATATCTAATGCCTTTACAAAGATACTCGTCCATAAGCTCCGTGCCGAGTACGATGCCATTCTTGTGGGGCGCAACACCGAAGAATTGGAACACCCACGCCTTACGGTGAGAGAGTGGAATGGCAAGAATCCACAGAAAATAGTACTGTCGTCTACTTATAAAAGCAATGGTTTTGTAGATGGGGTTCTATATGTAAACAGTCTGCAACAACTTATTGAAACCATCAACCAACGCAACAATACAGAACCAAAAATATGTTCGCTCATCGTAGAAGGTGGTGCACGCACGCTTCAATCGTTTATAGACGCAGGACTGTGGGACGAGATTCGTGTAGAAACAGCACCTTTTACAATAAACGATGGTGTTGCCGCTCCACACCTTCCTCGTGGCATTGACATTGTGAAAAAAGAGTTTTACGGTAACACCATCTTTACTTATAAGCGTTTGTAAACAAGGTTTTTAAGAAGTAAAGAGGGCTTGTCAGAATTTCATTCTTAGGAAAACGAACTTTGTTTTGTCGCTTATGGCAGGGGCAAAAACACACGGAAAAAGAGTGGATTGTACGTGTAAAGGCGTGATTTACCACGTTTCTGATACCGAAAAAGACCAGCGTGGATAAGAGTAATGTAAATCGGTAGTGTCCTAAAAAGTGTGTAAGCCCATATTTTTCTTATCTTTGTATAAAGTAAAAAAAATAACAGAAAATGGGACTTACACAATTTTTTATGACAGTGCCCAAGTGTATGGATTTAGAAATGATGAGTTCTTCACGTTAAAACTATACGCTCTACATGACAGTCGTCTACGCATTTAACTGAAGAACCTAAAAATAGGCTGGATTCCTCGTTCGGAATCCAGCCCTTTCTTATTGTTTTTGCTTCTACGTCTAAACGTTTTTGGCTTTAGTTAGCGTGTCAGTTATATTGGCCAACAATACTAACTATTATCATTAAGGTATTGTTTTCTTATCTTATTTTACAATAACCTTCATTACTTTACCGTTCTTGTACTTCACGATATTTACACCTTTCTGTGCAGTATCTATCTTCTGACCAGCAAGGTTGTAGCGAGCAACAATTTCGTTGTCTGCATCTGCGTTTGTATTTTCAATGCCTGCAGTAACTGTAACAGGAACCATATTGGTCTGGTTCACTACGAGTTCTGACATAGGAGTAGCACTGTTGCCCAACTTAGGAGCTACAAATGCAACTACATGCATATTGGCTGCCAACTGATCTTTAGGGATATCGTAAGTGAGTTGTTGGTCGAAGTTGTCGCCATTCCAATTGATGTTGTCACCATAAATATTTGTCAAGCACTGACGGAACGTGTTGTTGTGAACATATTTCTTAATCGTTTGTCCCTTATCAATCTGTGGACCAACAATGCCATCTTCTGTTACATAAACGTAAAGTGCATAGTCTTTAAGGAAGTCAGCAGCTTTCTTAACACCTGTTCCCTTAACTTTTACAACCAATTTGTCCTTGCCAGTACCTGCATCTTTGTCAGCATTAGCAGTAATATCAAGGTTTACGAATGCAGGAAATTCTTCGTCTGTTTGAGTAAAAATCTTGTTGAAGCTTGCTACAGCTTGGGCGTAGTTCTTCTCTTGAATAGTCATAACCATTGTAAGCTCGCCCTCAATAAAGCTTCTGTTGAACGTTGCTATCGGATAACCGTTGACACCAAGTGCCTTCATAATGGCAAGACTTTGGTTTGTTTGATAAGGATCCTTGTTTCCCAATGGACCATGAAGAGCAATCCAAGCTAAATCTTGACGCTTGTCTTGCAGGTGCTTCAAGAATCTAGAACCAGTAGGACACCAAGTACAAGTTATGGAAGTGAATTGTTCTACAAGCTGCTTTTGTCTCTTAAGAGCTGTTTCGTAAAGGTTTATATCAGACTCGTAAGCATCGTTTGCAGTGTTTCCTGTTGGTGCAGTACCATCAACTTTTGTGATAGCAAACTTAATTTTGTGTGCGCCTAATGCTACTCCTGTTGTAGGAACTTCTACGACACAAGCCTTTATATCGCCATTAACAGTACCATTGACAGTCTGTTCCTTAACCTGATTACCATCAATTGAAGCTGTTAAAGTGAAAGAATTGATAGTTGTCGTACCAAAGTTGCTGACGTTTACAGTGAACTTTGAGTTGCTTGAAGCCTTTGTAAACTTGTTGAATGTAACGTTGTGGAGAATGATATCCTTAGCTGGATAGTTCTTCTCTACTATGGCCTGAACACAAAGGTTTCCATACTTCGTTGATTTGAAGTCGTACAATTGGGTACTGCCATCCATGGCAGCGTATGTTATTTCAATTGTTCCTTCCTTCAATAATGCGATAGGATAGCACTCTTCTGATGAACCTTTCTTCTGTGTATAGGTGAATCCTAACATCACACCCTCCATTTTAGAGAGGTCAAGTTCGTAAGGAGTGTCGAACTTAACGTCGTTCCAACCTTTCTTGGCACTGGCAATTTCCTTTTCAGCTACCATCGTATATTGAATATTAGCACCTGCTTTCTTGTAGGTAAATAGCTTTGCTGTTATAGCGCCGACACCGTTGGCAGGTATTGCAACACGCATACCAACAACCTTACCTTTGTCGAAAGTCTTGGCAATATCTCCGTTAATGGGGGTAAGAACGGTCAGTTTGCCTTCGTTCTGTGTAAAGCCTACACCCTTGTTGTTGTAGTTATCGCTGGTGTAATTACCCATGTAGCGTTGGTTTGCAGGTAAATTTGCTCTTGTAGCCTTAAGATTGCTATGAGACATTACAGAGCTGATTGGTTGAGCGAGATTAGGTTCAGCCTCGGTTACTTTCAAGCTACCGTTCTGCGCAGTAGCTGCGATTGTCATTGCAAAAGCAATGCATGATAATAGAAGTTTCTTCATTTGTTTTTGGTTTAGTTAATATTCGATTTATTACTTCTTCTGGTTTTTTATTAAAACGACCCTATTCTATAGAAGCCGCGTAGTTGTCTCCAGTCTATCTTCATATCATAAAAGCTATTCAACCTCCTCTTCTTGTAACAGTTAATATAATATGATGACATGACAAAAGTACAAATAAAAAACGAAATAACTATTTTTTTTGAATGTTTTTTAAAAAATTCACCTCTATTTGTAGAACCTACTGCGAGTAGAAGCGTACTGAAATGTCCATTATGCCACCTTTTTCGAGAAAACCGTCTGCCATTTTCTTACGGCTTACAGCCTTCTCCATTTTCCTATGTCCTCACCGTATTTCTCCAAATGTTGGCAGATAATGTTTTCTACGAAACTTGAAAGGTTGCTGTCTCTGTCGTCCAACCTGCGCATGATGAAGTCGGCACGCTCCTGTGTTTCCCTACTCTCAGATGGGGTGCCTTTCGGTCGCTCAGTTTAATGGGAAAGAGAAAAGTCTGCTTGTAGGCTTCCAGTGTTTCTTTCCTCATCTTGGCACTGATGCGTCTTTGAGTTGTCGTGTTCTCTGTGTTCCGTGTATACTCGGATTGCTTAGAAGTAATGTCTGCTTCTCCTTGAGTAATACAGTCCTTCTTCATTCCTGCTTCAATTGTTGTTTCCTCCATAGATAGGAGCGGATTGAGCTTTCGTCTGTGTCATGTTCTCATCGTCTATCTCATCCTCTTGGTTTCCCAAGAACAATGAAAGGTCTTTCTCTGTTATATTTGTTTTCTTTTCCATGATTCTATCTGATTTTATATTTGACTTGTTTTGGTTTCTTGTTTTCATCTGGTATAGCTGTCGATGCTTCTATCTGTTCCTGCGATTTCAATGTTTTCAACTTCTGCTGCTCACGGACACGGCAAACATGAAATTCGTTGATTTTCCGTTCAGAAAAATCATAGACACAACCAGGGCGTGTTTCTCTTTAAGCTCATATATGCGCTTCTTGTTTTCTTATGCACGTAATGTGTCGTCCCGTCTGATCCCTTTGCCCGTTCGTTGATGAGTCCTGCATATTCTCATGCCATACAGTTAATGCTCCTACGAAAGCATTCTTGTCTGTATGGCAGAGTAATTTAGCCATGGCAAGCAACTCTTGTGACACTTCTAATTTGGGCTGCAATGTAAGTTTCGTCCTTACAATCATACCTGATGGAACTGGCAGTATTAGAATCTGTACATAAGAAACTCTTCGCGAAGACCTTTTAAACCATCGCTGACTATGTCTGAAATACTATATCCATGTGATTCAAGATATGAAACATCTTCTCTGTAATATCCATTAGGCAACAACCTTCTCAGTCGCGACTATGACTTTCACAGTGCAGTCTGCCCACTTCACGATATACACTCCTGCACCTTGTGCGTTGAGCTGTGCCGTGCCGTTGCGGCTTACGGTCTTGTCGGAAATCATGCCGTCGGCAGTGTAGAGTGTTACGGTTTCGCCATCGGCAATGCCTTCTGCGAATACAGTGCCATGGGTAACATAGACCTTAACTGTACTTGCTGCGGCGGTGGCATTGACGCCTGTCGGGTCTACCCCATCGTATGGTTTTGGTGCAGATGTACCGTAATCGTCGATATTCAGCGCAAACACGGGCCATTTCTTGTCTTTGGCAATCTTGACATCGCTTACGAGTGCTACGTTCTTTTCGAGTGTGCCTGATGTTTCTGTAACATATAGACCTTGCAGGTTGAGTCCTCCGTAGTCGTCCCATTCGTCTGAACCGTAAGCCACATATTTTGGCAGTGCCTTTATGAGGCTGGTCATGGCTGCGCCCCTGATGTTGTTGCGCTGCATTTCCATGTGGCGCAGGGCTGGTTCCGCCGCTAATCTGATTTCTGAAATCATATTATTATAGCAGTTCACTTGCTCCACCTTTGGGTTTTTGCTGAGGTCGAGCGTTCCTTCGATAAGGTTGTCGCGACAGATGAGCGATGTCAGCATTGGGTTCAGGCTAAGGTCGAGTTTCCTTATCTTATTGCCGTAGCAACTGAAATCGGCGAGTGCAGGCATCGACTTGAGGTCTATGTCTGCCAGCTCCTTGTTATTGCCGCAATAAAACGTGGCAAGCGCGGGCACATAGTTCACCTTTATAGTTGTCAGTTCGTTGTCGTCGCAATAAAGTTCGCGCAGTTGTGGCTGATTGGTGATGACGATTGATGCAAGTTGGTTGCTGCTGCAATCAATCTTTGTCATCTTTCCGTAAAGTGTAACTTCGGTGTCTGTAAGCATCAGTTCGTCCTTCTCGTTGTACGATGCTCCCTTTATTTTAATTTCCTCTCCCTCTTTCGCAGCTACTTTCAGTGCGAGTACGCTGCCCACAGCCTTATTGGTTCTGAATACAACCGTGTTGGGTTCGGTGCTTTCTTCTATGATTCCCAAGAAGTTTTCATTCCATTCCTCATTCGCCTCGTAGCTTGCCTTTGCTCCGAAAGGTACATAAAGATAAGCTGTGTAGTTCTTGAACATAACGCCGAATGCACCCGTGTCTGCTGCCGGTGCCTTAGTGGCAGCAACGTGCAGCTCGCGTAATTTCTTGCAGCCGTCTATTGCTCCGGCCTTCACATCTGTAAGGGTAGCCGGCCAATACATACGCTCCAATGCTTCGGTGTTGCAGCACAGACTGACGGGAATGGTTTTAACTCCTTCGTTTATGTAGATATCTTTTAGGTTCACAGCACCTTCGAATATACCTTGATAGATGGTTGTAACGGTCGGCAGCGTTTTGTACAATGCTCTTTTGTCCGCCAGCGGATAAGCTACAAGCGTGGTTTCGTCGGCACTATACAGCACACCGTCTACAAGTTTGAAGTTCGGATTGTTTTCGATTTCAATCTTTGCAAGTTGTTTGCAAGCTGCAAACGAGGCTTGCCCAATCTTCTCTAATCTGTCATTCAATACAGCTTTCGTTATTTGCGTGCCGTATAGAGCATTGTCGCCCAGTGTCTTTAACGCCTTTGGAGCAGTAAATTCGGTAATGGCAGTCATATAAAGTGCATTTCTTCCGATGCTTTCCAATCCATCGGGGAAGTTAATGTCAGACAGGGCGGAGCAACTCATAAAGACGGTTTCGTTCAGTTTCTTTATGGTTTGCGGTAATACAACCTTCTTTAGTTTCTGGCATTTGAAGAATGCACCGCTCCCAATTGTCGTTATCGTCTTAGGTAAACTAAGTGTCGTCAGTGTAGGGTGCTTGCGCAATGTGTAGCCTGGAAATGCCGTCGTTGCTTTTCCTTCGGCGTCCACGATGGCTACATCTGTGAGGTTTAACACTTCGAGCGCACTTGCCTGTATAAGTCCCTCAATGTCGGCAGCATTGATTTTCCCTGTAACAGTCAGGTCTTTGACTGTCTTCAGTTCTTCACCAAGTGCTGAGGATAATGTTCCAGGCTGTGCAACATCTACTGTTTTTGTTGTTTGCGCCCTTGAAGTGTAGCAGAATAACAAAGATACAAGTAATGTAAGTAAATAAGTTTTTCTCATAACTGTGATGATTTAATTAGACATATAAGTGATAATTCACAAGCGATTAATGATAAATCCCGATATCTATAAATAGAGAAATAATTGAAGACTGACCTTTTGTGGCGGCCAGTCCTCAATAGATTGAATCCGCATCAACTATAATATTATGTGCGAGCTTTATGTGAATGTTATTTCAGAATGCACTTTTTGCCGTTTACAATGTAGATGCCAGGGTGTAAATGTCGTAGACTTTCTGATTTCTTGCACACTAAGATGCCGTCAACAGAGTAAACATCGTAGGATAGGGTTTCGCTTCTGTTGATGGTATCTATACCTGATGCAACTTCCAAAGTTACTGGTGCCGACTCTGAACCGTCAAGGTATACAGCTGTAACGCTATAATTGTGGAAAGCATTGGCAAGGTCTACTACATCTGTGAAGTTTGTTTCTACAGTATTACCACGATACACTTTATCGCAATAGATGTTGTAGCTTGTAAGAATATTGCCCGTTTCGAAACTTGCATCGTCTACCATAAAGATAGATGCTTGTTCTTTCGACGTGTTCTGATGAATGGCGAAATAACGTGTTCCAGCAGGCAGTTTCACACTAATTTCTGTCCATTTTGCAGACTCTTGCACGTATGTATCGCCTATTTTTACGAAGTTCAGCGTATCGGTTCCTGTAGACGATGCCAAGACATCGAATGTTTCTCGCCCGTTCGTTTCCGACTTGATATTGTTTACCCAGAAGTGAATGGTCTGCTCTTTGCCCGACAGTAACGGGCTGATAAGCCAGTTGTTGGCATCGATGTACTCTGTTCCGCCCTTATTGAACTGGTAGATAGAGACGGCTGCACGTTTGCCAGAGTGTGGCGCCAGACCTTGTCCTGCCCCGAAAACATCGCTTGGTTGCCAGTTTACGAAGGCGAACTTCTCGTCCTGGTGCGGATAAGTTCCCTTCTCCGAGAGTGCACCTGCGTATCCATTGTCGGCATCAACAGTTGTCCAGTCGCCAAAGGTGGTAGACCATGCAGCATAGTTTTCAAAATTGTCTTCCATTACATTTGTTTCAATGTATGGTGCTTTCCACGTCAGTTTCACTTTGTTTTCACCAGTAGCTGTAGCTTTAAGGTCTGTCGGACCTGCAAGTTTTGCTGCAATCAGTCGTACAGTCGCACTGGCAGTGTTATTGTTTGTTTCGAGGTCGTTTTCCATTTCAACTGTGGCGGTAAGCTTCATTTCCTGCGATTGGTCTAACGATGTAGTCTTAACGGCTACAGGTATCTTTGCCTGTTGCATTAATAGAAGGTCCTGATCGATGGTAGATGTGTACACTTCCTTCCCGTTTGCTGTAACAATAAGCTTTGAACCGCGAATGTTGTCGAGTCCTGCATTGGTGACTCTGACGTCAAGATTAACAGGCTGCCCCTTCTTTACGCTCTCTACCGCATTCATTGTTATGGCAGCATCTTTTTGTAACGGGTCTATAACATTGATGTTATCTACATATATTGGGGTGTCCCCGAGCGGGGCAGTTGCCATGCCACGTATTCTGATTCGGAAGTAATCCAGACTTAAAAGTTCAGTTGGCAAGTCGAGTATTACATGATTCCATTTTGCTGTACCCGTAGTTTCGGCTGACAGATCGTGTGTCCAGAAGTTTATAGAAGTTCCATCTTGTTTTACTAATTCGATGGCTAACGAACCTTTTGTGCCCGGTTGTGCATAATAGTCGAATAGGAATTTCGGCGAAGCAGCACCTTGCAGACTAATTTTTCCTGTAACAATGGCAGCAGTTCCGGCTCTTGATGGACTGAAAACAATAGCTCCACCATCGTTATCAACCGTTCTGTCGTTAACGATATCCCATGATATTTCCTTGTTAGGACGCTCGATTGCGAAGAACTGATTTTCGAGCGACAGGTCTTTAAAACTATTGTGGAATGGAAGCATATAAGGAGTTCCAACCACGATTGCACCCACACCGTAAAGGCTCGAACCCATCGACGTGTTGGCATTAACAGCCCATTGCTTGTAGTCTTGCACGCCTTCGTTGTTCTGTAGCCCGTTTACAAGATATTCTGTGCCACCTTGTACCGAACCAATCTTCTCGCCAACAGCTCCAGCATCCGTTACATTATATATATCGTATCTTACTTCTGCTGGAACAATCACGCCTCCGTTAGCACCCTTTATGTGCTGCCATGTTATTTTAGCCGAAGTGGTTTGGTCTATGACACGCACCGAAGGAACATCTGGCTTGTCTATGCCTACATACACTTTGGCAGTTGCCCGTTCGCCGGGTTCGTCTCCATTAAAGGCTATAATGGCATATTCGTTCTTGCCCCTTGCTGCTTTATCGTCGGTCGCAGTAATGGTTGTTCTTGTTGCTGGGTTATTTATTGTTTTTACAATATAGTTGCCTTTGCGAATTTCAACCTTCGAAATAGCCGATAGTGTTGCTCCGTTGGCAGTCTTAGCAGGCGTCTTAAACGTGAAGTTTGCCTTGAGTGCACCAGACGGATCGGGCGTTGCCTTTAGTCCGGTTACAGCTGCAGGTCTTGTATTTTCTGCCGATTCGATGGACAGAGAGTCCATATAAAGGAAGTATGTTTCTGCATCTGATATAGCGTGGAAGCCGAAATGATAGTCGCCATCGGCAGCTGGCGAGAATGTGTTGCCATAAGTTTGGTAGCTTATCGATGCCAAATCGGTAGGCGGCAACAGTTCGTTGGTCATGTCCGATGCCTTGTTTCCATTACCCCACTTCACCTCAATGCGTTCAGGATAGTTCTCCAATCCGGCACGTGCGCGGAAGCTAAGCTTATAGTTCTTACCACCTTTAAGATGTATGGCAGGCGTAATGAGCCAGTCGTTACCCTTTATTGAGCTATGCTTATAGAAGAAACAGTTGGTGCTTCCGCTAAGCCACTTCCACGTTGTACCGTCATGGTTTGCATCAATAATAGTGTATAGCTCTGCGTCAGCCTCTGTCAAGAAGTCGTCGAAGTAGGGTACTCTGAATGCGCTTCCTACAGTTTGTCCGTTGCTCAATGCGAGCATGCTCTGGTGTTTCTCGTTCTTTGCCCTGACAGCGTAGGTGTATTTCTTTAGCAAGTCGGCTGGAATGTTTTCGCTGTATGTAGTTCCTTCGATATCGGTAGCAATGAGAATGGTGTCGCCGTCTACTACTTTGTAGATGTCGTACTTCAGCGAACCGAGATAACCACCGTGCGTTCCTTTGGTTGGAGCAGTCCAGTTTAGGGTTGCATGGTTGGCTGCATCAATATTGAGTCGGACGTCCTTTGCAGGCAGTGGTGTGTCGAAACCTATGTAAACCTCTTTCTTCTTCTTCGGACTGCGACCTACGTTGTTGCTTACAGTTACGGCTATCTTGTTTATTCCTTCGGGCAGAGTAACCGTGGCTTCGCACATGTCGCCCGCCTGAACGGTACCTGTTGCCACTTCGTTCTTGTTGCTCGTAATGCTATAATCGAGTGTTCCATACAACGATTTGCCACCGAAAGTTTCGTCGGGGGCACGGAACTTAATCTTGCCCGTAAGCGATGCGCCTGCAAACTCGCAGCTGAGTGCACCCACAGATGCAGGTGCTTTGTCGGCAGCCTTGGGGGCAGGAATGGTCAATGCCATAACGTTGGTGTTGCCCAGCGGAGCAACTTGCGTAAGATGTCCGTCGGCTAAGTCCACCGTATACAGCATAGACAAGCCCGTAGAGTCTACCGATGCCCAGTAGAACTCGTCGGTGCGTGGGTCTATTTCTCCACTCTGGAAGTAGGCATTGCCGTCGTGGCGTGCCACTTGTATGCCTGTTGAGCCTTTCAGGGTTTCCTTTCCTGTTGTGCGATTAATATGGTAGAAGTTGCCATCGGTGGCTACGCCGTATGCTTCGCCGTCGCTTGTGATACCCATTGCGACGTATTGATGTGCCGATTGTCCGATGGTTGTCCGTGTCATCGTCTGGTAATCTATCACACCAAACTCCCTGCGTGTAAGGTCGGCATTGTAGAACTGCCCGAACACTTCGCCCGTCTGTGGGTCGTTGGCAGTCTCGGTTGCCACAACACGGTAGTCCCTTATCACTTCAGGTTCGCCTATCATCTCCCACGTCCGGGTGTCCCACGCAAAGTGAACCACCAGAATGATGCCCCAGCCGGAGTAGGTTGTGTCGAGGTAGATGCCGTGCAGTTGCTCTGCATCTTCGGCAAGTCCGCTGCCTGCATTGAAGTATCCCTTCTCGTATCCAGCCAAAGGAGTGAACGAAATGTGCTCTGTGGGATTGAACCAACAGATGCCCACGAAGTTGTTTGAAAGGATATTTGCCCACATCTCGAGGTTGGGCAGGACCGAAAGCGGACTGCTTGCAAATCGGGGAGCATACAGTCTGGCTGCATCTGCAGGCTCGCGCAACAGCGAAGGTTTAGGTTGGGCGAGCATCATTTGGTTTAACAGCGGGAAGTTTTTTACCTCTTTAAACTTCGCGTCTGTCTTTTTCTGTTGTGGCAACACCTTCTTTAACCGGAAGGGTGCTTCTTGTTCCGGCATGGTTTGTGCCGATACCGACAGGCTCATTGTGCTGACAAAGGCGATGACGGTGAGAAAATGCTTTTTTCTTTTCATGTCTGATTAAGATAAAAATTATAAATCCAGGATACTTGTAGCAGGCTACAAGCGTGTTGTCTATCAGTGTTTACAAAGCGAGTCCCGATGGAATAGACACGTCGGGCAATAGGTCTGTCCTAACGAGTAACCTATACAAGTAATGCAAATAAATAGGCTTTTTTCATAATAGCAATGTTTTATGTGATGTACAAAAAGATATTCAGATGTCTGCAAAGATATAATAATCGTAATTAAAAACCAAATTTTATTGACAAATATTGCCGTTTTCGTGCAACTTTATTTTATTTCTCGTGCGACGATGGTTCTATCTTGCCAATCTGCTATCTATGTTGTCGTCTCAGGTCAGTCCGCTTCTTGCATCTTGCAAGTGGCTAAATTGATACGTTTGATTAGTACAGAAGGGTTCATCAAATCATGGTGCTGTGGAATTATCAAAGATGTAAAAAATATTTATCACAGCTTTGATAAATGTTTATTACAGTCATGAAAAATATTTATCACGGCTTTGATAATTTGCTGGGAATGCTGTCTGACGGTGTCTGAAGCTGCTGCTGACGATATTCAAAACTATTGTCGTAGAGTTCAGAATGATTGGAAGCAGTGTTCTGAACTGCCACAAACTACACTTAAATACACTCCAGACGCTGTACAGACACGGCATCTCATCTTTGTTTATTGGTATTCTGCCATAGCAAAAGGGCATGTCTGCGTCCGACGGACATGCCCTTTCAGCTTGCATGTAGTAAAGGAAATGAGGGTCAGTTGCCGCCTCCGCTGTTCCCGTAAGGCTGACTTCCGAAGTCGTCGTCCATTTCCATTTGGCTGTCTTTCTTCTTGTTCTTCTTCGCATTGCCAAAGTTCCAGGTAAGCGTAAGGCGGACAGTACGCCCTATTCGCCAGTTCTCTTGGTTTCGTGTAAAGGTGTCGCTGTGCGTGTAAGTCTTCCGTTTACGAGTATTGAACAAGTCACGGCAGTTCACAGAGAATACTAACTGCTTGTTCAAGAAGCTTTTTCTGAAACCGAAATCTACACTCCCATTTGGCGATCTGTAGCCTTGGGCAAGGCTCTGGCGACTGTTGTAGTTGCCGGTAAGCTGCACCGACATGTCGTAAGGTAGCATAAAGCTGGCTTGCATGCGTGCATTCCATGTAAAATTGCTATTGCCTTCGCCTGTAACGGTTTGCCCATCAATATCGAAAGCAAAGCCATTCAGCTTGTAATAGTAGAAGTTAGCCGATGTGGAAAGGTTCAGAATGCGGAACAAGCGGTTTCTTGCCGTAAGTTCCAGACCCGTTGATGTGCTCTTGGCAACGTTGAAGCTGGTTTGATAGAGCAGCCCATCGGCAGGACTGCGGTAGGTTATGCGCTGCATCACGTCGGTGGTTGGACGACAGTAAGCCGATACAAGCAGCGAGTGTTCGCGCCATGTACGCAGATAGTTCAGCGAGAACGAGTTGCTGTATTCCGGCGTCAGCTCCGGGTTACCAGACGATATTACAGTGGCGTCGCTCGTGTTCCGGAACGAGTTGAGCTCTCCGCCCCATGGTCGGCGCAGCCGTCTGGTGTAGTTGAGCTGTAGCTGGTCGTTCTTCGTAAGCTGGTAACTCATGAATATGCTGGGGAAAAGCTGGAAGTAATCTTTCTTGAAAGGCTTGTCGCGGAGGCTTGCATCGTGCTCTTGTGCCCACGAATGGCTTTCCGTGTTCACCTTCCAGTACTCGCCGCGCAAGCCTGCCATCAGTCCGAATTTGCCCGCATTGTACGACAAGGTGGTGTAGAATGCGTGTATGTTGTTTTTGTATATGAAACGATTGTAGTAGCGTTGGTCTTCCACAGGATTGTATCCGGCATAACTGTTGGCATCTACGAAACTCTCCTGAGGAGTGTTTTCTTTCGACAAGTCGGCTTGATAGCCAGCCTGAAGGCGCAGTGCTTTCGATATTTGGTTCTCGTAGTCGAGCTTTATTTCCCACGACCTGTTGTTCACGTACAGTGGCTTGTATTGGTAGCTGCCGGTAGCTCCGGGCATTGCCATGGGGTTGCCTGCCGCATCGAAGTAGGTGGTTGTGTCTTGATAAACGTTAATATTGTCGGCTTTCCACTTGTCGTAGCCCACGCTGAAGTCTAAGAAATGCTTGTCGGAGAAGTTGTGGCGGTAGTCGAATTCGGCGTGCATCATACGCATCTTGTTGTCTCCGTGCGTGTTTCGGAGCATTAAACGGCTGTTGAGCGGCGAACCAATGGTTCCGTATTCGTAGGGCGTGTTGCTGTTGTCTTTGTTTTTTCCAAACGTGAACATGCCACCAAGCGACACGTCGTCCTTCTTTGTGGCATGCAAAGTGATGCCTGCCCGGGTGAAAAGATTGTTGCCTTGCTCCTTTCTGCGACTGTTGTATTGTTGGTAAGTGTTCGTGTTAAAGTTGTCTTGATGGCTCCACGAGCCTCTTTCTTTCTTGCGATGACGGTAGCCCACATTGGCGTATGCGTCGATGAGCGGACTGTTGTAGTTTACATTAACCGATGTACTGGAGCCTCCACGCGTATCTCCGCCAGCCTGGACGCTACCATAATAGCCAGCCTTAAGGTTCCTTTTCAGTACAATATTGATGATGCCAGCCGAGCCTTCTGCCGAAAACTTCGACGAGGGGTTGTCTATTACCTCAATGCGTTCGATGCTTTCGGCAGGCAATTGCTGCAGAATGTTGGCACGGTTGTCGGCAGTTAGTCCCGAAGATTTGCCGTTAATCCACACCTCTACGCTCGAGTTGCCCCGCAAAGAGATGTTCCCATCGTTATCAACCTCTACGCTTGGAATGTTCTCTAACACGTCCGACGCAACCCCACCGGCATTCGCTATCTGCTGGTCTACGCTGAAAGTCTTGCGGTCTACCTCGAGTTTCATGTCCGAACGCTGTGCCGTTACCACCACTTCGCCGAGCGATTTGGCATCTTCAGCGATATAAATGGCAGCAAAACTCTTGTTGGGTGCAGTCTCTGTAAGACTAAACTTCCTTGTCGCATCTTTGTATCCAATGCTGCTTGCAGTGAGTATGTAGTTTCCGCCGGGCACGTCTGGAATGGCAAAACGACCCTCGGTGTCGGTTATGGCACCTTTTAATATCTTGTCGCTCCCTTCCTTCCGTATCACGACATTTATAAATTCTAACCCTGTGTTAGTCTTTTTGTCCAGCACTCTGCCCTTTACCGAGCCTTGTGCAAGCGCTACTGCTACATTCAAAACGAAGAGTAGCAAAAACGAAATAATCTTGTTCATAATATAATCTAAGACCTCTTTTGTGGCAAAAAGTTTAATGCAGAACGAAAAAAATGGTGCTAACAACTATAAAAATACTTTTTTTTGCTACCTTTGCATAGAATTATATGTGCGTAGAAAAAGAGCCATACGCAGCAATAAACCGAGACATGACGCCCTTGTAGTTCAATGGATAGAACACGGCTCTCCTAAAGCTGAAATATGAGTTCGATTCTCATCGGGGGTACAACAACCGTATTTAGAAGGCTATAATTTAACAATCACACTGTATGCTTGGAGCTATTATAGGCGACATTGTAGGTTCGCGCTTTGAATTCGGACCTACACCAGAAAGGGATTTTGAGCTTTTTACCGATGAATGTTCGTACACCGACGATACAATATGTACTGTTGCCATTGCCGATGCGGTGCTGAACGAACGTTCTTATAAGGATGCACTCTTGGATTGGTGCCGTCGTTACCCTGCACCAATGGGCGGATACGGCAATATGTTTGACGATTGGTTGCACGAAACCGACCCTCAGCCCAACAATTCGTTTGGCAACGGTGCGGCAATGCGCGTCAGTCCGGTGGGCTGGCTCTTCTCCGATTGGGAGGAAGTGATGGCGGAAGCCAAGAAAACAGCCGAGGTTTCGCACAGCCACGAAGAAGGAATAAAAGGGGCACAGTGCATTGCCGAGGTTATATGTTGGCTGCGCCACATGCGTTTTACCAAGCCCGATGTAGAACGGAAGATAGAAAAATTCTATGGCTACGAACTGCCACCAATGCGCAACATACGCAAGATTGGAGCACAGGGACACTTCGATGCTACCTGTCAGGAAACGGTTCCGATGGCACTACGGTGCTTTATGGACGCCAACAACTTTGAAGAGACCATACGGCTTGCCGTGCTTTGCGATGGCGACACCGATACGAAGGCGTGTATAGCAGGCTCGGTTGCCGAGGCATACTACGAAATTCCGGAGTGGATGGAGGAGAAAGCATTTAGCTATCTGCCCGACGATATGTTGGAAATGCTATCCCAGTTCTACGACAGAATACAGTCGGACATAAACAAATAACCCTCCGTACACTATCCGCGTAAGGGTGAAATAGTCGCTATAGAACCGTAAACAATTATCACCAAAATAGCGATTGCATAAGTACTTAGTAGTTAGCGTGTTACAAAAGTGCCTGTTTTGCGTTCCAAAAACCATTGTCTTGCACGGTAAAAGAGCCTGTTTTGCACTTCAAAACAGGCTCTTTTTCATTGCCGAAATGCAGTTGTTGGTTTCCTATGCAAAGTTCTTTACATTATTTCTGCAGTTCTGGAATAACGTTGGAAAGCGATTGTAACACTTCTTCGTGCGAGCAACCCTCCTTGAAAACAATAAAAATGGTGTCGTCGCCGGCTATCGTTCCCAAGACCTCGGGCAGGTCGCTGTTGTCCAAGTTGTAGGCAATGGCACTGGCATAGCCTGGGCGTGTTTTAATAATTGCCATCTGCCCGGAGAACTGTATAGACAGATATCCACTTTGGAGAAGCATTTCCGACGCTCTTCCAGGCGTAGAAACACGTTTATACATCGAGTCGTTCGGAAGCACGTAGACATATTTCCCACCCATGGAAGCTGCTTTGGCAACCTTCAGCTGCTTAAGGTCGCGGCTCAAAGTGGCTTGTGTCAGCTTGAAGCCTTCTTTTTCTAACGCCTTGATAACCTCTTCCTGCGAACTTAACTCCATGCTCGAAATAAGCATTTTAATAGTCTCTAATCGTCTTGTCTTTACCTTCATACTACAAGAAATATATGCGTTACACTGATGCGAAAATATGCAAAATTTCCCAATTATGCAAGAATTATTGAGATAAATATTGTCTTTTATGCGTTTTTTTATTGATTTTGCCTTTGTAAGGCTTACAAATATTCTGTTCGGATTGTTTGGTACGCTATTTCCGTTACAGTCAAGCTGTAAGACAAGAATGTTCAAAACGTTCTCTATGATTGCCTCTATATATAATAAGGTGTAAGGCTGTTGCAGGGCAGAAGAGATAAAGAAATATCACTGTTTTTATAAAAAAGTACTCTAAAAATTTGGAAGTATATTATTAATACAATATCTTTGCAGTGTACTATTGAAGTGGTATAGCGTATAAAAGAATAATAATTAAAATGAAATACGATTATGATTGAAGTAAAGAACTTAGTATTCAACTATCCCGGAAACAAGCACAAGGTGTTTGACGGATTGAATTTAACGTTGAAAGAGAATCGCATTTATGGTCTGTTAGGTAAGAACGGTATGGGCAAGAGTACTTTGCTTTACCTGATAGCTGGATTGTTGCACCCGAAGAAAGGAAATGTTTGCGTCGATGGAATAGAGGCTAAGGAACGCCGTCCGGAGATGCTTCGCGAGATATATGTAGTGCCAGAGGAATATAATCTTCCTAATCTCACGCTGAAGCAGTACGTAAAAATCCATCAGGACTTTTACCCACGCTTCAGCGAAGAGATTTTAATGAACTGCCTCAGAGATTTCGAAATGCAGCCAGATGTAAACTTCAAGCACCTGTCAATGGGACAGAAGAAGAAGATTTACATGAGTTTCGCAGTGGCTTCGTGCTGTCAATTGCTATTAATGGACGAGCCAACAAACGGACTGGACATTCCTTCGAAGGCGCTTTTCCGCAAGGTGATAGCCGGAAACCTCCCTTCTGACTCGTCGCTCATTATCTCTACGCACCAAGTGCACGACGTTGAACAGCTGTTAGACCACGTCTTCATTCTCAATAACTCGGAGATGATAGTCGATGCATCGGTAGAAGAGATTGCCAAACAGTACGAATTTACTTACCGTAACGCCAACGAGATGGGCGAAGACGTGCTCTACGCCGAGCCATCGCTGCAGGGCAATGCTGTAATTGCACGCAGAAAGGCAGACAGCCCCGAAACCACAATCAACTTGGAACTGTTCTTCAATGCAGCAACCTTAGGTAAACTAAACAATAAATAAGGAGGAAAAGATATGAAAAAGATATTTGGTTTTACATTCAATGTGTGCCTTTCAATGCTTGTTTTCGCACTGTTGCTGACATCGTGCGTACGCAAAAAGCATGACTTGGGCAAGGTTATAACAAAGGAAGTTAAGGTTACACCGTTCCAAGATATTGCCGTTTATGGCAATGCAACGGTACATATAGTTCCTGGCGATACATATAAGGTAGTGATAAAAGGCAAACAAAAGCTGGTTGGCAGTGTTGAAGTAGAGCAATCGGAAGGCGGTTTGACAATTAACGATGCACGAAACAACATTTTCCCGGACAACGAGCTACGCTTCGGAAAACTTACAAAAGAAGATTTTGTAGCCGATGTCTACATCACGATGCCTACGCTGCACAATGTCTACTTGGAGAGTAACGCATCGTTGAGCATAGACAAAGCCATGACAGCAGATAGTGTCAGCTTCGGCATGTTAGGCAATTCGAGTGTAGACATAGCTGGTCTTACAGCGAAAGAACTAAAGATTAAGGCACAAGGAAACATGAACATGGGCTTCGCACACCTAACCGTAGACCGCATGCAGGCAGAAGTACAGGGCAACGCTTCGGTAGATGTTAATTTCGATATGGGTGGCGATGTAGACTTTATAATGCAAGGAAACGGTTCTGCAACGCTCTCTGGCGTAACCCGCAACAAGCCTAATTGTACTATGAGTGGCAACGGAAGTGTAGACGACCGCACCACGCGAGCACAGAAATAAGTAAGTAAAGAACTTGTAGAACAATAAAAAACAAAACGATAAATATGGAGACTTTCAATATAAAAAGATTTGGCAACGTATGCACAAGGCTTGTAATGCTTAGAAAGAAAGAATACTTCAACATCTTCTTAGCTATAACACTGTTTGTTGCTTTGATTTGCATCTTTGCTTGTAATCCTTTCAGTGGCGAAGCAAAAGAAACACTTGAGTATGCGTACTCGTTCTTTCAGGTAGTGGGTAGCATATACGCCTTCGCAGTTGTATTCATTACAGTAAACGGTGCGAACATTATTCGCGACCTGAAAACAAAGCAGCAACGTATAGACGAACTGGTATTGCCAGCTACCAACCTCGAGAAGTTCACGGCACGCGTATTGGCTTCTACTGTTCTTGTACTCATACTCGTAGCAGCTGGTATCGTGGCAGGCGACATCTTGCAGATGCTTATAAACATGCTGTTACACAAAGGAACGTTTGCCTCAATAAGCCTTTATGCTACCAAACAGATGTACAGCATGATGGAAACGAGCATTATTGCTATAGAAAATGTAGCTCATAAGCCTGTACGATTAATGTTTACCCTGATGCTCATAGGAGGCAATGCGTTCTACCTGCTGGGCGGAATGCTCTTTAGAAAAACAGCTTGGCTGAAAACAACTTTGGCTATAATCATTCTCTCAATCGTCTTTTTCAGTATGTTTGTTGGCTACGCCTACGTTGTTTACGCCTACACAAGCTATGTGGTCTATACTCCCGAATGGATGCAAAGCGCTTGGTTCAACATTGCATTAATAATGGTTCAAATATGTGCTTGCTATTATTTTGCCTACCGAATTTACTGCAAACTGCAGGCCATCAATACTCGCTGGCTGAATATTTAAACAGTTATTGTTTGTGAGAAAGGGCTGCTTGCAGCCCACTCACAATCCCAGCTATCAACATAAAAAACGATTTAATTATGAATTTCAACAATAACAAGGCGATATACGAGCAGATGGCAGACCGCCTGTGCGACGAAATAATAGCCGAAAACTATAAGGCTGACGACCGGATACCATCGGTTCGGGAGTACGCCATCATGCTGGAAGTGAACACCAACACCGCCGTGAAGGCATACGAACTGCTCGCCCGCGAAGAAATAATATACAACAAGCGGGGCTTGGGCTACTTCGTGGCACCCGATGCCCGCCCCCAGATACTGGCACAACGCAAGAAAGAGTTTGTGAACGAGCTGTTGCCGGAAGTGTTCAGGCAGATGTCGTTGCTCGGAATAGGCATAAGCGACATAGAAAAGATGTGGAACGAACAACACACAGCGTAGAAAACGCATAACAACGAACAAGAGGGCAGATTGGCAAACAAAGCTAATCTGCTCTCTTTTCTTTCTATTATAGCAACACTTTAACCCAAATCGGGCAATTAAAAACCCCGTTGTCTGCACACGTCCCATACCACTAACGAAACACAGGAACACATGTGCGCAACATTTTTCTCGGCTTCCCGTCTCGCTTTTCATGTAGTTCCGTCTCGTTTTAGCCGTACCAAATAGTAGTACTTAAAATTAAGTAACTATCTATTTAAAATTAAGTAGCTATATATTTAATATTAAATAGCTATCTACTTAAACTTAAATAACAACAGAAGATGCTTATAAAAATATGATTACCCCATAGTATAAATACGATTTAACCATAGAGAAAATGCAAAGACAGACTGTAAACGCAATTGCACACACATACATCTGCTGCACCGTAATAGGTGGAAAAATCTTTTTGAAAAGCATTCATTTTACGTAAAATAAGGCATCTTGTCTGTTCATACAGGGCAAACCAGCCCGCAAACACGCTTTTTAAGCCCTGAAAACTTGCCACATATAAAAAATATTTATAATATTGCACTGAATTAAAAACATAATATAAATAACAATTAAACACATGAAGAAAAGAACACTAATTGCAGCTTGCTTGCTGGCTGCAATGTCTGCAAACGCTCAAAGTCAGGTATCGGGCATCGACAAAAAGAACATGAACCTGAACGTAAAGCCGGGAACCGACTTCTATCAGTATGCTGCCGGCGGTTGGCTGAAGAGCCACCCATTAGACGCAGAGCACACTAACAACGGTGCGTTTACCGACCTTTACGAAGAAAATCAGAAGCGTATTCAAGAACTAATATTAGAATATGCAAGCAAACCACAGAAGAAAGGAACCCTCGAACAGAAGATAGGAACTTTCTATAACATGCTTATGGACAGCGTGCGCCTGAACCGCGAAGGCTGGGAACCGCTGAAGCCAACACTCGCCCGCATTGCTGCTGTCAAAAGCAACAAGGAATATCAACTGGTAACAGCTGAATTGGACCGTCGTGGCGAAGGCACCATGATGTTCGGAATAGGCGTTGGTGCCGACATGCGCAATGCATCTATGAACATCGTAGCCATTGGTCAAGGTGGCTTGGGCTTGGGAACACGCGACTATTATCTGAACGACGACCCACAGACCGTGAAGGTTCGCGAAGCCTACAAAACCTACATGAAGAACCTTTTCAAGATGGTAGGCAACGACGAAGCTACTGCTGCAAAGAAGGTGGAAGCCATCATGGCAATAGAAACACGCATAGCAAAGGTCAGCTACTCAAACGTTCAGCTTCGCGACATAGACAAGAACTATCACAAGATGAGCTACAACGACCTCGTGCTGAACTTCCCGGGCATAGACTGGGGTAACGTTTTCTTGCAGTCAGGCTTCCCTCCTTTCGATGCAGTAGACGTTGGACAGCCCGAGCCAATACACGAAGTAGAGAAGATATTGGCTGATACTAAGCTCGACGATTTAAAAGCTTACGCCGAGATAAAGGTCATTTCGGGCGCAACAAGTCAGCTTAGCGATGCCTTCCGTGCCGAAAGCTTTAAGTTCAGCAGTGTGTTGAGCGGTGCGCAACAAGACCGTCCGCGCTGGAAACGTGCCGTGGCTACGGTGTCAGGCGTATTCGGCGAAGCCATCGGAAAGCTCTATGTAGCGAAGTATTTCCCCGAAAGCAGCAAGCAGCACATGATAAGACTCGTGAAAAATTTGCAGGAAGCATTGGGGCAACGCATACAGGAAGCAACATGGATGAGTGCTGCAACCAAGGCGCAAGCCAAGGACAAGTTAGACAACTTCATAGTCAAGATAGGCTATCCGGACAAGTGGCGCGACTACAGCGGACTGCAAATAGACGACAAACTGTCGCTCTACGCAAACATGCAGAACATAGACGAATTCCTCTTGCAAGACGAATTGAACCGAAAGGTAAACAAACCGGTAGACAAAATGGAATGGGGCATGACACCACAGACCATCAATGCCTACTACAACCCTACCACGAACGAAATCTGTTTCCCTGCTGCTATCCTCCAGCCACCATTCTTCGACCCTAACGCAGACGACGCAGTGAACTACGGAGGCATAGGTGCCGTAATCGGACATGAGATGAGCCACGGCTTCGACGACCAAGGTTCGCAGTTCGACAAGACAGGTAACCAGCGCGATTGGTGGACCGCACAGGACAAGAAGAACTTCCAGGAACGCTCAAAAGTATTGGTGGACCACTTCGGCAAGGTAGAAGTCGTGAACGGAAAGAAGGTAAACGGTCAGCTCACATTGGGCGAGAACATTGGCGACAACGGCGGTTTGAACATCGCTTTCCGTGCTCTTCAGAACAGCATGAAGAAAAAACCATTGAAGACTTTGGACGGTTTCACACCCGAACAACGCTTCTTCCTCTCATGGGCACGCGTATGGGCAGGCAACGCAAGACCAGAATACTTGGAGTATCTCATCACTGTCGATCCACATTCTCCCAACATGGCACGCGTAAATGCGGCTCTTCCGGAAATCGATGCATGGTACGATGCATTCAAAATCAAGAAGGGCGACAAGCTCTTTATACCTGCAAACAAGCGTGCACACATCTGGTAAGCACGACAAAGAATGGGCGATAGGTGGCAATCAAGCTGCCTGAAGCAATACAAAAGTCCCTGCGAACCGAGCCGGCAGCCGTTCGCAGGGACTTTCCAAATGGGGAAAATAGTTGCCATATAGCATACGAATGTAAAATATAATCATTATCTTTGCACATATTAGATGCTATTTTACAGTTTCAATAGAATAATGAACAGAATATGACACAAGAGGAAAGAACAAAGATAGAAGAAAGTATTGTAGACGTATTGAAAACGGTTTACGACCCCGAAATACCCGTAAACATATACGACCTCGGCATGATTTACAAGATAGACCTGCACGATGACGGCACGTTGGACATGGACATGACCTTCACTTCGCCCTCTTGTCCGGCAGCAGACTATATATTTGAAGATGTCAGAACAAAGGTTGAAGGTGTGAAAGGCGTAGAAACAGCCAACATAAACTTGGTGTTCGACCCCATCTGGGACCAGAGCATGATGTCGGAAGAAGCACGTGTTGAATTAGGTTTCGACTGATTTGTACGCATAAACTAATCCCCATTGTACGACTATGAAGAATATTTATTTCCTTTCCGATGCCCATCTTGGCTCATTGGCAGTAGAACATCGGCGAACGCAAGAGCGCCGATTGGTTCGTTTCTTGGACAGTATAAAGCATAAAGCCGAGGCTATATACTTGTTGGGCGATATGTTTGACTTCTGGGACGAATATAAATATGTTGTCCCGAGAGGCTTTACACGTTTCTTGGGAAAGCTCTCCGAACTTACAGACATGGGGGTTGAAGTGCACTATTTCACAGGTAATCACGACCTTTGGACGTACGGATACTTGGAAGAAGAGTGCGGAGTAATTCTGCATAGAAGCGATTTGACAACCGAAATACACGATAAGGTATTCTATCTGGCGCATGGCGACGGGCTTGGAGACCCCGACCCGTTGTTTAAAATACTCAGAAAGATATTCCATAACCGTGCCTGCCAGCGACTGCTGAACTTCTTTCACCCGTGGTGGGGCATGCAGCTGGGACTTGAATGGGCAAAGAAGAGCCGGCTGAAACGTGTAGACGGAAAGGAACTTCCGTTTCTTGGCGAAGAGAAAGAGTATTTGGTGCAATACACAAGGCACTATATGCAAACGCACGAAGACATAGACTACTTTGTTTATGGACACCGACACATAAAGCTCGACCTTCCTTTGAATGGCAAAACACGTATGTTTGTTCTCGGCGACTGGATATGGCAGTTCACCTATCTTGTGTTCGACGGCGAGCATACCTTCCTTGAAGACTATGTAGAAGGAGAAAGCGTGTTGTAGAGAAAAGGCTTCTCCATTCTCTGGAACTGACCTTAATGTACGCTCATCGCCATGCCTTTTCTGAATTAAAAGCTGTTTTGTTGAAAGAAAAAGGCTGTTTATTGAATAATTTTGGACATTTAAATGAAATGGCGTATATTTGTAAACAGTTTTTTAATGCTAAGGCATTAGAACGTATTAAAGTTATCAAGATGAGATAAAAGACGAATATGAAATTCATCATTTAGAATAAAAACTCAGGTTTGTAGATTAAGTTTAGTCAAAAAGGTGGCTGTCGTGAGATAGCTACCTTTTACGTTTTATAACATAAGAATAGTCTATTGCCGATGTGTTACAGCAACTACCTTTGTGTCGCTTCGGCTGTTTTACAAAACCTATGCAGCTTTTTTGTTGTAGAGAAGCAGTTCCGATGCTTTATAAAATAATTCTTTCCTCTTTAGCCGTGGCACGCCACCATGAGCTAAAAGAGGAAAGAATATAAGGTTGTATAATACTAGTGGTGCAATAAAATTGAAGCCACTTCTATATTGATTTGATATTTAATCAGTTATAACGTTCTTAGTTTTTTTGATTTGAAATGGTAAGAGTAATTTTGCAGCCTAAATCTGCAAGATTATGAATATTGGAAAGTACATATTCTCTCAAGTCATAGACTTTGTTCCTCGTTACCAGTTTGATAAACTTGTCACGAAATATAAAGGTGATAGACATTCAAGAGAATTAAACAGCTATAATCATCTGTTACATTTATTGTTCGGTCAGATTACTGGCTGTGATTCCTTAAGAGACATATGTATGTGCCTGACAGCACATCATAATATATTGTATCATTTAGGAATTCGCAAAACAGTCACTCATTCTTCGTTATCTCGAGCCAATGAGAACCGCAACTATCACATATACGAGGAACTGGGCAAATATCTCATTGAACAAGTACGTCCATTGTATTCAGAGACAAAATTGTCAGAGGTATCTGTTGACAATGTACTTTATGCTTTAGACTCCACAACAATATCAACAAGCATAGTGCTTGCAACCTGGGCTTTGGGTAAATACAGTAAGGGAGCAGTTAAAATGCACACATTGCTTGATTTACGTGGAAGCATTCCTGCCAGCATTCATATTACAGACGGCAAATGGCATGACAGTAACGAGCTGGATAGGATTGAGCCAGAGCCACTTGCATTTTATATGATGGATAAGGCATATGTGGACTTTGATGCATTATACAGATTTCATAAGGCTGGTGCATTTTGGATTTGCCGTCCAAAAGACAACATGCGATATGAGATTGTAGACCACAAAGAAGACTTTGATGTAAGCACTGGAGTAAGAGGCGATTTTACAATACGCCTAACTACATGCAAATCCAGAAAGCTATATCCTGAACATATCCGAAAAGTGTGTTACTATGATGCAGACAACGGTAAAGAAGTCGAATTCATAACCAATAACTTTGAGATTGAAGCATTAGAAATTGCAAATCTCTATAGACACAGATGGGATATTGAGGTCTTCTTCAAATGGATCAAACAAAATATTGTTGTCAAGACTTTATGGGGATTTTCAAAGAATGCGGTAAGCACCCATCTGTGGGTTGCAATTATCACATATCTTCTAATTGCCAAGATGAAGCATGAGTACAAAAGCCCATATTCAATAACAGAGGTGGCTACTTTAACAAGAATTTCAGTACTTGAAAAAGTAAACTTGAAAGAGCTTATAACGAAGCAAGACCCTCTTCCATCTCATAATCAATATGTCAAAGAACGATCTCTTTTTGATGATATTTAATTACCGTGCAATTTTATTGCACCAGTACTAGTTGTATAAGGTAAAACACTGGTAAATGAAAACGTTATCTCAATCCGTCTATCCCCTTGCTTGTACCTTCTATTATGTATATCGGTTTACTTGCGAGCCTCTAACACCAGTTCTTGAGTATCGCGAGCGATCACGATTTCCTCGTCGGTAGGTATCAATAGTACCTTTACCTTTGAATCGTCGGCAGAGATTATGCGCTCAACGCCGCGGCAGTTGTTCTTTTCAGCGTCCATTTTGATGCCAAGGAACTCCAATCCTTTGCAGGCATCAATACGGAGACCAATCTGGTTTTCGCCTACGCCAGCAGTCCAGACAATCATATCTACGCCGCCCATAGCAGCTGCGTAAGCACCGATATACTTCTTGATGCGGTACGAATACATCTTCAATGCGAGTATGGCACGTTCGTTTCCGGCAGCTTCGGCAGCCTCAATTTCCCGCATATCCGAGCTTATTCCGGTAATACCAAGTACTCCGCTCTCCTTGTTTAGGTAGTCTGCCATCTCTTGTGGAGCCTTCCCAAGCTTCTCCATTATATAGGTTACGGCTGAAGCATCGATGTCTCCGGAGCGCGAACCCATCATTAAGCCTTCCAAAGGAGTAAGTCCCATAGAAGTATCAACAACCTTTCCGTCCTTTATTGCAGCCATAGAAGCACCGTTGCCAATATGGCAAGTAATTATCTTTTGGCTCTTATAGTCTACTCCAAGGAACTCGCATGCACGGTGAGAAACGTAGCGATGACTTGTTCCATGGAAGCCATAGCGACGCACATGGTACTTTTCGTACATTTCGTATGGAACTGCATAGAGGAACGCATAAGGCTCCATAGTGCTATGGAACGCGTTGTCGAATACTGTTACCTGTGGTGTATGAGGCATCAAGGCGTCTACTGCCTTAATACCACGAAGGTGTCCTAAATTGTGAACGGGGGCAAGTTCTATGAGACTTTCTATGCCTTCCTCTACCTCTTTCGTTACAATGCAGCTCTTTTCGAACAGGTCTCCACCTTGCACAATGCGGTGTCCAACGGCGTCAATCTCGTCCAAGCTCTTCAATGCGCCGTATTTTGGGTCGAGCAAGAGCTGGAATACAAACTTTACACCTTCCTTATGGTCGGGCATATCGTGCATTATCTTTTCCTTGCTGCCGTCTTTCAGCGTAACCTTTACGAATGCTTCGTCCAATCCTACACGTTCTGCGCCACCTTGTGCAAGCACACTTTCGTCAGCCATATCGTACAATTTGTACTTAATGGAACTGCTACCACAATTTAAAACTAATATCTTCATTCTGCAATTTCTGTTTTCTTATTTAAATAGATATAGGAGTTAGGGAGCTGTTTCCCATTCTAACTTCTCTTGTTTCTCTCGGTTATGCCTTGGCGTCTTGTGCCTGACACGCTGTGATGGCAACCATGTAATAGATGTCGTCTACCGAACAGCCGCGCGAAAGGTCGTTTACCGGGCGTGCAATACCTTGGAGGATAGGACCTATGGCAGTAGCTCCACCAAGACGTTGTATAAGTTTGTAGCCAATGTTTCCTACTTCGAGGTTTGGTACGACAAGCACGTTTGCCTTGCCTGCAATGTCAGAGCCCTTTGCCTTCTTGGCTGCAACAGTCGGGTCGAGAGCTGCATCGGCTTGCAATTCTCCATCAACTTTCAGGTCAGGATACTTTTCTTTAGCCAACTTTGTAGCCTCAATAACTTTGTCAATGATATATACACTCTTGCCCGTAGCCTTGTCGATGGCGTCCTTTGCAGAGCCTTTTGTAGAGAAGCTAAGCATTGCTACCATTGGATTCTTAAAGCCTGCAACGCTCTTGGCGGTCTCTGCGGTAGTGTAAGCAATCTGTGCCATCTGGTCGGCTGTTGGGTTTGGTGTTACGGCAACGTCGCCCATAACAACCACGCCGTTCTCTCCGTATTGCTTTTCGTGTGTCAAAATGAGCATGGCACCGCTGACAACGCTAATGCCTGGAGCACACTTAATAATTTGTAATGCGGGGCGCAGCGTGTCGCCAGTGGTTGAAAGTGCACCCGAAATCTGCCCGTCGGCACCTTCTGTCTTTATAATCATGCAGCCTAAGTATAGGTTGTTCTTTACCAATTCGCGTGCTTTTTCTATCGTCATGCCCTTGTTCTTGCGTAGTTCGGTAAGCAATGCTGCATATTCTTCGCTACGTGGGTTGTTCTCAGGGTCTACAATGGTAGCTTTCTCAATGTGTTTCAATCCCCATTCTCCCGCAAGTCTCTTTATGTTGTCTGGGTTTCCAATGAGAATTAGTTCTGCAATGTCATCGGCTAATACCTTGTCTGCAGCTCTCAGAGTTCTTTCTTCCTCTGCTTCAGGAAGTACAATGCGCTGCTTGTTCGCTTTAGCGCGTGTGATGATTTGGTTAAGTAAATCCATAGTATACTTTTATTTTAGAAATGTTTTATATCCATTTTGCGATGCAAAGATAGCAATTTCAGCTCATAGAACCAAAAGAAACATTGTTTTTTACACCTTATTAATATAGTCCTTCTTGAGTGGTTTGCAACAGTTTATGGTGTATATATGGTTAGGGAGGCTATACGGACAACTTCTATGGGGACATTTTTGTATTGCAGCAAGAATTGTTTTCACAGTTGTCTACATAGCGATAGCTTTCTCTTTTGGCTGCTATTCTTTTGTCAAGCAAGTAGGATAAAAAACTTGCAAAGATGAAGATGAAAGATACAAAAACTATCACGAATAATTGATTTAAATCAATAAAACTGATAATATGGCAATTTTTCCTTGATATTATTTTTATTATTGGGAATTAACTTCTATCTTTGCATCGTGTTTTTCATAGTATTAGATTTAAGGTTAACAAAGGTTGGAGTACGGCGGTACTCCTTTTTTTATGTCCGTTAGTTAAGGTAACACCATTTAAAAGTCTCATGGTTAGCTTGCCGGTATCTGTTTTTAATAAACTTACAACTTTATTTTTCCGAAATGAAAGTATTCTTTTGGTCATTGTTCTGCATTTGTCTTGAGGAATATTGTGTGTGCAAAAACAATCTCCCCGACATGTAAATGTTTTTCATGTATGTGCCTATTGCGTAACTGCTTCTATATCAACGTATTATAAAACCCATTGTCTCGCACGGTAAAAGTGCCTGTTTTGTAATGTCAAACAGGCACTTTTGCATCACAAAAACCACCCTTTTGCAACGCAAAAACGTATTCATCATCTTTTAAAAGATTTATTTTTACAAAATAAGGGACGTTTCCTGCATTCGTTTTACCCAGTAAAGTAGTGATGCATTTCTTTGCGACTATCTTACTGGATAGGTTAAGATGCGTTACAATCCAAAGGAATACTTTGTTTGATTGATAGTATTTCTACCAACTATGTAAGCATAAGCAGCAGTTGGTAGGAACAAAAGTTCACCGAAAGACATCTTCTTTATTCCTGCTTGTGCTATTGTTGTTACCACTGCTCCTGGCAATTTGTTCTGCTCAATGAAGAATGCCAACGACTTTAAATCGTTAGGACGGTCGAAGAAACGGTCGGTCCACTTCACCTCTACAGCCCACCATGGCTTTTGTAATGCAACGTTTAGTCCAACAATATCTACCTCTCCTTCTTCGTTTCTGCCAATTTTCCAGTTGGCATAGTTCACTGCTACGTTTGGTCGAGGTATCCATTGTGCATACACAGCAGTCTCTATCATATCGCCGATTTCGTGGTCGTTCTCTGTAATAGGCTGGAAAAGCGCACAGCGCAGAGATGGATTGGTGAGGTAAATTTTAAACACTGTGTCTCGTTGAAAGCGCCTTGCAGTGTCGTCTGTCCTATGAATTACCTTTATTAAGAAGGCTGCTTCTAAATACTGAATATATTTTTTAAGGGTTTCTTTCCTTACTCCTGACTCGTGCGAAAGTCCTTCGTACGAGAACTGTTTGCCCGAATGATAAGCCAACATCGTGAATAAAGAGTTTAATTCTTGCACATCTTGAATGCCGTACAAGCTGGGTAGGTCGCGTAAAAGCACTTTGTCTACAATGTCTTGCTTGACGTATTGTGCCGGGTCGTTCTGCATATCGGTTCTTAATGCAACTTCCGGGTAGCCTCCAAAGTTTATGTAATCTATAAAGGCTTTGTTGAATTGCTGTGTAGAAATAGGTACGGGGAGTGCTTCAATATTGTAACAAGACCATTCCATTTTCTGCATTTTCAGATTATTTTGCAGTCCTTTTAGATGCACGTATTCGTAGAATGTGAGAGGAGGAAGGCTGAAATCGGTAAATCGTCCCGCCCCGCTTTCGTTGCTTTGCTTCTTTAATGCCGCTGCCGCAGAGCCAGAAACAACGAATTTAGTACTGTAATAAGTATCTACAAGCGACTTTAAATGAACCTCCCAGTCCTTTAAATACTGTATTTCATCGAAGAAAACATAGAAGTTCTCGTCGGTTTTGTCTGCCTTTCCAACTATTTGTTTGGCTAACGTGAATAGTTGTTCCAACGCAATACCATTATAAATAGGTGTTTCTACCGATACATAAATAATGTTTCTGCTTGGTACGCCCTCGTTAATAAGGCGTTGTATGGTGTGGTAAAGCATTACGGTTTTACCAACACGACGTGGTCCCATCAATACAACAGCCCGCCTAATGCCACTGTTTATTGCGATAGGATAGAATATATCTAAATACATTCTTGGGCTCATTTCGCTCAAATAGGGTGGAATTGCATCGGTTATCCACCATGGATTGTCTATCTTCAGGCGGTCTGTAATTTGCTTTTCAAGCAGCTCTGTATAGTTCATAAGCCTACATTTTATATGTTGCAAATATATAAATAATATTCCATAGTAAAGAAGATAACAGCATTTTAATTTATCTATTTGGCACTATTGCGTTTAATAAACACTATTTTTAGCGTCTATTCTATCAATATTGAAGAAATAGATGAATAATTGCATGCTTAATTCTAATGCTGAAAGCTTAGAAATAATACTTATTGGCAACATAAAAGACATAAAAGCAACTGTTGTCAATAAGACTAAATGACTGTTTTCCCACCTCTTTTTTCGATATAATCTATCAGTTCGCTGAAGAGAAAGTTTTGGCGCAAGGTGGCTTCGTTGCCTGTAAGAATGAGCTGTTTGCGCGCTCGGGTTATGGCAACGTTCAGTTTGCGGTCAATCGGCTTGCCGTCTTCGACGAACGTATTGGCAGTGAGAAATTCCAACTGGAAGCGGTTCTGAATGGTGAACGAATAGATAATGACGTCGCGTTGGCTACCTTGATAGCGTTCTACCGTGTCGATGCTTATCTTGTCGATAGCGGGCAGATGAAGCTGTTCCAACTCTTTTCGTATCATCGCAATCTGGTTTCGGTAGGGCACAATGATGCCAATCGACTTCTGTGCATCGAACGTCGTGTCCATTTGGCGGTACAGACGGCGAACAAGGTCGGCTACGATGCGTGCCTCTTCCGTATTCACTTTCTCGGAAATGTAGGGCTTTCGGCACGATTTAGAAGGAATGAATACCATTCGATGCGCCTTTAAAAAGTCGTCGGTCTTGTCTTCGCTTGGCTCGTTGTAAGGCAGGTTGGGTTCCGTCTGATGCGCCAAAGGCACACATTCCAATTGTTCGCGCTCGTAGAAGTAAGTGTTTGGAAAGGCTGCAATGTCGGGGTGCATACGTCCTTGCTTGCGCAGTGTGCCCACAAAGTCGGTGCGCCCTGCTGCCCGCTCGGTAAGTATGAGGCGTTCGAACAGCGAGTTGGCGCAGTTCGGAAGGTGTATCTCTTCGAGCAAAGGCGAGTCGGCTGCCGATTCGTTGTTGTCTTGTTGCACCACGGCAGGTAGCTGCTTGTGGTCGCCAATCAAGATAAACTTGTCGATAACCTGCTCTCCTTCGTTGTGTGCAGCAAGCAAACCGATGATGTTAGGCTCAAGAATCTGACTCGCTTCATCGATAATGGCAAGCTCGAAATGCTTGATGCTGAAGATTGCCGTGTGGGTTGCGAGGCTCGCTGTTGTACTGACGATGATGCGGGACGCGTCGATGGTTTGCCTGATATGCTCGAGTGTGGGATTTGTTTTTACGGCATTGGTGAGCAGATTGTCGGTAAATCGTGGGTCGCACGAATATTCTTTCGACAGCCTGAGAAACGGAATGTCGTTGTCGGCAAGCATTCCGCATATTTCGTCTACGGCACGGTTGGTGTAGGAAAGCAGCAGAATGTTCTTTCCCTCGTGTTCTCTTACAAGGTATTGCAATGCCATCGAGGTTTTTCCCGTGCCCGGAGGACCGATTAAAAGGAAATAATCAGCAGCCTGCTTGGCGTGCAAAATCATGTCGTCGTAAGTAGGATTGTAACTTCGGGAAAGCTGTATTTCTGCGTTTCGCCGTGGAGGGCGTTGCCCTAAAAGCAGTTCCTTGCGTTCTTTGGTTGCCGTAACGAAGGTGTGTAAACCCTGAATGGCAGTTGTGCAACCAATGTCGCTACCGCTGTGTTCGATGGCAAACTGGTCGCCAACAAGCAAGTCGGGGTTCTGTTGTCCATCGTTCAGGCGCACCACAACCGTGTTGGTATGTATTTCTTGCAGCGTGCCACGAAACAGAAAGGCTTTCCGTATGTCGGGTGTTTCGTTCTTCTTGTATGCGTAAAGATACACCATGTCGCCACGACGGAAGTTAGGAAGGAAGTCATCGCCTTGCTTTGGCACTTCAAAAGTAATGCAATCGTAGCCGCTATGGTTTGTACTGCGTTCCTTTTTCGTAATCGTTAGCGCAGTATATATATTCCCCGACTCTATCTTACTGGTCAGAGGCATATTCCAAAGGTCGGCATTGCTGCTGCCAATTCCTTCTTGATAACCCACTTTCGATATGATTTGCTCTTTCACAACAAAGCGCATCATTCGGCTGAAATATGCTTTTTCCAACGGTGTAAGCGTATGGAGCGGTGCTAAAGTAGCAGTCAGACGAGGCAAAATCCATCTTTGAAAGAAGTCGCCGTTGCTGTGTTCCACTTGTAAAGTATTGGGTGTAAGGTGCGGAATAAGCTTTGCGAAATCGTTGTCGCCTATCCAATATTCGGTAGCAACCACCTGATTGCGGAACTTAATGGCTTCCATCATCAGCGATTGCAGCGATTCTACTTCTAAAAGACCATCGGGCAGCGGGTATTTGGAGTAGAGCAAATGAATGTTTGTGGTGCGTGCGCTTCTGTTAAAGTTGTATTGCAGTATGCCGAAATAGAGCAAAACCTGCACGTAATGCTTCTCCAAGTATCTTGAGCCATGGTTGTTGAGTCGGTTGTTTGCAATGTAGAAGTTCTTTCCAGACTTCTGTTCCACAAGTAAACGGAAGTCGGTTGTCATTAAATCGACACGCCCTTGAATGCCTAAACTTTCGCAAACGAACGAAGGTTCGAGTATTGCCTTGTCTCTATCGTAGGTTTTGAAAAGCTCATTTACTATGTCTTGAATGTTCTTAGCCTGCTCTCTGCCATCGTTTTTGAACTTTTCAGGGTGGAAATCGGTGCATGTAGCAAAGTCTAAAGCCTTGTTTTGGAAGTTGGACTTTAGCGTTTCGTTGAGGTTATGGTCTGGATTGTTAATGATGTCGTCGAGTGCCGTACCAGCGAAGTTACCCAATAGTATTGCAGCGGAGGTAGTTTTGGCTTGCAAACGGTTTGTAAGGAACGATAAAGGGTGGTGTCCGTAGTCCTCAAAGCAGTTTGCTATCGACGAAATATCGACAAGGAAGTCGGGCTCTACAACAATAATGCGTGGCACAATGCGCTTGCGTGTAACATTGCAATCTAAGAGATTGAGTTGCATTCCCTCGCACAAAATCTTGCGAATGTAGCTCAAATCAATGTGCTCAGGGGTGTTGATATAGTCTATCAGCACCTCTTCTTCACCACATTCTTGGTTCAGTACATTTACTTTTATGTATTTGTCGTCCCACGATTGCACCGTGCAGCGAATGTATTTGTAGTTCGCAATCTGTATATTTGCCGTACGGCGGCCTTCCGTCGGGATTTTTCCGACAAGGAAAGAAGGTATCGGCGTGTTGAAAACGGCAGAGATAAAAAGTGCCAAAGCCCTGCAATCGTAGAGCAAATCGTTGTGCAGAATGGGGGCAACGGAGTTGCTGTGGCGGCGCATCAAGTGGATTGCGACGGTGTCTTGCGGCTTTATATGGTGCTGTTTGCAAAGCGAATCCACTTGTGAAGACAAGTTTCCAAATCCGTGCCGTGTTCCTTTCAGTCCTTCGTGGCAAGCCAGCACAAGCGTTTCGTGCATTAAATGGTTTTGCAAGTCGGGGCGGTTATCGGGAAATTCGATAACTTCCAACACTCGTTCGAATAGTTCTTGAGCCGTTGTAGTGCCTTCTGTCATTGTCCGCCCAATCGTTCAAAGTAGGTAATGACCTCTTCCCACGTTTTAAACTCGTTGCTGCCAAATGGCAATACCGTTCCCATAAAATCCTCGTTGCTATACGTGCTGATGAGGTAATCGCCAAGAAGGAATTGCGGTTGATTGACAAAGAGCGTGCGGTTCCACGCAGGAGCACTGAAAACATCGCTTATCCATGCCTGCATTTCCGTTAAAGCCGCTGGGTTGTTGGTGGGTGCTGGCACAGTGAAATAAACATTGTAGTGGTCGAGTAGAAACTCGTATGCCTTGTGCAACGACGATTTTGGCTTGCCGTAACTGTCGCTCAGCGTTTCCCAATCGATGAATACGGTTTTACGTTCGCGCCCTTCCTGCTTGTCGTCAATCCATCTAATGACAGGCATAATGTAGTGAAATATGGCTTTTTCGATGAGGCGGTGCTCGCCGTGAAAGTAGATTGCTTGCGGGTAATGCTGGTGGAATAGGTCGAAAGTGTGTACAATGGGGTCGGCGTCGCCAAACAATCCGTACACCCTTTCTTGCTCTTCGGGCGTTACGGCAGAGAAGCAACGTTCTGTCATTTCCTTGTATTCCTTTTGCAATGCCTTTGTTACGATAACCTCCTGTACGCCGTCTTTGCGTGGATTTTGGTACACTTGCTTGCCAAGCATGTTGCTTTCGCTTATGGTAGAGCCCATTTGGAAAGCAGGATTCACACAAATGCGGTCTGTACCATACAGCATCTCGGTGTACATACCACCCATTGACGTGCCAATAATGATGTCGGGGCGGTCGTCGGCTTGTATTTTCCGTAGCAATTCCATTGCTTCCTCGGGGTGAATAGGTAGGTCGGGGGCGATGACTGTGCACTGTGGCATATACTCTTGCAGTATTTTGGCAGTGTGTGTAGCCCCTGACGACATAAAGCCGTGCACGTAAACAAGTTTCTTGTTCACCATCAAGTCAGGGAAAGTCTTTCTGTATTGATTTTCCATTTCTGTACGGAATGTTAGATTATCGGCAGGCTGATGCCGTTTATTTTCTGATAAATGTCGAGTGCATATATATCTGTCATACCGCTGATGTAGTCGATTACTGCCATAATACGGTCTTCGAGATGTGGGTTGCGTATATCGTACTGACTTGAGAAACGGCGGATTAGCTGCTTGCTGTGGAACTTTTCCGGTTCGACTGCAGCACTGATGAGTGCTTCCATCAGCGTTTCCATAATCTTATAACCCGATAGTTCCACATCGAGCACGGTCTTGCTGCTGTATATTTTCTCAATGGAAACCTTTGAACAGTGCTTGTAGTTGTTGCGCTGGAGCGTTGGGATATGGTCGATTAGTGAACCTTCAAACGTTCCGTTGAGTATGGCTTCCTCGTTTTCAACAAAGACATTCACGCACGCTGCTTCGAGCAAACCAACGGCACAGGCACGGAAATAGACCACCTGCTCGTTTCTGTCGGTAACTCCTTCTTCTACTATGCGATTGCGAATGCTCTTCTTTGTTTCTTCGTCGAAGAACCCTAACAGCAGTTCGGAAGTATCTTCAAACGACAGAAGTTTAAGTTTGTGCGAATCTTCAATGTCCATTATCTCGTAGCAAATGTCGTCTGCGGCTTCCACTAAATATACCAATGGGTGGCGAGCGTAGGCTGTTCCGTTGTCGGAAACTTGCTTGCTGATAATTCCAAGTTCGTTGGCAATCTTCTTGTATATATCTTCTTCCGATGCAAAAAAGCCGAATTTGCCGTGCTTTCCTGCCAAAGACGATGACAAGGGGTACTTTACGATGCTTGCCAAAGTGGAGTAAGTCATCACAAAACCGCCTTCACGACGTCCTAAAAACCTATGGGTGAGCAAGCGGAAAGCGTTGGCATTTCCCTCGAAATGGGTAATATCGTCCCAAAAACGTGGACTTACTTTATCCTTTAAGTACGCCCCTGCGCCTTCGGTGAAGAAGGCTTGTATGGCTTTCTCTCCGCTATGACCAAACGGCGGATTACCCATGTCGTGGGCATAGCAAGCAGTCTGCACGATTGTGCCGATTTCTTCAAAAAGAGTTCCTTGCAGTTCGGGGTGTTTCTTTATGAGCTTTCGTGCCACGTCGTCGCCCAAAGACTTGCCCAACGATGCCACTTCCAACGAGTGGGTGAGGCGATTATGGACAAAAACACTGCCTGGTAGCGGAAACACTTGTGTCTTGTTCTGCAGCCGTCTGAAAGGTGCTGAATAGATAAGTCTGTCGCTGTCGCGTTTAAACTCCGACCTATCGTCGTGTCGTAAAGCGTGTCGGTCTTCCTGCCCGAGTCGTTTGTTGGAGATAAGATTTTGCCAGTTCATCATAATTATCAAAAAGATTCGCTTACGCAAAAGTACTTAAATTTGGCTAATTTCAGCCTTTTTTAGGGCTTAAAATTCATCTATATGCGTATAATTCATTATTTTTGCACATTATTATAATTATATTATGGTTCAAGTAAAAGTAATAAATAAGGGCATCCAGCCCTTACCAACATATGCAACAACACAGAGTGCAGGCATGGATTTGCGCGCAAATATAGACACTCCCATTACTTTGAAGCCAATGGAACGCCGCCTTATTCCCACAGGCTTGTACATTGCGCTCCCCAAAGGTTACGAAGCGCAAGTGCGTCCACGCAGCGGCTTGGCATTGAAATATGGGATAACGGTGTTGAATACGCCTGGAACAGTAGATGCAGACTATCGTGGCGAGTTGATGGTATTGCTGATTAACTTCTCTGCCGAAGACTTTATTATCAACGCTGGCGAACGTATTGCACAGATGGTGATAGCCCGTCATGAGCAAGCAGCGTTTGTTGAAGTAGATATTCTCGACGAAACGGAACGCGGTGCAGGTGGCTATGGACATACGGGAGTAAAGTAAGAACAGTCTAATTGATACAGGAGGGATAATAGATTGATATTTTCTTTTAAACAATTCATAGTAAAAACAACGCTCGTAGCAGTGCTTGCTGCAATGGGCTTGCAGGCAAAAGCACAGACGAATAGCCAGACAACACGCTACAACTATTTCTTTTTGGAAGCTATTCGGCAACAAGAAATGGGCAACTTAGCTGCAGCATTCGACTTGTTGCGCCACGCCCGCGACATCAATCCGAATGCTCCTGAGGTGTATTATGAACTTGCAGGATACTATGTTGAAATGCAAAACAACAAGGCAGCACGCTATAATTTCGAGAGAGCGGCTGAACTTGCGCCCAATAATTCCACGTATTTAGAGAAATTAGGACAGTTCTATATCACTCAGAATGATTACGAACAGGCGTTGGCTGCATACGAAAAACTCTATGCAAACAACAAAACTCGCGAGGACGTTCTGCAGATCCTCTATCAGCTTTATGGTTCGCAGAACGACTATAAGAAGATGATAGAGGTAACAGAACGTATGGAAACGCTTTTGGGAAGCAGCGAACAGCTGTCTCTGACAAAGATGCAAATCTTCGAACAGATGGGAGATAAGCGGAAAGCACAGGCGGAACTGATGCGCCTTGTGCAGAAAAATCCATTGGATTTGAACTATCGTGTAATGCTGGGCAATTGGCTTTTCCAGAACAATAAAAAGAAAGAAGCTTATAAGGAATACCAAACTGTGCTGAAAGAAGACCCCGACAACGCTGCCGCACAGCTGTCCCTGCTTGATTATTATCGCGATGCAAAGAACGAAAAAGTGGTAGACGAACTCACGCAGAAGCTATTGGAGTCGAAGAAAACCGAGAAGGAAACCAAGATGGCACTGCTCCGTCAGGTTATTATGGACAATCAAAACAGCAGCGCCAAGGACAGTCTTGAAGTAATAAAACTATTCAATCGTGTTCTTTCGTATCCACAAGAAGATGCTGATATTGTGCTTATGAAAGCAGCTTATCTTAACTTAAAGCATGCGCCAGAAGACAGTATAAACAAGGTTTACGAGCAAGCCATCGCCATAGAACCCGACAATTCGCGTGCTCGCATAGCCCTGATACAAAACATTTGGGACACAGGACAGTACGACAAGGTCATTGCCATTGCACGTCCTGCCCACGAATACAACCCCGAAGAGATGGCTTTCTACTATTTCGAGGGCTTTGCGCAATACATGAAGAAGGAAAACGATGCCGCATTGCAAACCTTCAAGAAAGGCGTAGCGCAGATAAAACCGGACAGCGACCCAAATATCGTATCAGACTTTTACGCTATCATGGGCGACATTCTGCACGAAAAGGGACTCGAAAAGGACGCTTTCGCGGCTTACGACAGCTGTTTGCACTGGCGTCCGGAGAACCTTGCAGCGCTGAACAACTATGCTTACTACTTAAGTTTGACGAAGAGCGACCTTAAAAAGGCGGAGCAGATGAGCTACAAAACGATAAAGAAAGAGCCGGCAAACCCTACTTTCCTCGACACTTATGCTTGGATTCTCTTCCTGCAAGAGCGATACGAGGAAGCCAATATCTATATAGACCAAGCCATAAAGAACGATACCACCCCCAGCGGCGTATTGTTCGAGCATGCCGGCGACATATATTACCATGTCGGAAAGAAGAAAGAGGCATCAGAAGCCTGGCAAAAGGCTGTGGAATTGGGCGATAAAAGTGCCACGCTAAAAAGGAAAATAGAACTTCAGAAATACATACCAGAATGAAAATAAAGAATGTATATATAGCCGTGTTCACCATTTTGTTTTTAACGAACTGCGGCACTCATAGGTCGGTTGTAAAGCCTTCATACCCCCAAGGCGCTGCTTCAACCACATCATCAGCCTCTCTTAAACAGCAACAAATGCAGTTTATGCAAAAGGTTTCCGATGGTGCGCTCTATCAGAAAAATCTTGTTTCCGACTTAACATTTACGGTAAACACGGGTAAGAAAGATATTACTGTACCCGGTATCTTGCGCATGCGTAAAGACGAAGTAATTCGTTTGCAACTTCTTGTTCCTATTATTCGCAGTGAAGTTGGACGCATTGAATTTACAAAAGACTACGTATTGTTTCTTGATAGAATACATAAACAATATGTGAAAGCTAAATATACCGATGTCGCTTTCCTGAAAAACAATGGTATAAACTTCTATTCTCTTCAATCTTTATTTTGGAATCAACTCTTTATTCCTGGTCAGCAACGCGTTGGAGAGCGTAATTTAGCACAATTCAATGTCGATTTTAATGCACCACAGACAGCGTCTCAAAAGGGCGTTTCTATTACCTTGAATGGGGGAAAGATAAACTATAAATGGATAGCAGAGCCAGCAACAAGTTTTATTCGTGAAGCCGAAGCCAAGTATAGTAGTGCTGAGCATGGTGTTTCAACATTGAATTGGGACTACGAAGACTTCAAGAAGTTTGGTTCAAAGATGTTCCCTTACTATCATAAAGTAACGATAAAGACACCCCTGGCAAGAGGTCAAAAGGTTGTTACTGCTACCTTCGAATTTGACAAACTCGGCGATAATGCCGATTGGGAGAGCTTTACAACGCCATCGCCGAAGTATGAACAGGTGAGCGTGGAAGATATTTTGGGTAAATTAATGCAACTTTAAATGAAGCGGATATTATTTATATTATTAATACTGAATACTTGTTTTCTAAGTTCGTATGCGCAGAAACATAGAAAGAAAACAGCTAAAAAGGAAAATACAGAGCAGCAAATAAAACAGAATAAGGCTACAAAGAAAGAGCCTGCCAAGCTTGTTTCTGCAAGGAAACAAGCCGATAAGCATTTGGACAACAAGCAGCAAGTTGCAACCAAACATGGAAAAAAACAACTGGTAGACAAGCAGCAGCCCACACAAACACCTACCAGACAGCAACAAAAGGCTAAGGCAGGAATGGCGCATAAAAAGGGTATGGCATTGCCACAAAAGCGTTCTCAGAAAGGCAAAAAGCAGCAAATAAAATATGTTACAACCGAAGAAATAAAGGGTTTGCAACAAAAAAACAAGCAAATACAAAAGGAAATAACCGAGAACGAACACGAACTTAAGGCAAAGCAGAAAGATGTGGACGACCGCCTTCAGAAGATTTTAACGCTCGATACAGAGATTGGACACCAGCAAAAAACAATTAATACCATTTCAACAGACATAAAACATCTTGATGGAAATATCGGTATCTTAAAGGGACAGCTACGCTCTCTCGAAACGCAACTGGGAGAACGACGCTCCCGGTTCATTCGTTCTATGCGCTATATGGCACGCCACCGCAGCATTCAGGACAAGATTATGTTTATTTTCTCCGCCAAAACGCTCACGCAAATGTATCGCCGTCTTCGTTTCGTAAGGGAGTATGCAGCTTACCAAAGAGCACAGGGCGAACTCTTAAAGCAGAAGCAGGCGCAGGTAGACAACAAGCACAACCAATTGGAACATGTGCGTGGACATAAGAGTAACCTCCTTGTGAAAGGGCGCCAAGTTCACATTCAGATGGAGAACAAGAAGGTGGAACAGCAGAAAGTGGTGGCTTCTTTGCAGAACGACCAAAAGGTTTTGCAGTCGGTTATATCCGACAGACAGAAGAAACAGCAAGCCATTAATGCACAGATAGACCGACTGATTGCCATCGAAATAAGGAAAGCGCGTGAGCGTGCAATGGAAGAAGCGCGTGCACAAGCCGCTGCTCGTGCTGCAGCAGCCAAGCAACGAGCCGAAGAATTAGCCCGTAAGCGAGAGGCAGCACGGCGTGCTGCTGAAGAAAATGCACGCCGGATAGCCGAAGCCAAGGCACGCGAAGCCAAGGCAAAAGCTGAAGCTGCCGCTAAAGCAGCACAGTTAGAACGTGAGCGTAGAGCAGCTCAAGAGCGAGCCGAACAGGCACGTAGGGAGGCAGAAGCTGCACGGCGTGCAGCCGAGGCTGAGGCTTCGGCAAAGAAAGCACGCGAGTTGAAGCGTGCCGAAGAGCGTGCTGCAGCAGCCAAACGTGCCGAAGACCAGGCACGAGCAAGGGAGAATATGGAGCGCGAACGTGCCAACCAGCAAGCTCGCGAAGCCGAAGCCAACCGTATGGCTGCCGAACGCAAGGCTGTTGCCGATAGGGAACGTGCTGCTCGCGAGCAGGCTGCAGCCAGCAAAGCGAACGACAACAGTTCTCTCCTTTCGTCTGCCGACCGTGCCATGACGGGCAGTTTTGCCAACAATAAGGGTAGGTTGCCGCGCCCGGTATCGGGACCAATCGTGAAGCGTTTCGGTACTTACAACGTGGCAGGACTGTCGCATGTCAAGCTAAGCAGCAATGGAATTGCCATCAAGGCTTCACCGGGTACTCCCGTTCGCAGTGTCTTTAAAGGCGAAGTAACCAGTGTTTCGCACGTAGGTGGTTCCACCCTTGTAATGGTGCGCCATGGTGCTTACATCTCCGTTTACCTGAACTTGGGCAGCGTTAGTGTCAGCAGAGGTCAGCAAGTTGGTACAGGGCAGACGCTCGGAACAGTAGACTCGGGCGGCATATTCCAGTTCCAACTTCACAAAGAGACTCAAAAGCTGAATCCGGAACAGTGGCTCCGATAAGCTACACCTTATATATTATATATAGAAACCATAAAGCCAGACAGCCAAAATTGCTGTCTGGCTTTTTTGTAAGTCCTGCCATATCGGTTCTGAATACCAAAATGGTAACCTGAAAAGATGCTTTTTTTGATGATAAATGGATAATTGATGAATTTATTTTATTGAATTTCACATTTTTTTTGTATCTTTGTAGGAAACTAAAATCCTTAATGATAAAATAAAGTATAACCATCAAATAAGAATAAGCTATGGAATGTTTAAAAAAAATTAAAGACCTTTTGCAGAATCCTTTATGGAAAAAAGGCGAACATTATGTTGGTTTGGGAAATCCAAATGCAGAGATATTGATTGTCGGAAAAGAATGCGCTGTTGATGAAAATAGCGATTCATACAAGTGCGAATATTCGCAGAACTACAACTTATGGAAGAACAGAGATTGGTCAATTAAAGTTGAAGATGTTAAGAATTGGATAGATAATCCTATCTTGGATTGGAAAATATTTGACCCTCTTGCGCCTTATAGCGGACAACGTTTTGCAATTGAAAGAAGAAATAAAGACGGAGAAGTTATCTCAGGAAAGGGTGGAACATCTGCTACGTGGTATAAATATCAGAAACTAATCAATTTTATTAGAGAGCGTGGAAAACTTGACAGCCCAGTAAATACCACTCACATAGATTTCTATAAAGATTGTTTTATAACAGAATTGAATGAGTTGTGTAGACTTAATAATCATCGCTTATCAGCCGAAGAACGAAGAAAAATAGAAGAAAATATTAGAAATCGTTTTGACTTAATGATTGCTACAAATTCATTTTGGTCTCATTTTAAAACCGTTATTCTTGCTTGTGGCCCTTATGCAGATGCTTTGAGAGCTGACCCAAAGCTGACTCGAGCTATATTTGGGTGTGCAAAAGTTATCTCAAGCGTGAATGGTAAGAAGATTCCTCAATTGTCTTTTGCTATTAGCAATGATTTGCTAAGGGAGATAGCAAAGCAGGTATAAAACTTTTGTTATCTGATAAAAGTAAATTGAAAGTTCTTCTCTCCTTCTGTTTTTCTCCTATATGGGCATTTCGATAGTGTTGGGATTTACCTCTTAATTCTCAATTGTAGCTGTTATTAAATCTCGGTTCAGTAGAAACTTAGTGAGGGAGTGAATAGTCTTTTTCTTGCTTAAGGCAGATGCAGAAAGTGTTTTGCTTTTGTAAAGATAATTCTTTTAAAAAGTGATAACTGTACTTTAATGTTGCGAAAGTGTCTGTTTTGCAACACAAAAGAGTCTGTTTCGGAGAACGAAACAGACTCTTTAGAATATAAAATAAGGAGTTTTACTATACCTTGATAATAAGACAGTTATGCAATATATATACGAATAAAAAATGTTTACACATTTTACACATCTATCATACCATCTTTTCGTATTGCATTGCAGCGTTTATCGCTTTATTTTTCCAAAGGTTTTAATGCTGGTGTACTTACGCCAGAGATTCAGTTTGCGCTGTCGTGGCACACCGTTGTGCGCTATGAAATCGCGTGCAGCGTCTAACATGCGGTGTGCACACAGTCCATCGAGGTACGGGTCGTAGTTGTTTATCACCCATTTGCGCAGGGCGGCAATCTCTTTATTCGTAAATATATCGTCGTAAGCGTCGCACAGTTGCGAAGCATCGGTGATGTTTTTCCAATACAAATCTTTCGATATGGCATTGAGCGTTATAACTGGTTTATCCATCAAGAGTGCCTCGTAGATTGCCGAAGAGGTGTCGCTCACCACCACATCAGCCATCAAAAGATATTTTGTAAGGGCAAATTCGCCTACCATTATAATATTTTTGTGGCTGTCGGCAAGTGCTCGGCAGGCTTCCACCCATTCTGTTTTGGTCAGTGGGTGCAGCTTTATGATAATCAGAACAGGGCGTGTATCGGCAAGCTTGCGCAGGTCGTCGAGGATAAACGGAATGGAAGTCAGCTTGGGAGAGAATGTTGGTGCGTAGACCACAATGCGTTCGCAAGCGTGCTCTTGCAGCAGTTCTGTTCGCTCGTTGTCGAAGTCGTGGCGATGCGCAAAGATGTAGTCTTGGCGCGTCCAGCCTGTTTCCACCACCGAGAAGTCGCCATATTTCTTTGCCAAAGCCTTGAAATGACTTGTAAAGTAAGGTCCTTGCGTGCAATAAATATCGAAGTAACGGCGTATCACCCAGTGGTCTTTCTTCTCCGCAGCATAGCCGTGGAATATCTGAATTTTCACCCCCGGCAGGTAATAAGGTACGATGTTGCCCGGCACATAAATGGCTTCCGGACTGAAATCGAAACTTTCCTGTATGCTGTTAGTCCATTTCACACAGTCTTTTAACGGAAATTCGGGTATCTTTTCTTGGTGTACATACCACAGCACATCGTTGTTGCCCTCTTTGTCTGCTTCGGTTTGGATAGGCTGTAGAATATCTACGGCATATTTGTTCTCACAAAATAGTAAAATGCGCATTATACTTTTGTTTTTATGCAAAGATAGTTTAATTAGCCGACAAAGCGAAAAAAAAACAGTAACTTTGCACACATTATATAATAATAACGCAGTTATGAGTATGCTTAATTTCACTATAGGACCCGTAATGTCGGCTGACAAAGTAAGAGAAATAGGTGCAGAACAAGTGCCTTACTTCCGTACTTCAGAGTTCTCTGCAACGATGTTAGAGAACGAAATACTAATGAAAAGGTTTGCAAAAGCCGACGACGATGCTCGTGTGGTATTCATAACAGGTTCGGGTACGGCTTCTATGGAGGCGTCTGTAATGAACCTCCTCACCACTGAAGACAAGGCATTGGTGGTAAACGGTGGTAGTTTCGGACAACGGTTTGTGGACTTGTGCGAACTGTATGCCATTCCACACACTGTAATAAAGATGAAAACAGGGCAGCAAATCACTGCCGAGATGCTCGAACAGTACGATGGTCAGGGCTACACAGCCTTTCTTGTGAATGTTGGCGAGACCTCTACGGGCGTGCATTACGACATTGATTTAATCAGCAAATTCTGCCGTCGCAACCATCTTTTCCTGCTTGTCGATGCCATAAGTTCGTTTCTTGCCGACGAGTTTGACATGAAACAATTGGGTGCCGACGTTATGATTACAGGCTCGCAGAAAGCCTTAGCCTGTCCTCCGGGTATCTCTGTCATCGTACTTTCGCCACGAGCTATCGAGCGTGTAGAGCGCAACGACGTGCGCTGCATGTACTTAAACCTGAAAGATGCACTGCGTAATGGCGAACGCGGACAGACTCCTTTCACCCCGGCTGTGGGTATATTGCGACAAATTAACTACCGATTGAAAGAGATAAAACGCAATGGCGGTGTTGCAGCCGAAATAGAACGGACACGCAATTTGGCTATGGACTTCCGCCAGAAAATAGCCCATCTGCCCTTGGAACCTATCACAAAATCGCCTTCAAATGCCGTAACATCGTTGCACCCGCTGAACAATTCGGCGTTCAGTATATTTGAAACGTTGAAAGACGAGTACGGTATTTGGATTTGTCCGAATGGTGGCGATATGCGCGATACCATCTTCCGAGTAGGTCATATTGGTGCACTGACACCCGAAAACAACTCTACTCTCGTGGCAGCCTTCGATGAATTACATAAAATTGGCAAACTTTAAACAGCTATGAAGAAGGTTATTACCTATGGAACTTACGACTTATTGCACAAAGGACACGTACGTTTATTGGAACGGGCAAAGGCTTTGGGCGACTACTTGATAGTGGGTGTAACAGCCGATACCTTCGACCGTGAACGCGGAAAGATAAACGTTCAGCAATCGTTGGTGGAGCGAATAGAAAACGTTAAGTCCACTGGCTTGGCTGACGAAATAGTGATTGAGGAATACGAAGGGCAGAAAATAGACGACATCAAGCGTATGAACGTCGATATTTTCACCGTAGGTTCAGACTGGCGGGGCAAGTTCGACTACCTATCAGAGTATTGTAAGGTAGTCTATCTCGAGCGAACGAAAGGCATTTCCAGTACAGAACTGCGCTCAGACCTACGCGAAATACGCATCGGACTGGTGGGAGAGTCGTCTATTATAACCAAGTTTGCACGCGAAAGCAAGTATGTCAATGGCATAAACATTAGTGGCGTGTACACCGAAAACGACCAAAAGTTAGGCAATTTGCGCGAAATAGTACCCTTTTTTGCCGACAATTACGCCGCGTTACTCGAAGTTTCAGATGCCGTTTACATTATTTCGCACCCCGAAAAACATTATACACACATCAAAGAAGCCCTATTACACGGGAAGCACGTGCTATGCGAGTCGCCCATTTCACTCAACAACGAGGGGTGGAAAGAGCTCAACAGCATTGCAGACGAGCAGGGATTAATCTTGATGGACTCTATAAAAACGGCTTATTCCATGGCATACGACCGCCTTTGCCTGCTTGCAAAGAGCGGAAAAATAGGCAAGATATATTCCATCGATGCCACTTGCACGAGCCTTTCGCACTACGATACCGAGAATAAAGAGGCACTACGATACACTTGGAACAGTTTTTGTGCATGGGCACCTACGGCACTTCTGCCCATCTTGCAGCTGTTAGGAACCGACTATACCGACAAAACCATCTGCACGCACCTTATCGACGATGCGCCAAACTTCGATACTTTCACCAAAATATCGTTCATTTATCCCCACGCAGTGGCATCGTTGAAGGTCGGACAAGGCATAAAATCGGAAGGCGAACTCGTTATTTCGGGCACAGAAGGCTACATCTACGTGCCTGCTCCGTGGTGGAAAACCGACTATTTCGAGGTGCGACGGGAAAATCAAAGCGACAACAAACGCTACTTCTACCAGCTCGATGGCGAGGGCATTCGCTACGAACTGCTCACCTTCATCAAGTCTATTCAGAGCCAGCGCAACCTTTCTTACGTCAGCAAAGACGTGTCGGAAGCCATCGCCAACATTACTGCCGACTTCTATCAACGCAAAGATACGGTGCTGATATAACGCTCGTTGGTTGTAAAACGATAGGCGAAAGATGCACAACAAAAGCGTAAATGTTTTTCATAAGTACACTTATTATGTAACTGCTTTGTTATCAGCGTGTTGTAAAACCTATTGTTTTACACGGTAAAAGCGGTTGTTTTGCGTTCCGATTGTCATACTGTTGCCAATGAGTTACTGTGCTGATGAGAAAGCATTAAACTCGGATTAAAATTGTTTAAACACAAAATGGTCGCTGAGTTCTTTCTGGTTAGAAACAGAGAGAAGGCTCAACGACCTGTTGTAACAAGTTTATATGTAAGTAGGTAATTTATTTATGATACCTACTTGTTGATTACTTAACGAACTTCACAGCCTGGTTGTCGATGCTTAAAATGTACATTCCGGGAGCGAAGTTGCTAAGGTCGATAGTTGTTTGCATTTGTTTTGCAGTATAACTATCAGCACATGTTCCTGCAGCATTGAATATGTTCAGAGTCTTTCCTACGAGTTCTGCCGGCATCTCAACGGTGAGTCTGTTGCCGTTAACCTGTGCCTTGAGCAGCTTCTGTGTAGTGGTAGCATTACTAATGTTGTCGGGTGTGCCAACAGCTTCGTAGATTATTTCCGACTCTTCGGTAGTTTCACTGACAGGTGCGTGCTTGAAATACTTCTCCATTGGCAGTTCCTTGAAGAGCGTGCAGTTGAGCGGACCTTGGAGTGCCCATTCTGCTTCGGTTGCTTCGAGTGGCATAAATGTTTCAGAAGCGAGCTTTTCCTTGTCGTATTTAAACTCTTTGCTAAAGCCATTGCTGCTTGAATGTATGTCTATATCGCCATCATCATCGTAGTGCCACGTCCATGTTAATGTTTGCTGCGATGTGTAATTGGGACCAGGGACTTTCTTGATAGAGATGCGGCGACCTTTCTCGTCGTACGTAAATTCTTCTTTCCATACCAATTCGTTGTTGTCAGGGTATATCTGACTGACGCAGCTGACAAGTCCGGCATCGTTGTATTCTACCTTACATACGCGTCCTACCTTCTCTTCTATCTTGTCAGTAGGATAATCAAACTGGCGAATATCTACGTGGTCGAGGCGCATTTTGTCGTTGTAGACAAAATCCATTATAACGTCTTCGGTCAATGTTATTTCGTCTGGTTCCGTAGTGTGGTGTGTAGCACGGGTGTATTCGGTTACGTATCCGTACTCGTTGCGCTTGAAGGTATGTCTTGACGACACGATTGGAACGTTGTTATTGGTTTTTAAGGCTACTTCTTCTTTCTGAATCATGTAGCCTTGCTGGTCGTAGGTGTAGTTGTAGGCATAGATAGCCGGACCTTCACCTTTCTTGTATTCTTCCTTGACAAGACAGCCCTGCTTGTCGTAGGTGTACTTTGTAATTTGTTCGTCTTCTGTGTCTTTCCATTCTACAACTTGTGCCATGCGATATTTGTAAATGGCAGGGTCTGCTTTGAAATAGTTAGGCGCCATTTTTATTTGCGCAGTACTTACTTGAGCTGTGGCAAGCATCAGGGCTGCCACTGTTAAACGTAATAGTTTCTTCATTGTTTGTTTTTAATAATTGTTACTGATAAATTTGTAATAAAGCACGACACACTGCAACACAAGAGATACTGGTGAGTATCTCTGTGTATGTAGTATTGCAGAGAAGTGTACACTTCTCAGTGCCTTTTTTATGTTATAGATTAATTCTTCTTTATAAACTTATAGTTGAAGCTTACTTCTTTCTTTCTTCCGGTAGCGTCTTTCAGGCTCGTAAACTGAATGATTGCGTAACTGCCGTCCTTAAACCGTACTAAGAATACAGGTGCCTTCTTTGGGTTCGACTTCGACATTGTGAGCGCATATTCGCCCATAGTCCCCTTTACTTTATGCATCCAGTAGTAGAGTCCCATGTTTACGTAGTTCTTCATATAGCCCATTACGACTGGTTTCTTCATCATTCCTTTCATGTCGTAGATAAGATAAGCCTTTATGTCGCTCACCCATTTTACGTTGGTTGGTAACGATTTAATGGTTTCTATATCTGTAGTATCGGTCATGCAACCTTCACCATTGTTGGTCCTAACATCATAGATGTGGAAGGCTAAATGCCATTTTGCAGGTGCATTGGAGGGTCTTTCCTCTACAGTCTTGGTTATATTGTACTTTCCGAATTGGTCTTTCTGCTTACCGTCCTCAGAGTATGTCCGCCACTCTTGTCCGCTGACATCTTCTTTCATAACGGTTTCGCCTGTCTCTAAGTTTACGTACACCCACTTGTCGTAGTCTTCAAGCGTCTTCTCTTGTGTTATGAACGAAAGCTTTTTGATAGGAGCATTTTGTGGTTGGTCAGGTTTAGACTTAGGACCGTCTTCGTTTTTTGAACACGATACACACAGCAACCCAGCGAGGCATGTCAATGCCATCAGTGATTTAAGTTTCATAAATAATAGTGTTTAAATATCTAATTAGTTGTAACGAGTGCAAAAGTACGTATTTACAGATGGCTGTGCAATACCTCGTATTTAGTATTTTCAATAGTGCAAGTTAGGTATAGTGTAGGGTTTAGGTGTCTGGCAGTGTGGAATAAATCCATTAAAGTGCGTAAAGTGCTATGTACAACCCTAATAGCCAACTTCCTAAAGTTTGGTTATGAGATTCTCTTTCGTAAATGAAAGAATAAAGAAATGACCGAGAAAGATATATCTTCTTTTTTGAAGCGATGTCTTAGACACTCTCTACCTACTTATGGTTAATCGGTATTATACGTTTGAAGTTCGTTTATGGTAGGATATTGCCAATGAATGGGACATTTTTAACAAAGAAATTAAGACGCCCCGTCTATCTTCCGCCACAATAGATAGAAACTATTCGGGGCACAATTTTGTAGAATAGCCAATATACACCCACGCTCACGGTGAGCATTGTAACCGGGCTTAGTATATAAATAAGGAATGCTTCGAGCTCGTTGTGTGGTACTACTATTCCGTGCTTCAATATGGTAAGAATGCCACCCAACACAATAGAGTGAAAGGCAAACACAAAGAAAGTGGAATTGATTAGAACAAGTGGCAGTGGAAAAGCAAGTTTGTTTTGTTGTTTGCGACGCTCTAAAATGCGTGTAGTTGTAGAAACTATGAAAACTATCAATCCAGCATACATTAAGTTAGCACAATTTATCTGCCAAGCAAATATAGCAAAGAAGAGACCTCCCCACTTTAGCGGACGCATAACATCTATAAACTTTATTTGTTTAATACTAAAGAATGCTCCGAAAGAAAAGAACAACAGTCCTTGAACACTTACCCCCGGTAGATTTTCAGCCCAACGCGATGCATAAAGCAAAGCAACAAACAACAGTATTGATATCTCCTTTTGTTTATTTGCAAGCCAGTGCAGTACCTTATATATAATAGGTGTAAAAAGGCAAATCACCATTAAGTCTCGTATGTACCAAAACGGAATAACTAAAGGTGCAGCTATGCCGCCTTGTGGACCAATCTTACTTATATCCCAAAAGCAAAACAACCAGTCGGTAAAGCTAAAACTTTCTATGGGTTTATGCACAATAGCTGTCCAGTTTGGAAATATCCCCTCTGCCACAGATAAAAGAAAGAGATAAGTGCTAATCCATAGAATGTAGGGTAGAAGTAACGAGAAAGCACGTCGTTGTAGCTTATGTAAATACAATTCTTTAGAGAATAAGCCTTCTTTAAAGAATAACGAACCACTGATGAAGAAGAAAAACGGATTAGCCAGTGTTGCTAATGAATTAGAAATGATGTCAAAGACATCGCCCAGAGATGGCAACTGTGGACCAATTCCAGTTGTATTGATTGTCCAAAATACGTCCCAATTGGCACTAATATCATGGAAATTAGAGTGAATGAAAAGTATCAACACTACCAACGGGAAACGCAAGACACTTATAACTTGCGACTGTGTGTTGGCAGTGTTTATACTTATTCTCATTCGTTTAAGCCTTATCAGCTAACAATTTTGCTGCCATTTCTTTGCCCAATCGCCAGCATTCTGCTTTTGTTTCTTCGGTAAGGGCTTGTCGCATTTCAACAGGCTCACCCACTTTTTCGAAATGTCCACGTGTTTCGTTCCAATCGCCAATAGCTGTAACGGCTCTACTTGCCCAGCCGTAAGAGCCGAACCAACCAATGTAGTGATTCTTAATGTCGTGATTGGCTATTTCAGAAAGCAACACTTCCATTTCATGGTACAAGCCATTGTTATAGGTTGGTGCGCCAACTATTAAGCCCTTATAACGGAAGATATCGCGGAGAATATAGCTGTGCGGAGTCTTTGAAATGTTGTACATCACAATATTCTTCACTCCCTCAGCTGAAGCTGAACGCGCAATCTGTTCAGCCATGCGTTCGGTGTTGCCGTACATTGTGCCGTAACAGATAACAAGACCTGCTTCTGTTTCGTATTTAGACATCTTGTCGTACAGTGCAACCACCTTTTCCACATTGTCGTGCCATACCGGACCGTGTGTAGAGCAGATGTAATCGAACTTGACACCAGCAAGTTTCTTCAGTGCATTCTGTACAGGAGTGCCGTATTTACCAACAATGTTAGAGTAATAGCGTACCATTTCCAGCCAATAAGGCTCTGTATTGATGTTTTTGTCAATAATTCCACCATTCAATGCGCCAAAACAGCCAAAGCCATCGCCAGAGAAGAGAGCAGAACTCTCACCTTTGTAGAGAGTCATCATTGTTTCTGGCCAGTGTACCATAGGTGTCATAAAGAATTGTAACGAATGTTTTCCCAATTCCATTGTTTCACCATTCTTTACTTCTATAGTATTCTCTTTTATACCATAAAAACCAGACAGTAGGTCGAATGTCTTCTTGTTTCCTATAACTTTAATGTCTGGATAATACTGTTTGAGAAGTGCCAATCCGCTTGAATGGTCTGGCTCCATGTGATGGATAACGAGATAATCTATCTTCCTGTCGCCAATTACTTCTCTAATGTTCTCTATGAATTGCACGAAGAAGTCTACTTCTACTGTGTCTATCAGTACGACTTTCTCATCGTCGATGAGATAAGAATTGTAACTAACTCCATGGGGCAAGGGCCACAGACCTTCGAAAAGTTGCTTATTGCGGTCGTTTACGCCTACATAGTAGAGCTTATTTGCTATTTCTATCATATCGTATCATTTATTTGTTGGTTTGCAAAAGTAGTACTAATTCGGCAGATTTCAAAAAGAAAATAACTAATTTTGCAGCGTATGAAATATAATACAACACGTTTGGCGAATGGGTTGCGCATTATTCACCTCCCATCTACATCGCCAGTGGTTTATTGTGGCTACGAAATTAATGTAGGCTCTGCCAGCGAAGCCCCAACGGAAGAAGGTATTGCTCATTTCTGCGAGCACGCTACGTTTAAAGGAACGCAGCACCGAGATAGCTTGGAAATTATTAAATGCCTTGAAAATGTAGGCGGCGATTTGAATGCCTACACCACCAAGACGTCTACAGTTTACCATTCTGCCATTCTCAGCGAGCACTTTCCACTGGCTGTAGACTTGCTTTCAGATATTGTTTTCCGAAGCGTTTATCCACAGAAAGAAATAGAAAAGGAAGTGGAAGTCGTATGCGACGAGATAGAATCGTACAACGACAGTCCGGCGGAGCTTATTTATGACGAGTTCGAAAATCTTCTTTTCAATAACCTGCCGTTAGGGCACAGCATTCTGGGCACGAGCGAAATGGTGCGACAATTCACCTCGCACGATGCACAGCGGTTTACTAACAAATATTATCGCCCCGACAATGCCATATTCTTTGTTTATGGAAATGTGGAGTTCAGACGGATTGTTGCACTCTTGCAACAGCATACGGCAGACATAGCTCCTTCCAATCCGCTTTGCATAGGTTATACCGAAGACGCTACAAACACGCTTGTTAAGCCGGCAGCAATGTATCGCACATCGAACATTGTTGTAGACAAGAAGACACATCAAGCACATGTCATGATGGGCACGCGTGGCTATTCGGTACACGATGAGCGCCGTATTGCTCTCTACTTATTGAACAATATACTTGGTGGATCTGGCATGAGCACCCGCTTAAACCTTTCGTTGCGCGAACGGAATGGACTGGTTTATACGGTTGAAAGTACATTTGCATCGTTCAGTGCCATGGGAATGTGGAGCACTTATTTCGGTTGCGACCCACAAGACACCGACAAGTGTATATCGTTGGTGCGACAGGAGTTCGACAAAATAATGCAGGAGCCGCTTTCGACCGAGGAACTTGATAGGGCAAAACACCAGATTAAAGGACAAATAGGCATTGCCTGCGATAATCGGGAGAGCTTTGCGCTCGATTTTGGAAAGAGTTTCTTACATTATGGCTGGGAGAAAGACATAACTAATCTTTATGCGCAAATCGATGCGGTTACGGCAATTGACATTCAAAACGTGGCGAAAGATTTGTTTGCAGAGGAGAAACTTACGACGCTTATCTACAAATAGCCCCAAATTGGTTCATTAGAAATTGACAGAGAGCCTTTTCCTGCTGAACCGATTGGCATAAAACAAGATTGCGACCGAAACACTGCTGAAACGTCAATAGGTATGAGGGGGTGATGAAATGCCTCCTGCAGCCTTACAACCATTTCGCAGTCACTGAGACGAAACGCTTAAAAGCAGACGTAAGGTTGCAGCCTTTCGATTACATCGGGCGGAAATTCCTTGAGCAGCCTAAGTTGTGAAAGACTGTTTAATCTGCCTTTTAATCGTCTGTATTCTACTATCTGGCGTGCCATATAGAAGTTTATGTATGGGTGGCGACGCAGTTGCGACACCGAAAGGGTATTCAGATTGAGACGCTTGGTTTGTGTGTTGCGAACCTCGAAGAACGGCAACGACTCCACCGGAAAGCCCTCTATCTCCCTCAGTTGTCCCACCGCAACGTATCCGCCAAGTCGTTCTCCATAAGCTACAATGGCTTTTGCCCAGCCAGAACCAATGCCGGGAACTTTCTTCAGCATCGTTGTATCGGCATGGGCAAGGTTGATGTGTGCGCCCAACTTAATCTTTATGGGATATCGAATGGTATCCCTGTCGTATTTCTTGTAGGGTTTATACGCATCGTTCTTCTTGTACTCCTCGTAGGCTTCGTGCAGTTTTCGCTGTTCTTCTGCCCGCCCTCGCTCGTAATTGCGTATGGTTTCCATCGTGAAAGCAGGCTGATAGTCGTCGCCAATGGTTATGTAGGGTTCCAAAGCCCGGTATTGCTTGCGGGTTAAACCATAGACTTTGGCAAACGATTGGGGCGAACGGAATACGCCTCCCTTGGCTCTGTACTTGTAGATATTGCGTATTTGGTAGGGTGCAAGACCTAAACAACTTAGCTGTAGACTGTCTGCCGTGTTCGGATCGAACGGAAACAGCTCTACTTTTCGTTCGTTCTCCATTCTGTACTGCTCCGAACCAGACTCGTACCTGGTCGTATTCCTTCCTTTTTCTGTGGCAATTGCCGCGCTGTCAGCACCATTCAGCAATGTGCTACTGTGCTTGTTGCCTAATAAAAGCATGATTCCCAAGATGCCAATGGCAAGACATAGCAGAAAGGCAATAGCCTTTCTATCCGTCTTTTGCAGGTAAAAGAATTCACGAAAATCCATAGAATGACATATAATTGTTTTTAGATTATTCAGTTGAAACGCTACTGGAATGCCAGAATATTGTTATTTTTGCAGTAAAATAGTATAGAATTATGAAGAGAATGCTCTCGTTATTGCGCAGGTTTCCAATGGTCATTGCCATGACGATATTTATCTTGGTCGTTTCGTTAATACCTATTCCGGAGACACCATTAAGTAGTATTACACTCATAGACAAGTGGACACACATCGGCTTATATACCATACTGGGCATGGTTGTGGCGCACGAGTACTTTCACAACCAAAAATCTGTAACACCAAAGGGTATGTTTCTGGGCGTCTGGCTGTTGCCTTCGCTCTTGGGAGGGGCAATAGAATTACTGCAAGCCTATTGTACCAATGGGAACAGAAGTGGCGAATGGCTCGATTTTGTTGCCGACATGGTAGGTTGTACCATCGCTTTGATTATCGGTACTCTGCTGGTAAGGTTTCTTTCCAGGCACTGAATGGGTTGCAACGCATCTGCCGATTGTAAAAGCGGGCATCTCCCGTTACCTCCATTCCTATGAAGTCGGGCTTCTCGAAGGTCTCCGTTATGCTGCCTAACTCTACTTCTGCCATTACAAGCCCCTCGTTCTCGCCATGAAACTCATCGATTTCGAAGACATGTCTGCCACTTTTCACAAGATAGCGGTGCTTGTCTATAATTCCTTTTTCGCACAAGCGAAGAAGTTGTTCCGCCTCTTCGAGGGTTATTTCCTTCTCGAATTCGTAACGCGAAAGACCACCATCAACCGATTTTCCCTTGATTGTCAGATAGCCTTTGCTGTCGCGAATGCGTACACGAACAGTATTGATGTCTGCAAAATATCCCTGTCTGACATGACTGACGCTGTACGCCTGACTCTTCCAGTCCATATTTTTATGGACAAGAAACTTGCGTTCAATTTCCAATCCGCTGCTCATCATGCAGTAAGAGTCATTGCCCACGCCATTAAGATGAGGGCTAATATCATGAGAGATATGGCAATCCACTTGATAACAGACTTTGCTTCTTTCTCTTCCCGTGCCTCGCGTGCCTTCTTTCTCAATTTGTTCTTGTTGCTCATAGTGATATTGTTCTACGCAAAAAGCCCTTTCGGCTTCTCGCAGGTTACTATATATAATAAGGTGAGAAAGTCTCTCTCAATTCACCTTTTCTATTCTTCTTCTTCAGGAAACTCCATTAAGTACGCCTTAATAAAGCCGTCTATCTTGCCGTCCATCACACCGTCTACATCGGAAGTCTGGTAGTTTGTACGGTGGTCCTTCACACGACGGTCGTCGAAGACATAGCTTCTTATCTGGCTCCCCCATTCTATTTTCTTCTTCGAAGCCTCAACCTTGGCTTGCGCCTCCATACGTTTTTTCATTGCACGGTCGTACAACTGCGACCTCAGAAGCTGCATTGCCTTCGCCCTATTCTTTGGTTGGTCGCGCGTTTCCGTGTTTTCTATGAGGATTTCTTCCTGTTCTCCCGTGTCGGGATCTTCGTATTGATAACGCAAGCGCACGCCAGATTCTACCTTGTTCACGTTCTGTCCACCGGCACCACCCGACCTAAAGGTGTCCCAACTTACGCGTGCGGGGTCTACATACACTTCGATGGAATCGTCGATAAGGGGTGAAACGAACACGCTGGCAAAGCTCGTCATGCGCTTTCCCTGTGCATTGAAAGGACTGACGCGCACCAGACGGTGTACGCCGTTCTCGCTTTTCAGGAAGCCGTAGGCATATTCTCCGCCCTCAAACTTCATGGTTACGCTCTTTATACCTGCCTCGTCGCCATCTTGAATGTCAGAAATGGCAACCTTGTAGCCGTGTGCTTCGCCGTAACGCATATACATTCGCATCAGCATAGATGCCCAGTCCTGACTCTCCGTACCCCCTGCGCCGGAATTAATCTTCATTACGCACTCCATGGAATCCTCTTCTTGGCGAAGCATATTCATCAGTTCGAGGTTCTCTATATCGGTTATTACCTTTGCATAGTCGTTGTCTACTTCTTCTTCGGTAACGAGTTCGTCTTTATAGAAGTCGAATGCGAGTTGCAGTTCTTCGGCTTCCGATTTCACATTTTCGTAGCCTTTCAGCCATTTTTCTATGCCTTTGACCTTCTTCATCTGCTCCCTTGCACGGTCGGCATCGTCCCAGAAGTCGGGTGCCTGCGTGCGAAGCTGTTCTTCTTCGAACTCTATTTTCTTTTTATCTATGCCTAAATAGTGGTGCAGGGCATCTACGCGTGCCACCACATCTTTCAGTTGTTCTGCTGTAATCACTTTCCTTTTCCGTCTTTAGATAGTGTTTTCTTATTCTTCGTACATACGGTCTATAACGTCCTTATAGTTCTTGTAGACTATTGGCCGGCGCAGCTTCAGCGTGTTTGTCAGTTCTCCATTCTCTGCCGAAAAGTGGTGGGGCAACAGCGTGAACCGCTTTATTTGCTCGTATGGGGCAAGCAACTGCAAGAGCGTAGCTATGCGCTCCTTCATCATCTTGTTCACTTGAAGGTTGTTGCAAAGTGTTTCTCGGCTGTCGTAGTCTATCTTAAAGTCTCTCGCCCACTCCTCCAAGACTCTGAATTCGGGTACAATGAGTGCAGAAACGTATTTGCGCTGGTCGGCAATAATGGCTACCTGGTCGATGAACTTGTCTACCAAGAGTAGTCCTTCTATCATTTGTGGAGCAATGTATTTGCCGTTCGACGTCTTAAAGAGGTCTTTTATGCGTTCTTTCAGATACAGTTCTCCATCTTTCAGATAGCCTGCATCTCCGGTACGGAAGAAGCCATCGGGGGTGAAAGCCGTTTCGTTTATGTGCTCGCGATGGTAGTATCCCGGTGTGATTGTTGGACCTTTCAGCAATATTTCGTCGTTCTCGCCAATCTTTATCTGCAATCCTTCGATGGGTCTGCCCACCGACCCCACTGTAAAAGGCTCGCCGCGGTGGTCGCAACTAACGGTGGCGAGACTTTCGGTGAGGCCATATCCCGCAAGCATGTCGAGTCCTATGCTGTGTACAAAGGTCTCTACTTCGGGCGAAACGTATGCACCTGCCGTTGGAAAGAAGTTCGGATTGGTGAGCCCTAATTGCTTGCGAACGAGCCCAAGAACCGTCTTGTTCAGCAATTTGTACTCTAATTGCAGACTCAGGGGGGGACGTTTGCCTCGTCCGAGATACGTTACGTTGTGCTTGCGCCCTACCTCCAATGCATGTTCGAATATCTTTCGTTGTACTGCACTTGCGTTTTCAATTCTTTCTTTCACCGCTATATATACCTTTTCCCAGAAGCGTGGCACCGACGCCATGCAGGTTGGGTGGGTCTCTCGCATGCTGTCTTGAATTTCTTTCGGGTACGTGTTCACTATCAATTCGCCTCCGTTGGCTAATACTAAGTAGGCGAAAGCACGCTCGAAGACGTGTGCGAAGGGCAGAAAGTCAATTGACCTGTCCTTATCGGAAAGGGGAACGCACAAGCTGTTGGCAAGCATGGCAGCATTGTACATGCCATGAGTGAGTATAACGCCCTTGCTTTCGCCGGTTGTTCCGCTGGTATAGAGTATGTTACAAATATCTTTATCGCTTGCCTCTGCCCAGCGTTTTTCCACTTCAGACTGGCGTGGCAGTTTTTCGCCAAGCTTCAGGAAGTCTTCAAAGAAGATGGCATGTGGGTCGTGAGAACTTATGCGTACGCTCGGATCGAAGATGATAATGCGTTCCAACGACGGGCAAAGTGGGAGTACGCGGTGTGCTTTGTTATACTGTTCCTGTTCGCCTACAAAGACGTAACGAATGCTGGCGTCTTGTATCATGTATTGTATTTGCTGTTCGGAACTTGATGCGTAGAACGGAATGGTGATGACACGAACACCGTACGCCCCGAAATCAGTGTACAGATATTGTATGCAGTTCTGGGCAAACACGGCAATTCTCTCTTGTGGTTTCAGTCCTAAGTTAATCAAAGCATTCGAAACCTGCTTTACACGCATGGAAAATTGGTTCCACGAAACCGATTTCCATTCCAAGCTTCCGAAGTTCCTGAAGGTGATAACGGGCTTTGTTCCATACTTCTTTGCCTGTTCGTGTATGAGTACAGCGTAGTGATATTTTGCCTGCATAGTTTTTCTTTCTTTTATCGAATACAATTGTTCGTATGCTTTATAAGCAATGCAAAAATAGTAAATATAAGTCAGATAAGGAAATTATTTCAAGGTTATTATGAATTAATTTCTGTCTTTCTATGGCATAAACGAACAATAAAAACGAAGAATGGTATAGTAATAATATGGTTGGACATAGTCTGGAAGATGCTGATTTAACCCAAACCGGGCATTAGAGTACGAACAGATTGATTGACTTTATAACGAAGGCGTAGTGGGCTACAGTAAGTTGGAAAGATGTAACAGTATCGGTTTTAGTTCGCAAAAGGGTAGTTTTCGCATGGTAAAAGAGTCGGTTTTGCGCGGTAAAACAGGCACTTTTAGGACATAAAACAGACGGATTTGTAATATGCTGATATACAAGTTGTTGTGTAAAAACTATTTTGAGAGGATATTATTACATTTCTTCTACATTCATACAGTGTATATTGTAAGTGTGGGAACCTTGGTAATTGTGTCATCACAAAGAGGAATATGGACAACAAAAAATAGGTATCCGAGGCTCGGATACCTATTTTTTCTTATTCTTCAAATTGGACTACAGCTTGTTGTTTGAACCTTATTTCCCGAAAGGGAAGGTCTTCCAAGGACTCTTCGGGTCCTCAAGCAGCTTATTAACTTCACGAACCTGATGTTTTACTTCATATCCGCTGGCACCCCAAAGACAAAGTCCGATGATATAACTCTTGCCGAAGTCTTCCCAAGAAGTGAGCGACTGATGTGCCATTTCGTCGGCTACATCAACAAATTGCCAAAACTCGGCTTCGTTAATAAACTTTGATTCGAGACACATACGTGCTACATAGACCAAACGACTTGTAGCCCAACCGGCATCGCCAATGCGTACAAAGTCGTCTTCGTTGCGTACAATTCCTAACTTAACCAAGTTTCCAATAGATTTGAAAGCACGCTCTATCTGTTTGCTACAAGCCAATAGATCACTCTGATTTACAAATGTATCGTTAAGGTATTTGTCTATATCTTGTTGGTTTTTAAGCTTAAACGCCTCGGCAATTTGTGGGAAATAGCTTTTCTTGCACTCTACTTTAAGTTCGCCCAAGACGTTCATGGCATTCTTGTTGTTGGATATATTCCAGGCATCGTCAAGCCTTTCTTCGCGTTCTTCGCTTGTCATGCCAGTCTTAAGACTATTCATATAGACCTTATCCTGTACATAATAGGCAGCGCCCAAAAGTACTTTACGTTGTTGATCGCTGCTTAAAGTAGTTTTAGCGTCCATTTTAAAGCTACTCCCCAAGTGGCGGAATACGGTTTTAAATTGCTTTAAGTAGGTGTAGAGACCAACCAAGACTGCAATAGCAATTACCGCATAGATAATCCAAGTGTATGGACTGCTTTCATCAGAGTCAGACCCCGTAGGCACTTTAAGGCGCAGTCTGAAGGCAGAAGCCTCTTGCGCAACAAGGCACAACATAAACATTACACTAAAAATAGTTCTCTTTTTCATATTCTATTATTTTATAAAGATTAATTTTTAAAACCGAATGCTCTTCCAAGGACTCTTCGGATTCGAATACATATCCCTTGCATGACCTGCCATAACTTCAAAATAGTTGGCAGTGCCACACCACAGACAGCGTCCGATGATGTAACTCTTGCCGAAGTCTTCCCAACAAGTGAGTGTTCGGTGGGCTATTTCGTCGGCTGCATCGATATATTGCCACATCTGTTCGTCGGTGATATAATCTTGTTCACGGCACAGTCTTGCCATGAATACTAATCTTCCGGCGTCCCAAGCATCAGGTCCGATACGTACAAAGTCGGCTTCGTCTTTGATGATTTGTTCCTTCATTAGAGAATCAATAGACCCGAAAGCATACTGAACCTGCTCCCAACAGGCGCGTATATCACCTTCATTTTGAAAGGTATCGGCGAGATATTGCTGTATAGCCTTCTTGTTTTTGAGCTTCAAAGCCTCGGCAACTTGCGGAAAGAAACGGCGTGTACCTGCGTGTTCCAGATAGTTGAGTGTGTCTATTGCCGACTCCTTGTTGGGAATTCCCCAACCCTTTGCAAGCATTGTCTGGCGTTCTTCCCTGTCCATTCCGGTCTTTATGGTATTCATAAGGGCAGACTTCTGGGCTGAGAAAACACCGCTCAAAAGCACCTTGCGTTGTTGGTCTTCGGTCAAATCGGTTTCCTTTGCCATTTGGATATTGCCGCGAAAAAATCTGAACAGACTCTTGATTTTAGAACTGTTGTTGTATAGCCAAAGCAAGATTGCCAAGCCGACAACGACTGCAATAATCCAGAATATAGTGTTATTGTCGTTTTCCGGAAGCTGAACTTTCTTCGCAGTAATCTTGAAAGCTTCTGCATACTGTGCCACGAAACATAGCATCAGCATAAGAATTGTGGTTGTTTTCTTATTCATAAAAACAATTGTAATAGGATTTTAGTTTATTTCTTCTTGCCCTTTACCTCTTTCCGTGCTGCTGGCTTCTCGGGCATTTTATTCTCTGGACGAGCAAATCCGTCCTTTGTAGCACGCGCACTCATGGTCTTGATGCGCTTGTCAAGGTCTGGGTGCGAAGAGAACATACGTTTCCATTTGCTGTCTTTCTGGTAGCCTGCGTCCTCTTCGAGTTTCTTCAGCTTCTCGAATGACAAGGCGATAGCCCAAGGGTTCTTGCCGTTTTTCTTGAGGAATTCATAGCCATAAGCGTCTGCATTGCTTTCTTGCTTCTGTGAGTATGTAGCGTTCAGCAGTGCCTCGCCAAGTTCGCCAAGCTGTGAGTCGGTGAGTGCGGCTGCCTTACCGTTGGTTGAAGATATGCCATCTTTAAAAGCAGAAGTAAGCAAAGCGGTACGGAATGCGTTCTTTGAATCTTTGTGGGCAACGTGTCCAATCTCGTGTCCGATGACGCCGAGCAGTTCTTCGTCGGTCATAATGTCCATCAAAGAAGAGAATACGCGCACGCTACCGTCGGCACAAGCAAAGGCGTTCACATCAATAACGTGGTAGACTTTGAAGTTCAAAGGAATTCCTTCGACGTCGGTCAGGCCTGCTGTAAGCTTCTTCAAACGAATAGTGTAGGGACTGTTTTCGGGGCAAACTTTATTGTGTTTGTCCATCCAATCAATGTACTCCTTGACGTAATTTACCACGTCGGCATCGGTTAAAGTTACTGCTTTCACTGCCTTTGCAGCACCTCCGACAGCCTTTTTAAGGTTAATCTGAGCCATTGCTGGCATTGTGTTCAACATGCAGAAAGCTGCAACGAACACGTGTGATAAAATTTTTTTCATAAAATACATTTTGTTTTAAGTTTAAAAGAACAGTGCAAAGATATACAAAAAACTTCTACTTTACATTAATTATAGATTTTTTAAACATCTATGTACCGTCAAGGTGTGATATTATTCAGGTAGAGATGGCAAGACATTTAAGCGCATGCATTGATGGATAAAACAATTTGCTGCATATTACAAGATGCGAAAACACGAACTATTCCCATATACCGAATAGCTCGTGTGGCAAATGTTGGAGAATAGGTAAATAATCAAGCAGGAGGCAAAAAGCTCTTGGACAAAACATGATATTAAGGGGAAAGTTACAGACTTGACAAGCAACATAAAGAGAAAGGGAAGCACTCCTTATAATCATAATCTCTATGTCGGACTTAAATATATCTTTATTTCAAAACCTTTGTAGGCAATAACCCTGCGGAATATTCCCAATATCAAAAAAATAAATATAATGCTTTCCTGAGTGGACATTCAATTATAAGTAAGAAATTCTCGCTGGCTATGGAACGAATTATACTCACACTTCCAGCAATAGCGGACAGCTGACACTTCAAGGCGCAGTTTATAATGAAGACTATCAAAAATATATACAGATGCTGAGAGTAACCTATTTAATGGAAAACTATACTTACGAGGGACTTTTGCTGTAGACTGGTATAAAAGAAGTTGCCAAAGAACATCTGCGTGAGGTTTATTATTCATGATAGTCAAAATTTATAACTTTTGCTGAATGAAAGTCAGAGAAGTCTTCAACGAAGTTAGGATAATATATTAACGTGAGTATGTTGTTTTTTAATTTTAGTTCTACAGAATACATCATAGGATTATCAAAAGCGAAAATAGACTTCTTCTCTTTTGTGGAAATATTGTATGCGAACAAAGTATCTGCGTTCATGTACAAACAGAACAATCCCTTATTGTCAAAACAAACAGCCTCTGAATTTTCAAGATTCTTCTCTATACAATCTGCCAGCAACTCGTCAGTATTAAAATATTGAATCTCTCCTGCTGTCGAGAAATCACCTTCATTTTGATGTTTAGTAATGGGAAAGATGATCCCTGTGTTCCCCGGATTGTACTGGATTTCTCCGACAGATAAAATACTGTCTATTTGATATGCAGTATTTCCATCTTTGTTTAATTTTAGTCGAAAGTAATTAGTCTCTCCCTTTTTCGATGTCTCAAGCGGCTGCAAAATACAACTTGTTCTTTTACTGATATGGATTATCTTGTCTCCTTTTAAATCAATATACGAAATACCAAAGGATTTCAGCAGTGTGTCCTTTTCCGTAGAGTATCGAATCTTGACAGTGGGGGCATTGCGGAATGAGTTACAGCATATGCAACACGTCATTGTGATAATAAACAACAAATATTTCACCATTGATGAAACAAACTTCTTTGTCAGGCTTCTTTTGCCCATGCTGTTGCTGCTCATTAACTTCAACAGCTTCGTTGCCATTCTTATAGCCATGATCAGTTTTGTCTCCATAGAAATGAACCCAATCTGGATAATTCTTCCAACTCCTCTCATATACAAATTACCGGGCAAAGATACAATAAAAAATTGAAATTCTACCTCATTCATCAGTTGCAAAACGTGGATATATCTGCCACAGTAGCCTGTCAGAGGTTGTTCGGTGTATTCTTTATAAGCTCAAGACTGGTTGCCAATGGCTATATGCTTCCAGTCTCATCGTTCTTCACTCAAAGGGGGCTCATGCCACGGCATCAGCAAACAGCCGTGTTTACCGATGTTCCGCAGCGATGTTTGTCGCAACGTAGTTACTGTGTTTGTCGTAACCCCGTTGCGGCAACTGCCGTAACTCCGTTGCGACGATTGGAGTAACTCCGTTGCTATTTTGATGGTGTTACGGTCTAATGATCAGTTGGGGATTATGATGGAGTCTGACATTTGCCGTCCCCTCTCTCAATAACGAAAGAGTGTATCGAAGTAATGGCATCGATACACTCTTTTTTGTATATAGCTTGTTGGCTGCAATATGGTTTATGCGCCGTGGAAAAGATATTCGGCTTGTATGTCCTTTGTCAGCTGAGTGAAGAGTTTTTCTTGCAGGCGGTCGGCAAGTTCCATACCTTTTATAAGTATGCTGTCCGAAAATTCCTGCAGCATATCTTTGGCACGTAGTGGCTGTGTCTTGTAAATGCGCAGATATTCTTCTTCCATTTCGCACTGCCGTTGGTCGGTTTCTGCCTCAAACTTCAGGTAAGCTTCCTTTATAATGGGTGCATACTTGTTGTAGTTCACCATGCCTAAAGTCATTACCTTGCGGAATTTCCAGTAGGCAGAATCCACGCTCGATTCGTTTGTTCCTTTCATATATGCTTCAGGATAAGAGGTTATGCCTTGATAGAGCGGGAGGAACAAGCCGAGGTCTGCCATTCCCATAGCCACATAGTTTACACAGCCAATAGCCTGTGGAAGTTCGGGACGAACCTGCAAGATGTGTGTTTGGGTGGTGCGGAAGATAGATACCGGACGATAAGGTTCTTTCGGATTGCTGTGCAAATAAGGGTCGTGCTCCGTGTTATCGTAGTGGAAGCGGAAAGCGCGGCGCATGTCTGCAATGCTGATGGGCTGTTCAGCTTTTGCATAAACAGGGAACGTGTTCTTGGCAACATCGTTCTTTATGCCGGGCGAAAACATCTTCTGCAATCCCCATACACGCGGATAGTTGTAGGTAGTGTCGAGCTTTATGTCGCGTGCGTAAACCTCGTGGAAATCGAATTTCCCTTTCTTGGGGTCGTACAGTCCGCAGTTTTCGGCAAATTCCAGCAAGTCGTTAGATGCCATGTAGTTTTCTGAGTCTAACGGGTCGTAGTCGCGGAAGCGGCTCTGGTTGCCCGTAACAAAATACTTGTCCTTCGGCATACGGCAAGCCAGCCAGCGGTGTCCGCATGCAGTTTCCAAGTACCATATTTCCTTGTTGTCTACAAAGCCTATACCGAACCCTTCGGCAATACCATGTTTCTCAATCAACATGCCTAACCGTTCAATCCCTTCGCGCGCTGTGCGAACGTAGGGCAATACAACATTGAATACAGCATTTTCGGCAACTCCCGTCTCTACGAGTGGGTCGAACTTCAACACCGCATCGCTGCTGAATATACTTTCTGTAGCACTCATGCCCACGCCTGCCGTGTTGAAGCCAGCACTTCCCCAGTGGTTGGGCAGGCAATAAGGTGCCAATGCGCCATAGCCCAAAGCTTCTTTAGGAAGTTCGCAACGGAACGGACTGTCTTTCGCTACGTATTCTGTTGCTCCTTCGGTGGTGTCCTCGTAAATTTCATAGTTCTTGGCTTCCATGGCGTCCCAGTCTTCCGACCGTGCCACAATCATAGAGCCATCGGCTGTCATATCTTGTCCCACAATAATAGTGGTGCATTCTGATGGCAAACTGCTTGTCAATACTTTGTTTTCTTTCATAAATACATTTATTTTAAGATGTAACTTCGATAGGCAAATGTATGAAAAATAGTTGAATTGAGTGTATCCTTTTGTTGTTTTCTACTTAATTTACCTAATTGTAGGTAATTAGATTTTCAAAAACTAAACGCAGATATGGTTTGTACCTATTTTCTTTTCTGCTTTACCAATATCTTTATGTCTCTTTTTCGTTATTCCACCATGAAATGTATATCTTAGTAGACAATCTGGCATGTCTTGTGCCATTAAACGAATACTATTTGTAATGGTTTTATAACACATTCATGCTTAGATATGGCGTTTTATGCTACAAGTACAAAATATTATTGTATCTTTGCACCTTTATTATATATAGACCATTCGGAAATAAGAAAAGTATGAAACAGAGACAATGGATAACTGTTGCCATCATAACAATGGCATTAACATTAACGAGCTGTGGCACAATTAAGAAGTCTGCAAACACTGTGGGGGCTACGACTACGCCAGTAACTACTACAGAAAAGGTAGAGGCAAGCAAGGATTTTATAAGCATTGCAGAAGCTATAGACATGGTTGAAAATCCTGAAAAGATAGCGAGCATAACGAAGAAATACGGCTACAAGCTAAAGGAGAACTATGAGATATACCGTCTCGATAAGTTCTCGAAGATGTATTACAAGAACTGCCGCCTTGCAAAAATACTTACTGCAGGCAAGTACGAAGACTATCCGAAACCTCTTCAAAAGGGAGTTTCGAGCTATGTAGCTTTTCAAGATGGCGCTGTTATTATAGGAGTATTCAATCAGGGTGCCTACGACAACCTTGTAGCACAGGTAAAAGCAGCAGGTTTTGTGCTTGATATGCCTGGCAACGAAGATGTGTACAAGAAAGGCAATCGTACCATTGGTTGTAACGAAGGTTTGAAAACGGTAAGAGTTCAGTAGACTGCAAGAATGCAATAACCTTTGTTAGTTCCGCCAATTTGGTGTAACTTTGCAGACGAAAAGATACAAACAATTAATTTATGGGAGAGAAGAAATTCAAGCGAACCACCGTTACGGCTGCCTTGCCGTATGCAAACGGTGGCGTTCATATAGGACACCTTGCAGGAGTGTACGTCCCTGCAGATATTTATGCACGCTATCTGCGACTGAAAAAAGAAGATGTCGTCTTCATCGGCGGCAGCGACGAGCACGGTGTTCCTATCACCTTGCGTGCCAAGAAAGAGGGTATAACTCCGCAAGCTGTGTGCGACCGTTATCACAAACTGATAAAAGACTCGTTCAAAGAGTTTGGTATTTCGTTCGATATCTATAGCCGTACCACGAGCGAAACCCATCATAAGTTTGCCTCCGACTTCTTCCGTAAGCTCTACGATGACGGCAGACTGATAGAGAAAGAAAGCGAACAACTCTACGACGAAGAAGCTAAGCAGTTCTTGGCAGACCGCTATGTGGTGGGCGAATGTCCGCACTGCCACAACGAGCATGCTTATGGCGACCAGTGCGAGAAGTGCGGCAGCGACCTCAGCCCGATGGAATTAATCAATCCGCATTCCACAATCTCTGGCTCAAAGCCTGTAGTAAAGAAAACCAAAAACTGGTATCTGCCACTGAACGACTATCAGGAATGGCTGAAACAATGGATTTTGAACGACCACAAAGAGTGGCGTCCGAATGTCTACGGACAGTGCAAGAGCTGGCTCGACATGGATTTACAGCCGCGTGCCATGACGCGCGACCTGGACTGGGGCATACCCGTGCCTGTCGAAGGAGCGGAAGGAAAAGTGCTTTACGTGTGGTTCGATGCGCCCATCGGCTACATTTCAAACACCAAAGAGCTTTGCGACAGCAAGCCGGAACAGTTCGGCAGCTGGCAAAAGTGGTGGCAAGACCCTGAAACACGCCTTGTCCACTTCATCGGAAAAGACAATATCGTGTTCCATTGCCTTATCTTCCCAAGTATGCTGAAGGCGCACGGCGGCTACATCTTGCCCGACAACGTACCCTCAAACGAGTTCCTGAACCTTGAGAACGACAAGATTTCAACAAGTCGCAACTGGGCTGTGTGGTTGCACGAATACTTGGCAGACTTCCCCAACAAGCAAGATGTGCTGCGCTATGTGCTTACCGCCAATGCGCCGGAAACCAAGGACAACAACTTTACTTGGAAGGATTTCCAAGAGCGCAACAACAGCGAATTAGTGGCAGTGTACGGCAACTTCGTGAACAGAGCGTTGCAACTGACACAGAAATACTGGGACAGTGTAGTGCCTGCGTGTGGCGAATTGCTTGCAGTAGACCGTGAAACCATTCAGGAATTTAAAGATGTGAAGGAGAAAGTGGAGAGCTATCTCGATGCGTTTAAGTTCCGCGAAGCGCAGAAAGAGGCTATGAACTTGGCACGAATAGGCAACCGCTACATTACCGAATGCGAGCCATGGAAGGTCTGGAAGACCGACCCGAAGCGTGTGGAAACCATCTTGTACATCTCGCTCCAATTAGTAGCGAACCTCAGCATCGCATTCGAGCCGTTCCTTCCTTTCAGTAGCAAGGAGCTGCGCAATATGATTAATCTCTCAGAATACGACTGGACACAGCTCGGCAGCACCGATATTCTTCCGGCAGGGCATAAGCTGAACAAGCCACACTTGCTGTTCGAGAAGATTGAAGACGAGGCTATCGACGCCCAACTCAAGAAACTCGAGGAAACGAAAAAGGCAAACGAAGCAGCCAGCTATGTGGCAGAACCTATTAAAAATGAAGTTTCGTTCGATGACTTTGAGAAGCTCGACATTCGCGTCGGGCACATTCTGCACTGCGAAAAGGTGAAGAAGAGCAAGAAACTTCTGAAGTTTACCATCGACGACGGTACGGGAACGGAGCGCACAATCCTAAGTGGTATTGCTGCTTACTACGAGCCTGAACAGCTCACGGGCAAAGATGTGCTTTTCATTGCCAACTTCCCTCCACGCAAGATGATGGGCATAGAGAGCCAAGGCATGATACTTTCTGCCGTAAACTTCGATGGTTCGCTCAGCGTAACCACCACACTTGGCAAAGTGAAACCAGGCAGCCAGGTTGGATAATGGGTAAGTAGATGGAAACAATTTGATGGCTGTGTACCGATATGGTCGGGCATATTTCATTAAATCAGCCGACTGATTATAAAGAATCAGTCGGCTGATTTTTTGTTCAATACATAATGCAGAACTACACGGTATGCCCCGATGTACTTCTTTCTGCAAGGTATTCAGGCTCTACGACCTAATCAGTATCGTTGCCAATCGTATCGCCCTTACGGCAGAGAAGGCTTGAATTTCACTGCTTCTTCATCGAAACAGAGCCTTTGTAGTCTTTGTAGGGCGACTTCATATCCATGTAGCGGAAATTCTGTGGCGGTATTTCCTTGGGCATTTCCATATAGTTGCCATAGCAATAAGAAAGGTAGGCATCGGGTTGGGCTACTCCCATAAGCTCTACGCCTTCGAACATGATAGGCGTAGGCGTACCATAGACTTCCTTGGGGAGTATGCCTCGTTCTGGGCGATTGTCGTGGTCGGCTGCCAATTTGCTATCCGAATACGAGTATTCCGACTGTATTTTTGTGAGTACCCGATGTATTTTCTGTGGTGAAAGTATCTTTTGCAGGGTTTTGTAGAACAGGCAGGAAATGCCTTTGCCGTGCTTGTAAGGGTCGCGCTGCGAGTAGTAAAGCAGTTTGTTTACGAAGTTGTAGCGCATGTAATGATACTTACGAGCAAGTCGGTTCTCGGTTATTCCGTCGATAGGGAACACGTCTACGGGAATGCCACCTAAAAAATTGAAGCTGCGTCGCAGTATGTAGGTGGTGCGCTTGTCTTGTATGCGCGCGAACTGGTAAGGATAATGACTATCCTTTTCGTAGTCCACAAGTTCGTATTCTTCGGGCAGCCATTCGTTGGCGTGTGCCAACAGCACCTCGTAGTCGTGGCGTGGAAGGGCTACGTCGGCATCGTCGTCCCACGGAATGAAGCCGTGGTGACGTACCGCTCCGAGCATTGTGCCTGCAATCATGAAGTATTGCAGGTTGTGCTTGCGGCAAACCTTATCGATTGCCTCCAGTATTCCCAAGATGATACGTTGCATTTCTCTGGTCTCTTCCAAACTAATGCGGTTCTTATCCTTAATTTGTGGTATGTCCATTGTTTATAAAAGCGATGTTGAATTAATCTGTTTGTTTCTTCTTCAGTACTTTTCCGTCTACTACTTCCCACTTTTCGTTGAACTCTTCGCGGGTCCGCTTCCAACGATTATGGCTCCAAAGATAGTAGGCAGGAGCGTTTATTATGTTCTTTTCGAGCATTCGGAAGTAAGTGTCGGTAATCTCAAACTCGGCAGCTTCGGTAGGTATTTCGGTCATAAGCTGCATTTCGCACTCATAGTAGCCACGCTTGGGGCGGCGCATATAGCCGTAGAAGCAGACTTGATTGGTGTGGCGGACGATGCGTTCGGCACCTGTAAGCACAGGCGTATCGTGGTGAAGAAAGTCTATCCAATGGTGTATGTTCCACCAAAGCGGCGTCTGGTCGGCAATGTAACCTACGACAATCGACTTGCTGTTGCGCTTGAAACCGATGATTTTGCGTAGCGATTCCTGCATCGGAATGCAGAGAGCATTCTGCCTTTCGCGCACTTTCTTGAACAAATGGTCCATAGGTTCGTTCTCCAAAGGGTGGTAGAGTTCGCAGCATTGCACGTGTTCGGGAAGCCAATAGGGCAGCGAGGTTATCCATTCCCAGTTGCAATAGTGCCCCAAGTACACGGCACACGAGCCGCCATTGCCCAGCACTTCGTTGAACTTTTCCATACCCGTGAACTTCATTCGCTTGCGCAGTGTACTGGGCGACATCGTCATCAGTTTGATGGTTTCTACGATATAGTCGCAGAACCAATGGTAAAAGCCTTTTTCAATGGTACGCAATTCGGCTTCTGTTTTATCGGGAAAACTCTCTTTCAGGTTCTTCCAAATAACCTTATGGCGATATTTCACCACCTTTGAAACAAGGAAGTAGAGGCAGTCGGACAATAAAAAAAGAAAACGAAATGGCAACAGCGAGAGGATAAACCAAAAGCCGTATGCTATTCCGTAAAGTATTTTGTTCTTGATATTCATCTGTTTTTCTGTTTGTTAATACGTATGCATAGGCGCGCTTACCTTGTACGTTGTCAAACAAAAGTATACGACTGCAAATGTACTTATTTGCTTTGATATAACCTTATTTTATTTTCATAAATTCTATTATTTATCTTTGTAAGCTCTATTTTTTCTGTTTTTCTTCACCTTATTCTGCTTCTTTGCCGTTAATAATACCAAAATCAGCCACTCGTTTCAAGGTTATTGCAAAGCATCTTCGTAACTTTGCACACGCAAAGTGCTGCAAAGATACAATATTATCGAGCATTTCTAACACTTATCCCAATGCCTGACACAACCTATAGGCAGATGTTGGCTTACGATATACACAAAAAGTAAAATAGCATACACGCACCATTAAGGAGTGAAAAATCAGTGCTACGCAAAGACGAAGGCACTATGGCAAACTGCCGCGTATCTCCATTATAACAGATCATTAGATGTCGTCTACAATAAAAGGTTTTTTCAATGCCAGTATCTCGGGCATTACGTTTGGACTAATCCCTCTGTTCGCTGTCCCTGTGCTTGCCACGGGTATGCACTCTACGTCCGTTTTGATTTATCGTTACGCCTTTGGCTGCCTCGCTATGTTAGGTATGCTTATGTTTCACCGCACCCGAATGTGGCTTGCTTTTGGCGATTTCTTGCGCATATTGTTTCTTTCTTCTGTGTATGCGGCATCGTCTATCACCCTTATCGAGGGCTATAACTACATGGCAAGTGGTATTGCCACCACGCTATTATTCTCTTATCCTGTATGGACTTGCCTGCTCTCGGTGGTGTTTCTGCACGAACGACTATCGGCAACTACAGCTATCTCCATTGCCATAGCGGTTGCTGGCGTGTTCTTTCTTTCGGGAATACTCGATGGTGGAGGCGGCATGGAGGGCTTTACAGGTTTGTTCTTGCTCCTTGCTTCGGGTTTTCTCTATGCCGTTTATATGGTAGCCTTCCCCCGAATGCGTATCCGTAAGATGCCATCGCTCAAGCTTACATTCTACATATTTTTCTTTGCGATGCTCATTCTGGCACTCTATGGCACCTTTACACGAGGGCGTATCGACCCGATAGAAACTCATAGTCAGTTCATCAATTTGTTTTTATTGGGTTTGGTACCCACTGCCATAAGTAACGTAACGCTTATTATCTCACTAAAGCAGATAAGCAGCACCATGGCAGCTGTGCTTGGAGTATTCGAACCTATGACAGCTATGTGCGTGGGCATACTTCTTTTCGGCGAACCGCTCACACTTCCTATCGTTGTTGGCTTTGTGCTTATCATTGTCGCTGTGCTTATTTTGGTGCTCAGCAAACGTAAAACTGGTTGAGCCAATAAAACGCTTACGCACCGTTGTAAATCCGCCAACAAGAGCATTTATATATGTAAATATTTTTCACAAGCATAATCATTGTATAACAATCTCACTATCAACGTTTTGCAAAACCTATTGTTTTGCGTTCCAAAAGCGGCTGTTTTGCACGGTAAAAGCGTAGGTTTTGCAGCGCAAAACAGCCGCTTTCGCAACGTCAAATCGAAATTATCATTTTCCTAACGAATTATCTTTACAAATCAGAGAAGCTATTAAAAAGAACAAGGCAGATAAAGATTACTTTATCTGCCTTGTTCTTATATAATCCATAGAGTTTAATGATGTTTCTTTACACAGTATAGGTTTCTTGTGGAAAATCCCCATCAATACAGTGCTTACCTAAGTTTATTGTTTACCATACGGTACATATACTGATAAATAATTGCCTTTAATTCGCGTTCCATCTGTGCTTGTTCGGGTACTTTGCCTACGAGATTGTGCTGCATAAGCAGGTCTTTCAGACTATAAATGCCTGTTACTCGGTTGCCGTCGAACTGCATTGTGTAGCCGTTCTTCGTGTATTGGTACACTCCGTTGATATAGTTGAGCGCGTAAGTCTGCTGCGGTGGCGTGTTGAGAAGGTCGCAACCAAACGAAAGATAAGGCTTGTTGTAGCCTAAAATGCCAAAGACGGTCGGCATAATGTCTGTTTGCTGTGCGATGCCGGCACGCTTTCCGGGTTTTATTTCGCCCGATGGGTCGTAGAGAATGAAGGGTGCGCTGAACTCGCCAATGTCGGTTTTGTATTGTTGGTGGTTGCTTTGGTTGGTGTGGTCGCTTACCAATATAAAGATGGTATTCTTGAACCAAGGTTGCTTTCGGGCACTTTCAAAGAAACGGCCGATAGCCATATCGGTGTAACGAATGCACTTGTGGATAGGCAGCTGCCCTTCTTTGAATTGGTCTTTGTATTTGTCTGGCACGACAAAGGGGTGATGACTTGAGACTGTAAACAAAGCCGTCATAAACGGTTGCTTCATTTCGCCCATCTTTGCGCAATAGTATTGCAGGAAAGGTTCGTCCCAAATGCCCCAGTTTCCATCGAAGTCGGCATCGCCTCCGAAGCGTTTGTCCTGCGCATAATCCTGTCTGCCATAGTATTTTTGAAAGCCTATCTTGTTGGCAAAGGCAAGGAAACCCATTGAGCCGCGGTTGGCTCCGTGGAAGAAAGCTGTTTGATAGCCCCACTTTGAAAGATGTCCGGGAATGCCTGTGTAGTCGTTCATAGAGGCGGGAGTCAGTATGAAAGGTTCTATGAACATCGGAATGCCGCACAAGGAAGAAGGCATTCCGTCGATGCTCTTGTGCCCGTTGGCATACGAATACTCAAAAACGGTGCTTTCCTTGATAAGTTTATCTACGTTTGGCGTATAGCCTTTGTAGTGTCCGCCTTCGAGTTGTGTGTTGTAAGCACCGATATATTCGCGTCCAAAACTTTCAACAATCAGTATGACAACATTCTTTTTGTTGGCTTTTACTTCCGCATTGGGTGTATGAATGGGGTTGAAAAACTTTGCAGATGCATCGAGAGAAGCAAAGGTTTCGGGCACTTTGAAAATGCTTTTGCCGATGGTTCGCATCAGTGCGAAAGGCGTATTCAACACCAAAGCGCACTCGATGGGGCGTTTCACATATTCGTTGGCATTGCTAATCGTAATAGGACGCACTCCGCTTTGCAGTCCGCCACGTGCTCCGCCCACACAAATGACAGCGGCAAGTGCCAACGATAGGAAGTTGATTCCTGCAAACTGCCACTTCTTTTGAGGTGTATTGAAGTCGGAAGCGTTGCTCTTTGGAATTCTGTAAAACTTGTACATACCCCACGTTACGACTATGAAAAGCAGAACGAAATACCAATGGTTTAAAACTTCTGTGGTGAAAATGCCTCCTAAGTTATTCTCGTTGTCGAACTCTCGGAATACGCTTGTTGTGGTTCGGCGCAGTGTAAAGGGGAAGTAGACGGCGTCGCAGAGGTTTAAGAACAAGCCAATGGCATTCACGATGATGAACAACCAACGGCAGAAACGATGATAAGCGTCTGTTTCTTTTAGCCAAAGTGGGAACAGCATCAGCAGAATGTAGAGTGCGTTGCTGTACACAAGGGCTGTGGTGTCGAACATTAAGCCGCCTCGGAACATTCTTATCAAATGCCCAAAACTTAACCCTTCTTTAAAGAAAGAATAGTTTTCAAGCAGATAAGCCACGCGGGCAACAAAGTAAACCAAATATGCCAACACAACATTTGCAACCAAAGAGAACAATGGTTGCAAAGCTTTTAATGCCATTTTCCTATTGTTTAACATACTTATATCCTTCTATATTTTTGATGAGGGTTCGTTGGAGCTTCCGGGAACAATCGCTCAATTATATGCAGACGGAGCATTTCTGGTATAATTCTATCTTTTAAATATCCTGTGCTACGACCTGTCTTTGTTGCAATCTCTTCGAGTGTTACGTATTCGGAACAAACTTCTGCAATTGCTTTAAATAAGATTTCTGGCTTTGTACGCTTTCCTATTTTTATTTGTTTTGAGCTTGCAATATTAGCATCTGTACTTGCAATATTAGCTTTTGTACTTGCAATATTAGCGTCTAAACTTGCAATATCAGCACTCGCTTCTTGTCTGTTTAAATGATACTTTGTACCACGCCCTCTACCTGTTGCTACTAAAAAGCCATGTTCACATAATTGTTTTAGTAAGATAGTAACACTTATTCTGTGTATTGTAAGCAAAGGACGAATAGTCTCATTGCTAATTTCTGATTGTGAATAAGCTGTAGCCAATGTTATTAATGCTTGATAATCTAAACCGTTTATCTTCTCACCAAATAACTTTATTAAACCCATTCGGATATCATTAGATAATAACGACTCAATACTCATGGACAATTCTACCTTGTCCGGTTGGTATTTAAAGGATAGAGAAGGCTTCTTCCAGTATTGTTTTTCCCAACCCTTCAGTATTTTATCAACGCCACTGCCAGCTTTCTCGGCTTTACCTAACATCATAAACATGGTTTGTAGAGCCTTGTTCCGGCATACACTTTCACCACCCTTATAATATTGTTGCCTTGAAATCAGCAGTGTTCCAGGGTTCGAGAACACAATTTGATTAGAGTATTTAAGGATTGATAAACTCGCATTCACACTATAATCGGCATGTATGAGACTGTTTATAAAAGCCTCACGAAGTGATACTTGTGCTTCGCTTTCATCAATTCTTGTATCGCCTGACAACACAAAAGGTGCAGGAACAAATTTATAGAGCTTTGGGGCAATGCGTCTATAGAACTGAAAGAGATTTGCTTCCCATGTTCCGTCAGGATACACCCTGTCTATCCAGCGTCCTTTTAGTGTCTGTTCATCATCATAATGACGGTAGTCCAAAAAGAAGTTAGGTACACATTCATTGTCTGTTATCGCATGTGTTTTCCCAAGCATCAATATTCCAGCCAATGTAAAACCCTCTTTTCCTGTCTTTCTGTCTGTGCGATATCCTCCTAATTTACGTAGGAACTCAAAATCGGTTAGTACGTTCCAAGGGTGATTGGGGTTTGAAAGATTAAATAATTGGCGATATTGTTGCATACTTTCGTTATCTATATCGTCCATTGAGAAACCTGTAAGAATGCGACTATCAGGAGGCGTTGTAATGTCTGCATCAGCAAACATACGATTTACTTCGTTAGATGCACATAGATAATCGCCCTCGTAACCACGCTTATAAGTACCATTTTTTGCATTTTGCGTCCTGTAGACTGGGCGTTCTGTTCTATCAGCCATTGGTATATAGAATAGCAACAACCAACTATCTTGATATTTAATAGTCTTTACATCACTATTCTTCAACAAACATCTGCTTATTGTGTTAGGATTGTTTACATTATCCCAGAAAACTTTCTTATATTTGACAACGGTCTCTTCTGTTAAGTTATCAGAACTAAAACTACCGTTTTTCTCTTTTACTCCTAATACGATTGTCCCTCCTTCAGTGTTTGCAAAGGCAGAGTAAGTCTCCCAGAAGCTTCTCGGGAAACCACCTTTTGCGCTCTTAAATTCTATTTCTTCAGATTCTTTGTCTGCAATGAGCGTATCAATGTAGTCTTCAAAGTCAATCGTATCAATCATATATCAATCAAATCTTATCATTGATTCATTATATTTCTTGCATATCGTGCAGCTTCTTGTAATATCCGTTGAGCTGCATTAACTCGTCGTGTGTACCTCTTTCCACGATTTCTCCTTCGTGCATGACGCATATTTCGTCGGAGTTCTTAATGGTTGAAAGGCGGTGTGCCACTGCAATTGTCGTGCGCGTCTTCATCAATTTGTAGAGCGCATCTTGCACCAGGCGTTCGCTTTCGGTGTCGAGAGCCGACGTTGCCTCGTCAAGAATAAGGATAGGGGGGTTCTTTAGAATGGCGCGGGCAATGCTGACACGCTGCCGTTGTCCGCCAGACAGTCTGCCACCACGGTCGCCAATGTTTGTTTCGTAGCCTTTTTCGGTCTGCGAGATAAAGTCGTGGGCGTTTGCAATCTTCGCAGCCTCAACGATTCCGTTGTCATCAGCCGCCACTCCGAAAGAGATGTTGTTCTTGAATGTATCGTTAAAAAGAATGGCTTCTTGGTTCACATTGCCGATAAGGTGGCGCAAATCGTGCAGCCCGAGTTCTTTTATATTGATACCGTCAATCAGTATTTCGCCTTCTTGCACATCGTAATAGCGAGGAATAAGGTCGAGCAATGTAGACTTTCCGCTACCACTTTGTCCAACAAGTGCAATGGTTTTGCCTTTGGGAATAATCAAATTAATGTTACGCAAAACCCACTTTGGCTCTGTTGTTCCGTCTTCTTTTATAATCGTATCGTATGCAAAACTGACGTTACGGAACTCTATTTGGCGGTTGAAAGCCTCAATATGTTTGGGTTGTTCCACTTCTTTAATGGTGTTTTCTGCCATCAATATCTTGTCGATTCGTTCCATTGAAGCCAAACCTTTCGCAATACTGTAGCCTGCTTTCGATATTTCTTTCAGCGGATTGAGAATGCTATACAGAATAACAAGATAGTATATAAAGGTTGGACCGCTTATGACGGGAGACTCTCCTAATACGAGCGTACCGCCAAACCACAGCACAACGATAATCATAATGGTGCCAAGAAACTCGCTCATGGGGTGCGCCATCTGCTGTCGAATGTTCACGCGCATTATGTCGTTGCGGTACATAGAGTTTATTTTATGAAACCTTTGATTCATTATAGCCTCTGCACAGAAAGCCTTGATGATGCGCAAACCGCCCAAAGTCTCTTCTACCTGACTCATCGTATCGCTCCAAAGGGCTTGTGCCGTAATGCTGCTTTGCTTTAATTTCCTGCCCACAATGCCCATAAACGATGCGAAGAGTGGAACGAAAAGTAGGGTGAAAATCGTCAGTTGCCACGAAATAACCATCAAAGTAATGAAGTAAATCAGTACAAGAATAGGGTTCTTAAACAGCAAATCGAGCGAAGACATAACAGAAGAGTCCACTTCTTGCACGTCGCCGCTCATTCTAGCAATAATATCTCCCTTTCGTTCTTCGCTGAAAAAGCTAAGCGAAAGCGACGTTATCTTTTTGTATAGTTGGTTACGAATGTCGCAAACGACGCCCGTTCTGACAGGAATGATAGAAGCTGAAGACAGGAAATAGGCACCCGTTTTCAGGAAAGTCATAAAGCCCATTATGAGTCCAATGATGAGCAATGTCGTCGTTGGTCCCCAATCTGCGATGAACATCTGCGTGTAGTAGTCGGCATTGTTAGCCAAGACATCTTTCAAAGAACCGTCGCTCAATGCCATTACATGGGTTGCCTTCGCTCCTGTGTTTACTTTAAACAGTATCTGGAGCAACGGAATGAGTGCTGCAAACGAGAAGATGTTCAGTAAAGCAGACAGGATATTGAAGACCACCGACCATACAAGATACTTCTTATAAGGTGGAACAAACCTGCGCAATATTTGGAGAAATTCTTTCATAACTTACATTTGTTGAAACATCTTAGACTTATTCTACTACTTCTCCAATGAGGGTTGCCGAACTTGAATCCGTGATACGCACTCGAACCGTCTCCCCAATGTGATGCTTGCCGCGTGGAATAATGACGGCTTTGTTCTGCTCGGTGCGTCCCATAAGCTGCTCTCGGCTGCGTTTGCTGAAGCGTTCTATCAGCACATCGAACTCTTTTCCTTCGTCTTTCTTGTTCTGGATAGCCGAAATCTCGGTCTGAAGTTTTATGAGCTCATTCAGACGGCGTACCTTTTCCTCTTCCGAAATGTTGTCGGGCAAATGCTTTGCTGCGTAGGTTCCGGGGCGTTCTGAATATTTGAACATAAAGGCAGAGTCGAATTGGCATTCCCGAACCAGCGATAGTGTGAGCTCTTGGTCTTCCAACGTTTCGTTGTGATAGCCCACAAAGATGTCGGTTGTGAGTCCGCAGTTCGGAATAATTCGGCGAATGGCTGCCACTTTCTCCAAGTAGTCTTCGCGAGTGTACTTGCGGTTCATATTCTTCAGCACGGTGTTGCTGCCGCTTTGTGCTGGGAAATGGATATGGTTGCAAAGGTTCGGCTCATCGGCTACTGCGTGCAGAATATCCTCCGTCATATCTTCGGGATTGGAAGTAGAGAAGCGAACACGCATGTCGGGCACGCTTTGTGCCACCTTGCGCAGCAGTTCGGCAAACGATGTTCCGTTTTCCGGGCGTTTTCCGTTAGGCAGTAGTCCGTAGGAATTTACGTTCTGACCTAACAGTGTAACCTCCTTGAAACCTCTGTCGTGCAGGTCTTTCACCTCGCGCAATATACTTTCCACGTCGCGCGAGCGTTCCCTGCCTCGTGTAAACGGCACGATGCAATAGTGGCAGAAGTTGTTGCAGCCACGCATAATGCTCACGAATCCCGATACACGATTGCCGCCGATGCGCTGTGGCACGATGTCGCGGTAGGTTTCGGTGGTAGAAAGGTCTACGTCCATTGCGTTGTGTCCATTCTCGCAGCGTGCTATCATCTCGGGCAAGTTCAGATACGAGTCGGGCCCGCATACAAGATTGGCGTGGTGATTGTCTATCAAATCCTTGCGGACACGCTCTGCCATGCAGCCCAATACGCCGAGAATGACCTCACGTCCTTTTCGTTTTTCGGCATAAAGTGTTTCCAGACGGTTGTAAATCTTGTTTTCTGCGTTCTCTCGTATGGAACAAGTATTGAGGAAAATAGCGTCAGCCTCGTCTTCGTTCTCACACACATCGTATCCTGCCATCTTCATCACGGAAGCAACAACTTCCGAGTCTGCCACATTCATCTGGCAGCCGTATGTCTCTATATAGAGTTTTTTCATCAACTTTCCTTCTTGTTTTCTCAGCGTGCAAAGGTACGTATTTGTTGGCAGATTAGCAAGCAATTGCGCATTACTTATCGTAGTGAGAACTCTAAAAGTGGGACGCCAATTGTCGCAACGGGGTTACGGCAATCATCGCTACGGGGTTACGGCAATTGTCGCTACGGGGTTACGGCAATCGTCGCTACGGGGTTACGACAATCGTCGCAACGGAGTTACGGCAAACGCCGTTACGGAACAGGTAGACATGGCTGCTCTCCAACGCCGCAAACAACGGTGTTCTGATGATTGGGAAAAGCCTGACTCGTGGTTGCTGTAGCTAAGCTGATGGGCTACGTTGGCTTGCAGTTTGGCAAACAATATAAATGTAGACAAAACCATATCAAAGTCTTTCTTCTTGCACCACAAAACGACAGGTACTACACATTGTTCTTAAAACTTTTATTACCTTTGTCGCTGTTTTATAATTTATCCCTGTCTTATATATCAATAGTCCGTTAAATTTTCGCAGTTTGCGAAGTTTTCACCCAAAAGCCAACATAAATTGTGGCAGAAAGATAACATGACAGGTCTCTGAAAAAGAGTAGATCAAATAATAATATATAACATAATAAAATCGGATATCTGGTTGATCTTCAGTAACTTTATGGATTGAGAAAGAAACATAAAGTTTATGCTGATAACCAACTTGATTAGCCGATATATGAGGCTCTGCAAAGCAGCATTTAGTGCTGAAGATGGAGCAAAGTTAAACGAAAGTATTCAAACAAACGCCATGGAAATGCTTTTTCTTTTGATGGTCATCCCAAGGAGATGCAATTTCACGCAGATGGGACGCTATGGAAAGCGTGGCGAGCAGTGCTATCGGCAGACGGCAGAGCGCAGCGTGAACTGGCTCGAAATGAATATGTGGCTGAGTGCTTTCGCCTTCAAGCAGGGTAAGGGTCGCAATGCCATCGTCATTGATCCAAGCTTCATCAAGAAGGCTGGGAAGCATACCCCATACGTGGGTGCGTTCTGGTCGGGCTGTGCAGGTGCGGTAAAGCACGGTCTTGAGTTCCTCGGCATCGGGGTGATAGACGTGGACTTGCATGAGTGTATGATGCTCAAGGCTGTGCAGACCACATTGGAAAAAGGTGAGCAGAAAGACGAGATGAGCCTATACGACTGGTATGCCAAAGTATTGGAGGACGACAAGGTAACCTTACAGCGTATCTGCAAGGTTCTTGTCGCCGACTCAGCCTTCTCCAAAAGACCTTTCATCGACAAGGTAATGAAGATGGGATTCCATGTTGTGAGCCGCTTGCGTCATGACGCAGCCTTGTTTTACACATGGGATGGGGAGTCCACGGGAAAGCCCGGCCGTCCTCGTGTCAAAGGTGACAAGATTGACGTAAGGAACATCGACATATTCAAAGTCAATGAGCGTGATTTAGGAGAGACCGAAGGCAAAGCCTATGCGCTCAAGGCATGGTGCAAGTCCTTGCACAGGGTCGTTTCGCTTGTCATCCACGAGTTGCCCAACGGTGTCCGCCGTCTGTACTTCTCTACGGATGAGAACATGAGTGGACGCGACGTGGTGGAATATTACACCACACGGTTCCAAGAGGAGTTCTGCTTTCGCGACGCAAAGCAGTTCCTCGGCCTTACAGATTGTCAGGCACGCGACAAGAGAAAACTTGACTTTGCCTTCAACTCTTCATTCACGGCACTCAATGTGGCCAAAATCATGTGCAAGGAACTTGGCACGTCCATCGGTCGACTTAAAGCGCAGATGGTCAATGCCTACTATGTGCAACGAATTATTGACGTGTTCGAGAAAAACCCGAACACGACATTAAATAAAGAAAGTATTAATGAGACATTTAGTTTCGATGCTGACGCAGCATAAAAATTAACGGAGTATTGATGTTTATATTGTGTCATAAATGTGTATAGAGATAGCAAAGTTAGAAAGAATTACGCATACCTACAAATGGCGATTTCTCGTCATGACTACCACCGCACACTCAAAAGGAGACAAGTCTGCGTTATAAACATGTCTATCCTCGCAAAGCAAAAAACTTCCCGAAAATTTGGCAGTTAACAAAATAAACATTACCTTTGTCCCCAGCATTCACAAATTAAAGGAATTTGAATACATTGGAGAGACATCATCAGCCACGGCAGACTCCCTTATATAATAAAGCTATAAGAGCAGAGCAGGAAAAAGCAGTTTTTCCTGTAAATTTGTCGTCGGATTATTTGGCAGTTCCAAATAATTTGTTACTCTCTCTCAGGCGCTACTGGCATAACGCCTTCCCCCAACATTCTCGCATACACGTGCGGGGCGCCCCCCGCACAATCTCAACAGGCAAAGGACTCCCTCTGGAGTTTCCCTTGCCCGCTTTCCCGTGTCCTTTTGCCAGTCTGGCTAACGGAAAAGACATGGGTGGAACAATGAAATTTTCAATTCACTAATCATAAAAACATGGAAGAAACGACAAGGAACAGACGGGTTTACGTGAATCCCAAATGCGCGATAATCACCGTTCAGGAGAACGATAGTCTGATGGATATCTTCTCCAGTCAGCACAACCCCGCACAGCCTGCCCCAGGTCCTACACCTTTGAATTCCAAACAAGGATTGTTTGAGGAGGAGGAAGACGCCCCAGAGAGCGGTCATAAATCACTTTGGGACGACTGACGAAAGGCAATGAGGCAAAAGCTGCAACTGCGATGAAGCACAAAGCTGCAACAGCACAGAATCATAAAAACATGTAAAACAAAAAAATGGAAATTACAATGAAAATACGATCAACATTCAAGGCACGCATGCTCTGTATGGTCGCCCTGCTGGGTACGATCATGGCGCTGACCTCCTGCTCAAGTGAGGAGATCGCTCAGGATGACAGCGGCAAAACGCCCAAGACCGACAAGAACTTCGCCACCTTCTCATCCGTAGCTCCGAACACCCGCACCACCATGAGCCCCACTGGTGTGTTCAAGTGGGAGGCAGGCGACAAGATTTGGGTGAAGGACGACAAAGGCGAATGGCAGGTAAGTGAAAACACTCCCACGAGCGAAACTGCCACGTTCGATTTCATAGTGCCCGGCAAGTTCTCCGCCAGCAAAAATTACACCGTTTACTATGTTGGCGGTAGTAGCGGCGGTCAAGATATGGTACACATCCAGAGATTCCAGCTCCAGCGCATACCCAACAACGCCAACCACGTCTGTCAAGATGGCGATTGTGGCTGGGGCGTCGCTACTGCTGTCACTGGCGCTGCCGCTGATAGAGTAGATTTCGTCTTTAAGATCGACCACAAGGCCGCATTCCTCAAGTTCACGCCTTATTGCGGCAATAATAAATTGCTCAACGGCGACAAAGTCAAGCTGACCCATATACAGATTTTCTCTGACAACGACATTGCGGGTACCTACCTCACCCTCGACCCGGCTAACGACCAGATCACCGGTGGTATCGTCAAAGAAACACTAATAACTCTCGACACCAGTGTGGGGGAAGGATACAGTGATGGCTTCCCCATCCCTGCCGTTGCCACCCCTGATGCCAACGCTTGCTACGTAGTCATCATGCCTGGTACACACACCTTGAGAGTTCGCTTTGGGATAAAGGATTTAGAAACCGTCACAACGGGCTACGTCACTAAGGAATATCCAGCTTTCAATTACGCTGCCAACACTATCTACGATATGCCTTCGGAGTTGACAGTCAAGGACTACTCCCCTATTTACTACATGTGGGATGCCAAGCGCCCTTACTGGTTCCGTCATGAGTGGAACAAAGAAGGCTACGTTTATGGTATTGACCAGCCAACCCACTCAGGAGGACATGGCAATGAGTATCCCGGATCGTCGGTTATCGGTGATAACCGTTATTATAACAAGGACATTGGCAACGTAGGTGAAGGAACTCACGGAACTTTCGATCCTACTTCTCCCCAGCACGTTCCCAACGCCAACGAAATGTCTTGGTATGTTATGTATGGTGATCCTCATTGGGACGAAGAGCTTTGGACTGCTATGGGTCATATACACAGTGGCGGTATGTGGATTAAGAAGAAGGCCAACATTAGCGGTTTCAGAAGCGACTTGGCAGCTGACAACGAGACCGACATGCGCACCACTAACAAATCTTTCCGTAACAACAATGTTGCTGATGACCCCTATAAACACCTCTTCCTCAGCGAAAAACCCAACTATTTCTACTTGCCTGCTTTTGGTCAGTACGACAAAGAATGGTTCCATTACATTAGCGAGGGCGGTTACTACTGGACGTCAAGTGCCTGCCCATGGGGCGGTGAAACTGCGTATTCCCTGCGCTTCGGCAGGGGTGGTATAGGAGTGGAAGGCGAAAGCCGTGCACACGGGAATCTGGCAATTCCATTCGAGTAACTACACATCACGTTCGGCGCTTGCTCCCTGCACTTCTTTCGGGAGTAGTGCGGAACCGCAGCTTTAAGCTAATCTGCCATGGGGGGGCTTTGTCCGCCCTGTGGCAGATAATTAAGAGAAACGATTGTCGGGCGGAGTCATCTCCGCCCGACAATTTTTTGTTATCTGATATCTTGATATAACACGAGAGGGAGGGAAAAGATTGACGTGAGGAACATCGATATGTCTAAAGTCGAAATGCTTGAACTGGAGGAGACCTCCGGCAAGGCTTATGCGCTCAAGGCATGGTGCAAGTCCTTGCACAGGGTCGTGTCGCTTGTCATCCACGAGTTGCCCAACGGTGTCCGCCGTCTGTACTTCGCTACGGATGAGAACATGAGTGGACGCGACGTGGTGGAATATTACACCACACGGTTCCAAGAGGAGTTCTGCTTTCGCGACGCAAAGCAGTTCCTCGGCCTTACAGATTGTCAGGCACGCGACAAGAGAAAACTTGACTTTGCCTTCAACTCTTCATTCACGGCACTCAATGTGGCCAAAATCATGTGCAAGGAACTTGGCACGTCCATCGGTCGACTTAAAGCGCAGATGGTCAATGCCTACTATGCGCAACGAATTATTGACGTGTTCGAGAAAAAACCCGAACACGCCATTAAATAAAGAAAGTATTAATGAGATATTTAGTTTCGATGCTGACGCAGCATAAAAATTAACGGAGTATTGATATATGATACGACAAGACTATTTTCTACGACTGCTGGAAGAGTTTGCTACTGCGCTTGCCACAATGATGAAGAAAAAGGAAGACGAGCGCGACGACAGTCTGAAAGATTTGTACCGACAATATGTTGGCGACTATACGCTTCTGCGCAACATGAGTGTGGACGAACTTATTGCTTACGCTGCGAACGAATGGGACGATAAGGAAAGGACAGACCGCTTGGAAATGGTAGCCGAGCTTCTGTATGCCGAAGGCAGCTACAAAGTAAACCCTTTGCGCAACATGTTGCTCGAAAAAGCCTATCTGCTGTTTGCATACGTAGACGAAAAGCAAAGTGTTTACTCGATTGAAAGGAAGACGAAAATAGCCAGGTTGCACAGCATCTTGCACGAGCAGGCGAGCCAACCGTAACGTTTCCTGAGCCAATGAAAATAACGCTTGAACAGCTGTCAGTGGGCTACAAAGGCTTTTCGCCCGTAGTAACCGGCATAAATGTAGAAATAAAGAGTGGCGAGCTTACCTGTCTGATAGGTCCGAACGGCATCGGCAAGTCTACCTTGTTGAAGACCTTGACAGGCTTTCTGCCCAAACTCGGCGGACGGCTTCTACTCGATGGGCGCGACATCGACTTGCTTTCGCAGCGCGAACGTGCGAAATACATCAGCATCGTGCTCACCTACAAGACCGATGTGCAGAACCTTAGCGTTGCCGAAATGGTGGGAATGGGGCGTATGCCCTACACAGGCTTCTGGGGAAAGCTCAACGACGACGACCGAAAAATTGTGGCTGAAGCCATCAATATGGTGGGTATCAACCATCTGAAAGACAGAATGGTGCAGACACTGTCCGACGGCGAGCGGCAGAAAGTAATGATTGCGAAAGCGTTGGCGCAGCAAACGCCCATTATCCTATTAGACGAACCCACGTCGTTCTTGGACTTTCCGTCGAAGGTGGAAATGCTGCAGCTGCTCCATCGTTTGGCAAGGGAAACCGACAAGGTGGTGTTTCTTTCCACACACGATTTGGAATTGGCCCTCCGCATTGCCGACCGCTTAGTGGAACTAAACAAAAATGGACTGCACATAGTTCCGGCTCGACAAGTGAAAGACGAAATAAACAAACTGCTGGAATAATGTGGCAAAAGCACTGGGAAACAAATAAATGCTGTCCTAATCAATTCACTCTTAAATAAATTGCAACCTAACAAAAAGAAAGTGCACCACACTGGCACACTTTCCTGTGAGATAGTTTAAAGAAAGCAGACTATGGAACTATTATCTTTTCAGATTTAATACTTCCATCTACCATTCTTACACTCTTAATATAAATGCCTCTCGTTGGCTTTACAACTCTGCGACCACTCAAATCGGTGTAGAATGTTTCGCCAGTTGCAACATCGGTAACACCATTAACGCTCGAAACAGTTGTACCATCACTGTACACAATGTCGGTAACAAGTCGGTTGTCGCCGTCTTGATAGAACGCTTGTACACCTATTCTTTTTGCTTTCTCGTAAATCATTATGGCATGCGCATTGCCGTGATTCTCAAAGTCGTAGCGAGTCTTATCAGAAAAATCGATAGGGATATCCGTTATCTCTGCATTCAGCCACGGATAAACAGATGGGGTGAAGGTGTACTTCTTATCGTCGAGATAAATGTTGTAATAAACGTTTTTCGAGTTCATGAAACTACCTTTCTCATTGTATCGGTCAAGGCTGAAAACAAATCTTTTCGTATCTCCGCCCATATCTTGTATTACTGAGAATATAGGATTCTTCGGTCGTCCTACATTTTCAACCCATGGACGGAACGAAGGTTTCATCATTACTTGCATTTCCAAATCTATAAGGCGATAGCCGTAGTTTGCCATAAAGCCGTGTTCAGGACAGGTGAACGACTGGTTGTTGCGGTCGTAGTTGAAAGTAACAGATGGCAGCGACTTGTAATCGGTCGTACCTTCTTGCGAGTTGTAACTGACATCAGCAGGCATTACCCACTTATAAGCATGCTTGGTTGGGAACAATCCCATAAATTGCGTGTTTTTGAAAACGACCTTATCGTCCTCAATGTCGCCTCTCACCCAAGCATCGGGCAAGTCAGCGTCTATATTATTAACGTAAATATGGTTGTCTTCAAACACTACTTCAGACATACGTTCGAATATTTCTCTGCCACCATTGTTGAATGAAAAGATGTATTTCTTAGCATTTGCTGTAGATGATGGGACCATATTTGTATAGTTGCAGATGACAGATGAAGAGACTAAATCGCCAATGCCATTCCAATCGCCGTCAGCGCTCGTCATTCCAATCAGAACATCATTCTCGGTCTTGATAAGCGAGTCGTTGCGCCACACAAACTTAATGGTCTGCGACTTAGGGTCTTTTACATATTGGTTGTTACCGTCTATTATTTCAAAGTTCATTCTAGTTGCATAGTACTTAATGTCGTTGTCGTTGACATAGATAAGTTGCGGAAGCTCAACGGCAATCGTATCGCTCACCGTTCTCTTTCCTTTAATCCATGAATTGGTAGGGAAGAAAGTCATCGGGTTCTGAATATAAAATGTTCCGTCGTCGGCAATCACAACGTCGCGTGCCACACCATCTTTCTTGCCGTCGAATATCAATCCCCACATCGAATAGAAACCTTCGGCATAGCTATAAAGGTTCTTATAGACTTTCCCTTTGGGCTGCGTAACAATCATCTCTTCTTTCTCAGAAGTTTTTACCATGTGATTGGACTGATTTAGAACTTTTCCCCAGTTATTCTGTTTCTGGGCTTGCACTCCCATTGTTACCAACAATGAGAAGCAAAGAATAGTAATGTTTTTTCTCATAAAGTTTTGTAAAAAATAATAGTTTATGCTAATGTAACTTCGTCTGCAAATATAGCCATTTAATAGTTAAAGTGCAAATAAACGAAGCAAAAAATAAAGATATAATCCACAAACATTCAGAAACATCACCTTTATGTAAGGTGTTGGTTGCCAAAAGTTACAAAGTTTTTAGTACCTTTGCACCCAAATATAAATAAACAAACGATATGAAGATAGAAGACCAGATAATCGCTGCGGCATTGGCAGCCGTAAAAGAACTGTACGGTGCAGAGATTCCAGCACAGATGATACAGTTGCAAAAGACAAAGGCAAACTTTGAAGGCAACCTTACGTTGGTAACGTTCCCATTGCTGAAGACTTCTCGAAAAAGCCCCGAAACTACAGCACAAGAAATAGGCGAGTATTTAAAAGCAAACTGCAAGGCGATTGCCGACTTCAATGTTGTAAAGGGATTCCTGAACCTTGTCATTGCTCCTGCAGCGTGGATAGGACTTCTTAACGATATTCACGCCGACGAGAAGTTTGGCGAACAGCAAGTAACGGCAGACAGTCCGCTCGCCATGGTGGAGTATTCGTCGCCCAACACCAACAAGCCGCTCCACTTGGGGCACGTGCGCAACAACCTTTTAGGCTGGTCGTTGTCGAAGATTATGGAGGCTAACGGCTACAAAGTGGTGAAGACCAACATCGTGAACGACCGTGGTATTCACATCTGTAAGTCGATGCTTGCGTGGCAGAAGTGGGGCAACGGCATCACGCCAGAGCAGGCAGGAAAGAAGGGCGACCACCTTATCGGCGATTTCTATGTCCTCTTCGATAAACATTATCGTGCAGAAGTAGCAGAACTAACAGCAAAATTTAGAGAAGAAGGCTTAGACGATGAGGCTGCAAAGGCAAAGGCCGAACAAGAATCGCCATTGATGAAAGAAGCTCACGAAATGTTGGTGAAGTGGGAAGCAAACGACCCTGAGGTGCGTGCGTTATGGGAGAAGATGAACAGCTGGGTATATGCAGGCTTCGATGAAACCTATAAGGCACTCGGCGTGGGCTTCGACAAGATATATTACGAAAGCAACACCTACCTCGAAGGAAAGAAAAAGGTGGAAGAAGGATTGGCTAAAGGCTTGTTCGTGCGCAAGGACGACAACTCTGTATGGGCTGACCTGACCAACGAGGGCTTAGACCAAAAGATACTTTTGAGAAGCGACGGCACGTCGGTGTATATGACACAGGACATCGGAACTGCTGAAATGCGCTTCAAGGACTATCCTATCGACAAGATGATTTACGTCGTAGGCAACGAGCAGAACTACCATTTCCAAGTGCTTTCCATTCTTTTAGACCGCCTCGGCTTCAAGTGGGGCAAGGATTTGGTGCACTTCTCTTACGGTATGGTGGAACTTCCGAACGGCAAGATGAAGAGCCGTGAGGGCACAGTGGTAGATGCCGACGACCTCATAGCTTCGATGGTACAGAACGCCCGTACGCTTAGCGAGGACAAGGTGAACAAGTTGGAAGACATTACCGAAGCGGAAAAGAACGAAATTGCACGCATCGTGGGTCTGGGTGCGCTGAAGTATTTCATTCTGAAAGTAGACGCACGAAAGAATATGCTCTTCAATCCAGAAGAGTCAATCGACTTCAACGGCAACACGGGCCCGTTCATTCAATATACCTACGCACGTATTCGCAGCATTCTGCGCAAGGCTGCTGCACAAGGCATCGCTATTCCAACGGCAGTTGCCGACAATGCTCCGATGAACGAAAAGGAGATTGCACTCATTCAGAAGATGAACGACTTTGGCGCAGCCGTAGCACAGGCAGGCGTCGATTACAGTCCGAGCGGAATTGCGAACTACTGCTACGAACTTACAAAAGAGTTCAACCAGTTCTACCACGATTACAGTATTCTGAACGCAGACACCGAAGACGAAAAGACCACACGCCTTGTCTTGGCGCAGAATGTAGCGAAAGTAATCAAGAACGGTATGGAACTTCTCGGAATAGAAGTGCCAGAACGTATGTAAACTCAATTTATTTCCCTCTCTTTTCAGAGAGAGGAAAATTCTTTTATCGTATGGTCTTAATGCATTCGACACCTATTCTACACAATTGAAATATTAATAGTAAAGTTATGAAAAAAGTATTTTTATCCCTTCTTCTCGTTTCTTTTGCAGCCTTTTCTTGCAATTTGAAAACGCAAAAAGCAGAAGCATCGAAAGAGGCTGGGGCTTTGAAAGAAGTAAAAACATCAAAGAAAGTAGAGATTCCAAAAGCAGTAGAAGCACCCAAAAGCATAGATACGCCAAAAGGTATCGATGTGGAATACATCAATGCCGTGGATAAGTTAATGGAGGTATCGGGTGCCAAAACTACATTGAAAGCACAATTCCCTGTTATTATGAGCAATCTTAGAGAAATGCTGAAAGGCATTCCTGACGATGTGTTTGCCAAGATAGAGGCCAAGTATCAAGAGATTTTTCTTAAAAGAATGACAGAATTTTATGCGCCGATTTACAATCGTTACTTTACGTTAGAAGATATAAAGGAATACATTGCCTTTTATGAAACCAACTTAGGACGTAAAGTAGCAAGAACAAATCCTTCGTTAATGAACGACCTTTATCAGGCGGGGCGGCAAGTAGGAATGGCAATAGCCCAAAGCGTTGTTGAAGAATTGAAAGCTGAGGGATTCGAGACAAAGGGCTTATAAAATCTTCTTCTGCCCCTGTCGGGAGTGAAAACGTAACGTTGCCGCGACCATTTGTTTTACACATTATCATGTATAAGCCGATGAAACTACAAAACCCACCCGAGAACAGACACGACACCGTGTTGCCTCTGCCCTTGTGTGTAAAGGCAAATGCGTGGGCGGTAGATGCTGCGTGTTCGGGAAATCCGGGACCAATGGAGTACCAATGCATCGACCTTGCTACGGGGCAGCGCATCTTTCATTTCGGTCCGACGATGGGAACGAACAACATTGGCGAGTTTCTGGCAATTGTCCATGCGCTGGCATTGATGGAAAAGCAAGGCATTAAGGACAAGGTAATCTACAGCGACTCGTACAATGCCATCTTGTGGGTGAACAAAAAGAAGTGTAAAACCACCTTGGAGCATAACGAAACGACCGCCGGGCTGCACAATATCATAGCACGGGCAGAACAGTGGTTGCGCACCCACAGTGTAACCACGCCCATTATAAAGTGGGAAACAAAGGAGTGGGGAGAAATTCCTGCCGACTTCGGTCGCAAGTAACATAGTTTTTGGAGTGAGTGCAGCGTGTTTCTTCCAATCACCAATGGCAGGTAGGGACGTTATTTTTTACGCTCCTGACACCGAAGAAGCTGCAATGTGGATAGGTGGAAAGTGATAAATAAAGCCCTTACAATACGTCCGCATATTCGAGCGCATATAGGTTGGTTTTACAAAGGAATTGCTTTGATTTTGTAAAGACAATTTTATTGAAAACAGTAAATTCGTTCTGGCGTTGCAAAAGCAGCTGTTTCGTGATGCAAAACCTACGCTTTTACCGTGCAAAACAGCCGCTTTTGGAATGCAAAACAATAGATTTTGCAAAATGTTGATAACAAGGTGGTTGCATGATAGTTGCGCTTGCAATAAATCTTTACACATTTTCCGTCTTTTTCCTGCTTATACGATAAGAAGTATTGCTGTGTTTTAAGTATGGGAGAACAGCAATAACAGCTCTTTAAAAATGTTGTTGGAAGAATCTGTAATTTGTCGTTCTCTGTTTCAGCGGTATAAAAAAAGTGATAGCTAAATGCAGCTATCACTCTAAATCTATATGCTCTACTTGAATATCTTCGGTAATAAATATGCGTGCAGCCTCTTTAAATTTATCTGCATTTTCGGTGGTATAATAACGTACTGTTCCGTTTTTGGTGCAACGAGCGTCCATATCGGTGTGGCGGGCAAGATAGTCTTTCAGACTTTCGGCTACATATTCACCTTGCGATACAATCTTTACGCCTTCGGGAACGTATTGTTTTATTTTCGGCATAAGAATGGGATAGTGTGTGCAACCCAATATGAGCGTATCGATGTCGGGGTCTAACCATAAGATGTGATCGATTCTCTTTTTTACAAAATAGTCGGCACCTGCACCGGTGGCTTCGTTGTTCTCAACTATTGGAACCCATAACGGACACGCTACTCCCGTAACACTTAATTCAGGCCACAGCTTGTTTATCTCTATGTTGTAGCTATCGCTTTTGATTGTTCCTGGTGTAGCAAGAATACCAACGTGCTTGGTTTCGGTAAGTTTTCCTACTACTTCGGCTGTCGGGCGTATAACTCCAAGTACACGGCGAAGTGGGTCGATGTTGGGCAAATCGTTTTGCTGAATGCTGCGAAGTGCTTTTGCCGAGGCTGTATTGCAACCAAGAATAACCAATTGACAACCCATTTCAAACAGTTTTAATACTGCCTGGCGGGTGAATTGGTACACAATGTCGAACGAACGCGTACCGTATGGTGCACGGGCATTATCGCCAAGATAGGCATAATCGTATTGTGGAAGCAGTTCGCGTATGGCTTTCAATATGGTAAGTCCGCCGTATCCTGAATCAAATATCCCAATCGGTCCTGGTGTTTGTGTCAGCAATTTGTCCATTATTCTATTGCAAGGCTGTTTTTAAGGCAACCGTTATGTCTTCACCAATCATATTGTTTACGTAGGGCAATGCATTGTTGTCGGCATTAAGAACAAAGGCATAGCCACTTTCTTGCGCCATCTTGGCTATTGTCTTCCTTAGTTTTGCGTGTACGGGTGCATAAGCCTGCTTCTCGGCTTGTTCTATCAGGCGGTCGGCTTCCTTCTTAAAGACAATATTTTTGTCTAACAGTTCTTGTAATTCTGCCTGACGTTTCTTTAATATTGATGGTGCGAAGTTACGCTGTCCGTCGAGGAAGTCCTCGTATTTTGCATGAAAATCGTTCTCGGAACGTGTCGTCTCTGCATCATATTTAGCACGAAGGTCGTTAATGCTGCGTGTAGCTGCAGCATATTCCGGCATCGACTTTAATACTTCGTCGTAGTTGAAGTAGGCGAACTTTAGTGTGCTTTGTGCATTTGCTGTTATCGCCAAGATGGCGATAACGAAGCAAGCAAAGATTTTTTTTATCATAATTGCATATCGTTTTCTTTGTATAAAAAAGACTACTGCAAGAACAAAGTTTTTGCGGTAGTCTTACTTTTTCCGATAAGCTTTAAAACTCTGGAAAATAATAACGGGAAAGACACCCGCCTTAACAATAGGAGTTAGCAAAAAAGCTACAGAACTCTTTTGCTCTTTCTTACTTCATTTTGGCAAGCTGAGCCTTAACCTCTGCTGTAATATCCTTGCTGACAGCCTCGTTTATGTACAATGGTTGCCCGGCACCTTTCTCCATTATATAAACATAACCACCGTTTTTTGCTACAGCTTCGATGGCTCTACGTACTTTGTCGAGAACTGGACCAAGCTTTTGTTGTTGTTGTTCGTTAAAAGCCTTTTGGTTGTCTTGAGCAGTTTGCTGGATTTTAGTGTACATGTCCTGAAGCGATTTTTCGGTTTCAGCCTGTTTTGTGGCATTCATCGTACTCTTTGTCTTATCGTATTCTTCTGCTTTGCGTTGCAGTTCTGCTTGCATGTCGGTAAGTTGTTTCTCATACTCTTTACCCTTTGCCTCAAGTTCTTTTTGTACATTCGTAGCTTCTGGCAATGATTGCAAGAGTGCTTGTGAATCGAGATGACCAAACTTCTGTGCAAACAAACTCATAGGAGCACAGAGCATCAACATTAAAATAAGCTTTTTCATTTTCTTTTATTGTTTTAAATGTTTGTAATTGTCTATTAATACTACCTTTGTCTCTTCTTCCGCATTTCTATTGTCTCTCCGTACAATTTATTGGTTGCCATAGCCCAATTTTGCCAGAACTTCGTTACTGATATCTATTTTTGGCGAACCATAAATAATACCAGCTGTGGTGCTTGAACGGTCAATTACAAGGCTATAACCACGTTGGTCGGCAATGTCCTTTACGGCATTATATATCTCGTCTTGAATAGGCGTGACAAGACTTGTACGTTTTTTAAAGAGTTCACCTTCCGGACCAAAGTATTTACGCTTTAATTCAGCAGCTTGTTTCTCTTTTGCCATAATGGCTTCTTGCTTCTTTTTCTTTTGTTCTTGTGAGAGGAAAACAACCTCGTTTTGATAGTTCTTATACATCGTGGAAGCTTCGGTGTTGAGTGCTTCCACCTCCGCTTGCCATTTCTTGCTAACCTGATTCAATTGTTCGTTGGCACGTTCGTAAGCTGGAACATTGCTTAAAACATACTCCATATCGAGGAGTGCAAATTTCTGTGCATGAGCTGTTATTGCAAACACAGCCACCAAGCAGAATACAATTAACTTTTTCATTATCAATATATCTTTTCTTGTTATTCATGTATGCCACTTATAAGAAAGTAGCATTGTTAAGTTGTCAGAATTCTTGTCCCAAAATAAAGTGGAACTGACTTCCTCCTTTTTTACCAAAGACTTTATCGAAGCCGTAAGCCCAGTCGATACCCATCATGCCAACCATTGGAAGGAAGATACGTACACCAATTCCGGCAGAACGTTTCATGTCGAATGGATTAAACTTGGAAGTCTCTGTCCATGCATTACCAGCTTCCAAGAAGCCAAGGCCATAAATAGTTGTATTGCCTAAAAGAAGTGGGTAACGAAGTTCGAGTGTCATACGGTCGTAAGCATAACCTTCTCCGTGTTGTGTAAGCTGCCCGTTATCGTAACCTCGCAGACCTATCGTTTCTTGAGCATAGTTTGAAGAATATCCGCTCATGCCATCGCCCCCCATATAGAAGGTTTCAAACGGACTCTTCTTGTACTTATTGTAGCTTCCTAACAGACCAAATTCAACACGCGTCATGAGCACGAAACATTTATTGCCATTGCTGAGAGCTGTAAAGGTACGTGCCTTAAACTTCCATTTGTGATATTCCACCCAACGATACTTTTCTTGTTGCTCTTGCTGGTAAGTTGCAGAGAAGCGGTCGTTTGCAAGATGTTTATAATCTTTCTTGTCGAATTTAGACCATGGTGGAGTAATTGAAAGTGAAGCTGTGAATTCTGAACCGGTACGAGGGAATAGTTGGTTGTCGGTAGAGCTTCGGTTAAGCGTAATGTTCAAACTTAAATTGTTGGCTGTACCATTTGACATTACAAAGAAGTAGCGCCAATTCTTCAAGATATAACGTTGGTACGACAATTGCAGAGATAACTGGAAATAATCATCAGGCCATCTTAAACGCTTACCCCAACCAGCATAGAACCCCCAAATTTGAATGTATTTGTCAGGATCGAGATAATTCTCATAGTTATTGTAACTGTAATTGCCCACACCATACATATAGTTATAGTAGTTTTCCATATAACTGCGATTGTAGTAGTTGGAATTTAAACCGGTGGATTTGGAGAAGTTCGCACCAAGTGTAAACTGAATGGGACGTTTCCCGCCAAACCAATTCGTTGCGTACTGTAATCCATACGATTGATAGTATTTGCCATTGGTCTGAGCGTTTAACGACATTGTTTCACCGTCGCCAACAGGCAGGAAGCCTCTGTGCTCCTTGTTCTTCTTGAGCAAGTTTGCAATAGAGAAGTTGTTCAGTTTTAAGCCCATTTGCAGCAGTGGACCCATCTGTCCCCAACCTAACGATAGTTGTATTTGGTCGTTCGACTTCTGTTTTAAATTCCAGTTAATGTCTACTGTTCCATCTTCGTAATTGGGTTTTGGCTCTGGGTTTACGGATTCTGGGTCGAAGTGTCCCATTGAAGCCAAATCGCGCGCAGTACGCATCAGTGCAGCCTTAGAGAAAAGGTCGCCTGGCTTTGTACGCAATTCACGGCGGACGACATTCTCGTAAATACGGTCGTTACCATTAATGCGCACACGCTTGATACGCGCTTGCTGTCCTTCGTAGATACGCATTTCCAAATCTACAGAATCGCCAACGATATTTACCTCTGTAGGTTGTAGGTTATAGAAGAGATAACCGTGGTCCCAATATTGGTTACCAACAGATGATTCGTCTTCCGACAAGCGTTTGTTAAGGAATTTCTGATTGTAAACGTCGCCCTTCTTTATATCGAGCAAAGAGTTAAGGAAATCTGTAGAATAGACAGTATTACCCACCCACGTGATGTTTCGGATATAATATTTCTTGCCTTCGTCTACCTTTACATATACATTGACATGTTTGTCGTCTGCATTCCAGATACTATCTTTCAGAATAGTTGCATCACGGAAACCGTGTTCGTAATACTTCTCTATTAAGTGTTTCTTGTCTTCTTCCCAACGTTCAGGGGTAAACTTTTTCGCTTTAAGAAGAGTCGACAGTTTTCCTGCCTCGTTTGTCTTGGTGAAGGCGCCTTTCTTGAAGAATGTACCTTTTATCTCTTTATTTGGCAGTTGTGCATTACCGTCAATTATGATGTGGCGCACCTTTTTCTTTTCTTTTTTATCTACGTCTACATCGAGAATAACCTGATTTTTTGCAGTTACATCGTTACGTTGTCGAATTTGCACAGTAGCGTCCTTATATCCTTTGTCTTCAAAATACTTCTTGGCAAGTATCTGGGCACGGTCTATCATGTTGGGGGTTATTTGTCCTCCTTTCATAATTCCCAATTTCTGGTCCATATCTTCGCGCTCACTTTTCTTCAGTCCATAATAGTTAATGGTTGAGATACGTGGACGTGCCTTTAGATAGATATGGAGATATGCGTTATCTCCTACCAAGGAATCTACTGCGATTGAGACGTCCGAGAACAGACCATGTTTCCAATATCGCTTTACTGCGTTTGTGATGGAAGTTCCTGGAATTTCAATATCTTGCCCAACAGTTAATCCAGATATTCCTATCAGGACATAATCTTCGTAGCCATCTATTCCCGACACAGATATGCCAGCTAACTTATACGTTTGTGGGTTAGCCGCATATGAAATGACTGGGTTTACGATCTTCTGTTGTGCTTTTATTTGCAAACTGATACTGAAAATAAAAGCCAAGAATATTAAGACCTTTTTCGTATTACTCATCTATAGCGTATCTTATTTATTTTTAAGTTCTGTTTCTATTTGTTTCTCTGTCTTCCCGAAGCGACGCTGCCGACTTTGGTAGTCAATTATTGCTTTGTGTAGATCGGACTCTTTGAAATCTGGCCAATAAGTGTCACAGAAGTATAGTTCCGAATAGGCTACCTGCCAAAGCAGATAGTTGGAAATGCGGAACTCTCCTCCTGTTCTTATAAGTAGGTCGGGGTCGGGCATGAAGTTTGTACAAAGATGACCATTAATGATATTCTCATCAATATCATCTATCTTCAATTCGCCTTTCTGCACTTTTGCAGCTATTTGTTTTGTAGCTTCTGTAAGTTCCCAGCGTGCCGAATAACTTAGCGCAACAACCATTGTCATAGCATCATTTTTTGAAGTATGCTCAATCGTCTCTCTTAGTTTTTCTGCCACGGCTGATGGAAGTCGCCCAATGTCTCCGATGACCTGGAAGCGTACATTATTCTTCATAAATATTTCGTCTTCAAGAGAAGTCAGTACCAATCCCATAAGCGCTGCTATTTCATCGGACGGTCGATTCCAATTTTCTGTCGAGAATGTGTAAAGTGTTAGGTATTTCACGCCTAACCTTGTGCATTCAGAAGTTATTCGGCGTACAGTCTCCACGCCCGCCTGATGTCCAAACGACCTGGGCTTATTGCGTTCCGTAGCCCAACGTCCATTGCCATCCATAATAATGGCAATATGTCGTGGTATGCGTTTCATATCTAATTCTTCTACCATATTCTTCGAAGATTGTATCGTCTTATATATTCAATTGTTGGATAACAAGCAAACGGTTTTTATTCGTCTTCGTTATGACAAGTCCGACATTTAGTCATAAAACTATAGGTAATGGTGAGTTGCAGTGTAGAATAACAGTCAGTATTCTTAAAAGCTCCACTACTCTTTATGTCGTAAGGATCCTTTTGCCCGTCCAATTCGTCGGATAGACAGAAATGCATTGCCCATTCCAATCCAATGTTTGTTCGTTCTCCTAATTTATATTTGATGCCTAAACCTATCGGGACATTCGCTGAAAAAGCCGATTTCCTGTCTCCATTCTTTATTTGTGCATAGGTCGCACCTATTCCTCCGAAAACAAAAGGCGTCAGGCGTTGTGCCCCCCTGTATTCCCTGCCTGTACCATAAGGCCAGAAGTTGTATTCGTAAACTGCCCCGACATCTACCAGTGTGTTGTTAAACTCATAGGGCGTTGTGGTAAATTTAGGGTAATAGGTTTTAACATCGTTCGATTTACCTTTCATCTTCCCATAAGAGATATTGAACTTTAGTCCCATATAGGGATTAAAGGCATAGCGTGCCAACACAGTCCCCATAGGCTGAAGGTCTTTTGTCAGCGCGCCGTTGAAGTCGCCAAGGTAGCCCATCAGTCCTATTCCTGCACCCAATTCCATTCTGTATTCTTCACCATCTTGTGCCAGAATGGGTACAGAAGCCATGAGAAACAATATGTAGGAAAGGATACGCTTCATATTTTGTTTTGTAGTTTGCTTACAGATAGATAGTCTCTTGCAGCCAGCCTGTATGTTCTATTTCGTAAATTCAGTTTGTTGCTTGCTCCAACCCATGCTGTTCAGTCTGCCTTTCCATACCTTGTTGCCACTTACAATCCAAATATACTTTTGGGTGTCGGAAGTTATTGCGAAGTATCCAGAAGGAGTTTCTGTAGGATAGACATAAGCTTTGTTGACTGTCCAGACAATGCCGTTGTTGCCACTTTCTCTAACTTGTGCAAACTTACCGTCGTCTGCTACTCCGAATGCCATGGCTCTATTGTTGTAATAAAGCACGTTAAGGTCTTTATATCTGGGAAGTTTGAATGCGTTGCCTGCGTTCGATTCAACGAACGACCATTTGTAACTTGCAGTTGTGTTAGACCCATCTATGAGCTTGGTCCATGCTACGGCATAATTGCTGGTTGTGTTTATACCGAAAAGCGTACTTCTGCTTATTGAACTGTTCGTAGCTGATGGTTGATACATAAAGCCCACACTCTCGGCTGGCAGTCTGGAAGCATCGGCATCTAAAGCCTCGTTGATCCAGTTTGCACCATTATCCTTCGATACCATAAGCATGTTGCTGTTCGACAGTGCATACAGTTCAGTTGTCCCAGCCCCTACAAGTTGCCGTAAAGCTGCAGTTCCTACAGTTGCCCATGTTGCCCCGTCGGTAGAACGTTTAATCTGCCCATTGTCAAGCAAATACATACTTCCCTCGGCTACAATGACGCTTTTATAGCTTGTAGCACTGAAAGTTGTGGGAACTTGCGTCCATGTGTTTCCATCGCTTTCTGACGTGAAGTAACATGTAGTTTGAGAGCCTTTCTTGCCAAAAATGAATATTTTTTGGTTATAGCTTACCATCTTCGCATCGTCGAACAATGCAAAGTTGGCGTTATCGCTGAGAGCCTTCCACTTGAATTCGTTCCCGCGTTGTTTGTGTACATTTACGGTTATGGTATACGTTCTGCGATATTCTCCGTTGCGCGAATAGACCATGATGGTACGCGGTTGGGAGAAATCGATAGAATCCTTCTCGTTGTATACTTTTTGTTCGTCGTTGGTCAACGACTTAATGAATATCTTTCCACCACTCTTGGTTACAATCTTGGCGAGCATAGCCTTTGCTTTCGTTCCATACGGCAAAGAATCCGGGTTAAAAATAGTCCCATTGTTCTGATTGATGTAGAACTTGTACGCTGCAGGTTTGTACTTTGCAATAATGGTTGTGTCTTTACCAGCCTTATTAGTTGTATCGCGCGGCGCTTTTATTTCTTTTAAAGAAAAAGCTATAATCGCAGTGGCATGCGAGTTATAGTTTTTTGTTTCTTCTTCATCTTTAAAGCAAGATGTTAATGCAAGTGCCATTGTCAGCATTGCAACAAGGAGATATATCTTATGTTTCATTGGACAGCAATTATACTATATTGTCTGCAAATTTACGTAGAATTCTTTAGATACTGCTCACTTTTGATAGTTTATTATGTAAATTATTGATTTTAATGCCTATTTTTAAGTTCTTTAAGTAAAGACCAATTATCTAAATATAGGTTTTGCCGACCATAAGCTGCATATACTTTTCCTTTCTTGGTTAAGGAACATGTCTGCAAAACTTGGGGAAGATTACTTCAGTCTCATACTATATATAAAGGTACGAACATATTAGGTATAGGCAAATGGGATAAGGATTTATGCAAAATGTCAACAAAATGATTATGATGTCTGCTGTTGTTATATACAGCTTGTTACTCGCTGAAGTATCCTTTGAAGCATGCTTTCGTTGCTTACAAGTATGGAAGCTGTGCCCGCCATTCCGCCCTCAATGTTATACTTGCAGTTTTTTACATTTACTTTTGCAACGAATATATTTCCATTTGCTGTGTGTTGTGGAGTAGAAGATATTGCTGTAATGGTTCCGTTTGTTACGCCATACATTTCTGTATCGTATCCTTCCAACTCAATGCTGACGTTCATTCCTTTTTTTACAGTATTCACATATTGATAGGGAATGGCTACTGTTCCTTGTCGCCTGTCAGCTATCTCAATTCTTGTACTGATGGTTTCGGGATAAGGTATAAAGTATGCCCCCACCAGCAGTCCCAATATTACAATGGTGATTATGGTGATGCCATAGCGCACTATTCCTGATGGTATTTCGCCAATGATATGTCTTACCTTCTCGCTGCGGAGTTCAATCTTGCTGTCTGCCATAGTGTCTCTCTATTATTAGTTGCCCAATTCTAACTGATTTTTCACGAGGTTATAGTATGCGCCACGCTTTGCCGTGAGTGTTTCGTGATTGCCGATTTCCACCACTTTGCCTTTATCCAGTACCACTATCTGGTCGGCATTCTTCACCGTACTTAGTCGGTGAGCCACTATAACTACCGTCTTGCCTTTATAGAACTCGTCCAGATGTTCCACAATCATGCGTTCGTTGTTGGCATCGAGCGAGTTGGTAGCTTCGTCAAGGAAAATGTAGTCGGGATTCTTATATACGGCTCTTGCTATCAGTATGCGCTGTTTTTGTCCCTGACTTAATCCTACACCATCGCGCCCTATCTTTGTGTTGTATTTTAAGGGCAGCCCCATCACATAATCGTGAATACAGGCTATTTCGGCTGCTTTCCTTAGTCGTTCCTTATCTATCTCGCCATCATCTACGGCAATGTTCCTTGCAATGCTCTCGGAGAATATCACACCGTCCTGCATCACCACGCCACATTGTCTGCGCCACCACTTTTTATTGAGTGTGTTTACATCTGTTCCACCAATATTGATTTGTCCACCCAGCACGGGATAGTAACCCAGCATGAGTTTGATGAGCGTGGTTTTTCCGCTACCCGACGCTCCGACAATGGCTGTTACCTTGCCTTTGGGAATAGTGAGGCTTACATTATCTATGATAGTTTTCAGTGCATGTGGGTCGTATTTAAAGTTTATGTTTTCCATGTCTATACCACTATCTTCTTCTTTCACTGAAGTTTCCAATCCTTGTTTTCCGTTCTCATCGTCCATGCGATGTATTTCGTTTATACGTTCAAGACTAATCCTCACGTCCTGCACAGAATAGAAGAAACTCATTAGCTGTTCCACTGGTGAGTTGAGTTGTCCGATAATGTACTGCACGGCAAGCATCATACCCAGTGTTAGTTGTCCGTGAATAACAGCAGTTGCTGCCACCACGGTGATGACAATATTCTTCAGTTCGTTGATGAATATGCTGCCAGCCTCCTGCGTTTGTTGGAGCTTTAGCGATTTCATCTGTACGTTGAATAAATCAGCCTGCACGTCCTCCCATTCCCAGCGTCTGCGCTGTTCACAGTCTTGCAGTTTTATCTCCTGCATGGAGGTAATAAATTCGTAGGTTTTATTGTTATTGATGGCTTGCTGCTCGAAAAGTTCGTAGTCGAGAACCTTTCTGCGCCTTAGAAATAGTGCAAGCCAACCGCCATAGAGCAGACTGCCGAGCATGAAAATGGCGAAGACAAGCCAGTTATAGGATAACAATACAATGCTGAACACCACAAAGGTAAAGAGCGAGAACACGATGCTGAGCGTTTGCTGTGTCAGAAACGAGTTTACACGGTTGTGGTCGCCCATACGCTGCATGAGGTCGCCCATTAGTTTTGTGTCGAAGAACGACATGGGCAACTTTAAAAGCTTGATGAAGAAATCGCTTACCAACGAAATGTTTATGCGCAACGAGATGTGGAGCAAGAGCCAGCGGCGGATAAAATCGATGGCAGTTCGGCTAATGGTAAGCATCAGTTGTCCAAGGAGTATCAGCCATATAAAGCCAATATTTTGGTTTTTAATGCCCACATCCACGATAGATTGTGTGAGGAAAGGCAGAATAAGCTGCAGCAGGCTGCCAACGAGCAAGCCTAAAACAATTTGACCGAAATACTTACGATATTGCTTAATGTAACCAAAGAGGAACTTAAACGAGCGTTCCTCTGTTGGCTGTTCATCTGTCTTCTTTTCATAAAACGCAGGAGTAGGTTCTAAGAACATAGCGATACCCTTTTCCTCACCGTCCAACTGAGTGCTTACCCAGTGCTTTTTAAATTCCTCGAGATTGTATTTTACAAGTCCTTTTCCCGGATCGGCGATGTAGAAGGTCTTTCCCTTCTTAACCTTGTACAGTACTACAAAGTGGTTTTGATTCCAATGAAGAATACAAGGGTAATGAGCCTCCCAAAGTTTATTAATACTGATTCTTCCGCTGATAGTTCGTAATCCAAGTTGTAAAGCTGTTTCATTAATACCAAGTAATGAGACTCCTTCTGTGGTTGCAAAGCAAATTCTAGAAAGATATTCTATTGAATATTCGATTCTAAAAAATTTACATACCATCGCAAGGCATGCGATACCACACTCCATCGAATCATGTTGCCTAATCAAAGGAAAACTACTCATCACATTCTTTCTTTTTCTTCTTCATTAGAGTGTGTCTTATCATGCTGGATTGCATGTTTTGACCCGGCAGAAAAACTAAATGTTACGCTGACAAAGAATTTTCGGGAAATGAAATTAAAGTCCGTACGGTGCTCAAAGTCACCGTTCTTGAATATTTGTTGATTCTTTCCTCTGCTATTCAGCAAGTCTTTTACACCAAAATTGATATTCAGCTTGTCTTTCAAACAACTATAATCCCCCTCTATATCTACTCCAAAGTAATCTGATTTCTGAATAAGATAAAGTTGTTTATAATGCCTGATATAGCGTAAATTAGCCATTGCAGTAAGTTGCTTGGACAACCTGAAACGGTTAAAACTTGACAGGACAAGCCCAAAGTCATTAACACGTTTGGTACTGTTCCGATAAAAGTTCTCACTTAGTTCGACATTACTTCTGCTATTCCATATACCACACGTGAAAGGAAATTCCATGTATAAAGCTAATTTCTTTAAATTGCCATCATTTCTTAATGTGTAGCGCGTTTGTTGTTCGTTCATCTGTTCGTATACCTCATTGATTTTCCTATCAATAAAAAATGCAGATAACGAGAAAACATATCTTGACTTCAAAACGAATTGTAATCCTGCATTGTACAGCAATTCGCCTTTCAGATTAGGATTACCTTCCTTATAAGATGTTTCGGACAGATGAAAAACAAATGGATTTACCATCTGATACGACGGACGGTTTATCGATTGCGTATAACTAAGCGACAGGGCATTCCCTTGTCCCATGTTTTTTCTCACAAAGAAAGACGGGAAGAAATTATTGCCTTTTTGGTTGTTATGTAATTGGGTTCTAACTCTTTGTTGGGTATTCCATTCTGTATATTCGTCACGTAGTCCCACTTGAAAATCCCAAGGTCGTGAGGAGTACCTGTACATTCCATATATCGCATATCGTTGCTCATCATAACTGAAATTATCCCGTTGGTCAACATCTTCCGATAACACTCCTCCTAATGTCGTGTTTCCGAGATATAGCTTATTATCATAATTGATACCGGCATTGACATACTTGACACCAAGCGTAAACTGATGGCGGTTGAAGAACTTTGTAAAATCTACCTGTGTACTATATATGTTGATGTGTTCAAATGAGGGTTGCGATTTAGATATAATACTATCCCCACCTATACCTAAGGTGTATTTATTCTCATACTCGTACAAATCATGTTCTCTTTCTCCTACATAATCAGCAAGAAGGTTCAGTTTACTGCCCAGTGTATCTGTTTTCCATTCATAATTTAATGTAACATTATTGGTATTAGGCTTTAATGTATATGGTGCATAACTCCTAATACTTGTTTGATAAGGACTATTGTCGGTAATAGTAGAATGAACCCAACAGGCATTGGCATAATCCTTTGAATAGTTGCCCGACCATTCTACGCCTAAATAATGCTTCGGAGAAATATAAAAGTCAAAGCCTAACTTAGGCATATAATAAAGACTTTTATCTGTACTTTCAGATATACTGTTGATTGTAATGTTTTTTCCATAGTCGCTTTCGAATATCTTACTTAGGCTTGCTGACTGCCCTAACGCCATATTAGCATAAAGAGCAACGTTTCCCCACGAATAGGTTAACCCTGCAAATTCCGAAAATAAATTTTTGCTTTTCCGTTCGTATTCACTGCCCACATAGCCTGATAGTCCGTACTCATGTTTCTTCTGACGGTTAATAACAAGAACACCCGTGCCTCCTTCTGCATCATATCCGGCTGTTGCCTGAGGCAGCAACTCCAAATTCTTTATATCATTACCGCGCAAGGATGATAAATATCTTTTGAGCTGCGCCCCGCTTAACCTTACCAATTTTCCATTTTCATATATTTTGATACCATTGCCCATAATGGTAATACCACCTTCTCCATCATAATTTACACCCGGAATCAAATTCAAAATATTAGAAAGAGAACGTGCCTTTAACAATTTACTATGTTCTACACTAACTATCATTCTGTCAGCTTTATATTGAACAAATGGTCTTTCTGCTAATACAGTTACTTCAGAAAGATTTATTGTGTCTGACATTGAGGTAGGTTTGTTCTGTGCAAAGCCCGTTAGTACACATTGCAAAAAACAAAAAGAAAGAATGTATAAATACTTTTTCATAGGAACTTTGGACAATTTACGTCAGGATAATCCCAATGTTTTGTGCCATATTTTCTTACAATATCTCTATAACATACTTGTTTAGGAATTCTACAAGCTTCATAGTCTTTACAGGTCTTACATGGACTTTCATTAACTTGTTCTTGTTTTTGAACAACCAGAGCTACAGCTTGTACTGCAGCCGTTTGAACATGTAGTTGGACACATTCCAGGAACTACAGGATGATCTGCAGTTTTGTCGGATAAGTTATCGCCACCTGTCAATGTTACCATTTCTGATTTTAAGAGAACTTCAGACTCCTCTAAAAAACTCTTTTTAATTAAATCTTTCATAAGGACTATATAAATATGCCTACTCGTTACTATTAGCTTTTCGGCTACCGCTCCTGTTTACCAGTATGGTCTGGATATAATATTGTCGACTTTACTATCTAAATATTATCTCACACTTGTAGGGTTAATATCTCTATTGGAATCAAAAAGCATGGTTTGAAGCATGGATTTTTAGGCTTCGCTTTACCCTCCGTTACATACTCGAACTCTAATCAATATGTTGGAGGTGATATATGGGGTAAGAACAGTACTACTTTCATAAGCATATTTTATTGTTGTTTTTGCAAAAAAAGTCTTTTTTTCTTTAGATTGCAAGAAATTTGTCCGGAAATTTCAATGAAAGTCGAAAAATTAACAATTAAACTGCCGTAAAATGCACACTAATTGTTCTTTGGGCGTATTCATGGCTGTGCTTTTGTGTGTTTTGACGTGTGTACCATTGTGTCTCTTCTGTGCGGAATTTTTCTTACGATTTCTTGGACGGTTGGTACTTCTTCACAAATTTTCGCATGGTTTTCTACGTTTCATACATAGCAAAAATATGAAAATAAAAGGCCTCTACCATGTATTTTGTATAAAGTATATGGTGGAGGCAATTCCAATATGATAAAAGAGTTTTCTCCTGTCTATGCGCTATAACTCTCTTCCAGTAGCCTCTCCAAATCTGAAGCCTTATAAAGTATCTTCCCTGCGAACTGCTTATAGGGAATAATCCTTTTGTCCCGATAGTCCTGCAAGGTGTGGGGGCTGATATGCAGCCGCTCACACACCTCCTTGCCCAGTAGGGTAGCGAAACTCCTTCTGTGGTCGCAAAGCATTGTTCCGACAGATACTCTATACATTCATTCTTTTCAAAGTAAGAGCAAATCATTGCCAAGCATGATGCCCCGCATTGCATAGAGTCACGTTGTAAAATCAAAGAAAATTTTTTTCTCATTTTTTATTTTATAATCATAACCTGTCTATAATATCTTTAGATGCCGACTTCTTTGTTTTATCCAATTTTAATTTCCCAAAGTTGTAATTTAGTTTAACCATCAGATATTGAGTGTCGAAATTACTATCCATCGTTGTGCGAATATTATTATATTCCATATCCCAAGTATTACTTCTATCTGTATGAAAAATATCATTTGCGACAACAAGCAGTGTCAGCCTTTCCTTCCACAATTGTTGCATATAGGTAAGATTTAATGTCCAGGAACTACGATGGTTGGTTACCATTCCAGAATATGCACTGTCAAAAGAACCGTCGAAAGCTAAAATCGAAGTCTTGCTTATTGGGCATTGGGCTGACAAATTCACATTGTAGCTGGGTTTGTTCCATGTTCGCTCCTCATCTAAAAAAGTAGCTTTCATAAAAGGTTTAGAGTAATAAAAGCTAATATCTCCCTGTATTGGTCCAAAGCCATAAGAATAAATAGCAGTAGCAACTATAGATGATGATTTGACAAAATTCACAGGTCGCCATTCAATATTTTTATTATCGATACCTTTGTCTTTCCAAGAAGGCAACTCTATGATTGTATTTCTACTATAGTTATAAGCTACAGATGTCATTAAGTTGCCAGCATTGTAACTTAGTTTAATGTTGTTGGAGATGCAAGGTCGTAATTGTGGGTTGCCTACTTTATACGAAATGGCATCGTAATAGTCTATAGATGGATTTAAATTACCATATGAAGGTCTTCCTATATTTTGACCAATTGACAAGCCAATAGATGATTTTTTTGTCAATTCTCTATTTACGACTAAATTGGGGAACACTTTCCATTCTGTAGAATCTACAAACATACCTTTCTCGCGTGATTCTAACCTTCGCTTGTCAGCTTCTACTCGCAACCCCACCTGGACAAGAAACTTTTTTATACGTTTGGAGTATGAAGTAAAAGCACCATACAGGGTCTCCCGTGTCTTATAACTTTCTTCTTCCTTGTTGTATGAATACCCTCCATTATTCCTCATAGTAGACGTAAATGCGCCTGTACTGAAATTTCCCCATTTTGCTTTTGTGCTGTATGTTAGTTTAGCACCTGCTATATTGTACATTCCTGAGCTACTTGTCTTTACCTCAGGAATCGCATTGGCAAATCCTGTATTCTCTGATTTGTAATGAGCGTAGTCTGCAATAAACCTAAGAGAACTCATTTTATTAAATGAATATTTATAGTTTATTCCTATGTTGTGGATATATGATACTCCACGTTTACCTTGAGTGTAATCCATGGATTGTGCATTCATTTTTTGTAATGTAGGTTCTGTTGTATGAGTATTTCCTATATTGCCAGAATACTGAAGCCCCCACGACTGTTTGCTGGAAAGTGCCCAATTCATTGCATAGAACCAGGTTAGAGCACGCCCTTGCCCATGCGTGTGGCGTTCTTTGGTGCTATAAATGATACTTGTTGGTAAAAACACGCTCTCAGTAGTGTTGTCTATCTGAGTTGTATTCAGGTATGAGAAACCTATGGAAAGTAAATTACTCATATTTTTAAATTTTTCATTTAATGTGAAATCTGCAACATCCATATAATGCCGTGCAAACAATGAGCCATTGGATATTTCTGTAGATAAGGTATTCTCTAATGCCTTGATAGTTGTTATATATACAACACCTTTACATGTTGCACTATATTCTACATTCGGATTTGAATCAACTATAATTTTCTTAATTTCAGAAGATGGTATTGTTGAGAGCTCTTTGACATCGACGGGTCTGCCATTAAGAACAAATGTTGGACTTCCTCCTTCAAGCAATTGCAAATCTTTTGTCAACCCCGGTATTTTCCCAAGAACAGTAGTAGCCTTTCCCATATATTTTAAATAGGAATTTGACACATTTACCTCTATTTTGTTCAAGCCTACCTTAACAGTCGGGCGTCTTCCCTTTACAACAACCGCATTAAGGTCTGTAGAATTAGTCTTTAGCTGTATAGCTCCAATGTTTCCTTGCCTATTGTTTAAATAGCAAGGTTCATAACCAATAAAGGATATTTTAATAATATAGGGAACGTCAGGGGCTGCCAGCTCAAAATGCCCTTGTTCATTAGTAACAGTCCCCTTTATCAATGTTGAATCTTTTACAGTGAGCAATAATACATTTGCACAAAGTAAAGGCTGTTGCTGTTCATCAATCACTTGTCCTTTGATATTTTGCGCAATGAGTTGAAGTGATGAAAAGCTTAGTACTAAAAGAAAGATTATTCTATTCATAGCCTTGTATTATTTAATGTAAATTCTTCGAGAAAAGCTTGCATGCCTTGATCGTCATACTGACATACCTCATAAGGAATATCATTTCTTATTCTTACTTTTAATAACGAGGACCTGATGACAAGCGGTTTAGTTCGCTTTGTCCAGCTGTCTGTCCTTTATATTTCGATTTGGCAGGATTGAATGAATAGGATACTGTCAAACAAATGGTAGGTTGGCGATTATCCACATAGTGCGATGTATATATCTTTGCGTACCGAGAGTATCCTTTCTCCTTAGCATTGAATATGTTCAAGGCACTTAGCTTTATCCACCAATTTTTCATATTCTTCTGTATAGCGAAATCCATTCTGATAGTTGGCTGTGCCATATAGGTATCTACATTTCCCCTACGATTTCCATTTGTATTTAGCACAATAAACCAGTTCTTTGGAAGTATGAAAAGGTTTTTCCATTGCAAACCAATCTGTGGACGATTATAGCGTAACCCATCGTAGGTAAGCCATTGTCTGTTGCCCCAAATGTTCCACGATGGTTTCCATATTCTGAATAATGTAGGAGCATACGAAAGGCTGGCGTATAGAGACGAATAAGAATGATTGACGTCTGAAGATAATATGGCTGGAATTTGTTGCATTACCTCGAACCATGTGATGATGGCATCTTTCTGGTAGGAATAATTGGTGATGAATTGGAAATCTCCATACGATGCATTAAATGATATTTCGTGTTCGTAAGTGGGACGCAGCAATGAATTTCCTTTATTGTAACGAAAATCGCTGATATATTGCATTCCCTCGTCCAATTGACTGTAAGAGGGACATTGGGCATATATATTGTAGCTTAGCATTAACGACAGTCTGTTTATGGGATAAGAAAAATAGACAGAAGGCAAAATGCGATGATAGGTGCGGCTGCTTGAGCTTAGCAATTTTCCATTGTCAAAGTAATCATAATCGGCATATTCATACTTTACCCCTAACTGGGTGTAGAGTTTTCCAAAGCTCCTGCTGTAATTGGCGAAAACATTGGCTGCCTTTTGTTCCGAACTATTGTCGTTTGCAGTCAGTACACCTGTATAGTTGTTGTTCTCCACATTATACTTTTGATGGAAGTGTGTATAAGTAGTTTCAAAGCCATACTCCAATTTAGCATTGCCAACAGACGATGTAAAAACAGTTTTCAGAGCCGCCATATCCGAATTGGTTTCTGTAACGGGAACAAGTGTAGAGCTGTGACTGTTTTGCACGTCTACAACTGTTTGCTTCCCATTGCTGTTATTGTGCGCATAGGTACCATCTATATTGAGCGTCAGCCTATTGCTGAATTTATTTTCATAGTAGAGGCTTACATTATGGTTTCCATTTTGTAAAAACTGATGGGCGCTTGTTCCAAATTCCGTGAGGACATTGTCCTTTTGCATATAATTATGGAAATTCTGGTTGGAATTACTTGCAAACAACCTGTTGAAGGTATAGGTGGCACCGAGCGATTGATTGTTGGTGAACTGGTTGTTGAAACCAATGCTTACAAAGCCACTCTTCGAAGAGTTGTATCCATCGCCTACATACCTGGCATTAATGTTTTTACCCGCATGCTGAAAGTCATAGGTATCCTGACGCTTGTAATGCGAATTTGCAAAAGTGCCAAACGAGGAACTCAGAAAGACGTCCAATCCTTTCGTGCGGTAATTAAGGTCGAGCCAGCCATCTGTTTCCCAGCAGCTTGATACACTTTCTTTCATTGTTAAAGTTCCTCCCAATCCCTCGCCAACAGGCTTTAAGGTTGTAATGAAAAGCACTGCGCGCACGTTGGAACTATATTTGGAACCAGGATTCATGTCAATCTTAATCTCCTTAATCATGTTGCTCGGGATACGTTCCAGTTCGTTCCAACTACGCATTAGCTTATTGTTGATATAAACGAGTGGGGTTCCTCTTCCCAGCACACTTACACCATTGCTGCCCATCATTGGCAGTTGCTGCAACACGTCTATAGCTTTGCCAAGCTTGCTGTATACTGTTCCCTGAATGTTGGAGACGAACATTCCTTTATCTAACTTGAAAGTAGGGCGAGTTGCCGTTACAACTACTTCCTTCATGCTCTGTTCGGAAGGTTCCAGCAATACTGTCATACATTCCTTTGCAGGCAGCACTATTGTCTTATATCCTATATAGGATATTCTGACCAGCTTGTTCGCAGGAGAGGCATTGAAAGAAAAACTTCCATCTTCGTTGCTCATGTCTCCTAAAATATAGGTAGAATCGTTCGCTTGAAGTAGAGACACCGTGGCAAAAGAGATTGAAGTACTGTCGTTCTCCATCACCCTGCCACTGATACTTTGACCCTTTGAGTATACAGAGCATACTAACGCTGCAGATAAAAATAAAATGTACCTTTTCATAATAATTAAATAGCTGTTATTTTATGAATAGCCTCTATAGGTTTCTCTACATTGGCTAAAAGACACTCTTCTAATATGTGTTGTTCATTTAAGGTAGTGAACTTAATACTTTAAAATTATTCTCTATCCTCTAAAGCTTAATTCTGTGTTATTAAGCTCACTATACGATGTTAAATTACTTTATCTACGCTTTAAGGCTTTAAAATTGTCGTACCAGTAGAATCGTTCGATGGATTGGGATCAGGAATGGGTTTTCTCTCATTCCTATTACCACATGATCTATTTACAGCTTTATAACAACCACATGATGTTAGATTAGGGCAGCCTGCCATAACCATACCACCTTTTAGCATTTCCAAGGAATTTACATCTATAATTTCTGTCCTTTATGGAGAACTTTAAAAATTTCATTATTCATATTAAAATGATTTTATTGCCTTCTTTTAGCTTCCGGCATTGCTCCTTTTTAACAGTTTGGTCTGCTTTATAATCTAGATTATATATTTATTTCGATTTATTTTTATAATGCTGACTAATTAGAATAAAAAGAACTTAATGATTTCTCCTTCTGAATAGATCTCTATACAAATTTCGCCAGAATTAGCCGATATACTAATAGGAATTTCATTACCAGACAAAATTTTTCCTATATTATATGTTTCCGTTATCTGCCCAGACTCTTTTAACAGAATAATTACATCGTTCATGTCTTGCAAAAATTCTAATCGAACCATTTTAGTTTTTCTATGCATCGGGGCATGTCGTGGTTTAGAATTAGAAGTTGTTGTTGATGACTTCGGTTTATCTGTATGTATAATTACAACATCTCCATCAACATTGAAAGTCGAAGCATTCATGTTAAATACACTCCCAATCAACATAATCCATATCAACATAAGGATACATTTTAATTCTTTACGTTTTAATTGTCTCTCCATACTATCAGAATTAATTTTTCTGTTTGCAAAAGTAGGAGTTCCTATAAACAATATCAAATATTTTGAGAAAAAGTTTTTTAGAGGTGTTACATTCCAAAAACAGATAACTATCTTATTAATAAATATTTATCTGTTTTTAGTTCGTGATTTTACCCTTAAAATGTAACAAAGGCTTTGATGATGTGCCTATTTTTCTTATTTTTGCAGGTATGAATAAGATAAACAAAGATCGATATCTCTGCCTTATATTATGGAGTTCTTTCATTCTTTTAGGGTGTAAAAACTATTCCATAGAGAAGAAATTGTCTACTGTTGATACTCTTCTGGCTGCTGATAACTTAAACGAGGCAGAGTTTACCTTGCGCCAAATAAGCGAAAAAGATATGAGTGAAAGTGAACTTGCTAAATACAATTTGCTTTCTATTCTGACAACATGGAGGCTGTCTCAACCTATAAAGAATGAAACAGACTTGGACAAAAGCATTTCTTATTTAGAGCAAAATGGTAATGATGCCCTTTTGGCTCGCTGCTATTACATGAAGGGAGAACTATTGTGTGATAAAGGACAAGTAGAAAAAGGGATTATTTTTTACAAAAGGTCGGAACAACTTGTTGCAAAAGATGACCTCATTACTCAGCATCACATCTATGAAAGTATTGCATTTCAAAATATGTGTAGTGAAGCATTGGGAATAGCCATACAATATGCACAAAAGGCATTACGAATAGCCAATCAACTACATAAACCTGACTGGGTAGGATACGAGTATTATTTGCTTACCTTAAGTTTTAATGGGTTAGGGAAAACGAAGGAGGCTCAGCTAACTATACAACGCCTTTTAAAACTTTTGCCTAAAATGAGCGAGAAAGGACAAATGGATATCTTAGACATTCTTGGTCAATATTATCAATTGCGAAATCCAGAATTGATGGAACAGCTTATGCACAAAGCTATGAGCAATCAGAGCAATATAACACCTTATTTATATATGGCTGCCCGCAGATATAATCAAGGGAAGAAAGAAGAAGCCTATCTGCTTCTTGACAAGGCGGAGAAACAATGTAATGGGAAACATTGCTATGCACTCATAGAGGGTAAGCGTGATATGAAATTACAAGATAAAGATTATAAATCAGCAAATCAACTATCTATGCAGTTATTGCACTTGGAAGATAGTATGTCCGAAGCCGATAATAGAAAAGACTTGGAAACTGCGCAGAACAACTTTGAACAACAATTGAGAGAACAAAGGCAACAACGTGTATATGCTTATATTCTATTAGCAATCATAGCACTCATCTTAAGTGTAGCTATCTTGCTTATTTATTTAAGATATAGAGTACAGAAAATGAGATCTATTCTTGCAGATGACAGATTAAAGATTGCTACTTTAAATAAACAGATTGTTGAAGCAAAACAATCTCTCGCCAATACAGAATTTTCACGTGATAAACAGAAACTTAAGATAGAAAGACTGGAACAAGAAGTAACCAAAATTGAAGAACGGCATAATGGTTTCCTTGCAGTTGGGCATCAATGTTATGACAGTATTTTAAACGGAAAGACAACTGTTACCTGGAAAAAATATGATTTTCAAGCCTTTATAGAATATTATAAAATTATTGATGCCAATTATCTCAATGAACTCGAAGAAGAATACAATAGTCTTACTTATAAAAATGAGTTCATTTTCATTCTACAGCATTTAGGGCACTCTAAAGCTATGATAGCTAAAATATTAGGAATTAGTGAGGGTGCTATAAGAACAGCACTTTCAAGAACAAAAAAAAGAAACAAGAAAACGTAATTTATGTCGGTTATACTTTGGAGTATACTTCTAATGAAATAAAGACCTTATACAGCTTCGGAGAGCGAATTAGAATAAGCTGAAAAGGAAATGTTACAAGATTATGTAATACAACAAGTTACAGAGACAAAAATAAGGTTTCAGAAAAGCAATTGTCTGTCGGTCGCATTTTAGATATCATAAACCTTCGCCTGAGATATAACAAACTCTCGTCTGAGATATCTCAAACGAACAAATATGACGTCATATTTTGTCACACCATACATAACGATACGAGTTTGCAGTTCATATAATGTCAGTACATAAACAATCAATACAATTATTTTGCACTAAGTAGGTGTTCACAATTAATTATCAATATATTTAAGTCCATCTTTCAGTCGTTCTGCCTACCTCAAAGAATGAGTTGCAGAAGACTTCCCACGAGCAGCCCAATACGATCTGACCGAAGTACTTGCGATATTGCTTAATGTAACCAAAGAGGAACTTAAACGAGCGTTCCTCTTTAGGTTCTTCGTCCATCTTCTTTCCATAAAACGCAGGTGTTGGTTCCAAGAACATAGCGATACCCTTTTCCTCACCGCCCGATTGTGTGCTTACCCAGTGCTTTTTAAATTCCTCGAGAGTATATTTAACAAGTCCCTTTGCGGGGTCGGCAATGTAGAATGTCTTTCCCTTCTTGACCTTGTACAGTACCACAAAATGATTTTGGTTCCAATGGAGTAAGCAAGGATAATTTATGTCTTTTATTTGATATAAGCTTGCTTTTCCACATAGCACATCAAAACCTAAGGCTTCTGCCAATTGTTTTAAAGCCTGCATTGAAACACCCTCATTGGTTATAGTACAGGTATTTGATAGAGTTTCGAATGAACACATTCTACCATAATACTTACAAACCATAGCTATGCAAGCAATTCCGCATTGCATGGCATCATGCTGCATAATATGTTTCATAATGCACAATATAGTTATTGCAATCTTTCTTTTTCTTTACTACCAGCGCCTTTACCTTTGTATTTAGACCTTGTTGTGTTAAAGCTGTAAGTTACGGTACATTCAACGCTTCGTGTGTTGGATAGATTCTCCATAAAGTTTTCTCTCACACCACTATACATTGCTATAGATTGTTTTCTAGCACTATTAAAGAGGTCGTTTACTGTGAATTTAGTCTTCCAATGTTTTCCCCATTGCTTTATTAGTCCCAGATTTATTTGCCATGTTTTATTAATAAATGTGTTTTCCCCATTTCCTTTACCACGCCAACTAAAGTCTGCTGTGAACATACTGGTAGGGTTTAATAAAAGAATGTTGTTGAAACGAATAATCGTTATGATATGATTAAAGTGCTTTGTTTTACCTTGATAAATCTCTTTATAGAAAGGTGCAACTATTCCAACCATCAGCGCAGGACGATATTTTCCGAACTCTGGAGCCACGTGTAAGAGCATTTGCAGTTCGTTCATGTCGTATTTAGAGTTCTCTTTCTTAAACAATGTAGCTCCTGTAGTTTTATAATCGATGGCAGAGGTGATAATTTTATTGGTTGTGTGGGTGTAGTTCAGCATCATCATTGCCCACTTATAGTTTACATTCAATGCAAATTCGTCCATATAAGTTGGGCGAAGAAGAGGGTTCCCACTTTCAAACAGATAGCGATTTATGTAAGTTACGCTTCCTCCAAGTTGTGAGTATAGAGGTCGCATATACTTCTTTGCGTAGCTTATTTGAATATTCGTTTTGGATAAGGGGAAGGTTATAAGTGCTGTAGGAAATAGCCTATCGTATCGGCGCGATTGCTGTTCTATCTTTTGTCCATTCTGATAGTAGTTACTATTTACGTGTTCGTATCTTGAACCAACTTGAAAAGCTATTTGCCCAAAGCGTTGCATCAACTCTATATACAAAGCAGTGTTTCCTTCTTTTATTAAGGGGAAATTATTTGTAAGTACGTTTCCGGTATTCACAAAATCTTCCTTGCTTCGACTATTTGTATATTCGGTACCTAATTTTATAATACCTTTCCAAAAAGGTCTCATCAGGTGTAGTTCACCAGCAAAAAAGCGTGCATCTCTATCAATGCTTGATGTGATGTTTCTGTTGGAGGTGTTTTGGTTTACTTCTTGGTAATGGCTGAATCCATTAGCTGTTTTCCATAGGATATCGAATGCAGCATTGATGTTCCATTTACCAAAATTGTTAGTATAGTATCCGTCGATATTGTGTGTAGTAGAATTGCCATCTATAGCTGACGTTATGCTGCTATTATCGTCAAAAATATCGTCAATCCATGAGTTTGTGTTGCATATTAGTTGCGATTTACTGGGTTTATGGCTTATTTTATAATACACCCCCAGCGAATGTATAGGGGAGAAAGTATAGTTAAAACCAATTCTTCCGTCGTATAATTGGTTTTTATTTTTCCCTCTTAAATTTATGTTTTGTGTGTATAGATGTGTTAGATAGGTGTTCTGAACACTTTGGCTAGTCTGCTTTGTCTTCTGATAATTATATTCAAGGTCTGTAAAAATGTCGAGTTTTCCTTTTCGGTAATTCATATTTATAGTCTCCATTCCATAAAGATAGTCGAGATATCCTATCTTTGTTGTATTAGCAAAAGCAAGTCCTTCGCCATATTCTCTTTCAGTAGTAATACGTATCACTGCTTTAACGGTGGCATTGTATCGTGCTCCAGGGTTGGTTATTACCTCTACCTTTTTTATCTTTTCCGATTTAAGTTGGTCTAACAGGTTGTTGTGTTGCACCAATCGTCCGTTGATATAAATAGCCGGTACACCTTTACCAAACACAACAATGTTTCCTTGATTGTTCATCACACCAGGAAGTCTACTCAATACATCGTTTGCCGTACCCAAACGTTCGAGCGGCGTACCTTTTATGTGTGTAACCAGTGCGTCTCCTTCTATATGGGTGAAAGGCTTTGTTGAGCTGACCACAACTTCTTTCATTAGGGTGAAACTGTTTTGCAATGTAATGGTCAGAGGTATGTTACTCTCTGTGTTTACGTACTCAGCTTTATAGCCAAGACAAGAGATTTTGAGCAATCCTTTTGAAGAAGAGTTTAATTCGAACTGCCCTTTTGAATTGGTGACTGTACCCATTATTAAAGTAGAATCTTTAGAGCTTAGCAAAGCAACGTTTGCAAATTCTACTCCATTTCCATTACTATTGAGAACAACTCCCTTGTAATATTCTTGCGCAAACAGATTGTTGCATGTAAGCCCTAATAAAGTAAGGACGTAAAGGGTAAAACGTTTCATATTAATAAAGTTAGATTATCTTATTATATTTGTTTTAATTATATCGTATTTATTTTGACATCGTGAATTCAACAAGCAAGTGCAAATTTACTTAATTTGTTCGTAAAAGCACTCCTGTGGTGTTTTAAATTCTAATTTCTTTCTTGGTCTGATGTTAATTTTCTTTGAATACTTTGTGATTTGTTGATGGCTGACATGTTCAAACGATTCTGTTTTTGGCACGTATAGCCTAATCAGTCCGTTTGCATTTTCTATGGCCCCTTTCTGCCATGAAGCGTATGGGTCAGCAAAACAGATGGTGACACCAAGGCTTTTGCCTATCATTTCATGACAAGCGAATTCAGTACCGTTGTCAGTTGTAATAGACTTGACATGCTCTTTGAATGGAGACAGCAAATGTATTACAGTACGTGCCAGGTCTTTGGCATTTTTTCCCTTTTTGAGTTTTCTCATAAACAGCATGTTTGTACTGCGCTCTATCAGTGTCACGATGGCTCCATGATTTCCTCTTCCAACAATCGTGTCCATCTCGAAGTCCCCAAAGCGTTTTCCGTCAACTTCAGCAGGTCTCTCACTGATGCTTGTTCTATTGGGTATGGATATGCGCCTGCCACCAACAGGTCTGGCGCGACGCTTCAGCTTGTGACGACAGTGTTTATATAATGTTCCTCCTTCTGCCTTGTCCTTACGTATCATACGATATATGGTTTCATGGCTAATATACTTGCCGTCCTTGGCCAATACACCGGATATTTGTTCCGGAGACCATTGCTCGGTAACAAGAAGATGCTTTGCCTCTTCCATGACATCCTTACTGATTGAATGATTGCCTGGCTGTTTACGCTTTGTTTGTACTGCATTTGCTTGGGCTGTTTCCCAATTATAGCGTCCTCTGGCTCCACTATTACGTCTTATTTCACGAGACACTGTACTTGGACTTACATTTATCGCTTTGGCAATCTCTTTTTGTTTCGTTCTATTTTGGAGTAGTACAGAAATTGTGTACCTTTGCTCCGAGGTTAATTGTTTGTACATTGCAATGCAAAATTAATTAATCTTTGGGAGACAGAGGTCTCCCTTTTTTATTTTTATGCATTGCTTGTTGATTTTCCACTCATGGGAGCTGCTCGCCCCCAAACCCCTCGGTGTTTTCTGGTATAGATTATTAAGCTAAACCTACACTTGGGATTGCAGTTCTATGTTGAACTTGCGGTAATGGAATATACTCAATGAATGATATCCTTCAAGAGGACGTCGCAAGTGGTCAGGAGTCTTAATCCTTGTTGTAATGGAATATACTCAATGAAATAAATAACAATTATGAAAGTAATAAATCTTAAAGTCTTAATCCTTGTTGTAATGGAATATACTCAATGAACTTTAGACAATTATGTTAGAGTTAGTCTTAGTGTCTTAATCCTTGTTGTAATGGAATATACTCAATGAGTGGAGTAAACACTCTACTTATAATCCTCATAAGTCTTAATCCTTGTTGTAATGGAATATACTCAATGAGAGATAAAAAATGTAAACCAGCACAAAATAGTAATGTCTTAATCCTTGTTGTAATGGAATATACTCAATGAGTTATTTCCCACGGTTTCGTTTCCATAGAATAATCTTTGTCTTAATCCTTGTTGTAATGGAATATACTCAATGAGACGCCTACACTGCGACTTTCGATTTATCGCTAACTAGTCTTAATCCTTGTTGTAATGGAATATACTCAATGAGAAAAGTAAAATTTCTAAATCCGATTTTTGGATTGGTGTCTTAATCCTTGTTGTAATGGAATATACTCAATGAGAGGTGAAGAATGTGAACGTTGTTCCTCAAGAGAACGTCTTAATCCTTGTTGTAATGGAATATACTCAATGAGAGTCAATGATATGCTAATCAACAAGGATTTAATTGTCTTAATCCTTGTTGTAATGGAATATACTCAATGAGTGCTCAAATCAAGGAGTTCAAGAATACCACAAGCGTCTTAATCCTTGTTGTAATGGAATATACTCAATGAGAAACGGTTTTATCTTTGTGCAGAAAACTGCCCTGTCTTAATCCTTGTTGTAATGGAATATACTCAATGAGTAGTTATTGTTATTAATCCTCTTAGTCGTGATGAGTCTTAATCCTTGTTGTAATGGAATATACTCAATGAGGAGCTTAGAGTTCTTTGTGATACTACATTAGAGTAGTCTTAATCCTTGTTGTAATGGAATATACTCAATGAGGCTAAAACTGTAAATGTTACAAATACAGGTAATAGTCTTAATCCTTGTTGTAATGGAATATACTCAATGAGAATAGGAATTTTAGTATCTTGGTTTAATACTTATTATGGTCTTAATCCTTGTTGTAATGGAATATACTCAATGAGTACTGGGTTTATGAAGCATGAGGATAGTTATGCGAGGTCTTAATCCTTGTTGTAATGGAATATACTCAATGAGAAGAATCATAATCATTGAACCAGACGGACGCATTGTCTTAATCCTTGTTGTAATGGAATATACTCAATGAGTGGTGGTGCAAAGATAAACAAGAAAGTTATCATAAGGTCTTAATCCTTGTTGTAATGGAATATACTCAATGAGCCTTGAAGAATGCCGATTTGGAAGAGCGCCAGAAGTCTTAATCCTTGTTGTAATGGAATATACTCAATGAGTATTTTTGGTAGATTAATTCTGAAAAAAGCCAAATTATGTCTTAATCCTTGTTGTAATGGAATATACTCAATGAGTGAAGATCGGGAAGCACAAAACAAGTCAATTATCTATGAGTCTTAATCCTTGTTGTAATGGAATATACTCAATGAGAATACCACAAGCAAGATTTTACGAATCGGTATTTGTCTTAATCCTTGTTGTAATGGAATATACTCAATGAGTCAGCACCAAAGGTTGCCATCTCCGAATCAGGGTCTTAATCCTTGTTGTAATGGAATATACTCAATGAGTGAGCGCTGGCTGATTGTAACTTCACGATTAATCTGAGTCTTAATCCTTGTTGTAATGGAATATACTCAATGAGACAGATTAATTAAAGATAAGAAAAACTTATGGAGTCTTAATCCTTGTTGTAATGGAATATACTCAATGAGTATAAAGATTTAAACTACTATCAAATTTGAGCTTGTCTTAATCCTTGTTGTAATGGAATATACTCAATGAGTGCAACTTATGTAGAAGATTCACTTAGCACTTTGAAAGTCTTAATCCTTGTTGTAATGGAATATACTCAATGAGGAAATCCTTGAAGCTACAAAAAAGAAGTATACTGAGAGTCTTAATCCTTGTTGTAATGGAATATACTCAATGAGATGGATACTAGACGTTTTTGGTTTAATTCCATTGGTCTTAATCCTTGTTGTAATGGAATATACTCAATGAGTGTAAACTTAAAACAATCATAGGAGAGTTTGATTTGTCTTAATCCTTGTTGTAATGGAATATACTCAATGAGAGATGTTTGCGTCACTGATTATAAACGTTCTAGCAGTCTTAATCCTTGTTGTAATGGAATATACTCAATGAGGAATAAAAAAGAGAGAAAGGAAAATAATCCAATGTCTTAATCCTTGTTGTAATGGAATATACTCAATGAGGTACTTGAATTTTATAAATTCCTCTTCCTTGTTCAGTCTTAATCCTTGTTGTAATGGAATATACTCAATGAGTAACAATAAACAAAATAATAGATTATGGAAAAAATGTCTTAATCCTTGTTGTAATGGAATATACTCAATGAGGAATAGTTGATTTTTCTTATCTTAAAAAGAATGGGGTCTTAATCCTTGTTGTAATGGAATATACTCAATGAGCTTCTATTGTGTTTTTCCAAAATTGCGTAAAAGTCTTAATCCTTGTTGTAATGGAATATACTCAATGAGTTAAAATTTCATTTTGATAGAACATTGGATATAGTTGTCTTAATCCTTGTTGTAATGGAATATACTCAATGAGCCGTTACTTCTTACTGTTGGATTTCTCGTGTTACTGTCTTAATCCTTGTTGTAATGGAATATACTCAATGAGATTGCTTGAAGTAAGTAAGATCGAGCGTTACAAGTCTTAATCCTTGTTGTAATGGAATATACTCAATGAGAAGTCTAATGCGAATTGTGATAGCTCCCTTGTATCTAGTCTTAATCCTTGTTGTAATGGAATATACTCAATGAGTAAAAAAGAAAAACCCAACAAAGAAGGTAATCAAGTGTCTTAATCCTTGTTGTAATGGAATATACTCAATGAGCATGGACAATCCAGAAAGTATTAAGGCTATTGCAGTCTTAATCCTTGTTGTAATGGAATATACTCAATGAGAGAAAGTTAGTTAATAATTAAAAAGTCTTTCAATCGTCTTAATCCTTGTTGTAATGGAATATACTCAATGAGTTTGTGAATAGTCCGATGATAAAACTTGCTACCGGTCTTAATCCTTGTTGTAATGGAATATACTCAATGAGACAAAGACGAGGACGAAGACTAACAATTTAGAGTGTCTTAATCCTTGTTGTAATGGAATATACTCAATGAGAACAAAGGAGAAAAGAAAAAGCCTAAAGATGTCGTCTTAATCCTTGTTGTAATGGAATATACTCAATGAGAGCTATTCGGTATTTATATGGTGATTACGTCTACTGTCTTAATCCTTGTTGTAATGGAATATACTCAATGAGAAAGCGTGCTGTTAAAGAGCATGCTTGGCAAGTTGTCTTAATCCTTGTTGTAATGGAATATACTCAATGAGTATGCTATTGATATTCGTACACGTCATTTGACTGGTCTTAATCCTTGTTGTAATGGAATATACTCAATGAGCGGCTAACTCTTTCACTTTTGAGAGATTTGGTTTTGTCTTAATCCTTGTTGTAATGGAATATACTCAATGAGAATAAAAAATACATTTAGACCAGAGTTTATTGGGCGAGTCTTAATCCTTGTTGTAATGGAATATACTCAATGAGGAATAGAACAATTGTCTAATGGGCAATGCAAAAGCGGTCTTAATCCTTGTTGTAATGGAATATACTCAATGAGTGTCTAACGGCTTATGTAAAAGCGTTCTAATTGCGGTCTTAATCCTTGTTGTAATGGAATATACTCAATGAGTTGCAGAAAAAAACTTAGTAAAAAAGATTTTGTGTCTTAATCCTTGTTGTAATGGAATATACTCAATGAGCTGATAATCTTTCGGGTGAAGTTTATGTTTCATTGTCTTAATCCTTGTTGTAATGGAATATACTCAATGAGTATATACATTTTAAGCTGTTTGGTATTTATATGTCTTAATCCTTGTTGTAATGGAATATACTCAATGAGATTATGTCAAATGTAAATGTAAGTATTAAGAGTCTTAATCCTTGTTGTAATGGAATATACTCAATGAGTAGTTAATGAGAACTTAAACGAATTTAAGTTTTACGTCTTAATCCTTGTTGTAATGGAATATACTCAATGAGGTTTTAGGTTTTTGACGAAACCTTATGAAAAAAATGTCTTAATCCTTGTTGTAATGGAATATACTCAATGAGAAAGACCATATTCACGTAGAGTATGATCCAAATAAAGTCTTAATCCTTGTTGTAATGGAATATACTCAATGAGCATGTTGCTTCTTCCCTTTTGCAAGAGATACGTCAAGGTCTTAATCCTTGTTGTAATGGAATATACTCAATGAGCCGAAGAAAAAGAACAAAAAGTAATTGGTAGTTGTCTTAATCCTTGTTGTAATGGAATATACTCAATGAGAAAACAAACCTTAATTTATATGAATAGAAGAATCGTCTTAATCCTTGTTGTAATGGAATATACTCAATGAGAGGCAATCGAGGGTAAAGTAATCGAGGTTACTGAGGTGTCTTAATCCTTGTTGTAATGGAATATACTCAATGAGCAAACCTTAATTTATATGAATAGAAGAAGTCTTAATCCTTGTTGTAATGGAATATACTCAATGAGAAACCTTAATTTATATGAATAGAAGAATCATAATCAGTCTTAATCCTTGTTGTAATGGAATATACTCAATGAGCCATTTTCTTTAATATTTAAATTATTATTACTAGTCTTAATCCTTGTTGTAATGGAATATACTCAATGAGAATGGTGCTTACAAGGTAAGTTATCAGTCTCCCGGTCTTAATCCTTGTTGTAATGGAATATACTCAATGAGCTCGATAAAGAGGGTACTATTGATTAATATGAGTCTTAATCCTTGTTGTAATGGAATATACTCAATGAGCCAAAAGAAACACCAGAAGGTAAACTGGTAGAAGGTCTTAATCCTTGTTGTAATGGAATATACTCAATGAGAATATCGCTCGTGTGGCAGCATTTTTTAAAGAAGTCTTAATCCTTGTTGTAATGGAATATACTCAATGAGAAGTGTTATGCGTATGTATCTTTTCATTTTGGGGTCTTAATCCTTGTTGTAATGGAATATACTCAATGAGTATTATCCTAAGTAAACCTTCATAAGAACATTTGTCTGTCTTAATCCTTGTTGTAATGGAATATACTCAATGAGCTTGTTATTACTTTATTTTCTACAGGATTTTCAGGTCTTAATCCTTGTTGTAATGGAATATACTCAATGAGTATCCAGAAGAGTTTACAGTTGCCTTGCCAGTATTTAGTCTTAATCCTTGTTGTAATGGAATATACTCAATGAGCCCCCATAACGACAGTACCTACAGAGAGGTCGAGCCTGCAGTCTTAATCCTTGTTGTAATGGAATATACTCAATGAGATAATAATTTAGTGCAATTAGAAAGCGTAACCAATCGTCTTAATCCTTGTTGTAATGGAATATACTCAATGAGGAATAATGTAAAAGTAGAGAGTAAAAAAGTAAATGGTCTTAATCCTTGTTGTAATGGAATATACTCAATGAGAAGACGGCAATTCATTCTCTGTCGAAGTAAAGAGTCTTAATCCTTGTTGTAATGGAATATACTCAATGAGAAAAAGTTTAAGCTCAGGAATACCCGATAAATAGTCTTAATCCTTGTTGTAATGGAATATACTCAATGAGCAAGTGTATTGCTACTGAAATCTGCCCTGTGGAGTCTTAATCCTTGTTGTAATGGAATATACTCAATGAGATGATGCTGGACCCGCTTGCTGAAATGCAGGTGGGTCTTAATCCTTGTTGTAATGGAATATACTCAATGAGGAAAATGCAAAGTTAAAGGAGAAGATGAATCTAAAGTCTTAATCCTTGTTGTAATGGAATATACTCAATGAGGCCAGTGTAATAGCTGTATGAACTTGCGTGTTAGTCTTAATCCTTGTTGTAATGGAATATACTCAATGAGTACCTATAAGAATGAACATTTACCGTACTTTCAGCCTGTCTTAATCCTTGTTGTAATGGAATATACTCAATGAGAGCAAAGACTTACATATCCTTTGTATAAAGCATTTTGGTTTATAATTTCGATGACAGCTATTGTTATTTAACAGAAATTAAGTATCTCAAAAGCGAGTGCAAAAGTACATATTTTTGTTCATAATGTCAAAGAACGCTGTAAAATCTTTGTTAAGATATGCTTTAAAAAGCACTTTTATTATACTTTTTTGCGCTTCAGATGAGAAAAGCTCGTTTTCCTGAAAGTATATTGCAAGTTATACTACAGAAAAACAAAACAGAACTCTCAAAAAGTAACACTACACAAAGAGAAAATATAGTTACACCTACTTAATCTCGATGTATATTTTACTGAATACGCCTAAAAGAAAAGTGTATTGTTAGAACGAAGTATAACATCAATATTAATATCTTCGCCAATAACTTTCATTGCCTTTAGCTGGTCGGTAGATACAGGGCAAACAATAATGCTATCGTTATTATCGTAAAGAGCCTGCACTTCTGCCAGATTACTTTTTATTTCGTCGTAAACTGCCTTGTCGAGATCGGCAAGAAATATAGAACGCTGAATACGGGTGCACCCCTTTCGTTCTAAATATTTCGCAATGTGGTAGCGAACTTTATTGCTCGCAATATCATACATAACAAAGAATAACATATTTGTAGCGGGACGTGATGTTTTGTTTACTATTCCAAGAAGAAAATTTATGCGTTCGTGCAGCGTTGGAATATTATCGATATTGCCTACTTCTCTATTAATAGTTGGCGATTTTTCTACACCAGCCCTATTAAGTTTACGCAAAATTTCTATATATGGAAGTTGTTTACGCATATTTCTATAGTTTTATAGTATTTTTATAGCAATGGCTCGCCATTTTATTGCAGCAAAAAGTTATTAACTATCTCTGCAAGTAAATCGTTTAACTCTTCGTTAGTGCCTCTTCGTGGAGAAATAACAACACTAAATCCACTTTTTCCGTAGAAAAGATTTATTTCGGCTTCTCTCTGTCCAAGTCGTGCTCTTATTTTTTTTGCATATTGTATGTTTATAATTTCGGTAACTTGTACTCCTGTTGCTTCTATAAATTGTTTTAAGTTGTCTATAATCTCGTTCAGACGTTCGGGAACAAAAGCCTGCTTTGTCTCTGTTTTTGGAGAACTTTTGGGGTTTAGTTTCTGTCGAATACATTCTAATATTTTTTTATCAGGGTCTTTTGCTTCTGGCGTTTGTCCGTTTTCGTTTTTCTTTGCAACCTTTTCGTGCTGTTCTTGTTCGTATTTCATTTTGAAAATAGCATCAGAATCAGATTCGTCTATATAAGCATTAATGTCTACAGGTGTACAATTTGGATTGAAATAAGCTTCAGTATCAATGCTAACAAAGCAAGCCCGGGCTACATCTGACGTTTTACTATCGGAAACCTGCATAAGATTATGGCGCATTGCAAAGGTTGCAGCAAATGCTTTATAGAAAATAGAATAAATGCCAGCATCGTAACACCGCTCTTTTAACCGAAACATCACCTTAATTCCATCTTCGCTTGGCGATGCGAAACACATTAATACCTGTTGGTCTTGAATAATTTTTTCGCGAACCCCCTTCAGCGACAATTGTTTTGAAGAAAGATGATCGAAATCGAGAATAAAGTTTTCTGTATAAGCAAAGTTCTCTTTACGCCGAAACGGCGGATTAAATTGCCCACAAACAAAATAAGGAAGTTTGCGTTTTAGCTGGCTATAGCCATTTTTATCCATACCATATATAATACGCAACTGTTTTATAGTAGCAGCAATGGCAGGTTTAGGATTTCGCAAACTATGATAAAGATATTCTTCTTGAACTTTTCGCAGTTCGTCGGCTGCCGATTGTATGTTAGTTCCAAATAATAGCATAACTTACTTTTCGTTTTTAAATTTTTGAGCCAAAGATTGTATATAAAAAGAGAGATGCGTGAGCCGGGAACGTGTAACTCCTTTCATAGTTATTATTTCGTCCATATAATCGTTAAGCGACTGGATTAGTACACGTCTTCCTAAAGCTTCGAGCCAATAAGAACCATCTTCGCGAACAGAATAAAACTCTTCTGTAATGACATTCTGGGCAAGAAGCGTGTAAACGACATAATCTACCCAAATACGATACATTTCTATAATGTCGTAAACCAAGACAGGACGATTATAATCGTCGCGATGCAAAATACCAATATATGGATCTATTCCTGCCTTTATAAGTGTTCCTTCAATACGCCCATAAAGTATGCCATATCCATAATTTAAAAAAGCATTTGTAACATCAAGAGCTGGGTGTTGTGTTCTATTTTCAAAACGGAATTGTTCTGGAAGAAACGAATTTATGGTACTAAAATAAATTCGTGAGGCTTGTCCTTCCCAACCTCTAAGCATAGGCGCAATATCGTTTACAATATCTCCATCTAATGCACGTATCTTATTTCTATAATCTTCCAACCGAGCAATATTCTTTTCGGTAGACACGTTCGGATTATCATTATTGTTGAAAAGAAGCATTAGCGCTTGTTGGTTTTCTATTTTTTTAAGCAGCACATTTTTTATCCAGTCTACGGCATTGTGCGAGTAAACAAAACTAAGTTGTCCTTTCCTAATAGTAGAAATACTACCATATTTTGAACTCCAAATACGTCCGATTGGATTTCCAGAACGATCCATAAACAACACTTCTATTTCGCGTTCTATAGCCAACATTACAGCATCGCTCGTTATTTGTGCACCTCGACTTATTTGAATACTATCTATTCCAACAGCTGGTATACGTTGTTTCCCATCTGAAGTATTAATAACAAAACCTTCGTTATCGCGATTTAGTGAAACTCCAAAAGTGTTTAGAATTAATTCCATTAGGCAATAGTGTTTATTTGTTGTAGATATTGAGTGTTACAATCAATATCTGCAAGCAATTGTTAATATTCTCGGAACTGAACAAAGGTGAATTTCGAAATTTTCTTGTTATCGTCCGTTTCTTCCACAACACGTTCGGTAGTAGAAGCAACACAACGTACACCTTTTTCTTTAAGTTGTTGAACAACAGAAAAACAAAAAGTAAGTTCGCCCATAACGTGTACTGTGAGATTTTCGGTTGAATAATGAGTGAGTATTTTAGCCACATAATCTGTTGCTAACATCTGAACTTGCTCAGTTGTAAACTGTGGATTTATATTTGGAAAAACAATTTCTTCCAATTCTCCATATTCTTTTGCAGCCTTTATCTGCTTTTCAGTCCACGTAGATAATGAATGGTTAGAAAAGTTAATGAACATCGCTTTGGGGTATTAATAAATTAAACACTTCGTTAATACATTTTCCTATATTATCCCTAATTTTATTAATCTTTGAAGGATTTGGTCTAAATCCAGCATGATTAAAATCATTGCGTAATTCAGTTGCATCACTAAAGACTTTAGAAAGATCATTGATAATTGGTAATTGAATTAATTCTCTTACTATTTTTATAGACTCATCTCTACTTTCATAATTAAGACTCCAACTATCTTCATCATGTTGTTTCTTATTAAAAACAATATAGAAAGCTGAATTTACAAGTCCTCTTGTTTTATCGTTCTCTATAGGTAGATTAGTTTTTTCGCAAACCATTGTTACTATCGTCTCTTGCAATATTGTAATTGCCTGTTGATACATTCGGTTTTTGTAACACCACTTTGCAGCATGTAAACCATTAATTATATTGGCATCAGCCGAAAAATTAGAAAAAGATTTTTCTATTTCTTTTATCACAGGAACAAGTGGAGGAATAATATCTGCTGAACTACTTTCAATAGATTGTTTCAATTTAAAAACATCTTCTTCCTGTGTAATGGACAAACCTCTACAAGTTTGCATATTACTTATTATTGTTTCTAACGTAATAAACAATTCCCTTAAGCTATTTGCGTCTTCATCTTTTCCAAGTGTTGCCTTTAGAATTGGGTTTATTGCATTTTTGGTGAGTTGTACCAACTGTTCACTTTGTCCATTATGAAGATAATCTGCAGCAGCAAATGTCCAATCTTGAAGAACTGCTAATGGAAGAAGATTTACTATAGGTGAGCTATTTTCGTTTCGTGCTTCATAATTTCCATACGAAATATGAGCAATCTGCACATTTTTTAGAAATTTAGCATAATTGCCAAGAACAAGAATGAGCATAGGTAAATATCTAAAACTATGAGTTAAATCGAAATATAGCTCATCGTCTTCTTGCAACAGATTGAACACCGTCTGAAAAATATCCCACATTTCCTTTTCGTCCTTTCCATCAAGAATAGGAATATCAAGAACGGCAGGTTTCAAATGCATTTCTTTTAATATATCTTTTAACCCCTCGTAAGGTATTTCCTCTCCAGTACAACGAGCTTTACGTACAGTTACGTCCCAATTTAATTTTCTTGTTTGTTCAGTAAGCAGAATACATATTTTATCATCTTCAGTCCACGTTTCTTTGCACCCAAGCAATTCTATTGTTGCCTGTTGTATAAACCTCGTTTCAGTAGATTTAAACTCTCCTTGAGTATATATTCCACGTTCATAAAGCCCAGTACCCAGTACAGATATAAATATTTTTCGTGCCATATTAGAAATCTATTTTTTGTTTTGATAATTGTTTGCCATCTATAATATTGCGAATACCGAGAATTTGCATACGCTTTTGAAGACTTTTAAGTGAGCCGTCAGGTAGCTTCTCCATTTTATGGAGTGTAAATATATAAGGACGCACTATAAGTCCAAAATCTTTACTTATAGCAGCTAACTTATAAAGAAACTCTTCTATTGTTTGCTGTGGTTTTTTACCATAACCCAACATACTAAATCCATTCATACTGACTTTGCACTCTATAATATAAAGAGTATTCTCGTACATAAAGGCAACATCTATTTCGTTGTCGTTATTTTGAGCATCTTCTCTATATATTTTCAACGACATAGCTATATCTTGTTCGCGTAAATTCAGTTCTTTTTTAATTCGCAAATAAGTATACTCTTCAAACCATTCTCCTGCATAATACTTCTTATCTTTTGCTGTCTCAGCCTTTTGTGAATTTTTTATTTCATCTGAAAGATAAAACTTTCGTTTCTTTTGCTTCTCGAAAAATTGAAAAGTAGTCTCCGCATCCTTTAATAATGCATTATCGCATTCATAATGGAGTCCATAGAGTGTGAAATATTCTCTAAGCGATATACGATATTGCAAAGCATGCATATTTTCTTCTTCAATATTGCAATAAGTGTTTTTACCTATAGGAATATAATAGAACGAACTATTTAGCTTTCTAAAGAAATCGTAAACTATCAACGACATAATTTTTGTTCCACCTGTAAGATTAACAATATATTGTACATCGTTAGGCAGACTTATATTTTCAAGAGACTGTACACCTTCTTGATATTGATCACTTTCTAATATAACTTTTTTAATATTACTCTTTCTATTTTCTAAAGCATTCTCCAAATGAGTTGCTATCGCCTTACTTTCTGTATAAGGTGTTCCTATAAATAGCAACTCATTATACTGTCCACGCATTTCTTTAATAAAAAGATAATTCGGCACAAGGTGATCACTTAATATTGAAACTAATACTTTCTTCATATTTATTTTGTTATTGGTGAGAAATCTGTTAGTGATTTCTTTTCATTGCTAATAATATCAAATTCACTTTTTTTCCTTTGTGCTATTTTATCGTAATTATCTAAACGTGGATAGCGAATAGGTTTGTCGTTATAATCACCAGAAGCAATTTTAAATAGAGACCATAAGTAATTATGATACTGATTAAGTGTCATTTGGGTATTGCTAAGTATTTTGTTTTCGAATTCTTTCATCAAAAAATCAGAACTAAGTTCTTCAATTTCCGAACTATTTGGTGTAAGTGCTAACTTTACATCTTCCAACTTCATTTTTCCATATCCAAAAGGCTTAGCATAACCTAAAGAATGGAAACACTCTTTTTTATTACAGAATGTTAAGGCTGCTATCAAAGCTCCCAATTCGTAAGGTAGAACATTATGAACATATATCTCTGTAGTAAAAGTTGCTCCTGCTTTTAATGCTACAAATGAAGACTCACTACCTTTATTTTGCTTTTCTCCTTTTTGCACTTTGGAATGAAGCAAATAACGCTTCCAACCAGATATAATTGGATTTTCAGATTTATATGTTTGTAAAGATTTTCCATTATTTTGTAAATAGAATGGGAAATAAGTTGGTTTGGGAGAACCTAAAATAAATGTATGTTCTCCTTCGCGTTCTGCATTTTTAATAAAGGCATTCGAAAATCGCACTCTTCCACGCAAACTTTCTTCTTTTCTATTTTTAGATTTAGGCAATACAAATCCAAAAAGAGCTTGCGACATATCAAAAGTATTTTGTTTATATGAATTGGGCAAACAATCGTGTATTGTATTCTGATAAGGAATTCTATATAAATAAGAGAAACCTAAATCTTTCACACTTCTATTTCCAAATTCATCAATTTGTTCTCTGTAAAAACAAGGAGCAAGCCCTTTATAAGATTTTTCTTGCAACTCTTCTAAACAAGAGAAACTAAGCATCTCTTTCTTCCAAAAAGCCCAACTTTTATTCTTATTTTCTATTTCATAAATAAAACGGAATTCTTTAAATTCCTTTTCATTAAGTGGTATAAGGTCTTTTTGAGTAATAGACTTCGGTACTTTAAAATCATACTCATGCTTCTTGTTATTCATAAAGCCAGAAAAGAACCAATAATGATAAAAATCATCTTCTGTTTGAAATTTATACTTCTTTCTAATTAGTTTATATTTTTCTTCAACTGTCTTACCATGTTTAACATCTACACCTTCTTCCTCGTTTATAGTTTCATACAAAACGGCTTCACTTTTACAAGGAATAATAAAGTAATCTCCTCTTAAAAGAATTAAAAAGCCGCTCTTTGGGGCTTCTTTTTTTAAGTCATAGTCATCACTCCTTACATTTCTCATACTAAAACGCGAATTATCAGCTGAATGACTTATATTCGATAAAGTAATAATATCAAAAACTGAACGAATCATACCTTTGATAGAAGTAGATGGGATTATATACTTCCCATTTATATTACAATTTTCCTTTTCATTTGATTTTACACAGAAAGGAGACTTTGCAATAAATGTAGCGTATATTTTTCCTGATATCCCTTTTTTAAAAGGAACATCATTTGCTATCATAAACTTATATTTCTCTTCTTCTGTGTAATTAAACACGTTATTACTTAATGGAACAAAACAATATGGATTATAGAATTGTTCTCTTATCGTTGGTTGAATTTTATATTTCTTCATTTTATCTTCTTTATTTTAAATTATTGGTATTCTACATATTTAATATACGCAGATATTTCCTTCTCAATATTAATAAGATAGATATGCTTATCCCACTATTTAATCTCTTCAAAGTTATGGAGATTTCCCAAATTGCACCGTTATCGCCTATTTTATTATTCCTGTCGTTTTATTTCTAATTAAAATGCAGATGATTTATAATTAAAAATCAAAAAATTATAATTATAAATTTTCATTTTCTTATTATAAATTCTATACGGTACATTTTACTTTGAATATTTTGAATGTTATTGATTTAAAAGACTTTTTAGATATTCTTTCCTATCGTATTTTATAGAGAACATTTTATCAGATATCCTTTGTTCTAAATCCTACAAATACTTCTTTTTCTACTTCAAGAACTTTCATATCAAGGCATTTAGCATCTTCAACCTCATGCCAATAACGCAGAAATTTAGCCCATAAAGTAGGAGGGTTACTCATTCGCAAGGTTAGATATTCTATTTTATCTACATCTTCATTGCTAATATCGGTAGGTTTTACTTCTGTTTCATAAATATGATATTGCCCATCTATATATTTTATGCTAATAGACTTTCTTGTCTCCTTATTATATAAATACCCTTCGGCAATGAAAGGATTGAGCTTCTTAAACAATTGTGCATCTATTTTTGTTTCTGAACAGAAAACATGTGGATTATTTTCGTTACTTATCCATAAATATCCTTCGTAAGGTAAGCTGAAATCTATTTCATTTATCGTTATCATAAATTGTTTCTCCTTCTTTAATTAAACTTCCTTTAAATGTACCATTTCCACGGTTTACGCCTCCACCAAGTGGAAGATAACCTTTACATATATCTTTTAAAGCTGATTCGAAAGCTGGAATTATGTTTTTATCTTCTGTTTCAAACTTATGGAATCGCAGCTCTAAATTTATATTTTGGTTGGGTACATATAGAACCTCTTCAGAAAATAATGCACCTTCAACAGCACCGCCAGTAAAACGGTCTATTTTTACATGATTGAGTACTTTTCCTTTTAAAGTCTCTTCGTTCTTTATTATTACGTCAGAAAAAAGTATTTCACCACGTTGTTTATCTTCGCCTTTACTATTTCCTTCCGATCCAAACAAAGCCTTTACAGCTTCATTTCCTTTTCCTATATATTCTTCAAGTTCTTCTACTGTTTTAGTATCTGCAAACCGATTGTTTAATTTATTGTAATGATAAGCTGTACGATGTGCTAATGCACCTTTTACTGAAGTTGCTGGTATAAGTATTATTTTTTCGCGTTCTGCACATACAGCTTTACCATCTTTCCATTCTATAATAGGCTCACGAACATAAGTCATATCCGAACGGTCATCGCCAAATCCAGAGCCAAACAACATAAAATCTGTAGGCTGTAATCTTAATTCATAACGAACGTAATTAGCAGATGTGAGACTTTCGACTGGGAACGATTCAAAACCTTTCCATTGTTTTGCTAACGAAGACGATTTTTCAAGATAAAGTCCTAAATTGGTAGGGTCATTTAAATCTAAGCTTCTTCTCAAAATGCTGATAACTTTAATTTGTCCAAAACCACTTCGGGTGCCACTTCCTATACGAAAATCGTCTGTTTGAATTATGGCTAAAATGGCATTCATATCTTCTGAACAATCTTTATCGTCCATTATTTCCATTTCAAAGCAAAACCGCAATCCTTTTGGTACAATTTCTTCGTCGAACTTACCATTCTTTACGGCTGTTCCTTGTTGATTTATACGAACGTGTTGGCGAATTGGCAATTCTTTACACAATTTTGTAACCGTGTCTTCACAACTATTTAGTCCGTCAATAGGTTTACCTTCTGCCGAAAGTATTTTTGCTTCCGAAACTATTAAACGAGAACCCTGTCCTTCTTTCTTTTTTTGCCACCCCATCCACGTATTTTGTTTGTCGGCTGGCAACGAATGGCGGATAAGACCTGCCAAAGTTGTTCCTGGAACATAAGGAAGTTCGTTTACATCTTTCATAACAACTGAGTCGGTTGTTATATCTTTATTTCCGCTACCAACAGCAAGTGGAGTAGTTATTTCGAATGTAACTCTTGCTATTTGTCTATATCTATATGTATTTTCCATCTTTTTTATTTTTATGACTTACAAATTTTTGCCATTTCAGATGCCAAATTGATAACTGCTTCTTGCAAATGTCCCTCAAATTCTGTAGTTGCCAAGAAACCTATAAGCTTATCGCGGCGTCCTCTTTCTTTCCAATCTTCTGATTTTACCCCATGAGTTAGAAAACCTTCTATCGCTTCTCTAAGTTTTTTATCTTCAGAATACACCATTGCAAAACTTCTTATACTTCCCCATTGTGAAGCAAACTGTGATTTTTGGAAAAGCTTTCCATATTCATCTACAAAATGATTAACAGCTTCAATAATTACACCTTGTTTAACAGCCTGTTCTTTCTTCTTTTTTAAAAAAGCTATCAATTCATTATCTATATCTTTGTACGCTTTTATAGAAACAGTTTCTGGTTTTTGTTCACTAAAATTGTATATAGAAAGTCCTTTCTCTCTACTTTGCAAGAAAGCTGGATTATAAATAACGTGTCCAAAGCCCTCGTTTTTATAAAAACCAATTGTGCTCGACTTTATATTTATGTCTTTTGCTTTTACCAAAAATACACTTCCTTTTTCTATTCCGCAGCGTTCAGCATCAAATGCTTGTCGTTTATAATTCCATGGCGCATATTGGAAGGTACGAATTTGCGACAAGTTCCAATCTATTTCAGCATCCTTATCTTCAATTCCAAGCTCTATTGTTTTTGGTTGAAAGGTGTTATTACCATTTTCATCGAAAAATATGAGTCTACTATCTGCATACACAGCAATATATTGCTCGTTGCCTATAAGAATAGGTTGTTTAGTTGTTTCAACTTCTTTAAACGAAGTTGTAGAAATCTCTACCCACCCATATTGTGCCGAGCGTGAACGCCCAATATGGTGTTTACCACAAATAGCATTTACAATACTGTCTTTACAATGTAGGGCATTCTCGTCAATTTCAATAGAGAAATACATAACAAGTCCTTTACACAATGCTTCATAACCAAACATTTGACTATCTTTTGCTCTACGCAAATCACTATCGTATGCCGACTTAATAGAGAAATCTTTCAGTACTTTCACCTTAGTAGCCTCGTTTTGTTCGCTAAACACATAAAAATCGCCTCTACATTGCTTTAGTTGCAAGCCTTTAATTTCATCGTCGTGCTTTACAAAATGATGAACATAACAAGCATCGTCTATCTTTTTTAACTTAGGATAGTAGAACGATGCAGGAACTCGCAGACTTCTTATTCCGTTAAAAGAAGGATGTGCATCGCCAAAACGAACATTTCCACTATGAAAAATAAGCCACGAAGTTTCATCAGTTTCTCCATATAATTGTGATGCAACAATTCCAAGAAAGTTATTTCCAGAAATAAAATCAATACATTTTCGTTTTCCTTCTGTTGCAGGCGAATCGTTCAGAACAATATCCGAAAGCAACTCACATTTAAATTGTATCTTCTCCATATTTCTAATCCTCCTTACTTATTTCACATCTTCCATATCCTCTATTACGACCTAATCCCAAACGCTTTACCCATTTAAATGTTTCTAACAACAATTCTACATCTTCATTGGCTACATTCAGAATTGTGCCATAAACATTGCAGGGAATTGTTGTTTCAATTTTTCTAAGCGAGAGGTCTTTTGCTATTCCTTTTTCATCAATAGCTGTAGAAGCTACAGACATATACAAATAGTTTGTAAGTTCATTATTTATAATAGTAAGTTTTTCGTCTTCGCAAAGTGTTGCATCGGTAAACGAAACTGTACTCTGAGAGCCAAATTTTTCATCATCGCCTCCAAGTCCAAATATTCGTTTTAGGCTGTCTTGTGGTACTTTCTTAAATTGTGAAAGCATATTTGCAGCTTCTCTAAGTAATCCTTTTACAGTTCGTCCGGGAACGTATGGCAATTTATTGCTATCTTTAATAACTAATTCATCGACATCGGCTCCTGCTGCTAAGCCAGAACCACAATGCCAATTTGAAAAAAACGCTATTTTATATTTTATGTCCATCATTTTCTTTCTCCTTTTTTGTTTTTTGATTCATAATAGTATGGAAAGCTAACACATCATAGGCTGGATAAACATTCCATTTTTCGTCTAAATCTCTACTTTTTGTTAAATCGTCTATCAATTCTCTTTGCGTTTCGTTTAAAGTTTTCATACGTTTTAAACGTTGCATTGCCTTTTCGTTATTTTCATGCATAAGTGTTAACCATTGTCTTACGCCAGTTTTAATACCGTCGGCACTCTCTTTATCTAATTCCTCACTTATTCTTTCTAAATCGTTTATGGTATAATAGTTTTCGGGAGTCTGTTTTTTATCAAGAAAATAAGGACCAAAACAAAACGATACATTCTTTTTTATATCCTTATCATTCTCTTTCGTTTGCTTATCGTCGTTTTTATCTTTTTCGTAGACAATTTGCAATTCTCTTTTTACAATTTCATCGTATCGCATAATAAAAGAGTCTTGCACTTTATGAAACATTAGACACGATGGTGCTAAGATTTTATTTTGGTCCCTTGCCACATCCTTCGCCTTATCACAAAGTTGTTTTGCCAATTCATAACCATAATAAAAAGGATAAGACGATTTTATAAAAGCAACGCCAGCACAAACAGTAAGTTTATTTAATTCTGCTTGCTGCAAAATATTTTTAAATTCATCGTTCATGGTTTCTTTTTCAAATTGTGCCATAAATTCGGTAACATATTGAAAAGCTAAATCGCCGCGAATAATAACTGTCATATCATCTCCGCCCAATACTATTGGTCGAATAGGAATTACACCTTTCCAACCATCTTTTGGACTTACTTTTTTGAAAGCACTATTGGCAGAATTTATGGTTGCTTTATCTAATTTGTGAGAGAATTCCTTAAAATCGTCCACCTTTTTGGCAATTTTTTGTACCACTTGTCCTAATCCGTTTCCGTCTGCATGGATAATTGCAATCCATTCATTCTTATCTGTCATTTTCGACACATCAAAAGGAATAAAACTTATTAGGTTTGATGGGGCAGATTCTCCAAAACTTTTTTTGCATAATTGTATTGTATTATTACTTTCTCGCTTAGCAAAAGTAGATTCATCTAACTGTTCTTCGCCTTTTTTGTGTGTTATTGGAAATCCTGTCTTTGTAGAACGTTTCAAACCAAGTCTCCCTATTAGCAAACTCTTATTAGGTTTATTTCGTTGGACACGTAATTTAGCTTCCAATTCATTTATAGCATCTACTAAATCCCCTTTATCACCATCTTTTATCGCTACTACTGCCTGACTAATTGTTATGCCTGGAGCGTTTATCATAGCTCTTCTGGGGAAATTACGTACCACTTCTATACATTCTTCTTTCGAATTAAAAATATATTTTACATTTCCTGCTGCAGTTATCAGTCTGTTTTCTTCGTTCCATTTCTTTTTTCCTACAGCTTCTTGAAATAGATTTGTACAAATATCTTCTACTAATTCGCTTGCTCCAACAATATCTTTCAGTTCATTCGTCTGAAAAATAAAGTTTTGAATACCTTGTACGGCTGCCCCGTATAAATATTTTTCCATATTTTTCTTGATTATTTATTTTTTCTTGTTAATATTCCTGCTCCTATACTGGAGTGTTTTCCTATTCCCATTTGTTTTGGCAACATTATATTAATAGAAAAGTCGATGTCCATACTAGTTAATTTTATATGCTTAAAATGTGTAACGTTATTAATTTTATATGCTTTTATCATAGGTTCCAGAGTATAATCGATACGAACACCTATACCTTTTAAGAAAGACAATATATTTCCTACGAGAATACGTTCCAACATCTTTATACGTGTTACTAAATCGTCTGTTTCGAGAAATAAAGCATAGTTTATTTCATTCAATGCGAACCAGTCTTTTAAATGATAGTCGATGCGAGTTTCGCTATTTTCTATCTCAACTTCTTCTGCTTCAACATGTTCTATCCGAAGTTCTGTCTTTCTTTTTCCAATATTTACGCATAAATCTTGATTGGCTAATAATTCTCCTATTGCCTCTACTCCTTCTTCTATGCAAACGATGGCAGCCTTGCCACCTATTCGTTTGTATTGTATTAAGGGATAGGCATAACGTAAGGTTGAACCTTCGTTGTGATTATGAAAAAGAATATTGCCTGTAGAGATAGCTGCTATAATTGCACCACGAAAAAGTGGGAGTTCTCTCCTTTTCAATGGAGTATTAAACTGTATGGTTAATGTTTTTATCTTTGTCATTGACGATTGTTATTTTTTTATGGAAACTGATTTTATAGATGGCAATATGTGTGTAACATAAAGCCTATTCTGAAGATGAATACTATTCATTCATCTTCAAAACAGGCTTGTGGATTGTTGTCTTACTTCTTAAATTAAAGTATCTTGCGTTACTTCACTATCTTTTGCGATGTTTGCGAACCATCTATGTAAGTTGTGGTTTGAATGTAAACACCATTTTGTGGGTGTTCGACAATTCGCCCGGAAAGGTCGTAATACTTGACGTGATCTATTTTCTTTATGGTTGCAGCATTTATGCCGTCGCTCGTTATCTGATATTCTGTAATCCCGGAACTTAAACGTGTGTCACCGTCGATATATAAGGCTTCCATGCCTACTTTTATTTTTGCTTCTTTGTAGAAGTAAATTGCACGTGCGTTATCGTCGTACTTATAGAATTGGTATTGGTCTGAAAAAGCGTATGGCACATCGGTCATTTCAGCTTTCAGGTTCTTGTAAGTGTCGGGCTTGAAAGTTACTCGTTCACCATCAATATAGAGATTATAATAAAGATGCGTAGGGTCGAGATAGTTGAAATCTGGCGAATAATAGCTCAAAGTGAACTGCAAACCGCCAGGACCTCCCCATGGTTCTGGGTCATAGGGCTGATATGCCGTAAGTTTTGGCGGCATTGGTGCTGCAGCTTTCTTGTTCCATTGGCTAATTAGCGGGTAACGATAAGCATCGAAAATAAAAGTGCTGCGGTCGTCGTCTTCGCTTTTGTGTATCATTAATATACCTTTCGTGCTTAGTTCGTTTTTCGTTGCATCGTAAGTAAATACTAATGGTTCGCTGCCTATGCACGCTTTGTCGAATTCGTCGCCCATCTCGTTTTTGCCTTTCCCCATGATGCCCGATGAGGCATATACATAACAAGCAGTTGTGTGGTCTATTCCGAGAAACGATGTTCGTGGGAAAGTTACGGTTGTACCGTTTTTTGTACCTTTTATCCAATAGCCCTTTACGTTTGCCGATAAATCTCCTAAGTAGGCATCGTTACCATCGAAAGCATATTTTACAGGATATAGCTGAGACTTTCCTTCCATATCCATATAGAGCATTAATCCGTCGTAAGATTTAGCCGATGCTGGCGGTGTTAGCTTATTATCGTCTTTGCGTGTTGCTCTGTAAGTTTTTTCTGCATAACTTGTCCACGCTCCGGTAGAACGGCACATTCCTATCATTTCTTCCGGCTCGAGCACCATTTCAAGTGTATTGTCGTGCCATACATACTTTAGCACTTGTTTTTCTTTCCCCTCGTTGGGCACAAATGTCTCTTTTCCATTTTTTGTTTCTGGGTGTATTCGGTAGAGATATCCGTATTTTGGTTCGCCCGTAGAAAAATCTTCTTCCGAATATATGGCTTGTGGAAGCTGAAAAGCTATTGTATCTCCCTCGGTGCGTCTGCCTTTTATCCACGTTTTTGTGTAAAGTGAATTGAGCGGATTTTCAAGATATACTGCACCATCGTTACCAAAAACAAGTCGTTGCCAGTCGCCTGTACTTTTGTGTGGTATTCCGTAGTAATACACCGATTCAAATCCAGTGGTGGTACGATAGAGATTTATGGTTTCACCATCTGCGGGTTGTGTAATTATAGTTTCTTGTGCTACTGCTGTTGCTGCGCAGAAAAAGACTGATAAAAGAATAGTATAAATTTTTCGCATAAGTAATTATTGTTTTGAAGTTGTTTCTTAAAATGTCTTGTGGTTTAAAGTAACGTTTAAAAAGGAAAGTAAAGTATATGGCGTTAGGCTCTTTGATTGACAAAGCCCGCACCATATACTTTATATATATAAGACTATCTTACTTCTGAATCATCTGGAACTTAGCTTGAGCCTTTGGGGCTGTCATCATCGGTATCATTGTAACACCGTGCGATGTGCTTTGTTCTAAACGAATTGGAGCAGACACTTTGCTTTTTGCTTCGCCCGTACCTGTAGTGAATTCAACTTTTACAAGCGGACCCCATTCGTCGTTTATGTTTTTAGCCAACGAACAAGCATAATAGGTTGTAGATGGGTCTGCATTCCACGTTGCATTGTCTACACCGTATTGGTTCCAATGTGGATCTTGCGTGTTGTCTGTCTTCAATAAGTTTATTACACCCGTTTCGCCCATATCGGGTTTATCATAGGCTTGCTTCTCTATAATAATATCTCTGTGTACAGAGCATTCTGCATTTGGAGTATAAATTACACGCTGATAGTATGAATCGCCACTCTTTGCAAATTCCTTTATTTCGATTGCTACTTTAGCAGTGCCAGTTCCGCCAAGTTTCTTTGTAGTAACAGGAACTATAACCATGTCTGCGTAGGTTTCTGCTGCGTCCCACGCTTGTATATATATTTCGTATTTGGTGTTTGGCTCCATTCCAGTCCATTCGTGTTCGCTTTCACCTGTCTTTGGCACACCCCAGCGCTTAATCATATCGCCCATATTACTTAAACCCATCATTGGACCAAACTGTTCGAACTGTTCTTTTGCTTTTCCTTCAGGGAAAATGCAAACAGCATAACCGGCAACATCGGCATTTGGTGTAAACTTAGCCTTAATGGTTGTTGCGGTTGTATTTACTATTTCGCCAGTTATCTGCGGATTTCCAATAAGTGGTTTCTTAGGTGTTGTAAATTCAGCTTTCGACATGCTGCAAGCTACACCATATTTATCGTAACCAAGGGTAATAATAGTGTAAGGCGTGTTGTCTTTAAATGCCTGGTCAAAACCAGTCATTTGTGCATTTGTAAAATCATCTTGCATCATTGTTGCATTAATTCTTTCAAAGTAAGAAGCTGCAACTTCATCGCTGGTTATTTTGCTCGACAACGATTTTGGAATACAAGTAATTTTATATCCTTTACATTCAGCAGTTTTCTTAACTGCAACCCAAAGTGTATCGCCGGTAGATCCAGACTTATAGTCTTTATAAGTTACGTCTGCGGCAACTCTTCCTTCCACATTTGCAAAGAAAATGTTGTCTATGCGGTCTACCATAAAGGCTTTGTGCGAGTTGTTTTTCTCTAATACAATTACACGATTAGGTTCTGTCTGTGCAAATGTAGCCAGACTGAAAATTGCCATCAGGCAAAGTAATATTTTCTTTTTCATTGTTTTACGAATTTAAAGGTTGTGTTTTTAATTTTAATAATGAATACACCATTGTGCAGGTTAGAAGCTTCTATGCCTTCGCCATCTGCAACTCTGGTTCGCAACATTGTCTGTCCCTTTAAGTCGTAGATTGCCACTTCTGCTTGTTCGCTTCCTAATCCGTTGAAATAAAGCATATCGCCACGCTGAGAAATTTTTATTTCTTCAGTTTCTGCATTGCCTACCTTGTCTATTCCATCGGAAGTTTTCACAAATTTAATTTCCTTAATGACCGATAGTTTCCATACAGGTTCTACCGAGAACTTGCTGCCCACGATATGCATACCACTGGCATCGAAGGTTATCTTCTGAATGTCTGCAATGGCATACTTGCCAACATCGCCCGAATGTGGCGTAACCACAAGCTGCGTCTGCGCATAGGTTTGCGAGAAACTCATTGTCATTATGGCTGTTATAACAGCTGAGAAAAATTTTCTTTTCATAATGAATGATGTTTAAGTTAATGTTTTAAATTATATTGTTTAAAATTTCTTCAATCCGTTAGGTTCACTTTTTTGAATTTAGCTCGTAATCTTATTCATACGATGAAGTGCCCATACACTTATAGCATTAAGTGTTCAGAATTATTTGTAAAGGTACAAGTAAATTCACAGAAACTTAATATCTTTTAAATACTTTGAATTAAATTAACAATATTACATACTATTTATACAAAACCAAATTATGACCTATCTGCATATACATTTAAAGAAAGTGGGGTGTAAATTGTGCCAAAATGCATAAAGTATTTATATTTTTCGGCTACTTTAAATTAAGTTTACCATTTTACTATAGAGTTCTATTTACGTGTACTGAATTAGCAGACATAAAAACAAGTGGTAACAAATGTAGATTATATTATAAAAATGCCTCTTCAAATATCTATAAATAAACGAGTTGTAATGGCACAGAAATTTATAATGAAAATCTGTAGTTACAAAATTTAAAGTTATTATTACGAAATGAAAAAATTTTAATCCAAATTGGTTCATTAAACCGTAACATCATCATATCTTGTTAATAATTTTACTTCCTGCCATCTTCCATTTTCTTGTCGGCATCTTGATTGCCTTTCTAACTTGGCATACCCCGCTACGTCTTCGTTATAAAGCCAATCAATCTGCTTAACAATAAAACGAAATCTACTTATGCTCTAATGAACGACTTGGGTTAAAATATCTTCCATGAACGGAGCTGATAGACCATACACATTCCTTTTTGTGTCATCTTTATAGTAACTCTAAGTCTCGTTTCGCCCCATAGCATGTTTTTCAAGATTACAGATTGAGCCGCTTCTTCAGTTCCAGACGTTTCTCTTTCAACTCCTTATCGTCGGTATAAGCCAGAGCATAGCCCCAATAAAGATAGGCTTCCTTTAATTGTTTCAGGCTGTTTTTGGCGTCGCCCATATTCTTGTATATTTCGAACATGATGGTTTTGTTCGGTTCGTAAAGTGTTGCAGCGGTTCGCAAATGCTCTATGGCTGCATCGTAGCGACCGAGTTGGTTTTCCACAACGCCTAAACGATAGTTCCCAACTGCCATTTTGGGGTCTCGTTCCACCGCTTTTGCGAAGTAAAGGGCTGCCGAATCGAACTTTTCCAAGTATTCGTATGCGCCTGCCGTATAGTAAAGTGCGTTGTAAGTGGTATCGCCTGCTGCCATCACCTTATTATATATAGCAATGCACTGCTCGTATTTACGATTCAAGAAATAGGCTTCGCCCAGTGTACGGTTCACTTCCACATTGTCGGAATCGACTTTACAATAGCGTTCGCCATACAGAACTGCCATGTTAGGATTGCTGTCTTCTTGGTTTAAAAATACTTTCATAAGGTCGGCAACGATGTGTCCGTCCATCGGAAACTTCTCTATAAGCGTCATTCCCCAATAAGTCTGTAACGTTGTTTGTTGCATTGCTCCCTGCGCATAGTACATTTCGCGCAGTGCATCGTGGGTAAGGCTGTCTTCGGGAATGGTTTTCAGCATATCTGCACATTGCTTATATGCCGTACGGAGATAGTGGCACGAGGCAAGTTTCATGCGTATGGCATTGTCGTCGCCCAGTGTCTGCGCCTGCTTATAGTGCGAAATGGCGTGGAAATAGTTGTAAGCTTTCATGCAACTGTCGCCTTTTTCAATAAGTTGCCGGCGGTTTTGCGCCATTGCGTGCAGGCTGAAGCTGCACAAGACTACAAGAAGGAGGAATGTCTTCCGCATGGATAATTGGTTTAGAACGTGCTCGATAGATGTTTAGATAAGGAATTCTGTGGGACTTTTAAACGGTTGCAGTCCCACAGAAACGATTACAAAATGGTATGTTTACCTATTGTCATTGCAATCTGAACGTTATAGGCAGCATGTAACGCACAGCAACTGGTTTCCCTTTTAGCTTGCCCGGGTTCCATTTCGGCATAGCCAACACTATGCGGCAAGCCTCCTCATCGAGTGCCGGAGAAACCGAACGGATAATCTTTGGCTCTGAAACTTCACCATTTTCCGATACGATGAATTGCACAATAACCTTTCCTTGCTCTTTTTTGTTCATAGCCTCAACTGGATATTTCATATTCTGAAGTAACCATTGGTTAAGGTTTCCATTGAAGGTAGGCATATTTTCTATGTACTCGTACACTTTCTTCGGGCTTTTCTTTGGTCCCTTCTCTGCAGACTCTTCGTTTGCAACTTCTGTCGTTTCTTCTACTTTTTGAGCCGACATTTCACTGTTGCGGTTGTCCGCTTGTACTTCCATCTTGTTGTCTTTGCGTTCAATTGCTTCCGTAGACTGCACATTCTTTCGACTTTCTACTGCTACAGTAGCCTTGTTGCCAAATGACAAATCCACCATCTTTTCCTGTTTAACACTTGCCTTTGCCATAGGCATTGCCTTCGCAACGTTGGCTATATCGCGTGCAACTGTTTCGATGTTGCTCACAACAAGCAGCATTGCTGCCAACGGAATGTAAAGTGCATACTTTACTTTTGCTATTCTCTTTGTTCGTTTTTTGTTCATCATTTTGATACGCTTTTTAAGAGGTAAAACATTAAAATTATTTGAAATAGTAGCTACATTCTTTCTATATGCCAATCCAAGCAAATGGTATTGGTATTTCTTGCTGTCCGTTCCGCCTGCCAAGACATTGTTGTCGGCAAGATATTCGAGGTTCAACCGCACTTCACGCTTCAGCAACCACACGAACGGATTTGCCCAAAAGACGATGGCAAACAGTTCTGTAAAGAGGATATCTACGGAGTGAAGCTGCCTGCAATGAGCCAGTTCGTGCGTCATTATCTCGTCTGTTTCCTGTCTGTTGTGCTTCGTCGGGTTGATGAAAATCCAGTTGAAGAACGAGAAAGGTCCTTCGTCGCTTTCCAAAAGATACACTTTCGTTCCATTTATATCGGTTGTTCTGCATTTATTCCTCAGCCTTACGATGGACACCAACTGCCAGAAGAAGCGCAGCAACAACAGACAAGCCACCATAGTATATATAGTCATCGCCGTAGTTTCCCAGCCTATCGAACCTCCACCACCCGGTGTTACGGTTACAGCCGGCAGGACAATGGCAGCATATTCGTTTGCCATCGATACCATTCCCACGCTCTTGTTTATCCAATAAGAGCAGTTCAGTCCCGGCACCAACATCGCAACAAGGTACATTCCGATAAGCGTTGCCCTGCGCAACGCGAAGAATGTATCGCCCGAAAACATCAGTTTGTAAAAACCAAAGAGCACGATGAGGGCAAGGTTTAGTTTCAATAGGTACATCGTCATATCCGTTACATCTTAAGTTTAACGTGTTGAAGATACATCTTGGAGTAATTCAGAAAGACACCTTTACAGCATTTGCATCTTATTCTGTATCCTTTCCCCTTTCTATCTCGCTGATAATGTCTTTCAAATCCTCCGGTGAAATCTTGTCTTCCTTGGCAAAGAACGATACCATCTCGCGGAACGAGTTCTTGAAATAGTTGCCTACGAAGTTGCTCATGAAGTCTGACTTGTAATCGGTCTGGGCTATTTTAGGAGTGAAATGATAGACCAACCCATGCTGTTTTGCCGCTATATACCCTTTGCGCTTCAGGTTGTTCATCACCGAAGCCACGGTTGTGTAGGGTGGTTTGGGTTCCTCCAATTGTTGCAATATATCTTTCGTTGTGCAGTTGCCAAGTCGCCATACTTGCAACATAACTTCTTCTTCTTGTTTTGTCAGCTTTTCCATATCCGAATTGGGTTTGATTGTTTCTGTTGCAAATTTACGATTAATTCGTAATAAAAGCAACTTTACAGTGCCAATAATTGTTAATTATTTAATATTTAATACTGTATAACAGTTTAATACGAATAATTAAGAGAGGTGATAATGTAGAAAAATCAAGCCCATATTTACCACTCTTCGAGTAAAAAGCCCTTTTTATCTTTCCAGATAGCAACCTCTGTACACTGTATTATAGAAGCAGACAGAAGACGATAAGAGCGTAAATATTTTTCACAAACTTACCTATCGCATAACCTGTTATCTATCAACACATTACAAAACCCATTCTTTTGCACGGTAAAAGAGGCTGTTTTGCACGGTAAAACAGTCTCTTTTGAAATGCAAAACAATATCTTTCTCATTATGTTGTTAGTGAGTCGCTTTGTAGAACCTGCTCCGTTGAAAAGTATTTACAGGGCAGCAGTCTTTCGTAACTATCCACAGTAAACTGTTTTAAACCAATCAATAAGGTTGTCTTCTTTAATTTGATAGCGTTTTTCCAAGTAATAATAGAAAGGATTGCTTCGGATTTTATTAGAATATTATGGAATAATTTTGCAAGAATGTAATGTTATTATAGCCTCATTTTGCTTTTCTTAAAAAATAATAGTATATTTGTACGGATTTAATTATATATCCTCTTCCATGCAGCAGGAAGCTGGATAAAACGCATTCATCTAACCTTATCGGCTTTTTCCTTTAGGTTTTGATGATTAAACTAAACAATCCGCTGCATATAGGAGATTTATGTAATATGAAAAAAGCATTCTTTTCTTTGGCTTGTATATTCTTGTTAATAGGGAATATTGCCATTGTACAAAACCACACAGAGAAGCCTTGCACGATTTATAAATATGAAAGTCAAGATGGAAAGCTAATCAAAAAACTCTCTTAACTAAATTATTGCCAATGTATAACTTGTCAGAAATGGAGGAGTAGGATAAGGCTTATTCCTTGAAATTAATTTGGAAGCAAATAGAATATTCATTTTTTAAAAACAATCAAAGTATGCAAAGAAATTATTCTCTATTAATGACTGCAGCAATTGCTCTGTCCAGCAATGTTTGCATGGCTCAAACTTCTCCCGGAGAACCGTATATTGAGCTTACATCAGAACAAGAAACTGGTAAGTGGGGGCTATCGCTTGCGGTGGCTAACGATGAAGATAAAGCCAAAGTATGGGTAGACCTGAATAACAACGGACAAAAAGACGAGAACGAAACCATCGGTATGTGGGAATGGTATTGGTACAGTAGACCACGTACAGCAAAGACCTTGAGGATTTATGGACCTGTCATTGATATTGACTGTGGTAGCAAAGACAATGCAATTGCTGCAATCAATATTAAGAACAACCCCAATCTTCAAAAGCTAAAATGCACTTATTCTAAAGGACTCACTTCATTGGACCTTTCAGGAAATGCCAATCTTAAGAAGGTTAATGTTAGTGGTTGCAAACTCAACAGTATTGCACTGCCTGTCCAAAGTCCTGCGATGGAAGAACTGGACGTGAACGACAATGAACTTGATAAACTTGAAGTGTCCGGTTGCAGCAAGTTGGTGAGAATAGACTGCTTTAAAAATAGGCTTACAGCCGATGCCATGCAAAAGTTAGTGGAGAGTCTTCCGGACCGTTCACAAGAAAATACAGCAGGCAGGTTATTTGTACTTTACAGTATAGACGAGAAGGAGAAGAACGAGATTCTGAAAACTTCGGTAGAACAAGCCAAGACCAAGAAATGGGACGTAAAATACTTCACAGGGCAACTTGATTATTCTGGTTCAGACCACAATCGTTATCTTACGTCAAAGCCTAAGGCTATCTTGACCACCTCCAAGCAAAGCGGTGAGTGGCTACTCAATATCGGTGTTCCCGAACAAGAGGTTGATAGCGTTTGGATTGACTTGAATAACAACAATGAATATGACTACGGTGAGGAACAAAATGTATTTAATCAGCAAGTGCGCCTGCCCATCAGTGGAGAAAAAATAAACATTTATGGCAAGCTAAGCAAACTTGTGTGTATGGGCAATCACCTTACCGCACTCAATGTTGAAGAATGCACAGAGTTGGAGACTCTTAATTGTTCAAAGAACGAACTTCAGACATTGAAACTTAACAGCAACAAGAAACTCAAAGAATTGTTAGGGTATGAAAATGAATTAACGGAAATAGATCTGAGTGAAAACAAAGAACTGGTTTTGCTATCACTCAACACCAACAAACTCTCGGCAGCAAACTTTGACAATAATAATGCACTGACTACATTATTTATTTCGAACAATGAACTTAAAGAACTCAATGTAAAACCCTGCATAAACCTTCGGACAATTGCATTTGAGAATAATCAGCTCCAAGAAGTTGATTTAAGCAAGAATGCCCTCATTGAGAGTATTTATGCCCAGAAGAACAAACTTACAAAGCTAAACTTAAAGGGTCTTAACGGTCTACGAATGCTTTCGTGTGAGCACAATGCCCTCTCCAGCATCGCTCTTGATGAAAATCTAAAGCAGCTGGAAGCTGTATATTGCTTCTGTAATCAAATCAAAGGGCAGGAAATGAAATCGCTATGCAACATGTTGCCGGTGAGAGAAGATAATAAAAAGGGTGAATTTTATGTTGTCGATACCACGAATCCCACGGAAGAAAACCAGTGTACAAAGAAAGACGTAGAAGTTGCCAACAAGCGCAATTGGAAGGTTTATGACTATAAGAACAAAGAAAACAATGGTAAAAACCTCTATGAGGGAAAAGAAAATCCTACGGGATTAAACCTGCCGGAGGGCAGAGAAGATATTAACGTATGCTTCATTGGCAATGGATTGTTGCAAATTAATACGCCTCAAAGTTTGCAAGGCAGGGACATCAGGGTGTATGACATCAACGGACGTATTCTGAAACAAGATGTGTGCAAGGGTGGTCTTCAGCTTCTTTCTATTCAGAAAGGTGATAGCCAGGGTGTGATATTCATTCAGGTAGATGGCAAGACATTTAAGCGCATGCATTGATGGATAAAACAATTTGCTGCATATTACAAGATGCGAAAACACGAACTATTCCCATATACCGAATAGCTCGTGTGGCAAATGCTGGAGAATAGGTAAATAATCAAGTAGGAGGTAAATACCAACCAATAGGTGTTTTATCTCCTACTTTTTTTAATTGACAACGGTATGATAATTCATTGACAGCATAGTGAGTATACAAAAACGGCGGAACAACATCGCGTTGTTCCGCCGTCAAAAATAATAACAGATACTTATGTTAATGAACGAACTTCGTTGAAGCTCCATTGAAGGTTACGATGTAGACACCGCGCGGCATATCGCCGAGGTCTATCACTGTAGGATTGTCGAGCGAACGCACCGCTGCGCCTTGTGCATTATAGAGCACAACCCGTCCGCAATTGCCGTTGAACAGTATCTTTCCATCGGTAACGACAAACTCTGCTGTGCTGCCGTCAGCCTCGATGCCCTGCACACCCGTTGGGTCATCAACGCCCTCGTAAGACAAACCGGGATAACCTTCCGTACCGCCAACATAGTCTATCACGTTCCACTGCTTTGCCTTTGCAACCGCCACAGCCGATTTCGTGCAGACATTGCCCTCTGTTCCCTTCGTATCGACGATGATTATTTCGGCAATGTCGCTCTCGTTACGCTGCGGAAGTCCCTCCATAAGCGACTTGCAAGCCTTGGCAGAAAGCTCATTTGAATAGCATACTACGGTTAAAATCATTTGGTTTTGCGACAAATCCAACGCTTTCAGCTTGTTGTTGTCTATCCAGATGTACTCCAACTCTTCGAGTGCCTTCATATTTACATCGGTCAGCAGGTTATGGTGAAGCGAAAGCGTGTTCACGTTCTTCAACTTCGACAAGTCGAGTTCTGCCATCTCGTTGTTGTAAGCACAGAGCAATTCCAGTTCAGGAAGGTCGAGCGTCATCGCCTTCAGCTTGTTGTCGTTGATATAAAGTTTCTTCAGCGTAGGCGAATTGAGCGAGAACGACGCGAAATTGTTCTTTGCCAACTGCAATTCCTGTATGTTGGTATTCTTCGTAAGATTGAGTTCGGAGAGTTTATTCTCGTTCGCAAACAGGTTCTGCAAATATGGATTGTTCGTTACGTTCAGCTTCTCTATGTCTGTACCGTTCAGCGAAAGCGTTTCAAGATACTTCTGCGCACTCACGTCAATGCTGCCAATCTTGTTCTTGTTTGCTGAAAGGAAGTTCAGAAGAAGGTTCTTGCTGACATCGAGTTTCGTAAGTTCGTTCTCGTCGCAATCCACGAAAACAAGCTTTCCGCACTGCGTAATATCCAATTCCTTCAGTCCGCAGTAGCTGCAAATCAAAGTGTCGAGGTCTTTGTTATTAGACAATTCCAACTTCTCCAACTTGCCGTTCTTACAACTTAGTACCTTCAGCATAGGACAATGGCTTACATCAAGGGCTTCCACTTCAAAGTTATCGACACTCATATCCGTAATTCTGCCTTCGATTCTTACATCTTTCTTCGTAACCTGATAGTAGTCAAACTTCTCGCCCAATACATCTTCCGTCTTCAAGAACTTAATTCCGTCGAACGTCATATCCTCGCCGACAATATGGAAAACAACCTCGCTGCCAATATTCTTGCTGGTCGTAAAGGTTACATAAGCCTTCTCTGCAGCTTCTTCAATATGCTTGAACGACGACCAAGGCGTAGATATTTTGTAAACGTTCAGCTTTCCGTGAGGAACAAACAGCTTGCATTGGTCGAAGTCCACGTTATAGAACGCCATCGAACCACAATAGGGAGGCGCAGCAGCAAGGGCGTGAACTTCGGTCAGTCCCGTACAATTCATAAACACGCCAAAGCCAATCTGCTCAAGATTTTCGGGCAAGGTAATGGTCGTTAATTTCTTTATGTGTGCAAATGCCGAGCTTGCTATCTCGGTGAGCGACTTCGGCAAGGTTATCTTCGTAAGCTCGTAAACCTCATAGAACGAATATTTGTCAATCTTCTTCACCGTTTCGGGCACCACATACTCGCCGCTTCTGCCCTTCGGATACTTCAAAAGCGTTTCTATGTTCTTATCGAAAAGCACGCCGTCTACAGACGCAAAGGTCTTATTATCCTTATGAACCTCAAACGCTTTCATAGCGTTGCAGATGTAGAAAGGCACCGAACCGCTGCTGCCGATATCGTCAAGCGATGCAGGAATAACAAGTTTCTCAAGCTTTTCGGTGTTCGAGAAAGCGTCGCCTAAGAGTTTTACCGTGCCTTCAGGAATGGTGTACGTACCCGTCTTTCCGTCGGGGCACTTCATCAAGGTAGTCATATCCTTGTCGAAAAGCACACCCTCTGCCGTCTTAAAGTTCTTGTTTTCAGGCTTTACAATAATTTCTGTAAGATTGTCGCATAGCAAGAAAGCGTTCTTCTCAATAGATGTAACGCTATTGGGCACCGTTATCTTGCGCAACTGCTCGCACTTGCAAAACATATTAATCGAGAGGGTGTTATCCTTTGTGCCGTATTCCAAATCTTCATTGACATAATAATAAGTGTCGCCACCTGCCACAATGTTCGCCCCCGAAAGGTCGAGCACCTGCAGTTTTCCGTCGGTCTTTCCGCCCGCAATGGTGCTTCCACCCATGGCACGAATAAAGAGAATGTCCGTGCCGTTTAGGTTTCCTGTCAGCGTAAGTTCCGTAAGAGAAAGCATTTCCTCTTCCGTCAGCTTGTCTTTCAATGTTCCTGCTTCTTCTACGTGCACCGTTTTCTGTGCAAAAGCTACCGATGCCGATAGCAACATACATACTAATGCGATGAAACCCCTAAAGTTTCCGTTGGTAAATAGTTTTTGTTTCATAACACAATGATATTAGTGAATAAATGATTTAAGTGTCATTAGACTTCGCAAAAATAACGTTAATTTCATGAATATGCAAGCTTTCATATGCCTTTCTCGTGTATTTCGTTCGTCAATTGTTAGGAAAGCAGTCTATTGGCTTACTATATGACATGCAATAAATAAAAGAGAGGAGTGTATTATTGAAACTATTAAGATGCACAGAAAGAATGTCCGACATGAGGTAACAAAATTCTTATAAATCGGACAACAAGTGTAATATGGGTATTAGAAAGAAAGCTAAGAAATACGAGGTAAGTGCTACAAGCATAGTGCTTACCTCGTCTATTTTGTCTTAGCGTGTTGCCATAAAGTAGCTTGTGCCTGCTACTGCCTGGCGAAGTTCGTACACGCCGGCTGCGTCTGGGGTAACGTCCATGGTCATTCCGTTGTTCAGGAATGCCTTTATCGTGCCGTTTTCGTTGAAATGTATGAGCTTGTTTTCCTTGCCGTTCTCATTCATGTACCAGTTGTTCTCTTCCTTGTTGTAGGTTAGGTAGAAGACACTTCCGTCCGGACGGGTTATCTCGTAGCCATTCTTAAGATACTTCACGGCATACATCAGGCCGTCGTCGCCTTTAATGTTCTTGGTCTTGCCTATGTTCTTTGCCATTGGGTTGTCGCCTGTCCAGAATTCGATAGTGTTAAGAACAAGGACATCGATTGTGCCGGCAATGGCATAAGCCGGAGAGATGACAATAAAGATGAGTTCGTTTAGGAACTTAGAGTCGGTGGCACGTCTGTTCCATTTAGCCAATTTGCTGAACATCGTGAACGAACCTACACAAGAGGTTGCCAACATTGTGCCTGCCAGGAGGCATACAGCCACTTTCAATTCTTTTCTTTTCATAATGAATAAAATTTTACTGTTGTTTATGTATAAATGCGTTGTATTCTCGTGGAATAGTTAATTTATCCCTGCATTATCTTTTTCGTAAGTTCCTCAAAGTTGTTGGCTACGTCGATATAACGATGGTAGTCGCCGCGTATGAATCCTTGTGCCTGCAAGTCGTCCAGCACTGCAACAAGTTTGTTCCAGAAACCCTTCACGTTGTATAATATGACGCGCTTGTCGTGATAGCCTATCGAGCCCGATGCCGCAACCGTGAATATCTCGTCGATGGTGCCTATGCCGCCGGGGAGTGCCACTGCCATGTCGCTTTGCATCATCAGCAGGTCTTTGCGGTCCGACAGGTTCTCGCACGGAAACTCTATGTCTATGTAGTCGCTCTTCTTGCCGCCTTTCTCTATGATACGTGGCACTATGCCGATGGTTGTGCCGCCTGCTTCGTGAACAGACCGACCGATGCACTCCATCAGTCCGATGTTGCAGCCTCCGTATGCTACGGCATAATGGTGCTCGCCTATCCATCTTCCCAACTCTTCTGTACACTCAAAGAAATCTGGATCTATATTATTGTTAGCCGAACAGAATACACCTATTTTCATATCTTACATTATTTATATTCTAACCGAATGCAATTATTTCAATACAAAAGTACACTATTAAGATAGTTGAGCCAAATACTTGGATTACTTTTGTCTTTTTTTAGAAGTAGAGCTTTAGTTGTTAATGTTTATGAACGACGGAGAAGGCACATCTTAAAGCAGCAGTTGCCTTTGCACATTCCTCCAGGATTATTGCCGTGTGTCCGGAAACAGACCCTTCCGAACAACTGCCAAAATAGCAACGGAGTTACGGCATTTGTCGCTTCGGGGTTACGGCAGTTGCCGCTTCGGGGTTACGACAAACACCGTTGCGGAACATCGGTAAACACGGCGTTTTGCAGCCTTGCGGAACAGAGGTTCTGAAAGCAACAAACCTGCCTTGTGTTCCGTGGAAGGAAACTCAAGGCAGGTTTGGCTTGCAGGTGGCTGTACTTTGTTCCTAAAAGTCTGAAAGTTCTTTTGCAAGGATACTTTCGAGTTGTTCTGCCGACAAGCGCACTTGGAACTCTCCTCGAATGGCTGTCGAAATCTTGCCCGTCTCTTCTGAAACCACTATGGCAAGCGCATCAGATGCCTGCGAAATTCCTAATGCTGCACGGTGGCGAAGCCCGAATTCTTTCGGTATGTCCTGGTTGTGGCTGACCGGAAGAATGCAGCCTGCGGCTTTTATGCGTTTCTTTGATATTACCATTGCGCCGTCGTGGAGGGGAGAGTTCTTGAAGAAAATGTTTTCGATGAGCCGCTGGTCGATACGCGCATCGATGTAGTCGCCCGTTTCTACAATGTCCTGAAGCATCACGCTGCGCTCTATTACGATGAGTGCCCCCACCTTTCCCTTACCCATGTTCATGCACGCCATGACGATTGGGAGAATTGCTTCGCGGTCTACGCCTTTCTTGTTCTTGTCGCTTCGGAACAGTTTCAGTATATTCTTTGCTTTCTGGTGTGCACCGAGATTATAGAGGAAGTAGCGTATTTCCTTTTGGAAGAGCACGATAAGTCCGATTACTCCCACAGAGACCAGCTTGTCCATGATGCTTCCCAAGAGGCGCATTTCCAATACCTGACTGACGATAAGCCAGATAACGACGAATACCATAATGCCCGCGAACACGTTGAGCGAACGCGATTCTTTCATGATGCGATAGGTGTAGTAGAGCATGAGTGCCACCAACACGATATCGATGATGTCCTTTAAGCCAAATTCGAAAAACATATTCTTTCCTTTCTGCTATTCCTTTTGCGTAACAGGCAGTCTATTCAGTCCTGGCTGCAGCCGCCAGACGCCCATAAATCCGCACGGTTTCTACTGCTTCTTTCACGTCGTGTACACGCAGAATGCTTGCTCCTTTCATCAGTGCAATCATGTTTAGGGCAGTCGTTCCGTTCAGGCTCTCCTGCGCTGTGATGCCCAATAGCTGATGAATCATGCGCTTGCGACTAATTCCAACCAGAATGGGAAGCTCCAAGACGTGTAGCTGTTCCATTGCGTTCATTAGCGCATAGTTGCCGTCGATGGGGTCTTTGCCAAATCCGAAGCCCGGGTCCAAAATGATATCTTTCTGCCCCAAAGCACGCAACTCCTGCACTTCGCGTGCAAGATTGAGCAACATGTCGTGCATGTCAGGAGCCTTCGACATTAAGATATAAGGTACTCCTAATTCGGCAACGGTACGAAACATGTCGGGGTCGCTGCCTTCTTCCACGTCGTTTACAATGTCTACACCAAATTCGTCTACCATTTCCCGGGCTATCGAGGCACGGAAAGTGTCGAGCGAGATAATGGCTTCGGGCTGTGCTTTCCTTATAATGGGGAGTGCCATGGCAAGGCGGCGTCTTTCCTCTGCTTCGTCTACAAACTTGCTGCCGGGACGTGTAGAGCATGCACCGACATCTATAATCTTCGCTCCCTCTGCTATTATCTGGTTGGTGCGATTGTATATTTCTGCCTCGGTTTGCATGCGGCTGTCCGCATAGAACGAGTCTGGCGTAACATTCAAAATTCCCATAACACACGGTTTAGACAAGTCGAGGAGTTGTCCTTTTACGTTTATGGTATAGTCTGTAGAATTAAACCGTGATGCAAAACTTTCTTTTTCCATACTGACAAAGTTACTAAAAGCACTTTAGACGGCAAAGTGGCAACAGCAAAATTATGCATTTTGCTTTACGCCCATGCGTGCCTCAACCACATTTACGACATAATCGCCAAGCTTTTCGCATTCTTGAATGATGTCCATGTACATTGTTCCAATAGCATAAGTGTACTTGTGCTCGTTTACGTCCTGGATATTCTGCGTGCTGAGCTGGTTGCGATAGTTGTTTATTTCGTTTTCAATGTTGAACGAACGGTTCACATCGTTTTGGTGTTTATGGCTAATCAGCAAACTATTCATCTGCGTCAGAGCATCGTCGGTAAGTTCAAACATCTGCTCTATGTGGTTGTATTGCTTCTCGGTAAAGTCTTCTTTCGCCGACATTTTGCGGTTTATGGTGCGTGCAATGTTATAACATGAATCGCCGATACTTTCGAGTTCAGATATTTCTCTAAGCATTGAGCGTACCTTTTCCTTGGTTTCATCGCTAAGGTGGGCATTGCTGACCTGGTCTAAGTACTTGGCTATTTCAATCTCCATATTATCTGAAATTCCCTCGTATTTCTCTATTCGGGAATACAGTTTTACGAACTTCGAATCTTCTGTAGTATGTAAAAGCTCTCTCACCATGTCGAACATTCGTTGCAGGCGTTCGGCAAACGATTGTATTTCTTTGCTTGCTTCGAGCACTGAAAGTTCAGGAGTCTTCATAATTCCAGCTTGTATGAAACGCAGACGGAAGTCTTCTTCAGCCTCGCTCTTACGTGGTTTGATAATACAACAGACCAATTTCTCGAGTTGAGGAATAAACCAAATCAGTAAGAAAGTATTGGCAACATTGAACGTTGTGTGGAAAGCAGCTAAGACAACAGGTAGTTTTACTTTGATGTTAGCATTAACTGCGCCAACGGCAGGGTTGTAATCAACAAATCCGCATACCATGTTTACGAAAGGATAGAAAACAGCGAGCACCCAAATAACACCAATCACATTAAACATTAAGTGTGCCAATGCAGCTCTTCGTGCCTGTGTGTTTGCTGCTAATGCCGCTAAATTGGCAGTAATGGTTGTACCAATGTTTTCGCCCATGACCAATGCGATACCAAGGTAAATAGGTAAAACGCCCGTAGAACAAAGCAAAATGGTGATAGCCATAACTGCAGCAGACGACTGAACGATGCAAGTTATGACGGAACCAATGGCAAGAAATATCAGAATAGTGAAATAACTGTTCACATCGAACGACTTGAAGAACTCTATAACCGCAGGTGTAGAATCTAAATGAAGTGCTTTTCCTGCATCGCTCAGTAGTACAAGACTGAAGAACATAAAGGAAAGACCAAACAAGAAGTCGCCTACATAGCGCATTCTTCGTGTGTAAATCAGCACTATTCCAACAAGAAAGGCAGGAAAAACAAAGCTTGTGAGGTCGACTGAATAACCCAACGACATAATCCAGGCTGTAAGTGTAGTTCCAATATTGGCACCCATGATGACCGAAATGGCTTGCGCAAGTGTTAGCAATCCTGCATTTACGAACGAAACAGTCATCACTGTTGTAGCCGAAGACGATTGAACAGCACAAGTAATAAATGTTCCAGTAAGCATACCTGTAAAGCGATTAGTGGTCATTGCGCCTAAAATGTGGCGTAATTGTGAACCTGCCATCTTCTGTAATGCTTCGCTCATTACTTTCATGCCATAGATAAGCAATGCTAACGAGCCAATAATCTTAAATAGAATGGCAAAATAAATACCTGTTGTCATAATAATTTCTTTTTCTAATGCGATTTCTTTTGCTCTTTAATGAGAACTTGCTAACTTTATGCCCTGATTAAAATCGTTAAACATTCACACAAGATGAAACAAGTAATACAAATCCGTTGCAAAAATAATAAAAAAACTTTAGAAGTCCCAATAGGTAGTACACTTTATGAAATTTACAACGTATTTAATCTTAAAATGTACTTCGGACCAGTCAGTGCAAAAGTAAACAATAAGGTAGAAGGGTTAGATTATAGAGTATTTCATAATAAAGATGTTGAATTTCTCGATCTTTATTCTGCATCAGGAATGCGCGCTTATACCCGCTCATTGTTTATGGTATTATGTAAAGCTGTACACGACCTTTATCCAAAAAGCAAGGTCGTAATTGACATTCCGGTGTCAAACGGTTATTATTGCAATATAAATATACACCGTGAGGTTACCGACAGCGACATAGAAAACATACATCGGCGAATGCAAACCATTGTCGGCGAGGCTTTACCTATACAGCGTTATGAAACTACAACCGAGGAGGCTATCAGTATGTTTCGCAATTTGGGCGACGAAGCTAAAGTAAAACTCCTTGAAAGTATGGGCTCGCTTTACACCACTTATTATAAATTAGACGACTATGTAGACTATTATTATGGTGCGATGCTTACGAATACATCGCAGATTAAGCTATTTGGAATAGAGAAATTCTTCGACGGATTATTGCTTCGTGTACCTTCATCAGAAGATCCTGCCAAGTTAGATAATTTGATAAACCAAGACAAAATGTTCGAAGTATTCAGAGTTCACCATCGCTGGCAAGATATTCTGGGTGTACGGACAGTGGGCGATTTCAACGAAGCAGTAAGGCGAGGATTCTCCAACGATCTTATAAACGTGAGCGAAGCATTGCAAGAAAAGAAGATTTCACAAATGGCAGAAACCATCGCAAACAAGAAAGATGTAAAGGTTGTGCTGATTGCCGGACCGTCTTCGAGCGGAAAAACAACTTTCTGTAAGCGACTTTCCGTACAATTATTGACTTGTGGAATAAAACCCGTACAGATTTCTTTGGACGATTATTTTGTAAATCGTGTAGACACACCAAAGGACGAAACTGGCGATTATGACTACGAAAGCTTGTATGCATTGAACATTCCGCTTGTCAACGAGCAGTTCTTGGCATTGTTCCGTGGTGAAGAAGTGCAATTGCCTTCCTATAACTTCCAAACAGGTAAAAGCGAAATGAAAGGTAAGAAACTGCGTTTAAATTCCGACAATATACTTATCGTAGAAGGTATACATGCTCTAAATCCTACGCTGACAAAAAATATTCCCGACAATAAGAAGTTCCGTATTTATGCCTCTGCCTTAACAACTATATTGTTGGACGACCATAACTATATTCCAACCACCGACAACCGACTTATTCGCCGTATTGTTCGCGACCATAAATATCGTGGCTGTTCCGCACAAGAAACCATACGACGATGGCCAAGTGTACGTGCCGGAGAAAAAAAATGGATATTCCCTTATCAGGAAAATGCCGACACAATGTTCAATACAGCCATGCTTTACGAAGTTGCAGTTTTAAAAGCACAAGCCGAAGCCGTATTGGAACAAGTGCCGGAAAACTGTAACGAATATGCAGAAGCTTACCGATTACGCAAATTTTTGGGCTATTTTGCTTCTTTACCTTTCCGAAGCTTACCGCCAACATCGCTGCTTCGAGAGTTCTTGGGAGGCTCATCGTTCAAATATTAAGCTTTCCGTTTGTTTTTGTAAAGATAATTCTGTTAAAAAGTAATAACTGCGCTTGGCATTGCGAAAGCGGCTCTTTTGCAATGCAAAACCTACGCTTTTACCGTGCAAAACAGCCGCTTTTGGAATGCAAAACAATAGGTTTTGCAACACGTTGATAACAAGACGATTACACAAGAGACACTCTTGTGAAAAATATTTACACTCTTGTTGCCTGATTATTCCTACTTTTACACCAAATCTTCGTAGGCTTGATTCATCTCGTTCATCAGCACTTCAAAGTTGTCGGAATTAAGTGCCACACGGCGAAAGATAAGTTCCAAGTTGTCGCCTTCGAGCGAAATGGGTTCTTCGTGCAACAAAGCCATTGTGCCGTGGAGCATCAGACGGAAGACGGTAGCTTGGTGCAGGGTTGCCAACTCTGGGTTGGCAGCTTTCAGAACCGTGCTGTACGCCATCATTTGCGTGCGTACCATAGAGCGAATGGCGAGGGCTACATCAACCGCTTCGGTCGTTTCTGCACCGCACTCGTAATTTTCAAAGAACTCCGAAATGGTTTGCAATCGTCCCGAAAGCAAGGTCGCTATCTGTTGCTGATACTCTTTAATGGCAGTATCGTACAGCTCTTTCGAGCCACAAGCATAGCGGAGAAGCATCTTCGGCGATGTTGAATTACTGAAGTTCCTGCGCTTCATAGCTTCCGCAACCGCTTCTCCGTCAGCATAGTTCAGACGAATGAGAATTGGAAACATCACTGAAACGTAACAAGCCGACAACTTTTCGTAGTTGTCGGCTATTATTTTCTTGTACTCCAAGGGCGTTATGTCTGTCTTCCCGGGCTGTGTAGCATCTATCTGACCACTTACAAAGGCTTGGAAAAATCCCCTTGTCATTGCTGCCACCACCTTGTGGCGGCTAACAGTTGTCGTGCGCATATCTATTATTTCTTATCTGTGTCCTCCGAAAGAACCGTTGTTTTGTGCAGGACGTTCGATGGTTGGGTTTGGCTGCATACTCGTACGTGGAGTGCTGTTGCCAAACGAACCACGGCTGCTGCCATTATTATTGAGTCCGCTGTTAGACGGCTGCGTAGCGGGACGGCGACTTTCTGAACCAAACGAGAAGGTACGCTCCGATCCATTGTTCCTGCCAAAGCTGCCACTGAAACCGGACGGCTGAGAAGTTGTTCCTTGGCGAGAGCCACCAAAACTACTGTTATTGCTGGAACGTTGTGGCGCCTGCTGCGGCTGAACATCGAATGGGCGCCCTTGTATTGTTGCGTTTCCGAACCCTCTTCTGTCCATGCCATCATTACCTCTGCGTTGGTTTCCAAACGTTGGACGGTTCCCGTTGTTGCCATTTTGTGGTGTTTGGACAATACGCGGACTATTATTGCTATAGCTACCAAAGCTGCCATTGTTACGATTAATTATTACTGGCTGTCCGGTTCGTCTACCAAATCTGCCGGCATAATAGCTTTGTTCGCCAAGGTTTCTGCCACCTCTATAAGTGTCGTAGTAGACGGGGCGCGGACGATAGAAGCAGCGTGGATTGTCGTAACGGTTGTAAATGCTGAACACGTATGTGTCATCGTACCAATAGACTGGACGATAGAAATAGTCCATATTTACAAAATAATTGTATTGAGATGCATTCAACACATAGAAAATGTCGCTGTTCCGGCGTGCCCAGTAGTTACCATAAACAGAGTTTTCGCCACGCATATTGAGCAAATAGTCTAAGTTTATTTCGTAAATAGCTTCGTATTGAGCATCGGTAAGTCCCAATTCGTAAGCCATTTTGTCGGACAAGAACAGTGCCTGACGGCGTGCATCGTCGTATCGCATGCCCGAATAAGCATAGACACCGCCATGGTCTGGTCCGTAGCCAGCGTTATAAACAGAGCCGCCTGACGTATAAATGACACCAGAAGAACCTCCGTCCAAGGCTAATAAACTGTCGCACGAAGCGAGAGATATCATTGCTGCAATGGCACTCATAAAGACTATATTCTGACGTTTCATAACTTTATTCCTCCTATTCCGTTATATTTTTATTCAATATTTCTGCTGCAAATATAGCGGTAAATCCCCACACTGCCAAAGGCGTATACCTATATTAGAAAGGAAATACCCTACTTCTTCAACTATAGGAACATTAGGTTTACCTATAAAAATCATTGCTTTTAGGTATGCATAATGTACAAAAAGAGTGCCAACGCACTTGTTTTCCGCAAACAATATTCGTAACACAATGAATGAAAATAAACATTTTTACAGTTTAAGCATTATTATGCACATATACTAAACAAATAAAACAACTAAATAATACTTACATTTAAAGGATAGTAACATATTGCAAGAAAAATAAAATTTTATTGTTTTTACTAAACATTAGGTATTGTTGGATATTGTAAAAATAAATACCTTTGCACACTAAAATCAATTAATGTAGCACTACATGAAAAGAAATCTTATTTTATTATTAAGTCTGTTTTGTGCCCTTATATCCATGGCACAAGGTACAGACGCCATGCTTTTTGGAGATGTTAAAGCCAAAGAGACAGGTGAACACCTCCCTCATGCAACCATTACCGTGAAAGGTACGACCTTAAAAACCAAGTGCGACGCTTCGGGACACTTTAAGATGACGGACCTGCCGGTAGGAAAACAAATTGTTGTTGCCAACCTCGAGGGTTATCAGGAACAGGAAATTGAGGTTGAAATGGTCAGCGGCAAAGGTACTGCCGTCTACTTTAAACTGGACAAGGACGCTTTAGAGCTTAGCCAAGTTGTGGTAACAGGCACACGTACCGAGCACTTTGTAAAGAACGTTCCTATCCGCACGGAAGTGCTGACATCGCAGGCTTTGAAACGCAAAAATGCCCTAAACCTATACGATGCACTCGAAGGAGTGCCCGGTATTCGTGTAGAACAGCAATGCCAATTCTGCAACTTCTCAATGGTTCGCATGCAGGGTCTTGGTGCCGAACACACACAGGTGCTGCTCGATGGCGAACCCGTGTACTCTGGTCTTGCAGGTGTTTACGGCTTGCAACAGATGGGTACGAACGACATAGACCGCCTCGAAGTGGTGAAAGGCGCAGGCTCTGCCCTCTATGGAAGTAGTGCTGTGGCTGGCGCAATCAACATTATCTCGAAGGAACCCACCTTCGAGCCATCGGTAAATGCCGACATTCAGTATGGAAACTTCGGGCACAAGAGCTACAAAGGTGCCGGTTCTATACGCTATCGGAATATTGGCTTGCTGGTTACGGCACAACGCACGGAAGAAGATGCCGTCGATGCAACACAGGACGGACTGACCCGCGACGAGGTAAAGCATAAGGACCAGATTTCCGACAGGGTCTACAGCCTTATGAACAACGTCGGTGCAAGCATCTACGTGTATAGTCCCTTTGCAAAGAACGACAAGCTCGTGCTTCGCGCAAAGGCAATGGACGAACTCCGTTATGGCGGAAACATGAAGGACAACCTGTTCTTAAACCCCTTCTCAGCAGGCACCGAGAACATCAGAACCAACCGCATTTCAACTGATATGGCCTACACTTTGCCACTCGGTTCGCACTCGGAACTGAACCTTGCAATGGCTTACGTGCACCATAAGCGCAACGCAACCAACGATACTTTCCTGTCTAACTACAGAGAGGCAACCAAAGATGCAACGCATCCTGACGGTATTGACCCCGATATAGAGCTCATGCGACCATACATTGCCAAGGAAAATACATTCACTCCTTCGCTTACGCTGACCCAGAACTGTGGAAATCACACTTTGCTTGCGGGTGTTCAAGGCTACTTTACCCGTTTGAACGAAACTGGTCTTTACATTATCTCGGCTGAAGAAGAAAGAGGTAACCCATACTTCGGTATTCCTTACACATCTATCGGTAAGAAGCACGCCAACGAATTTGGCTTCTTTGTTCAAGACGAATGGAACATATTGCCCAACCTTACCGTTGTGCCTGGCTTGCGTTTAGACACCCACTCTTCTGGCGAAGAATACACAACAAGCCAAAAAGTGTCTGACTATGCCTTCCCACAGACCCACTTCAGCAAGACTTCGTTCAGTCCTCGTCTTGCCATCAAGTATTCTGTGAGCCCTTCATTCGTACTCCGTGCAAATATTGGTACAGGCTTCCGTGCTCCTTACGGTTTCTCTGAAGACTTGCACCTCTGCTCTGGTTCGCCACGTGTATGGAAGTCGTCAAGTCTCAAGGGTGAGCGTTCTATCAGCTACAACCTCTCTGCCGACTACTATGCAAGAAACGTTCAGTTGAGCGCAAACATTTTCCGCACCGACTTGAAGGACAAGATACAGTTTGCTCCTGCAAGCGATGAAGTGAAGAAATTCGGCTATACATACCAGTGGGAGAACGTAGACGACGCATACGTGCAAGGTATTGAACTTGGCGTAAAGTGGAATCCATTCAGAGATTTCAAGGCTGGTGTGAACTGGACAATCAACCAAGGCAAGTTCAAACATGAACGCGCAGAATGGTCTGACCCAGAATCAGACGAATGCAAAGAAGCTCCTCAGCGTTTAGCTTACGCCAAAGACAGCAAGTACATCTCTCGTTTCCCTGCTATGACGGGCGACTTAAACCTCGAATACACTCCTGGTACTTGGTCGTTTGCACTCACAGGTTCTCTGCAAGGCAAGATGTACATCGACTATAACTCTGAAGATGCGCCAAAGACATCTAAGATTAAGAAGACAGACACTTTCACTTTGTGGAACCTCCGTGTAGCTAAGCGTTTCGGTTCGTTCAGCGTTTATGGTGGCGGAAAGAACATCTTCAGCTATCTGCAAGACGAAAAGCATGGCGACGACGCAGCATTTATGTATGCTCCTGTATATGGTGCAACATGGTATGCAGGCGTTAGCTTCACCCTCTAATGGGAGTTCAAGCTGACAAGATGCAGGTTCACAGCCCTTAATTGTTTGTAAATAGGGTGATACTGTACTCGTAATACACAAACGTATACCACGAGTGGGGTATGAGCATATACCACGAGTGATATGCAAGTGTATACCACGAGTGGTATATAAACGCACCTTACTTATGGAGTATGAAAGCGGTTTCGCACACGATGAAACAACCGATAAAATCATCGAACTCACGTTAAGGATACGTTTTTCATTGATAATATTAGCAAAAAGGTTCGCACACGGATTGTATGCGAACCTTTTTCATATTTTTTAGGTGTATGTTTTAGCAAGCACCTTTACTTGTCATAATGTCTAAGACCATTATATCCATTTCGTTCATAGCGTCCTTGCCCAAGCTGGTAAGGTTGCGAATAGACTTGTCGACGTCTTTGTCGATGATTCCTTCTGCCTCTGTTACGTGGTGATTTTCCATTGAAAGCATTGCAGAAAGTATGGCAGTAGATACGCCTGACGAAACTTTCAGTGCGCAACTTGGCTTTGCACCGTCGCAAACCATACCTGTAAGGTTGGCTATCATATTCTTTACAGCATAGCAAATGTTGTTGTAGTCGCCACCCATCAGATAAGTAATGCCACAACTTGAGCCCGTACAGGCAACGATACAGCCACAGAGTGCCGACAAGGTACCGAGGTTTTGCTTGATATAAATGGCGGTGAGGTGGCTCAATGTGAGCGCACGCACCAACTCTTCGGGTGTGTTTTCGTTCTCTTTGGCAAACACTACAACTGGGTTTGTTGCACAAATGCCTTGATTTCCCGAACCACTGTTGCTCATAACAGGCACCATTGCGCCGCCCATACGTGCATCGCAAGCCGACGCAGTTTTAGAAAGTATGTGCGAATAGATACTGTTGCCGAACAAACCGCGGCTCAATGGGCGGTCCATTGTTTTACCGACACAGTGTCCGTAGTTACCTTTCAACGCCTCTTCAGCAGCATTCATATTGTAACGCTTAGCTTCGAGAATGAATTCTATTTCGTTTATGGGTGTCGTAGTTGCGAAATCCCACACCATTTTCAAGTTCAACTGAATGTCTTTGTTATCAGTTGGCGCACCTTCTTCTGCAGGAACCTGCTTGTCAAGCAGCACTTTGCCGTCGGCTTCTTCATAGACAAAGTTTGTATGTGTCTTTGAAATAATGGCAGTAGCTTTCTTTCCACCTGCCTCGCACGTCATTTCGATGTACAATTTCTCGGTAATTCCTTCCTTCAGCTTTATGTCTATGCGGTTTTCGCTTACATATTGCTTTCCCTCTTCCAAGGTTTCGGGCGTCAGGTCTTTAATTACTTCAAGCTGATACTCCGACTTTCCTATGAGCGCACCCAACGAAATGGCGATTGGCAAGCCTATCATTCCTGTACCGGGAATACCCACTCCCATTGCGTTCTTTAAGATGTTTGCAGACAAGAATGCACTTATTTTCTCTGGTTTCTGCCCCAACAGCTCTGTGGCACGTGCAGTACAGAGTGCTACCGCCATAGGTTCGGTACAGCCAACGGCAGGAACAACCTGTCGATGCATCAAATCAATGATTTGTTCGCGTATGTTTTTCTCAAGCATTTCTATTATAAATTAGTAGTTGGATTGCAAATGTACGCAAATTTTGGCAAACCAAAGGGAAAATAAAAGAAAAATTGTTGATAGGGAAAAACTTTGACTTAAATTTTGCAATTGCAGAACATTATCGTACCTTTGCACACAGATAGACTTTCGGTTTATCCGAAAAAGGGGTGCCACTCCATTGAGTGAGCTGAGATTATACCCGTATAACCTGATGCAGGTAATGCTGCCGTAGGAAGTGCGAATATACAGACATTTGCGTTTATCTATCCTTATTGGTGTATCCCCCTATACTTTGGCTATTCCGAAAAGTACCATTTGTTACTTTCATGGCTTATGATGCACTATGTAAAAACTCTTACGATAGCAGGCTCCGACAGCGGAGGAGGCGCAGGAATACAGGCAGATATTAAAACAATGTCGGCTTTAGGGTGTTACGCCTCATCGGTTGTTACGGCTGTTACTGCACAAAACACGAAGCAAGTGTTCTGCATTCAGAACATCGAAGCTGCGGTTGTAGAGGCTCAGCTGCGTGCCGTTCTCACCGATTTGCGCCCTGATGCCATTAAAATAGGTATGGTGGGGTGTGCCGAAAACATCAAGACAATCGCACAAGTATTGGCTGAATACAACGATATTCCACTCGTCATAGACCCCGTAATGATTTCCACATCGGGCAATAAACTTATGGAAGAGGAAGCGATTGGCATCTTCTGCCAACATCTTTTACCTATGGCGACAGTGCTGACGCCCAACATTGCCGAAGCAGAAGTTTTGGCACGCCGTACAATCGCAACGGTAGCAGACATTGACGAGGCTGCTGAAGAAATCCTAAAACTTGGTTGCAAGGCACTATTAATAAAAGGTGGACACATAGAAGACAGCACAAAGACCGACCGTCTTTACTTTTCCGACAACAGCAAACCGCTAATCTTTGAAACCGAAACCATCGATTCGTTCAACACACACGGCACAGGCTGCACGCTCTCTTCGGCGATTGCGGCTTTCTTAGCTCGTGGTTTAAGGCTCGAAGAAGCCGTTGCAATGGCTAAAAACTATATCTCGCAAGCCATAAGAGAGGGGGCAAACGTGTGCATTGGCAGCGGACACGGAGCGGTAAACCATTTCTTTTGTCCTGAAAAACTAATAAAACGATGAACAACATACAGTTTATTACACACGAGAACCAACGGTTTGACTACGTTGAAGGTGCTGAAATGGCACTCCGTGGCGGTTGCAAATGGGTGCAGTTGCGTATGAAAGACACTACCGACAACAAGTTTCTAAGCATTGGACGCAAGGTTGCTGCGCTCTGCCGTAGCTATAATGCAACGTTTCTGCTCGACGACCGTGTGCATTTAGTTGCCGAACTCGGTGCCGACGGCGTGCATCTTGGCAAGAACGATATGCCCATCAGCGAAGCACGGCGCATACTTGGCAACGAAAAAATAATTGGTGGAACCGCCAATACCTTTGCTGACGTGCAGCATTTGGCAGCACAAGGAGCAGACTACATAGGGTGCGGTCCTTTCAGATACACACCCACGAAACGCAACCTTGCCCCTATTCTCGGCTTGGAAGGCTTCCAAAACATTCTAAAACAAATGCAGCAAGCGGGCATCAACCTACCGCTCATTGCCATTGGCGGTATCGTCAGCACCGATATTGCAGCACTTCGAGACATAGGCGTAAACGGAATAGCCGTCAGCGGAGCTGTACTCGGAGCAGCAGACCCCATTAAAGAAATGAAGAAACTAATAGAAATATAACATTATGAAGAACGAAAACATTAAGATTTCTTATCCCAATTCGGAGAAGATTTATAAGCGTGGCACCATCTACCCTGAACTAAAGGTGGGTATGCGCCGCATTCTTCTTACACCAACGGTTACAAACGAAGGTGGCAAACGCATAGAACTCCCCAACGACCCAGTAGTAGTTTACGACACAAGTGGGGCATACAGCGACCCGAACATAGAGATAGACCTCAACAAAGGCTTGCCGAAACTGCGCCAATCGTGGATAGAAAAGCGCAAAGGAACGCAGATGTATTATGCCAAGAAGGGCATTATTACGGAGGAAATGGAATACGTTGCCATTCGCGAAAATATGGATTGCGAGGCTTTGGGCATAAAAACGCACATCACACCCGAGTTCGTTCGCGACGAGATAGCAGCAGGGCGGGCAGTCATTCCTGCCAATATCAACCACCCTGAAAGCGAGCCAATGATTATCGGAACGAACTTCTGTGTGAAAATAAACACCAATATCGGCAACTCACACGAAAATTCGAGCATCGACGAAGAAGTCGAAAAGGCGGTTTGGAGCTGCAAATGGGGTGGCGATACCTTAATGGATTTATCGACAGGAACGAACATTCACGAAACAAGAGAGTGGATTTTGCGCAACTGTCCCGTACCAGTAGGCACCGTTCCAATGTATCAAGCCTTCGAGAAGGTGAACGGCAAGGCTGAGAAACTTACTTGGGAGATATTCCGCGACACACTGATTGAACAGTGCGAGCAAGGCGTTGATTATTTCACAATTCACTGCGGAATCCGCTTGAAGAATGTTCATCTTGCCAACGGACGCCTTACGGGTATGGTGAGTCGTGGCGGAAGCATCATCTCCAAATGGTGTCAGGTGCACAACGAGGAGAGTTTCCTGTACAGCCACTTCGATGACATCTGCGACATTTGCGCCAAATACGACGTTGCAATATCGCTTGGCGACGGTCTACGCCCCGGTTCTACCTACGATGCCAACGATGCTGCACAGTTTGCAGAGTTAGACACAATGGGCGAATTGGTGGAACGGGCGTGGGCAAAAGACGTTCAGGCGTTCATAGAGGGTCCTGGACACGTACCAATGCACAAGATTAGGGAGAATATGGACAGACAGATAGAGAAGTGCCACGGTGCGCCTTTCTACACTTTGGGCCCTCTTGTAACCGACATTGCGCCTGCTTACGACCACATTACGAGTGCCATTGGTGCGGCAATGATAAGCTGGTACGGCACGGCAATGATTTGTTATGTTACCCCAAAAGAGCATCTTTCGCTACCCAATAAGGACGATGTGCGCACAGGAGTAATTACTTACAAGATTGCTGCCCACGCTGCCGACTTGGCAAAAGGGCACCCTGGTGTTGCCGTAAGGGACAATGCGCTCAGCAAAGCCCGCTATGAGTTCCGCTGGAAAGACCAGTTCAACCTTGCACTCGACCCTGAAAAGGCACTCGAATATTGGAAAACATCGAACAAGGTAGGTGGAAAATACTGCACAATGTGTGGCCCTAACTTCTGCGCAATGCGCATCAGTCAGACATTGGAAGACTGCGAGTGCGAAGAATAAACAAAATAAAAACACCTAAAAACTATAATATTATGATTGAGAAAAAAGTTTCAAAAGGAATTATCAGCACCTATTTTGCCAAGATGGAAAAGTGTCTCGAACTCGATGTTGTCATTGTTGGCGGCGGTCCTTCGGGCATTGCAGCAGCTTACTACATGGCAAAAGCAGGACTTAAAGTGGCACTCTTCGACCGCAAGCTATCGCCGGGCGGTGGTATGTGGGGCGGTGCAATGATGTTCAACCAACTGGTTGTACAGGAAGAAGCCTTGGAAATCATCAAGGATTTCGACATCAACTACGAGCCTTACGAAGACGGTTTATACACTGCCGACTCGGTGGAAAGCACCTCCGCCCTACTCTACAAGGCCACCCACGCAGGCGCAACCATCTTCAATTGCTATTCAGTCGAGGACGTTGTGTTTAAGAACGACATTGTGAGCGGTGTGGTTGTGAACTGGACACCCGTGCTCCGCGAAGGATTGCACGTAGACCCTTTGAACATTATGGCAAAGTTTGTGGTAGACGGAACAGGCCACGACAGCGAGATGTGCCAAGTGGTTGCACGCAAAAACGGCATTAAGCTCAACACGGCAACAGGCGATGTGATTGGCGAACGCTCGTTAGACGTGGCGGAAGGCGAACGCCAAGTGGTGGAAGGCACAAAGGAAATATACCCTGGCTTGTATGTTTGCGGTATGGCATCGTCGGCAGTTGGTGGCACGCCACGTATGGGACCCATCTTCGGCGGTATGCTTCTTTCTGGCAAGAAGGTGGCGGAAGCCATTATCGAACGTTTGAAATAGAAAGCAAAACAGGTGGCAACGGTTGCACGACAGCAACGGTTGCCACCTGTTAAATCATCTATTTTATAGGGAAACAATAGAAAGATTATTCAAATTCTATATCGAAATAATGTTATTTTAATATTATTTATTTAACTTTGAACCCGTGCTTTATTATTACAAACAATTAAATATAACAAATTATGAACAAGTATTTCAATCTTTTATTCTAACATTTATTTTAATTATATCGCGCAATATTAAATGATGCTATGAAGCAAGAAATACAATGAGCTAATAGTCTGGCAGCTTAGATACCTATCTTTTGGAAGATAGTTAAGAAGTATTTGAATCATCAACTATATGAAAGGAAGCAGAATTGTTCTATCTCTCTTAGAGATTAACGCCTTTATTATGGCGTTATCTAAACTACTATCTATTTATAATAATAAGGGTAATGCCTTTTTATTGATATCATATAATATATTTTATGTCTTGTCGTATGTCCTAATATTAACAATTACGATAACTGAAAGTATAACTTTATATAAGACCTTTAGAGATAGTGACTCTTTGTCCCGCATGATTTCAGTTGTTAGATTCATTTCTATGATTTTGGTTTGTATTGCTATTCTTTTATTCTTAATAAAAGAATAGCAATGTATGTAATAAACCAACTAATATATATAATATGTATAGTCTACGAGAGAAAATGCTTGATAAACAACAAAACGATGTATCTCATTATAATTACCGAACCACAGTTTACCGACAACGAGGCAGCCATTATCGCACAACTGCTGCATTGGGGCGTAGACCTTATGCACCTACGGAAACCCGAAAGCAGTGCCGACGAATTGGCAAAGCTCATCGAAGCCATTCCCACAGCCTACCATAACCGCCTTGTACTGCACGATCATTTCGATTTAGCTACCCATTTCACACTACACGGACTACACTTAAACCGCCGAAACAGCGTGCTGCCGCCAAACCACAAAGGCACGGTTTCGCAATCGTGCCACACGTTAGACGAAGTGAAAGTCTGCAAAACAAAGTGCAACTATGTTTTTCTCAGCCCTGTTTTCAATAGTATTTCAAAGCTGGGATATACCTCTGCATTCACGCCAAAAGCCCTTTCCGAAGCGAAAAAGCAAGGCGTTATCGACCAAAAAGTAGTTGCCTTGGGAGGTATTACCGCAGCCAACATCGACAAAACAAAGTATTACGGCTTTGGCGGCGGCGCACTTTTGGGCGATATTTGGAGCAGAACAGCAGACAAGAACTTTGAAGAGTACGTGCGCAAAATCGTCGAAATTTGCCACGTATAATATATAAAGGAAACACTATCGCCCTACTGTAAAACCTTAATCATTTTAATAAACATACCCTAACAACAATACCATTAGGGGATAAAAATATATACCTCAATTATAAAAAAACGAATGCTGCTATCTGAAAAAAAATAAAACACAAGCAACACCGTAATAAGAAACAGATATATGCTTGACTTATATTTGTCATTATGGAGATTTTAGTTGCTTTCTAACAGTTTACTTTCGAAACTTCACGATAACCATTATCGAAACAACCCATTACCAATGGTTGCAAAAATGCGGAAATGCACCTACCTTTGCAACGTAAAAACAAACAAGCAAACTTAAAAATCGAAAAATTATGAACAGTCAAGTTATTATCTGGAGTGCAGTAATGTTATTACTTTTAGTTGGTTTCATCTTGCGCGTAGCCGTCACCGCTCGCCTTACAAGCGGTAATGCAAAGATTTTTGAAGTATCCGATGAATTCGACCTATACGATTGGAACGAAGATGAAGTATAAGGAATCTGTTTCTCTCGCCAACGAAACCAGCGCCTTTATCGCTGAATATGCCGCATGGATGTACGGTTGTGGTGCTACATGCACTCGCATAAAGGAGAATGTAGCCCGCATTGCCGATAAGTGGAACATAAACTGTCACCTTCTGATAATGCCTGGTAGCGTGGAACTGATGGTATTCGACCCCACCACGGAACAATCTTCCGTGGTTATAAAAAGAGCGCCCCACACAGGTATCAGCTTCTATAAGAACACATATTTAAGCCAGTTAAGCTGGGATATAGCCGACGGACACGTAGATTTGGACGAGGCAAACAAAACCCTTACAGAAGTCAGTGCAGCACCTTTCACCAACAAATGGTTGGTGTTGCTGCTGACATCGCTTGCCAATCTTTCGTTCTGCCGTGTCTTTGGCGGCGACCTTGCGGCAATGCTGATAGTCTTTGTTGCCACTTTCATAGGCTTTCGGCTGAAGCAGATACTGCTCGAAGATGGTATGAACGTTAAGTTCGTCTTCCTGATTTGCGCCTTCTTCTCATCTGTAATCGCCGCTTCGGGCTACATCTTCGGCTGGGGGAACAAACCCGAAGTAGCCCTTGGAACGTGCGTGCTGTATCTAATTCCGGGCATACCCTACATAAACAGCATCAGCGACCTTATGGCAGGCGAATATCTTGTGGCATACAGCCGTTTCATGGACGCCATGATACTCACCTTCTGCCTGTCCGTGGGCTTGGCGGCAGGTATCCTTCTCATGAATCTCAAACTATTATCATAACACTCGGTCATGGATTTCATTCTTTCAATACTGCAAGATGCATTCTTCGGAGGCTTGGCAGGAATAGGTTTTGCCAGCATCAGCAATCCACCAAAGAATGCTTATAAATACTGCTTTGTCATATCGGCTGTGGGGCACGCCATACGTTTCGTGCTCATGAACAACAGCTACTACCACTTCGGACTGATTGTAGCCAGCTTCGTAGCCGCCCTGAGCATAGGCTTTCTAACGGTGTTCATGGCACGGAAAGCCAAGTGTCCGCCCGAAACATTCTCATTTCCGTCACTCCTGCCCATGATTCCTGGCATGTATGCCTACCGCACCATAGAAGGGCTGGTAATGTGTTTATTTACCGAAAACGAAGATTTATTCGACCATTATTTGTATCTTTGCACATCGAATGGCTTTACCTGTGCATTCGACATCTTTGGAATGGTATTGGGGGCAACTATGCCTATCTTTATCTTAAATAAGATTTCGTACACAGTAACAAGATCCGAAAAATAAAAAAGGGCAAGGATAATGGAACTCAGACAACTACGCTACTTCTTAAAAGTTGCAGAACTCTTAAACTTCTCAGAGGCTTCGAAAGTGCTGTACGTAACGCAAAGCACACTGTCGCAACAGATAAAACAACTTGAAACAGAGCTCAACACAACACTCTTCGAGCGCAACAGCCACGAAGTTACGCTCACCGAAGCCGGGCAGAAACTTGTGGAATATGCACAAAAGGTAGTCATAGACGCCGACATCTGCCAACAGAAGATGACCGATCTGAAAGATTTGCTGACGGGAGAACTCAACATTGGCGTTACGTTTACTTTCAGTCCGCTACTCACCGAAACCGTGCTCAAGTTCATGGAACACTATCCTGAAGTACGCCTCAACATTATCTATAAGACGATGGCAGAACTTATGGATATGCTGCAACGCCACGAAGTAGACTTTGTTTTGGCATTCAAACCCACCGAAAAGAACGAAAGAGTGGAAAGCTACATGCTGTTCAACAATAAGCTCGTAGCAGCAATGAGCGCTACTCATCCTTTTGCAAAACGCAAAAGCATAACGGTAGAAGACCTGAAAAATTGTCAAGTGGCTATGCCGGCACATGGCTTGCAAAACCGCAACGCATTCGACAACATGGCAGAAACGACCGCCAGCGACATCAACATACGTTTAGAGATAAACGATATGAACATTCTGCTGAAGTTGGTGCGTCAGAGCAGGCTTGTAACAGTACTTGCCGAAGCTGCCCTGCACGGCGAGGAAGGACTCGTGGGAGTACCACTCGATATGGGAAATGCCGATATGGAAGGTTGCATTCACATGCTTAAGAACACCTATGTAAAGCACTCTGCGCGCGAGTTCTGCCGTCTGTTAAGCCAGTCGCATACCATCATGAAGTATTCGTCGTTGTCTCATCTGCTGTAGGAAAAGTTTGTATAAATTACCTGTTGCCTAACTATTATATTGTTAGTTTCTTCTTAAAACGAAGGCGTTTGCCTGTTGTTGGGTGTGTAAACTCGAGGTATTCGGCGTGCAGATAGAGCCTATCGGCCCGTTTTCCATACAGTGTATCGCCAAGAATGGGGCACGCCAACCCTTCAGAATGTGCACAATGAACTCGCAACTGGTGGGTGCGTCCTGTTTCAGGACGTAGTTCTACCTTTACCGCCTCGCTGTAATAACTATCGTGTAAAGGTATTTTTCCTATTATTTTATAATGTGTAATGGCTGTTTTTCCTTTGTTTCTATCTACCATTTGGCGTGGTCGGTCGAGCACATCGGCACACAATGGCAACGATATTGTGCCTTCTTTGGGCAGTCCCACCCTATTAAGCAAGTCTGTAGAAAGCAAAGCTACATAGCGTTTCTGTATTGTTCGTTCCTTAAACTGTGCTTGCAATTGCTTGTGTGCATACCTATTTCGTGCCACAACAAGCAGTCCGCTGGTTGCCATATCCAACCTATGCACTATAATTGGTGTATCGTTTTCGTTCCATCGCTGGCGCAATATTGTTTCAACCGACTGTCTTTTACTTCGTCCAGGCACGGTTAGCATACCGCTTGGCTTTAGTATCACCGCTAAATCATGGTCTTCGTATATAATCTCTATGCTTTGTTCGGCTTCTGTCTCCAACGCATTGGCAGCTACATTCATACCTTTCAGCATCCATGTCAGCAAGGGTTTACACTTACCATTGCACGCCGGATAGAACTGTCCGTGCTGCCGTATCTCGGTTTTTGGTGCTTCCCCCCACCAGAACATCGCCATTTCTATGGGTCGCATACCATGTATAAAGGCATATTGAAGCAACTTTGGCTCGCAACATTCGCCTGTTCCCGATGGTGGGAACAGTGTTATCTGCTCTCCCATAGTGGCAAAATGTGTAGCAAGAACCGACTGTGGACTATGCAATAAATAGTAATTGCGAAAGATAGACAGTAAGTCTTTACGTTCGCCCCGTGCATTTTGAAAGATGAATTGCGAGAAAAGCCAACGCTGAAGATGGTCCGACTTACGCTTGCGAGCACTCTTCAGTTCTGCTATTCTTCTATTATACTCCTCCGCTTCAGCCTCTGCTGCTTGCAACAACGCTGCATATCGCTTCTTTGTGCGGTGCAACTCTGCCTTCATATACTGACTTTCGCGTATCATCTCCCGTTGTTCGTTGTCCGAAACAATGGCTTTTTCCTTCCTCCGTTCGTCGCGTAAGTGCTTTGCAACAACCATTGCTTGCTGCGCTTCTGCCACAACTTGCTGTGCTTCTGTCTTGAGTTTGGTAAGTTTTTCCATTGCTTTTTCGTAATCGCCCAACTGCTTTAAAGCCGTTATTTCGTGGTTCATTACTGTTATCTCGGCTTCATGTGTCTTGAAATAGTCATTGGGTTGCAGGTAATCGAATACAAGTGGCACAAAGCCCTCGGTGCTAACACCTTCCAATTGTCCTGAATAGGCTTGCAGATAGCCTAACTTTCCCTCGTATTCAACTATCAGCACACCAAACATTTTGCCTTCTTTCAGCTCTGGAAGCGACTGTTGCAGCAACGCAACTGCAAGGCGTGCAAGTGGAGAAGGCTCATAATAGAACGGATTGGAAAAGACTTTTGCCTTGCCCATCGCTACCTTTTCATTGCCCTTTGGCAACCTATGAAAACACTTATCCTCCATTTCCGCAACACTTAATTAGCTTCTATTCCATATTAATGCTATGAAAATAGAAGTTGCAAATATACGGCTTTTCACTCGAAAACTATGTGCTACTTTTGTAAATATAAATTTAATGGAAAACAATAAGTACGTTTTTGCATTGCAAAAACCATACTTTTGAAGTGCAAAAACCATATTTTTGCATCGCAAAAATGGGGTTTTTACAATGCAAAATACACCCTTTTGTAACACATTAACATAGAGCACGTTACAGATTTAAATAGCTTTGAAATATATTTACATTAAGAACAGCATTGCCAAACAATAAAGTTGCAACAGCATACATATAGCTACGAACAAATATTGTGGCATATTAGGCAAATTCATAGTGGCTATATTTACAACTAAGTTAGTTATTTTAAAGGTGCAACAAACAAATATCTCCGTTATAATCTGGCAACATATAGCTCTTTTTTATTTTGTTTACACAATACTTAAACTACACTAATCTGTTATTTTTAGTTGTCCGTTTACAAGATATTCATTACATTTGTGCCCACTAACTATGCCCTATTACAGTGCAAAGAGAATGAGAAGCAGTTACAAACAGTTTTTATCTATTGTACAAATAATAGACAAAGTCTAACAAGTTCAGGCGCTTTGGCATACTTATTTATCAAAAGCGTTACACATTATATGTAATATAACAGAACTAAAACACCGATAGGACAATGAAAGTATGTGATTTACAGTTCGATGAAGACTTGGAAACAAGTGTCTTTATTAGTGCTTTAAAGAAGAAAGTACGCTTAGTTTTGTCTGACGATTTGGAGGCATCTGAACAGCAACTTAGCGAAGAATACAAACAAAGGATAGTGCAATTTCTTGAAGAAATCAGTATTTGGTACAACAAAACTATCGATGCTGTAAAACAGTATGCCGATGGTAAGTATGGCATTAAAGATGTTTCCGATACCGATATAGAGTTAATGGCTATATTTATACTATTCGAACAAGACGAGCCAGACCTATTTGGACTGAGTTACAGAACCGAATTCGATGTAGAACATGGCTGTGGAATAAAGTTGAAAGGCAACGGCCAACAGTTTGAAATAGTTGAAATTGGTTGTGCAGATGTCGCCTTTTGCTGATTGCAAACTATCGTAAAACAACATTGTAAAGAAGAAATTACAGAAAAGAACAAACAATATTATATTTATGGCAGTATTAGAACAAGAACTATTTGATAAGGTTATTGAATATGGCAAGGAAGCTGTTACAAAGTATAACAATGGAAAATACAACGATGCTTTTGTATTAGCAGAGCAAGGTTGGGCACAATTTCCAGCACCAGTAGAGGGTTGGAACCAAGCATATAACTATGCAAAGTCGTTCTTTGGAAAGGCTTTAGAGCATCAAAACTTCGACGAAGCCAAGAAATGGCTGAATAGATTGATAGACAATAACAACAATCTGCACCTGTCAGACGAGGAAGTTCGGTTTTTAATGGGCCAGTATTGCTATGAGAAAAAAGATAAAAAACAAGCCTTTAAGCATTGGGATATTCTGGTGAAAGAGACAGGATTAAGATACTTTACAAATGCTAAGCCGGAGTATTTGGAGTTTTATAAGAACTATAAAGATACAGAAGATGATACGGAAGAACTATCTTCTGAACTTAACAAAACTATCAATAAGTTGTTAGACGAAGGCGATGAGTTGGTGGAAAGAGGTAAATATAAAGAAGCCATAGCCTATTACGAAGAAGCCATGAACCGTCTGCCCGAGCCAAAAGAGGACTGGACTCTCTTCGACACTATCGCTATATGCATTGGCGATTCGTATTACGAAATGGGCGAATACATCGTAGCCGACAGGTTCTATTCTATGTCCTTAACACGTGGTAGTGGTATAGAGAACCCATACGTTTGGTATGTTAAAGGGCGCAACCTTATTAAATTAGGCAACAAAGAAGAGGGTGTCGATGCACTGATGCGCGCCTACATGTTAGACGGAACCGATGTTTTCGATACCGACGACGGTGAATTTCTATCGTACATTGAGCCATATATCGGAGCAGAAAACTAACGTAAAACCAATAAACAATATATTTTTTGTAAATGTAATATGGACTTTCAAGTATTATCTAAAGCAAAAGCAGACATTCATTCCATAGAACAAGAACTCTCTGTAAGTATTCCTGCCGACTACAAAGCGTTTCTTATTGAACACAATGGTATTTGTACGGAGAACACAATTGTCAGGATTGAGGCTATCGAAGAGGAAACTTTACTCAACGTTTTGTTTGGCAGCGACCCTCAATTAAACCGAGCTTTGACGCTCGAATACTGGAATACAGAGTATAAAGACGATATTCCAGAGGGTGCATTGCTTATTGGCGACTTCCAAGATGGCGGCTTCTTGCTCTTGATTCCTGATGGAGACGACAAGGGTGTGTACTACTACGACCATGCCTACACGTTCGAATCGTCAGACGATGATGGTAACACGTACTTGCTTGCCGATACTTTCGAAGCATTCATAAATAGTCTAAAATAAGCCAATAGAACCATTCGTACACTATGGAAGCCTTCAAACTGGTAAACTTTAAGAATGAGTATAACACCAACATGCCTATTGTTAGAAGCATAGAAGGTAGCGAATGCGAAGCAGTGTGCCGTTCCTTGTTTCGCAATTGGCACGTGAATACGCTCGAAGAGTTCTTTAAAAAGGAAGAACAAGAACTTGTTTTGTTGGACGACATAAATTCTGAAGACGAGGATTTCGACTGGAACAAGGTATTCAATAGTATAGGAATACCTGTTCCTAACGAGGTTTTCATCAACTTTGAACGCTTCAACAGCATTGATGTTTTCCTATTCAAAGACTTCTGTAAATACTTCGGCGATATATGGTATCCTGCTGCTGACGACATAGAAGTATTTGATGCATCGTTTAACTGGATAGTTTCTGTAAAGCATTATGGGGCAGTACACTATGCAAAAATATAGAAAATAGGAAATGACAGTACCAAAGGAAACAGCCAAAATACAGGAGAAGAAGAAGGAATTTAGCTTCTATGCATCGCCTTTAAGTATAATCCATATATTAGGATTGCTTGTTTTCAGTTATCTAATAGACCATATTATTAATTCGTTTCTTGGCACTTCTCATCGCTATTTTCGCTATGAAAGTGCTATCCCATATATTATTTGTGGTTTAATAATAGTGTGTTTGCTTCGCAAAAAACGGGTTGAGATTGTTGATAACCACACTATTAATTTCTATACAAGAGGTAAACTGAAATACACAAACACCATAGACAACTTGTTATATATAAGGTGTGCAGGGCAAGGAAAGATAACTTCGTCTATCGTTTTTGTATTTAGCGATAAACGAATAAGGCTTTGTATGCCCTTAGTTATGTTCTCTCAATACTTCAAGTTATACGAGTTAGAAAAACTATCTGGCTATTTAAGAACCCAATTTAAGCTTAAACAAAGAGAGCATCGCACCATATTTGGTGTTTCAAAATACGTATTTACCTATTGGAATCCGGAGAAAGACCAGAATTATAAGATATATTCTGAAAGCAAGGGTAGGCGTGTTTGCTGATATAAAGAGAGCTATAACAAATAAAAAAAGCATAGTTTATGGCACCGATAGAGGGCAGTACGCTATGGTAAAATATAGAAAAAGATATATCAAACATATCAAATGAAGTTATTAACAATGCAAGAAATCGAGCTTTCTATTATGAAAGAGACTCGCGATGTAGACCCTGAAATTACGGAAGGGCTTATTTTAAAGGAAGCCGTTATCCCCCGTTCGGAAATCGTAAAACTACAAACTAAGCTACATATTGGTACGTTAAGCCAGATATTCACAGAGTTAATACTTAGCTACAACTGGGGAAATTTCGGTTTTTTGAGCTACCAATTCGGGATAAACGATGAGGAAACGCTGAATTGGATAGTACAAAGGAACTTGGAATATGCCGATTATGACATTCTGCATCAGTACGATTTGATGATTATTGCTAATGGAGATCCATCTACAATCTTGTTGGAATGTGCAACAGGAAAGGTCTATGCAATCGATAGCGAGACCGCTTATGAAGACCGAATACTAATAGCCGACAACTTCGAAATGCTTGTACGGGCGATGGGTACAGGGCAATACGCAGTGTGGAATGGTAAGGAAAGCGAGTTCATAAGCATGATACGAGAGTCTGTAAACGCCAAAGGAGTTGAGTTTTGGCAAAGTTTTGTTGGCTATTACAAATAAGATATGAATGTAATACATGTATTAGAGCCTTTAGCTTCAAATGCTATGGTGGAGAAAATCAACGAGTTAGAACATACAATAGGTTCTGTTTTGCCTTCTCATTTCAAGGATTTGTTGATGCAAAATAATGTCTGCAAGCCTCATAAAAACCATTATAAAAATAAGGAAACAGAGTTTACCATTAACTATTTTCTTGGATTTTCGGAAAACAAAAACGATGATATTATCGCAACATACAACGACTATGAGGGCAGAATACCAGAGGAATTGATGCCCATTGCAAGTGTTGATGGGGGCGATTGGCTATGTATTAACAAGATTACAGGTAAGGTTTACTATTGGTTTCACGAAGAAAACGATTGGGGATTAGAGGGAAATAACAAATACCCAACGCTGGTTTCGGAAAACCTTAACGACTTTATTGAGAAACTAACCCCTACCCCTTTGCCAACAAAAGAGGAGATTAAGCGAGCAATTGCAAGCGGTAAGATAACCATTACTCCTAAGTATGTTGAGCTGAAAAACGCTATACGAGCAAAGGAAGGTCTGCCTCCTCTCACCTTTGAAGAGTGGGATAGACTGCTAAACGACCCTAATAGGGAGTTAAACGGAGCTTTTTAAATATGGATATACAAGGTTTTAAACAACTTATTTCTTTTTCTAAGGAGAGAGAATTAAACCAGAGTTATGATGTAACTTCGTTCTTAGAAGAAGTAAAAAGGACGTTGGGCGCAATTCCAGATAATACTGTTTTGCAGTTTATTACTACCTATGGGTTCTCCTATTTCAATGAAGAAATGGTGGTATCTCCGTTGGAAAAGCAGGCGAATAGCGACGAATTACTTTACGTTAGTGGTATTTTGGGCTTTGGAAATACTCAGAGAAGTGTTGAGAAAAGCATCAAAATGTATTATTGTAAGGAGCAAATAAGCATAAAGTTCTTCCCATTATGCGAGGGTGCAAGTGGCGATTTAATAGTCTATTCCTTAGAAGAAAGCAGCTTGGGCAATATCTATTACTGGTCGCACGATACTCCAATAGGCGACGATTTAATATTGGTTGCAAAATCATTAAACGACTTTATCAGTAGAATTGAGCCTAAAAAAGAAGACAAAGAAGACAAAAGGGAAGTCGTAAGTGTTACCTATTCGCCCCGATTATTGAAGCTAATAAACGAGAAAAGAATAAAAGACGGACTGCCACCTTTGGAGCAATAGCACGCAAAAAACTATCAACGAAATAAAATAAAAACCAGTTTAGCATGTGCATATAATAGCTTTCAAGAATACTTATAAAGAGGATATGAATGTAATACATGTATTAGAGCCTTTAGCTTCAAATGCTATGGCGGAGAAAATCAACGAGTTAGAACATACAATAGGTTCTGTTTTGCCTTCTCATCTCAAGGATTTGTTGATGCAAAATAATGTCTGCAAGCCTCATAAAAACCATTATAAGGATAAGGAAACAGAGTTTACCATTAACTATTTTCTTGGATTTTCGGAAAACAAAAACGATGATATTATCGCAACATACAACGACTATGAGGGCAGAATGCCAGAGGAATTGATGCCCATTGCAAGTGTTGATGGGGGCGATTGGCTATGTATTAACAAGATTACAGGTAAGGTTTACTATTGGTTTCACGAAGAAAACGATTGGGGATTAGAGGGAAATAACAAATACCCAACGCTGGTTTCGGAAAACCTTAACGACTTTATTGAAAAGCTAACCCCTACCCCTTTGCCAACAAAAGAGGAGATTAAGCGAGCTATTGCAAGCGGTAAGGTAACCATTACCCCTAAGTCTGTTGAGCTGAGAAACGCTATGCGAGCAAAGGAAGGCCTGCCTCCTCTCACCTTTGAAGAGTGGGATAGACTGCTAAACGACCCTAATAGAGACGATATATAGCTTATTCTTTGAGAACAGAAGCAGGCATATCTATCAACAAAACTTTACTATTTACAAAGACATGGAATATATAATCCAACCTCTTATTGGCGTGAATGAATTTGTTTTCGGGGATTATCGGAAGGATATTTTAGCTAAAACAAGTTTGAAAATCAAGTCTACCAGAGAAGAAAACGATGGAAACAACAGTTTCATTATAGATGACCATGGAGACTTTCTGGCCTATTATAATCAGCACGACCAACGATTATTCTTCCTCACCTTTGTTCCGTTACCTACAGTAAAGCTCATTTTTGAAGGGAAAAACCTATTCGGAATGAAGTCATCAAACATCTATCAGCAGCTATCTTCCCACGATAATAATTTATTAGAAGAAGACTATGTTGGCTTTGCTTCTTCCGTTTTAGGCATTGATATTTACGCGCCGAACTTTGCAGACGACAAAGATTGCGTATGCGAAGGCATTGGTGTAGCGGTAAAAGGCTACTTCGATGCAATATACAAGGCAGAGAGTTGGGATATAGAAACGCTGCTGTCGGAGGCTTTTTAAATTTGTTTTTAAGACACATTGCACAAGAAAGACAACCATTTTCGGTCAGGAACAAATTGCTTTCATCGTAGCAGTGAACGGCAATAACAGTAAGAATTATAAGTATAAAGAACAAAATTATTGCTATATGAGAAAGATAAACCAACGCATGGCAATGCTTTTAGAGAAGTCGGTTCCTGCAAATAAGGAATTGATAAGCAAGGTTTGCGAGAGCATTTTAAGCAAAATAAAAATGGCAGAATGTTGCATTTTATACGATGCAAACAACGATATTAACACTTCATTCATTAACAACATATCCGAACAAATAGAGAAACAAGGCGACAGGACAGGCTTGGAGATGTGGTTCAACGAGATTTGTTTGTCGGCTTTCGAAGGCTTTTCGCTTAGTTGTATTCTGCCTTTTATAGAACAGTTTAAGCAGCGTTTAAATGCCGTTTACCCTCGCCCGTATTGCCTTATAGTGTATATTACCAATACACAAGATATTTATTTCCGCTTCCATGTGTATAGAAAGGACGAAGGAATGTGGATAAACAGCGACATAGAAGCAGACGCTAACCCGCTATTATACGACTTACAAGACCGTCCGAACATCGATTCCATTATTCAAAGAATACAATCTTTCAAAGACAAATACGTTGAATGTTTCGCTCCTATCAGTAACAATGCTCTCCTATTTGCACAGGAAAACATTCCAATACAGCTACCAGAGGATTACATAAGCCTCCTCCGCTTCTCTAACGGAATAAGTATTTGCGGCGACGAAGTACTGGGAATAGGCAATAAGCCCTTTGATATTGTAAAGGCATACAAGACTGAACACGAAGCAACACAGATGCCTATGCCCTGCCATATTGTTCCATTTGCACCCGACGGTAGAGGCAATTACTACTGCTTCGATACCAAACAAAACAACGAGATAGTGTTCTACACATCGAACTATAACTATTCTGAAACAGATAAACCCGAAGTTGTGAACTCCGATTTCTGCGATTGGTTCAACGAAGTAATGATAGATTGGTGCATAGAACTCGAAGGACAAGACATCTTTAAATAGGTTTCAACATCGTAAAAGCAATATTTCATAATGAACATAGATAGCATTTTTCAAGAAAACAACCTCTCAGAAGCAAGAATTTTATCTGCATCTGATGAAATAAAAATACCCAAAACATGGTCGTTCCTTCTCACGGAGGAAAACAAGGACAAGAAGAAAGCCCTCGTTATAGAACGCTGGTCGGACTTCAGCAGCCTACTTCCTAAGACGCTACATTTATTGGATGAGCTACTCGAAGATGTGTTTTTGGTGGTTCATCAGCAACAAATTAAGATGGTTTACCTACTGTTGGTCGACGAAGAATACGTGCTATATGTAGGCAATATGCCCACAACAGACAGCCATATCGCAATATTGCCCGACAAGTTGCAGCACTTTTACAAGCATTTACATAATGGTTGGTTCGAGAATATAAGCGGTGGTTTAGGATTACTTCCTTTAGAAAAGGTTCGTTTCCTAAGCCAATCGGAATGGGGTTTGCCCCAAGAGATATTGCAATCTACCGACTTAAACAAGACTTACTACGTGCTTCACAATGGCGGAAATGGATTTCTTTGCATCAATATAGAGAATAAGGAAAACCCCAAAGCACTGATTTGGTGGACCAACGATGCACCAAAGATGGACATAGACTTTTGGGATTACCTTGATTCGTGGATAGAAATAGGTCTTTCCTACTAATGTTTTACAGCCACGTAGCACAACTTTAAACATACAAAAAGTGTCTGTGCAACAAGCACAAAAAAGGAACTTAACATTGTTCTTTGCTTGTTTGTATAAGAGATAAACTCTATATTTGCAATTGAAGTAAGTAAAAAACGAAAATGATAAACTATCAAATTACGAACAGTGCGCCGCCTATTACAGAGGCAGATATATTAGATTTAGAACACAAAATAGGCTTTTGCCTTCCTGCTGATATAAGAAACTTCTACTTAAAGCATAACGGCGGAAAGGTGGAAGAAGGCGATAGAAGCGTTTACTTAGACGATTTGGAAAACGAATATACACTGAAATACATTGCGTCCATCAAACATTCGGTTTCTTCTTCACAATATACTGTAGAGAAATTATGGCACACTTTCACCGTAGAAAAGTGTTTAATACAAAAGAAACATATTCCTTTTGCAATTGATGGCGGGGGCTTTCCCTACTGCTACGATGCTGAAACAGGACACATTCTCTTTGCTAACTTGGAACATTACGACAATAAAGAGGATATGATGGAACTTGTTGCAAAGTCGTTAACCGACTTTATCAATGGTATGAAGACGGAAGAGGAGGCATTTGAATAGGTCTATTTTAACGAGAAGAAAGGTACGAACCCAATATAAGATATAAGCGAAAGGAGTTATTCAATGAGTAAAATGTGCGAACCTATTGCCGCTTTAGTGCAGTCGTTACACCATTTAGGCTTTACAACCATCGAACAAAAGGTGTCCGATTATCACTTTTCTGAACTCTATATCAAGATGACGGGAAAGCATAACAACGAAATAGACACCATCAACATACCTCAAATTCAACGAAACAACCACTCTACTTTTACGTGTTCGTGCCATTGGTCTACCGTCGAACTATGCTATGAAGAGGAAGAAACAAGAACGACAGCAAAATAAGACGGAACGAAACAGAAAACATAAACCTATAAAAGAACATGAAACATCTATATAAAAGCTTCATCACACTTCTTTTGTTCGCAGCCAATACCTATGCATACGCCGGACAGAATATAGGAACAAAGGACACGATCGTGGTTGTTACAAACAACAGCGACGACTCTTGCATAAGCCATTTAGTACTAAACAAAGGCGGTGTAAGAGATACATTGATAAGCATTTACTGCGCTGACGGGAGCGATATTGAACCTTTAGAAAGCATGGAGAGCACGGACAAGCAAACGCAAATAGAGGTATTCACCATTTACAATGCAGCGGCTGACGGCAGCAAATATGTGTTTTACAATCATCAAACACATAAGGCGTATATCACATTTGCCATCTTTGCCGACATAAAACCCACAGTAGTAAACTTAAACGAAGCACAACAGTACGTATTATTGAGCAACAAAAACAGTACAACAACACCAACAAAGAAGACCTTAAACACTGGCAACAAAGAAGAATACATAGCCAATGCAAGCGAGTATAAGCTTATAAAAGCCGGACTAAAATCCATAAAAATTGAGCCTTAGAACTGTAAACATTTCTCGCAAACATTTCTTTCGCATAACATTCTAATTACCAACGCTTTGCAAAACTCATTCTTTTGCACACCAATAGTATGCCTTTTACCGTGCAAAACAGGCTCTTTTACGTCTCAAAACAGGCAGTTTTATAATGTAAAAACGTGCCTTTGACCTTTCTATAAAATTATTTTTACAAATCCACCGTGATTGTCTTGTTTTCCATGCAATGCAATGAGCCAAACAAAAATTTGGCTATTACACTTAAAATAAGTAACTTTGCCGTAATCATCAACCGTATTTGAACTTATGGCAACACACCCATTATGGTCGGAAGAATATTGGATACTGCTCTTGCAAATATATTTTAAGAAACCCGCAGGCATAAAACGAACCTACGCCCGACCAATGGTTGAGCTTAGTTTGGAACTACATATTCCACCATACATACTGCACGAAAAGATGGAAGAGTTCGATTTAAACGACCTTCCAAGTATTCAAGCACTTTGGAAAGCATACGCCAACAACCCCAAAAAACTACAGAAAGAAGCCAGACGCATAAGAAAGATGAGCGGATTTGGGAAACCCGAGGAGTTCTACGAAGGTGTAACGACAGCAGAAACCTTTGAAAAAGATTTCAAGCCCATAGAAAAAGCCACCGACCTGACACCTGTTGCGCTCATTATAGTGCTTGACTTGTATTTCCATCTCACCCCTGTCACAATGACAGAAGAGACGCCCGAGGTGAAAGAAGTGGCACGATTACTGGACATAACCACCAGGCGTGTTGTGGAAATTATGGACGTTTACCGCTTCTGCGACCCCTACCTGAACCATGCCGACCTCATGATTTCGCCACTTTTGCTGCCGTGCCAGAACGTTTGGGACCGATATGGCAACGCCGATACAAAAGAACTTTCGGCTTTAACAGAAGAATTATGCTACTATTACAGATGATTGTATTTCTTTTTTCGTAATTTTGCAAACATAATTCAGGCTATTATGGCACAGGAACAAGTACAAATACAAGAGCAACGACAATTGCAAGTACAGCGACTTTCACAGCAACAAATACTACAGATAAGGTTGCTCGAAATGCCATTGACCGAATTGGAGGAAAGCGTTAATGCCGAATTGGACGACAATCCCGCATTGGAAAAGGGACAAGAAGATGGGGGACAAACCGAAGAAACAAGCGAAGCAGAGAACAGCAACGACGATTTCGATGCACAGCAGGAGCGGCAAGAGCGGCAAGATGCGCTCGACAACGCACTCGAACGTATGGGAGACGACGACGAACTGCCCGTTTACGACGGACGGCAACGACACGACAATGCCGACTACGAAGAGATTGTGTATGGCGATACAACATCGTTTATAGACAAACTCAACGAGCAAGTAAGCGAAAGAGTGCTTACCGAACGACAAAAAACGATATTGGAATATCTCATTGGCAGCCTCGACGACGATGGTCTGCTACGAAAAGACTTGGACACAATAGCCGACGAACTTGCCATTTACCATGGTATAGACTGCAACGAACAGGAGCTTGCCGATGCACTGGAACAACTACAGGACTTCGACCCTGCAGGCATTGGAGCACGCTCGCTGCAAGAATGCCTGCTCCTGCAAATAAAACGCAAGGTAACGGACGGAGAATGGGAACACAACAGCAAGGTTTATGGCAATCTGAAAACCATCTTTACCGACTATTTTGATGCCTTTACAAAGAAACACTGGGACAAAATACAAGCGGCTCTCTCGCTGTCCGACCTTCAAGTAAAGGCACTTCAGGCTGAAATTCGCAAGCTGAACCCGAAACCCGGAGCCTCTATGGGAGAGACAATGGGCAGGAATGTGCAGCAGATAACGCCCGACTTCATCATCGATACCGACGACAACGGCAACATCAGCTTCACCCTGAACCACGGAAATCTGCCCGAACTGCACGTTTCGCAAAGCTTCAACGACATGTTGGCAGCCTATAAGGACAACAAGCAGGGCATGAGCCGACAAGAAAAAGAAGCGTTGCTCTACGCAAAAGGTAAGGTGGAGAAGGCGCAAGGCTTTATAGAAGCCATTAAGCAACGTAGAAATACGCTGTACGTAACAATGAAAGCCATTATTGACATACAAAAGAAGTTCTTCCAAGATGGAAACGAGGCAGACTTGAAACCGATGATTCTGAAAGACGTTGCAGAGAAAACGGGACTCGATATATCCACTATTTCGCGCGTAAGCAACATAAAATATGCACAAACAAGGTGGGGAACGTTTCCGCTCCGCTTCTTCTTCACCGACAGTTACACTACGGAAGACGGAGAAGAACTGTCTACAAGGAAAATAAAAGTGGCACTTCGGGAAATCATTGACAACGAAAACAAACAGAAACCGCTTAGCGACGACGCTCTGGCAAAGGTGATGAAAGAAAAAGGTTTCCCCATTGCAAGGCGCACGGTGGCAAAGTATCGGGAGCAACTCAACCTGCCCGTGGCACGCCTGCGCAAGGAATGAGCAAGCCGGGCAGGGAGGTATGACATATTGAAAATATGAGCGAAAAAAACATAATACTGACAGCACGAATAGCAAGCATGCTGCTTACACCGTTCTATTTGCCTGTAATGGGCATATTGGCTATATTCTTTTTCTCGTATTTAAGTATGTTTCCGTGGCAGTTCAAGGTGTCATTGGTAGTAATGGTCTACTTATTTACGGTGTTCATTCCAACAGTGCTCATTCATCTTTATAGGCAATACCAGGGTTGGACACTGTTGCAATTAGGACAAAAGGAACGCAGAATGGTGCCTTACGCCATATCCATACTCTGCTATTTCAGTTGTTTCTACCTCATGAACCTATTGCATCTGCCACATTTGATAACGTCGATACTGATAGTGGCACTGGTAATACAAATGCTTTGTGCCGTTATCAACGTGTGGTGGAAGATATCTACACACACAGCAGCCATTGGCGGCGTGCTGGGAGCACTGTTGGCGTTTTCGTTCATGCTCAATTTCAACTCTGTCTGGTGGCTGTGTCTTGTTGTCATTGCATCGGGAATAGTAGGCTCGAGCCGCATTATATTGCGACAACACACGCTTACGCAGGTTACGGCAGGATTTTTCTTAGGCATTATCAGCGCATTTTTTACAATCATATTAATATAGAAACAAAAAATAAAAACAAAGATATATGAAGCCATTGGTCAGCATTATTATGGGTTCTACAAGCGACCTTCCAATCATGGAAAAGGCTTGCAAGTGGTTGGAACAATACGAAATACCGTTTGAAGTGAATGCACTTTCGGCTCATCGCACTCCTGCGGCAGTAGAAAAGTTTGCCAAAGAAGCAAAAGAACGTGGCATTAAGGTGATTATTGCCGGTGCAGGCATGGCGGCAGCATTGCCCGGTGTCATTGCAGCCTCAACCTCTTTGCCTGTAATTGGTGTACCTATTAAAGGTATGTTGGACGGTTTAGACGCTATGCTTTCCATCATTCAGATGCCTCCTGGCATTCCTGTTGCCACCGTAGGAGTAAACGGAGCACAGAACGCAGCCGTATTAGCAGCTGAGATGATGGCACTCGGAGATGAAGAAATTGCCAAGAAAGTAGAACAATGGAAGGCTACTTTAGGGCAGAAAATAGAAAAAGCCAACAAGGAATTGGCTGAAATAAAAGACTATAAGTATAAGTGTTAGGAAGACAGAACGAAAGTATAACAGAACGAAAGCTATAGTTTACGATTGGTAAAACACTCGAAAACCAACATAGTTCTGCCTGACTTAAAGTCTGAACGCTGAATGCTAAAAATATAAAATGATAGATTTATTCAATTACGAACGTAGGAAAAGCTCTGTTACACACGTTGGAGCGTTGGATATGGGTGGCGACAATCCTGTCAGAATCCAGTCTATGACAACCACAGACACCAACGACACCGAAGCGAGTGTGGCGCAGGCAAAGCGCATTATAGCTGCTGGTGGCGAGCTTGTAAGGCTTACCACGCAAGGAAAACGCGAAGCAGAAAACCTCAGACATATCAATGCGCAATTGCGTTCAGAAGGTATTACAACACCTCTCTGCGCCGATGTGCATTTCAATGCGAATGTTGCAGACGTGGCAGCACTGTATGCAGAGAAGGTCCGCATTAATCCCGGCAACTATGTAGACCCCGGACGCACGTTCAAAATATTGGAATATACAGACGAAGAGTACGCTAAAGAACTAAAAAAGATAGAAGAACGCCTTACACCTTTTATTAATATATGTAAGGAAAACCACACTGCCGTGCGCATAGGAGTAAACCACGGCAGCCTTTCCGACCGTATTATGTCGCGTTATGGCGATACGCCCGAAGGCATTGTGGAGAGTTGTATGGAGTTCTTACGTATCTTTAAAAAGCACGATTTCAACGATGTTGTCATCTCCATCAAGGCTTCCAACACGGTGGTAATGGTACGCTCAGTACGCCTTTTGGTGGCTGAAATGGAGAAAGAGGGCATGAACTATCCACTCCATCTTGGCGTTACGGAAGCCGGCGAGGGCGAAGATGGTCGCATAAAGAGTGCTGTGGGCATTGGTGCACTGCTGAACGACGGCATTGGCGACACTATCCGCGTGTCGCTGAGCGAGGAACCAGAATGCGAAATACCTGTTGCAAAATACTTGGCACGCTATATTCGCCAGAAGAAAGGGCATATTATTGTTCCTGCCGAAACCTTTAAAGGTTTCGATTATCTGCGTCCTGAACGTAGAAAAACCAAGGCAGTGGAAAACATTGGTGGCGATAATGTCCCTATAGTAATAGCTACTCACGATGCGGCAGAACACAATGCAGACATTGTTTCAAAGCTCCCGGCACCCGATTACATCTACACAAAAGACACGTTGCCAGCCAAATTGAAAGATGGGCAAAGGTATATTATAGACTATAACGCCTATATAGAACTGGCTGCAAAGGGAGAATTGCCAACTGAAAACGTATTCCCCATCTTCCCTACTCCTGCCATTCCGTTCATTGGAACAGTAAAATCGAAGATTAAATTCTTGGTTGTGAAGTATGGAACGCCATCAGAAGAGTTGCTTGCTTGCCTGAAATACCACCCCGAAGTAGTGATAGTCTGCGTAAGTTCACACCAGAACAAGCTCGCCGAACAACGTGCATTGGTTCACCAAATGATGATTGCAGGCGTGGAAAACCCTGTCGTCTTTGCACAAATGTACCAATTTTCGGTGGACAAAGACAATAATAACACAAACGAGCCAACGGCAAAGGAACAGTTCCAACTGTCTGCTGCTGCCGACATGGGAGCACTTATGATTGACGGATTGACTGACGGCTTATGGCTCATGAACAATGGAAACATTCCGCAGGACGATGTAGAACAAACAGCTTTCGGTATTCTTCAGGCTGGAAGATTGCGTATGGTGAAGACCGAATACATCTCTTGTCCCGGTTGCGGGCGCACGCTTTACGACCTCCGCACCACCATTGCACGCATAAAAGAAGCCACAAAGGGAATGACAGGACTGAAGATTGGCATCATGGGGTGCATTGTAAACGGTCCCGGAGAAATGGCAGATGCCGACTACGGATATGTGGGTGCAGGCATGAAGAAGGTGAGTCTGTACCGCAAAAAGGTATGCATCGAGCGGAATATTCCCGAAGAAGATGCCGTAGAACACCTGCTTGCACTCATCGAAAACGACCAGAGACAAGACAATAATAAAGAATCTTAGACGTTCTATAAACATTATCTATAAAACAATAAAACTATGGGTATAAGTAAACTATTCAAACATCAGATGCGTTCCGTCATTGAATGGAAAGAACAAGACACCAATATATTGTTCCATCGCTTAGAAACTTCGACTGACGAAATAAAGAATTCAAGTAAACTAATAGTAGCTCCCGGACAAGGATGTTTACTTGTTTACGACGGAAAAGTAAAAGCAACGCTGACCGAACCTGATACCTACGAACTGCAAACAGATAACCATCCTTTTATTACAACGCTGCTCAATCTGGCTCAAAGAATGGAAAGCGAACATAAAATGCGCTTCTATTTCTTCCGTACAGCCGAGTTGGTAAATGTGCTTTGGGGTACAGCAACACCAGTAAAATATATGGAACCAAACTATAAGTTTCCTGTTGCAGTAGGGGCTTGTGGTAACTTTTCTGTAAGAATAGACGATGCTGCCATTATGTTTAGTACACTTTTAGGTACGGTAAACGACTATACTGCAAGCGATGTCCGCCAGCTTGTATCATCAAGAATTGTTGCTCCACTGACCTCTTTCCTCGCAGAAAAGAGTTATCCATATACAGAAGTGGATAAACATTTAATGGAATTATCGGCAGATTTAAAGCTTAAAACAACCGAAGAATTAGAGCGTTTAGGGTTAATTCTTACCGACTTCCGTATCGATTCTGTTACTTTCGACGATGAAACTTTGGAGCGTATCGGCAGAATAGCAGACATGACAGCCGAGAAACTTGCTGCAACAGAAGTGGATCTCGATTACGCAGGAGTACAAAAATTGGCTGCCTTGCGCGATGCCGTACGTACTGAAGGCGGACTTGCCGGTGCCGGTATGCAAATTGGAGCAGGTGTTCAGTTGGCAAAAGAGTTCTTCAATACACAAGATAATACTGCAAAGCCAAACGAAACCACTACTTCTACAACAACAGATGCTACTGCTCGTTTGAAACAACTCAAGCAATTGTTCGACGAACAGCTTATTACGGAAGAAGAATACAACAAAAAGAAAAACGAAATACTTGAAACGTTATGAAAAGAATAATTATAATTGCCCTCATCGTACTCATAACAAACCTTCTCGTAGGTTTGATAGTTACGGCTTATTCTCCGCTTAATCTGCTTTTTACAAGCAGTGCAATTGTTATAAACGGACTGTTGCTGGCACTGTCATTCTTAGGACGTGCCGAGAGTACACACCGTTTAAGTCTTGGTTTCATATTCACTGCAATTGGTGCCTTGGAATTTCTTACAGGCTTCTTTGCACCGGAACAATGGGCAAACAACTGGTGGCTGATAGGTGTCGTTACGCTTACTTCCATACAGTGTATATTGTTGTTCTTAGCAGTTTATTATTCAAAAGAAGCTTAATCCCTAAAGATGGCAACAAAAATTAAGGCGATAAAATGCCCACAATGTGGCAGCGAGAAGCACGAACAATTAGACGAAAAACGATACAGGTGCAAGAGTTGTGGGACTGAATTCTATATAGACGACGATGATATCAACATTAATGTTAATCATCACTACGAATATCAATCCCAATCCTCATCATCGTTAAACAAACTTTTAAGTTCGGGAACCAAGATTGGCATCGTAGCTATGCTGGCTCCGGTTGCAATTGTCTTTATTCTATTCTATAGTGCCCTCACCACAGACCATAGTAAAAGCGGCTTTCTCGGCATGTCAGACGATGCCATAAGTGTAAGAGACGATTATAAGAGTGTGCGTTTGATTGTCTATAATGGGAGACCTTGCTACTTTTATATACTCAATCGAGATTTTTCTTTAGGATATGGGGACGATAATCCTAAATACGTTGATGGATATTATTATGGTTTTCGCGATGTCGAATCAGGGAAAATACTAAAAGAACGTTTGTTATTTTCAGAAAAAGAACTTAGAGATCATAATTTTCGTGTGAATTTTGATCAGTCGCCGCCCCTCTTTTTCTATCAGGCACATAGATATTTTTCCATCTTAAACGATAAGTCGATTTACGAGATGGATCCAAAAACATTAACTTATACCGATGTTTCTAAAACGCTGTTCAAAGGGAAAGAGGCAATGAATGTAGGAATATCGGAGGTTAAATACTTAGATAGGGATTATGGAGAAGGATTTATAATTAATAATAATCTTTCGGCAACCTACTATTATTTCCCCGCAACAAATAGGCTTTATACTGAAGAGGCTTTTAAATACGCCAGAGAATTAACACCGAACCAGCTAAACGGAGAGATAAGAGACACTACTTATCTTGAACTTCAAGAGGAGAACGTCAGCGAAACGTCAAGCAAAGGTGGAATGTTGCGGTTATGGAAAATACATGCAAAATTCCATCTTGGAGACCCTCAAGACTTTGGCTTTTACAATTGGATACAAAAAACTTTCACCCAAGAACGTGGAGAACGACTTGTCAGCGCCACTCCTCTCACTTCATGGTTCACGGGCTTTGGAGGCAAAATACTCTATCGCGATTCAAACTATATATTTATTACTTTCCGACCCACGATTTCTGAAGATGCAAGTTCAGTATTCCAATTGCACGATGCTTACGGAAATACATTATGGACACAAGCATTAAACAAATTCTCAGAATTCAGGAGTGTCATGCTTTACAATAATAAATTATGGTTCTGTGGAGCATTAGATAGTTCCGAAGGTAGAGACATACTACAGATTTACGGCTTCGATTTAAAAGACGGAAAATATAAAATATACAATACCCTGCAAGAGGAATACAAGATAAAGGCTAAATAAAAATGAAACAGATATTGGCACTTCTGCTCACTTTCCTCGCTGCAACAGCATTGCAAGCCCAGGAAGCATACAAAGAACACTATGCAGACGGAAAACTGAAAACAGCAGGATTCATAAACAAGGACACGGGTAAACGTCAAGGACACTGGGTTACTTATAGGCAAGACGGCACGAAGTTCGAAGAGTTCGACTACAAGAACGGCGAAAAAGAAGGCAAGTATTACGTCTACGACAAGAAAGGGCGCATATACATCATGGAAACTTACCACAACGGAATGCTCCATGGAACAATGTTGCAATACTACAGTACGCCCGACAATAAGGGACGACTGCCCCTTTATGCACGGACAACCTACCGGAACGGAGAGCCGGTAGGCACAAAATATACATACGACCGGAATGGAGCAATCATAAAAAAACGCACGTTCGACAACGGAATGATGGCATCGGAAACCGTCTACGATGGAAATACCGTCTATAACACTTCAAGAAAACATGATGCCGATGCCTCCGACCCGGACGACGAATATTATTATGAAACCATCGAAACTGCCCGGACAATGCCCGGACATGCCCGTGGAAACGGAAGCAACACGGCAGCGCAAAGGCAGCAAACCGCAAAAGGCAAACGCAATTCTATGGCAACAAAATATACAAAAAAGCAAAAAACAGGCAAGCAAAGAAATACCCAAACCTTACCAAGCTTCATAAAAATAGAAAATACACCCAAACCCGCAAAGAAAGGAAAGCTAAAAGTAGGCAAAGACGGTACCATAACGGTAGAATAAAAAAACGCAACCATCTTGCAGAAACAAATAAAACTACACAGAAACCCATACCTGTCAACAAAACCATTATAAACTTTTATTATACAAAAATAAACTGCAACACCCACCTGCCAACATCATTCGTTGGCAGGAATCACCCACCACATACCATCTTTTCATACCAAAAATACACAGAAAAAACGTATTTTTTACTGAAAGTATAAATAGATAGTATTCAGGTATTTACGAAACTATTATTCTTTTCCCAAAAACGTCCGTACTTTTCCTCTAAAACGTCCGTACTTTTTTCTAAGAATGTACGGACGTTCTTTTGAAAAGTAAGATGGAATAACCAATCTACCAAATATTCATTGTGCCACTATCTATAAATTAAGCCAATGGAAAAAGAATAAAATGCAGCGGAAATTTACATTTCTTGCCTGCGGTGCAATTCGCATCATCTACAACCTCAATATCTTTCCTACCTCTTATTCATAAGTTGTTTTACACTTCCTTCACAACACAACCAAACAGAATTACCCACTAAAAATTTTTTCATTAAAACACAGATGAATATTAATAAGGAATGAAGAGAAATGTAATTAATATTTTTCAATTTCTTATTATTATTTTGAGCATAACCAGCATTTCTCACTTTTAATATAAGAAAACAAGAGAGAATAAGGGTAAAAGAAAGATAAAATGGAAAATATTTTGGATAAATTTGGACGTAACGTTTTTTTCTTTTACATTTGCAGCAACTTTAGTCCATAGTGTATTTCTCTATTTTTTAATATAGAGTTTCTTACATTAACTTATAAACAATTGTAACCTCGCTAATTGATGAAATTCATTACTATCATATTGTTCTATTTGTGCTTGTGTACCATCTGTAATGCACAAGTTAAATTTATAGGTAGCGTAAAATTACATAATGGAAGTCCTGTTGAAAGTGCCATTATTATAGCTAAAATTCCATCAGAAAAAGGAGAACGTATTGTTGCCAATACAAGAACCGATGAACAAGGACACTATGCTTTTACACTTTCAAATAGCAGTCCGCAAATTGTTTTATATATTTCCAACTTCAATATCAAACCCATTCGAAAGGAAATAGCCAATATTTCTCAAACTTTAGACTTTGTTGCAGAATCGCAAAACATAGAATTAGAGGAAGTATATGTAAAACCGACGATTATAAATGCCAAAGGCGATACGCTGACCTATCATCTTTCTCATTTTAGAGATAAAAATGACAGAAAGCTCCGAGAAACCTTAGAACGTTTACCAGGAATTACCATAAACGATGCAGGAAGAGTATTATATAATGGTAGGGAAATTACAGAATTTCAGATAGAAGGGGGCAATCTTTTTGAGGGAAAATATTCTATAGCACTTGAACGTATAGACCCAAAAGATATTATTGCAGTAGACATAATGCAACACCATCAGCCCATACGTGCTTTGCAGGGTAGCCGTATTACAGATGATGTAGCACTTAATGTGAAACTTTCTCCAAATTCAAAAAACACTTTGACTGGAAAAATGGAAGTTGGTGGTGGTTATAGAGAAGGCAACAAAGATAATTTAGCTTATACCGCACGATTATATGGAGGTTTATTTAATGCCAAACATCAAATTTTTGTCACTGCTTCGGCAAATAATAGCGGCGAACAATTAAGAGATATTTATGCCGTGCCTTTAACCTCGCTATCCAGTAATTTACTTTCTTCTCCCACACCACAAAGTGGTATGCTCAACAAGAATGATTATATGACAAATAAGAGTGAGGCATTGTCAATAAACGGACTATACAATAAAACTCCTGATTCCAAATGGAATTATGCAATAATAGCAATGAACGAAAATACCGAAGGGTGCGCAAGTATGGAATATACTTATCATATTAACCAACAAGAGAAAACGCATAAACGAAGTTTTGAATTTGGAAATAATTACCGAAATATAGATTTCCTTCTCAAATACGAACAAAATAAATCGCGATATTTTTTTATGAACAAATTGGTTGGAACTTGTAATAGAGAGTTGCCATTCGTACAACAACTTATAAAAACTGCACAACTTGACGAAAGTCTCAACCAAAGAGAATTTGCACTTGATAATAAATTAAGGTTAATATACAAATGGAACGAAGTAAATGGACTGGATACGCAGTTCAACTTACAATTTACCAATAGTCGTGAGCTGCTCTTTTTAGCACAAGAAGCGAGAATCAACTCTTTGCCACAGCCCACAGCACGGCAAGAAGTAAAGCAAAAATTCTATTACGCAGAACTGCGACAAGAGATGCTTTCTACAATCAGACTTGGCAATTGTACATTCGACCCTTATTGGTTTGGCATTGCTGATAAGAATATGCTAACTACTGCATTGTATTCTTCAGGTTTATTTTCTCCAGAAAGTAGTTTTGCTTTAAGTGACGATATGCATTATAACCGTGCGAAAGCTGGAATAGGTTTATCGTTTCAGTCGGTTATGGCACATTTTCGAATCTATGGATATATTCCGTTAGTTTATTCACATATCTCCGTATATTCTCCTTATATCACCCCAAAAAAACATTCACTACATATCCTTCCGAATTTAACGATAGAACGCTCTTTGTTATCTCATATTTCGCTGCAATTACAATGGTCTAGAGAGGTTCACGACAATAAACCAGAAGATTTTTTGCAAGCTTTTATTATCCGTAACAGCTACGAGCAGACTCGTGCAAATATAAACGATATAACTTCAACAAATAATCATTATTTTTCAGCAAAAATCAATTATGCCAACGCTTTCAAATTACTCTTTGGTAATTTACGCATAAACTATAATTATCTGAACAGCGATATGATGACAAATAAAGTGGTAAAGAATAATCACATAGCACTTTATCTTATTCCACTGAATTTTGATACCCATTCATTGAGTTTAAGTGGCGAGTTATCGAAAGCTTTTTATTGGAAGAAAACAAACGTTGGTTTGAAAATAAGTCATACACGGTTTTCTTCTTCACAAATGCTAAATGATATTAGTTATCCCTTTCAGATCAATGAAAGCAGTTTCTCTCTGAAGGGAGGTATTACGCCTGTAAAAGGTTTGCTCACCGAAATTCAGATGTTTATCAACCGTAGCTGTATGTCAGAACCCACCAGTAAAAATACCGACATTGTTACAACTCGTGCTATGTTAATAGGGAAGATAATGGCAACGTTCAGAAAATGGAGTATTGCCTGCAACACCTTATATTCGCAGCAAGACCATACACATACTTTTCTCGCAAATGCGAAATTGTATTATAAGACAAAATTAGTTGAATGGAGTTTAAACCTTCGTAATCTGTTCAACGCACAACAACTGAATATCGTTTCAGTTAATGCACAAGAGCAGCAGCGCAACACATTTTTTCTTGTGCCACGCAGTATGATTCTTTCATTAAAGTTCAACCTATAAACTTATTAGATAATATGAAACCTTCTTTTAAAAACCTTGCACGCAGAGGAATTCTATTTCTTTTCCTAATTGGTCTGTCAGAAACCTCCTTCTCACAAGCATTTGTGTTTGGTAATTCTCCTTCTTATACGGCATTAGACATGAAAAATAAAAAACCGCTTGATACAGTACTCTTAGAAGTGCGTTACCAATTCACATGGACTTATGCTAACAATTCGCAGCCACATACAGAACAACGAACTTTATTAATTGGGCGCAACCATATCTATTCACGTAACGAAGCACTCTATCAAAATGATTCTGTAGCAACATCACTCATTGCTAAAGGTGCAAAAGGAGTATCACTCTATTCTAACCCTACTATTCCATACGAAGTTTGGACAAATATACAAGCAAAGACAGTAGAAATAGGTTATCGAGTACCTTTCGACAATATAATTATATCGTTTATCCAACCAGCCAATGAATTACAATGGAGTTTCTTCGAAGATGAAAAACAAAAAATTTTAGGTTATGTTTGCTCAAAAGCAACAACAACCTATCGTGGCAAAAACGTAGTTGCATGGTTTTCTGAAGAACTTCCATACGATGCTGGTCCTTATTGTTTTATGGGATTACCTGGATTGATTATGAAAATTGAATTAGAAGGCGCAAGTTGGCAAGCAATAGGAATTAGAAAAGGTAGAAATTACGAACAAATTTATACATTTGCACGTCCACTGCAAAAAATGACACGCGAAAAAGCCATTAGTTTTCTTACCAACCTTTACAACGATCCTGTAGCAACCTATAGTGCACTTGGTGTAGAATGTAGTTCTACTGAAAAGCCAGACCAAGTACTTACTTCGGGAAGTATTAAGTGGGAAATACCTAATTTAATGAAAATGGAGCGATGAGTCTGAAAATAATGACTATTGATAAATTGAGATTTATCAGCGAGACCTCACAGAATGATAAAAGTTCTTTAGGCGTAGTCGTTGCTCCTACATTAGATTGTAATAACAAATCCTCAGTTAACTATCGCTACCACAGTAGTTGCTCTTGTTTTAATGATCCTAATTGTAAGAAATGTTTTTATCTTCCTATTTGTAACGGGAAATGTTCATGGTACCAATTAAAAAACAAATATAAAGGAGGACAATTTAACCTGTGTCAATGCCTTTTAAAAGCACCAGGTATGAGAAATAAAATGCTAGAGAAATACTATGATCATATTACAAAATAAAATTATAATCACATTATTAGTCCTTTTGGGGATTTCGGGAGTGTGTTTTGCTCAATCCAATTCTTCACTATCTGGAAAAGTCATTGACGATAAAGGAAATACTTTATCTGGAGCACATATAGATATGTTTTTGTCATCAGAGACTTCAGAGCCCATTGCGACTGTTATATCTGATAGTCTTGGCGAGTTTCATTTATCTACAGAAAAGAAAATTAAACTTATTAGAGCACAGTATATTGGATATGACAAGGTGCTACTGAAAGCTCCTTTTGCTGATTCATTAATTATTAAAATGGAATCTATGCCTTTGGAACTAACGGAAGTAGCAATTACTGGAAAAACTCCGAATAAAATAACAACTAACGGAATTAAGTTTACTCCCACTCAAATGCAAAGACAATTGCCTAATATTAGTCATTATATTGCACAATTGCCTTTTGTTGAAAAATCTGGTGATAGTTTTGTTGTCGTTGGTAAAGGAAGAGCTGTCTTCTACATTGATAATCGACGAATAGAAGATTTGAAAGAGCTGAAGGAACTAAAAATGGATGAACTTCAATCGGTAGAAGTAATTCCTAATCCTGGAATAATATACAATTCTGATATTAAAGCCGTAATAAAAATCAAAACGAAAAAGAAGAATACTGGAATGGGCTTTGAACTAACCAGTGGTATTATTCACAGTGAACTTACTGAATTATGGAATCAAGGAAATTTCTCGTACAATACTCCTACTCTTTGTTTACAAACTTCATTAGTTTATGATTACGATCCAACATTTGCACACCTTGAGATTGAACAACTAATGAGAAAAGAGCATACTTCATCAGTTTATTACAATAGTACGGAAAAACAAATATATAGAAATCTACGGTTTCGTAACAGCCTAATTTATACGCCTAATAAAAATAATAGCTTTGGAGTCTCTATGAGTTATGGACATTCCAATTGGACTACAGATGTAGATAATGGATTACATTACACTGATGATATAAATAATGTGGAATATGGACAAAAATCACATTCAACAAGTCCAAATCATAAGTGGGTAGGGAACTTGTTTTATAATTATTCTAATAAAAAAATAGAGTTCTTCTTCAATACAGATATTTACAGAGGAATTGGTTCAAGGAATATGGTTTCAATTAGTTCCAATCATACAGTAGAACCAGATGTTGATACACGTTCGGAAGATAGTAACTTCCTTTGTTATTTCCAAGCATTAGGAAACTATAATATTTCTGAATCTATTAAATTTCAAATGGGTGCAGACTATGCTCATACATCTGTTTTACAAGCATATAATGTTAATAGTGCTCATGCTGTTTTAAACCCATTTGACATTAAAACTTACCAACATCGTTATGCAGAGTATGCTTCTTTGAATTATGCTATTACTAACTTTGCCTTTTCTTTGGGACTTCGACACGAAACATTGTCTATAAATAGAGAAGATGATGTAAAGAAAGGACGTAACAAACTCTTTTCAATTTCAAAACTATATCCGTCAGCATCTGTAACTATGACAAAGGGAGCTTTTCAATCTCAACTATCTTATTCTTTGAAAACAGAATATCCCACCTATAACCAGTTACGTGCAGGGTTGAGTTATAGTTCTCCTTATCTGTATGAAAGTGGTAATCCTGATTTGTGTCCTGAAACACGACATGAATTATCTTTTCTTGGGAAGTTTTTGAATAGCTCACTGATGCTCAATTATACAGCGATTCGTGATGAAATTATTCAGGTTCCTACGCTTTATTCTGATAATATAATGTTATATAGACCAGAAAACACAGGAACAAACAAATATCTTTCATTGTCGGTTGGGCAGCAAATAAATTGGGGAGATATTTTAGAAAGTTCATTAAGAGTGAGCTATCATTCTCAATGGTTGAATGTTGCAGGTTTTACGAAACAGAAAGGTGAGGGATACATTTTTAGAGCAAACAATACAATCAACATAAATAAAAATATTCAGTGCTTTGTAAATGGTTCCTATCAGAGTGCAAGCGAAAATGGATTATTCAAAATTCCACAGGCATGGAATGTAGATTTGGCATTAAATTTATCTTTTCTATCAGATCGTCTCAACATCTATCTTGAATGTACAGATATTTTTTCAACTCTACATGCAAAACGAGGTTGTTACGGAAACAATATATCTATGGATTATAGTAGAAACTATCAAACCCGTACATTCACAATACAAGTTTCATATAACTTACCTAACATTATCAATGGTAAGAGATATAAAGGCAATACAACTAATAGTGAAATTCAGCGTCTTTAAAAACTTATTGCAGATACGAATGAAGATAATCAGACAACGTAATGCAATGGATTGTGGTCCATCTTGTTTGGCAATGATTGCAGAACATTATGGAAGAAGAGAAGAAACAAGAACGCAGTTACGAACTTCGTAGCGAAAAAGTACGCAGCATTGTGGGGCAAATACCCTCTTCACTTATTCGCTACGGCATCACCGCCATTGGGGCTGTGTTGCTTTGTCTCTTTGTTGTGGGTTATTTCTTGCCCTACAAGCAGGTTTATTCAGGAACAGCAACCATTCATAGAATAACAAATACAGCAGCCGATAGTGTAGATATAGCTATTTTTGTCAAATTCGATAACAAACGTCCTGGCAATATAACTGAACAAATGCTCTGTCTGCAATTACCTAATGGTACATTTACTGGACAAATACAAAATCTTTCCTCAGTTCGTGATACTTTGGATCGTCAAGAAATCCTCTGTCGTTTCAAGTCATCAGAAATAAAATCGGTAGAAAACCAAACTTTAGACTTTCAAATAGTACACTCATCGGGCAATCTACTGCAAAAAATGCTTGGCAGATTATGGTAGATACCTCAGATGCTTAGAAAAGTCTGTCAAAAAAGTTGGTTACTTTCGTTTCAGATATCTATCAGGTTTGCCGTAGATTTGGCGTATAGGCCTATATTTTGAACTGTTTTCAGCCGTTTTTTTGTACATTTGTAAGTGGTTGGTAATTAGCGATATACAAAAACAGCGAAATGTCTCAAAAAACGTCCGTACTTTTTTCTAAGAATGTACGGACGTTTTTTTGAAAAGTAGGCTGGAATAACCACTCTACCAAATGTCTATTACGCCGAAAGAGATAATAATTTAGGAATAGTTTAGAGCGTATACTTTTAATATTCTACCATTTGTAACCATGCTTGCAGAATATTATTGTCTAATTGTGGTACTGAAGATGGTATCTCAAAAGTAAGTGTGCGAGGTTTTTCTTTCTTTATTTTTTTCATTTCACTTTCCGAAATGATAGCTCTATCGGTAATAAACAAGTCCGACCATACATCTATTTGTTCGTCTGTATCTTCTCCCCTATAATGTGCCATAAAAGTTTGGTGTTTATGTGCCGAATATAAATCTTTTAATGTATAGGTTCCTGCATGTTCTACGTAAGTTTCTTGTTCATCAAATTGCGTCATACGTGCTATGATACCATACATTTTTAGTTGGTTCATTTCAATTTCATGGTTTTCTTGTCCCATCAAATTATCCATGTTAATGGTTATTCCAGTAGTTGCTATTTTTTGATTAGGAAACTTATGCTTTGAAATTGTACCGCATTTGTCAGCCCATCGGTAAACGTCGCCATTGTTTCGGGTGGAATATTCTTCGCTTTTAATGCTTTCTATAAGAGGTGTAGACTCTAATGCAGGCATATTTATACGAACAAAAGTTTCGTCTCCATTAGCTTGTTTGGCTTTTCTGCGCCTTTCGCCAAGAAATTTTCGGTCTACGAAAGTTGTTTTTTTCGAAGTTGTATCTAATGGAACATACAATTCCATCATACCATCTACGAAATAGCTAAGCATAAAATTTGTAGACTGATATACACGGTAGTATCCTTTCAACCTTATATATTGTTGTTCGTGCGATTGTGCTACAATGGTTGTAAGCAAGAAAGCGAGCAATATTCCTATTTGTTTCATTTTTCAAATGTTTCTATCGGTGCTTTTTGCGTGCCTTTACAGTTTTTCCTGCTTTTGTTTTTGTAGAAACCTTTTGCGAAACTTTTCTACTTTTATCTTCATCTAAAGTGAAGTCGAGTTGCTTTCGTTCTAAATTTGCATTTGCAACTTGTATGCGGATAGGATCTCCTAACTGATATTTATGATGATGACGACGCCCGACAAGACAATAATTCTTCTCGTCAAAGTCGTAATAATCGTCGTCAAGGTCGCGCATTGGTATCATTCCTTCACAATGATTTTCGTCAATCTCAGCATAAATTCCATAACTCTGAATACCACTTATGTGCGCATCATAACATTCGCCAAGATGTTCGCCCATAAATTCCACCATTTTATATTTAATAGAATCGCGTTCTGCATTCTGTGCCACTTGTTCCATGTCAGAACTGTGTTCGCAAAGCTCTTCTATATGTTCTTTATTAGCCGAACGTCCTCCATTTTCATATCGAGTAAGTAAACGGTGCACAATAGTATCGGGATAACGACGTATGGGTGATGTAAAATGAGTATAATAATCGAAGGCAAGTCCGAAGTGTCCTATGTTGTGTGTAGTATATTTCGCCTTCATCATAGAGCGCAAAGCCACAGTTTGAATGACTTTCTGCTCGTTCTTGCCTTCTATCTCGTCCATTAAGGCATTCAAGGCTCGTGCCGTTGCTCCTTTCGTACCTGACGATTTCAGTTTATATCCGAACTTTGCAGAGAACTGTCTGAGGTTTTCAAACTTTTGTGGGTCAGGATTATCGTGAACACGATAGGGCAATGTCTTTGCTTTCTTGCCGCGTGCTACTTTTCCTACGTGTTCTGCAACATATTTATTGGCAAGCAACATAAACTCTTCTATGAGTTTGTTGGCATCTTTTGAGCGTTTAAAGTAACAGCGAAGGGGTTTTCCATGCTCATCTATATCAAAATGCAACTCTTCCGAGTCGAACTTTACACTGCCTTTCTTTATTCTTTCGGCACGAAGTCGTTTTGCCAAACGGTCGAGCATTATAAGTTTATCGGCAAATTCGCCTTTATATTCTTGTTTTTCTGGTGCAGGTTCACCAGTTCCGTCTATCACTCCATTGTCTTCCAATAGTTGTTGCACCTCTTCGTAAGCATATCTACGATTACTTTTTATAACAGTATGTGCAATATGGAAATGTTTAACTTCGGCATTATCGTCTAATTGGAAGATTGCGCTGTATGCTAATTTTTCTTCGTCAGGGCGCAAGGAACAAACAAAATTACACAACCTTTCGGGCAGCATTGGAATAGTTCTGTCTACAAGGTAAATAGATGTAGCACGCTTTTGTGCTTCCTTGTCAATTATATCGTTCTCTTTAACATAGTGGGAAACATCGGCAATATGTACGCCCACTTCCCATAAACCATTTTCCAGCTTACGTATGGAAAGAGCATCGTCAAAGTCTTTTGCATCTTTAGGATCAATAGTACAAGTCCAGACTTTGCGAAAATCTTCGCGTTCGGCAATATCTTGCGCAGTAATTTCGGCATTAATTCTCTCTGCCGCTTCCTCGACTTTCTTCGGATATTTATAAGGCAGACCATATTGCGCAAGAATAGTATTCATTTCTACATCGTTATTTCCTGCCTGTCCGAGTATGTCAATCACCTCTCCTACAAGATTTTTATGGGCAGCATCTGGCCACTTTGTTATTTTTACTACTGCTCTGTCACCAGTTTTACCACCATTCAAAGCCTTCTTCGGAATAAGAATATCGTGAACAAAAAGGTTTTCTTGCGTAATAAGGAATGCTATTTCGGGTTCTACTTGCAAACGTCCTACAAATGTTTCCTTCTTCCGCTGCAGAATTTCAATAACCATTCCTTCTTTAATATGATTACGACGGCGCGCAAAGTACTGCACTTTCACCCTGTCTCCATTAAGAGCCGACATAGAATTGCGTTCAGAAATAAAAATGGGAGTACCACCATCGTCGGGAAGGAAAGAGTTTTTTCCGTTCGATTTTCTTACAAAAACACCTTCTTGTACCTGTCCTTTGGTGTTAAGTGTATAAGCATTTTCGCCAACTTTAGCAAGAAAATCGTCCCACGCCATTTCTTCCATCACATCGATAGCAAGCATTTTTAGCGGATGCGTGGTTAGTTTTAATGCTTTGAATATTTGTTTTAGGCTAAAAGTATTGTCTGGTTGTGTCTGAAAGAAACCTCTAATCTTCTCTGCTAATTCTACCTTAGTCAATCGTTTTCTACTCTTTTTTTCCTTTCCCATTGTTATTTGCGCTTTGATTGTGTTTACAAAGTAACGAAAAAGTTCGTACCTTTGCAAGCGTTTCACAGTATTTTAATGAAAAAAAGAATATTAATAACAGGAGCTTCGGGCTTCATTGGCTCGTTTATCGTAGCAGAAGCATTGCGCCACGATATGGAAGTTTGGGCGGCAATCCGTGCAACTTCGTCGAAAAAATACTTGCAAGACGAGCGCATTCACTTTATAGAACTCGACTTTTCTTCGGAAGAAAAACTTAAAAAGCAGCTACAATCTTACAGCTTTAATTATGTTGTTCATGCTGCGGGAGCCACAAAATGTACAAAGAGAGACGATTTTTTCCGCATAAACACACAAGGAACGCAACATTTTGTTAATGCACTTTTAGCGCTGAATATGCCCATAGAACGCTTTGTTTTTATATCGAGCCTCAGCGTTTATGGTGCTATTCACGAACAACTTCCTTATAAAGATATTGACGAAACCGATATTCCTCGACCAAACACAGCTTACGGAGAGAGTAAACTAAAGGCAGAAAAAGTTTTGGCAAACACTGTTTACAATGGAAAAACATTGCCTTACGTTATTCTTCGTCCTACGGGTGTGTACGGACCAAGAGAAAAAGACTACTTTTTAATGGCTAAATCCATAAAAGGGCATATAGACTTTTCGGTGGGTTTTCAGCGTCAAGACATTACTTTTATTTATGTAAAAGACCTTGTCCAGGCTGTTTTTCTTGCAATTGATAAGGCTAAAACTGGAAGAGCTTATTTTCTTACCGATGGAGAAGTATATCAAAGCACCACATTCAGCAATCTTATTCACACAGAATTGGGCAACCCTTGGTGGATAAGAATCAAAGCCCCTATTGCTTTGTTGCGTATTGTTACTTTCTTTGGCGATATCTTAGGACGCATAACGGGCAAGCTTTCGCCGCTGAACAACGATAAATATCAAATTTTGAAACAACGAAATTGGCGATGCAACATACAACCCATTGTAAAAGAACTTGGCTATAAACCAGAATATAACTTAGAGCGAGGCGTAAAAGAAACAATGGATTGGTATAAAAATAATGGCTGGATTTAAAAATAAGGATAACTGATAGTAGAAATAAAATGGTAAAATTTGTACTCGATCTTTTTAAAATAGAGAAGAAACCTTTAAAAGGATTATTGCCAATAGAATGGGCAGCAGCAGCATATATGCTTTTCACTTTCGTGTTAATAATGTTCTTTTACACAAAAATGGAAGCTCCCCAAACCATGATTTACGGCAGATTACGCATCATTGCCATGACGGCTGCCTTATGGTTGGTATATAGAATTTTCCCTTGTAAGTTTACTCGTTTAGCAAGAGTATCCGCCCAATTAGGATTACTTGCATGGTGGTATCCCGATACTTACGAGTTTAATAGACTTTTACCTAACCTCGACCATGTGTTTGCACAATGGGAACAAAATATATTTAGCTGTCAGCCAGCACTATTATTCTCTAAAGAATTACCAGATGCCTTTTTCAGCGAACTTTTCGATATGGGATATGCAGCTTATTATCCAATGATTGCACTCACTGTGTTCTATTATTTTATATGGCGCTACAAAGAATTTGAACGAGTAAGTTTCATATTATTGGCTTCATTTTTTATCTATTATGTAGTATTTATTTTTGTTCCAGTGGCTGGTCCTACATTCTATTATAAGGCAGTTGGCTTAAAAACTATTGCAGCGGGTATATTCCCGAACGTACACGATTATTTTAATTTGCATAAAGACTGCTTGCCCAGCCCTGGTTTCACCAATGGTTTCTTTTATAATTTAGTAGAAGATGCTAAAGCTGCAGGAGAACGTCCTACAGCTGCCTTCCCAAGTTCGCATGTAGGAATAAGTACTATATGTATGTTTTTAGTATGGCATACACGAAATTACAAATTACTTATGGTGCTTGCCCCATTTTATTTTTTCCTTTGTTGTGCCACTGTTTATATTCAAGCACACTATCTTATAGATGCTATCGCAGGTGTTATTTCGGCTATTTTAGTTTACCTTACACTCTTCTATTTTTCAAAAAGAATGGTAAAAAAAGGACGATAAAAACACAGTGTCTTACTATGTTATATAGTAAAGCATTAATATCTATCAAGCACATTACAACCACCTATATTTTAGTTTATTTATAATAACACAAGTATGTATCACACAAATTTGTGTGATACATACTTGTGTTATTACTTTTTTCTTATTATATTTGCACTTGTAAGATGAATTAAAGCATTAAATTATGTGCAAGAAATTTGTTTATGGAGTAGCTGTCTCCGACTATAACTTCATAGGAAGAGAACGAGAAACAAAGCGGCTTTTAGATAATTTTAAAGGTGGAATAAACGTAATTCTAATGTCGCCAAGACGATTAGGAAAAACATCTTTAGTGAAACACGTATGTAATAAGCTCGACAATAAAGATATAATTACAGTTTATTTAGACATATTTGGTTGCAAAAGCGAATACGATTTCTACAATAAATTAACCGCAGAGGTATTAAAACAAACTGCTTCTAAAAGCGAATTATGGTTTGAAGAAGCAAAAGAGTTTCTTTACCGTCTCACTCCTAAAATATCTTTTAGTCCTGAACCTAATTCCGATTTTTCCATTTCTTTAGGTATTACTCCAAAAACACACACGCCAGAAGAGGTTTTACAGATGGCTGAAACAATTGCTATAAAACGAAAAAAACGCATTGTTATATGCATAGACGAGTTTCAGCAAATAGGAGAAATGTCCAATAGCAAACAAATTCAGGCACGTTTAAGAACTGTTTGGCAACACCAAAAACACGTATCTTATTGTCTTTTTGGAAGTAAACACCACTTAATGAGCACTATATTTCTCCATAGAAGTATGCCTTTTTTCCAGTTTGGCGATACTATTTCGTTAAACAAAATAGCAACAGAAGATTGGGTTGAATATATTGTTTCGCATTTTGCCGATGGAAAAAGAACCATTAGCCACGCTTTGGCAGAAGAAATTTGCAAATTTACCGAGAATTATTCTGCCTACGTACAACAACTCGCTTGGTTGGTCTTTACATTAAAAGAAGAAGGAGAAACTGTAACTGAAGACGATGTAAGACAAGCCAAAAACGACTTATTGGCTACAAACGATATTCTTTTTATGCAGATGATTGAACCATTATCTGAATTTCAATTAAATTTCCTACGTGCAATAGCATTGGGAATTAAAAAAGATTTCGGACTTTCTGAAGTGCGAGAAGAATATAACTTAGGCAGCTATTCGAATATAACTCGACTGAAAACAGCTCTCTTAGAACGCGACTTAATAGAAAAACAAAACACAGGATTGGTTATAACCGACCCTATTTTTGCAAAATGGCTAAAAAGAAAAATAATGCTTTAGCTATAAAATAAAGAAAATACGTAGACCAAACTATCAAGAACTTAGATCTAACGTAGAATATTATTCTCCATTAGAATATGCTTCCGGGAAACACCGTTTCATATGAATTTAACTTACAGAAAAATAGATATAATGAAAGTAATGCTGGAGTGTCTGAACGGTCAAGACTGTAAAAATACAAAAAAATAACCATGTTATCAACTAACAAAAAATGCAGATTGATTTAATATGACCATATAATTATTGAACGGGATGGAAAAAGTTTATAAAACAAAAATTGCAATTTGGCTAATATGTGCCATTATAGGATTCACTGTAATTCCTATAATACCCGTATTAGTATACGATTTTTCGTGGATTGTAGTAACAATTGTAGCATTAATTCTCTTTTTTGCTCTTTTCTCTCTTTTTGATATCCGCTATACTATCCATAATAACATCCTCTCTGTTAAATGCGGTATGTTATCAACCACCAATTATGACATAAATCAAATAAGAAAAATAAAAGACACAAATTCTATTCTTGCTGCACCGGCAGCCTCGCTAGATCGAATAGCAATATATTTCATCCAACAAAAAACACCTCTTATTATTTCACCAAAAGACAAAAATGGTTTCATAAAGAATCTACAATCTATAAATCCCAATATTGTATATAGTAACGATAAATGAAAATACAAATTACACTTCTATTAAAGGAAAAGTGTATACTCTTAGCATTACAATGATTGGGAATTTTTATATGTTTTCAAAAGACTGCGATATAAATCAATTCAAATAAAAAAAAGTTTGAAAAAAAATTGTATCTTTGCAAATGAAAAATAAAATATTCAACTTAATCAAATAGAAAAAGATGAAGCTATTAAATAAGAAACTAAATAGAATGCAATGGATTAATAAAGGAATACTATTTTTCATTCTTTTATTTGCTTTTGAACCTATATTAAGTTCGTCTAATATATATTGGTATCTTTTGGCAGTATCAGCAAGTATAGTCTTTTTAATTTTCATTGGCTTTATATTAGGTATATTCATAAAAAAGATACCAATAAAGAATAATCTTATAAACGAAGGGAAAATATCTTATGGATATCTTTTAGCTTCATTGTTAGGGTTAGTTATATACTATATATATAAAGGTGAACTACTAAATTTTTGGATAGTTATAATTTTTTTGGACTTAGGAAATATCTATTTAGAACAAAGTTCTAAAGATACTAAACAAAAAGGAACTTAAGCTTCTTCCAAATATAAAATTAAAGAATAAGAATATTTAATTACCAAATTAAAAAACGTAATTATGTTTTTGCAGAACATAATTACGTTTTTTATTATAATCGTATCTGAAAGTATTACTTGCTGGACTAATTCATGTTTATATTATCTATTATCAGTTTTACCATTTACAAAACACTTACTCTGTATTTACTATGCGGCTTTACCCTCTCTCTAAAAAGGGTCTATATGCCTTTCTTCAATTGATGACTTAGCCAAGCCTAACTCACATCTTTTAACTAAGAATGTAGTTCACTTGCTTATGTTATAATAAATATTGAAAACATTATCGTGAGGATACATAATTTTTCATTTAGTAGATTCCTTTTTCTCTTACTTTCATTAACCAGACACCATACTCTTTGGATTTGTAAAGAGTGAGTTGAGTTAACGCATTTCCTTTACCCACCTGAATAGTACCATCAGAAAAAGCATAAAGATAAGAGTTTGAAAAACGTTTTTTATATATTTTTTTTCCTGTTTTGGTATCTGTTATAATTATCTTCACTCCCGTAAAAAAATCTCCAAGATCTGCAGAATTTAATTCGACTATTACATCTTCGTATTTCTCTTTTTCTATTGTGGCAATCGCCACTTCTCTGTCTAATACAACCCCATATGTAGGTTTAACACTTTCACTTTGCGCAAAGGATACAATTACACAAAAGAAAAATAATAAGGTAATAAAGATTTTCTTCATAAGTTTGTTATTTTAATAATTATATGATGATTGTTCAAAATCTACAATGTCCAAGTCATTGGATGATGCTCTTTCTTTCCAACAATGTCTTGTGTTTCCGAAGAAACACAATGCAAATATAGTGTTTTTTATTGGAATATCAAGCGTGTGGAAGTATAAATTGAGTATCTTTGCTCATAGATTAAATACTCTTCTCTGAGGGTGATATTTTTCTATGCCAAACATTATATTTCTAACTTAAACGTAATTATGTTTTTGCAGAACATAATTACGTTTTTTATTTTCTTCAATAACAGCGTCTGGAAGTGTTATTTACGATGAGCCTTTTTACTTTTCTTTACTTTCTCAGCTACACCACTTTTCGGGTTATATTCTAAGCCGAGTTTCTTGGCGCGTTCGTAGTTTCGACGTTTTATTTTTTGTTTCTCGTCAGCTTTCTGTTTGGTTATCTTTGCCGGTTTCTGCAAATAAAGTGGAGTTTGGCGTGGATTCCACGTTATTCTCACATCGCGTTTGGCTTTACAATCTATTTCTTTTGTGTAATAGTAAACAGCTTCGGGCTGTCGAGTATTGTAAAGTCCGGTGTCCCAAACGCCATTATCGTTCTCGTCTACTATTAGGCGCAGATAGAATGTGCCTGGTTTTACATAATAGAAAGTAGCTTCGTTGTTTTTTGCTACTACTTCTTTTATGGGTTTATCGCTTTCGTTGAGCAGTTGCAGCAAACAGTTTTTGCCTTCCATTCGTTGAAGCGACACAATTAGTGTACTAAATTCGTCGAGCGAACTCACTTTTATGCTCTGTTTTATCTTTCGTGATGCCTTGCCATATATATCAATAAAGGTGGCAGAATCTAATTCGAGACTGTACTCGTGCCCTGGATTCCATGCGCCCACAATTTTATATTGCCGAGGAATACCAGGAACACTGCCAAACTGATATTTAGCACGTTGCCAAAGTGTATCTACCTTTTCGTAAAGATGTATTTTAGACGTGTCGCAAACAGCTACTGGCGACGGTAAAATAAAGGTTGGATTTTCGTCGGGTGCTATTTGTGTTCCGTTTTTTATTCTTACTTCTAATGGTGTCGTGGGGTATTCCGTCTGATAAGGTTCGCCTTTCTTTTTATTTTTCTCTTGTTGTTTTTTCCATTTGTCGTATTCTTCCTTGTATTGTTTCAAACGCTTTTCATAAGGAACTTTCGACAAGACTTCTAATGTGTCGGTTTGTCTTACCAATTTTCCTAACGAATCGCTTGCCAAATAAGATACTTGCATGTGCAATGTATCTTGATTTACGAGCGTTGTATCGCGAAGCCAGTAGGTTATTGTGTCTTGATTTAAACTGGGTTCTACTATAAAAGCGTTCTTTTCGTTAAAGTTCAGACCTTTTATTTCGGGCAATTCGGCATTGCCGTAACTATAAAACAAGGTGAAATGGTCGGGTTCTTTGCGTTCTGCCTTTAAAAAATATCGGTTGGTTTGTATTTGGATAAAGGCTGAAAGTACCACATCGTCGGGCAGAAAGTGTGTATAAGGCACTTGTTTTATATCGTTAATATGGAGCGAATCGCGCCAAATAGTGTCTTGTCGTACATCGGGTTTAAACGAAGGCATTATAATTTCTGGGGTAAATGCTATTTTTTCGCTCGCCTGATTAAACTTGTAATTGCCGTCCATGTCTTGTAAGGCATAGATGCGATAATCGCCTTTTGCTACACCTTTTATCACAAAGTGTCCGTTTCCATCGGTACGAGCAATGCGCATCATAGGTTCGTGTTGGAAAGCTGTATCGTTAAGATTACGGTAAAGTCCCACCAATATACCTTTTATTGGCTCTAAGTTTTGTGCTTCCAACACATATCCTGCCACTTCCATCGTGTCTATATGGTTGCCCGTAGAGAACGAATAAGTGTAATTGCCTAATGGATTTCCCTCATTATTATCGGCAATGGCGTCAGAAAAATCTATGGTGTAAGTTGTGTTTGGCTTTAAAGTGTCTTGCAAAGCCACTGTAATTCGCTTTCCATTTACCTTTACTTCAGGTGCTTCTAATTGTGGTGGCGATACAACAACCTTTTCGGTTGGATTGTCGAGTGTTACAAACTCATTAAACAGAATGGTAACTTTCTTACTATTTACATCGTCAGAACCATTTGCAGGCGATGTTCCAAGTATTTTTGGCGGTGTTTCGTCGTACCAACCACCGTCAGGACTTCCCATTCTTGCACACGAAAATACGGTTAGTAAAAGTAGACTGAATATTCCTGCTTTCCAACTTTTTTTCTTTATGCTTTGTATGTTCATAACTTTAGTAATCTTATTGATTTATGTTCATTGCCAACATCTCGTCTATATTCTTACGACTGTTCGATAGTCGTGGAATTTTGTGCTGACCACCAAGTTTACCCTTCGATTTTAACCAATCGTTAAACAAATCTTTCCGTGCTACTACTACTTCCAATTGTTGCAAAGTTACATCGTGAAAGCGTTTTGCCTCGTAGTCGGAATTTATTTCCTGCAACTTGCTGTCTAATATGCGTTCGAAATCGCTTATGCTGTCAGGCATCTTCGTGAACTCTATTAACCATTGATGGCGACATTTGGCATTCGAATCCATAAAAATAGGAGCTGCTGTATAATCGGATATCTGCGCACCAGTAGCTTTGCAGGCAGCTTCTATTCCTTTTTCGGCATTGTCCATGATAAGTTCTTCGCCGAAAGCATTGATAAAATATTTTGTACGACCTGTAATAACAAACTTGTAGGGACGAACAGATGTAAACTGAATTGTATCGCCTATTTCGTAACGCCACAATCCACAAACTGTGCTGATAATCATTGCGTAATTGCGCCCTACTTCTACCCCCTCTAATGGAACAATATTTGGCTTTTCATTTTCAAACTCGTCCATTGGTAAAAATTCGTAGTACACGCCATAATCTAACATTAGCAACATACTCTTGTCGTTCGGATCGTCTTGTATTCCAAAGAAGCCCTCCGAAGCATTGTATATTTCCATATAGTGCATATCTTGCTTTGTGATAAGCTGTTCGTATTGTTCACGATAAGGCGTAAACGCTATGCCTCCATGGAAGAAAACTTCCAAATTGGGCCATACTTCTTGCAAATGTTTCTTTCCGGACAGTTCCATTACACGTACCAAAACTGACAACATCCACGATGGAACACCCGAAATATTGGTTACATTTTGCGAAAGCACTTCGCGAGCTATTTTATCTCGCTTTACTTCAAAATCGCTTAGCAATGCAACTTCTTTAGAAGGTACACGAACAAGATTGGCTAATGGATTTATATTTTCTATAAGAATGGCACTTAAATCGCCAACAAGCGAATTTGAAAGATTATAATTTGGCGAATGACTTCCACCGAGAATAAGTCCTTTTCCGCTGAAAAGTTTACTGTCAGGGTTGTTGCTTAAATAGTAAGCCAGAACATCTTTTCCGCCTTGATAATGCACATTTTGCAAACCTTCGTGCGTAATTGGAATAAACTTACTTTTATCATTAGTAGTTCCCGACGACTTTGCATACCATTTTACTTGTCCCGGCCATAATATATTTCGTTCTCCATGCCTCATTCGATCTATATATCCTTTTAATTCTTCGTAAGTATTAAGAGGTATATTCTGTGCAAAATCGTTATAATTGTTTATTGTAGAAAACAAATATTTTCTACCGTATTCAGTATCTTTGCCACGCTTAACCAAGTATTGTAATATTTCGTGTTGCATTTCCTCGCCTTCATTAATATAACGTTCCAATTCGCGTCTGCGAGGTTGAAAGTACAACTTATTTACTATGCTTGTTAAATTCATTTCTAATCCTGTTGTTTAAATTGCAAAAGTACTGCAAAATTACTGAATAGCCCTGCTTTTTAGCTATTTTATTCAGTTATAGATATTCTCTCTGAAAATTATAATTATAATTTCAAAATTTGTAATTAAAAAAATATTTTTTTTAATAAGAAATTCTCAAACTTATAATTGATTCTTTTTGAGTGAGAATAAAAGTTTAAATATGCTTATAACAACTGTGGATAACTGTGTAGATAACTCATATAATAACTTCAGAATAACTATTGGTTTATGAACAACGCACAGCAAATGGAAAAGATATTGGGCATAACTGCTGAGTTGTTAATAGGATTTTATAGAAGTTTTACACAGCTTTTACCGCATAAAAGATATTAACTTACTATCTTTGCAAGGTGAAGTTGAAATGTGGATAACTTTATATTATAGTTGAATATCAATAAGAAAGCAAAGTATTGGAGTGTGGATAACTTTCATTCACGGCTTAATAACCAAATATGCAAGAGATTGATTGAAAACTTATAAACACTATCCACACCATATCATACTACTCTTTCTTTTTTTCTTTTTAAAAGAATAAATAAGAGAATAATGTAACTAACAAGGAAAATTGTTAATAAGATGAGAAGATTTAAGTTTTATGCAGTGTCTGTTTTGCTGTTGTTTTCTTTACTGGCTTCGGCACAATGTTCGTTTCGCAACACTGCTTTTAATAGTGGTGAATTTTTAAACTACAATCTTTATTTTAACTGGAAGTTTGTTTGGGTTAAAGTGGGAACAGCTTCTTGGTACACTGTTTCCTCTACTTACAAGGGAACACCAGCCTATCGTGCTTCGCTGACAACGCGAGGAAACGGAAAGCTCGACAAGTTTTTCGTAATGCGAGACACGCTGCTTTGTTACAACACAAAGGACTTGGCACCGCTTTATTATCGTAAGGGCGCAAAGGAAGGCAAGCGATATACGGTAGATGAAGTGTTCTATTCTTATCCGAAAGGTAAAGTAGAAATAAAACAACATCGTATAGATGGCGACGGAGAAAAGCATTGGAAGACCAGTTCGCAAACAGAATGCGTTTACGATATGATGAGTATATTCCTTCGGGCACGCAGCTTTAATCCTACGAGCTGGAAGAAAGGGTTTGTTGTAAACTTCCCATTGGTAAGTGGTAAAAGTCTGTTGCCGGCACGTATAATATACAATGGCAAGAAAAACATAAAGGCAGATAATGATAAAAAATATCGTTGCCTGTCGCTTTCCTATTATGAAAAGGAGGATAGCAAGTGGCGCAATATTGCCAATTTCTTTGTTACTGACGACGACAACCATATTCCTGTTCGTTTGGATATGAACTTAAAGTTTGGTTCTGCCAAAGCTTATCTTACATCGATGAAGGGAATACGCCACAAAATAGCATCGCAAGTGAATTGAAAATACTTTTTCGTCGAAAAGAATAACAGAAGTGGTCGAAAATTATTTTCGACCTTTTTATATTATAGTTATCTTTGCAGCAAAATAAAAACAACGAACAATGAGGATAAAGAAAACATTACTGACATTGGCATTGGTGTGGATAAGCACAGCTATAAATGCCCAGACAACGACAATTACAGGCGAATTGCTTGATTCGCTTACGCATGAAAGCGAACCGTTTGCTACCATTCGTGTGTTCAAAGGTGGAAAAATGGACAAGCCTGTTGCTATGTCTGTTACCGACGATGATGGTAAAATATTGCAGAAAGTGGACGGAACGGGCAACTTTACTGTTACAATCAGTTCTATGGGACGTAAGATGATAACACGAAAAGTGCACCTTAGCGCTGCAAATCCTACTTTAAGCCTTGGCACTATCTTGGTGCAAGACGATGAAAAGATGATGAAAGGTGTGGAAGTAGTAGCACAAAAGCCACTCGTAAAGATGGAAACCGACAAGATGAGCTACGATATAGAGAATGATGTGGACAGCAAATCGAAGACAGTGCTCGATATGTTGCGCAAGGTTCCGATGGTAACGGTAGACGGACAAGACAACATTACCGTGAACGGACAAGGTTCTTTCAAAGTCTATGTAGACGGAAAGCCGAACGTAATGTTCTCTGCCAATCCTTCGCAGATATTCAAATCGATGCCGGCCTCGTCGGTCAAGTCGATTGAAGTTGTTACCAACCCAGGTGCAAAGTACGATGCCGAAGGTGTCGGCGGCGTGCTTAACATCATAATGAATAAAGTTAATGGAAAGCAGCAAAGCATGAACGGCTATAATGGCAGTGTGAGTGCAATGGTAAATAACTTTGGCTGGAATGGTTCTGCATTTGTCAGTGGACAGCAAGGCAAGCTGACCTACAGTGCCAATGTAACGCACAACCATTCGGAGACGGGGAAGATGGAACTTACAACAGAGCGCATTGCTTCTGACGGCTCAAAGATGCATTCGTTTCAAAAGAGCAAGATAAAAGTGCCTTTCAACATGGCTAACTTCAGTTTGGGTTACGAGATAGACTCTTTAAGCAACATTGGTGCTTCTGTCGGGTTGATGAATTACAGTGTAAAGAATAGCGGACACCCTACAACAACTTTCTCTGGTGGTATGTATGGCAGCGGCTTCTCGTACGGCAACGATATGATGACGCGCAACGAAAACACTTCATTCAATGGAAACATAGACTATCAGCGCTTTTTAAATCGCGATAGAACAAGCAACATTACCTTGAGTTATCTCTTCACGACAGACCCTACAACAACCGAAAGTCGCAACATCTACGACCCATTGCCTGCAGGAATACCACTCACGTTGAACGATTTGCACTCCAACTCAAAGATGCGTGGCACGGAGCACACGTTCCAAGCCGACTATACGACGCCGTTGTCGAAGAACCAGACACTCAATGCAGGTGCCAAGTTCATTGGCAGAAGAAACACTTCCGACTCTAAGTTCTATAACATAATAAACGGCAAAGAGGTCTTCGACAGCAACAACAGCGTAAACTACAAGAACACACAAAGCATACTAGCATCGTACATAGAGTATAAGCTCACGCTGGGCAAGTTCAGTGCAAAGGCTGGAGCACGCTACGAACATACATGGGAGCACGTGGAATTCATACTTGGAAAGGGCGATGACTTCAAGAAGAACTATGGCAATCTGGTTCCTTCGGCAAGCTTCACTTACAACATCGGAGCTGCGGTGAATGTCGGTGTGAACTACAACATGCGCATATCGCGTCCCGGAATTTCGTTCCTCAACCCTTACATCGACCGTTCTACGCCGACAGTGCTCACTTACGGCAATCCAAACCTCGACGTGGAAAAGAGCCACAAGGTCAATCTTGTGTTCAATGCCTTTACTCCGAAGTTCATGATAAACCTTACTCTGGGCGAAGCATTTGCCAACAACCAGATAGAGCAGTATTCGTTCATGGACGCCAACGGCATATTGAACACCACCTACGGCAACATTGTGCGCAGCCGATGGACCAACTTCAACACGTTCATAAACTATTCCCTGACGCCCAATACACGCATATTCCTTAACGGTGGCTTCGATTACGGCGACATGCGTTCCGACAAGCTCAGCCAGAAGAAGCACGCCTGGCAGGCAACGGCATTCATAGGGCTGCAGCAAACCTTGCCTTGGAACGTGAAGATGAGCATATACACGGGCGGAATGACGAAGCGACACACCCTGCAGGGATACGGCAACGGCTTCAGCATGATAAACATTGCATTAGCAAAAGACTTCTTCAACGAGAAGCTGAACGTAAGCCTGAACTACTTTACGCCATTCTCCGGAAAGATAAGGCAAGACCAATACAGCGCAGGTGCCGACTTTACGCAACGCACAAACATGGTCATATCCGTTCAGCAAGTAGGTTTAACCCTTACATGGCACTTCGGCAACACCAAGAGGCAGTTCCAGACAAACAGAACCAAGATATCCAACGATTTCCAGGAAAAGAAGAACGACAGCCAGGTGGGCGGAGTTGGTACCGGAATAGGAATGTAGACATTCAGGCAGCATATAACAGTAAGGTATGGCATCATATTAGAATATGGTGCCATATTTGCTAAATAGAGACAGTATGTCAATGATGGATACAGCTCTGACAACAGCTTCCCTTATGCTTCGATTATTGGTATGTAACACCTGCACCCGTCAGTATTACGTACCGATAATGAATACCCTCACAAGGGTGTCTGTCAATACCCTCACAAGGGTATCAGTCAATACCCTAACAAGGGTATTGATAGAAGATATTGAATACCTGCAACAAAGGCATATATAGACTGACAATTGCAGATGTTATAGACCTGCGACAGCAGGTGATTAAATATTCGTCAGACTGTTGTCACAAAACAACACCTGCTGCGTACCAAGAGTAGACAATCAAAACAAAATGCTTATGAAACGACTGATTTTTTGCTGTGCCATACTTCTCGGAGCGATGAACAGCTGTGCAACAAAGCCAAGAGAGAAACGCAACGACATTACCGTTACTGCTTCGACAGCCATCATTACCCAAAGCTACAACGTGAAAGGGTTTGGCGGCATTGACATTGGCATGGTAGGAAACGTGGAATACGTGCAGGGCGACACATACAGCGTCAGCATTACAGCACCCGCAAACATCATTGCAAGCACGGAGGTGAACAACAAGAACGGACTTCTCAGCATACATTGGAAGAAAGGCACAAAGCACAAGGACAAGGACGAATGCAAGAAGACACCCATCATAAGAATAACATCGCCCCGTATGGACATCATCAATATGTACGGTGTGAACGATTTCAAGGCGAGGAACATGAAAGGAGGAGACATGAAAATCGACCTTAGCGGTGTAAACTCGTTGCACATAGACAACCTTTCGGGCAAATCGCTGACACTGAACATGAGCGGTGTGGTAGATGGAAAGATAAATATAAACGCCCCGAAAGTTAAGTTTGATGGAACTGGTGTCATCGATATGAAATCGTCAGTCTGTTCCGACGACTTTACGATAGCAAACAGCGGGTCGGGCGAATATAAGGTTACGTTCAGCGGAAAGAAAGGCAGAATAGACAATACAGGCAATGGAGACATCAGGCTGAAAGCCACAAGAACCGACTTACTGGACATTGTAAATTCGGGTCTCGGCGAGTTTAATCTTAACTTTAAAGGAGGCGAAGGAAGGATTAGCAATACCGGAAACGGGGAAGTAAAGGCCAATTTGGAATGCCGGCGCATCGTGGTAACAAACTCAGGCTTCGGCGAAGTAACGCTTGCAGGTACTGCCGACGATGTCCAGATAGACAATCAAGGCATCTCACACGTAGACAGCTCCAAGCTGAACAAATATTAAAAGCCCGACCAAACTGCCTGTGAATGACCGAAACAGAGTTTAAGCAAGAAGCCGCCACCGCGCGACCGAAACTCGTCAGCATCGCCCTGCGCTATCTGAAGAACAGCGATGAGGCGGAAGACATTGTGCAAGATGCAATGTTGCGACTGTGGCAGATACATGCCGAACTCAATTTGCCGCTCATGCCCATCGCTTCCGTCATTACTCGGAACATAGCTATCGACCGCCTGCGCCATGCCATGCCACACACGGCAATAAGCAGCTTGCAAGCCATACAGGCGGAAGAACGCACGGAAACCGATGAACGCATCGACAGAATGCTCCACATTATGAACACCTTGCCTACGTTCCAGCAAACCATTCTGCATCTGCGCCACATCGACGGAATGGAATATGCCGGCATTGCACAGATTACGGGCAGTACTGAAGCTGCCATACGGCAGGCTGTCAGTCGTGCCAGACGAGCAGTTTTAAAGCAATACAACAATGGAAAATAAAGAAATAAAACTACTGATTGACAAGTTCTTGGACGGCGAAACCACACTCGGCGAGGAGCAAAGCCTTTACGCTTACTTTCGCTCGGAGCGTGTATTGCCCGAATACTTGCACTATCGGGAAATGTTTCTCGACTTTGCTGCCGTTCAGCAACTATCCGAATACATTGAAGAAACACCAAGACAGCCGACACGAACAAACACGGTTACGTTTCGTCGCATCGTCGGCATTGCTGCTTCTCTACTGTTTTTGCTCGGCATTTATTTCTTTTATGGGCAGTATCAAGACCACCAATTGGCAAGGAAATATGCGGGTAGCTACACTATTGTCAATGGAGTTAGGAACGACAATCTGCACGAAATAAAGGGAAAACTGAAGGAAACGTTTGCCGAAGCCGACCGAATAGAACAGAAAGTACAGAGGCAAGCCGTGATAGAAAATGCCGAAACGGAAGTGCTTGAAAGCATTGACGACCCCCAACAGCGCAAAGCATTGGAACAACTGTTGAATACTGACGGCGAAACAACGCTGTAACAACGATACGAAACCATAAATATAAGGAAGAAAAAAATGAAGAAATACATAATAACATTCATTGTCTGCTTGCTGACAACGCTTGCCGCAAAGGCGCAAAACAGCATCGACAATCTTGTGGAACGCTATTCTTCGTCGGGTGGTTCTTCCTTCACAACAGCTGTAAAACGCAATCCGCAAACCCAAAAGGTAGTGAAAGTTGTGAAGACACTCGAAACCGATAATGGCGAAGGAAATACCTTTTACCGCGCATTTAAACGCGAAGCACGTACGGGAAGCTGGACCGACAAGGTGGCAAACAACGAACATACCACCCTACTTGTGGTGGAAAAGCCCCAGCAAACTCGCATCTATATGCTGAAACGCAACAACGCCAACTACGGACAAGTAAAGGTAACGATTATCATACAGCCGAAATAAAATCTTTCTCACAGCAATGCGAAAAGGGTATATCAATGCTTAAGCAACCCTGAAACATACCCTTATCAGCACAAATAAACCGCTATCAAACAGCTTTTGCTTCGTTTGATAGCGGTTTTGTTATGCAGAAAACACTTATTTCGAGGCGACAACAGAAAACAGCATCGGTACCTTGCCATTCTTTCCTGCGATTTTGAACGTTCCGTTCTTTTCGGCAGTCATATTTCCAAATAGGTTGAAGGGCGAATAATCATACTCTCCAAAAGACCGTATCTGCAAGCCGTTATAGAGCAAGCCATTAATAACTTCAGCCAGTCCGTGGTTCCATGTAACGGTCTTTTGCCGATTATTGGTTTCTGAATCCGTATAAATGGCTTCTTCCACTATGTAAGGCTCTTTGCGTGAATAAGCATATCGGACTTGAGAAAAGTTTCCATCGAACATCCACAATACGGGGTGAAATTCCACGATAACGAACTTCCCTCCGTCTTTCAGCATTTGTGAAATCACCTGTCCCCATTGGGTTAAGTCGGGCAACCAATTGACAACACCATAAGACGTATATACAATGTCAAACTGTTGCCCTTGCAATACGGTAGGTACATCGTAAATGTTGCAGCAGCAGAATTGCGCATTCAGTCCTAATTCCTCGTTCAAAGACTTTGCCGTTTGTATAGCTTCTTCCGAGAAATCTACCCCAACAACGTTAGCTCCTAACTTTGATAAGGAAAGCGTATCCATTCCGAAATGGCATTGAAGATGCAGGATAGACTTCTCCCGAACATCTCCCAGTAAAGACAAATCCAAGTCGGGAACAGACTTTACTTCTCTTTTGAATTTATTCAAATCATAAAATGAGGAATGCAGATGAATTTCTGTTCTTGCATTCCATGCCTCTTTGTTTATTTTATAATAATCTTCCATCATTTATTTCTTATTGATTTGTTATTTATTACCTTTTTCCCAACGTTGAAACCTATCCATAAAGAAGAATGCAGAAAACAAGCTTAGTATGGTAAGAACAATGCCAATGGCTGCCCATAGAACCATTTGCGAGAAGGATAGAACTGTTGTTTTTGAGAATTCAGCAAAAGAATAGATGCAATAAGGTAATGTCAGGAGGCTTGTAATGATAACAGGCACATATTTTCGATATACAATCCACTGCGCAATATGCATTAAAAGGTGAACGGAATACCCTGTCAATGCAGCAAACCACCATTGATATTCCCCAGTCCAAACGGAGCAAAACGAAACAACAGAAATAAGTATGAACTCGTGAGCAGTACCAACGGCAAAGGTGGAAGTGGAATAATCGAAAACTCCTCGTCGGGTAAAGAATGATTCGATTTTAGGGAATCGTTTTCTCAATTCTTCCCTATTCCTGTCTATCCAACGTCTAAACATAATAATTTCCTCGTATTCGTGAATCATAAACACGAAAGGAAGAAGCATCATTATTAAGTTTATTCTTGTCATAACCTCCCTTGTTATTTATTTCAAATTACCGATTTTATATGCACCTTTCTTTTTTTAGCTACTCGATTTAACCATTTTCGTGAGCTCACGAAAATGGTTATCAACTTTAACTCTTTGCATTTTTATTCATTATATTCTTGCTTTACCCAAGTTTTATATTCTAAATAGTATTTTTTCTGCAAATTTTTCTTATCATCATCGTCCATTATTCCGTGTTTGCTTTCTTCTGTCATTCCATGCCATTCAAGAGCAAACCATAGTTGCATTAATCTTATAAATTTACTAATATGTCTTTTTTTATCTTCTGTTTGTTCTGTTTGGGCTGCTTGGATAATTTCATCAATTAGTTTAATAGCTTCCCTATCCCAATATCCATCAGTATTCTCGGTTTTTCCATTGGTGGTATCATCAGGTTTATTATTGGAATTATCATTGGGTTTACCATTGGGATTCATAAACATTTTTAGATGATATGATAATTCTATCAATCTTGTATTGTTATTGTCTTTACTTTCAGCACTTGCACAAAACTCACTAACTACTTTACGAAGTGTAGCTATATATTCTTTTCGAGCAATTGTTATTGTATTGATAAAAGTTTTTTTATTACTTGCACGGATTTGATTTGCAGCAGTAATAACTGTGAATACTCCTACTATTAAAATCGCTTGTGCCTCTGTGAGTCCTATTTTTCCTAAAGCTACTATTGCTATTGCTGGCACTATTAAAATTACTATTCCTTTTAATAGTATATTTGTTGTGTTATTCCTATCCATATTTTTATTTTTTAATTTAATGTTAATTAGTCCTCCCTTATAAACCTAATATTCCTCTGATTCATAGTATATTATCCTGTAAATTATTTGTTTATATCTGCAAGTTTTTGTACCTTTATACTATAATTCTTGCAGATATTTATGCTTAAACGCACATCTAAACAGCTCTCTATGTTCTCTTCTCTAGAGGACATGCTTAGCCATGAACATCCCCTTTTCCAACTTAGTAATAAGATTAATTGGGAATGTTTTGAAAATGCTTTTTCTCCTTTGTATTGCAGCACTAACGGCCGCCCTGCTCATCCAATTCGCTTGCTGTGTGGTCTTTTAATTTTAAAACATTTGCGTAATGTGTCAGATGAAATGGTGGTTTCTCAATGGAGTGAGAATGCTTACTACCAATATTTCTGTGGTGGACTTGAATTTATGCCCAAACAACCCTGTGACGCTTCCGAGTTAGTTCACTTCAGAAATCGTATCGGTGAAAAAGGTATGGAATTAATATTAGCAGAGAGCATCCGCGTTAATACCGACCATGATAACGAAGATCATTTTGATACGGCTTTCATTGATTCTACCGTGCAGGAGAAGAATATAACCTATCCTACAGATGCGAAGTTGCATAAAAAGATAATCAAAAACGTTCTGAAGATAGTTCATGACAATTGTCTTCCTCTACGACAGAGTTATACGCGTACCTTGAAAGGCATTTACCGTTCCCAACGTTTTCGTAATCATCCCAAGAATCGTAAGAAAGCTCTTAAGGCAGATAGACAACTGAAGACCATAGCAGGAAGATTGGTAAGAGAGCTAGAGCGTAATCTTGGGGGAAGGAAAGGATATGAGGAGATGTTTGAGCTATATTACAGAGTTCTTTCTCAGAATAGGAAGTCAAAGAATAAAGTATATTCTCTGCACGAACCAGATGTAGTTTGTATCAGCAAAGGTAAGGAGCATAAGCAATATGAGTTTGGCAATAAAGTATCTATTCTTCGCTCATGGTCAGGACTTATTCTTGGTGCATGTTCTTTTAGGAATGAATATGATGGGCATACTATCGAAAAGACGTTAGAACAAATCCAAAGGATGACAGGAAAGCAGGTTGATAAGTTAGCAGGAGATAGAGGGTATAGAGGTGTAAAGCAGATTGGGCAGACAAAGATACTCATTCCAGACGTTCCTAAAGCTAAAGACAGCTACTACCAAAAGAGAAAGAAACACAAACTATTTTGTAAACGAGCAGGTATAGAACCAACAATAGGACATCTTAAAGCAGACCACCGATTATCTCGCAACTTTTATAAAGGTGTGAAAGGAGATGCTATCAATGTATTATTAGCTGCAGCAGCATATAACTTCAAAAGAGCTATGAGAGTTCTTTTGGACCTTATAAAAAGAATCAGCATAGAGCTTGTCAGTACAAGCTTTATGCTGAAATATAGTTTTTAAGGGATGACTAATTATGATTCTTAACTTATTTATGTGTTAATTACTATTATTTTAAAAGTGTGGTTAATGCACTTTTATCCGTACTTTCTAAAAATAGTATTATAAGACATTTTAGAGTCTTTCATAGAATCATTTATGTTCTAAGAACACTTGATTTAGGACAAAGTTAATAATTAATATTTATATTACTTACACGTAAATAAATATTTTTCGCACGGTAAAACAATAGGTTTTGTGATGCGTTGATAAAGAAGATGTTACACGATAGATATACTTTGAAAAATTCTTTATACTATTTCTACTTCTGTAAAGCAAGGTGTATGGGTAGGAGTTTGTGCCGATTAGTTTAGCAGTAGGTATTATTATTTAGTTTTAATTATAGTGTAAAATAAACTATATTATAAGTTTAACTGCTCAATAATGGCACTTGGGGCTATGCTGTGCATACATTCGAAGTCGCCACGGCGGCACGGTTTGTTGCCGAATACAGAACAAGGGCGACATTCCAGTTCGGTGTTTTGTACGGCATCTTCCTCTTTTTGGTTCCAGCCGAGGAAGCCACAGTAAGGGTGAGTAGCCCCCCAAATGCTTACAACGCGTGTGCCGACAAGTGAAGCAAGGTGCATATTGGCACTGTCCATCGAAATCATTGTGTCTAAATGGCTCATTAAGACGAGCTCTTCGTTCAGTCCGTGCAGCACTTCTGAAGCACAAGTGCAGCCTTTATACTTTGCAGCCCACGTGTTGAGTATCTGTTTTTCTTCCTTTCCACCGCCAAAAAAGAATATTCGGAGATTGCTGTATTCAGTGGAAAGCACCTTTACCACCTCTTCCATCTTCTCTTTTGGATACATCTTTCCGCTGTGGGCAGCAAAGGGAGCAACGCCTATCCAGCGTTCGCCGTCAGGCTTTTCGCCTATTATATCAGGGAGCTGCGACAGCTGATTGCCACCGTTTGCGAATAAAGAAGAAAAGGAAAGATTTACAGGATAGCCCAATTTGCTTAAAACTTCTGCGTAGTTCTGGAACGATGTGGGCTGTTGTTCCATTACTTTATGTGTTTTTCGGCAGAGCTTACGCTTTCCGTTCTTGTGCTTATCGATGTGCACTGTCTTGTATCCGCAAAGGGTAAAGCGTGTTCGTATGTATTTCGAGCGCAGCACATCGTGGAAATCGGCAATGGCTGTAGGCTGTTTTGCCTTCAGTCTGCCGTATAGTTGGTTCAGTCCCTTAATGCCCTTGTATTCGTTTTTCAAGTCGGCTGCAATGAAATCCACATTCTTTGGCATGTGGCTGAAGAACGCTTTGGCAAACGGACGGGAAAGAACGCTGATGCGAAGGTCGGGATATTGATGGGCAAGAGAGAAGACCACAGGAACTGTCATGGCAACGTCGCCCATGGCAGAAAAGCGCATGATGATGATGTGGTCGGTCTTCACCTCTTACTTTTTGTAGAGTACGGGGTTGGTGGCAGGGTCGTTGTACATCTTCATCTGATGGTAGACCTTCATGTATTTGCGTCCTGCCTGAATGTCGTCGAGCAGCTGGTCGATAGCTGTTCCAAGGTCTGCTTGCTGTTCGAGCAGCACATTCAGCTTGTTCTGGCACTTTTGAATGTGTTCTGCTGATGCATCTGTGCGCTCAGCTTGCTCCTTCATGTGATAGATTTTCAGTGCCAAGATAGACAAGCGGTCTACTGCCCATGCTGGACTTTCAGTATTGATGGTAGCTCCTTCCTGCACTTTTACGTCAGAATAAAGCTGTCGGAAATACGAATCAATCTGTTCAACGAGGTCTGTTCGGTCTTGGTTGGAACGGTCGATGCGGCGCTTTAAACTCATTCCGTCTTCTGGAGCAATGTGCGGATCGCGGATAAGGTCCTCAAAATGCCACTGGACCGTATCAATCCAGCACTTCAAATACAATCTGTTTTCAATAGAATCTCTTTCGTATGGATTATTAATAGGTGTGTCTACATTATCCGTGATGTGGTAATCGCGGATAGCTTGACTAAAAATCTCATTACAATGTTCCGTAAATGACATATTTTCTGTTCTTTTAATTTTTCTGCAAATATAGTTCAAATAAATCATATACACAAAATAAAAGCAAGGCATTTTTATCTAAAGAAGCCTCTCTGCTATAATAATATATATCAGATGAATGTGCTGAAGGCTTGCAAACGATGTGCTGGAGCCGTAGAAGTAATGTGCTAATCATCTGTTATAATGTCTTGATTTAGCGCAATATAATACAAAAAGTACTGTTTTTATTGCACAAATACATATATTCTGTGCATAGATAAGTGCTTTTTTAAGCAAAAAATTTGCGTGTATGAAAAAATTATCTTTCCTTTGCAACCGAATTTTAGAATTTAGAAAGTTAGTATTAAACATTTTAAAACTTAACAATTATGTCAGAAATTGAATCAAAGGTAAAGGCAATTATCGTAGATAAGCTCGGTGTAGACGAGGCAGAAGTAAAGCCAGAAGCAAGTTTCACAAACGATCTTGGCGCTGATTCTTTGGATACAGTAGAACTTATTATGGAGTTTGAGAAAGAATTTGGTATCTCTATTCCAGACGATAAGGCAGAAAAAATCGCTACTGTAGGCGATGCCATTGCTTATATCCAAGAGAACGCAAAGTAAGAAGATATATAAATGATGGTTGGGAGCTTCGGCTTCCAACTGATTTTTAGTCTTTAACATTTACTTATTTCTTACTTGGGTTTCGTCCATTCAGGCTCTAAGACAAGAAAAAGGAGTTAAGGAGTTAAGCCAATCGTTTTACTTACGTTTCATAAGTGTATAGTAGAACCTTTTGCTTAACTCCTTAATTTTTTTCTGAAAGAAACCTAAGAGCGTCTCGTAATCACGATGACAGAATTTAAATCAGCAAATTAATGGAATTAAAAAGAGTAGTAGTAACAGGGCTGGGTGCAGTTACTCCGTTGGGAAATAATCCTGAAGAAACGTGGAAAGCAATGCTTGAAGGTAAGAGTGGTGCAGCTCCTATTACTTATTTCGATACAACTAATTTTAAAGCAAAGTTCGCTTGCGAGGTGAAAAACCTTAATGTGAACGATTATATCGACCGTAAAGAAGCGCGCAAGCTCGACCGCTACACACAGTTGGCACTCATCAGTGCCATTCAAGGTGTGGAAGATTGCGGCATCGACTTGGAGAAAGCCGATAAAAACCGTATCGGTGTGGTTTACGGAGTTGGTATTGGCGGTATTAAAACCTTTGAAGAAGAAATTGGTTATTATGCACTTCATAAGGAAGACGGACCCAAATTCAATCCTTTCTTCATACCAAAGATGATTGCCGACATTGCTTCTGGTCACATTAGTATTCGTTTCGGCTTCCACGGTCCTAACTTTACAACGACATCAGCTTGTGCATCGTCTACCAATGCTATCAGTCAGGCATTCAATTTAATTCGCTTGGGCAAGGCTGATATGATTGTCAGTGGCGGTGCAGAGGCTGCTATTACCGAAGCAGGGGTAGGCGGTTTCACTGCAATGCACGCACTTTCAACTCGCAACGATGACCCGGAACACGCTTCGCGTCCATTTTCAGCAAGCCGAGACGGCTTCATTATGGGTGAAGGAGCAGGCTGTCTGATACTTGAAGAGTTAGAACACGCAAAGGCTCGTGGCGCTAAGATATACGCAGAGCTGGTTGGTGAGGGTGAATCTGCCGATGCTTACCACATCACAGCGTCTCATCCGGAAGGCTTGGGCGCACATTTGGTAATGCAAGCAGCACTCGACGATGCCGGTTTGAAGCCTGAAGACATCGACTATATCAATGTCCATGGCACATCAACTCCTGTCGGCGACGTCTCAGAAGCAAAGGCTATTGTCCAGCTTTTTGGCGATGCAGCCTACAAACTCAATATTTCGTCTACCAAGAGTATGACTGGACACTTGCTTGGAGCTGCCGGTGCAGTTGAGGCAATGGCTTGTGTGCTTTCCATTCAAAACGATATTGTTCCTCCAACCATAAATCATGAGGAAGACGATAAGGACGAAGAAATTGATTACAAACTGAATTTTACATTCAATAAGGCTCAGAAACGCGAAGTACGTGCTGCACTTAGCAATACATTCGGCTTTGGTGGCCACAATGCTTGCGTGATTTTCAAGAAGTATGCTGAATAAAATGATAGACAGAATAAAGCTCCCTTTCCGCAAGGAAAAGGAGCTTTATTTGTCTTTGTATCATATAATAGGTGTGCTTCCGCATAACCTTTCCCTCTATAAGACGGCACTTTTACATAAAAGTGTGGCACGAAGGAACGATAAAGGCAAACCTGTTAACAACGAACGCTTAGAGTTTTTGGGTGATGCAATACTCGATGCTATCGTTGGAGACATTGTTTTCGAACACTTCCCAGGCAAGCGTGAAGGCTTCTTAACCAATACCCGGTCTAAGATAGTGCAGCGTGAAACCCTCAATAAGTTGGCAAACGACTTAGGAATAACACGTTTAATCTTGTCGAGCGGACACTCGCAGTCGCACAATAGCTACCTTGGGGGCAATGCGTTCGAGGCTTTGGTAGGTGCGTTATACCTTGACCACGGCTACACGGCTTGTATGAAGTTTATGAAAAAGCAGATATTAGGAGAGCTTATCAATATTGATAAGGTAGCCTATAAAGAAGTAAACTTTAAGTCGAAACTCATAGAATGGGCACAGAAACACAAGGTTTGCCTTGAGTTTAAGCCGCTTTCTTTCGGTAAAGACAAGGAGGGCAGTCCTATCTTTTGCTTCCAAGTGGTGTTAGAAGACATTGCTTGTGGCGAGGGAAACGGCTATTCGAAAAAAGAAAGTCAGCAAGAAGCGGCTAAAATAACACTCCAACATATCCGAAAAGACACGAAGTTTGCCAATAGAATATTCGAAGCCAAACGAAAGCGCATTGCTTTAGAGCAACCAGAGGGTGGCAATGTTATTGAGACAACAGAAGATAATGTATCTATTTTGCCGTTAGAAGATGACGAGAACGATGCTTCTGCCATAATAGAAAGCGAGGAACATGTCTCTAACACAGAAGACAACGAGAAAGAAAGCATTATTGCCGAAGCCGAAGCGAAGGCGTTCGAATAATGCAACAATGGCTATATTAAGCTATGCAAAATAGCTTACAATTTAGGATAGGAACACAAAATAGTGCTTTTAAAGATTATAATGTCAGAATAAAGCAGTATTTTTGCACCAAAAGAAAATAAACGTTTATTTAGAATATGGCATTAAAATGTGGTATAGTAGGTTTGCCAAACGTGGGCAAATCTACACTTTTCAACTGTCTGAGCAGTGCCAAGGCGCAGGCAGCCAACTTCCCTTTCTGTACAATAGAACCCAACTTGGGGGTTATTACCGTGCCCGACGAGCGTCTGAACAAGCTCGCCGAAATCGTTCACCCGGGGCGAATCGTCCCTGCTACCTGCGAGATAGTAGACATTGCAGGTCTTGTTAAGGGTGCAAGCAAAGGCGAAGGATTAGGCAACAAGTTCCTCGGCAACATTCGCGAATGCGATGCTATCATTCACGTAATACGCTGTTTCGAAGACGATAACATTGTTCGTGAAGGCGGTTCGGCAGTAAATCCGATTGAAGACAAGGAGATTATAGATACCGAACTCCAACTGAAAGACCTTGAAACCATAGAGTCTCAGCTCGTAAAACAGCAGAAAGTGGCGGCTGCGGGCAATAAAGATGCCAAGACAATGGTAGCTGTTCTCGAGGCTTACAAAACGGTGCTGGAGCAAGGCAAGAACGCCCGTAGCGTGCAATTCGATACGAAAGAAGAACAACAAGCGGCTCACGACTTGTTTCTTCTCACCACAAAGCCCGTGCTTTACGTCTGCAACGTGGACGAAAACAGTGCAAAGAACGGCAACGAATACAGCAAGCAAGTAGAGAAAATTGCCGCTGAAGAAGGTGCAGAAGCGATGATTATCGCTGCCAAGACCGAAGAAGACATAGCATCGTTAGATAGTTACGAAGACAAAAAACTCTTCCTTGACGAACTTGGACTGGGGGAAAGCGGTGTAAACCGACTCATAAAGAAAGCTTATCAACTACTTAATCTCCAGACATTCATTACTGCCGGAGAAATGGAAGTAAAGGCGTGGACGTTCCAAAAAGGTTGGAAAGCCCCTCAATGTGCAGGCGTTATCCACACCGATTTTGAGAAAGGATTCATTCGTGCAGAGGTTATCAAGTACGAAGACTATTTGAAATACGGTTCCGAAGCTGCTGTCCGCGAAGCTGGAAAGCTTGGCGTAGAAGGCAAGGAATATGTTGTCCAAGATGGCGACATTATGCACTTCCGCTTCAATGTATAGTTTATGGAGAAATAAAACATGCTGAATAATTTGCTTTATATAGCCTGGCAACCCGACGAATACCTTGTGCGTTTCGGCTCAATGGGCATTCGTTGGTACGGAATGTGCTGGCTTGTGGGCTTTGCTGTTGCATATTTTCTTATGCGATGGCTCTTCAAACGCCACAAAATACCAGTAGAAAAGTTCGAACCAATGTTCATGTACGTCTTCCTTGGTGCATTTATTGGAGCACGTCTGGGGCATTGTTTCTTCTACGAACCAGAAGATTTCTTCGACTCTTGGCAACATTTTGTCGAGATATTTCTCCCTATAAAGTTCCTTGCTGGCGGCGGTTGGAAGTTTGTAGGCTATCAGGGTTTGGCTTCGCATGGTGGGGTTGTGGGGCTGCTTATAGCCCTTTACCTCTACATTAAGCGTACTAAGTTGAATGTGTGGGTGGTATTAGACTTTATGGGTATATGCTCTACCATTACGTCGGTGTTCATTCGCTTGGGCAATCTGATGAATTCGGAGATTATCGGAAAGGTAACCGATGTGCCTTGGGCGTTTATCTTCTACGATGTTGATACCTATCCGCGCCACCCTGGACAGCTTTACGAGGCGATTGCCTACTTCGTTTTCTTCTGGGTTATCTTCCTTATTTATAGGAAATATCCCAAGAAAGTGGGTACAGGACTTTACTTCGGCTTATGCCTTGCGCTTATTTTCACCTTCCGTTTCTTCATCGAATACACAAAGGAAGTGCAAGTAGACTTCGAGGCAGGCTTGCCAATCGATATGGGACAGATACTCAGCATACCGTTTATAGCACTCGGTATATGGTCGGTTATGCGGTCGAGAGGAAAAGAATACAATGCGTAAATCGACCGATAAGATAAGAAATACTTTACAACAACGGCTCTGCAACTTAATTGCAGAGCCGTTGTTGTAAGAGGGTAGAAGGGATTGAATGGAATTTTATTGGGGGAACGATGTTGTTTTTGCTGTTTAAGGGCGTCAGCTGCAAGCTGCTTTGTTATTGCAAACACATAGGTTTTGTGTTGCACAATGGCAGGTATGGGCGTGTTTCATCATGTTCCCAGCACCCAAGAAAAAATGTTTTCGCCTAATATTCCTAATCTCCCTAAGGTTCCTATAAACCTTTAAACCAACACGTGGAAATTGCCTTGACTTTGTAAAGATAATTCTCTTAAAAATGATAACTGCGCTTTGGCATTGCGAAAGCGGCTCTTTTGCGCTGCAAAACCTACGCTTTTACCGTGCAAAAGAGCCGCTTTTGGAATGCAAAACAATAGGTTTTGCAAAGTGTTGATAAAGAGATAGTTAGACAATAGATATCTCTTTGAAAAATATTTACACTTTATTTGCTGTTCGGAAGTACAATTCGCTTGATTTCGTTGAGCTTGTTCAATGCTTCAACGGGTGTAAGGTTGTTGATGTCCAAGCCTATGATTTCGTCGTGTATCTGCGTCAGTACAGGGTCGTCGAGTTGGAAGAACGAAAGCTGAACCCCTTCCCTACTCTGCTCAAGCTTCTCTGCCGACGGCTTTCCTACACTGCCTACCTGCGCATTGTCGGCTTCCAATTCTTTTAAGACGACGTTCGCACGCTTCACAATCGACTTTGGCATACCTGCAATGTCGGCTACGTGAATACCGAAAGAGTGTTCGCTGCCGCCTCGTTCCAACTTTCTCACGAAGATAATCTTGCCGTCCACCTCTTTCACAGATACGTTGAAGTTCTTTATTCGGCGGAAGTTCTTTGCCATTTCGTTCAGTTCGTGGTAGTGCGTTGCGAAGAGTGTACGTGCCGCAGCACGTGGTTGTTCGTGCAGATACTCTACGATTGCCCACGCTATGCTGATGCCGTCGTAGGTGCTTGTGCCACGTCCCAGCTCGTCGAAGAGTACCAACGAGCGGGGTGTAACATTGTTCAGAATGTTCGATGCCTCAGTCATTTCCACCATAAAAGTAGATTCTCCGAGCGAAATATTGTCGGAAGCACCCACTCGTGTGAAAACTTTATCGACCAAACCGATTCTTGCGCCCTCTGCTGGGACGAAACTACCTATCTGCGCCAATAGTACTATGAGTGCGGTTTGACGCAACAGAGCCGATTTACCAGCCATATTCGGACCTGTTATCATCATAATCTGCTGTTGCTCGTTGTCGAGATATACATCGTTTGGTATGTATGGTTCGCCAAGTGGCAGTTGGGTTTCTATTACGGGGTGGCGGCCTTTCTTTATGTCAATCACCATACTGTCGTCTACCATGGGGCGCACATACTTGTTTTCTTCGGCAATGTTTGCGAATGCCAACAGACAGTCGAGGCGTGCCACAAGGTTGGCGTTGATTTGTATTTGAGGAATAAACTCCTGCATATCCTGCACCAATTCGTTGAAAAGACGCGCTTCGAGAGCGAGTATTTTCTCGTCGGCACCAAGTATTTTGGCTTCGTATTCCTTCAGTTCAGGGGTAATGTAGCGTTCTGCCTGCGCAAGGGTCTGCTTGCGAATCCAGTCGGCAGGTACCTTGTCTTTAAATGTATTGCGCACCTCAAGGTAGTATCCGAAAACGTTGTTGAAGCCTATCTTCAGCGAACTGATGCCCGTTTGAGCCGCTTCTTTCTCCTGAATGTCGAGCAAAACCTGCTTTCCGTTGTCGCGAATGGAGCGCAATTCGTCCAATTCGGCGTTGAAACCGTGTGCAATCACGTCGCCTTTGGCAACCAAGTGTGGTGGGTCGGGCTTTATTTCCTGCTCTATTCGGTCGCGAATAGACTCGCAGAGGTTCAGCTGTTCCCCTACCCGCTTCAAGGCTTCGTTGTTCGCATAGAGGCAAGCGGTCTTCATTGGCTGTATCGCACGTAAGGCTATCTTCAGCTGAACTACCTCTCTCGGCGACACTCTGCCTGCTGCCACCTTTGAAATGATGCGTTCCAAGTCGCCCATACGGTGGAGTTGGTCGTTCAGGCATTGGCGGAAATCGGGCTCGCGGAAGTAGTATTCCACTATGTCCAAACGCTCGTTAATGGGCTTTACGTCCTTCAATGGGAACACAAGCCAGCGATGCAGCATTCTGCCACCCATTGGTGTGATGGTTCTGTCTACTACGTTGAGCAGCGACGAACCGTCCTCCTGCATGGGCGCGACAAGTTCCAAGGAACGAATGGTGAAGCGGTCGAGTCGCACATACTTCTCTTCTTCGATGCGAGCGAGCGACGTTATGTGGTTGATGTTTGTGTGCTGGGTAAGTTCCAAGTACTGCATGATAGCTCCAGCAGCTATCACTCCGTTGTTCAGATGGTCTACACCGAAACCCTTCAGGTTCTTTGTTCCGAAGTGTTTCAGCAGTTTATGGCGTGCAGAAAGGTCGGTAAACACCCAGTCTTCCATTTCATACACACACAGGCGTGTACCGAAATGGCGTTCAAAGTCAGACTTTCGGGCACGGTCGTACAGCACTTCCTTTGGCGAAAAGTTGCCAATGAGCTTTTCAACATAGTCGAACGTGCCCTCACCGGTGAGAAATTCGCCTGTCGAAATGTCGAGAAAGCTCACACCGCAAGAACCTTTGCCGAAGTGAACGGCAGCCAAGAAGTTGTTTTCCTTATAGTTCAGCACGTTGTCACCCATAGCAACGCCAGGCGTAACAAGTTCCGTTATGCCTCGTCGCACCATTTTGTCTTCGGCAGACAAGCCCCGTTTGCCCTTCAAAGCTTCGCGCTTCTTCTTCGGGTCTTCGAGTTGGTCGCATATTGCTACGCGTTTTCCAGCACGAATAAGCTTTGGCAAGAAGGTATCGAGTGCGTGATGAGGAAATCCAGCCATCTCGTCGCCCGCTGCCGCACCGTTGTTTCGGCGTGTCAGCGTTATGCCGAGTATCTTAGAAGCTTCTATGGCATCGTCGCAATACGTTTCGTAGAAGTCGCCACACCTAAAGAGCATTAACGCATCGGGGTGCTTTTCTTTCATCGAAAAGAATTGTCGCATCATCGGAGTGAGCCCTTTGTTGTCTTTTGCCATATTGCTTTTACCTTTCTTGCCTATTACTATATAAATTCGTGAAATGCAAAAATACGAATTTTCGGCATATTGTCCAAACGATAGCCAATTTATTTGGGCTTTGTCTGATAGTCTGTTTCAAGAAATCGGACTATAATCTGAAACCGATTCCGAGCCTTGCATTGTAAGTCGTTGTATGGCAATTGAGCGATAATGATGAATAGAATAATGCTTTATTGAATTTTTAATGGTCGGTCAATATTTACCGAAGACTAACATATAGTTTTGCTTTTCTGAATAGGAAGAACCCTTTGGCTGTCTGTTCTGCTACCCTTGTATTCTTCGTTTCATAGGCGGAAAACAGACGATAATAGTGTAAAAGTTTTTCGCAAGCGTGACTCTTGTGTAACTCGTTAGTTATCAATGCGTTGTAAAACCTATTGTTTTGCGTTCCAAAAGCGGCTGTTTTGCACGGTAAAAGCGTAGGTTTTGCATCGCAAAAGAGCCGCTTTCGCAATGCCAAATCGAAATTATCGTTTTTCCTATAAATTATTTTTACAAAAGTAGGACGCAATTACAACTTTTAGAGAAATATTCCGTTAAAAGGGTAGGGCAGTCAAAGCGATTGCCAATTAAAACTTAAAGAAAGGCAAATTATGATTCTTACAACAACTCCAAACATCGAAGGTTATAAGATTTTAGAGTATAAAGGACTTGTAACAGGTGAAACAATTATTGGTGCAAACTTTATAAAAGACTTCTTTGCAGGTATCAGAGACATTGTAGGCGGACGCAGCAAGTCGTACGAAAAGGTGTTGCAGGAAGGCAAGGAAACTTCTGTTCGGGAAATGATGCAACGTGCGCAGGAATTGGGCGCAAATGCTATTGTGGGCATCGACATCGATTATGAGACAGTAGGGCAGGGCGGTTCGATGCTGATGGTGGCTTGTTCGGGCACCGCAGTGCGCATATAATAAAAGGAATTAAAGCGCAAAGGGCAGTTTCAAGAGGTTGTTTTTATCCTCCTGATTCCCTTTGCGCTTTAACTCCTTGTTTGGCTTTTATCTTTTATTTATCCAACTTCCAAGTTACGCCGTCTTTGGTATCTTTCACTTGGAAACCAGCTTCGGCAAGAGCGTCGCGTATCTGGTCGCTTACAGCCCAGTCTTTATTGGCTTTTGCTTTCGCACGCAAGTCGAGCACCATATCTACTACTTTGCCGTAAGCAGCTTCGCGTGCGTCGTTGTTGGCACCACGTTCGTTTACCAAACCAAGAATATCGAAAGCAAAAAGACGCATCGTTTCGCTGAGTTCCTTTAAGTCTTCTTCGTTGATTTGCGCTTTATGGTCGATAAGCAGGTTCACTATGTGGCACGCCTCGAACAGATTTGAGACGACAGCAGGTGTCATAAGGTCGTCGTTCATCGCATCGTAGCACTTTTGGCGCAATGCTGCAACGAACTTCTTGGTATTCTCGTCGCTTGTTGCAGCGGTCTGAATGCGTTTCAAATCCTCTATGGCGTTCATCAGTCTTTCGTATCCTTTCTGTGCGGCTTGCAGGGCTTCGTTCGAGAAGTCTACCGTTCCGCGGTAGTGAGCAGACAGAATGAAGAAGCGAATGGTCATAGGCGAATAAGCCTGTTGCAAGGTTTCGTGGTTGCCTGTGAAGAATTGCTCCAACGTAATGAAGTTGTTGAGCGACTTGCCCATCTTCTGTCCGTTGATGGTAATCATATTGTTGTGCATCCAATACTTCACCATTTCCTCGCCATGCGATGCCACAGCCTGTGCAATTTCGCACTCGTGGTGTGGGAAAACCAAGTCCATGCCACCGCCGTGAATGTCGAAATGCTTGCCAAGGTACTTTCTTCCCATTGCCGTACATTCGCAATGCCAGCCTGGGAAGCCGTCGCTCCAAGGCGAAGGCCAGCGCATGATGTGTTCAGGCATAGCCTTTTTCCACAATGCGAAGTCTACTTGGTTTCGCTTTTCGCCCACGCCGTTCAGCTCGCGCGAGTTGTTTATCATATCAGTAAGGTTACGACCAGACAGTACACCGTAGCGATGGTCCTTGTCGTACTTCGCTACATCGAAGTAAATGCTGCCGTTGCTTTCGTAAGCGTAGCCGTTTTCCATTATCTCCTTCACGAGTTCCTCTTGCTCAATGATGTGTCCTGTGGCGCGAGGCTCTATTGATGGAGGCAGAACGTTAAGTGCACGCATTGCGTCGTGGTAACGATTGGTGTAGAACTGTGCAATTTCCATGGGCTCAAGCTGTTCCAATCGTGCCTTCTTTGCTATCTTGTCGTCGCCGTCATCAGCATCGTGTTCCAAGTGTCCTACGTCGGTTATGTTGCGAACGTAGCGCACTTTGTAGCCAATGTGTTGCAGATAACGGAACAAAATATCGAATGTTATCGACGGACGGGCGTGTCCCAAGTGTGGGTCGCCATATACAGTAGGGCCGCAAACATACATTCCTACATTGGGAGCAGCTATCGGTTGGAAGCGTTCCTTCTGCCGATGCAGCGTATTATATATAACTAAATTCTGCATTTGTTCAGTTCTTTATCATTAATATTAGGTGCAAATGTACAAAATAAATAGGAGTTAGCCTACTTATCCATTAAGTTTTATTATCTTTGCAAGGGGTAATGCCTTAGTAACGAGGCAGAAATTAGAGAAAGAATATGCAACAAATAATTCAACATTTCACCGATAACGACGCTTACACGTTCAGTTGTCAGTACTACATACTGCAGACATATCCTCGTGCCGAAGTGGAATATACATTCTTCGACCGCAATGAAACTGTCTATCCGAAGGGGTTTGCCGAGCTGCTGAACGAACAGTTGGGATACATGCCCAGCGTGATTATCACGGAAGAAGAGATTGCTTTCATGAAGAAACGTATGTATTATCTGCCCGAATGGTACTTTACCTTCCTTCGAGGTTATCGCTTCAACCCTCACGAACTTACGGTTACGCAAGACGAGGAAGGGCATTTAGACGTAAAAGTGCGTGGTAAATGGTACTCTACCATTATGTGGGAGATGCCCATTTTAAGCATTGTTTCGGAGTTGATGCACAATCTTCAGGGGCATATAACCGCCTATAATCCTAAGCGAGAGTATGAACGTTGTGTGGAAAAGACGCGTAAAATTCTTTCAAATGGGTTGATTTTAGGCGATATGGGTACGCGCCGCCGTATGTCGTTCGACCACCAGAATATGGTCATTCGTACGATGAAGGAAGTCTACGGGCAAGGTGGCTATACCGATGATAACGGCTTTCACCCTTGGACGGGGCGTTTTACAGGAACGAGCAACGTTTATCTTGCGATGCGATACGACCTTATCGCCATTGGAACAATGAGCCATCAGATTATCGAATTTGAAGAATGTGTGAGTGGAATATTTGAATGTAACTTCAATGTAATGCGCAAATTCAGCGACGTTTACGATGGCGACAACGGTATTTATCTCTACGATTGCTTCGGCGACAAAGTGTTCTTCAGCAACCTTTCCAAGCGTATGGCGATGATGTTCACCGGTTTGCGTGTGGACAGCGGCGTGGAAGAAGAACAGTTAGAGAAGATTATTGCAAAGTATAAGTCGCTCGGCATCGACCCTGCCACCAAGCAAGTGGTGTTCAGCAATGGCTTAAACATCGACCGAGCCATAGAAATTCACAACTACGTAGATGGGCGTGTGAAGGACAGTTACGGCATGGGAACCTTCCTGACCTGCGATGTTGAGAACGTGAAACCAATGAATATTGTCGTTAAACTCACCCGAATGCGCATAACGGAGAACCGTGAATGGCACGACTGTGTGAAGCTTTCGTGCGACAAAGGTAAGACTCTCGGTAATCCAGAGAAGTGTGCTTACTTGCAAATGATGATAGGGTAGGGTTGCGATTGTTTTGTTTTTATACTGCCTAAATATTTACAACAGCAGTGCGCGGGCAAACTCCCAGACCACGATACCTGCTGTAACGCTTACGTTTAGAGAGTGTTTCGTGCCGAACTGGGGTATTTCAAGGCAACCGTCGCTTAGGTCTACAACCGATTGATGCACACCTTTTACTTCGTTTCCGAGTACTACGGCGTAATGCTTTTGGGTAGTTGCATCGTTATTGATGGGCGAAATATGCTCCGAAAGGTCTTGCAATGCGTTTGAACCCTCTACCTGTTCGACGCTGTAAACGAAGTAACCATTGTCTTTCAGCTGTGTTACAGCATCTTCAGCATTGCTGAAATACTGCCAATCGACAGAGTTTTCAGCTCCTAAAGCCGTCTTGTGTATTTCTGCATTGGGAGGTGTAGCCGTTATTCCGCAGAGGTAAATCGCCTCGATACGGAAGGCATCGCACGAACGAAACACGCTACCAACGTTGTAAAGCGACCGCACATCGTCGAGCACGACAACGAGCGGGAGCTTCCGACTCTGCTTAAATTCCTCAAGCGAGAGGCGGTTCATTTCTATGGTACGTAGCTTTCTCACTCGCCTTTCATATTGAATGCCAACGCGTAAGCCTTTATTTTCTTCACCATCGACAGCAGTCCGTTGCTGCGTGTAGGCGATAAATGCTGATGCAAACCTATGCGTTCGATGAAATAAAGGTCGGTATCGAGTATTTCTTTTGGTGTATGTCCGCTTACAACCCTTATGAGCAGGGCAATGATACCTTTGGTGATAAGCGCGTCAGAATCGGCTGTAAACACCAGCTTACCGTCTTTAATATCGCATTGCAGCCACACGCGGCTCTGGCAACCGTCTATTAAATTCTGGTCGTTCTTATAGGCTGGGTCGAGTGCATTGAGGTCGTTGCCGAGGTCGATAAGTATTTGGTACTTATCCATCCATTCGGTAAACTCGGCAAATTCTTCTATTATTTCGTCTTGTATTTCGTTGATTGTCATCTTCCTATTCTGTTTCTTGTTTATCTAATCATCTGAATACGACGGCCTTTATGGCGTCGGTTGCCAATCAGGTTATCCACTTCCCATATACCATTTCCGCAGGCGAGTATGCCGAAAGCTGCTGCCGAAGCGGTGAAAGCCGAATAGTTTAACGGTGCTTTAATGCCCACAGACGTTGCCATTGCGATGGCAAAGACAAGTATCATCAGTCCTGTAAGCGATGCTGTCCACTTTAATTTCAGTCCGAGAAGCAGGCAGAGCGAGAACAAAACTTCAAGTACGGTAGCTGTCCACGCCAATACAGGCACAACATCGGCAGGAATATAGGGTATCAGCGATTGTGTATAGGCGACGAATTTGTCCATATCGCCCCACATACAGAGTTCCTTTGCCCATATTCCGAAGCGGTCGGCTACCGACGAAAGCATCGATGCGGCTACGGTAAGACGTAGGAACAGTTTGGCAATTTGTCGTAGTTCTATCATGATTTATCGTTTTTTGTTTGCGTTTTTTACTCTATATTTGTCTTCAGAAGTTTATAAACCTTATCGTTCGGACGCACCTTGTCGGGCACGGGGACAGACACTCGCCACCCCTTTTCTGCCTTTTCAACAGGCTTTAGGTCGTAGCGTATTTCGCTTGCATCGAACTTCATAATGCCCGTTGTGGGTCCTGTGATGAGCATATTCTGGTCTTTCTCTATCTCAGAAGCCTCCACTGCAATTTCAGCCACGCCGAGTTTAGAGAAGTATTTCATAACTTTGCCCACCAAAACTTTCTTTTCCGTAGCCTTGTTGCCGTAGTTTTTTGTCCATTCTCCTAAGCGTTGGCCTTGGTAGTAGCCGTCCCAGAAACCACGATTGAACACGGTTGATAAGCGTTCGTCCCACTTGTCTTTCTTCTCTTCGGTGTAAGTGCCGTCGAGTACGCTTTGTATGGCTTCCTTGTAGCACGTTACAACCTCGTAGACATATTCGGGACCGCGTGCCCGTCCTTCTATCTTGAAGACCCTTACGCCTGCCTTCATCATCTTGTCGATGAAGCGAATGGTTTTCAGGTCTTTCGGACTCATTATGTATTTATTGTCGATTTCGAGTTGATTACCTGTTTCGTTGTCGGTAACGGTGTACGAACGGCGGCAAATCTGTGTGCATTGTCCACGGTTGGCAGAGCGGTTCGAGTCGTGCAGACTCATGTAGCATTTACCCGAAATAGCCATACAGAAAGCACCGTGGCAGAACATTTCTATGCGTACCAATTCGCCACGAGGGCCGCGAATGTCCTGTTCTTCAATCTGTCGGTATATTTCTGCCACCTGTTCCATATTCAGTTCGCGTGCCAACACTGCCACATCGGCAAACTGCGCATAGAATTTCAACGCCTCGATGTTCGATATATTGAGTTGTGTAGACAGGTGTACTTCCATACCCACTTGGCGACAATACACCATGACGGCTACGTCGCTGACGATGACGGCGGTGATATTGGCAGCCTTTGCCGCATCAATAATCTCGCGCATAGCGTTGATGTCTTCGCCATAAATAACGGTATTTACCGTGAGATAGGTCTTTATGCCTCGTTCGTTGCACGTTTCTGCAATCTCTTTCAAGTCTTCTATGGTGAAGTGATTGGCAGAATGCGACCTCATATTAAGCTGCCCAATACCGAAGTATATAGAGCCTGCTCCTGCCTGAATGGCTGCTGCGAGACTTTCGCGTGAGCCAACAGGTGCCATTATTTCATATTCTTGTATATCCATACTTATCTTTTACGTAGGCAAAGTTACTACAAAATAATGAGAATGATTACGATTTGCGCGCCAAACCCATAAAATTCGTTTATCGAGGAAAGTTTTTCCAAATAGTATTTCTAGTATTCTTAGGAAATCTAGGAACCTTTAAATGAATCCGTGGAAATCGCTTTAATTTTGTAAAAATAATTCCAACGAAAAACGGTAATTTCGATTTGGCATTGCGAAAGCGTAGGTTTTGCGTTGCAAAAGAGCCGCTTTTACCGTGCAAAACCTACGCTTTTGGAATGCAAAACAATAGGTTTTGCAATGCGCTGATAACAAGATAGTTACGCAATAGATGCGCTTGCGAAAAATATTTACACCATTTTAGTGCGCTTCGAGCCAATTTTCTCCCCAACCAGCATCGGCTATCAGGGGAACGTTGAGCGGGTAGGCATTCTGCATTTCTTCTATCACGATGCGCTCTACTCGTTCTTTTTCGTCGGGAAATACCGAGAAGTTGAGTTCGTCGTGTACCTGTAAAATCATTTTCGAGCGTATGTTTTCGCGCTTGAAACGTTGCCAGATGCGCACCATAGCCACCTTTATGATGTCGGCTTCCGAACCTTGTATAGGGGCGTTGATGGCATTGCGCTCGGCAAACCCCCTTACAGTTGCGTTCCGACTGTTGATGTCGGCAAGGTAACGGCGACGGTGGAAGATGGTTTCGGCGTAACCCTTCTTCCGTGCTTCTTCTTTCGCACGCTCCATATAAGCCTTTACCTTCGGGAAAGTGTTGAAGTATCCGTCTATCAGCTCTTTTGCTTCGCCGTTCGGAATGTCCATTCGCTGTGCCAAACCGTAAGTAGTAATGCCGTAGATGATGCCAAAATTGGCTTGTTTGGCTTTCTTTCGCTGTGTGTCGGTTACGTTTTCCATATCTTCGTGCCATATTTTGGCAGCCGTAGCACGGTGAATGTCGAACCCTTTGCGGAAGGCTTCCATCATGTTTTCGTCTTCCGAGAGGTGCGCCATGATACGAAGTTCTATCTGACTGTAGTCGGCAGAGAAGAACTCGCAGCCAGATTCGGGTATGAAACACTTGCGGATTTCCTTGCCGTCGTCTGTTCTGACGGGGATATTCTGCAAGTTTGGGTCGCTCGACGACAGTCTGCCCGTTGCCGTAAGTGCCTGATTGAACGACGTGTGTATATGTCCTGTCTCGGGTTTGATAAGTTTTGGCAAAGCATCGATATAGGTGCTGAGCAGCTTTTTAATGCCTCTGTATTCCAATATCTTATGTACAATGGGGTGTTTGTTCTCCAAACTCACTAATACTTCTTCGCTTGTAACATACTGTCCTGTCTTTGTCTTCTTCGGTTTCTCCATTATCTGCAACTTTCCGAACAGCATTTCGCCCACCTGCTTGGGACTTGAGATGTTGAAACTTTCGCCTGCGAGTTCGTATATTTCCTGTTCGTATTGGTTCATGCGTTGCGTAAAGATGCGCGAAGTTTCTTCTAAGGCAGCCGTATCTAAGCGTACGCCGTGCAGTTCCATATCGGCGAGCACGGGCACGAGCGGCATTTCTATGTTCCAAAATAGGTTTTCGGCTTCCACTTCCTTCAGTTTCGGTTCGAGCACGTGCTTCAACTGCAGCGTAATATCGGCATCTTCGCAAGCGTACTCGTAGATTTCGCTCGGCTGCAGGTCGCGCATGTTCTTCTGTTGTTGCTTCCCTTTGGCACCGATAAGGCTTTCTATTGGAATGGTTTTATAGTTCAAAAGCGTTTCCGCCATGTAGTCCATGTTGTGCCGAAGCTCGGGTTGGATAAGATAGTGTGCAATCATCGTGTCGAACAACTTGCCCTTTAACGTTACGCCATATTTGTGCAGAACTTCGTAATCGTATTTAATGTTCTGTCCAATCTTCAGAATTGACTCGTCTTCGTATAGTGGTTTGAATATATTTACTATCTTTAAGGCTTCTTCACGGTTAGCAGGAACGGCTACATAGAATGCCTCTTTTTCGGCAACCGAGAAGCTTAAACCCACCAATTCTGCATCGATGGCGTCCGCCGACGTGGTTTCTGTGTCTAAACATAGGAACTCTCTTGTAAAGAAATAATCACAAACATTACGCGCTTCTTGCTCATTCTCAATTAGTTTGTAATTGTGTGGCACTGCTGAAAGGCTGCAGGAAGGGGCTTTTTTTGCGTCGCCTGCATCTTCGGGCGCATTTTCTGCAAATAAATTGAGCTGCAAATTATCGCTTTTTTGCGCTTTTTGATTACCTTTAACAAATTTATTAAGGAGTGTTTTGAACTCCAATTCGGTGAAGATTTCGCGTAGCTTGTCTTCGTCGGGCTGTTCTATCTTCAGTTCGTCCCATTCCATATTGATTGGAACATCGGTGCGAATGGTTGCCAGGAACTTCGACATCTTTATGTCATCGACGGCAGCTTCCACTTTCTCTCTTAGCTTTCCTTTTATCTGGTCGGTATGTTCGAGCATATTGTCGATAGACCCAAACTGGTTGATAAGCTTTGCAGCGGTCTTCTCGCCCACACCCGGACAACCCGGAAAGTTGTCGGCAGAGTCGCCCATAAGTGCCAAGAGGTCGATTACTTGGGCTGGGGTAGGGATACCGTATCTGTCTTCAACTTCGTTCATACCCACCACATCGTACCCTCCGCCATGCCTTGGACGATACATATAGACGTTCTCTCGGATAAGCTGACCGTAGTCCTTGTCGGGCGTAAGCATAAAAGTGGTAATGCCCTTGCTGCCTGCCAGCGTTGCCACCGTACCGATAATGTCGTCCGCCTCGAAGCCATCGACTTGCAGGATAGGTATGCGCATGGCTTCAAGAATTTGCTTTATGTAGGGAACAGACAGCTTTATGTCTTCGGGTGTTTCCTCTCTTTGTGCCTTATACTCGGGGAATGCCTCGTGTCGGAAGGTGAGTCCGTGGTCGAAAGCCACGGCAATGTGTGTGGGATTTTCCTTTGTCAGCACTTCGTTCAGCGTGTTGCAGAAACCCATAATAGCCGATGTATTCACTCCTTTTGAGTTGATACGCGGATTTCTGATGAGGGCATAATACGACCGATAGATAAGTGCGTAAGCGTCGATGAGAAACAGTTTGTCCATTGTAAAAATATTATTTAAGGGTAAAATTACTAAAAAAATGCCATAATTACCGATATTATTCATTATTTTTGTATCAAAATAATTTTTGAATGGATTATCTGTCGATTATAAAAGAACCGATTAGTCAGGAATTAAACGACTTTATCTCACTGTTTAACAAAGCGTTAATGCACGAAGAAGGGCTGCTTTCGAGTGCGTTGGAGCATATACGGAACAGGGGAGGAAAGCGTATGCGCCCAATGCTGATGTTGCTGATGGCAAAGAATTTCGGCGAAGTTACGTTCGTGGCGCAGCACGCTGCCGTTGGATTGGAGTTGCTGCACACTGCCAGTCTGGTGCACGATGACGTGGTGGACGAAAGCGGAGAGCGCAGAGGACAGGCATCGGTGAATGCCACTTATAACAACAAGGTGGCAGTGTTGGTGGGCGACTACATTCTTTCTACGGCACTGCTGAATGTGGCTTATACGCAGTCGGAAGACATTGTGCGCGACCTTGCAGAGTTGGGGCGCACGCTTTCCAACGGTGAAATATTGCAGCTGACCAACATTTCTAATCAGGAAATATCGGAAGAAGTATATTATCAGGTAATAAACCAGAAGACGGCGGCTCTGTTTGAGGCGTGTGCGGCGATTGGCGCAAAGGCTGGCAACGCATTGGAAAGCGATGTTGAGGCTGCAAGACTGTTCGGACAACGCATCGGAATTATCTTCCAGATACGCGATGACATATTCGATTACTACGATTCAACCGAGATAGGAAAACCCACAGGCAACGATATGTTGGAAGGAAAGCTGACGCTTCCTGTTATTTATGCGTTGAAATCGACAGGCAACAAGCAAATGATGGCGTTGGCAATGAAGGTGAAAGAAGGTACGGTAAATGCCGATGAAATCGCCCAATTGGTATCTTTTGCAAAAGAAAGTGGGGGTATAGAATATGCAGAAAAGAAGATGTTGGAGTTTCACAGCGAGGCTTTTCAGTTCGTTTCAAACTGCGTACACGATGGAGCAATAGCCCGTGCGCTGAAGGCTTACTTGGATTTTGTGATTCAACGGAAGAACTAAAACAATTGCAAATATAGTAAAGTGTCTGCGGGATAGCCTGTTTAAGGGTTGTCCCGCAGATGTTTTTTATAGGCAACCATTCTAATAAGACAGTAAGAATTATCCGTTTAATGTGGCAGTTGAATACACGAATGCAACTACGCCATACAGGAATGGCAATAACGGTATTTTACGTTCGTTTTGTAAAGATAATTCGTGAGAAAAATGGTAATTTCGATTTGGCATTGCAAAAGCGTAGGTTTTGCGTTGCAAAAGAGCCGCTTTTACCGTGCAAAACCTACGCTTTTAGAATGTAAAACAATAGGTTTTGGAAAGTATTGATAATAAGGTAGTTAAGTAATAGATATTCTTGTGAAAAATATTTACATACTTTTTACAGTTTTTCTGCTTATATAGTGGGAAACATTGCTGTATTTTTGGCTTTATGGAACCTCAATAAGACCAACTGCAATGTTATCGTTTCTTCTGATGAATGTATATATAAAGCAATGCCGTTCTATTGAATTTAAGAAATAAAAAATCCTGATTTCTGCGTTGAAATCAGGATTTTTGTATTGTTTGAACGGAGGTTTAAAAGAACTTAACCTCTTTGCCTTCAATGTCGCTGAGCAGCAAATTGGTGAGACGACTGGTGCCAAGGCGGAACCAATAGTTGGTGAGCCACTTCTCGCCGAGAACTTCTTTGTAGATGGTATAGAAGATAATGGCGTCCATAACGGTGTTTATGCCGCCCGCAGGCTTTAGTCCTATCTGTACGCCGGTTTTGTCGTAGAACTCCTTAATCGCCGTGCACATCACGTAAACAGCCTCCGGAGTTGCGCTAATCTTCTCTTTACCGGTGCTTGTCTTGATATAATCGGCACCTGCAAACATAGAGAGTAGGGCAGCAATCTTTATGTTTCGGACGTTGTTGAGGTCGCCTGTTTCGAGGATAACCTTCATAGGTATGTCGCCGCAGGTCTGCTTCAGTTCGCTGATTTGGTCGTAGACATCTTCGTAATCGCCCGAAAGGAACTTGCCCACAGGCAATACAATGTCTATCTGTGTGGCACCGTCCTTGATGGCAAGTGCCGTTTCGATGGTCTTAACTTCGAGGAATGTTTGAGAAGATGGGAAGTTTCCTGTTACGTTTGTTATGTCTACACCATCTATTTCTAAGCTATCGGCAATGAGTTTTGTGAAGCACGGATAAGCACAAACAGCTCCAACGTGTGGAAGAGTAGGGTATTCCTGTGCAAATTTGTTCACTTTCTCGACCATTGCGAGCACTTCTTCTTCTGTGTCTGTGGTCTTGAGAGTAGTTAATTCGACACTTCCGAGAAGGAATTTCTTAACGTCTAAGGTGTCGTTCTCAGGTACTTTCTCTTCAATAATCTTTTTTACTGCTGCCTTTACTTCCTCGTCTGTAATGTCAAGGTTGTATTGTTTCAGCATTTCATCGTACTTACTGGTAGTTTGAATGTTACCTTTATTGTTTTGCATAATGTCTTATTGTTTGTTTATTATAATACTTCGTTTTTGGTTTTTTGTTATGATTCTTCTGTTTTTTCGGGCGTTTCCGCCTTCGTTAGCTTCTTGTTTTGCTTGTGTCTGTCTTTGTCTCGCTTTGTCTTTTTGTCGAAACTCTTTTGTAGTTCCTCCGTAAGGTCTACGCCCGTTTGGTTTGCCAAGCACATCAGAACCCACAGAATATCTGCCATTTCTTCGCCGATATTGTGCTTTTCGCCTTCCTTGAAACTCTGGTCGCCGTAGGTACGAGCCATTACACGCGCCAGTTCGCCCACCTCTTCGGTAAGGCAAGCCATGTTGGTGAGCTCGCTGAAGTAACGCACACCATACTCGTGAATCCATTTATCGACGAGCTTTTGCGCTTCTTTGATGCTTAATTCGTCGTGCATTTTGTTATTCTTTGTTTTTAGTGTCCATACATATTGTAACGGGACCGTCGTTCAGCAATTCCACTTTCATGTCGGCACCGAACTCTCCTTCGCCCACAGACTTGCCCATAGCACGGCTCAATTCTTCGCAGAAACGCTTGTAGAGAGGGATAGATTTTTCGTGTTTGGCAGCGTGAATATAGCTTGGACGATTTCCTTTTTTATAGCTTGCCATAAGCGTAAACTGCGAAACAACAAGGGCTTCGCCGCCTATATCCATCACGCTTTTGTTCATTACGCCTTGTTCATCGTCGAAGATTCTCAGACTTGCAACCTTGTTTACAAGCCATTTAATGTCGCTTTCGTCGTCGTTTTCGCCAATTCCGAGTAAAATGAGCAAGCCATTTTGGATAGCCGATTTTATGTTTCCATCGATGGTTACCGATGCGTGCTTTACACGTTGAACTACAATTCTCATATCGCAAATGTACTTATTTTATTTTGATTATTAGGGCTTTGAGTGGAAATAATTGTATAACAGCATTGCTTTCGTGCTGCCAATAACTTCTGTAAGTTCTTGAATATCAGCCTCTTTAATTTTTTTTACAGTCTTAAACCGCTGCAATAGCTGTTCTTTACTTTTGCTTCCGATTCCTTTTATATCGTCTAATTCGCTGTGTAGCTGATGTTTCGAGCGTTTATCCCTGTGGAATGATATGGCGAAACGATGCACCTCGTCTTGTATTTGTGTGAGAACTTTGAAGAGTTCGGACTTGGTTGGAATGCCGATTGTTTGTGGTGGAAATCCGTAAAGCAGTTCGTTGGTTCTGTGGCGGTTGTCTTTTGCCAATCCTGCAATAGGAATAGCGAGTTGCAATTCGTCTTCGACGACTTCTCTGACAACCTCCATCTGCCCTTTCCCGCCGTCGGTTATGATGAGGTCGGGTAGGGGCATGCCTTCTTCCACCATACGTTTGTAGCGTCGTCGCACCACTTCTTGCATAGACGCATAATCGTCTGGACCTACAACAGTCTTGATATTGTATTTCCGATAGTCCTTTTTCGAAGGCTTCATGCCTTTATATACCACGCAGGCGGCTACTGCATCGGTGCCTGAAATGTTCGAGTTGTCGAAACATTCTATCTGGTAGGGCAGCTTGGGCAGCTTTAAACGGTCTTGCAGTTCCTTCATTAAGCGTGTTTGTCGCTGCTCTGGATTGAGCTTCTCTGCCTGCTTCAAGCGGTCGAACTTATGCTGTTTTGCGTTCATTTCCGACAGTTCGAGCAAGTGTTTCTTGTCACCTCGCTGTGGAATGAAGAAGGTTGCGTCTTTTATATGAAAGTCTAATTCAAAGGGAACGATAATCTCTTTCGCCGTACTTTTAAAGCGTTCACGAATCTCTGGAATAGCTTCGTTGAGCAGTTCGGCATCTGTTTCCTCTAATTTACGCTTGTATTCGAAAGTGAAACTCTGGTTGATGGCACCGTTTGTAACGTGCAGATAGTTTATGAAAGCGTTCTTCTTACTGTCGTCGTTCACAATAGAGAAGACATCTACATCGGCTATTGTGTAGCTTACTATCTCGCTTTTGGCAGCGAAATTCTCAAGTGCAAGGTAGCGTTGTTTGTACACTTCTGCTTCCTCAAAGCGCAATTTTGCAGCACATTCCTCCATTTTGGCTTTCATTAAGCGTTGCACCTCGCGTGTATTACCTTTCAGTATTTGACGTGCCTGAGCCATATTTTGCTGGTAATCTTCGTACGATTGCTTGCCAATGCAAGGCGCGTCGCAGTTCCCAAGGTGATATTCCAGGCAGGGTTTATATTTCTTTTGCTCTATTCCTTCTTTTGTTATGGGGAACCGACACGTGCGCGGCTTATAGAGTTTCTTTACTATTTCGAGTATGGCATACATACTGCTGATGTGGCTGTAAGGACCATAGAAGCTGCCATACCGCTTGTTTATGGTGCGAGTGTTGAATATTCGCGGGAAATATTCGTTGGTTATGCAGATGCTGGGGTAGGTTTTGCCGTCTTTTAGCAGCACATTGTAGCGCGGTTGATATTGTTTTATAAGCTGATTTTCTATCAACAGCGCATCTTCCTCGCTATTTACAACCGTGTAAGTTATATCATAGATTTTAGAAACCAACACTTTTGTCTTGAAGCGGTCGGTTTCTTTATGGAAGTAAGACGACACTCGGTTCTTCAAATTCTTAGCTTTGCCCACGTAAATAATGGTGTGCTCTTTGTCATAGTATTGATATGTGCCCGGCTTGTTGGGCAAATTCGATACTATGTTCTTAAGATAAGCCAATCGTTTATCGTTCTCTTCTTTTGTCATTCGTCTAACTTCTTTATATTAAAGTGTTTTATGCTTTTCTTGTTTCACGTGAAACAAGACTGCCATTTCGCACTTGCCATATACCTTTCTCGTTGTACTAAGGAGGAAATCTTATTCTCTTAAGCAAATTCCCAATTGCTTTTAGACTGCGAAAACCGAAAGACGGTTATGTTGTGTCTTTCGGTCCATTTGTGTGTTCTGGCTCTTGCAAAGGTCAGATATCTCTATTCTGAAACGTAAAAGCATTTGTTTTGTTCACCAAAGTAAGGATTCTGAAAGAGGCAACGAAGTTCCCGCCCATCATCAATTTTACTTAGAATTGCAGTAAAGAGGAAATTCCTATATCTTTGTCGAATGTGCTACGGCTATTGGGAAATTCGCTTTTGAGTTCTATAATAAAGTTACAATAGATCTTTTTAGGCTTGAATTTCTTTACAAGATTGCATGCAGCACGCATCGTTCCGCCTGTAGCAAGCAAGTCGTCGTGCAGCAGGACAACGTCGTTTTCGTTGATTGCATCTTTATGAATCTCTATTGTGTCGATGCCATATTCCTTTGCGTAACTCTCTTGCACAGTCTCGCAAGGCAGCTTTCCGGGCTTACGACAGAGCACGATGCCTGCTCCAAGGCGCAGAGCAAGTGCAGACGACATTACGAAACCACGACTTTCGATTCCTACAATCTTAGTTATTCCTTTGTCTTTGTATAGTTCATACATTTCGTCCGTTATCTCTTTAAGAGCTTCGGGCGATTTAAATAAGGTGGTAACGTCGCGAAAGTTCACACCTTTAATGGGCCAATCGGGTATGCACCGTAGGTTGTCGAGTAGTATTTTCTTATTCATTTTCAATTAATTATATATTGATATTCTTGTTAATTGTTACACGTGGAACTTTTAGCAGCTATCTTCCCATAAGTACTAAGAGGACATTTATATCGCTTGGGCTTACTCCTGGAATCCTGCTTGCCTGTGCTAAGGTCTCTGGTTGTATGTGTTCTAACTTCTGACGACACTCTGTTGAAAGGTCGTGTATAGTGCTATAATCAAAGTGTCCTTTTATTTTAATATCTTCGAGGCGGCGCATCTTTTCTGCGAAAGTACGTTCACGCTCAATGTAACCTTTATATTTCATCTTTATTTCGGCTGCCTCTGTAATCTCATCTTTACGATTTGGGAATGATTCTAAGACCTCTTTAAGTCGTGGTAGATGTTTTGTTAAGTTGTACAAACTTATATCTGGGCGTGCTATAAGTCCAGAAATTTTAATCGAACCTTGTACTGCAGAACTATTGATACTATCTAAATATCCATTAATTTCGTTTGGTTTAATCGACGTTTCATCGCAATAATTAATGATTTTCTCTATATAGCTTTTCTTTTCTACCCACCAATTATAACGTTTCCGTGTTGCTATGCCAAGTTTATAGGCTTTCTCTGTTAATCGCGCATCGGCATCATCTTGGCGAAGTAATATTCTGTATTCTGCCCTTGAAGTAAACATTCGGTAGGGTTCATCTACTCCTTTTGTTGTTAAATCATCGATTAATACGCCGATATAGCTTTCGTCACGTTTCATCGTAAAGGTGTTATTGCCTACGCATAATAATGCTGCATTAATACCAGCAACCAATCCTTGTCCTCCTGCTTCCTCGTAACCAGTGGTTCCATTCACTTGTCCGGCAAAGAATAGTGCTTTAATAATCTTCGATTCCAACGTAGGTTTCAATTGTATTGGATCAAAATAATCATATTCAATAGCATATCCAGGTCGATAGATTTTGGCATCTCGCAATGCAGGGATTTTTCTTAATGCTTCTAATTGGATTTCCCACGGCATCGAAGAAGAAAATCCGTTTAAATACATTTCGTTTGTATCAACGCCTTCTGGCTCAAGAAACAGTGGGTGTGATTTCTTCTCTGCGAAAGTAACAAGTTTAGTTTCTATTGATGGACAATATCGTGGTCCGATACTTTGGATTTGTCCGTTGAATAGGGGAGAGTCGGGTATTCCTTTTCGTAATATATTGTGTACTTCCTCATTTGTGTTACATAACCAACATGGTAATTGTGGAAGTGGTCTGCATGGACCTATGAATGAGAATTGGTGATAATCGTTTTCGCCAGGCTGTTCTTCCATTTCATCAAAATGAATTGACCGTTTATCTATACGTACAGGAGTGCCAGTCTTCATACGGTTCTTACGAATTCCCCAGCGCGTAATACTTTCTGTTAAGTTGTGTACAGATGGTTCTGCGCATCGTCCACCTTCAACCTGCCGTTTACCAATATGCATAAGACCATTCAGAAATGTCCCAGCTGTTATTACAACCGAGCGTGCGAAAAGTTCAATTCCCCAAATTGTACGTATTCCTATAGCGCATCCGTCCTTTACAATAAGTTCTTCAGCTTGGTCTTGGAAAATGTCAAGATTATCGGTTTTATCGAGTATTCTTTTCCATTCTGTTATGAATTTCTCTCTATCACATTGTGCTCTTGGACTCCAAACAGCAGGTCCTTTTGATCGATTGAGCATGCGAAACTGTATAGCAGTGGCGTCAGTAACAAGTCCCATTTGTCCGCCTAAAGCGTCAATTTCTCTCACAATTTGCCCTTTTGCAATGCCTCCTACAGCAGGATTGCAGCTCATTTGGGCAATTTTGTTCATGTCCATTGTAACCAAACATACCTTTGCACCAATGTTTGCTGCTGCCGTTGCAGCTTCACAACCAGCATGACCGCCACCAATAACTAATACATCGTATTTGAATGTAATACTCATTCTTCGTTTATTTTTCGGCAAAAGTAAGAAATTTAATTGAATTATGTAGTACAAATTCATCATATTACTACATTGATTATAGACATCATTTATAATGTCGATGGCTAAGCCTTTAGATGTAGACAATGCGCGCTATTATAAACTCATTATTGTAGACGAAAGCCATAATCTCAGTAACAATCAAGGTACATGTTATCGCAATATCAGAGAACTTATTCAGAAACAAGACTGTAAAGTATTATTGCTTACGGTTACACCTTATAATAAACACTATAAAGATTTAAGTGCACAGCTACGACTTTTTATTGGCGACGATACAGATTTAGGCATTTGCCCCGAAGCTTATATTCGTCAGATTGGAGGCGAAAGGGCATTTTCAGAAAAACACGACGGCTTTAACAGAAATATAAAGGCTTTCGAACACAGCGACTGTCAAGAAGATTGGCAAGAACTAATGAAACTTTTCCTTATCCGCAGAACACGTACATTTATTAAAGATAACTATGCGAAGACCGACCCTAAGAACAACCGTAAGTATTTAGAGTTTAAAGATGGGCATAGGTCTTAATTTTATGCTTCGAATACGAAATCAACAGCTTTAGAACGCAACAAATATATCTGCGATATGGCAGACAGAATTCTGTTTGTGGGTGTAACCGAAGAAAGTAGCCTTTACGCTCTCCAACAAAGTAGCAGTAACAAACAGAAACTTCTTTTCTTGTAACTTGTAGAACAAGTAGGTGAGCAATAATTAATAATATCCTTCTGAGTTTTTAATTATAAAATTATTTTTTTTAATTACAATTTTAAATTTTATAATTATATTTTTCTAAGTCCTTATAATAAACTGATTTTTAATAGCTTAATAAAGTGTTTTTTTGCTGTTTTTCTATATTTTTCTATATATGCCATTCGTCTTAATTTTAAATCCTAACAGGTTGTTATGGATAGAGAAAACCATGTTATTTATGCAAAACGATACAGAAAGCAGCATTACAAACGTAAAACGATAGCTGAACAGTCTTTTTTATTAATTTAGTTTTAAATGTTCTGTGTTCCAATTAAATAACATTTTGTTTTAAATGCTTGTTTAGACTTTGTCAATATTACACATTTATAGGCTTTCCATAGCCGTTTTTCCCCTAAAAAGCTTCGCCTTGTCATTATTTTATAGTATTTTTGCACCGAATATATGTGCATTTAATACCAACTTTTGGGTATCTGCTATAATAAGTATGCTTTTTATGGTATGCCTTTTTAGCTTATGCGCTCGTTCCGTGTTGCAAATTAATTCTAACAGTTTAAATATTAAAAAACAAAACAATTTATGTGGTTAATCAATTCTTCTATTGGTAGAAAAGTTGTGATGTCCGTAACTGGTATTGCACTTATTCTATTCCTGACATTCCACATGTCGATGAATATTGTTGCGCTTTTTTCTGAAAAGGCTTACAATATGATTTGTGCATTTCTTGGTGCGAATTGGTATGCGGTAGTAGCTACAATTGCTTTAGGAGCACTTACAGTTGCTCATATCGTTTACGCATTTATTCTTACAGCACAAAATCGCAGCGCACGTGGTAACGAGCGTTATGCTGTAAACGGTTCAAGTCCTAAGGTAGAATGGGCATCAAAGAACATGTTGGTATTGGGAATTATTATTCTTTTGGGCTTGTTGCTCCACTTGTTCAACTTCTGGTACAACATGATGTTTGCTGAAATTGTGGGCTTTGAAGCCAAGTATGGGCCAACAGATGGCTATGCTTACATTGTGGAAACCTTTAAGAACCCGGTTTTCGTGGTGCTTTACATTGTTTGGCTTTGCGCTATCTGGTTCCATCTTTCACATGGTTTCTGGTCATCTATGCAAACTCTCGGTGTAAATGGCAAGATTTGGTTCAAGCGTTGGAAGATGATAGGCTTGGTTTACACCACACTTCTCATGTTAGGTTTCCTGATTGTAGTGCTTGCTTTCACATTTAGTTGTGCACCAAGTCTTCATAGTGCTTGTTGTTTAATTCAATAATTCTAATAGAACGATACAAGATTATGGCTAAAATATTAGATTCAAAAATTCCGGAAGGACCAGTAGCAGAGAAGTGGACCAACTTTAAGGCTCACCAGCGTTTGGTTAATCCTAAGAATAAATTAAAGCTCGATGTAATTGTAGTTGGAACAGGCTTGGCAGGTGCCAGTGCTGCAGCTTCGCTTGGAGAAATGGGCTTTACTGTTTACAATTTCTGTATTCAGGACTCACCACGTCGTGCACACTCTATTGCTGCACAAGGTGGTATTAATGCTGCAAAGAACTATCAGAACGACGGCGACTCTGTTTATCGCTTGTTTTACGATACAGTGAAAGGTGGCGACTATCGCGCTCGCGAGGCAAATGTTTACCGCTTGGCTGAAGTTTCAAACAGCATTATCGACCAGTGTGTGGCACAAGGCGTTCCTTTTGCGCGCGAATATGGTGGAATGTTGGCAAATCGCTCTTTCGGTGGTGCACAGGTATCACGTACATTCTATGCAAAGGGTCAGACAGGACAACAACTTCTTCTCGGAGCTTACTCTGCATTGAGCAAGCAAGTACACGATGGTCGTGTGAAACTTTACACACGTTATGAGATGGAAGACGTTGTAATTGTAGACGATCATGCACGTGGAATTATAGTAAAGAACTTAGTAACCGGTAAACTTGAGCGTTTCTCTGCCAATGCAGTCGTAATAGCTACAGGTGGCTATGGCAATGCTTACTTCCTTTCTACCAATGCAATGGGCTGTAATTGTACTGCAGCTATACAATGTTATCGTAAAGGAGCATATTTTGCAAATCCTGCTTACGTTCAAATTCACCCAACTTGTATTCCTGTTCACGGTGATAAACAGTCGAAACTAACATTGATGTCAGAATCTTTGCGTAACGATGGACGTATTTGGGTACCAAAGAAAATAGAAGATGCAAAGGCATTGCAGGCAGGCACAAAGAAAGGTTCTGATATTCCGGAAGAAGATCGCGACTATTATTTGGAACGTCGCTACCCGGCTTTCGGAAACTTAGTGCCACGCGATGTTGCTTCTCGTGCAGCTAAAGAGCGTTGCGACCACGGTTTTGGTGTAAACAACACTGGTTTGGCTGTGTTCCTCGACTTCTCTGAAAGTATAAACCGTCTTGGTTTAGACGTTATCCGCCAGCGTTATGGTAATCTTTTCGATATGTACGAAGAGATAACCGACGTTAATCCAGGCGAATTAGCAAAGGAAATTAATGGTGTCAAGTATTACAATCCAATGATGATTTACCCAGCTATCCACTATACAATGGGTGGAATATGGGTAGACTACGAATTGCAAACCACGATTAAAGGACTTTTCGCCATTGGCGAATGTAATTTCTCTGACCACGGTGCCAACCGTCTTGGTGCTTCTGCATTGATGCAAGGTTTGGCAGATGGATATTTCGTATTACCTTATACTATACAAAACTACTTAGCCGACCAAGCTTTGTGGGCAAAAATTCCTACCGATCACCCTGAATTTGAAAAAGCAGAAAAGGGAGTTCAGGCAGAAATAGACCGACTTATGAACATAAAAGGTAAACGAAGTGTAGATTCTCTGCATAAGGAGTTTGGTCGTATTATGTGGGAATACGCAGGAATGGGGCGTACTGCAGAAGGTTTGAAGACTGGTTTGCAGAAAATGAAGGAAATAAGAAAAGAGTTCGATACAAATCTGTTCATTCCAGGAAGCAAAGACGGGCTGAATGTAGAGCTCGATAAGGCAATTCACCTTCGCGATTTCATTTTGGTTGGCGAACTTGTTGCTTACGATGCATTATCGCGCAACGAAAGTTGTGGTGGACACTTCCGCGAAGAATATCAAACCGAGGAAGGAGAAGCCAAACGCGACGACGAACATTATTTCTACGTAGGTTGCTGGGAATATAAAGGTAGCGACGATGCAGAACCAGAACTTATAAAAGAACCACTCGAATACGAGGCTATCAAGGTTCAGACACGTAACTACAAGAACTAATTTAGGTCAAGGTTGCTTTGCAACAATTTAAAAGAAATCAACGTAATGGAAAAGATAATAAGTTTTACGCTTAAAGTATGGCGTCAGAACGGACCAACTGCACAAGGTCATTTTGATACTTTCGAGATGAAGGATATTCCTGGAGATACGTCTTTCCTCGAAATGTTGGATATTCTCAACGAACAGCTTATCGAAGATGGCAAAGAACCTTTCGTCTTCGACCACGACTGTCGGGAAGGAATATGCGGAATGTGCTCACTTTATATCAACGGACACCCACACGGACCTGCAACCGGGGCTACAACTTGCCAGCTCTATATGCGTCGTTTCAACGATGGAGATGTGATAACCGTAGAACCATGGCGTTCTGCTGCTTTCCCTGTAATAAAGGATTGCATGGTAGACCGTGGAGCTTTTGATAAAATTATACAAGCTGGCGGATATACAAGCATTCGTACAGGTCAGCCACAAGATGCAAATGCTATTCTTATATCAAAAGAAGCTGCCGATGAGGCTATGGATTGTGCAACTTGTATTGGTTGTGGAGCTTGCGTTGCAGCATGTAAGAACGGTTCGGCAATGCTCTTCCTTTCTTCTAAAGTAAGCCAGTTGGCACTATTGCCACAAGGCAAAATAGAATCGGCTAAACGTGCAAAGGCTATGATTATGAAGATGGAAGAACTCGGCTTTGGTAACTGTACAAACACCCGTGCGTGCGAGGCAGAGTGTCCAAAGAACGAGTCTATTGCTAACATTGCTCGCTTGAACCGCGAGTTTATCAAAGCAAAACTTGCCGACTAAAGCAATTACTGTAAAGTTTTGAATGGCTTTTAAAGTTCATTCAGCTTATATTAAAATCCCACAAAGCATAAGCCTTGTGGGATTTTTAAATAGTAAATATTATGGTTAGATGCTTAAAAAATAGTTGTGAACCAACGATTTTATTATTTTATTATTATATTTGCAAGTCAAATAGAAATATTATTCCGATTGATAGACAATGAAATACTTATCTCCATATTCAATTACAATGCGCCAAAAGTTGTTTAAAAACCTTGGCAGTGTCTTTATGCTTTTGTGTATGTTCGTTGCTGCAACCTTGGTTTCCTGCAGCAAAGAGGGCGAAGACCCTGACGACACGCCCTCCACGAAAGAAAAAACAATCTTTGTTTATATGCCTTGGACGGGTTCAGGACAGAGCTTGTATGACTTCTTCGTGAACAATATCAAGGATATGAAGAAAGGAATCGTTGAGCAAGGAGGCTTGAACAATACCAATTTGCTTGTCTTAATAGCCAACTCCATAGATAAAAGCCATCTTATCAATGTTACTTATCGCAACGGAAAGTGTTATAACGACACGCTCAAAACCTACGACGACGGTGCCATGAATACCTCCGACAAGATGACCGACTTGTTAAATAAGGTGGCAGAGGTTGCTCCTGCACGCATTTATTCTATGATGATTGGCTCGCACGGCGTAGGCTGGATATATGCCGAAAAAGTCTCTGAGTCTGCGCAACGTCGCATTGCAGCTGACCGAGACAGAAACAAGGCGATGGGATTGCCCATTACTCGACAGAGCCGTTACTTCGGTGGCGGAGCTGTTCAGATGAATATCGACGATTTGGCAGAAGGAATACGACGTTCCAAAGTAAACCATTTGCAGTTCCTCCTCTTCGACGATTGCTATATGGCAAATATCGAAACAGCTTACGAATTGAGCCGTGTTACCGACTATCTTATAGGTTGTCCGACTGAGATAATGGGGCACGGAATGCCTTATCGCGAAATGTGGAAATATCTTGCACCCATACACCCCGATTACGGAAAAGCAGTGGACAGATTCTACGATTTCTATTCTAATTATTCTATTGGCAGTATAGACTACCACTATGGAACAATCTCTGTTACTGATTGTCGGAATATAGATGCCATGATGCAAGTGCTTGATGATATTCATGCGCACTACAGAATAGGCACAAGTGTTGGTTCAAACTTGCAAGTACTCGATGGATATCGTCCTGCAGCATTCTTCGATTTCTCCGATTATATTCATAAACTTTGTGCTGGCGATGCTACACTTGTCGGAAGATTTGACAGGGCTTTGTCGCAACTTGTTCCATTCGAACGCCACACAGCCAATTATTTTTCATCTTTAACCAATGCCGGAGAACACAGTATAAGTACTTGTTGTGGATTAACTATTTCAGCACCATCTACAAATATAATGGTAACAAATAGTAAACCGCGGAGTCATTTCTATGCACTTTTCAGATAGTAAATGCAATAACTGGTGTTTTGAAGAGAAGAATACTGAAGAATATGGCAAACGAAAATAAACATACAGAACGGATTGGCTTGTTTGTGGGAAGTTTCGACCCTTTTACCATTGGGCACGATTCAATTGTGCGCCGAACATTGCCTTTGTTCGACAAAATAGTGATTGGCATAGGGGTAAACGAACGTAAGCAATATATGCAAACCACCGAACAGCGTATGTCCGCAATACAACAACTTTATGCAGATATACCACAGATAAAGGTAAAAAGCTATTCGGATCTTACTATAGATTTCGCAAAGCGCGAGCAAGCCACCTTCTTTATAAAGGGCGTGCGAAGCATAAAAGACTTTGAATACGAACGCGAACAGGCAGAGATAAACCGTTTTTTGAGTGGAATTGAAACACTTCTGATAGTAGCTGAACCACAATTTGCAAGCATCAGCTCAAGTCTTGTGCGCGAACTTATACACTTTGGCAGGGACGTCAGCAAATTTCTGCCACGGAAACGATAAAACAGACGCAGAATGATAACATACAACGCAGAGGGTGTAAAGCTCCCAAAGATAGGAAAACGCGATACCACACGCTGGATAAAAGCAGTGGCAGCAACCCAGAACCGTAAGGTGGGCGAAATCGGCTATATGTTTGTAAACGATGAAAAGATATTGGAAGTGAACAACGAATATCTTGGTCATGACTATTACACCGATGTCATTACTTTCGACTATTGCGAGGGCAACATTCTTAATGGCGACATAGTAATATCGCTCGATACCGTTCGCACCAATGCAGAAAAGTTCGGTAAGACCTACGAAGACGAACTTTTCCGCGTCATTATTCACGGTGTACTCCATCTTTGCGGCATCAACGATAAAGGTCCGGGTGAACGAGAAATAATGGAAGAAAATGAAAATAAAGCCTTGGCACTACGCTAAGGCTCCAGTCTATGTAATCCTTCATTGTTAAATTACTGGCTGAAACGATATGAGATAGGGCAAGAAATAGTATCTTTGCCGTGCCAGAAAGCAAGCCATGAACCCCGTGCCAGGTAAGTCCAGGTGTCTATAATTCTATCATAGATTGCCCACTTGTGTCCAACTTTCCAGCAGGCATAGCAAGAAAGAATCTAATTATATAGGAAGCATAACGAGAAAGTGTCTACTGTTTCAGCTAATATAATAAGAAAGTGTATAGTCAAATCAGGAAGAGTCAAGATGGGTTTCTTATATGTGCATGTATAATATGATAAGTTGGAAGTTATGCTGAAATGGTGGAGGAACTGATTAGTTAAGAACAATAAGAAAAGGCAGGCGATGTTGTTTTCGCTTGCCTTTTACGGTGTCGGGATGACTGGATTCGAACCAGCGACCCCTACGTCCCGAACGTAGTGCGCTACCAACTGCGCTACATCCCGCGTTAATTGCTCTGCAAAGGTATAAAAAAAAGTAGAATTGCAGAAACTTTTGTCTTAATAATTGGCAGACGGAAGAATGCTGTTGCCTGGTTTTCTTATTTAGTGAGCTGTCTGCTCATGTATCGTACTGGATACCAGACGGCAAGCCAGCCGATGATGATGACTGTGGCAAAGATGCCGACAATGTCCCAGGGGTGGACACTGATAGGGTAAGCATTTACAACAAAGTTGCCTGCCTGGTTGCCCAGTTTTACCAATCCGTAAGTTTGTTGTAGCCAGCACAGCAATAGTCCTGCAGTAATTCCAATGACTGCCCCTGCTGCCGAAATCATACGTCCTTCGAACAGGAAGACCCGATTTATCTGTTTGTCGGAAGCTCCGAGGCTGCGCAGCGTTTGTACATCGTTCTTCTTGTCTATCATTAGCATAGAGAGCGAACCAATAATGTTGAAGCATGCCACCAAGAGAATAAAGGTAAGAAATGCGTAGGCGAAGAGTTTTTCGATATGCATAATGTTGAATGTGTCGGCTTGTTGTTCATATCGGTCTTTTACAACAAGCTTGTTGCCTACAATATGTTCTATCTCACTCTTTACCTTATCAATATCCTCACCAGCCTTGAGACGTAGTTCAAGCGATGTAATTTCACCCTGTCTGTTGAACAATCGACGTGCGAAAGGTAGCGATGTAATAATGTAGTTGTTGTCGTATTTGCCTTGTTTGACTTGGAAGACTGTTTTTGGCGACAGCAAGGAGTCTGCCACGAAGGCGTTCGTGGGATTCGAAGTATCGTATTGTCCTTTGCGTTGTGGTGCATATATGTGCAGATAGTTGTTCCATTCAATGCCTGTGTTTAGTTGCTGTGCTACACCCACGCCAAGAATTCCATAGTCTAAATTGGCAGTATTCAGCTTGAAAGTTCCATCGCCCATTAAGATATGACTGATGTTGGTAAGCGAGTCGAAGTTTTCGGACACCCCTTTCACCATCACCATCATTTGTTTGCCTTGATAGATTGCCAGGGCTTGGTCGGTAACGCATTCGGTGGCGACTTCTATGCTGGGCAATGCTTTTATCTTGTGCAAGAGAGGGTCGTCTGCTGCTATGGTCTTTCCCTTTGCAGCTTCTATCTTCAATTGCGGATCGAAGTTAGTGAAGAACGATGCTACAAGGTCGGAAAAGCCATTGAAGCCACTTAGCACTACCACTAACGCCATGGTAGCAACAGCCACGCCAATGACAGATATCAGACTGATAACGTTGATGGCGTGGGTGCTTTTCTTAGAAAAAAGATAGCGCCGGGCAATGTAAAAAGGAAAGCCCATTACTTTTTCAGCAGTTCGTCGATATGTTCAATATAGTCTAACGAGTCGTCCAAGAAGAAACGTAGTTCAGGAATAATACGCAATTGGCTGCGCACGCGTTGCCCCAAGTCATAGCGTATGGTTTTCTCGTTCTTGTTTATGTTCTTTAAAAGTTCTTCAGCCTTGTCAGATGGGAATATGCTCAGATAGGCCGTGCATATGCTCAAGTCCGGACTAATCTTTGTTTGTGTAACGCTTATCAATATGCCGTGCGTTGCACGTGTCTGACTTTGGAATATGCTCGCAAGCTCTTTCTGTAGAAGGCGTGCAATGCGGTTTTGTCTTGTTTCTTGCATTTTCTGTCTTAATTTTATTGCAAATGTACTGCAATTCTCTCAGATATCAAAATAAGGTTTTCAAAATTAGTATTGCTGAACAGTTGCCTATGAAGGGACATTATCTAAAAGAGTGTTAAATATAGGAGGGGAGTAGGGGTTTTGTACATTTCCGTGTTTTATAAGTGAAGTTCAGCGGGAACTTCTAAGAAGTTATGAACTTTTTAAATACGATATATGCTTTTTTCTACAGATTAAGTTAATGTAACTATGTGATGAACAAGTTGGTGCTCTTCGTTGTTTGAAACGCGGGGCTCAACGAACAAAACTTTTTCGACACACTTATAAGTCTGGATTGGGCTGAAAAGTTCTGATTTCGGATTGATAAGTCTGAAGAAAACAAGAACCTACTTAAATATAATCTACAAACGGAGAGGGGGCATCTGTACAGATGCCCCCTCAATGTATTTGGCAAGTGCTGGTTATGGTAAAAAAAAGATGCTATTTGGGCTTATAACTGAAAGAAAAATGCTACATTTGCTGGAGAAATAACTGAACAGCTATGCAGAAATATGCCGATTATATTAAAGAGATTGAGATTGACTCGCTGTGGGCGGGGCAGAAGCACATACGCTGGGAGCTCGACAAGCACGTAAATATATTGAGTGGCATCAACGGCGTGGGCAAGAGCACGATATTGAACAAGGTGATAAAAGGACTCTCGCAGGGTGGCGAATTTCCGAGCCACATGCTGAAAGGCGTGCACATAAAGGTTTCGCCAGACGATGCAAACTGGATCAGGTACGATATTATACGTTCGTTCGACCGCCCGCTTCTGAATGTGGAGAGTATAAGCAAGGTGGACTTGAAACTTGCGACCGAACTTGACTGGCAATTGTTCCAGCTGCAACGAAAGTATCTCGACTATCAGGTAAACGTTGGCAACCGTATAATTGAAACGCTGCAAAGCGGGGAGCCCGACGCTGCAACCAAGGCGCAGGAATATTCGGCACCGAAGCGATTGTTCCAGGACATAATAGACGAACTGTTTGCCGAGACGGGCAAGAGGATTGTGCGTTCGGAGAACGAGATACGCTTTTCGCAGATTGGAGAAACCTTGTTCCCCTACCAGCTGTCGAGCGGGGAAAAGCAGATGCTGGCCATATTGCTCACCGTCCTGGTGCAGGACGGGAAGCCATACGCCTTGTTCATGGACGAACCCGAGGTGAGCCTGCACATTGAATGGCAGAAGAGGCTGATTGGATTGATATTGAGCCTGAACCCGAATGTGCAGATAATACTTACCACGCACAGTCCGGCGGTCGTCATGGACGGATGGCTGGACAAGGTTACCGAGGTTGACGAGATTACCGTAGGATAAGCAAAGGGAACACCTGATGGGAAAACAGCTTAAGGACAATCTGTCGTCCGACTACTTTGAGGCAGCCAACCGCCTGCAGGGACGCAGGGCGAGAAAGAGGATCGTGGCGTATGTGGAGGCTTACGACGACATATTCTTCTGGCGCACGGCACTGAGCGAGTTCGAGAACGCACACCGTTACTTCGAAGTGATGCTGCCGTCGCGCCACACGCTGACGAAGGGGAAGCGCTCGGTGCTGATGAACCTGATATCGGGCAATGCCGGCGAGAGCATGATTGCCTGCGTGGACGCCGACTACGACTACCTCCTTCAGGGTTCCACGTCGATGTCGCGCACCATAAACCACAATCCCTACGTGTTCCACACCTATGCCTATGCCATAGAGAACCTGCAGTGCTGTGCCGAGAGCCTGCACAACGTGTGTGTCGCCGTAACGCTGAACGACAAGCCGATATTCGACTTCAGGGAGTACCTGCGCCTCTACAGCGAGGCCATCTTCCCTTTGTTCGTGTGGAGCGTATGGTTCTACAGGAAAGGAATTTACGGAAAGTTCACCATCACCGATTTCAACCATGCCATAGAAATGGGCAACTTCACTTTCCATACGGCTTATGCGAACATAGAGAAGCTGCGCCGCAAGGTGGCAAGGAAGACAGGGCAGTTCCAGCGCGAATACCCCGACGCCAAGGACACCTACCTGGCTCTGAAAAAGGACATAAGGCGACTGGGGGTAACGGCGCAAACCACCTATTTGTACATACAGGGGCACCACTTGTTCGACAACGTGGTGGTGCCCGCCCTGAAAAGAGTGTGCGACAAGCTTATACGCGACCATGAGCGGGAGATTTATCGCAATGCGCGACACATTGTGCAACAAAGAAACGAACTTTCAAACTACAATCACAGCATAGAAGAAATTGTACCCATGCTGCGGCGCAACGTGGGCTATGCCAACAGTGAACCTTATTTGCGTCTGAAAGCCGACCTGAAAGGCTTCTTGGACGGGAATGGCGAGGACTGAAACAGCTATTCCCTTCGCACCATCATACCTTGCACCGTCCTTAGATGTCCGGAAAACCACTCCGCCATGTCCTGCCGTACGTGGCGGAACGTCAATGATACCATGCAGCCTTGACAACAGCTCCTATGACAACTTGATTGTCGGTATATGGCACCGGCAACTGTCGGTATTCCGCACCGGCGACGAATACCCTTGTAAGGGTATCAGTCAATACCCTTACAAGGGTGTCTGTCGATACCCTTGCAAGGGTATTGGTTGCAGGTACTATATACCTACAATCGCAGGTACTAAACACCGACGACGGCAGATGCCGAATACTAACGTAAGCAGATGCTGAATACCAATGACGACAGATACCAGACATCGGCGATGGCAGATACCGAATACACTTGATGACAGGAATGCAGGAGAGTGCGGGAAAAGAAGAGAGGGCAATCAGGACGCAGTGTTCCTGATTTGCCCTCTTGTATTTTATGCAGTCTGTGGCGTGGGTTCGGCGTGCGTGGAACGAGCTTTCCATGCATGGGCTGCAAAGCCTAATTCTCTTTCCAGAAAGAAGGGGTGAAAAGCACCAGGACGGAGAAGAGTTCGAGACGCCCGACAAGCATGAGGAACGAGCTGATCCATTTGGCAAAGTCGGGCAGTTCGTTCCACGACATTGTCGGACCAATCTCCAAGCCCAGTGTCGGCCCGACGTTGCCAAGGCTGCTTAGCGTTATCGTCATCGAGTTGGTGGAATCGATGCCCGCGGCAATCATCGTGAAGGCGCAGATAACGGCAAGGAACAAGTACAGCCCTATGAAAGCCAGCAGCGTTACACGCTTGGACATCTGCACGTTGTAGCCGTCTATCTTCATCGGCAGGACGGCATTGGGGTGGAGTATCTGGCGAAACTCGTTCTTGACAATCTTCACCAGCATTACGCCACGTATGCTCTTGATGCCCCCGCTGGTTGAACCCGACGAGCCGCCGAAGAACATGCAGGCTGCCAGCACCACCCACGTAACGTGAGGCCACTTGGCAGCATCGTCGCTGTAAAGCCCCGTCGTCGTGATGAAAGAAACAACCTGGAAGACGGAGCTGCGGAAGGCGTGCTCCACCTCGTAGTTGCGCTGGAAAATAAGTTCCAGCATGATGAAGAGGGTGAAGGCCGCAATCATCATCGTGTAGAACTTGAACTCGCTGTTCCTGAACAGTTGCCTGAACCTGAAGCCTGCCACAGAGGTGTAGAGCAAGGTGAAGTTCACGCCCGAAAGGAAGCAGAAGATGGTGCACACATACTCGCCCGCAGGAGAATGGAAAGTTGCGATTGAGCCGCTCTCCGTTGCAAAGCCGCCCGTAGCCGTACTGGTCATGGCATAGTTGAAAGAGTCGAACCAGGTCATGCCGCACAGCTTATAGCTTACCACACATGCAGTCGTGAGGACGAGATAGACCATCCATATCCACTTGGCTCCCGTGCTGAGGCGGGGGTGCAGCTTGCTCTTGATCGGCCCGGTAGACTCTGCTGCAAACACCTTGAGCGAACCGCCGACGAGCGAAGGCAGAATGGCAATGGTAAAGAAGACTATGCCCAAGCCACCTATCCACTGTGTCAGCGAGCGCCAGAAGAGCAGCCCCTTTGGAAAACGTTCGGGATAGTCCACGATGGTGGCACCGGTGGTGGTAAAGCCCGACATCGTCTCGAAAAAGGCATTGGTGAAGTCCGGGATATAGCCGCTGATAAGGAAAGGCAGGGTGCCGAAGAGCGAGAATATGACCCATGCTACTGCCACCACGAAGTAGGCGTCCCTCCGCCCGATGGTGTTGTCGGCATGCCTGCCCATGAGGCGGAAGCACGTTCCCGCGGCTATGGTGATGAGTATTGCCCAGATGAACGCCGTTACATCGTTGCCCTGATACAGCAATGACACTGTCAGGCAAAGCGACATCAGCAGCGCCTCTATTCCCAGAAGCGCCCCTAAAATCTTTGAAATGGTCTTTAGATTGAGCATTGCTAACCTCTCCTTCCGTCTTTAGTTGAACAGTTGTTCCACCTTCTTCATGTTGGTGTTGTAGCAGAACACGACTACTATGTCGCCCGCTTCAATCTGCGTATTGCCCGAAACGAGCATGCCCTCGCCGTGCCGTACCAGTCCGCCGATGGTCATTCCGCTTGGCAGGTTCATGTCCTTGATGGGCTTCTGCGTTATCTTCGAGCCTTGCACGGGAATGAATTCGGCAACGTCGGCATCGACGGACATAAGGAAGCGCACGTTGTCTACATTGGCGTCGAGCAGCATCTGGTAGATATAACTTGCGGCAATCGCCTTCTTGTTGATGATGGTGCCGATGTCCAGGTTGGCTGCCATGTCTACATAGTCGAAGTTCTCTACCGCCGCAATGGTCTTCTTGACACCCAGGCTCTTTGCAGCCAGGCATGCAAGTATGTTCGTCTCGGCATTCGGCGTAAGTGCAACGAAGGCTTGCGTGTGGCGGATACCCTCTTCTACGAGCAGGTCGGTGTCGCGCCCGTCGCCATTGATGACAAGCTGCGACTCGTCGAACATTTCGTTCAGGTATTCGCAACGGTCGATGCTTCTTTCTATAACCTTCACGTCCATGTATTCGGGCATTATCTTTACCGAACGGACAGCCGTGCGCCCACCGCCCATAATCATTACGTTCTTCACGTCTACATAGTGCTCCTTGCCGGTGAGCTTGCGTATGTAGGGTATGTATTCCTTGGTCGTCATGAAGTAGGCGAGGTCTTCCTGCTGCAGTGTCTCGTTACCACCGGGAATGATGGTTTCGTTCTTGCGCTTGATGGCCACAACATGGTAAGGGTCGTCCGGCCCGCTTATGTCCCTGAGTGGCTGGTCTAATATCTCGCAAGTCTTGCGGAGCTTTATGCCCAGCATGACCAACGCCCCGTCTTGGACGTCCCATCGCTGGCGGACCCACGACATCTTCAGTCCGTTTATAATGTCTTTTGCCGCCAAGAGTTCGGGGTAGATGAGGCTGTCGATGCCCAACTGCTTGAAAAGCTCTTGGTTCTTAGGCTCCATGTATTCGGGGTTGTCAATCTTAGCCACAGTCTTTTTTGCTCCGAGATTGTGTGCCATGGTGCAGGCTGTTATGTTGATGGTCTCTTTGGGGTCTACCGCAATAAAGAGGTCAGCATGCTTTACACCTGCTTCCTGCAGCACTTTTATGCTTGTCGGCTTCCCTTGCAACGTAAGAAGGTCGTAGTTCTGACCAATCTTGTTCAAGTTCTCTTCTTGCTCGTCAATAAGTATGATGTCGTACTTGTTGCGAGAAAGAAACTGTGCCAGATAAGTTCCAATGGCGTATGCTCCTGCTATAATTATCTTCATACCTTTGTTCTGTGTGTGTTGCTTACAATCTTTTTTCTATTTCCCGCTTTATGCTGTCCTTGTCAATTCCGCACAATTGGCGGAGTTGCTGCACTGTTCCCTGCTCGATAAATTCGTCGGGAAGGGCTAACCTTTGCACGTGTATGTTGTGGTTGTGCTCGTTCAGCCATTCCATGACGGCTGTTCCAAGTCCACCGTTCTTCGCCCCGTCTTCCACAGTGATGACTTCCGAGAAGTTCTGTCCAACCTCTTCGAGTATGTTTTCGTCTATTGGCTTCAGGAAACGCATATCGTAGTGGGCAATGCGACCTGTGCACTTGTTTTCTTGTTCCAGCTCTTCGATGGCTTTCAGCGCATCGTTTCCCACAGGGCCAATGGTAAGGACGGCTATGCTTTTCGCGGCTTTCTCCTGGTCGGTGCCGAAAGTCTTGTCGTAAAGTTTACGTCCTGTGCCCACCTTTACTTCCTCTAATGGGCATTGCCAATCCATCAATGCACCGCTGCCACGAGGGTATCTTATCACGAAGAAGCCCTTTTCGGGCAGTTGGGCAGTAAACATAAGCCGGCGCAATTCGCGTTCGTCCATTGGCGAAGCAATGGTAACGTTCGGGATAGGACGCAAGAAAGCCATGTCGAAAGCACCGTGGTGGGTTGCACCGTCTTCGCCAACGAGTCCTGCGCGGTCTAAGCAGAGCACAACGGGGAGGTTCAAGATGGCGGCATCGTGAATGATATTGTCGTAAGCGCGCTGTGCGAAAGAACTGTAAATGTTGCAGAATGGTTGCAAGCCGTCCTTTGCCATGCCTGCCGAGAAAGTCATGGCGTGCCCCTCGGCTATGCCAACGTCGAAGGTGCGGTCGGGCATTTCCTTCATCATAATGTTCATCGAGCACCCCGTCGGCATGGCAGGCGTAACGCCAACAATGCGTGGATTGCTTCTTGCAAGCTCTAAAAGGGTATGCCCAAACACATCTTGGAACTTTGGTGGCTTATTGCTGTTGTCCTGCACAAGACGCTGTCCTGTTTCGGGGTCGAACTTTCCAGGTGCGTGCCACACTGTTGCGCTCTTCTCGGCAGGTTTGTATCCCTTGCCTTTCGTGGTGTGCAGGTGCAGCAGTTTCGGTCCTTTCATATTTTTAAGTTGGTTCAACACCCTTACCACTTCCTTGACATCGTGCCCGTCGAATGGGCCGAAGTAGCGTATATCCATACCCTCGAAGAGGTTCTGCTGTTGGGCAAGAGCCGACTTGATGGCATTGTTCAGGCGAATAATGCCCTTGCGTCGCTTGTCGTTCAGTATGCCTTTGGCATGCAACCATTGCGACGCCTTGAAACGAAGCCTGTTGTAAGTTTCGTTGGTATCGAGGTTGAGCAGGTATTGTTGCATACCGCCAACGGCTCTGTCTATCGACATATCGTTGTCGTTCAAGATGATGAGCAAGTCGTTGGGCTGGCTCGAAGCATTGTTCAAACCCTCAAAAGCCAAGCCACCGCTCATTGCACCGTCGCCGATAATGGCTACTACGTGGCGTTCGGGGTGGTTTGTCATCTTGGCAGCTACTGCCATTCCTAATGCTGCCGAAATGGAATTGGAAGCATGCCCACAAGTAAACGTGTCGTATTCGCTTTCTTTTGGAGAGGGGAAAGGCATAAGTCCATCTTTCTTTCTGTTTTCGCAGAAGCATTCGCGACGATGCGTTAAAATCTTGTGTCCGTATGCCTGATGTCCCACGTCCCACACTACTCTGTCTTCAGGCGTATTGAAAACGTAATGACAGGCTACGGTAATTTCGATTGCGCCAAGGCTCGATGCGAGGTGTCCTGGATTAACAGCTACTTCTTGAATTATGTCTTTACGAAGTTCGTCGCATAAGGTTGGTAGCTCGTCAATGCTCAATTTTCTTAAATCGGCAGGCGAATCAATTTTGCTTAAAAGTTTGAAAGTATTCTCGTTCGACATTATTATAATGTAATAATGAGTGCAAAGTTACTTTAAATAGATTGAACAACAAAATAAATATAGGCGAATTTAGGAAACTGGCTTGTTGTGAATGGACGTAAAAGTTAGTTAGTAGAAGAGGGAGGAGACGGACGTTGTGGTTCTGTCTCCCCCCTAACGGAATATCAATAGAATTCTGTAAATAATAAATATTGTTTGGTATCCTGTTAATACAGAATACCAACAGTGCTTCTATGTTTACGCTTTACTTATCTGTGTTCTAATCTGAAGAGTAATGCAGTGTTGTTTGCTCTACTGGTTGCGAGATGGTCGTCAAGATACATATTGGCTGATTGGACGATTTGCATTGTAAGTTTATTCTTTCCAGTAACTTGAGCAAAAGAATTCCTATTGTTCAAGAAGAAGCTTGTCTTAAACAACTGTGCCTTGCCCTTATAGTTTATGTTGAGTGAAAGCGGGGTAGGGTTTACCAAGAACGTTACTGGATCTTTCTTAACGAAACCTATATAACATTTCAAATTGGTTGTTCCTAAACTCTCAATAGAGTTCTTTAAGTCTTTATTCTCTAATTGACCCGTGAGTACTTTCATTGGAAGATTATTGATAATAAGCGTTGAGTCGGTATTAATGGTTGCAGAAACTGGTAAACTGTCCCTTTCGAGAGATGTTGCACTTTCGTTAAGCCTGTTGAAAAAGACTTTTCCCGTATAGTTTCCTTTTACGCTTTCGTATGCGACTTTGACTTCGGCTGGTGTAAGTCCCTTATTATCTTTATTATTGTCAAGATTGCACGATGTAATGCCAAGTAATGCAATGCTGCTGAATGTCACCAGCATCATTTTGTTTAATGTTTTCTTCATTGTTGTTTTCTTTTTATTTAGTTATTTTCTAATCGAAAAATACACGATGAGAATAATCTATTGACGTAAACAAATCTACAGATGCACTTCTTAAGAGTTGTGCATCTGCCTGTTCGCTTTCTTAGTAATCTTTTCCTTAGTTTCTCCTTCCTAAGAACCGAAGTAAATAAAGGAAAAGGTTGATGAAATCTAAGTACAGACTTAGCGAACCCAACAGCGCAATCTTTTGTGCTGACTCATTTGCATCAGGCGCTTGCTTTACCATTTCTTTAATTTTTTGTGCATCCCAAGCAGTCAATCCTGTAAAGATTAATACACCTATACCACTGACAATCAAGTTAAACATCGAACTGTGCAAGAAGACGTTTACTATAACTGCAATAATTAAACCTATAAGCGCCATAAATAAGATACCGCCTATCTGGGTTAGATCTTTCTTTGTTGTGCTACCCACAATAGCCATTGCAGCGAATGTCCCTGCTGTAACAAAGAAAGTCTGGGCGATGGAAGTCAGAGTGTAAATTAAGAAAATTGCACCCAATGTAACTCCGTTTAGAATAGCAAAAATGATAAACCACATTGTGGCAGTCGTTAACGATAGCTTCTCTATACGTGAAGAAAGGTAGACAACAATACCAAGTTCGGCTAAACTACAAATCAATATTGGTCCCATACCGCTATAAAGCATAGTCAACATCGCCTCAGAGTTACTAACTCCGTATGCCACAGCACCTGTAATAGTAAGTGCCATCGCCATCCATGTGTAGACTTTGCGCATAAGCAAAGACCATGTATGCGATGCTTCTAATTCGTTGAAGCGCTCGTTATTTGCGCTCGAAAAATTGTCAAACTCCATAATTCCTCTTTTTATATTTGTAATTGTTTCTTTTTATTCTTGAACAAGAGATGTGCCAACTTCTCTGAAAGTGGTGCATGTCAATAATTTTTGTGCAAATGTACTTTAAAGCTTCGATAAATGCAAATAAGTAATCTTTTTTTATATTTCTTTTGGTTTTCTGTTTATTATCTCATAATAAAAAGGTGGAAAAACAGATATATAAAACTACTATTTTAGATATCTGAAACTCTCGTGACAGATATCTAAAACTTTTGTTCCATATTGGCTTTTACTCATAATTTTTACACATTTATTTATTTGTTACAATAGTCCGTTAAATTTTCGCAGTTTATGAAGCTTTCACCCAAAAGCCAACATAAATTGTGGCAGAAAGATAACATGACAGGTCTCTGAAAAAGAGTAGATTAAATAATAATATATAACATAATAAAATCGGATATCTGGTTGATTTTCAGTAACTTTATGGATTGAGAAAGAAACATAAAGTTTATGCTGATAACCAACTTGATTAGCCGATATATGAGGCTCTGCAAAGCAGCATTTAGTGCTGAAGATGGAGCAAAGTTAAACGAAAGTATTCAAACAAACGCCATGGAAATGCTTTTTCTTTTGATGGTCATCCCAAGGAGATGCAATTTCACGCAGATGGGACGCTATGGAAAGCGTGTCGAGCAATGCTATCGGCAGACGGCAGAGCGCAGCGTGAACTGGCTTGAGATGAACATGTGGCTGAGTGCTTTCACCTTCAGGGAGGGTAAGGGTCGCAATGCCATCGTTATTGATCCAAGCTTCATCAAGAAGGCTGGGAAGCATACCCCATACGTGGGTGCGTTCTGGTCGGGCTGTGCAGGTGCGGTAAAGCACGGTCTTGAGATCCTCGGCATCGGGGTGATAGACGTGGACCTGCATGAGTGTATGATGCTCAAGGCTGTGCAGACCACATTGGAAAAAGGCGGGGAGAAAAAAGAGATGAGCCTGTATGACTGGTATGCCAAGGTGTTGGAGGACGACAAGGTAAGACTGCAGCGTATCTGCAAGGTTCTTGTCGCCGACTCAGCCTTCTCCAAAAGGCCTTTCATCGACAAGGTAATGAAGATGGGATTCCATGTTGTGAGCCGCTTGCGTCACGACGCAGCCTTGTTCTACACATGGGACGGGGAACCCACGGGAAAGCCCGGCCGTCCCCGTGTCAAAGGTGACAAGATTGACGTGAGGAACATCGATATGTCTAAAGTCGAAATGCTTGAGCTGGAGGAGACCTCCGGCAAGGCTTATGCGCTCAAGGCATGGTGCAAGTCCTTGCACAGGGTCGTTTCGCTTGTCATCCACGAGTTGCCCAACGGTGCCCGCCGTCTGTACTTCGCTACGGATGAGAACATGAGCGGACGCGACGTGGTGGAATATTACACCACACGGTTCCAAGAGGAGTTCTGCTTTCGCGACGCAAAGCAGTTCCTCGGCCTTACAGATTGTCAGGCACGCGACAAGAGAAAACTTGACTTTGCCTTCAACTCTTCATTCACGGCACTCAATGTGGCCAAAATCATGTGCAAGGAACTTGGCACGTCCATCGGTCGCCTTAAAGCGAAGATGATCAATGCCTATTACGCACAACGAATTATTGACGTGTTCGAGAAAAACCCGAACACGACATTAAATAAAGAAAGTATTAATGAGACATTTAGTTTCGATGCTGACGCAGCATAAAAATTGACGGAGTATTGTTGTTATAAATGTGTCTATTTATATCAGTACAGGTCACTCTGTATATTATATACAATAATGTATGTCCTTGTTGTCTTATGCCGCCAGGATTAGTATAAGTGTACATTTTGCAAAAAAATCATTTTTTTCTGCGAAAAGTTTGGTTGTTATTATTTTTTGTCCTACCTTTGCACTCGCTTTTACGGCCGGCGCGTTTGTCGTGCCGTCGTTGGGCATCGTTCTTTGATAGGATTTACATGGACAGAGAAGTAGTACGAGAAGCGTCTGCCGCTCCTTTCGGGACGGCAGATGGGTAAAAGAAACGACCTTGTCATTTTTTAGGTGCATGAACTTTATGCCAATTGATAATTGGTCCCGGGCAGATTACGGGACGGGCATTCCGATGGCCTTCGTGCCATTCGTGTTCCCGTTCCATGAGAGATATTTTACAATGGAGAGTTTGATCCTGGCTCAGGATGAACGCTGGCTACAGGCTTAACACATGCAAGTCGTGGGGAAACGGCATTATGTGCTTGCACATTCTGGACGTCGACCGGCGCACGGGTGAGTATCGCGTATCCAACCTGCCCCTTACTTGGGGATACCCCGTTGAAAGACGGCCTAATACCCGATGTGTTTCATTGACGGCATCCGATATGAAACAAAGGTTTTTCCGGTAAGGGATGGGGATGCGTCTGATTAGCTAGTTGGCGGGGCAACGGCCCACCAAGGCGACGATCAGTAGGGGTTCTGAGAGGAAGGTCCCCCACATTGGAACTGAGACACGGTCCAAACTCCTACGGGAGGCAGCAGTGAGGAATATTGGTCAATGGACGCAAGTCTGAACCAGCCAAGTAGCGTGCAGGATGACGGCCCTATGGGTTGTAAACTGCTTTTATGTGGGAATAAAGTGGCGCACGTGTGCGCCATTGCATGTACCTCATGAATAAGGACCGGCTAATTCCGTGCCAGCAGCCGCGGTAATACGGAAGGTCCGGGCGTTATCCGGATTTATTGGGTTTAAAGGGAGTGTAGGCGGTCTGTTAAGCGTGTTGTGAAATTTAGGTGCTCAACATTTAACTTGCAGCGCGAACTGTCAGACTTGAGTACACGCAGCGCAGGCGGAATTCATGGTGTAGCGGTGAAATGCTTAGATATCATGAGGAACTCCGATCGCGAAGGCAGCCTGCGGGAGTGTTACTGACGCTTAAGCTCGAAGGTGCGGGTATCGAACAGGATTAGATACCCTGGTAGTCCGCACAGTAAACGATGGATGCCCGCCGTTGGCGCCCTGCGCCTGCGGCCAAGCGAAAGCATTAAGCATCCCACCTGGGGAGTACGCCGGCAACGGTGAAACTCAAAGGAATTGACGGGGGCCCGCACAAGCGGAGGAACATGTGGTTTAATTCGATGATACGCGAGGAACCTTACCCGGGCTTGAATTGCAGTCGCAGCCCACAGAGACGTGGGCTTCCCTTCGGGGCGTCTGTGAAGGTGCTGCATGGTTGTCGTCAGCTCGTGCCGTGAGGTGTCGGCTTAAGTGCCATAACGAGCGCAACCCCCTTTCCCAGTTGCCATCGGGTTATGCCGGGCACTCTGGGGACACTGCCACCGCAAGGTGCGAGGAAGGTGGGGATGACGTCAAATCAGCACGGCCCTTACGTCCGGGGCTACACACGTGTTACAATGGCCGGTACAGAGGGACGGTGCAATGCAAGTTGCATCCAATCTTGAAATCCGGTCCCAGTTCGGACTGGGGTCTGCAACCCGACCCCACGAAGCTGGATTCGCTAGTAATCGCGCATCAGCCATGGCGCGGTGAATACGTTCCCGGGCCTTGTACACACCGCCCGTCAAGCCATGAAAGCCGGGGGTGCCTGAAGTTCGTGACCGCGAGGAGCGACCTAGGGCAAGACCGGTGATTGGGGCTAAGTCGTAACAAGGTAGCCGTA